>JAUXNJ010000019.1 GCA_030682795.1 Sphingobacteriaceae bacterium
AGGAAAGGTTAAATCTCCGTACTCCGATCCAACCTGCACCGTTAGGCGCCTCAAGAGAACGAGAAGTTTAGGATTTACCCGCATCATAGAATGGCCAAAAGTAATAACTCTGTGTTAACCCTTCGATGAACTCAGGGACCGCCCTTCGATGAACTCAGGGACCGGCCGTCGAACCCCAGGGACCGGTAGGATTTCATTCTACTGCGCTGCATGAACGCTCAGGCACCGGTAGATTGTGGCGCGTCACTCATGGCTCGATAATTTTCAAAGTACTTAGTATATCTTTAAAATATACCGGCGACCAAATGTTGAGTCTTTCGGGCATCGAAATAAAACGAACTATATCGGCTTTGGCTTGCTCAAAATTTACTCGATCGATTTTTTGGAGCAGCAATTCATACAATTCGGCTTTGCTTAATTCAGCATTTGGTCTATCACCACTTTCAAAAGCACGCCTTTGCAAATGTGCCAGGTTCAAGGCGGTACCACGACGTAAATACCACTCTAAATCGTACCAATCGCGTCCTTTAACACGACTTCCCCATTTCCTAAAAAGGAGTGCATGCATTTTGCCGGCAAATAAATCGGGGAGACTGAGGCAATTCACATAAAAGGAAAAGGGCTTTGTGAGCAATCGTTGCTCGGTAAAAAATCCCAGTGGTGGTTGCGTGTCTATTTCCAATTTAATCTTTACTATGGGCTTATGGCTCAGGTGCAAGGGCAAATGGGTAGTTTCAAAAATCAGTTCGCTCCATAAGGTATCGGCCTTCACAAAAGCGGAATCGACCTGGGTAACTGTTGACTTTTCCTTTTGCCGGATACTTACCCGCATGCCAAGCGCATCAAACTCAGCTAAAATCGCCTCAAAGTATTTACTGATTTCAAAGGCATCATTTTTTTCAAGCAAAGAGAAATCCAAGTCTTCCGAGAAGCGGTCTAGGCCATGAAAAATACGCAGCGCCGTACCACCATAAAAAGCGGCCTCCTTAAAAAAGTTTGCCCGATACAAAGCTGCCAGGGCCACTTCCTGCATTATTTCGCGCAAGGCAGCTTCGGTAGCTTGTGCTGTTTTGGGCTCATAACTGGCCAACCATTGCTTTATCATAAAGAGGCGAGGAATTGAAGGAGGTTATGCACACTGTTTTGTTTTGGACAACCAGGTAACCAAGCCATCATTTCGTGCCGGTCAAATTGCTTTACATCACCTAATTCCATGCGCAAATCCTCAAATAAATACGCTTGTACCGCTTTTTTACTGCGAAGCTGTACCCCAGAAGTGGTCGTAATTTTGTCGCAGAGGCTCTTTTCGGGACTGGCCAGGAGCACCGACTGCCGGGGCTTTAGATCCACCATTTGTATGCCATAACTGTAATAGGGCATGGGAAGGTGGGTGAAGCTGAACAACCCAAGTGGCGTATCGAAGCATTTTGTTGGTTTTGGTGTAACGCTGGTAATTTCAACTGCCCTTTCAGGTATCAGTCCCCAATGAAATAAAGCGGCGTCCAATGAAACATAACTGGGACCATACAGCTGATTGGCAATTAGGAAAGGTTCGGGCAATTGCGCATGAAGTTGCTCAGATGCCAAATAGAGTCCTTTTCTTAATTGAACGAGATACCCCTGCGCAACAAGCTTGTTTATTTTGTCGTACGGACTGCTGTAGGCGGCTAACATCGACAACAGCATTTGCGTAGACAAAGGACTGTCTGCATGCTTTTGTATGTCAAATAGCCAGTTCACATGTCAAATATAAAGAATTAATTCGTCATTTTGTCGAATTAATGTTTATTATTTTACATTTTTTCGTGTTGCGTGATAACCGCCCACCACCGGTCGCTGAGCGCTGCGACAGCAGCAGTCGAAGCGCGGTGGATTCCATTGCTGACAAGGGTAACTGGGGTTTTCGATGACTGTGGCCCTTCGACGGGACTTACAGACCGCTTCGCTTTTCAGACATCAGACCGCCCTTCGGCTGCTGCGCGCTCGGGACCGGCCTTCGACGGGGCTCAGGGACCGGTGGGAATTCTTTAGCACCTTGTTTATGATGCCCGCGGCTGTGAAACAGCCGTCTGTGTAAGTCCTTGGCGTCGGTGCATCTGCATGGCATTATTATTTTTCGCGGAATGGAGATTGTTCTTCAAATCAGAAATCGCCAATCGAAATCGCTAATCAAAAATCCCCAAGGGCCCTCCGAGCCAATCCTCTAAAGAGGAAAGGTTAAAGCTATGTACTCCGCCTCAACCTGCACCAAAATGTATATAAGCGAACCAGAAGTTTTCAGTTCACCTCAATCATGGCACGGCCAAAAGCAAAAACTCTGTGTTAACCCTTCGCTTGCTTCGCGCTCAGGGACCACCCTTCGATGAACTCAGGGACCGGCCATCGAACCCCAGGGACCGCCTAAACCGCCCCTGGCGCAGTGATGTTCTTCTTATAGCGATTATTTGCCTTCAGCCACATCTTGATAAAAAAAGGAATTTGACTTAACAGCAAGGCTACAGCTAGCGACAATAACAAAAACTCTCGTGGCAACATTTGATCTAACAAAGCAGCCAAAACAATAAAGCCGATGTTGGCAGCATAAAGCACCAGGGAGGCTTGTTTGTGATTCAAGCCAATGTCTATCAAAGTATGGTGGATGTGGTTGCGATCGGCTGCAAAAGGTGAACGGCCTTTGAGCAAGCGCACTGTAAATACCCGGAGGGTGTCGAAAAGCGGGATAATGAGTAGGTTAAACGCATACACCGCCGCGGCAATCGAAAAGAAAATATTGGGTTCATGGACGCGGCTTTCTTGAATAAACCGAATGGTAATGATGCTAATCATATAACCCAACACCAAGGAGCCCGAATCGCCCATAAAAATACTGGCGGTGGAAAAGTTATAACGCAGAAACGCGAACAGCGAACCAATGAGGGTGAGACAAAGAAACACAAACACCACATCGTTCATCTGGTAAAACCAGTAAGCATAGGTACCCAACACAATAACGCCAATGCCCGCGGCCAAACCATTGATGCCATCTATCAAATTAAAGCCATTCATGATGGTGAGAATGGCAATGGTGCTAATTACAACCGTTACCCAATACGGCAGGTCGTGGATTTCAAGCAATCCGTACAGATTGGTAATGCGAATATCTCCCCGAATAACCACGATGAGGGTGGCGAGAATTTGTGCCGCCAGCTTTTTCCAGGCAGGCATGGGAAACAGGTCGTCTTTGATACCCACCACAAATAATATGAGCAGCGCGGCTACGATGGCGTTAAAGCCAGTGATTTTCAGACCTGCCGACCAAAATACAAAGGAAAAAAAGAACCCCACAAACAAGGCTAGTCCACCAAGTGTAGGGATACGGGTCACATGCTCTTTGCGGTGATTGGGCTCGTCATACAACTTTTTAAGCTTGGCCAGTGTAATGATGCTGGGAACGCTGTAATAGGTGATGAGAAACGCCATCACAAAACTCAGGAACATTTCAAGCTGAAGGGCGTATTGTTGCAAGGTGATTGTTTGGTTTGCAAAAATAGCAAAAGGGATTTGGGATTTGCGATTTCGATTGGCGATTTATGATTTTGGCGGTAATGTGGGATGCTGGCCAACGAAGTATGAATTGGAATGGCGAATAGCGAATCCGGTTCGAGGACAACCCATTATTTTACCGCAAAGGGCGCAGAGAACGCCAAACTAGAGAATAGCGCTTAGCTATGACTTTCTTTGGTGCCTTCTTCAGTATTCGGATTAAACCGCACCTTGTCGAGCTCCTCGAAACGCGAATTGTTACTCACAAATTCAGGTACCAATTCTTTGATTTTGGCCACAATGCGGTTCTCATCTCCCAAATTCAGCACTTGCTTCATATTCACCAACTGCTGCGAAACCTGATCGTAGTCATACGACCGCACCTTGGCAATCATGATTTTTTCATGGTGCGTAGGCTGGGTATTCTCCGTGGTGGCCAAGAGCTCTTCGTAGAGTTTTTCACCCGGACGTAAACCTGTGAAGCTGATCTGAATGTCTTTACCTAATTGCAAACCCGATAATTTCACCATCTTTTTCGCCACGTCGAGAATGCGCACCGACTCGCCCATATCGAAGATGAAAATTTCACCGCCATTGCCCATCACCCCTGCTTCTAATACCAATTGACAAGCCTCGGGGATGGTCATAAAATAACGGGTAATGTCGGGATGGGTAACCGTAATAGGACCACCCGCCTCGATTTGCTTTTTGAAGAGCGGAATCACCGAACCATTCGACCCCAACACATTGCCAAAACGTGTGGTCACAAAACGCGTGGTATTCGACATGGCGTTGTTCAAGCTCTGGGTGTAAATTTCGGCAATACGCTTGGTGGCTCCCATCACATTGGTGGGGTTTACGGCTTTGTCGGTACTCACCATCACAAATTTGTGCACACCAAACTCCATCGATAAATCTGCAATGTTTTGTGTACCAAAAATATTCACCATGGCTGCTTCGTAAGCATTTTCCTCCATCAAAGGCACATGCTTGTAAGCCGCCGCATGAAACACATAATTGGGACGAAACTTTTTGAAAATATGCCGCATGCGACGTTCATTGCGAATGTCGGCAATTACTAAACGCACCGAACTCAACAGCGAAGCATGCACCTTGCGCAACTCTTGCTCGAGCTCGTACATGGCTGTTTCACCCTGGTCAACCAAAATGAGTTGCGCAGGACGATAATGCAACAATTGCCGGGCAATCTCCGAGCCTATAGAGCCAGCCGCACCAGTCACCATCACCACCTTTTCAAATACCTCGTTACGCACATTGTCTTTGTCGAGCTGAATCTCATCGCGCTGCAACAAATCTTCGATTTTCACCGCCTTAATCTGATGAGAGGTGAGCTCTCCGTTGATCCATTTTTCGATGGCGGGCACCGACTTTACCTTGATGTTGTGCAACAAACAAAGGTCTATGATTTCGCGCTTTCGTGCATTGGAGATGTTGTGAATGGCCAAAATAACCTCGTCCACTTCCTTCTTTTCAATAAAGTCGTTGGAGAGAACTGCTGGACCGTACACCCGTGCGCCTTGAATTACCTTGGCCTGTTTGGTAGGATTGTCGTCGATAAAACCGATGACATTGTATTGCATGTTTTTGTCCTGCGAGAAGGTGTTTTTAACCAACATCCCCGAAGAACCCGCGCCATAAATCAAAATATTGAGCTTCACCCGACCCTTGTCAAACAGGGTTTGATAAATGGCTTTGAAAATGAAACGACTGCTGATGAGTAAAAAAGTGCTGAAAACAAAATGTATCAGGAGCACCGCAATAGGTACCAAAAGCACATGACTTCCTTGCGGGAAGTACTTGTAGGAAACCAGGTTGATGATAACAAGTACCGAAGTGGCTAGTCCCGCTGCCTTCACCAATTTAAACGCATCTTCTACGCTGGTATGGCGCACTACGCCGCTAAAAGATCTGAATAGTAAGAAGGAGATGGTATAAAACCCCAAGGCCATGAACGACTGGCTGAACATCATTTGCAAATCAACCTGCGCGAGCTCAAAATTATAACGCAGCACCACAGCAATTTGAAAGGCAAACATCACCATGGCCAAGTCGATGAGCAACACCAACCAGCGCGATACGAAGCGGTTGGCATACAAACGAAGGAAACGTGTGATCATAGGTTTAGTTACAATAACTTAAGGACGCTATCTATTAAGCAAATGCCTGAGGTTTATAGATTTGATCCATTTGTTTACAAAAATCGACTAAAATTTTGGAATAATAATACCATGTTGAGGGTATTTTTTAAGCTTAACAATTATTTCATGGGATTCGGGATGCAAGCGTGGGGGGATGGATGCTCTGGGATAGGTTTGAGCGCGTGTAACAGCTTCCCTGAGTTCATTGAGGGTACCGCAGAGGGCGCGAAGGCGCAGAGGGGATTTGCGATTTGAAATTCGCTATTCGAAATTTGACAGACGGTGTTCGAAGGCGCTTTTTAAACGCTCTTTGCGTTTTTTGCGAACTCCACGGTAAAAATCCATCGGATATCCCATCTGTAAAGCGAGCGCGGCATTGCCTTACATATCTCGTAACGATAAGCCCTGATAATCAATCTCGTAACCATTAAAATCAAGGAGCAACTTTTTAGCTTTTTCCTTTAGTTTGGGAAGACTGATTTGATTGGGATTCCGCTTTACTTCAGCAATCAATATGCGCTTACTCAACTCATTTATTGCTACAATATCAATTTCGTTTTGATTATCACGCTCCCAATACGTACCGATGAGGTTATAGCTTTTTTCTGCCTTTAACTTTTCAATGAAGTATTTTTCTAAAAACCTCCCACAAAAAGTTGGATAATCGCGCACCACCAGCTCTTTGATATAGGCTAAGTTACCGATTTCAATCGCGCTGCGATGCTTGAATATAAATCGAAACCAAAAGTTTAAAAAATTGTCCTCAACCGTATATTTAACCATTCGACTATTTGGCTTAGCCAAAATAGGTCGGATCTTTTTAATCAATCCATAGTCATTCTCCAGACGATCGAGGTGGCCCCCTACAGTTGTTTCAAGAATGGATTCAATGGCAGGTCGAGACGTTTTACCTGAGGCGATAAGCGAAAGAATAGAAAAATAAATTCCGTATTCCTTTCCAAATTCTTCTATCAACAAATGTTTGCCTTCTTCGATAAAAAGTGAATTTTCGGTGAAAACATATTCTAAAATCGCATCTAAATGAAGTGCCTTGTTTAGCAACAATAGCTCTACGTACTTAGCAACGCCCCCGGTAAATAAGTAAAAAGCCAATAAGTCTTCTTTGGCATAACCGGGAGCATTTTCCTCCATTATTTGCGCTAAGGTAGCCACGTCAAAAGCTTTCACATGCAAACGGTGCGTTGCTCTTCCAAATAAAGGTTCTTTACTGCCCTCAAATATGCGCGTCATCAACGAATACACCGATCCACAAAGCACTAGATTTATTTTACTACTATCCTTATGTGCATCCCAAAGATGTTGCATGTCTGAGAACACAGCCGCATTCACTGTATTGAATTCCTGAAATTCATCGATAATCAAAGTAAAATGCTGTGACTTGGAAAGCTCCATCAGCAAAGCAAATATTTCTTTAAATGATTTGATTTCACCAAATATTGGCACTTCTAGTTTTCTTTTGATTTCCTCTGTAAATTCAGCACAAAGCAGGGTTTCGCTTTTTTTACTCACGAAAAAATACAATGATTTGCTATGAGCATAGGCTTTAGAAATCAAACTTGTTTTACCAATTCTACGGCGACCTACTACAAAAGTCATCTGTGCAGCTAGCGTTGCTAACTGTTCAATTTTAGCCAGCATGGCTAGTTCTGACGTTCTGTTATAAAATTTCATTTTCAACTGCAATATACATTACAGTAACCGGAATTACAATAGGTGGGGGATTCGAAATTTGAGATTCGAGGGGATGGATGCTCTGGGGTAGGTTTGAGCGCGTGTAACAGGTTCCCTGAGTTTATTGAGGGTACCGCAGAGGGCGCGAAGGCGCAGAGGGGATTTGAAATTCGGAATTTGAAATTCGACTGGCGGTGTTCGAAGGCGCTTCCTAAACGCTCTCTGCGTTTTCTGCGACCTCTGGGGTAAAAAACCAGCAGATTTGTGATTAGTTATTTCGATTTAGCCTAAAAAAATCAATAGAACTTCCAGAGCAGCTATATCAGCACCAGATTGCCCCTGCGCTAGGGCCTATTCTGTCTCTCAGGGAGCATCGCGACCGGTCTGTTAGGGAGTGTAACGACCGGTCTGTTAGCAAACCAAAGGTTTGCGGTCTGTAAAGTGAGCCGCAGGCGAACGATCTAGTAGTCGTAATACAAATTCCGCAGCTGACTGCGCAAGCCAAGCATAAACCAATGCGTATTGCGGGTGCTTATGTCCATGTCTTCGTGGCGATAAATGTAGCGAACTTCAACCCGCAAATTGGTTTTGGGGTTAAGCACCCTGCCAAAGGCGGCTTCAAGGTGCAGACTGTTGGCCGGGCGGCCCCAGCCAATAGGAACACCTAATTGACCAATACCACCTGGTACATTGTAATAGTTCTGACGGATGTCTTGACCATAGTTCAAGCCTGCACTGTCGAGCCCCACGCGCATTATAATGGCTTTGGCCGATGCAAACCAAGCTTTGTTCCAATTGTACTCGGCCATGCCCAATAGCTCTTTAAAGTTAGCTCCTGCCGGATGCGCAATGGGCTGGCCTGAATGGCCATAATTGGTAAGGGTAGACCAATGGCTGTAGGTGTATGGGCGCACCATATTAAATTCCGAAAGGAAAAAGAGGTTCTTAACTCCAAAAGCCTTGTAGTCCTTCCAGCCCAATTGAAAGCTGTATTTGTTTACCACTGCGCCATTTTGTGCTAAAAATTTACGTGTATGGAGTTCATCAATCAAAAACTGCATATAGGCCTGGCTGTACTTCGTAGTTTTATAAGCGGCCGTGGCAGCTAATAAAAAGTTGCCTTCGCTGCCGGTTGAATATTGAATGGGCCAGTACAAAATTACCGGGTTGAGGTATTGCCAAGGAATGGTTTTGCTATTGCCTAAACTGTCATCCCCCAACCAAACAATCGATTGAAAGGCACCTAAACTCAACCTATCTGTAACTTTCCAGTCGAGGTAACTCATGGCTGCATACTTCTTGCGAAACAAGTCCCCACCACTGATATCAGGACTAGGTACCTTGCTGTAAATATCCACCATTTGCTGCAGCCAGTAGGTATATTGGAAGGGGCCAAACTTAGCCTGCATGCGTAAAAATGGATTCGGAAAGGCCACATCCGCCATCAGTACAGAGCGATAGCCTTCGCCCACAAACTGCTGTCCTTGACCAAACTGAAAGTTCAAAAACTCAGAGGGCTGATACGTAAAAAAACCATTAGCGCTTGCATAATCCCATGCTCCTGCTGTGCCAAAGGGTCTCGGCCTACCTTGGCCCGGCACAACCCCATAACCTCGAATAAAACTATCTATGTAGGCAGGAAACAAGCCTTGATTTTCATAAAAGGAAGTGGTAAAGGAAAGTTTACTCCCTAAATACCCCTGTACCTGAAAACCCCTTGTGTTGAGCCAGGTATTGCCGCCAATTGCCAAATCTCTACCCAAGGCTAAATCTGCCAGTAGGTCAATTTGCACACCCCAATCGGGTTGTTTTAGTTCAATTAAATGCTCATGAAATGCCTTGCGCAGGAACCAGTTTTTACCTGCGCCCTCAGCTTGTGCAGTGTCAGGCAATTGTAGTCGAGGGCGTACTGAACGATGCGTATTCAAACCCGCCTCTAGCTCTTTTAGTTCTTGTTGGCGGTTGAGGCCATGCTCGAGGGGGAGTTGGATGGGGGGAGTGGTTTGGGCAAAGACTTCAGGCCACGCAAGTAAATTGAACAAGACCAGAACAGTTAAAAAGAGTTTATTTGAATAAATTCGTATTGGCATGCTTTGGATGGGTGACAGCTAGGTAGAAAACAAAATGAAAAATAACTGCTATAAAACGCTTACGATTCGAATTAAAAGATTGCATCATTAGATTTTGAATGAACAAACGTTCCGAAATCTCTGATTTCAGCTGTGTCTGTTTTCTTTTGAATCAACTCCAAATGAATCATCGAAACAGTTCTTGTTTTGTTATTGCTGTGTTAAACTGCTCATTCCAAAAGTACCAAAGTCCAAAAATGACAACGTAATACATGGGCCTCATGATCCAGTCATGAGCAAAATCCCAATGAGGAATTTCTTTGGCCATCCACAAGCCAAGAATAACCACTCGTACAATGTTGGTTACATGAATAGCTAAAAATCCCAGCGGTATGAACCATAATTTATGTTTCCAGCTGCCAGGGAAAAGAAGAAAAAGTATAGCAATCTGGAAAAACTGCTTTAAACCGGAGCAGCTCTCGGCGACCTCCAGTGCTTTTCCGTTTTCAAAGCGCATGACGTTCAAGGGTTCTGTGGTCATATTCAGTCCAAATACCCATTCATTTATCCAATAGGAGGCTTTAAATACCTCTACAGCCAATCGATTTGCTGATTCAATGATGGGAGGAACGCTTTTGATTTGGTCTGCGAACTCCCACCAAAAAACGTGGAATCCATAAGTAATGATCATGAACAAACCGATGTCGTAGACAAAGCGGTATGGACCACGATAAGCCGCTTTTACGTAGTTTTTCAGCTGCTTAACCATGCTGTAGATGAGATGCAAGCATTCCGGTGCGTGCAGCATCAGCAATACTCTGGCATTTATGTTCTTGCATCAGGTGCCGCAATCTTGAAAAAGAAGAACCGGTACCCTGACCGTACTTCCATTTGTTTGTCCATTCATTCGGGAGTGCTTTCATAGCTGGGTCAAAATCCCTTGGATGGAAGTACATCATGTGGTATCCGGGTTTGGCAAGCTGTCTATCCACCAGAAAGGGTGGCATCAGGCGGAAAAAACCACTTCCAGCATACGGCCAGCCATTCAATATAGGCCAGGTACTTACCGGCAAGTACGTAATGCGCTTATCAATGTGCAATTGAAATGGACTATTGGGCACTTTGCCATGTTCTCCTAGAGTGCCCGATTTTAGTGAACTATCGTAGCGAATATTGAGCGAAACCAAAATATCTCTGTAAGGCTCCAGTCGGGTATCAATCGAAAATGCCGGCGTTCGGTAGGAGATGGGCGATTGCCCCGTAAGGTCTTGAAGTGTTGCCATATTGGTCACCAAATCAGACTGAAACCTTTTCAAACTTTGGGTTGCTGCGTATTCGTGCAAATCAGAGTGTGCTCCTACTTCATTTCCAGAAGCTACTATGCGCTTGATTAACTGCGGGTACTGCCTCGCAAAACGGCCCATGGTGAAAAAAGTAGCCGATTGTCCTGTTTGATGCAACAACTCCAAAATCTGGTCAACCCAAATTTCAGCCCTCAAATTGGCGTTATGCCAAAAAGGTTCGGCATCGAAGCCAGGAAGCGGAGAATACAGATAAAACCATTCTTCTAGGTCAAAACTGAGGATGTGTAAAGAGGTCGATTGCTGCTCTTTCACCTAGTAGATAAATTTGGCACTCAGTTTTCCTAAAAAAGCAACAAGTTCAAAGGGCAAAAGGCGAATAAGAGGTGCTATTTTAGCCAACATCCACTTGCCCTCTCTTTTAATTCCATTCTGGTACCATGCCAAGGGCACATCTACTGCCCCCATTGTCTTTTAAATTGATGAACACCTGAACCGGTGGTACTTCTCCCAAAGCTATAAATGTCGAAACGTGCTGTTTTGGCATGAGATATCATCTTTTCATGCATGAAATAGGCCGCTCCCAGGCTATGGTATTTTTTAAGGGTTGCAAACCACGCATTTTCATAAAAACCACCAATAGCCAGGTTGCATGCAGCCCCTATGGGTTTGCCTTTGTGGTATAGCACAAAAATTTCGGCATGACCTTCTTTAAAACCATCCAACAACGCACTGAAAAAAGTCTTTGGCAAGGGTAAGCTACCTAATTCATGCAAGCGCTTGGCGTAAACCAGCCAAAAAGGCTGCAATAAGGCGTGTGTTCCGAGTTCCAATTTAAATGCGGCATGGTCTATCTGTAACAACTTTTTTCGGAGCCCGGCTTTTGGCTGGTATTGATTTAGGTTCAACCATGAAGCGGTTTTAAATGCCTTGTCCTTACCTGTCCACCTCCAAACGACTCCCTGCGACAAAAGCTGTTGCCAAGGCAACTCCCTATGTGTTTGATGCGGGGGCCATAGGCCATAGGACAAATGTGGTAAAGCCACCCAACGGCTTCGTATTTGAACGGCGGCTATTTCGGTATTTGGTATCCTTCCACTCTCCCAACCAAATACCGAAGCTATGCGATCTGCCAGTCCGATCGGGCTTTGCTCCGGCATAATCATTATGCGCCAAAAGTGGTGTTTCTCTCCACCAACTGCAAAGGAGCTACCGTAGCATACTTAACCACCCGTGCCGCTCCACCTATATAAGCCAAAGAGCGAACGTGGCAAAAATCCTCAAGTATTGCTTCGTGATCCACAACAGTCCCCGCGTTCACAATTACCTGTCTGCCAACTTGAGCGTATGCTTGAACAATGGTGCCTTGAAGCAAGACGCTCCCCTCATTTATCCTTGCGGTGGGTGAAACCAAGGCCGATGGATGAATGAGGGTAAAGGGTTTGTGGGCCAGCTCTAGACTGATTTGTCCTCGTATTTCGTTGTTTCCAATGGCAACTAGTAATGGTAATTCCGGCAAGCAATCAGGCCTATATGGCCCTAAAAAAGGAGGCAGGTTTTGTCTGTCCCTTTGCACTGCCTTTGCCTGATCGTCGAAATAACCGGCTATCTCGATGCCCATGTCGCGACAAGCATCCATCAAAACCAAAGCATGACCACCCATGCCATACAGCAATACTTCATCAACACTCTTTGATGTCGTCATGTTCATGCGTATTTGCGCATCAAACGCATTTTAAAAACAACATACAACAAGGTGAAGGGAAGTAATAAGACCAGTCCCTGGGTAAAAAAAGTCCAATCTGACGGTAGCACCCGGATGATTAATATGTTCATCAACAGCTGAACCAAGGCATAACCCACACTCACCACACGGTGTTGCCAGCCATGCTCGTTTACCAGCAGTTGGTAAAAGTGTAGGCGGTGTGCTTTGAATATATTTTCCTTTCGATACAGCCGCTGAATGATGGTCAAAACCGTATCCATACCATACAAAGAAACAAATAAGATGTATTTCAACTCGCCTGTTTGTAAAATCAACATCGATAAGGCGAAAAGCACAATAAAGCCAATGCCCATGCTGCCCACATCACCTGCGAAGCATTTAGCCCGCTTACGGAAATTAAAGAACAAAAAGACCACCAAAGCCGCAATGGTCCATACAAAAAAGGAAGGGTCTAAAAATGGGTTTTGCTCATTCAACCAGGCCATGGTGAGTAACATGGTTAAGCTATACAAGCCAGTGATGCCGTTGATTCCATCCATGAAATTATAAGCATTGAGGGTGCCGATAACTACCACAGGCACCAAAATGAGCCAACCTATCGGCAGCACATCCATGATTCCTGTATCGTACATGAGCAACAGGACGCCACTGATGTGTGCTGTGAGGCGAACCCTGTTGGGCAGCGACCGGATATCATCCCAGATGCTTACTACACCCACAAGCAACAATCCCAACGAAGCCCAAACGTAAGGCCAACCCTGTTGGATATTCCATGCCCAAAAGGCCAAAAGGAAAACGATACCGCCACCACGGATGGTGATGTAACTATGCGAACTCCTAGCATTCGGATTATCGATGATGTTCCAGAGATAAGCTAACTTAAAGTAAATCAATTCAATAACAGTCAACAATACAAGTGCCAATGGGACTTGAATGAACATGTTATCAGGGAAACTGACTAATAAATCAACATTCAATATCATTCAATTTTAAAGTGATTGACTACAGACCGTGGATTCCAATTCAATTCGCGCCTTGCTTTAGAGTCATCAATAATATAATCATGAATCAGCTTTTCCAATTTATCTGAATTCAGCGGAAAAAAACTTATAACATCACCAATACTTGCCAAACATTTTGCAATAAAGAGCGGGATATTCCTGGAAATCGGCCTATTCAGCTGCTTACAAATAACTGACTCCAATTCTCGATAAGACGGATGTTTGCCATCTGCTAGATTAAAAGTGCCGTTGCTACCACAATTGTCTATTATTAACCTAGCAATATCTTCCGCCAATACCATGCTGCGTCGAGCTTTACCTCCAGCCACTGAAAAGTAAAATCCTTTTTTCAATGCAGAAATCATTTGTCCTAAATTGCCTGGTGGATTCTTTCCGACAATTAGGGGAACTCTCAAAATCAACACTGGAATGCCAACCTCATTGGACCATTCTCTCAAAAAACTTTCTGCTTTAATCTTGGACTTAGCGTATGGTGTTTCACCTGCTAATGCAGTATCCTCTTTAATTTCTACACCACTATTAAATCCATATACGGCAACTGTACTCACAAAAACAACCCCCTGCAACTTACTCTTGTCAATTGCTTCTATCAAAATTTTTACGCTTCTATAATTCGCTAAATCCGAAAGCTGCTCTTCATCGGCGTGATGTTTACGAACATGTGCTCGTCCCGTTGCGATTATCAAATTCTCATATGAGTGTTTTAAAATCAAAGGGTGTTTTTCATGATAAAAATCATAAGATATTGAATTTTTATTAGACCTGCCTATTGAGTCAAAACAGCCCTCTGGAATACTAGAAACTATATACTTGCCTAAGAAACCAGTTGCACCCGCAATTAAATATTTCTTATCAATCATTGGTTATAAAATATTCTAGGAACCTCGTTTTTGCCTGCTTTTCTGAAAAATTATTATCATAGAAAGCACGATAATGCTCAGGACTCGTTTCAGTAATTAATCTAAACATTTCTTTTTCAAAAGCTTGTGGTTTGGCTTCACTCTGAACTACCAAGCCTACCTTTTCCTTTATTACGCAATTGTGAATTTCTGTCCCAATTGGCCCAAAATACAGCGTAGGCCTACCCGCTTTCAATATATTATAAAACTTGGAAGGAACACCTAAGCCAAACATGCTCTCATTAAGACTAACCAAACAAAAATGTGCCTGACCTAAAATATCAGATTGCTCTGTACGCATGTATGCCCCTTCAAAGTAAACGTTTTTCATCTTATTTACTTTCACATATTCCTGCAAATGCGCTCTTTCGGACCCTTCCCCTTTAATAATAAACTCAAATAATTCGCTATCTAATCGTTTAAACCACTCTAGAAAATCCTTCAAGGCTTGCATGGGGCCAACATTTCCCGCATATAAAATTTTTATCTTGCCTTTGGGATACGGTTGTAACTCTATATTTTCATCAGCCCAATTACGTATTATCTGAACATCCTTAACACCCTTCTCTTTTATTACTTTTTCCATATCGTCACCAAGAACAATCGCACTTGAAAGACGCTTGTATGCAAAGCCATAAAATGGCGTAAGCAGCTTTCCTAAATATTTACTAAGCCCTGAGGAGGTTTTAACCAGGTTGTCAGGAAATACATCATGAATTAAAAAGGTCAACTTAGACGAAAAAAACCAGGGCATCACCATCAATAAAGTCTGCGGATTTGTTACCGCCAAAATTCTATCATCGGGCTGCAAAAGTCTTTTTAACTTTATGGAAACAATAATAGAAAAGTAGAATCCAAATATTACTCTCAAAATGTGATTCCGAACGAACGGGCTCTTTAAATACATTATGTTGCTATCATGGCTTTTCATTTCCAATTCAGGCAAGCCATATTTGTAACTCGCGGCCTCTCCCGCAATTACATAAACCTCAAATTTCTCGCTTAAAAATTCAACAACTTGAGCTAGAATATGAGCCGTGCTAGTATTTGAGGGCTTATATAGCTCTGTTACAACCCAAATTCTAGCCAATCTTCCAGACATTGGCTTTGATATAAGATGTGTAGGAAAGGATTATCCTTAAAACTTTTTCAGACACATTCGGCATGCTGTAGTCGGCAACAAGACGCAAGGAGACGAGTGATGGGTGACGGGTGACAGGTGACAATTCACGGGGGGTAATGTCTTGGCGTTGCAAATGCTGTAGTCCCTGCATAATTCTTACCGGATCCAGACCAACCATCATTACCGAAGCTTCTTCCATGGCCTCAGGCCGCTCGTGTGCCTCTCGAATATTCAAAGCGCGGAAATTCAGAATAGACGACTCTTCACTAATGGTACCACTATCCGAAAGAACAGCATAAGCATTCAGTTGAAGGGCGTTGTAGTCGGAAAAGCCGAGGGGCTTTTGCCACTGGATTAGTGGGTGGAGATGGAACGCTGACGCTTCGACTTTGCTCAGCGCAAGTGACGCGGATTGGGCGGATTGGCGCGGATTTAATTGTTCGAGGCGTTTGCGAGTGCGGGGGTGTGTACTAACTATCACGGGATAGCCGTACATTTCGGCGATCTGGTTCAGCGATTCGAGCAAGCCAAAGAAGGTTTTGTCGTTGCTGATATTCTCTTCACGGTGAGCTGATACCACAAAATACTTGCCTTTTTCTAATTGCAAACGCTCCAGCACATCACTTTTTTCAATTTGGGGGAGATAATGGTGCAAAACCTCAAACATGGGAGAACCCGTTTTGATAACCCGATCGGGCGACAATCCCTCGCGCAACAAATATTCGCGGGCGATGTCAGAATAGGTCATGTTAATGTCTGAGATGTGGTCTACAATCTTCCTATTAGTTTCCTCTGGCACGCGCTGGTCAAAACAGCGATTTCCTGCTTCCATATGGAAAATAGGAATTTTTCTCTTTTTAGCAGGAATAGCGCAAAGGCAAGAATTGGTATCACCTAGGACCAAAAATGCATCGGGCTGAACCTCTTCCAATATAGGATCAATGTTGATGAGAATTTGCCCTACAGTCGCAGTGGCTGTAGCTCCAGCAGCATTTAGAAAAAAATCAGGCTTCCGGATGCCCAAATCTTCGTAAAAGACCTCATTTAACTCGTAATCGTAGTTTTGGCCAGTATGGACTGTGATGTGCTCAATGGCTGGGGAGGCATCAAGAGCAGCCATTACGCGAGAAAGGCGAATGATTTCGGGTCGGGTACCGACCACTGTCATGACTTTTAGTTTTTGCATTTCGTTTTTGAGATGTTTTTGATGGAACGCTGATAACACGGATTGAGCGGATTGACGCGGATTTTTTGCCGTTGTTATCAGCGATTATCCGCTAAATCAGCGTGTTCTGAGTTCTATACTGTTTCGAAGTAAGTATCCGGGTCGGAGGGATCGAAGGGTTCGTTGATCCAGAAGTTGGTATAAAGCGTTTCCTCGCCGATGTTTTTGATGTTATGTGTGTACCAAATGGGCATATCTACATAAGCAGGTTCATTCCCATCGAGGTAGAAGTTGTATACTTCTGAGGTGCCAATACGGCGAAGTTGGATAAGTGCCTTACCCTTAATGACCGCAAATCGTTCGATTTTACGCGTATGGAAATGGTTGCCACGCGTAATACCTGGAACCGTTGTCGAAAACGAGGTTTGTCCTGGAATGCCGTGACGAGCGATTTCTACAAAAGCCCCTCTGTTATCGGTATGCTGCACAAATTTCCTAGGGAAATAGGCTGGAATATCCATATAGCAGCGATAAGTATTGAAAAGCTTGTGTTCAAAGTCATTGCGTAAGGCTGGGAATTCGCCTCTGTCTTGATACACTTCCTTGTAGTGCTGCAGCAAAATCAATATTTCCGACACCTTTGCCTCAGCCGTGTGTCCAAGTACCTTTTCGTGGGTGTTGTCGCCCGTGCGGATGGCTTGCAAAATGGCATCTACTACTTCACCCACATAAATGAGTTTCAGTTGACCATCTATCTCAATTTTTGGTGTTTCGTTCCGTGCTATTTGGTGGCAAAAAGTAGCAACAACCGAATTGTAAAAGGGGTGCCCAAAGGGCCCGTACACATTGGGAATGATGAGTCCAGTGAATGTACCACCTGACCTGTTCGCCCAATCCACAAAAGCCAGACGTCCTTCTTTTTTTGATTTACCGTAGAGGTTATCACGCTCTTCCTGGGTGGAAGAAGAAATGAGGACATGGGCTTTGCTTTCCGTGCGCTCGAGAGATGCTATCAATTGCTGCACCAAACCAGTATTCGTTGCATAAATCACTTCAGGATCGTTATGGCGGTTAAGGGCAGCAAGATGGACGATAACGTCGCATTGCGTAACGAAAGCATCAAGAGCTTGATCATTATCAAAATACGACCTGTCGAACTCAACTAACTCGAACTCTTCTTTGAGAAGATTTATTGTTTGATAGAGGTGATAACCTACAAAGCCATGTTGGCCTGTGATGCCTATTTTTTTCATAAGATCGAACGCGGAGCACGCGGATTGAACGGATTTGCGCGGATTTGATCTGTGAGTATCAGCCAAATCCGTGTCATCCGTGTTCTATTTCAAACTTTCTTTATTTGTAAAAACTTTTCTTGAAAACTGCGGCTTTTTGCCGAAGTTAAGCAGCAATCCCACTTCTATATTGGTTGCTTTTAGGTAGTTGATGATCTGGTATTCATGTTCCTCACAATGAGCTTCAGCTGCCTTCAATTCAATAATCACTTGATCTTCAACGATGATGTCGGCATAATAATCACCAACCAGCTGCTCTTGATAGAAGACCTTAATAGGCACTTGCCTTTGAGCCTTCAGTCCCATGCTTTTTAACTCAATCAAAAGCGCATTTTCATAAACCTTCTCTAGGAAACCATAGCCGAGTGTATTATAGACACTGAAATATGCCTTCAATATCAAATCGGTTGTTTCTGAATGCAGAAGTGTTTGTTTCATATGCTACAGGTTTATGGAACGCTGAACACGCGGATTAAGCTGATTAACGCGGATTTAATCAGTGAAAATCCGCCCAATCCGCCCAATCCGCGTCATCCGTGTTCTATTGATTGGAACGCTAAACACGCCGATTGACCTGATGTGCGCGGATTATAGAAAATTCTAATCAGTGAAAATCCGCCCGATCCGCGTCATCCGTGTTCTATCCACGGAATCTCCTCTAGCGAAAAGCGAATATCGTCAGCTTTGGATGCTTCCAGGTCGAAATCTGAAAAGACCCACAGCCTAGCATTTCCTTCTACTGCCTTAAAACCATTGAGATACCCACCGGGAATCGCCAAAACTGCCGGCTGACTTGCATTCAGCAACCACGTTGTGCGACCTGGTACATCTGGCTTATCATTATCCACTAGCGGAATGATTTGTACTTCAAAGCTACCAGCTGCTGGAAAAAACCACTTTCGTTCTTTATAATGCCCCTGCCAAGCACGGATGATCTTCGTATCAACTGGCTCAATGGCATACATCCTTACAATCTCTTTCAGATTAAAATCCGAAAAGGCATGCAATACGCCTCGTTGGTCATGGTGACTGACTGCTGAAAGTAGTTCTGGTAACACCATCACACCAAAAAGGCATCAACCGCCTCTCCCAATACCTCTTTACGAATAAAGGGTAGGCCTCTCAATAATTTTTCCATTGCAACCGCATCCAGCTGTTGGGTATTGTGCGAATGGTAATCTTGTACGTCGCTCAAGGCCGCCGTACCTTCTGAAAAATATTGTGCGTAATTCAAGTCGCGGTTGTCGGCTGGTATCCGGTAAAAATCGCCCATGTCCTCAGCTTTCATCATCTCTTCGCGTGTACACAAGGTTTCATACAACTTTTCACCATGTCGTGTACCTATAATGCGGACTTCGGTGCGCTTGTTACAAATGCGTTGCAGTGCCTCTGCCAAATCGCCAATGGTTCCTGCGGGTGCTTTGTTCACGAATAAATCGCCTGGTCTACCATTTTCAAAGGCAAACAATACCAACTCTACTGCTTCGTCGAGCGACATGAGGAACCGCGTCATATTGGGGTCGGTAATTGTAATAGGTAAGCCCTGATTGATTTGATTTACAAACAAAGGAATCACCGATCCTCGCGATGCCATTACGTTACCATAACGTGTTAAACAAACCGTTGTTTCTGTTAAGTCACGCGCAGCAGCAATAGCCACTTTCTCCATGAGGGCTTTAGAAATACCCATAGCATTGATGGGATAGGCCGCCTTATCGGTACTCAAACAAATCACCTTTTTTACCCCATGTGCAGCAGCTGAATCAATGACATTTTGGGTACCTAACACATTGGTTTTGGTAGCTTCAAGCGGAAAGAACTCACAGGAGGGTACTTGTTTCAAGGCAGCAGCATGGAAAACATAATCAACACCCTTCATGGCACGATCTACACTTGTTTTATCACGAACATCCCCTATATAAAATTTTAATTTAGGACTATTGATCTGATTTCTCATATCATCCTGCTTTTTTTCATCTCTAGAAAAAATTCGGATCTCTGAAAAATATTTTGTGGGCAGGAATTTTTTCACAACTGCGTTTCCGAATGAGCCTGTACCACCGGTAACGAGTAACACTTTATTTATCATAATAACAAAATTATTCGAGGAGATTATTGTAACGAGATTTCTTCAAATGCAATAGGCCAAGGGTACAATTGATTGTGGATAAAGTATTTATCGTAGTTTTATACGCGCAGCATAATTACAAAGAGCGCGATACTATGAAACAAATATGCATTTAATACTCAAAGAGTAAATTTAAATTGGTATACATAACTTTACATCTGTAGTGCCAAAATCATTTGTACAAATTCTAATAAGCGACATTTCCCTTTAAATGCAACTTTTTACAGAATTACCCCTTAACATTAAATTCCTTTTCCCATAGCGCAATGTTGCACATTCGCCACATCAAGTTTACATCTTTCGGCTTGCTAATATTATTTTCAAAAATTGAATTTAGTAATGGTGAAACCATTACATCATTCCATAAAATAGTATTATGTAACCATTCTTTAGTTGGTGCCGTAAATCCAATTTTTTTTCTTCTAAAAACAATTTCGGCTGGAAGCATACCTTCCATAGCCTTCCTCAGGATATACTTAGACCATAAATTATTCAATTTATATTTGTTGTTGATTGATAAACTAGTTTCCACTACAGAATAATCCATGAAGGGCAACCTCGTTTCAATAGAGCAAGCCATAGAATTTTTATCTTCCCACTTTAATAACTGCGGTATTTGGGTTTGTGTAATTTCCATATTTTGCAATTCATTTAAATTACCATAAGCCTTAGACAATGCACTTACAGTAATAAAATCTATACTCTCCAGATAATCCTTATTAATTCTACCTAATCGACTCAAAACTCGCAACTTTCTTATATTGACATTTGTGAAGTAAAAATAATTTAAAAGTATGCTTTTCAATGAAATTCCGTAATTCCTTGTAATATTCCTTAATACAAAAAACCTCCTCCAAAAAGATAGGGACTTCAAAAATGCGCCAATATATCTCGGATAACCCAAAAGAATCTCGTCCGCCCCTTGTCCATCTAATAACACTGTAACACCATTCTGTTTAGCCTTTTTCATTACTGCATATTGCAGATAGACAGAGGGAGTCCCAAAAGGCTCCTCTTGTATTCTAACGAGATTCTTAACATCGTTCAGAAAATCTAATGTTGTTGGTGAGGTAACATGCCATTCCAAATTTAATTTATCAACAACAAGTCTTGCAAACTCCTTTTCATTGACCGCAGGGTCTAAGGACTCGGCCGTTATTGCATTGAACTTTTCGCCAGATTCCATATTGTGAAGGCGTGATGCCACAGCAGAAATAAAAGAACTATCTAAGCCTCCACTCAAACAGGCTCCGATTTTTACATCAGAGCGTAAGCGCCATGTAACTGAACGCTCAAATTCCGATAAAAAAAGTTTCAATGTTTGCTGTTCGCTTAGCTGATTAAGCTTTTCATTTCTTGCAATAGTATAGTACTTATGAATGTTGAATGTTTTTGTTTGTAAATCAAAAATTAATTTATGACCACCTGCTAAAGTATTGACGCCTTCAAAAAAAGTATCATTGGTATGGTCTGACATATTTAATACTAGATACTCCATCAAAATGCGCTTATTAACCTTGACAGTCAAATGTTGAGTCAAAATTGGTTTAATCTCAGAAGAAAAAATAAATTTTCCATTCACAATTGAATAGTAAAATGGCTTCACTCCAAATCTATCCCTACAACAAAACAGCCTCTGTTTCATTTTGTCATAAATAACAAAAGACCACATGCCATTAAAAAGGTTAACGCAGTCCTCACCATAATTATCATAGGCTGCGAGTATTACCTCGGTATCTGTCTGAGATTTGAAAACATATCCCTTGTCTTCAAGCTCTTTGCGTATCTCAAGATAATTATAAATTTCACCATTATAAGTGATAACATATCGATCTCCATACAGCATGGGCTGTTTCCCATCATCACTCAAATCAATTATCGCCAAGCGTCGATGACCTAATCCTATAGCACCATCGCAATATACACCTTCTCCATCCGGTCCTCTATGGTGCATTAAATCGGTTAAAATTCGTATTTCACTTTCATTTACGATTTCATTATCATATTTCAATATACCTGCAATTCCGCACATATTATAAGTTTTAATTTATATTTCAAATAGATTTTATGAGGCGCCAATGGTAATCGATTTAATTTATTTGACCCTAATTCCCCCATTTTTCATTATATTTAGAAGTTTCGAAGCAACCCTTTCGACTTCATAAAGTTCTATGGTATTATTTCTAGCTTTAAAGCACATTTCTTCGTATTCGTTAACTGACAAATTCAGCATTTTCTTCAATGCATCGCGTAAAGAGACTGCATTTTTAGACTTCGCCAAAAAACCCGTAGAACCATCGACCACCAAATCTTTAGCTACACCCACTTCAAAAGCCACAACTGGTTTACCGCAGATTAGGGCTTGATTAACCATCATTGGACCTGCATCCTCAATTGAAGCTGACACGAAACAGTAACACTCTTGATATGAACTAATTAATTCGGTTTCTCCAATGAATCCTAAATATTTTTTATGAAAGGCCAAATCACTGAAAAAATCATCAGCCCTGTTCCCAATTATAACTAATTCAACCGTCTCACATAAATCACAATCTTTTTGCAATAATAACAGCGCTTCTTTTAATATTGCCATACCTTTTCGTCTTTCCAAAGGTGTTGACGCTCCTATCAATAAACTCTTCTTCGATTCATAAGAATCACGGGTATTTGATGGCCTATATTTCCTTCCATCAATTCCAAGAGGAAGATAATTACAACCATGATCCTTGAAAATCATACTTTCAGTAAAATCCCTCATTAAATCTGTGGTACCAAGCAGGAGTCCCACATCAATTCTACTTAGATATTTACTCCTATATGTTAAATTGGATACAGCAATAAATTTAAACGGTTTTTTTAACCCAGGACAGTTTGTACAATTCGTCTTAAAGCCATTACAGTCCCATTTATAATGACAACCTCCAGCTAGAGGCCCCATGTCCATAGGATATATAAAAATACGTGCCCCTGTCTTTACAGATAGCTTATGGATAGTCTTGGCATTGATTATTCCTGATGTCCAGTACAATACTATCATATCAATCTTGCCATATTTTCGAAAGAGCATTTCAGATGAAATAAGAGTTACTTTTTCGAAGATATTATAAAAATAATAATCATTATTTGTAATTAATTTTCGTAAAGTTTTCTCAACTATCAATTTTAGTTTAACAGCAAAAAATAATACCCAATTACGCCAACCCCCTTGTTTTAAAACATCAGGAGTAAAAACATAATTATTGCACCCTTGCATCTCAAGTGCCTTAACTAAAGGATAAATAACCTGATTTATAATTGACCCAGAACTTAAGTTGTTTATATGCAAAATCTTCATAATCCAAAATTCCTAACCGATTAGCATGTAATCACTAATTCGCTCTTTTGCTATATTGTCCCAACTATAATTCATTCTAATTTTCTTCGACCCAATAGTTCCTAATTCTCTTCTCTTCGCCGAACTTTCGAGCATCAATAATTTTCGAGCTAAATCTAAATAATTCTCACACTCGTAGTCTAAACCATTGCCGGACACTCTTTCACGAGCATAAAGTTTATTACTTACGATTAAAGGAAGTCCACAAGCTGCTGCATCAAGCATAGATGTAGATTCTTGAGTTGGCCACACACCGATGTCCGCAGATTGATAATATATCCAAAGCTTCTTATAATCTTCAAACGGTATAATCTGACATCCATGGCATGACTTAATATCTTCCAATTGTTCACCAACTCCTATGAACAAACCTTTAAAATTTGTTTTACCCATATCATACAAATAAGCTATCGCTCTAGCCAAAACTAAAGGATTTTTATCACTTGCAAATCTACCTGTGTAAATACAAACTATATCAATATCGGTATATCCCAATTTCTTTCTTACGTCAGTTCTACGACATTCATCATTGTAATTCTCAACAGGCCTAAACAAATCAGTATCTACACCTAAAGGAGTAACTTTACACTTTTTCAAAGGCACACCCATGTATTTCACAGCAACAAATCTAGCGTCATTTGTGGCTGGAAAACATTTGTCGACAAATAACGATATGAACCACCCTGTATATTTCTTCAACACGATCCACTTTAATTTTTCCCAAGAAAAACTATCCCAAGTTGAGTGCAACTTAAAAACAGATAATACGTAGTGATTAGCTGTAAAAAATCGATATCCCAAAATTCGCTTGTAAAGCGCTAACTGCAAAACATAGGGTGATGAGATTTCCCAGGTATGAACAACATCAGGCTTTATTTTCCGCAATAAAGAAAACAAACCCCTTAGATAAATCGTGTTCATAAATAAAAAATGTGGGACTCTATGAATAATAACTTTGTCAACAACTTTTGTAGACTCATTTACAAACATATCATTATGAATACCCTCATAATTTTTGTAAAATGTTTGAGTAAAATATGTTTTACCTTTACTAGATATCAAATGGACTTCATGCCCGAGTTCGGCTAATTTCGCAGGCAAACAATTACCTACATATCCCATACCTTCTGTATAATAAGGAGTTACAAAAACTATTTTCATAACGAAAAAAATTATTTTTTATAGAAAACACGAATTCTCAGCACAAAAGAAGCAATCGGCACTGAAAGCAATCCAAACGTAATCATTGACGGTAATAAGGGAATACTAATTAATGATAAGACAGCAAGAAATAATGCCACAAAAACTGTCTGGCTGATCAAGTTGTTATTTCTAAAAACTAAATTATCCAAAAAATTCAAATATACACCCAAGAATAAGGCCTGAAATACTACTCCAATATAGCTAAAGTCAACCCAAGCATCACCTACAAAAATCGAATTCACCGTAGCACCTTGGATATTACCTGCTAACAACATGTCGGATGAAACAAATTCAGAATCACTTAGTAAATTATGAACTAAACGAATGTTCATGCCATAGGTATGAGGATAAATTGCTGGATAGTGCTCGGTGTACAGCGCTAGAACCCTATTCGGCTCATTAAAAATTCTGTTAGAAACCAATGTCATTGCGGTAAATGAATCCTCCGCATTCGTAGTTAAAAGATATATTCCAATTAATACAAACACTGAGAAAAGCGCCACAATGAAGGATTTTCTGAAATTTAGCTTCCGCCCTTTTGTAACAAAATAGAAAAGCAAAATTTGAAAAACAAAAATCAACGCCGAACTTTTCGATAGATTTGCCAACAAACCAACAAAAATAAGAAGTAGATATCCAACACCAAACCAAATTCGTAGGATATTTCCTTTATACAAGGCAATCGCCAAAAAGAGAAAACCAATAAACCTACCAGTTCCTGTAATGGCATAATTATAGAATCCCGAAATCCATCCTTGGACACCAGTATTGGCCCTGTAGAAACCAAAATCCTCTGGTGTAACAGGATTCCTAATAACGTACAGTAACGAATCTAATCCGCCAAAAAAAAATAGACCTACAATAATAAATATACTAAATAAAATGGATAAAAAAACCAATAATAAATCATTAATAAAGATTATCTTTCTTTCCGACTCAACCCAATAATTGAAATCTAAACGATTACTTTTTCTCTTTCCAAAAAGCCAAACATACAAAAGTTGACCAGTTATAAACATAACTACAGCCATTGTCATTAAAATACTTAAGATCTTCACATGTTCTTTGTCACAATCCGCCCAATGATAAATCACATATGCTGGCCCATACATAAACAGAAATAGCACCAAAAATAGCGAAGTCAAATTTAGTGTTGACTTAAAAATAAGCAAATATAAAAACAGCAACACAATGGAAGCTGAATAAACGCTCAATTCAAGCACGCTTGACTAATTTAAAAGCAAGAAAAATTGACACCATATTCAATATGGTACCAAAAATTGAGTAGAGTAGTATGGAATATTTGTGACCTCCGAAATGGTACCCCAAGACGATACCGATAACGGAAAAAATCAAACCGCAACCTTGAATAGCTAAATATAGCCGTTGACCATTATAAATAACAAAAATGTTACTTAAAGGATGTGCAACAAATTCAGTAAAAATAAAAATGGCCATAATTTGTGCATAAACTCCAGATACAACCCATTCATTGCCAAAAATTAATTTAAACAATTGAGATCCACCCAGAGATAAAACTGTAAAAGGAATAACTCCTAAAAAAATCGTTTTTCTTAAGACACCTATAAATAAAGGCTTAACACTCCTATTTTCATTTTTTAATTTCAACGCTTCCACTCTAAATACCCCCCAAACAGAATTCGACAAAATTATAGCAGGAGTCTTCATAACGCGAGTAGTAAAAGCATAAAATCCCACAATAGAAGAAGAATAAAAATACGCCAACAATAACGGCATTAATTGTTGCGAAAAGGTGATTATTAGTTCCGACCAAAGAATAGTGAAAGGAAACTTTTTATATTGTATAGCAGCTTGAATAGACGCGGTAAAATTTAGAAAACCATATACTTTTTTTATGTCTTCTTTGAAATAAAAAAACACAAATAAAAATAAAGCTGTTAAAACTATTGATCCTGAATAACCATATACAAGCCCAAAAGCATCATCAGAAAAAAAACCAAAAAATAAATTCAAGGCAACAACTATGATAGATTGAAAAATCGTTGCAATAGTAATTAACTTATATCTCTCATTCCGTTGAAACCATAATTGCAAACAAGAATAAAAGACAATAATAAAAGAAATAATAGGAATGTAAGGAAAAACTTTATCGAACAGCTCATTCAGGTTCATCTTTAACCGAATGTAATCACTGAACACATATAATGAAATAGATGCCCCTGAACAAATAATAAATGACAATACTAAACAAAACAAAATGACATTCAGAGCAACCTCTCTACTCTTTGGGAATAAGATAGCCTGTTCATATTTTCCCGAAGATAGGGACGCTAAAAAGCTGGAAAGTCCTGTAAAAACAGCTAGTAACCCAAAAGCCTCTGGGCTGTAAATCCTTGACAATAATGGGCTTACCGCTAAAATTAGCGCTTGACTTAAAATAGATCCTGTAGATAATGTCAAAACGTTTCTATTAAACGCAGATATTTTATTTCTATCTAACATAGAAAACATTTTGCTGTAAAAAAGCCTTTTTTGAAAATAACAACAGGGTGGTAATGGGATATAATGCCTAACAACAAAATAACTAAGTCAATATTTGTTAGTTGATGGACTTATTTGTATCTATTCTTTAACATCATACAAGGAACAATAAATAACTCTAATTGGCGAAATATAAAATAATAGGGATATATAATTATTCTAATTGGCTTCTATTATTATACTGAAAGTTCAAAACAAGTAAGTGGCTCTTCATCAAAAAAGATTTAAAATACTCAAAATTCTTACTACAGAACTACCATCACCGTAATAGTCAGGGTGTGACATTGGTGTAGTAATCGTATTACACATTTCCTCAATAATAAACTCATTTGATCCAGCCAATCGATTCCAACCCAACTCTAAAGTTTCAACCCATTCCGTTTGGTTGCGTAAAGTAACACACGGTTTGGACAGGAAGTACGCCTCCTTTTGTAAACCTCCTGAATCTGTAACGATAAAACTTGACTTTTTTATTAGCAATAGCATTTCCAGGTATCCAATCGGACTTATAACCTTTAAATTATCAGGGATTGTTAAACCAAACTCTCTTATTCTTTTCTCAGTTCTAGGATGTAAAGGAAGAATTCCTTTGCTTTTTATCAGTGATAACCCTCTAAGGATACTAGACAAAACATTTTTATCATCAGTATTTTCAGCTCTATGGAAAGTAACTAGAAAAAAAGGTTCCGAATAGAATTGATCACCTATTTTAACATTATCTAGGAGGCCATTTATTTCATTTTCAGAAAAACGATCTACTAATCGACCATACTCTAAGCAAACGTCGTACATTATATCACCTACTAATAAACCACTAGTTAACCCTTCGTTTTTAAGATTGTCAACGGCATTCTGTGTCGGACAAAACAACCATTCGCTTAAATGATCGGTCAAAATCCTATTTTGCTCTTCTGGCATCACCTTCCAAAAGCTGCGTAAACCGGCCTCAATGTGTGCAACCTTAATGTTTAATTTAGCTGCAGCTAATGCACCTGCTAGAGTAGAATTTGTATCACCATATACAAGAACAATATCAGGCGACTCATTTTGCATTATTTCCTCTAACTCAATCAACATCCGTCCAATCATTTTTCCATTCGATGTACCACCAACGCTCAAGCTGTAATGAGGAGTTGGAATTCCCATCTCGTTGAAAAATATATTCGACATAACCTCATCATAATGCTGTCCCGTATGAACAATCACCTCTGTAAATTTTTCCTTCCATAATTCAGTTCTAATTAATTTACTGAAGACCGATGCCTTAATAAATTGTGGCCTAGCACCAACAATTGTCAATATTTTTTTCATGCCTAAATATATTTTAAAATATAATCACTTAAATTATACTCCTGTGAGATTTTTATTCTATTCCAACTTAATAATCTCAAAGTGCACAAATCGCAGAGCTATTTACTAAATTATCGCCTCTAAAAGACTGAATTATCATTAATTCGTTCGGCAATCTAAATGTTTTGAACCAAAGTACTTTGCAAACTATTGCATTTTAATATCCCATTGATTTATGCGGTCCGAAATATAAAGTACATCATTAGTTTCTAAATCATAATACATTGGTATACGAACCAAACATTCAGAGAATCTGTCACAATTAGGTAATACAGCACTAAAACTTTTATCATAAGCTTTAAAAAAATCACTCTTGTGAAGTGAGATATAATGAAAGACAGCATGTATATTTAAGGACTTCAAATACTCAATAAATCGTGTTCTATCGTTAAGATTCTGCATCACTATATAAAACATATGAGCATTGTTGGTAGAATTATTGGGGACTTTCGGCAAAGCCACTTCATGATTTGTAGCCCAATCTTGAATTTGATCAAAGTACATTTTCCATATTTCCTTCCGTCTATTTTGAATTAAATCGAGGTTTTCAAGCTGAGCCCACAAAAAAGCAGCAATGGTTTCAGAAGGCAAAAAAGACGAGCCAACATCTACCCACCCATACTTATCCACTTCACCTCTGAAAAACGCCGACCTATTGGTGCCTTTCTCCCAAATTATTTCCGCTCGATCTATAAATCGGTCATCATTGATAGCCAACATTCCACCTTCACCACTAATGATATTTTTAGTTTCGTGAAATGAAAAGGCTGCTAAATGACCAATACTCCCTAAGGCTCTTTTCTCCCCTTTAGCATTGGTATAGAAGCTATCGATCGCTTGTGCCGCATCTTCAACCACCCACAATCCATGTTTGTTAGCGAGGGCCATGATGGCATCCATATCGCATGCCACCCCCGCATAGTGTACCGGTACAATAGCTTTGGTCTTTTCGGTAATCAGGGGTTCAATAATAGCTGCATCCATGTTAGGATTATCTGCCATCGAATCGGCAAAAACCAATTTGGCACCTCGCAACACAAATGCATTTGCCGTGCTAACAAAAGTGTAAGACGGTAGAATTACTTCGTCTCCTGCTTGTATGTCGATGAGAATAGCTGCCATTTCAAGGGCATCGGTACAAGATGTGGTTAAAAGGCTCTTCTTGAAGCCATAACGTTGTTCAAAAAAAGATTGACACAATTTAGTGTACTTACCATTACCCGACAATTTGCCAGAATACACGGCATCGTACATATAATGGGCTTCTTTTCCCGTTAGGAAAGGTTTATTAAAGGGAATGTTTGGCATAGTGATAGATATTAACTTTTGAATAGTGAGCAAAACCTAAATTTTCGTAAAAACGACACGCCAAAGTGTTAGATTCTTGAGTAGCCACATAAAGCAATTCTCCTGGTTCGATGGCATTTTCGATTGATTTAACCAGCAACGAACCTATTCCACGGCCCTGAAAACCAGCGTCTACAGCAATTAATCCGATTTTATTTTCATCCCTTTTCAGAGAGCAGATGGCAAATCCCATAATACTTTTATTCTCCTCATAAACCTTAATAATAGTATTTTCATCGCTAATCGCATTATCCACCCATTTTTTATACAATTTTTTGAAATGATCAATTCCAAAATTTGGATCTTTTAAAAAGCGTGATTCATGACCGCTAACAAAGGCCAAGTTTACAAGCTGTTCATAAGAGTGTTTTAATGGATTAAAATCAACAACATTTATGCTTTCAGCAAATATATCAACGGCCTTAATAAAAGTTATTTTAACATCCACGAGTGCTGCTTCTACACAGATTGGTTTTCGCGAAAATATATATACGATATCGAAATTTCCTTCATTTATACTTTCTATGTCCAAAGCATCAACATCTTCGTCCACCGTTAATTTTCCTATTTTTTTTTCAAAAAACGATGAATCCCAATCTAAATACTGAATCATATAGCTTATTAATGTTTTAGTTATCACTTTCAAAATGTATCATTTATCAAAAGTATGTTTTTAAGGATTTGTATTACCAAATAAAATCTTTAATCAGTTGCCAATTTCTTTTTAAGGTTTTTTACGTTATTCAACTATTTTTTCCTAAAGCATTTTCATATTAAAAGGATAAAACATTAGAATTATTTAAGTTAAAATGGAAAACACTTTATTTCAAATTTAAATTCTGATAGTAATTCGTATGAGGAGTAAAGTATTAATCCAAATTGGTTCGACTCGCTCGCCTATTCTATATCAATTAAATAGTTCCTAAGAATAAAACTTGCAATTGCCAGTGAAGAAGTTGCTCCCGGGGAAGGCGCATTCAACACATGTATTTGGTTGCCTTCTCGTTCCACGCTAAAATCCATTAACAATTTGCCTGATGAGCTCATGGCTTGGGCACGCACACCGGCGGAACCCTTTACCAACATGCTGGCCTCTACTTCAGGAATCATCACCTTGGCCTTGGCAATAAAGGATGCCATAGAAAGAGAAGAGACAAATTCACCCATGGCAAAAGTGAAGTTTTTACGCAGAAAATTTAAAAAGCCCACATAGGTGAGGCTCTCTAAAGTGTCTTTGAGATTGATGTCGCTGTTGGTGTAACCCTCACGCTTAAAAGCCAGAACAGCATTGGGACCTACTTCGCGTTCGCCCGATACCATACGCGTAAAATGCACGCCCAAAAAAGGGTACTTGATGTCGGGTACGGGATAAATGAGGTGGTTTACCATGTCGTTAAACTCGGGCTTGAAGCTCAGGTATTCGCCCCGAAAGGGCACGATTCGTAAAGGCTCTTTTTTACCGGTAAAGCCTTTGTAAGTGCGATCGGAATGCAAGCCCGTGCAGCTCACCAACCTATCGAAATTGTGGCTTTGAGTAGCGGTTTGAATGGTGATTTCTCCTGCCGGTGTTTGATTCACCGACCAAACAGGACTGTTGAAATGCACTTTACCGCCCCTATCTTCGATAAGGGCTACCAGTTTATTCATTACGCCTTTGTAATCGGTTATGCCTTCTTCGGGCACCAAAAGCGCTTCAGTGGCTTGCACCATGGGTTCGCGCTGCCGCAACTCCGCTTTACTAAGCATTTTTAGTCCTTGCAAACCATTGGCTTCGCCGCGTTTGGCTAATCCGCGTAAGGTTTCATTTTGTTGCTGATTGGCAGCCAAAACCACCTTGCCACATATTTCATGGGTAATGTCGTGTTCCCGGCAAAAAGCTGTCATTTCCCTTATTCCTTCAACCGCCAAGCGTGCCTTCAGCGAGCCAGGTTCGTAATACAACCCGCAATGCAGCACCCCGCTGTTTCTTCCCGACTGATGAAAACCGGGTCCATCCTCTTTTTCGAAAAGCTGCACTTGGAGTGCGGGATATTTCAGTAGCAATTTGTAAGCAGTGGCTAAACCAATGAGGCCACCACCAATTACAGCAATGCGCTTAGCTGCCATATGCCAGGAGTTTATCGGTCGGCGATACCAAATTAACCAATGTTGCTGTACTTGTAAACGCGTTCGATGATTTCTACCACCTTAAGGCCTTCGAGGGCGTTAGTGGTGATGGTAGCCCGGTTGTGAATCACATCAACCACATTGTCGATCACAAAATTGTGATTTTGTGCCGAGCCTTTGTAGGCACCATAGTCATTACCAGGATTGGTAGGTGCCAATTCGGGCATTTCGTAATTCTGCACATGGCAGTATTCTACTTTGTCCATGTACTGTCCACCAATCTTCACTGCCCCTTTTTCGGCAATTATGGTCATGCTGCTTTCAAGGTTTTTGTCCCAAACAGCTGTAGAAAAACTCAATACGCCGCTCCCACCATTGAGGAAATCGAAGGTTACGATACCTGAATCTTCAAAATCGGTGAGTTCGGCATGGTTAAAGTCGTAAAAGCGACTTTTGATGTTGTGTATGTCGCCAAACAGCCAATACAGGATGTCGATGAAGTGTGAAAACTGGGTAAAGAGGGTGCCTCCATCCAGTTCTTTGTTGCCGTGCCAGCTGCCAGGCTTGTAATAACGATCATCACGGTTCCAATAACAATTGAGTTGTACCATGTAAATTTTGCCCAGCTTTCCGCTTTCGACCATGTCTTTGATCCATACCGAAGGTGGTGAGTAGCGGTTTTGCATCACGGCAAAAACCTGTCGGTGTACCTGTAACGCCTTAAAGATTACCTTTTCGGCATCGGCTTTTGATAAGGCTAAGGGCTTTTCAATCACCACGTGTTTGCGGGCCTCTAAAGCCTCGAGTGCGTGTTCGCAGTGAAAGCCATTGGGTGTTGCGATGTTTACAACCTCAATTTCAGGATGTGCGGCAAACATTTCGGCCGGGGTGGCATATTGGGGTACCCCAAACTGGTCGGTATTTACCTTATCGGCCGGAAGTACGTCGCAAAGTGCAACCAATTCGGCTTCGGGATTGCGTTTGATCATTTCGGCATGGCGTTTTCCGATGTGTCCGCAGCCAATCACCGCAAATTTTACAGTGGAATTTGACATTATATTTTGGTTACTATTCCGTTAGATAATTGGTACATATCCCCGCCTTCAGGGCATTTCGACTGACCGCTCTCGTCAAAGTTCAAACGATGACCATATTCGCTCATCCATCCAATTTGTCGAGCCGGATTTCCTACTACCAATGCATATGCGGGAACGGTTTTGGTCACCACCGCACCAGCACCGATGAAGGCGAATGGTCCGATGTCGTGACCACAAACAATGGTGGCATTGGCCCCGATGCTGGCGCCTTTGCCTACATGGGTTTTAGCATATTCGGCTTTACGAATCACAGCTGAGCGTGGGTTAGTAACATTGGTAAAAACACAAGAAGGGCCGAGGAACACATCGTCGTCGCAAGTAACCCCGCTATAAACACTGACATTATTCTGAATCTTTACATTTTTCCCAATTACCACTTCAGGAGATATAACTACATTTTGTCCTATATTACACTTTTCGCCAACAACACACCGTGACATAATATGGCTAAAATGCCATATTGTCGTTCCTGGCCCTATATTACAGCCTTCATCGATTACTGCAGTAGGATGAGCAAAAAAACTCTGATTCATACCTTCCATTTTACAACCGCGAATCAACCAATTCTCTATCAATAATGCCTTTAGCGTCGAATATAATTGTATCGTTTTTTTTCATTTCAAAGAAATCAATAGCTTTAAACTCATCATGGGCCACAGCAATAACAACAGCCTGATATTTCTTATTTCCTAAACTAGATAATAAGGTTAAGTTATATTCTTCGTTCACTTCTTGCACATCTGCCCAAGGATCATATACATCAACATTCAATCCATACTGCATTAATTCCGTCACAATATCAACAACTTTTGTATTACGAACATCAGGGCAGTTTTCTTTAAAAGTAATTCCTAATACCAATGTATTTGACCCCTTAATTTTACAACCGTTTTGAATCATTAATTTGACAACTTTATTCGCAATGAACATTCCCATATTATCATTAACTCTTCTTCCAGATAAAATCACCGCTGGATGATACCCCACTTCTTCCGCTTTATGGGCTAAATAATAAGGATCAACACCAATACAATGACCACCAACGAGACCTGGCTTGTATTTCAAGAAATTCCATTTGGTTCCTGCAGCTTCTAAAACATCATTTGTGTCTATATTCAGACGATCAAAAATCAAGGCTAGCTCGTTTACAAAAGAAATATTAATATCCCTCTGAGCGTTTTCGATAGCCTTTGATGCTTCTGCAACCTTTATACTAGGAGCTCTATGGGTTCCTGCACAAATTATACTTCGATACAAATTATCGACCTCCTCTGCTATTTCAGGAGTAGAACCAGATGTTACCTTCATAATCTTAGTGAGTGTATTTATCTTATCACCTGGATTAATACGCTCTGGAGAATACCCACAAAAGAAATCCAAATTAAACTTCAAACCAGAGCTTTTTTCCAATACAGGCACACAATCCTCCTCAGTACAGCCGGGATACACTGTTGATTCATAAATTATAATATCTCCTCTTTTAATAACCTTACCTAACATTTCCGACGCTTTCAACAAAGGCCTAAGATCTGGAGCCTTGAAGTGATCTATGGGAGTCGGTACAGTGACTATGAAAATATTACATTCTTTTAAAGATTCAATCTTGGAAGAAAAACTTAAGCCTATCTGACTGGTAGAGCTTGCTAAATCCATGGCTACCTTCAAACCAACCAAATCCGCTTCATTGGTGCGATCTTTAACATGATTCAATTCATTTATTCTAGTGTCATTAATATCAAAACCAATTACCCTATATTTTTTCCCAAACTCTATTGCTAAAGGTAGCCCAACATAGCCCAATCCTATTATCGCAATCTTATACTTTATTATTTGCATTTGATATAATTAAAACTTCAGTCATTTATTAAAACAGCCTTATTTATTTAATAACAAAAATATTTTGGACGTTTTCATAAGCATTCTTGATTTGGATAGAACTTGTTCTTGTGGCTGAGATAAACTAACTAATAGGCATATACCACCACTTCTTTATCAAAAACCATAATGCAGCCAAGATGAACAATAGAAATCCTACAACCACTGCCGTTATTTGACGACCTTGACCTTTCCAATTCAAAGGCAGATTAGGTTGATCAATAATTTGAATTACGGGCTCTTCTCGTTCTAAAGTAAATTTAGTCAATTCTAAATTTTTCACTAATTCTCCATACATGGCTGTAAGCATTTGAATCTGAATTTGCTTTTTTGCTGCCGGCACACGAGCACGCATCAGAACCAAACTTTGGTTTTGATCAGCTTCTAGAGCTGCGGAGCCCATGAAAACATCCAACTCCTTTTTAACAGAGTCAACCCGGCTTTCTAAAATAGCCACCGTGCGGCTTGTTTTGCCCGTTTTTAACTCTAAATACATTTCCGTAGCCTTTTCGATGATGAGCTGACTCATTAAAAAGGCCCATAATTCGTTGGTATCTGTTAGCTTCAAATCAATAATAGATGCTTTTTTATCAAGCTTATTAACTTGCGTACTCTTTTGAATTTGGCTGATTACTATAGCCAAGGTACTATCCTCGGCTCTGGTAAATGCTTTTCTTTCTTTATCAGTGGGTATGAGTTTGATTTTACCTTTCTCTAAGGCTTCGCTATAATTATTTTGCAAATAAGCATTTAATAAATGATTATTCTCTAATTCTGGTTTCGGCTCCAATAACGCACTTTCCAGTATTTTTTGAGAGCGCAAAAGGAGTATCAAGTTATCGGAAGAAAACATGCCGCCGCCGCCCCCACCTAAATCTAAACCAAACTGAGAAGCTAAACCCATTAAGTTACCACCCCCAGCCGTTTTCTCTTCAACAATGAAAGTTAAATGACTTGTATAGAGTACCTTTTTAAAAAAATGCGCATAGCCAAAGCCCAATGCCCCGCCCAAAAGGCCCATAAGCATTAACCGCCACCGATAGCCCCACAAATAGGTTAATGTGGCTTGTAGTTTTTGGATCAGTTCTTTTAAACTGATTTCGTCGGAAGGCGTGATTGGCTGCAGTTGCTCGTTCATCGGTTGATTTGGCTAAACAGTAGGTATAAAGTGGCTAGTCCCGTTAATTTCACCGTGGTATTTTCAATCACCCGGTTCCAATTAACCGGCTCCCCTTTTTCTTTTTCCCTTTTCGTAATTTCCTTTTCCATCACATAAATGGTGGCTCCAGGTGTAACTTTTGGATATACCCTGAGTCCTAGATAAGAGCGGGTGCGAGACACCTTGTCGTCTGCAGCCACTACGAATAATCGACGCTTATTGGCCCTTTCGCTAAAACCATCACCATAACGCTTAACAAAGCCATCGGCCCGCAATCCTGTTTTGAAGGGCGCATTTACCGCCTCTAAACCAGTAGTATTGAGGTATTGCACACCTAAACCTTGGATGCTTACATAGGGTACAAATTCAGGAACACTGATACTATCACCATCTTGAAGGCGGTAGTTATAGCGGGAGCTCAACGATCGGAGTACTTTACTCAAGTCGAGCAGCACCTGTCCTCCGGGAGCCGTTTGGCGATAAAACTTAGCGGCCTCTACAAAGGCATACGGTTTCAAACCCCCGGCACGCTGAATGAGGTCTGATACCCGCTCGTCTCTGCTCAACAAGGCATAGGTGCCTGGGAAGTTAAATTCACCCGTAAGGGTAACGCTGGCAGGGCTCATAAAATCGGCCAAGGTACGTACATACACCCGGTCGTATGGCATGAGCATTTTGCTTAAATCAGCACCTTTGAGCTCCCCATTCTCAACTTCTACACTTACCGTAAAAATGCGTGACCCTGCTTTTTTCTGTTCATCAAAAAGCGAAATGCGAATGATTTCGATGCGTTTTACATCGGCTTCAGGTTTCAACCCACCTACTTGTAATAACAAATCGCCTAGAGTTAATCCGCTGGCATATTCAATGGCGCCAGGCTTCCGCACCGCGCCAATTACCTGTATGTCGTAGGTGTCAATTAAATCACTTTTGGAAGCCACCAATAATTTATCGTACGGCTGCAGCTTTATATTGGCGCCCGACAAGCTATCGGCCATCAACCCATTCAAATCTAAGGCAATCATTTCGCGACTTGCATCCGTTTTTCTTCGCGATAAAAAGGCCTTTTGCATATAGGCAGTGGGTTTAAGCCCCCCAGCCCTGCGAATGAGCTCATACACGGTGATGTTGGGTTCAAAGGTATAACTGCCTGGCTGGTTCACATCCCCATCAATCTCTAAGGCATTGCGTACATCATCGGGTAAGCCACGTACCAAAATTTGATCCCCATCCCGCAGGCTATCCAGCGGCATTTTACCAGCCGTCATCTGAAACTCTTTTACTTCACGTGCGCCATTGGCAAAGGTGATGCGCTGGATGCTTCCTTGATAGGCGTTACTACTGAGTCCACCTGCCCAATCAATGAGGGCTTCTAGTCCTTCAGAGGGCAATAACTCATAAGTTGCTGGCCGGCGCACAGCTCCCTCCAGTTCTACAATACTGCCCAAGGCCTTTACCACAATGTAATCTTGGTCTTCTAAGCTAAAAGGCTTATTGCTCAACTTACCTGCTAAAAAATGATAGGTATCGAAACGATACACCACTTTGCCAGCGCGCTGCACTTCGATTTGCCGCACAGAACCCGCCTCAGAAGGGCCACCAGCGGCTAGCAAGGCATTAAAAACCGAGTTTAAGGCAGAAAACTCGTAGGTGCCTGGATTGTTCACTTCACCCACCACATTCACCTTTATCACCCGGCTAAACAGCAAGGTAATTTCAAGTTGGTTGTTATTTAAGTCGTAATACTGCCCAAATTTAGCACGAATGAGCTTACGAGCCGCTTCAAAAGTTAAGCCCGTGAGGTAAAGGGTACCCATGCCCTTCACCCTTGCTGCCCCTTTACTATCGATTTTAACAACCTCGTTGGCATAAGATACCCCAAAAACCGATACCACCAATTCATCACCAGGACCTAACACATAGGTATCGGGCGCTTTGGTATCAGTGGCTTGTCCCATCAATTGTAAATTACCCGATTGGTAAATACTTCTACCATACAGGGCTGGTTTGCTGCCATCTAGCGCTACTACTTCGGTTTGTACCTCTGGTCGTGGCACCACTGCAGCGGGTTTTAAAATGTTTTTAGCTGGTGCAGGTGCAGCCACGGGTGTTAAAACGGTTTCTTTGATAGGATTGCTTCCCATGCCTGCTAAACGCGTTTTAAAAGCCAAGGCCTCAGCAGCGGGCAAACCCATGCTTAAGGCCAAATTTTCACCATCGGTAATGTTTAGCCCTCGGGCTTCGCCCTGCTTTACGATGTCGCGAATTTGGTCATCGCTCAATTCAGAGACTTTAATTTTGCTCAGGTCGGTAGGCATTTGCGCCCAAGCTAGTGAGGTGATGGTAAGTAGGAAAAGGAGGAGGAGGTGTTTACGCATGTACTTTAGGTTTTTTTTACCGCGGAGGGCGCGGAGGACGGGGAGGGGTTTTGGGCTATTTTATTTGCAATTAGCCTTGAAACAAAGCCAGATAATAATCAACGGTGGTACTGAGGTATGCGTCGAATTTTTGCTTCGGCTCCCAGTTTAAGTCGTTTTTTAATTTGCTGGCATCAATGGCATAGCGCAAATCGTGGCCTTTGCGGTCGGTTACATAGCTAATGAGTCCCGCTGACGTGCCACTCGGGCGATTCAGCTTTTGATCGAGGATGCCACAAAGCTTTTTCACCAGCTCAATGTTCATCCACTCATTGTTGCCACCCACGTTATAAGTTTCGCCTGAAACACCCTTATGCCAAATGGCATCCATGGCGCTTACATGATCCCCCACAAACAGCCAGTCGCGAATGTTCTCGCCTTTGCCGTAAACTGGAATGGGCTTGTTTTGAATGATTTGCTTAATCACCACCGGAATCAACTTTTCGGGATATTGGTTTGGGCCATAGTTGTTCGAGCAATTGCTAATCACCACTGGCAAACCAAAAGTCTCATGGTAGGCACGTACAAAATGATCGCTGGAGGCTTTAGAAGCTGAATAAGGAGATCTTGGATCATAAGGCGTGTCTTCACGGAAGAGGCCTTCTGCACCCAAACTGCCGTATACTTCGTCGGTGGAGATGTGGTAAAAGAGGTATTTACTTCTATCGGCATGTTCGCCCCAGGCCTTCACCGCTGCATTCAAAAGGGTAACCGTACCCACCACATTGGTCATTACAAATTCCATGGGGTTTTCGATGGAGCGGTCCACATGACTCTCTGCCGCCAAATGCATCACTCCGTTGATCTCGTATTTAGCGAACAAGTCGGTGATGAGTTTAGCGTCGCAAATATCGCCTTGAACGAAAACGAAATTGGGCTTGTCTGCAACTTCCTTGAGGTTGGCAAGATTGCCAGCATAGGTCAATTTATCCAACACAACAATTCTATACCTTGGGTAGGCCGTGACAAAATGTTTAACCGCATGGCAGCCGATGAAGCCAGCACCACCAGTTAGCAGTATGTTTTTTTCGAAGGTCATTTATAGGATAAAGTTAGTTTTTTCACCGCAGAGGTCGCTGAGGTCGCAAAGAAGATAAACGTTGACATTGCTCATTCTGCGCAAATGTTTTCAAAAATACCGTAAGAATTTGCTTTTGGGTCTTTGGTATACTAAATTTTCTAAAAATTGAAAGCTCATGAACTCCAAAGATTTAAATCAAATTGGCTTTAGTGTGGTAGGTGCTGCCATTGAAGTTCACAAAACACTTGGACCTGGTTTGCTTGAAAGTATCTATCAAAAAGCCATGGAGGTAGAACTTAAGTCTCGAAAACATATTGTCAAAACCGAAGTACTAGTCCCAGTAGTTTACAAAGAGGAAGTCATTGCAAATGACTTAAGAGTTGATCTTTTGGTTGATGATGCAGTAATCATTGAATTGAAAGCTGTAAGCGAAATTCATCCAAAAATGCAATCGCAACTGCTCACTTATTTACGTCTAACTGATTTAAAACTAGGATATCTAATTAATTTCCATGAGGTAAAGCTGCTAGATGGTCTTCAACGGTTCGTGAACAACTTCGACCGGGCTGTCTAAACCATCCTTTCAGCGCTCTCTGCGTCCTCTGCGGTGAAAAAATCACTTCGTCCAAAGCACAATGTGCGGCTCAGATTCAAAATCATATCCCAACCCAGTTCCATCCGAGGGTTGTATGCTATATCGAATTTTTCGCTTGATAAGGCCTTCAGCCTTGGGAATGAGTTGGCTCAAATATTGAAGATCAATTTGGCCAATGAGCCGCAGATCAATCACCCCACTGTCGGTGCCTTTGGCATAATCGCCTACTACTACTGCTAATTCTAAATCGCCCAATCTACCTAATACAGACTCTATAATCTGATCAAAACCTAAATACTTTGATACCAAGCTTCTGATATCCCCATAAATGGGGTGTTTGGTATTGGCCTTGTAAAGTATGGTATTGCCAGCGTTCTCCGACTCCAATAAACCCGCCTCTGAAAGTCTGTTCAGCTCCACACGTACGGCATTGGTGCTCTCCCCAAATTCATCCGCCAAAGAGCGCAAATAGGCTTTATTACTCTGATTGCTGAAAAATTTCAACAAGAGCTTAATACGAGTCTTAGAAGTAATGAGTGTTTCGAGCATCCAAATGGATTTTTCGAGCTTTGGAAGGAAATTAAAAAACAAGCAGCTGTTAGATTTACACAGCTTCGCCTCCTCAGTCCCAGTCATTGCTCGAGAACGAGTAGTTTTTTTACACGAACAAAGAACGAAAACAATTTTTGTTCTGCCAAAAGACTGTACATTATTTTATTGTGAAGGATGACAATATACCCTAATTAGGGTATATAAATATAAAACATCAAAATTTGCACCTAAAAACAGGCTCTGCTTGATACACCCAATACCCGTCGATAAAGATTACCTAAGCCAAGTCGACTGCCCTATACCTCGCCAGATAGACCTTTCAAAATGAAATACAACCCAGGAGTAGCTAAGATTCTTGCAACGAAGTTTTACACGAGATTGATGTTGGAAGCTTTGTCTTATATTTGCCGCAAATATTATCAAATGCAACATTCCATATCCATGGTAGATCTCAAGGCGCAGTATGCCTTGATCAAAGATGAAATCGACAAGGGAATCAGTGAAGTAATCGACAATACCGCCTTTATAAATGGGCCAGCTGTCAAAAGCTTTCAAAAGAATCTAAGTGACTATCTGGGAGGCGCCCATGTAATTCCTTGTGCCAATGGTACGGATGCCTTGCAAATTGCCATGATGGCCTTGGACTTACAGCCAGGCGATGAAATAATTACGGCGGACTTTACCTATGTAGCGACTGCAGAAGTCATTGCGCTTTTACAATTGAAGCCGATATTGGTGGACGTGGATCCACGCACCTTCAATATCGATTTGGCACAAATGGAAGCTGCTATCGGTCCACGCACAAAAGCCATTGTGCCAGTTCACTTATTTGGCCAATGCGCCGATATGGCGCCTATCTTGGCCATTGCGGCCAAGCACAATTTGTACGTAATTGAAGATACTGCGCAAGCCATTGGTGCTACTTATACCTTTCCTGATGGTCGCCAAGCTAAAGCCGGCACCATGGGAACCATTGGTTGTACCAGCTTTTTCCCTAGCAAAAATTTAGGGTGTTATGGGGATGGAGGCGCAATATTTACAAACGACGCTCAATTGGCCGAGAAAATTCGAGTAATCGCAAATCATGGCCAAAAGGTGCAGTATTATCACGATGAAATTGGTGTGAACTCTCGTCTTGATAGCCTTCAAGCAGCCGTTTTAAATGCAAAATTGCCGCATTTAGACCGGTACAATACTACACGCAGATGGGCTGCTGATTACTACAACGAAGCATTTGCTGATGTATCCTGGCTGGTCACTCCCCTCATTAGCAAAAACAGCACACATGTGTTTCATCAGTATACTTTACAACTTGATGAAAAGCTTGACCGCCAGGCACTGCGCGATCATTTAACTGCGCTAGGCATTCCATCGATGATTTATTACCCTGTTCCATTACATCAGCAAAAAGCCTATGAACAAGCCGGTACTTTTCCGGTTACTGAAAAACTATGCAGAAGCGTTTTTTCATTACCCATGCATAGCGAGCTTACCGTTGAAGTATTGGACTATATCATAGAAGGTGTTAAGTCGTTCTCTAAATTAGGCTAAACAGACGTAACAAATATTGATTTGAGGTTATATCTCTGGATTTGATTATATGCCTAAGTAAAACCAGCACTGCTGTAAATGAGGCTGGAGAGTGAATATGTTTAAAGTCCTTACTATTCTGTTTTTTCAAAACCTTCGGACTTGATTAATAGGGACAAGCTTTGTCCTTATCGTGCAGAACAATTACTGATGTTCTATTCTCAGCGCAGCCTTGGTTTGCTTGCGTTTGAGAATGAGCAAACTACGGTAATGCCCATTGAGTTTTTGGTTGCCTTTGCCTTCATAAAACAAAGTGTCTCCAGCCATTTTAAACTCATCTCCACTGAATTTATAGGCCTTTTCGAACTTGAGGTAGGTATGCTCTCTCCTGCTCTTGGCGGTTGACTTCATTTGGAGCTTGTTTGCTTGCTGACTCCAACTACCAGCATCCTTCCATACGCTACCATCGAAAAAATTTTCTTGGAAAGTATAAGTTTTATCGGGGTTTAGCGTCAATACAAAAACCACATTTTTGTATTCGTCAACAGCCTCGTACACCTCTTGCACATCGTTTCTTACAAACGAAAGCTGAAAGATGGCTAAAAACACAATTGCCATTTGTTTAAACAGCTTAGACTGAGAACGAAAAGTTTCCAATTTTTAGAATTTTAGAGTGATGACAAAAGTACGTATGAAAAAAATAAAGGGCAAACTGTTTTTGATAATTTTAAATTATTAATCTTTTTTTAATGATTACAGCGCAAATGAAGCGGCACGCTCATCCGAAAATGACAATATTAACTTTATATTAATACACCTAACATATATATACGTTACTCTTGGCACTTTGGTTTTTCCAAAACAACAGAAACGATTTAGATTTACATTTTTATGACAATTGTATAAAAAATTCATTTTCTGGCACGATATTAAATAACCATCATAATTATATGACTCATCAGTAAAATAAGGTGCGTTGTGGCGTTCAAAAAATGAGTCATTCATTCACTTTGCAACTATTCTTTTGCACTCCAAGACTGTTGAGCACTCGCAGAAATGGGTATGAATATTCGAAATTCAATGCCGTTTAGTTGAGGCATGTCGCGGTAAGTGATTGACGAAGGGTTGTTTTACCGCTGTGGCGCAGAGAAGCTATTACTGCTTGAAAGTCTACTTGCATGCTTTAAATGTTCGCAGCAAAGCATGGCTGTTTTTGGTGCCTTTCGACAGACTCAAGGACCGCAGGAATTGGCTGTTGGCAGGTCACGCGTTTCGAGCACCTCAACAACCGGCGGAGACTATCAGCGTTAACTAAAAAACATTGATTGGCGATTTGCGATTTCGATTGGCGATTTCTGATTTTAGTTCAGGAATCCTCGATGTACCTGCTAAAAATGATCATTCCGGGCAGGTTGCTGTACGCTAGCCCCCAATCTATATCTTAGCGACCAGAGGGAGCGGACTTGATTTCAGATTTCGATTGGCGATTTCGATTGGCGATTGGCGATTGGCGATTGGCGATTTCGAGTGGCGATTTCTGATTTTAGTTCAGGAATCCTCGATGTACCTGCTAAAAATGATCATTCCGGGCAGATTGCTGTACGCAAGGGCCTGCGCTATCTCTGAGCGACCAGCGGGAGCGGACTTGATTTATGATTTCAGATTTCTGAGTTGGATTTATGATGTTGATTGGCGATTGGCGATTTCGATTGGCGATTTAGGATTTGGCAGTGAACGCCATCGTTATACCTGCTAAAAATGATCATTCCGGGCAGATTGTTGTACGCCAGCGCCCAATCTATCTCTGAGCGACCAGAGGGAGCGGACTTGATTTATGATTTCAGATTTCTGAGTTAGATTTATGATGTTGATTGGCGATTGGCGATTTCGATTGGCGATTTCGATTGGCGATTTGCGATTTCGATTGGCGATTTAGGATTTGGCAGTGAACGCCATCGTTATACCTGCTAAAAATGATCATTCCGGGCAGGTTGCTGTGCGCAAGGGCCTGCGCTATCTCTGAGCGACCAGCGGGAGCGGTCTGTTAGGGAGTGGAACGACCGGTCTGTTAGGGAGCCTCCCGGCGACCGGTCTGTATAGCGAGCCGAAGGCGAGCGGTCTACAAGACAATTTCTTGTCCGTATGCCCGTTAAGACCTATCTTTACGAATTAAATTGCAAGCATGTTGAAAAAGCCCTTATTGGTCGTTTTTTTGCTAATCGGCTGGTTGCCAGCCTTGGCACAAACCTCCATCAGCAGCACAACAGCCAGTTTCGACGAAGAGAATGAGCAAATCATCAGCGCCTTGGACAGTTTGGTGCACCTCACTTTCTTCGACCAAAAAAAACGCACCCAAGAAATTCGGCGTTTAAATAAATATGGTTTTCGTCCCAACGAAATACCCACCTACCCCGATTCGGTAATTGCCTACCGCATTGCCCACATGCCTTCGCCCATGAGCCTCGAGTACAACGAGCATGTGAAGGCTTTCATCGATTTTTACGCCAACCGCCGCCGCGGCTTGCTCGAACGGGCCATGGGCTTGTCGAATTACTACTTTCCCATTTTTGAAGAAACCCTGGAGCGCCACCAGCTTCCCCACCAATTAAAATACCTGGCCATTGTAGAATCGGCCCTCAACCCCACCGCCGTGAGCAAGGCTGGAGCCACCGGTCTCTGGCAATTTATGTACGGCACAGGCAAGATGTATGGTTTAGATGTGAACTTTTACGTTGACGAACGCCGCGACCCCTGGCTGGCCTCGGAAGCAGCAGCCAGGTATTTCAAAGACTTGTACCGGGTGTATAAAGACTGGCTGTTGGTATTGGCAGCCTACAATTGCGGTCCAGGCAACGTAAACAAAGCCATCCGACGCTCTGGCGGCAAAACCAGTTATTGGGACCTGATGCCTTATCTTCCCAAAGAAACCCGTGGCTATGTACCAGCCTTTATCGCTGTTACCTACATCATGACCTATGCGGCGGAGCATAATTTGTATGCTACCCCGCTCATTAGCTTGCCGCAAGACGTAGATACGGTACAAGTGCAAGGACCAGTAAATATCCAATATTTCGGCAGTTTACTCGACATAGAGCCTGCAGCCATGGCTTTGCTAAACCCGCAACTCAAGCAACAGTTTATCCCGAAGAGCTTTGAACGCTATACGCTGCGTCTTCCCGCCAGCAAAGTGGCCGAATACGAGCGCAAACGCGATTTGATGGAAGCCTACCTCAATCCACCAGCCGTTTTGCAAGACAGTATGCTTTTGGCGCAGGAAGAAAGTTTACCTGTACTGCTAGCGTCTTCACAAGTGCATAAAACTGCACCTGAGGTTCAAATCATCCGCCACACGGTTACCAAAGGTCAAACTTTAGGCAGTGTGGCCAATAAATACAACGTTTCGGTGAACGACATCAAGCGTTGGAACAAATTGTCGAGCAATATGCTGCGCATTGGCCAGACGCTCAAAATAGAAAAGACGCTGCCGGCACCCAAGGCCAAGCCCATCATTGTGCAGCAACCGGCCAAACCCAAAGCGGCTCCTGCTGCAATTAGCGAAGGTGCTGACAGCAGTCTTGTAATGGCTTCAGCCGACAGCATGCCTGCCAGCAAAGCGAATTCAGAGCTCCTAGCCAAAGCAAAAGAAGAAAAAAACACCCAAACCCTGAAGAATAACAAGACTTCAGAGCATACCGTGCAGCCGGGCGACACCCTTTGGTCGATTTCGCAACGCTACGAAGTAACCGTGGCTGATTTACTGAAGGCCAACAACCTAAATAAAAACGCCAAAATACAGCCAGGCCAAAAGCTTAAAATTTTGCTGGGATGAGCAGGAGGTTGCGCCTTTTCGGCGGTGTTTTGGCATTGCTCTGGCTTGGGGCCTGTGGAACCGGAGAGTTTGATGCCGAGTCGCTGCCCGATGCGGTTGGGAGTCCAGGCGAGCTCATCATTGTTTGCGACGAAGAGGTATGGGCTGGGGCTTCTGGTCTTGAAATCCGCAAAACTTATGGCAGTGAGCAGCTAGGCTTGCCACAGGCTGAACCTTGGTTCCGCATCATTCGCTTCGACGAAAGCAAATTCAACGCCATTACGCGCAAGTACCGCACCATTTTACTGATTACCACGCTCGACAACGACTCCAAAACCAGTCGCTACATCCGCGATTTGCTCGGAGAGCGTGGTCAGGCCGATAAAATAAACGACTCGAGCTTTGTATTTGTGGAAAGCGCCGATCGCTGGGCGCGTGGCCAGCAGGTGCTGTACCTCATCGGCAAAGACGACGCCAGTTTGGCCAGGGCTGTAGTGCGTAAACGCAGCGAAATGCTGAACTATCTCCGTCAAAAGGAACTCAACCGCTTGATGGCGGCCATCAAGGCCAAGCCCCGGAACAAAGCGCTGGAGCAACTCATTGCCGACAGTTTGGGCCTCGGCATTACCCTGCCTAAGTCTTACCAATTGCGGCTAGCCGATGGGCAGTTTGTGTGGGTGAGCAGGGAAGATGCCGACAAAACCCTCAGTTTACTGATCAGCACCCGTCCCTACGAGCAAGAAAGCGACTTTAGCGCTGCTGCCGTGTTGGCCTACAAAGACAGCTTGACACGCGCCCGGGTGCCCGGTCCCCTCAAAGGCTCGTGGTACACCACCGAGTACCTCGCCCCACCCGATACTTTTGTGAGCAGTTTTGCCGGCGAATACGCGCTTTTTCAGCGGGGTTTGTGGAAGGTAGAAAACGACTTTATGGGCGGTCCTTTTGTGCACCTTACAGCCTATGATGCCCGCCGCGGTTTGTTGGTAGAGCTTGAAGGCTTTGTATACTATCCCAAAGAAAAGAAGCGGGAGTTGCTGCGGGAGTTGGAGGCCATTATTGGCTCGGTGGAGCTGGTAAAATAAGGCTTCCTAAAAAATTTACAACTGCCAGCGTGCTTTTTCGGCCTATTTTAGGGCATTTCCTTTACCAAAGCGCCCCAACTGCGTGCTCACCAACGCATGCAATTCATCGGATAGGCGAAATTTCCACACGCCCAGTACGAGCAAGCTGCCCATGAGGGCCGATCGCAGGGCAATGCTTCCAACGCTCGACCAAAAGCCTGCTTCGGCAGCTGGCAAAAAGTACCCGCAAGCATAGCTCGTAAAAAGCAGCAAAATCACCTGCAGCGTGCGTTTTTCGAAAGGCTGCATGCCCACTTTCTGGTAAATAAAGCCGCCTTTGAGGAGGTTAAACAGCAAAACCGACAGGGTAGAACCTGCGGCCGCACCTACCAGTCCGTAAATCGGAATCATGATGTAATTGGTGCCAAAAGAAATAAATCCCAAGAAAAGAATGCTGCCCAGGTTAAAACGGTAATAGGGCGAATTGAGAATAATTTCGCTGTTGATGCCATTGGCCATGTCGATCAGGCGCGAGATTCCGATAAAAAACACCACCCATTTGCCGGGCCTGTAAACCTCGCCATTCGGAATGAGGTTGAAGAGGGCATCGATGTTGCCCCAAATGAGCACAAAAAGGAGTCCCCCCAGAATTAGCTGATTGAGGCTGGCTTGTTTGTAGAGCTTGCCCATGGCTTTAAAATCCCGGTCTTTCCACTGCTGCGCTACCAAGGTACCAGCGATTTGTCCCACTGCCCGCCTCGGCATATCGATGATGGTGCCAATAAAAAAGCTGATGCTGTAAATGCCTGCGAGCGATAAACCAGCCAACCAGGCCAGCATGATGCCATCGATGCGTTCGTTGATAACCACCCCAGCGCCTCCAATCATCATCCATAGACTAAAGCGCAGTAGTTCGGGACGCAAAGCAGGGTCGATGCGCACAAATTTAGGCTGTAAAAAGAGCACCCCTAAATGGCGTAAATAAAACATCAAAATCAACACAGCGAGCAAGTAAGTGGCAGCAAAAAGGAGCATAAACTGCTCAAAACTGATGTGTTGGTATGCGTAAAGGAGGGTAAGCAGGGTGAGGCTAAGGCGCAAAAAGACTTCGCGGATGAGGGCATTGACCACGATGCGCAAATGAAGTCTGGCCCATATTTCGAAAATGGTTTGCACCATCATCAAGGCGGTGACAGGCAGCACGAGCCATAAAAAATCATTCACCAAGGCTGCATTGGCATCAAACAGCTCCATGACGTAAGAGCGAAGCAGGTAAAAAAGTCCGCCAAAAACTAGCAAACCCGTTGCTGCCATGCCCAAACAAAAAAGCAAATAGCCGTTGTGTTGGCGGCTTTCATCCTTGAAATACGGAAAAAACCTCCCCATGGCGCTTTGTAAGCCAAGTTGTGTAAAAATCGACAAGCTCATGGCTACGCTGATGATGATTTCGCGCAAGCCAATTTCTTCTGCACTCAGGAATTTCGGAAAGAAAAAGAGCAGGTTAAGGGCTCCTAGCGCCACGCCAAAATAGGTGACGGCCGTAGCCTTAAAGCCTTGTCGGATGATGACGCCCATGCTGCAAACCTAATTGAAAATTTGCCTGCTTGGGCTACGGAATGCCAGATTGCGGGAATGAACTGCCATTTTTGATCAATAAATTTTAGCTTTGTGCGGCCCATGGAGGCCTTCACCATGCAGACAGCTGTTTTACTTCTTGCCTTTAACCGTCCCGACACCACCCGCCTGGTGCTCGAGCGCATCCGTCAAGCACGGCCTCCCCGGCTGTATGTGGCTTGCGATGCCGCCCGTGCTGGTCGCCCGCAGGAAGCCGCCGCCGTGGCCGAAGTGCGTGCCTTGGTGGAGGAGCTGGTAGACTGGCCCTGCAATTTGCACACCTTGTACCGCGAGCAAAACCTAGGCTGCAAAATGGCTGTAAGTGGTGCCATCAGCTGGTTTTTTGCCCAAGAAGAAATGGGCATCATCTTAGAAGACGATTGTTTACCCGACCTCAGTTTTTTTCCTTATTGCGAAACGCTTTTAGAGCGCTTCAAAGACGATGAGCGCATTTTTATGATCAGCGGCAATAATTTTCAACGCGGTAAAGCAACCTCAGCCCATTCGTACTACTACTCCTGGCTTACGCACATTTGGGGCTGGGCCAGCTGGCGAAGAAGTTGGGAACGGGTAGACCTAGAAATGAAGCAGTGGCCCGCTTTTATGGCGGCAGGCGGTGTGCAGCAGATTTACCCGAAAAAGCGCTATGCCAAAGTATGGGAACGCACGTTTGAGCGCTATTTGGCAGGAAAATACAACACCTGGGACTACCCGCTGCTGTTTGCCAGTTGGTGGCACCGCCAGTTAACCGTTTTGCCGGAAGTGAATTTGGTGAGTAATATTGGGTTTGGGGGAACGCATACCCATACCGCTAGTGATGTTTATACCAAATTGAGTGCACTGCCAACGGTAACTTTGAATGAATTCTCCCACAATCCTATCATCTCCCCTCAGCTCAAAGCTGATTACAGGACCTTCGACTATTTTATGTTTCCTTCACTCTTGCGAAAAGGCATGCGTTTACTTGCACAAAAGCTTGGTTTAAAAGCATAGTCGTTTCGCGAGAGAGACCTATATTTGTCTGATACGATATGACCAAAGCCACACAACCCGTTTGTCCGCTTAGCAAAAGCAACAATGCCACCCTCATCGAACGCATTCCACTTGCAGCCTTGGATGCCTTGTACATGCGTTTGTACGGCGCACCCATCGCCCGCTTGTATCCAGGCCGAAGCACCATTGACATGTGGCAATGCAATGAGAGTGATCTCATTTGGTTCGACCCCTTGGTGCCAGGCGATGAAGCATTTTACAATGCACTTCAAGCACGTGACTGGTATTACGTTGACCACAAGCATGAGTTTGATGTGGCGGCACGTTTTATTTCAAAACACGACAAAGTGCTGGAAGTAGGCAGTGGAAAAGGAAATTTCGGCAAGTTTTTAAATAATGACAGCTATGTTGGGCTCGATTTCAGCATCAAAGCCAAAGAAATGGCTGCTCAAAACGGAATCGACGTAAGAAATGAAACCGTTCAAGCACATGCCGATTTAAACCCTGGCGTGTATGATGTAAGCTGTGCGTTCCAAGTCTTAGAGCACGTGCCCGATGTATTTGAGTTTTTAGAAGCCATGGTAAAAGCCCTTAAGCCTGGGGGTAAACTGATTATCGCCGTTCCTAGCGAAGCTTCTTACATCAGCAGGTCCAATAACTTAGCCTTAAACCTGCCTCCTCACCACATGAGCAGGTATACCGACCAAGCCCTGAAAAACATTTGCAACTACCTTCCTGTTGACTTATTGGCGTTGGAGCATGATCCTTTGCAACCGCAACATTATTTTGATTATCCGTATCAAATTGCGATGGAAGCATTTCGAAAAAGATTCGGCTCAAGTTATAAGTCTGTTGACAATAGCTTCTTGAATAAAGTGCTTCGCATTCCTGCTACAATTATTGGAAAGCTTTTACAAAATGGTTTTAACGGCGGCAATACGCCAATAGGCCACACTGTTTTAGCCGTTTACGTAAAGCGATAAGTTTATGCTTGCGTATTTAAACAAGCAATACAAGCTACAACAGTTCCAGCCAGCTTGGTACAGTTTGTTCATTAATCCTTTTTACATCATCAGAAAGGCCCTTTTCACAAACATCCAAAAACTTGCACCGCATTTAGGGGGAGGTAGGTTGTTGGATTTCGGCTGCGGGGCAAAGCCGTATAGAAGTCTCTTTGAGGTAACTGAATACCTTGGCTTGGATATGGAAAACCCTGGCCATCCCCACCTTACCGAGGAAGTAGATGTGTTTTACGATGGCAAAACCATTCCTTTTGAAAATAACAGCTTCGATGCTGTATTGAGCAGTGAAGTACTAGAACATGTTTTTGAGCCTGAGTCTACACTTCGGGAAATTAACAGGGTGCTTAAGCCTGGTGCCATGGGCCTTTTTACGGTGCCATTTGTATGGAATGAGCATGAGACCCCCTACGATTATGGTCGTTACAGTGCTTTTGGTATCACACACCTCATGCAAAAAAGTGGCTTTGAGATTGTGGAGTTACATCGCACCACCCATTTCATCGAAACATGGTTGCAACTGGGCATTTTATATCTGTACCAATTGCTTGAAACCCGTAACAAATACATCAACATCCTTTTAACCACGCTTTTTATTTCCCCTTTTAATTTGTTGGCTGTTGTATTATCGAAAATACTGCCTCGAAACCATAGCTTTTATTTCAACCTCGTTGTGCTAGTGCGTAAAATGCCATGAAAATTACGCTACTCTCTACCTCGGATCAATCGGGCGGTGCAGCCATTGCTTGTATGCGATTAGCAGATGCGCTTCATGACTTTGGACATGAGGTGCGCCTATTGGTCATGGAAAAAAGAGGAAATCACCCCAGGGTAATCGAAGTAGCTCCTCACAGGCGAAAGATTGATGGCCTTCTCAAGGACATTCAATATGCTTGGAACAAACGATTTTTGATAAAACCCGGTTTTGGCTTTAGTGCCAATCCTTGGTGGGACCACGCGCTGCATACGCATCCCACGATACAGGATGCCGATGTGCTTAATTTGCACTGGATTAACCACGGTTTTATTGGTCTTGATGCCTTGCGAAAACTGTTTGCGCTGCAAAAGCCCATGATATGGCATATGCACGACTATTGGGCCTTTACTGGAGGCTGCCATTATCCTGGCAGCTGTACGCATTTTGAAACAGGATGTGGCCATTGCCTTGCTTTGCGCAAGCAGGGTGCGCAAGACTTATCACGGCAGCAATGGCTGCAAAAACAAGCCCTTTTTCAACTGAATCCACCTGTTTTAGTGGGCGCCAGTGCCTGGCTCACACAAGAGGCCGCCAAATCAGCCTTGGTACAATCAACCGCCGCCCAAGCCCAGCACATTTGCAATCCTATTGACTTAACATACTACACAGCCGCCGACAAAGCCGCCGTGCGTACTGCAATGGGCTTGTCGCCACACAAAAAGTATGTGCTGTTTGCAGCCATGAACACAGCAGATCCTCGTAAAGGTTTTAACCAACTTATAAGTGCCTTAAAGACCCTAGAAGGCGAGTTGGCACAGACGACTGAACTGCTCGTGGCTGGTAAAACAAATTTGAAACTGATAGCGGATACTTCGTTCAAAGTACATTTTTTGGGTGCTTTAAATCAAGATGGCATGCGCAATGCCTATCGTGCAGCCACTGCCTTTGTGATTCCTAGTTTAGAAGAAAACCTGCCAAACACCATTCTTGAAAGTCTGGCCTGCGGAACCCCAGTGGCTGGATTCGAGGTGGGAGGAATTCCGGAGATGGTTCAACATGGAAGGAACGGTTTTTTGGCCCCTGTGGGAGATGCGGCCGCACTTGGTAATGCCATTCGTTCAACCTTGCTGCTTAGCGAGTCTTCACTGAATACTGCTAGCAGCATACTTGCATTTGAATCGTCAGTGATTGCCGAAAAATATACTGTGCTGGCCAATGGTTTGTTGAAAATGTAGCTTTTGCCCACGCTACTTTGAAAAACATCAACTATTGTTTATGTTTGCTAAAAAAAACATGCGCTACACATTCCTTTTGCTTGCGATTCTCCTTTCGAGCACATGCTATGTGAAAGCACAAATACCGGCACACATTCCCTCTGTTGGCCTGATAGGCTATTGGCCTTTTGACAGTTCAGCATTAAATCATGCAGGAACAGCGCATCATGGCTCAACAAATGCCGTTACAAACACGAACAACCGCTTTGGTCAACCTGCAAAAGCTTATTATTTAGACGGTAGCACTTCCTTCATCACCCTCCCGGCAACGGCTATGCAACAGGTTTCGGGGGCATTTACAGTTTCTATTTGGGCTCGTTCCGATACTTTTGTGCCTAGTGCAACAGGTCACGAAATTATAAATGATCGCACCAGTGCCACTTGGCCATACCGCTTTCGGATAGGTTTTGCTTACGCCAACAACACCATTTTTAATGTCGACAGTGCTTATTTCGACCGCATCGCTGCCAATGGGACAATTCAAAAGGTTGGCAGTGCCCAACCCAGCTTTGATGGTTGGGAACACTATGTTTTTGTATACGATTTCCCTACTGCATCTACAGCGAGCATCCAAGCTTACCGCAACGGACAATTGGTAGGCAGCACCCCTGCACCAACTGCTGTAACAGGAGCGAGAAATATCAATATCGGAAGAACATTTTTCCCAGGTGGGCCCTCTAATGGTCTCGGCTATTTTAAAGGGAGCGTAGATGATGTTTGTCTTTGGAGCAGGGCCCTAACTGCCGCTGAAATACAAACCCTATACGCTGAGTGTTCATTAGCAATACAAGCTCAACCTTCGGATCAAGCTGTGGGGGTAGGCGCCAATGTAAGCTTTCAAGTAACAGCACCTACTGTCTCGAGCTATTTGTGGCAAATCGACTCTTCTGCCAATGGCAATTGGCAAGCTTTGGGCAATGGACCCGTATTTTCCGGGGTCAATACCCCAACACTTACGGTTTCAGGCGTCCAGCGCAGCCTAGCTGGTGCAAGATTTCGTTGTTTTATGAGTACTGGCACGTGTTCTGGCTATTCTAATACCGCTTTATTGGAAGTAAACTGTCAACAGCTCATCAATCAGCAACCCATCTCCACCAGTCAATTCGTGGGTAGTCAAGCCTCTTTTCAAATCAACAGCACCATCAACGGCCTACAATATCAATGGCAAACCCTGAGCAGTGGAAACTTTGTTTCGCTCCAAAATTTAGGTCAATACAGCGGTGTAAATACCCCTAATTTGCAAGTGAGCACACTAAGCCTGGTGAATAATGGCCAATTATTCCGCTGTTTAGTAACTGGCTTAGGGTGTAACGATACCAGTGTAAACGTGGTATTGACTGTAAATTGCCTGCCACTTATAACGCAGCAACCTGTGAATGATACGGTAAGCCTTCAACAAACAGCACAATTTTTTGTGAACCCTTCCTCTTCAAGTGCTACTTATCAATGGTATCAAAACAGCGGACTTGGTTTTGTAGCCCTCAGCAATGCTGGCCAATATACGGGCGTTACAACCTCCCAAATGCAGATGAGCAATGTGCAATTGATTAACAACAATACTGCCTTCCGCTGCATTGTTAATGACAACAATTGTGCAGATACTTCAGCCACCGCTTTTCTTACCGTGATAAACAATGTTTCGGTTCCAGAATACGGGCAGCTGCGCATTCAAGTATACCCCAACCCTGCCAAAGAGCAGATCACCTTGGTTTTGGGTGAAAGTCGCGGTCCTGAACACCTTCAAATATTTAACCTGTTGGGCAGCCTGCAATTTGAAGCACGTCTTGATGGAGGTAAACATCTGCTTTCGATTGCCAACTGGCCGGCGGGTACCTATGTAATTCGTGTGGGGAACGCCAGCACGCGCTTGGTAGTACTGCCCTGAGGCGCATGCGGGCGTTGGCCGGCTTTTTTTGTAATATTGCGCCATGTTTCAGCCCCGCCTCAGCATCGTCACCATTACCTTTAACGCTGGAGCTGTTTTGCAACGCACCATGGATTCGGTGGCCGAGCAAGATTATCCTTACATCGATTATGTATTGGTAGATGGAGCCTCGCACGACAATACCGTGGACTTAATTAAAGCCCAGCAGCAGCAAATGCCGCTGCGATTTGTGAGCGAGCCCGACAAAGGGCTGTACGACGCCATGAACAAAGGCTTGGCAATGGCGCAAGGCGATTATGTGCTCTTTTTGAATGCCGGTGATACCCTGGCCGATGCCCATGTGGTGTCTGAAATGTTTGCTACCCAGTCCGAGGCAGATGTTTATTATGGTCACGCCATGGTGGTAAACCTCGATGGCAAAGAGCTCGGACTTCGCCAACCACTGCCTCCTGCCCATCTCAACTGGAAAAGCCTGCAATGGGGGATGTCGGTTTGTCACCAAGCCTTTGTAATCAAGCGCAGCCTGGCCCTGCCCTACGATTTACAATACCGCATTTGTGCTGACATCGATTGGATGATACGTTGTTTAAAGCAGGCAACTGTAACCGTTCATACGGGAGGTTTGGTTTGCCGCTTTTTGGCCGATGGCCTCTCGAGCACCCACCGCAAAAAGGCCTGGAAAGAGCGCTATCAAGTGTTGAGCAAACACTACGGCTGGTTCACCAATTTGCTGAATCATGTGTACATCGTGCTGCGGTACCCGTTTAAATAGCAGGGTGCCACCAGATGCAATGATTGCAAAAAAACCAGCAATACCCTTGCAATCAAGCTAGCATTATTAATGTGGCAGAGATGACGCCTTCAAGTTTATGAGGCAAATAACCTATTGACCCTGCAACCTTATTTCCTACACGCAAACCAGTGCCTTTTCAGTTGTATGCTATTCAAAAAACCTTGCGGCACCAAAGCAACGTACTAAACACTTTCTGAATTTTTTATTATCTTTGAAACATTGGGCGCGGTTAAACGCTGCGTTATTTCGGCTCTTTGGAGTTTTTTGCTTCAACACTCACACGATAAATGCATAATGCTCTCCATACCTGCCAACAAACCAAATCAGCAACCCTTATCCACTTAAAAAATGAAAATACATTCCGGCCTGATGTTTCCTGCATACCTGGTGGTTTTATTTGCCTTCTTTAATTCGGCGATCGCGCAAGTACCTTCCTATGTCCCTACCAATAACCTCATTGGATACTGGCCCCTCGACAGTAATTTTTTAAACGCCTTTGCTCCACTGCATCATGGAACAAATACGGGTGCCACCCCTGCCATTGGCAGAACGGGCATCAATTCAGTAGGCATGCGATTCAACGGTACAACTGCCTTTGCAAGCTTACCAGCTACTGTGATGAGTCAAGTCAACGGTTCGTTTAGTGTAAGCATTTGGTTAAATACAGATTCTACTTTTCCTAATAACCTGGGTTATGACCCCATTAATGACCGAACTGCTGCGCAGTGGCCCTTTCGGTTTAGGTTAATGTTTGGGCAAACAAACTTTGGCACGTATAGTCCCGACAGTGCCTACATGGATCACATCAATGCAAATGGCGTGCTTCCACGTGCTCCTGCACCCTACCCAAGTATAGACGGATGGACGCACTATGCCCTGGTTTATGATGGCAGCAGCACTGCTGGCGTCATGCGCATTTATCATAACGGTGTGTTAACCGGCGTATCTGCTACAACCAATTTAACGTCGGGTGCAAGACCGATCAATATTGGCAGAGGGCTCTCGCCAAGTTTGCCTGGTGGCTATGGCTTTTTCAAGGGAACCATTGACGAGATTGCGATTTGGAATAGAGCCCTGAGCGGGACGGAAGTTTTAAACCTATACCAATCATGTGCCGTAAGCATTGCGAGCCAGCCTCAAAACCAAAATGTTACTGTAGGTAGCACTGCTACGTTCACCGTCATACCCTCCTCTGCAAACGCCGGCATACAGTGGCAGGTTGATTCAACAGGCGGCAATTGGATTCCGCTTTTGAACAGTGCTTCCGTTTCTGGAGCCAATACAACTACTTTAAGTATAAGTAATGTTGGCAGAAGCTTGAATGGCGTCCGTTTTCGAGCACTTATCATTGATTCCGCTTGTGTAGGTGCCTCCCAAATGGCTACTTTGAATGTTAATTGCCTACCGCTTTTGAATCAAAGTCCGGTTTCAAGCACCCATCCAATCGGGAGTGCTGCCAATTTCGTTGCTGGGTCGACGGTGCCGGGTACACAATACCAATGGCAAATCAATGTCGGCGGAGGCTTTCAGAACATCTCTAACTTTGGTCAGTATACCGGTGCTAATACAAATACGCTAACAGTTTCAAACCTGAGCCGTCAAAACAACGGTCACCAATTCCGTTGTTTGCTTGCTAATTTGGGTTGTGTCGATACCAGCCAGGTAGCAACCTTAACGGTTTTATGCGACCAACTCATCACATCACAACCTGTTGATTTTAATGGTATTGTAGGGGGAAATGCCTCTTTTAGCTTAAATCAAACACCAGGCGCTAATTACGCTTGGTTTGTGAATAACGGGCTAAGCTTTAACCCCATCAGTAATGGTGGGCAATTCAGCGGTGCAACAACAGCAAATTTGCAAATCAACAACCTCGGCCTTTTGAACAACAATACGGCTTACATTTGCGTGGTTACTGTAGGGGATTGCAGCGATACCTCTTCCATCGCTTTACTACGTGTAAGTACCGGTACCAGTACATCAAATATAGACCGCAAGCCCCCGACCATCTACCCAAATCCCGTTGTGAATTGGGTGTTTATCGACCTTTCTGGTCAAGCTACCTCAACGGATGTGCGCATTTTTGATCCTGCTGGTCGACTGTGCTACGACCAACTACTCGAACCGGGTAAGCACCAACTGCCAATTGAAAAATGGGCGAATGGCCTGTACATCGTTCATATTGGTCAGGATGTTCATCGCATGCTGGTGCAGCGTCCCTAACCACCTCCCGGAAACTGCGAGCCTGCAATCAAAGTTATTTAGTTAACGCTGACGTCCTAAACGTTAGAAGCTTGAGAGGTATCCAGCTCTCCTTTGCTGCGCGCTCTGGTCAAGCTACGAAGTAGCGTCGACCAAAAGCCTCCGCCGGTCGTTGAGGTGCTCGAAACGCATGTTTTGATTGCAGCCATTTCCTGTGGTCCTTGAATCTGTCGAAAGGCACCAAAAACAGCCATGCTTTGCTGCGAACATTTAAAAAATGCAGGTAGGTTTTCAAGCTGCAATAGCTTCTCTGCGCCAGAGCGGTAAAACAACCCTTTGTCTATCAATTACTGTGACAACCAATTTTAGGCATCATCACCAAATCAGAAATCAGAAATCGAATTCATAAATCAGAAATCATACAACGCCAGGGCCTGCTCTATCTGAAAAGGGAGCATCGCGACCGGTCTGATGTCTGAAAAGTGAGCGCAGCGAGCGGTCTGTAAAGCGAGCGCAGCGAGCGGTCTAATTCAGAAATCGCAAATCGAAATCGCAAATCGCAAATCGAAATCCCCCGCTTTTATTACATTTGCAGCAATGAAAGATAAAGCGCGGAAAAAGGAGATCTTAGACTACCACAGTCAGGGTCGCCCCGGGAAAATTGAGGTCATTCCCAGCAAACCTACCAATTCACAACGTGACCTTGCCATTGCCTATTCCCCTGGTGTGGCCGAGCCTTGCCTCGAAATCGAAAAAAACGTTGACGACGTCTATAAATACACCGCCAAAGGCAACCTGGTAGCCGTTATCTCTAACGGCACCGCGGTATTAGGTCTGGGTGACATCGGTCCCGAAGCCTCCAAACCCGTGATGGAAGGCAAAGGCCTGCTCTTCAAAATATTTGCCGACATCGACGTATTCGACATTGAGCTCAACGTAAAAGACGTAGACCAGTTTGTAGCCACGGTGAAAGCCATGGAGCCCACTTTTGGCGGGGTAAACCTCGAAGACATCAAAGCGCCCGAGTGTTTTGAAATCGAACGCCGCCTGAAAGAGGAAATGAACATTCCGGTGATGCACGACGACCAGCACGGTACCGCCATCATTTCGAGCGCAGCCCTGTTGAATGCCGTTGAACTGGCCGAAAAAGAGCTTAAAAACGTACGCATTGTGATTAACGGCGCCGGTGCCTCGGCCATCAGCTGTACCCGCTTGTTTGAAGCCTTGGGTGCCGACCGCAAAAACATCATCATGCTCGATTCTAAGGGCGTGATTCGTGCCGACCGCGAAAATCTGGAAGAAAACAAACGCTATTTCGCCACCCAAGTCGACCTACACACTTTGGAAGAAGCTTTGGCAGGTGCCGACGTATTTGTGGGCTTGAGCAAAGGCAATGTGGTGAGTCAGGACATGATTCGCTCCATGGCGCCCAACCCCATTGTGTTCGCACTGGCCAATCCCGATCCCGAAATCGCTTACGATTTGGCCATGGCCGCGCGTGAAGACATCATCATGGCCACCGGTCGCTCCGACCATCCTAACCAGGTAAACAACGTCCTAGGGTTCCCTTACATTTTCAGAGGAGCCCTCGACGTGCGTGCCTCGCGCATCAACGAAGAAATGAAGTTGGCAGCGGTGAAAGCCCTGGCCCAGCTCGCCAAAACCCCCGTTCCCGAAGTGGTGAACCTCGTTTATGGCGAAAAAAACATCCAGTTTGGCAAAAATTACATCATCCCCAAGCCTTTTGATCCACGCCTCATTTATACCGTTTCGCCGGCTGTAGCCAAGGCGGCCATGGACTCTGGCGTGGCCAAGCACCCCATTACCGATTGGGATGGCTATAACTTGGAACTCAAAAAGCGCCTCGGTTTAGACGAGAAGTTCATGAACCTGCTCACGCAAAAAGCCAAGCGCGACCCTAAAAAGGTGGTTTTTGCCAATGCCGACAGCTTCAAAGTGCTCAAAGCCGCTCAAATTGTGTACGACGAAGGCATCGCCAAGCCCATTTTATTGGGAGACGTGGAGCTCATCCAAAAAATTGCCGATGAAAATGCGCTTGACATCAGCAATATGCCGATCATCGATCCCTTCAAAGCCACGCCACGCTTCGAAGAATATGCGGAAGGGCTTTTCGAAAAGCGCAAGCGCAAGGGCGTAACCCTGTACGATGCCCGCAAACTGCTCATGAATCGCAGCTATTACGGTTGTATGATGCTCGAAGCCGGTGAAGCCGACGCCTTTGTATCGGGCATCACCCGCAAATATGCCCATGCCATGTCCCCTGCCTTGCAAGTAATCGGCGCCGAACCCGGTACCGGGCGCGTTTCAGGCATGTACATCATGCTCACCAAACATGGTCAATTCTTCTTCTCCGACACCTCAGTAACGCCGAATCCAACGGTTGAAGACATTGTAGACATCACCATTTCTACCGCCAATGCCGTAAAGCGGCTGGGTATCAAGCCCGTGGTTGCTTTGCTGAGCTATTCCAATTTTGGCTCGGTAGAAGGCGAAGTGCCTAAAAAAATGTCGCAAGCCACCGCCATTCTCAAGGAGCGCTACCCTGGTTTGTTGGTAGATGGTGAGATGCAGGCCAATTTTGCCATGGACAACGAAATGTTGGCCGAAAACTTCCCTTTCAGCGAATTGGTAGGGCATCAGGTCAATACCTTCATCTTCCCCGACCTGGCCTCCGCCAATATGTCGTACAAAATGCTGCAAAGTTTTGGCGCGGCAGAAGCCATTGGACCGGTACTGATTGGTCTCAAAAAGCCAGTACACATTCTCCAACTCGGCAGCACCGTGCGTGAAATTGTGAACATGGTAACCATCGCTGTGGTGGATGCGCAAACCCGGGGGCAAAAAACCAAATGATTGCCTACCTCAGCGGTCGCATCCTCTTTAAAAACCCTACCCAGCTCATCATCGATGTGCAAGGGGTAGGGTATGAAGTCAACATCTCGCTGTATACCTACGGCAAACTGGGAGATGGAGAAGCCATTCAGCTGCACACCTATTTGAGCGTGCGCGAAGATGCCCAGGTATTGTACGGCTTCATCGACAAGCTCGAAAAGGAAGTCTTTATGCTGCTCCTGAGCGTGCAAGGCATTGGCCCGAACACTGCCCGCACCATCCTCAGCTACGCTACCCCCGACGAATTGCAGCGCGCCATTGCCAGCGGCAACGAGGCCGATATTCGGCGCATCAAAGGGGTGGGACCCAAAACCGCCCAGCGGTTGATTTTGGAGCTGCGCGACAAATTCAGCAAATTGGCTGGATTTGAAGACAGCGCTGTTTTAAGTGTCGGCAATAATATCAAAGAAGAGGCGTTAATGGCTTTGGTTACGCTGGGATTCCCGCGTCCACAGATGGAAAAAATACTAACTCAAATGGTGCAACAAGCAGCTGGACCGCTTACCGTGGAAGAGCTCATAAAAAAGGCCTTAAGAAGCGTATAAAGTGAGATTATTGCGGGGATATGGCTGGACACACAGGCCAAAAAGTCTGACTACCTTCAGGCTGCTATCGCTTTTGATAGCAGCTTGTTGCGTTTTGGGACAGGGCGAGGCCCTCGGACAAGGAAATCCGGGTGGCGACAGCACTTCCACGGGCTTGCCTTATCCGATGCAAGACAGTCAGGATCCGCTCAACCGCGGCCGCAATCCACTCAATCTCAACCGCCCCACCACCCAAATCGTTCAATACGACCCCATTTCGGGCCGTTACATCCTGCGTGAAAAGGTAGGCGACGTATTTATTGGCGAAGGCACGCCCATGACCTACGAGGAATACTTGCGATGGGAACGGGAAAAAAACAAAAAGGCCTACTGGCGAGAACGTACGGGGGGCCAAGCGTCGGGCAACATCGAACGCGAAGGCATCATCCCCAAAATTTACGTAGGCCCCAAGGTATTCGATAAAATTTTCGGCGGCAGCTTTGTAGACATCCGACCACAGGGCTCTGCCGAATTGCGTTTTGCGGGTAACTCCAACTACATCGACAATCCCAACCTTACCGTGCAGCAGCGGCGCATTGGCAACTTCGACTTCGACATGAACATCCAAATGACCGTGCAAGGTGCCATAGGAGAGAAGCTGAAGTTTACCGCCAGTCAGAACACCCAAGCCGTATTCAACTTCGAAAACCAAATGAAGCTCGAATACACAGGTTTTGAGGACGAAATCATCAAAAAAATAGAGGTAGGTAACGTCAACCTGCCTTTGCGCTCTGCCCTCATCCAGGGCAGCCAGAGTTTGTTCGGTATCAAAGCCGAGATGCAATTCGGGCGCTTACGAGTAACCACAGTAATGTCGCAGCAGCGTGGTCAAACCCAATCGGTAGCCGTACAAGGCGGCGCCCAAACCACCCGTTTCGATATTCCTGTTGACCAATACGATGCCAACAGGCACTTCTTCCTTGCCCAGCATTTCCGCGACCAATACAACCAGGCCATGGCCACCCTGCCGGTGATCCGTTCCAATGTGGTGATTACCCGGGTAGAAGTGTGGGTAACCAACCGCAACCAAATCAGCGCCGACGTGCGCGACGTGGTGGGCTTCATGGACTTGGGTGAAACCACTCCCCACAACAACAACCTGCAGTCGAATGGTGGGGTGCCCTTTCCCCGCAACGAAGCCAACAACCTCTACAGCAACTTGGTGAACCCCGCCAATGCCGGTGCCCGTTTGTCTAACTCGCTCCTAGATATATTAGAAGGCAACTTCCCCTTTTCGAACCTGCGCAACGCGGCAGATTACGAGGTGACCTTTGCCCGCAAACTCGAGCAAAACCAATACACCTTTCATCCGCTGCTGGGTTATGTGTCGCTAAACGCAGCACTCAACAACGACGAAGTGTTGGCTGTGGCCTATGAATACACGGTGAATGGGGTTTTATACCGCGTGGGTGAATTTTCACAAGAAGTGCCCTCGCAACAGGACGCTCCCTCGGTGCTCTTTCTCAAACTCCTCAAAGGCACCACCATCCGTACCGATTTGCCCATTTGGGATTTGATGATGAAAAACATCTACTCGCTGAATGCTTTTCAGTTGAGTCAGCAAGATTTTATCCTCAACGTAGTATACAACGATGTACTCACCGGCAACAAGAACTTTGTACCCGAAGGTAGTTTAGCTGGCCGGCAGCTGATTCAGGTACTGGGGCTCGACCGCCTGAACACCCAGCTGGAACCGCAGCCCGATGGCATCTTCGATTTTGTACCTAACATCACCATTGACAAGCAACGGGGACGGGTAATTTTTCCTCAAATCGAGCCCTTTGGTCGTGATTTAGAGGCTGCCTTCGATGCAGCTGGTCCTACCCCCGATGCCGTCAAGCGGAAGTACGTCTTCCAGCCACTCTACGACAGCACCCGGGCCTGGGCCCAGCAGTTTCCCGAGCTCAACCGCTTTCGGTTGATAGGGCAATACCAATCGGCCTCTGGTTCTGAAATCAATTTGGGAGCCATGAACATTCCCCCCAACTCGGTACAAGTAACAGCGGGAACGCGGCAGCTGCAAGAAGGCACCGATTTTACGGTAGATTACACCTTGGGCCGCGTAAAAATTATCAACCCCAGCTTGCTCAGCTCGGGCGAACAAATCAATGTGCAGTTCGAAAATAACCCGCTCTTTCAAGCCACTGCACGTACCCTTTCTGCCACCCGATTCGACTACCGCCTCAACCGTGACGTGAACTTAGGTGCAACCCTTTTGCACCTCAATGAGCGGCCCATCACGCCCAAGGTCACCCAAGGCGACGAGCCCATTCGCAACACCATGATTGGCTTAGACATGAGTGCGCAAAAAGAGAGCAAATTCATCACCCGCATGGTAGATAAGCTGCCTTTTTTAAGCACCAAAGAAATTTCCTCGGTGCAAATGACAGCCGAATATGCGCGCTTGCTACCCGGCAATGCCCGGGCCATTGGGGAAGGCGGTGGCATTTCCTACATCGACGATTTTGAAGCCGCAGAAAGCAATTTTGAGCTCAAAAGCTTCTCTCAATGGCAAATTGCCAGTACGCCGAGTGCTTTCCCAGAAGCGGCCCTGCGCAACAACCTTGCCTATGGGTTCAACCGGGCTAAGCTCAATTGGTACAACATCGACCCGCTCTTTTTCCGCAACGCCCCCATCACGCCGGAGCATTTGCGCACCGATTTAGAAGCCAAGTCGAACCACTACACCCGAGAAGTACTCGAGCAGGAGGTATTCCCCAATAAGCAGCTGGCCAACAACCAGCCACAAACCATCCCTACCTTCGATTTGGCGTATTATCCAAATCAAAAAGGGCCCTATAATTTCGACGTCTTGCCTAGTGCCTACTCCGCAGGCGTAGCTGCCAACGGCAGCCTCAACGATCCGCGTTCGCGTTGGGGAGGGGTGCAGCGCAAAATCGAAACCAACGACTTTGAAGCCGCCAACATTGAGTTTATTGAGTTTTGGATGCTCGACCCCTTCATTTACAAACCCAATCACAGTGGTGGCGACCTCTTCATCAATTTAGGGAACGTATCGGAAGACGTATTGAAGGATGGCCGCCGCTCGTTTGAAAACGGCTTACCGCGCTCAGATGGCACCGGGCAGGTTGATACCACCACCTGGGGCATCGTGCCGCGCTTGATTCCGCTGGTGAATGCTTTTGATAACGATCCGGCTTCGCGGGGGACGCAGGATGTGGGACTCGACGGCTTGGGTGATGCCAATGAAGCCATCTTTTTTGCCGCCTATTTGCAGCAATTGGAGCAAGCCTTTGGCACCAATTCGGCCGTTTATCAGCAAGCTTTGCAAGACCCTTCTAACGATAACTACCACCACTACCGGGGCAGTGATTTTGATGCCGACCGCTTGGGCGTTTTGCAGCGTTACAAGCTTTTTAATGGACTAGAAGGCAACTCCCCCACCGACCAGCAGTCGCCCGAACCCTACCCCACCTCGGCCACCAACTTACCCAATACCGAGGACATTAACTTCGACAATACCCTTACCCAGGCGGAAGATTATTTCGAGTACCGCATCAGCATGCGCCCCGTTGACATGGTGATTGGCCGCAACTACATCAACGACATTTACAAATCGACCGTGCAGCTGCGCAACAATACCAGCGCCGAAGTGAACTGGTACCAATTCCGGGTGCCGATTCAGAGTCCCGACCGCCGTGTAGGCAACGTACTCGACTACAAATCCATCCGCTTCATCCGCATGTACATGACCGGTTTCGACGACAGCATTGTGTGTCGTTTTGCCACCTTGCAGCTCGTGCGCACCGACTGGCGGCGCTACCTCAACGATTTGCAAGTACCGGGCGAATATGTGCCGGTAGACCGTGACCAAAGCACCTTGTTTTTGCTGTCGACGGTGAATATTGAAGAAAACGGCAACCGGCAACCCATTCCCTATGTGGTGCCTCCCGGCATTGAGCGGGTGCGCAACGTATTTACCACCAACTTCCAGCAGCTCAACGAGCAAGCCTTGCAACTGCGCTTTTGTAACCTAAGAGATGGAGATGCCCGTGCTGCTTTCAAAAACACCCGTTTCGATATTCGCGCATACAAGCGCATCGAGATGTTCATCCATGCCGAAAGCACCGTGAATGGCGAAATGCGCGATGGTGACGTAACCGCCTTCATGCGTTTAGGCAACGACTACGTTCAAAACTATTACGAATACGAGCAGCCGTTGATTTTAACGCCAGCAGGTACCATCGACCCGAACCTCATTTGGCCTGTAGAAAACAACATCAATGTAACCTTTGCCGAGCTCAACAAAGCCAAACAAATGCGTAACGACGCTGGCTGGCCCCTCAACTTGCCCTTCATCGTCAATTTAGCCAACGGTCACCGCATTACCATCCTTGGCAACCCTAATTTAAGTAATATCCAAACCATCATGTTGGGCGTACGCAACCCTAAAGCTGCGCCGGGCCGAAACGATGACGGTTTAGATAAATGCGGTGAAATCTGGTTCAACGAGCTCCGCCTCACCGAATTCGACAACCGCGATGGTTGGGCGGCTACCGGCATGATGAACATGCGCTTGGCCGATTTTGGCACCGTAAACATTACAGGTTTGCGCAAAACAGTGGGCTTTGGCGGGGTAGAAAGTAAGGTCAGCGACCGCTCGCGTGAAGATCTTTTACAATACGACATTGCCTCTTCCTTTGAACTTGGCAAATTTTTTCCAGAACGCTTCGGTCTACGCATCCCCATGTATTTCGGCTTTGGAGAAGGCTTCAGCCGGCCCGAATTTAATCCCATCGACGGCGACATCCTCCTAACCACCTTATTGGAAGGAGTAGAAGACCCTGCCGCCCGCGATTCCGTAGTACGCGCTGCGGAAACCTACAGCTTGAGGCGGGCCATCAACTTCACCAACGTCCAAAAAATGCGTACAAGTAGGAAAAAGCCAATGCCTTGGGACATTTCAAACTTCAACGTAACGCTTTCCTATTCTGAAAACTACAACCGTACGCCCTTCATCGCTTATAATTCAACCAAGACTTACCGCGGGAGTTTGGGCTACAACTTTAGTCACCAACCCAAAAACGTGCGGCCTTTTGCCAAAGTAAGTGCCTTTAAAGGGAAGGGCTCCACCTGGATCCGCGACTTCAACTTCTTTTACCTGCCACAAAGTGTGAGCGTACGTACCGACCTCGATCGTTTGTACCAAACCACCCAATTACGCAACAATGCAGAAGGTGGCTTAGGCATCGAACCCACCTTCAATAAAAACTTCACCTTCAACCGCTTCTACAACATGCGTTACGACCTTACGCGCTCGTTGAAGCTGGAGTTTGACGCCACCATGGCCACGCGGGTGGATGAGCCCTTTGGCGCCATTGACACCGACGACAAACGTGATACCATCATCACCAACCTTCGCAATTTGGGCCGGCCTACCCGATACAACCAAAGTGCGAACCTCAATTACCAATTGCCGTTTAATAAGTTTCGAAGTCTCGACTGGATCAACAGCTCCTATCAATACCAAACCACTTTCGAGTGGACGGCAGCTCCTTTGGCCGCAGATAGCTTGGGTAACATCATTCAAAACTCCCAAACCCACCGGGCCAATGCCAACCTCAACTTCAATAATTTGTACTTCAAGTCCAAAACCCTGAAGAAAATTGCCAACGACCAACCCCTGCGTGACCAGCCGAAGAAAAAGACCGAGGAGCAAACCAAAACCGAGAAGAAAAAAGATCAGTTTGGCGACGATACCAACCAAACCGAAGTGGTAAAAAAGGCCAAGGCAGAAGATGAAAAGCCCGATTACACCTGGAATATCCCGCGGCACCTGGTGAAAATGCTGATGATGGTGAAAAATGCCTCGGCCAACTACAGCGTAACCCAAGGCACCATTTTACCAGGTTTTAGTCCTAGCCCACAATTTTTCGGTAACGATTTCGACCTCGACGCCCCGGGCTTACCTTTTGTGTTTGGTAGTCAGGCCGACCTCCGTCCAACGGTCATCAACCGTGGCTGGCTGGTTACCGACACCAATTTGAACGCCATGTATATGAACACCCGCAACATCAATTTGCAGGGGCAGGCAACCATTGAGCCGTTCAAGGACTTCCGTATCATCCTGAGCGTTATAAAGACCGAAAACTTCCGCTATCAGGAGAATTTCAGGTCAGACGGCTTCGGCAATCCGCTGCAGTTTAATGGACTTGAGTCGGGCGATTACAGTGTATCGGTAATCAGCTGGAGAACGGCATTTGAGCGCATCGAAACCGATCCAAATGCAGGCAATTACCTCGAGTCGGGTGCTTTCCGCCAACTCGAAGCCAACCGCCTCACCATTGCCGAACGTTTGGCGCAACTCAATCCCAACTCCATCGGTCGCGGGGCAGTGGATTCGGTTTTCCCGGATGGTTACAGCAGCCGCTCGCTCGATGTATTGGTGCCTTCGTTTTTGGCCGCGTATACTGGTCAGGATCCAGCGCTCATGGACCTCGGTATTTTCCCGCGTATTCCGATGCCTAACTGGCGCATCACCTACAATGGACTAACACGTATGGCCTGGGCCAAAAACATCTTCCAGAGTTTGACCTTGAACCACAGTTACCGTTCGGTGTATTCGGTGGGTAATTTCACCACCAACCTCATCTACCAGGAAACCAATGGCTTTGTATCGAGTCGAGATACGGTTATTACCAACGATTTCCATCCGAAATACCAAATCACGCAGATTACCATTTCGGAGCAGCTAGCACCTCTATTGGGGATTGACGCCACCTTGCGTAACAACATCACCGCACGTTTGGAGTACAAACAGATGCGTACACTCACGCTTACTTTGCTCAACAACCGCATGAACGAGATGCGGACCAACGAAATTACGATGGGCATTGGATACCGCATTACCGCCGACAAACTGCCCTTTTTGTTCAACGGCGTGCAAAGCAATGCCAAAAACGATTTGAACGTGCGTTTCGACCTCAACATCCGTGAAAACACCAATATTTTGCGCGATTTAGATGGGGCCGAGGCGCAGCCTTCGGGTGGTGGTCGCAATGTAAGCATCAAACCCAGTGCCGATTATGTGCTGAACGACCGGGTGAACCTGCGCTTCTTCTTCGACTATGTATTGAATACGCCTTTCATTTCGACCACCTTCCCGAACCGCCAAACCAGCGGCGGTTTGATTGTGCGGTTTACGATCGCGAATTAGAGACATTTAATCACAGAGCTGCTGGTTTTGACCGCTCATTTGTAGTGGTAAATCGTTAACTTCTTGTTCGCTGAGCGGCCTTTCGGTGCAGATTGGGGCGGAGCGCATAGATTTAACCTTTCCTGTGAATAGGCTTGGCTCGGAGGGCCCTTCGTGAACTCAGGGCCAACACAGACGGCTGTTTGCACAGCCGCGTTCAAACAAATTCCTACCGGTCTCTGAGCGCGAAGCTGGGGTTGCTGACTTTATCGCCGTATCTACAGGCCGGAAATCAAATTTACCATATAAAGGCTATTTTTTATCACAGAGATTACGCCTGGCCGGTCTGTCCTCCCGTAAAATCGAAATGCAATTGTTCGCGGATGTACGTATTGGTGCAGGCCGAAGTGAACTACAGAGATTTAACCTTTCCTGTGAATAGGCTTGGCTCGGAGGGCCCTTCGTGAACTCAGGGCCAACACAGACGGCTGTTTGCACAGCCGCGTTCAATCATACATGCTGCTAATATTACTCCAAGTTTCTGAGCATTCCTATACCGGCCAGCAATTAGCAGCACTAGCACCGTCAACCCCGTTGGGGTCGCACGTTCTTACAACCGCCAACGGCACCCAACCCCCGACCACAGCGGGGTCGCACCATCACACCACCACCATTCCCAAAAATTTTGTATTTTTAAAAGCACCTTTAATAAAATTAAAAGATGGGTTATATGGGTTTCGGCATGAACAAGGCGGTTTATACCCGTAAGCCTAAAAAGTCTTTCGCGCACCTGAAAAATGTGTACGGAGAAAAGCTCGAAATGCTTAAGCACAACCAGCAAGTAGCATCTCCACAAGCATCAAAACCGGACCCAGCCACTGTCCGCAAATTGGTAGAAGCCCAAATCCGCTATAATTTGAGGATGAAAATCGGATACTGGCTAGGTGGATTGTTGGTGCTCGCGCTAACTATTTGGTGGTTGAGTAGCATCCTTTTTTAAGCAAAGGAATCCGCCACGCTGCGTTCAACTCAGCAACCCCTGATTTCGCATAGCCACCTAAGGGTGAGTGCTAATGCCACTAATTTCTAGATACAGGTTATCTCCCAAATTATGTCCATTACAACATGCTCCGCGCCAGCGCCAGCTCTATCTCTCAGCGAACCGAAGGTGAGCGGTCTGTTAGTGAGCCGCAGGTGAACGGTCTGTCAGGGAGTGGAACGACCGGTCTGAAAAGTGAGCCGAAGGCGAACGGTCTATTTTTGCAGCTCCATCCACAGCAAATCTTTCAGCTGCGTCAGGTTGTAATTGGTGATGCTGGAAATAAAGATGGTGGGAATGTCTAACGGCAGCTCCAAACGCAGTTCGGCCATCAGCTCTTCGTCGAGCAAATCGCTTTTTGTCACCGCCAACACCCGGCGCTTGTGCATCAACTCAGGATTGTACATGGCCAACTCGTTTTCGAGAATGGCGTACTCTTTCCGCAAATCCTTGGCATCGGCAGGAATCATGAACAACAGCAAGCTGTTGCGCTCAATGTGCCGTAAAAAACGATGCCCCAGTCCGCGGCCCTCATGTGCGCCTTCGATGATGCCCGGAATATCGGCCATCACAAACGAACGATAATCGCGGTAAGGCACAATGCCGAGATTCGGCACTAAAGTGGTAAAGGGATAATCGGCAATCTCAGGCTTGGCTGCGGTAATGCTAGCCAATAATGTGCTCTTACCTGCATTCGGGAAGCCTACCAAGCCCACATCAGCGAGCAATTTTAGCTCGAGAATGTTCCAGATTTCTTGTCCCGCCTCACCCGGCTGCGCATAACGAGGGGTTTGGTTGGTAGGACTCTTATAATGGTGGTTACCCTGACCGCCACGGCCGCCAGGCGTTAAAATAATTTCTTGTCCGTCCTCGGTAATCTCGCAAATCTGCTCGCCCGTCTCCGCATCGCGGGCCACGGTACCGATGGGCACTTCGAGGTACTCATCTGGACCATTGGCTCCAGATTTCAAACCCGAACTACCCGCTACGCCATTTTGGGCAATGATGTGCTTGCGGAATTTGAGGTGCAGCAAGGTCCACAATTGGGCGTTACCGCGTAAAATGATGTGACCACCACGACCGCCGTCGCCGCCATCAGGACCACCCTTAGCTGTGTGTTTATCGCGATGCAAATGCACCGAACCTGCGCCACCCGCACCCGAACGGCAACAGATCTTTACGTAATCAACAAAATTGCTTTCAGCCAAAATGGGGAATTTATGCTTCTATTTCTGCGCACAAAGCAGCAAAAATGCTGTCAATGGCGCCAATACCTTCTATTTCACGCAGCTTGTCTTGCTTTTCATAATAGCCAGCCACTGCTGCGGTTTTACTTTCGTATTCGTGTATCCGCTTGCGGATAATGCTTTCGTCTTGGTCGTCGGGACGGCCGGAATTTTTGCCGCGCAACAACAAACGCTTGGTGAGCTCTTCTTCGGTTACCCGCAGCGACAACATGCAGCTGATGTCCTCATCATGGCCCGCCAACAAAGCATCAAGCGCTTCCGCTTGTGCAATCGTACGTGGAAAACCGTCGAAAATAAAACCAGCAGCCTCTTTATTCGCGTTCAATTTGCTGTCGATCATGCCAATCACTACCGCATCGGGTACCAACAAGCCTTGATCCATCAATTTTTTAGCTTCCAAACCCAAGGCGGTACCGCCAGCAATTTCAGACCGCAACAAATCGCCGGTTGAGAGGTGAATGAGGCCGTATTTCTCAATGAGTTTTTGCGATTGGGTGCCTTTGCCAGCGCCAGGAGGGCCAAAAAGTACGATGTTCAGCATGTAAAAATCAATTAAAACGCAAAGATAGCAAAAAAACAGGGGTCTGCCATGCAACCTGGGTTACGAGCACCCTTATACAATCAAGACCGGTCACCCCTCAAACCAAATGCTCCAACAATCGGTGCCGCCACCTGGGAAAATGATCCACAAAATCCGACCCGCTCTTCTCATGAGGTAGGTGGTTAAATATCAAATCATCGGTGGCCACTTCAGCACGGTACGACTGTTTGTAGGCCTCCCTTCCTTGCGTCCGAATGCTGTTGATCACCGCTTCCACCCGCTGCCATTGTGCGGTGATGGAGCCGGCCGTTTTTTCGATGCTCCACAGGTAGGTAGCGTGACTATTCAGCAACTCCCAAATAAAATGCCGGCAATTTTCGCCTTCCAGCACAAAAAGAAAACCGAAGTTTGGGTGCAAACTGTAGCGCAGCTTTTCTCCCGCTAATTGCTGCGACGCCAAAAAAGCCAGCTGCTTTTTATTACGCACCTCAGATTTTTCGAGCAAAAACTGCAGGATGTCCGCATCCTCCTGGCCAAACACATTGCCCCCTTCCAAACTGTCTTCAAAAGCATCAAAAATATCGTCGGTGGTAAAAAGGCTTTTGTCGGGCAGAAAGCGGCTCGGTGCCTTGGTCAACGCGTAGCTGCGTTGGTAGCGAATGCTTTCAATCAAGTCGGGACCAATGAGCCCAATTACCTCCGACTTCACCCGTAGATTTTCAATTTGTCCGTCCACCTCTTCCCAACTCCCCACCACATCCACCCGCTTGCGCTGCAGTTTTTTGGCAAACCAGGCTTTGATGGTCTCAAATTCGGGCAGCAAAAAATCGTTGTTTACCCGCACCACCACCTCTTGCTCGCGATGGGGATGGTCGACCCTGCATTCGGCATAGCCCATTTTCAACTGCACAGCTGGCCATTTGAGACTTTGTGCAAACACCACCTTTTGCCTTGAAGCTGCTGTTGGCGGCGCAACAGGCGTTATTTTTTTAGGCGGGACGATTTTGCTGATTTGATAGCTAAAAGGATGGGTCTCTAGGTTGTCCATATAATCCTGCAACATGCTTTTTTGAAAGCTCGTAAGTTGGCGTTGCAAGGCAAGCCAATCAAATTTTTCAAAAAGCAAGCGGTAGATAGCTTTTTTGGGAGCTTGCTGTTTAAAAAGATTCACCTTGCGGGATTCATAATCAACCACCCGCACCCGTAATTCGCCAGCGGCGGCATCAAACGACAACTGCTCCACTTCCCAGTAAATGGGGTTATGGCTGCTGAACCGTAAGTGCGCAACAGGAATATTGGTGTGTGCTATGGGAAGGTTGATACCCGGGCTGAGCAGCACCTGATCATTGGTAATTTGTATGACAACTGTTTTCCCCATTGCCTTCTTTACTACAACAGCTTCCTCGCCCGCTCTAAATCGGCCAAAGTGTCAATGCCGATGCTCTTCTCAGCTACTTCCGCCATCCGAATAGCCGTGCCGTGGTACAACAAACGCAGCTGTTCGAGCTTTTCGGTGAGCTCCAAGGCGCAAGGCGACAAAGCTGTAAAGGCCAGCAGCGCTTCCTTCCGGTAACCATACACCCCAATGTGCTGAAAAACGCCTGCAGGGAGGGCATCGGCAGGCAGCGGTCCAGCAGCAGGAAGGGCCAAATCACGTGGAAAAGGCACCACAGCCCTCGAAAAATACAGCGCATCACCCGCCAGGTTACACACCACCTTCACCACATTCGGATCCTGAAAATCGGCCCAGTCGCGCAGCCGGCACATGAGCGAAGCCACCTGTACCGAGGCATCTTCGAAGCAGCGGAGCAGGGCAGCCAAACTTTCGCGCTGCACAAAGGGCTCGTCGCCTTGCACATTCACCAGCACATCGGCATCGAGTGCGCGCGCCACTTCGGCAATGCGGTCACTGCCGCATTGGTGCGCAGGGGAGCTCATCACCGCCCTGCCGCCATGTGCTTCCACGGCCTGCAAAATGCGCACATGATCGGTCACCACCAACACCTCGGCAAACAGCTGAGTCGCCTGCACCGCCTCCCAAGTCCGTACAATGAGGGGCTTTCCCCCCAAATCGGCCAACATTTTTTCGGGAAAACGGGTAGAGCCGAGCCGGGCCGGCAACAATGCAACAACTTTCATAAAACGAATATAAGTGAACTTCGGCTTTATCTGGCTTTTCCGTAACTTGTCGCTAAATCCAAAACCCATGAACAGTCAACGCGTCTTTGCCCTACTGCTGCTGATTGTCGGCGGCATTTTACTGGCTAACAACCTGCTAGACTTAAACATCAGTCTTTTTAAAATCTTCCTCAGCCTCGGCCTGCTCTTCCTCGGTGCCATGCTCATCACTGGCAGAGGCCTACCGGGTCCTGGTGGTCCCATGCAAAACACCCAAAACGTTGTTTTTGGCAGCGCCCACAACCGGGTGAGCGATAACGCAGCGCCTGAAAGCTTTACCACCCTATTCGGCGAGCAGACCATCAACCTCGAACGGCTGTCGAGCGGCGGCAAAAGTCTTTACATCAGCAGCACCTTCTCAGAAGTGAAACTGCTCATGCCCCGCGACATGCCTGTTCGCATCACGGCCAACGCCCTTTTTGGAGAAGCCAAGCTGCCCAATGGCGACAAAGCCACTTTCGGGGAAAAGGAGTTCAGCGACCTCAAAGGATTAAACGAACCAGCGGTCGACATCCGCGTGCAGGTCATCTTCGGCAGCTTTAAAATCAAATGGATTTGAACATTCGCCTCCAAGAAATCAAGCACGGTTCGGTAGAATATGCCCTCACCATCGCCTTGCGCGACCGCGTGCTGCGCCATCCCCTCGGTTTGTACTTCACCCCCGAGCAATTAGAAGAAGAAAAAAACGAATTCCACCTCAGCGCCTGGCAAGGCAATGAGCTGCTGGGCTGTCTGGTGCTCAAGCCTATAGATGCCTATATCGTTAAGATGCGGCAAGTAGCGGTTTCTCCGCAAGCCCAAGGCCAGGGCATTGGCAAGATGTTGGTGGCGTGGAGCGAAACCTTTGCCCGCGAACATCTGTTTACGAATATGCAACTGCATGCGCGCGATTCGGCCGTGGACTTCTACCTCCAATTGGGCTATGAAGTGTTCGGCGAACCTTTTACCGAAGTCAGCATTCCGCACCGCGCCATGCACAAACAACTTTAATGAATTTTAAACTCACCTCCGAATATGTGCCCACGGGCGACCAGCCAGAAGCCATCCGCCAATTGGTGGAAGGTATTAACGATGGCGAATTGCACCAGGTGCTGCTGGGGGTGACGGGCTCGGGAAAGACCTTTACCATGGCGAATGTGGTGCAGCAGGTGCAAAAACCTACCTTGGTGCTTACCCACAACAAAACCCTCGTAGCCCAGCTGTATGGCGAATTCAAGCAATTCTTCCCCGAAAATGCGGTGGAGTATTTTGTGAGCTACTACGACTATTACCAGCCCGAGGCCTTCATCCCCACCACCAATACCTACATCGAAAAAGACCTGGCCATCAACGAGGAAATCGAAAAGCTGCGGTTGCGCACTACCTCCTCGCTCATGAGCGGTCGACGCGACGTACTGGTAGTAGCTTCGGTGAGCTGTATTTACGGTATGGGCAATCCGAAAGACTATACCGATAAAGTAATTCGGCTGTCGGTGGGCAATAAAATAGCCCGCAACGCCCTGCTGCATGCGCTGGTCGACAACCTCTACTCCCGCACCACGGCCGATTTTCGCCGCGGCACCTTTCGGGTGAAGGGCGATACGGTAGACATTTACCTGGCTTATGCCGATTATGCCTACAGAATTGAGTTTTTTGGGGATGAAATTGACCACATGTCGGCGGTGGACCCGGTAAACGGCACCACCTTTGAAAAATTCACCGACATCGCCATTTTTCCGGCCAACAACTACGTAACACCCAAGGACCGGCTCACCGATGTGCTGTTTCAGATACAGGAAGACATGGTGCGCCAGGCCGACTACTTTAAATCGGTAGGCCGTTTCCTCGAAGCCAAGCGCCTCGAAGAACGGGTGACCTTTGACCTGGAGATGATTCGCGAGCTTGGCTATTGCTCGGGCATCGAAAACTACTCGCGCTACCTCGATCAACGGAATCCGGGCGACCGGCCGTTCTGTTTGCTCGACTATTTCCCGAAAGATTACTTGTTGGTGTTGGACGAAAGTCACCAAACCATTCCCCAAATCCGGGCCATGTACGGCGGCGACCGCTCGCGCAAGCTGAACCTGGTAGAACACGGCTTTAGATTGCCGGCAGCCATGGACAACCGGCCTTTGAAGTTTGAGGAATTCGAGGGGATGATCAACCAAACCGTGTATGTGAGCGCCACGCCCGGCGATTATGAGCTGCTCAAAAGCGAAGGTGTGGTGGTGGAACAGGTGATTCGTCCTACCGGCTTGCTCGACCCGCCCATTGAAGTGCGGCCCGTGGGCACCCAGGTCGACGACCTGCTCAACGAAACCGAAAAACGCGTGAAGCAAGGCGACCGGGTGTTGGTAACCACCCTCACCAAGCGCATGGCCGAAGAATTAGCCAAATACATGGCCAATTTGGGCATCAAATGCCGCTATATCCACAGCGAAGTAGATACCCTCGACCGCGTAGAAATTCTGCGCGACCTGCGGCTCGGCGTTTTTGACGTGCTCATTGGCGTGAACCTCCTGCGTGAAGGCCTCGATTTGCCCGAAGTATCGCTGGTGGCCGTGCTCGATGCCGATAAAGAAGGCTTTTTACGCAGCGGCCGCTCGCTCACCCAAACCGCGGGGCGTGCTGCCCGAAACGTAAACGGCACCGTTATCTTCTACGCCGACAAAATAACCGACTCCATGCGCCAAACCATGGACGAAACCCTCCGTCGACGCGAAAAACAAATTGCCTACAACGAAAAACATGGCATCACGCCCAAGGGCATCCTCAAAACCAAGGAAGAAATCATGGGCCAAACCGCTGTACTTGACATCCGCGGCGGCAAAAAAGACACTAAGCATAAGTACTACGTTGAACCCGAGCCCGACAGCATGGTAGCCGACCCGGTAACCGAGTACCTCAGCGTCGACAAGCTGGCCAAGTTGCTACAGGCCACCAAAAAGCAAATGGAAAAAGCCGCCAAGGAGCTCGACTTCATGGAAGCCGCCCGCCTGCGCGACGAAATGTATGTATACGAAACCAGGTTGAAGGATTTGCAGTCGAGCTAAGTTTCCGAGCGCCTTGCTGCGATAAATGCGAGGGTTCAAACATTATGAAACCTGCATTTCAGAACAATAACCAGCAATTTTAGTCGATTAGCAGCTCCTTTTCAAAAGCTTCTCCCTTTTGCAACTTCTCAATGGCTGAATCCAGTCGTTTTTCATTGGCACGCGATGATAATTCGCGATAGGTAGACATCAGTTCATTGTATTCCGCCAAGGGCATCAACACCATGTCTGAATCCTTGTCCCTACGGATAATCAATGTTTCGAATTCCTTCGATACTCGATCTATATTGGTCTCAATGTCTTTGCAGAAATCGGAAATCGTTATCGAGGCCATCTTGCAAGGTTAAAAAATAAAATTAGGCAAAAAATGTGAAACACGTGAAAACTCAACCCTGCCACAGCTCCCAAGCCGCATCTGCCTGCAAATGCAGCATCTCGAGCCCGTTTTTCACCTTGGCACCACGCGCCAGTCCTTCCGCCAAAAAGGGCGTCACCTCCGAATGATACACCAAATCGTACAAAAAATGCCCTGCACCCACGCCCTCATAGGGCAAATCGGGCTTCAAATCTGCATAAAGCGGTGCCATGCCCAAGGGAGTGGTATTGATGATTAGTGGATGGGCAGCCACCAGTGCTGCATTGAGCTGTTCGTAGGCCAACACCTCGCCAGCAGCCGTGCGTGAAACTTGTACATAACTGATGCCCAAGCGCTGCAACACAAACACCACGGCTTTTGCCGCCCCGCCTGTCCCCAGCACCAAAGCCGCAGGCCGCTCGTTCCCTATAAATCCGAGCAAACTCCGCTCAAAGCCAATCACATCGGTATTATAACCGGTCAAATGCAAGTGCGGCTGCCGTTTAATGACGATGGTATTCACCGCACCCACGGCTTCTGCAGTAGCATCCAAAGCATCGAGCTCTTGTAAAACCGTTTGTTTATGGGGGATGGTGACGTTTAAACCCACCAAATCGGGCTGCATGTCTATGAAGCCACGTAATGCCTCCAATGTTTCCATGGGATGAGTACGGTACACATGGGGCAAGCCCAGCGCTTCAAATTTTTGTCGGAAATAGGAGGGCGAAAAACTCCTGATCAAGGGAAAGCCGATGAGGCCGAAGCGTTTCATGCGGCGCTTTTGCGGCCCATGCGATCGAGCAGCACCACGCTGCCCATGCCTACCAGCATTAACAAGACGGCAATACCCAACTCAGAAGCATGGCCTGTTACTTCTGCATAGGTGCCGGGCAATAGATTGCGTTCGACAAGGGGCTGTACTTTGCCATGACTGTCGGTATACACCAGTGTTGGGATTTTCCACGGCCATACTTTGTTCAACGAACCCAGCATAAAACCCGCCAACAAAGCGATGGTGAGGTCGTGGTAACGCTTCAGCATCCAGTTAAGTACATGCGAAAAGGCCAAAATGCCCGCCACCATGCCCACACCAAAAAAGCCAATCACCATCAGGTTAAACGACTTGATGGCACCTAAGATAAATTTGTACTTGCCCATCAACAGTAATATAAAGCTGCCACTAATGCCGGGCAAAATCATGGCACAAATGGCAACACTGCCGCTGAGCATGATAAACCACCAGGTTTCTGGCGTGTTAGCAGGGGCAGTACGGGTAATCCAAAAAGCCACTACTGCTCCAATCACAAACATGCTCACCAAACCCGGTTTCATGGCTTTGATGCTCTTACCCACACTCCAAATCGAAGCCAAAATCAGTCCAAAGAAAAACGACCACAACAAAATGGGTTGGTTTTCAAGTAACCAAATCACCAGGCGCGACAAGCTCAGCACACTCAGGCCAATGCCCGCAATTAAAACCACCAGGAAATTGCCGTTTACATGGGCCCACAAGTCTTTGAATTTTCCTTGTGTTAAAAGTCGTAAAGCTGTTAAATCTACCGAGCGAATGCTGTTGATCAGCTCTTCGTAAATGCCCGTGATAAATGCGATGGTACCACCCGATACGCCAGGCACCACATCGGCTGCGCCCATGGCCATGCCTTTAAAAAAGAGCGTCAATCTAGCCGTGAGCTTGTCCATATCAGAGGTTCAAAAAATGATCAAAAGTATCGCTGCGCAATCCCAATCGCAGGGTTTCGAGCGGAATTACATCGTTAGGCGCGATGTTGCCTAGGTTTACATTGGCCCCCAACAACTTCACAAACCAGGTCTGCTGTGCTTTCTGAGGCGCCTCCCAAAGTATCTGCTCGGGGGCTACTTGGGTCAAAATTTCGTCAATCAAACCCGAACGCACCTCGCCAGTACCTCTGAAAATGCCCACATTTCCTGCTTCCCGGGCTTCTGCAATTACCTTTACTGAACCAGCCTCCAGCTCGCCTTTCATCATCGCAATCCACTTATAAGGCGCAATGATTTTCTCGGCATCCTTAGAGCCCACTTCCGACAATACTTTAAAGTCTTTCGACAAAATGCGGATGTACTCGCACTTTTGATCGTGAGGAATTTCCAAAGAGCCATCCGACACCTCCACATACTCCATCTTAAACTGCGCCAGCACCTTGCGATATTCCTCAAACATACCCCGAGCAATAAACACTTCAAACAAAGTGCCGCCGAAATAGCATGGAATGTTTGCCTCGCGGTACAAGGCCAGTTTTTCGTTCAAATTTGGACTTACATAAGAAGTAGCCCAGCCCAATTTGATGATGTCGGCATAAGGACCGCCCATCGTTAAAAAGTCTTCGGCTTCCCGGGTGCTCAACCCCTTGTCCATAACCATGGTCATCCCTTCCGTGCGAGGCTTAACTGCACGGTCAGGTATTTGTGATAAATGATAATTCATCTGATATCTCTATTGTTAATAAGGGCTACAAATCGCACATCCGCCAAGGCATCGGGTACAATCTCAAAAAAGGTAGCGTTTTCTTCAAAGTCCAAAGTTAAGCCTTGTTGGAAATGCACCAAAGCTTCTTGTATTAAATTAAATCGGTAATGAAAGGCCGCCAAGCGATAATGAAAATCCGATTCTCCCTTGTGCAAGGCTATGCCCTTGTCAATCAAGGAAAAAGCCTTTTGGGCATTGCCCAGCGCCAATTCCGAAATCGCCATATCGATACGGGCTTCGTAATAGCCCTCATCTATGTCTAACGCATGCTGATAGGCCTCAATGGCGGCTTCCGACTCGCCCATTTTGGCGTACACCTCACCCAAACTGCACCAGTATTCTTCCGAATCGGGCATAAACTCAAGCGCCTTGCGGATGTGCATCACACTGTCGTCGTAGCGAGCCTCGAGCTCGTCGCAAATGCCGAGTCCGTACCAGGCGTCCGACAAAATCGGATCGGTTTCGAGCGCCTTGGTATACCAGGAGCGGGCTTCGGGAATGCGGCCCATTTTTTCATGGCATACGCCCACACCACAACGCAGCACCGGATTTTCGGGCTCGGCATCGTGGGCACGGTACATGCAATCGAGCGCCTCCACGTATTGCTCCATATTGATGTAGGTGTTGGCTTTGTTAAACCAAGCCAGACTGTTTTTGTCGTTGATCAACAAGGCGTAATCGAAAGCCTCCAAAGCCTTTTCAAACAGCTCCGATTTGTTGTAAAGGGTCGCTAAATTGTACCAAGCCACATCCGAAAAAGGCTCTTTTTCGATGTAATCCTTGAAAAACACCACCCCGGCATCGATGTCCTCGAGCTGGTGGTAGCAAAAGCAAATGTCGTACAGCGCCTCGGTATGGTCGGGAATCAAATTCAACACCAATTGCAGGTAATAAATGGCCGAATTGTACTTCTTCCAATTGATAAATACACCTGCCAGGGCGTTGTAAACCACTTCTACCTGGTCTTCGGCATAGCCTTCCGCCGTTTTTAAATGCTTTACCGCCTCTTTGGGATTGCCCGTGAGGTCGTAAATGCTGCCGCGGATTAAATAAAGCTCGTAATTGGTGGGCTCAAAGATTTCGGCTTGGTTCAAATGCCCCAATGCCTCTTCAAACTTGCCATGCGCCATGCTGATTTGCGCACGTTTTACGTAAAACATGGCCGAATAGGGGTTCTGCAAAATGCCAAACTCCACTACCTGAGCTGCCTGCTCAATATGCCCTTGGTGATAGTAGTACTCAAATATCTCTTCCAGTTCATCCGACTCAAAAAAATAATGACCCTGATTCTTCACCATTTCTTCAAACCGCCCAACTGCCAGTAGCAAGTCGGGGTCAAAGCTATTCAGGAAATCGTCGTCGTTGAACATCCGTTTACTTTAAATTGACACCGTAATTACACCAAGCCAGAAGCTTATGGGTTCAAATTACCAAATTCAATGTCAACTTGATGCAAAGTTACGATAAAAATTATGCACCTCCTATGTGGAGAAGCCTGCGAGCCGCCCTAAAGCTTGTTAAAAAAGGGGAAGATTTAAGCCTGCAAGGCCTTGGCCAACGCAAAAATTTCAGCCTCAGCAAAGGGCCTGCCCATGAGCTGTATGCCCAGCGGCATGCCGTTGCTATGGGTGGCAAAAGGCACCGAAATGGCTGGTAAACCGGTTAAATTGGCCAAAACTGTGAAGATGTCTTCGAGGTACATCTGAATTGGATCGTCCGATTTTTCGCCAAATTTGAAGGCGGTGCCGGTGGTGGTGGGCGTTAAAATGGCATCGGTCTGCTGCAAAATCTCTAAAGATTTATCGCGCAATAAACGACGCACTTTTTGTCCGCGACCATAATACGCATCGTAATAGCCTTCGCTCAAAACGAAAGTCCCCATCATGATCCGGCGCTTCACCTCTTCTCCAAAGCCTTCGGTGCGTGATTTTTTATAGGTGCTCTCTAAATCGGTAGCATTGCCGCTGCGGTAGCCGTAATGCACACCGCTGTAACGCGATAAATTGGAGCTGGCCTCAGCCGTGGCCAGGATGTAATAGGTAGGAATGGCGTAGGGCAAATATGGGAAAGAAACCTCCACGATTTCATGTCCCGCTGCCTTGAGCTGCGCCACCTTTTGCTGAAAGGCTGCCTGCAACTCTGGATCGAGTCCTTCGCCGCTCAAAAGCTCCTTGATAACTGCAAATTTGTACTTTTTGTCGGTGGCAATCGGCACATACTGTCCCACTTCGAGGGTAGAACAGGTGGTGTCGTAGGCATCGGGACCAGCCATTACTTGCGTAAGCAAGGCAACATCTTCAATGCTTTTGGCAAAAGGCCCTACTTGGTCGAAGCTCGAGCCAAAGGCAATGATGCCATGACGCGAAATGCGGCCGTAAGAGGGCTTGAGACCTACCAAGCCACAATAAGCAGCGGGCTGACGGATGGAGCCGCCGGTGTCGGTGCCCAAACTAGCATGACAAAAACCTGCTGCCACTGCCGCCGCTGAACCGCCTGAAGAGCCCCCAGGCACATAGTCGGTATTGATGGGATTGAGCACCCGGCCAAAAGCCGAGTTTTCGTTTGAAGAGCCCATGGCAAATTCATCGCAATTAAGTCGACCAATGATCATGGCCCCCTCGGCCAAGAGCCGCTCTACCACAGTGGCAGAAAAAAGCGACTCGAAACCGTCTAAAATTTTCGAAGAAGCACTAAACACATGGCCTTTGTAGGCAATATTGTCTTTAATACCCAACACCAATCCCGTAAGCAGCTGCCATTCTCCCCGCGCAATGGCCGCATCCTGGGCCTGGGCTTGGGCAATGACTTCCGCTTCAAAAACTTCCAAAAAAGCATTGATTTCGGGACGGGCAGCGATGGCTGCTAAATATTGGCGCACCAAATCTTCACAACGAAGACTACCTGCACGCAAATCGGCCTGTATTTCGGCCAGTTGGGTATATTGCTTCAAAACGTATTAGTCCTTTTTGTCGTCCTCTTTGCTTGCAGAAGCGCCGTCCTCAATCTCCTTGCGGATACCAGCAGAGGCGTCTTTAAATTCGCGGATGCCCTTGCCGAGGCCACGAGCTAACTCAGGAATACGCTTGGCGCCAAAGAAGATGACAATCACGAACATGATCAAAATCAATTCGGGACCACCAATATTTCCGAGGAAAAGCATGAGATTTGCCATTCGATTTGTAGATTTAAGCTGCAAATTTAGCATAAAAAGCATTGTAAGCGAAAGGCTGCAGGCAGACTTAATATTTTTCAGATGTCGTTGAACCCCATCGTCCTATCTATTCCCATTTTCTTTGTGCTCATTGGCATCGAGGTATTTTACGACCGATTTGCGAAAAAAGGCGTTTACAGGCTCAATGACGCACTTACGAACATCAGCTGCGGCATCACCGAGCAGGTGAGCGGGGTTTTTGCGAAGGTTTTTACCGTTACCATTTTTTACCTCACCTACGAGCATTTTAGGTTTTTTACCATTCCCACCGATTGGTATTGGCTGGTGCTGCTGTTTTTGGTGGTCGATTTTGCTTACTACTGGGCCCACCGCTGGAGCCACGAAGTGAATCTTTTTTGGGCTGGCCACGTAGTGCATCACCAAAGCGAAGAATACAATTTGTCGGTGGCCCTGCGTCAAGGGGCTTTTCAAAAAATTTTCACGGCCCTCATTTACCTGCCCATCGCCTTGGTGGGCTTCGACCCGGGCTGGTTTTTGATCATTGGCGCCTACAACACCCTCTACCAATTCTGGATCCACACCCAATATGTGGGCAAGCTCGGCTGGCTCGAATATGTATTTAATACCCCTTCACACCACCGGGTGCACCACGGCCGCGACCCTAAGTACATAGACCGCAACCACGCCGGCTCGCTCATCATTTGGGATCGGCTTTTTGGCACTTTTCAGCAGGAAGAAGAAAAGCCGAATTACGGCATCACCACCCCGCTGGCCTCCTGGAACCCAGTGTATGCGCAGGTACAGCATTTGGGCAATATTTGGGAAGATTTTAACCGCGTTTCTGGGTTCAAAAACAAGTTTATGGTACTTTTTGGGAAGCCCGGCTGGCTGCCTGTGGAATTAGGCGGTCCCCGCAAACCCCAAGCCGTTCCCCCTGATTATCAGAAATTCGACACCCAGGTGCCCCTGCTGGTGAATGTGTATGTGCTGGTGCAGTACGCTCTTTTGTTGGGCCTATCGAGTTACTTTCTTTTCCAACTGAGCCAGTTCAGTTTGCTCGAAAAAATAGCCTTCGGCAGCATCATCTTTTTCAGCTCGGCTACACTGGGCATGTTACTCGAAGGTCGCCCTAGCGCTGCGCGCACCGAAACCCTGCGTTTGCTCTTTACTACTGCCGCTTTGCTAGGCGTATTTCCACAGTTTTGGTCGCTCAGCTTTTTACCGCTGCTCGTCTTGCCGCTGCTTTTTGTAATTTGGGCCATCAAACTACCCCTTAGCCCATCCACCTATGGCCAAAATATCGTTTGAGAAGCGCTTCCTTCAGGTAGCTGTAGCGCACCTGGCCTTTCATTTGCTCGAAATTCCGATGGGCATTATGGTTACCAAGGTGCTGTTGCTGCCTTTGCTGGTGGCTTTTTTCCTGGAAAAAACGGGGCCTTTGCGCCGTACCGAACAACGCTGGATGCTGGTGGCCATGCTGGCTTCCTGGCTGGGCGATGTGCTGCTGCTGGGGGGCGATCAGCCGGGCTTGTTCATTGCAGGACTAGCCGCTTTTCTCACGGCTCAATTGGCCTATGCTGTTACCTTTTCCATGTCGCGCGAAAAGCAAAAAGGACTGGTCATCAGCAAGCCCTGGTATGCCCTGCCGGTACTGGCTTTGGCTGGGGCGGTGTACTTCTACCTCTACCCACATTTGGGGGAGATGAGCATCCCGGTGTCGATTTACGTATTAGCCATCAGCAGCATGGTGCTGAGTGCGGTGAACAGACTGCAATGGGCGGGTGAAAAATCAGGCCCTATGGTGCTGCTCGGCGCCCTGAGCTTTTTGCTATCGGATGCCCTGTTGGCAGTCAATAAATTTGTTGACCCCCTTCCTTTGGCTGGCTTTTGGATCATGCTCAGCTATATAGCCGCTCAATACCTCATCGTAAAAGGCTGTAGCAAAGATTTTGCTGTTGTATCGGCTGAAGCCAGCGCAGAAAGCGCTGCTTAAAAGTCGAGGTTGAGCGAAAAATACCAAACAGGCCGTAAAATCTGCCCATCATCGATGCCCCAAGCCCGGTCGATGCGCAAAAAATACCCAAATACCCGCATGCGAGCGCCCAAACCATAGCCGGCAATAACGGGGTTTTTATTCGTCACCACCTTTACCCGAACCGGACCATCTTCAAAAAAAGTAACGTTGAAAGGGTTGTCGAGACTAAACGGATCGGGACCACTCCAAGCCGTGCCCACATCGGCAAAGCCCACCAAAGCCAGGTTGCGCCAAAACTCCGACGAAACCGGCGAACGAGAAATCACTTGCACGAAAGGCAAACGCAGCTCCGTATTCATGAGGAAGAAGTTGGCGCCATTCCTCGCATTCTGCAAAAAGCCGCGCATATTGGTGCCCACTGCGCGATAGGCGAAGTTTTCATTGGCAGGTGGCGCTAAGCTATTGTCCATGCGCGGCAGCAACCAGTTGTCAACACCTCCAAGCATAAAGAGCGTTTTGCGTGAGCCCAAACTCACATTGGTGGCCACCCGGTTAGCCCAAATAAAGTTTTTGTAAATCTGTAGATAGGTACGGTAATCGAGCCCCAATACCGTCATATAGTCTTTATTGTTGTTCAAAAACTTATAGCCTTCTACATACACCTTCCAACGGGTGCCGCGGAGGGTGTTGATGGCCAGCTCTTTGGTATTATCCTGCACAAACTCAGTCTTTACACCTGCCACATGCTCAAACAAACTTGGTCTTTGGAGCTGACTGAGGTCGGTAGACGTAAAGGTGCTGTTGTCGCTGCGGTAGATGGCTGCCAGACGTATGCTTTGGTAACGGTTAAAGGGATAGCTGAATTGGGCCATGCCCTCGAGGGTGTTTACCTTGGCCAAACCACTGAAGCCAATGGGCTGCTGACTGCGGGTTTGAACGAACAAATACCGCTGGTCCCAACGCCGGCGCAAATACTCATACATTAAGTAGTACTGATTATTGCTGTAATCAGCATTCAGCAGGAGTCCACCCGACAACTTATGGTCCTCAAACAAATCCGACAGCCCCCCTTTTAAAATGAGACCAACATTGTTGTTCAGCGCATTCACGGTGCTCACCGTAAAACTAGGCATATCGTTCTGAAAAATAGTGTTACCCACTTGCGACACCAGATAGTCGGTACTCATGGTGGGTGTGTACAATCGCGTTTTGGCAATTCGATAAGGATCCCTGTTCAGGCCCTCACTGCGCTTGCGAAAACTGGCTATTTCGCGAACAACGGCCGGTCGGCCCGGTTCCTCTTCTACTTCCAGCAAAGGAAAACGCAGTTGTGGCTGGAAAGTGTAGTTGGCTGTTTTGGGGAGCGGGTTGCCAAGACTGTCCTTTCCGGTCTTGTAAGCCGTATTATCAAGCATACCCACTGGCACAGTAAGTCCAATGAGCTGCTTGGTAACAGCAGGCCGCTTAGCAACTTTGGTCTCAAAAAGCAAGCGGTAGCGGGTGGCGGCCGGCAGCTCAGCTACAGCAGCTAGACTGTCGGGGCGCAAGCGACCACGGTAAATTTTAGGGCGTTTTTCGCGCATTGCCAGCAGTTCAATGTACTGACCAGTTCGGGGCTGCGTATCATGCCAACGGATATTGCGCTGGTAATTGCCTGCTGGTACTTGATAGGCCGTATCGCGGTACAAAGTGAGGGTATCGTACAAGGTATAACTCAGCAATTCACCACTATCACCCACATACTCCACCAAACTATCGCGAATTACTTCATAAGGTATGCTATCAAGCCGTCCGATGTGGCGGTTCATCACACCACTTTGATCGCTTAAATAACTAAAAAAGCTACCATACTGCCATTGAGGACTTCGCTCGTTGGCCTCTGTTGTATTGGTTACCCGCAATAGTTTCGACTTTTTTCCTTCCTCGTTAAAGTACACAAACAAGTCGGTGGTAGGCATGGGCTCCAACGTATCGCTGGTAATTTGAATTAGGGTATCGAGGGGCCGGTTAGAACTGAACAAAATTTTGCTTCCACCATCAAAATAACGGGGCTCAAAATCATCAAAAGGATCGGAGGTGATGGGCAAAATACGCTTCGAGGGCACGTGGTAAAGGAAGATGTCGGTTTGGCCATTTCGCGCCCCGGAAAGGGCAATGTGCTGACCATCGGGACTAAAATCCATATCATACACCTGATCAAAGCGGAAAAGCGGAAACTCTAATACCTCGTGCTTGCCTTTGTCGTTAAGGCGAATGGTGCCAAAATGCACCCGGCCTTTCACATCAAAAAAGTAAGCAATGGTTTTACTATTGGGATGCCAGCTGAGTACGGGATATTGGTTGCCTCCATACAAATACAACCACTTTACCCCACTCTTATGCACCCTTTCGCGCTTTCCAGTAGCCAAGTCGTGCACATACATGCGATGCAGTCCTTTACGGTGCTCCACATAGGCCATTTTGGTGCCGTCAGGACTGAATTTCAACTGGCTCAGTTCTGCTTTTTTTCGAAACTTCCGTAAAAACAGGGTGTCCTCGGGCATGCTACGCAGGGCATCCTCCCCTTCGTAACGGGCCCGATAGTAGGCCAGCCAATCTTTGCTGAGCTGCTTCATTTTTTTGCCGGTTACATAACTCAGACCCTCTTGAAAATTGCGATTAACCCTGGTTAAATACAAGATATTAGGCACGGCAGTCCGACCATAGGTTTCTGAAATGAAATGCCAAAAGCTGTGCCCAGCTAGCTCTTCATGGTCGTTGAGTAGGTGATTAAACTTTTTGAAGCGCTTGGTGCTTAGCAAATCGCGCAGCTGGTTGTCATGCTCCGCTGCCCATTCGGTATGGATGTAAGAAAAAAGTCCGTTTAAATACCAATCGGGCAAATAAATGGTCGCCGCATTCTGCACCCGCTCCCCAATATTACCGCCGTACATCATGTCGAACAACAGCACTTTGGCAATGCCCACGCGCAATTCGCGCAAAAAAGCATCTCTACTATCTGAAAAATGCACCAGCACTTTATTACCGCCCAGTCGTGTGAGTCCCCCCGTATTGTATTGCTCTAAATCGAAGCCTAAATTGGTTTGATTGAGGTCAGAGATGTTGTTGTAAATAATGATCTGGTACTTGCCATCCGCCCGATAATTCATAAAATCTTCGATCTGACGCACGGTTTCTTCGGCAATGGTGGCAGTATACACCCCTAACTCACGTCCGCCCACGGCATAATAAATCTCAAAATTGGGCCCGCTCAAATTCGACCACTCGAAATCGCGGTACTGAATTTTGTTCTTGCCAAAAAAGGTTTGGGAAGATTGGTTCTGCGACCAGGCCGGTCCTTTTGCAATAAAAGCACCTAAGCACAAAAGATATGGAAGCAGCTTTTTTAGCACAGTGGTATTAACGCAACAATTTACACGAAGGTTTATTGTAGACGCTGCTACAAAGCATAAAAATACATGCTAATTCTGATAAATCTTCATGCTTATGTCACAACCGCGCCAACCCAGTCTATTGGAAAAAGGGGTTGGTTTGTTTTTCATGCCCTATGGTAGTCGCGGGTCCGTGCCCTGGATGCACCACCATTTCATTCGGAAGGCTAAATAATTGCGATTTCACCGACTGTATCAAGGTGGCATAATTCCCGCCAGGCAAGTCGGTACGGCCGATGCTACCGGCAAACAGCACATCGCCACTGATCACGTAGCCCTCCTCGTGGTTCACAAAACAGATGCTCCCTGCTGAATGTCCCGGCGCTTCACGCAACTCAAACCGCAGCTTACCAACAGCTAACTCCTCCCCATCTTTCAAATAACCCGCGGGCGCTGGCGAGGCCACTGCCCGAATGCCAAATACGGGTCCATAGCTCTCCAAACGGTTCAAATCTTTTTCATCGGCCGCATGAATCCATGGCTGCAAACCATAGGTATCATACACAAATCGGTTGCCCAGCACATGGTCGATGTGGCAATGCGTATTGAGCAAAAGCACGGGCTTAAGTGCTCTGTCCGCAATAAACGCCTGTAACTCTTGTTGTTCAGCTGCATCCATGCATCCCGGATCAATAATCGCCGCCTGCCCATCGGCATCGGCTACGATGTAGGTGTTTTCACTGAACAAATTGAAGGTGAAGCTGTGGAGTAACGACATGTGGAAGGTGTATGAAGGCATAAAAAAAGCCAATCCATGATAGAATTGGCTCTTCAATATTATAAAAGCTTAGCGACTCGAAAAGGCCGCCAAATCGAACATCATGCTAAAGCGCAAGGTGTTTTCGAGTGGATTACCCCCCTGTAAACGAGTTGTGGGCACCAAATACGAAAAATTCAAATTAAACACCTGATACTTTAATCCAGCACCAAAAGTGAGGTATTGGCGGCCACCTTTGGTAGGATGCTCGTAAAAATACCCTGTACGTAGCGCAAATACATTGTTGTACCAATATTCCATACCTGCACCGATGTTAATTTCTCGCAATTCTTCGAGACCACCGTTTGGCGCATCACCAAAGGAGCTAAAAACCCCTTCTAACACCGTTTTTTGATTGGGATCCTGTCCTTGAGCTACAACGGGATTGCCATTGCCATCAAATTGAATCTGCCCTGTAATCGAATCACGTGCGTAAATAGGATTCGAAGGCACTAAGAGCTTATTTAAGTCGAGCGCAAAGGTTATCTTGTTATAATCGTCGATTTCGGCGGTGATAGCCGTTCCAAGGCGCAAATTGGTTGGCAAAAAATTAGAATTACCCGATTCGGTATACGCTATTTTAGCACCCAAATTGGTGATGCTGGCGCCAAATGCAATCTGACCTTTTTTGCCCAATACCTCTGTTTCGTTTTGATAATAAGCCGAGATATCGCCTGCAGCTGATTGTCCGGGAATGGTTTGGTTGTTTTGGTCTAAGCCCGCCGCCAAATTCGAATAGATATAGCGTAAACCAATACCAATGCTGAAGTTATCGCTCAGCTTACGGGCATACACCCCGTCAAGCGCCAATTCATTAGGCCTAAAATTGGCGATTTGCTCCCCCGTAATGCTGGTAAAAGTAATGTCACCCAAAGAAAAGTACCGCAAAGAGGCCCCGAAGGTTTGTAGATCGTCAATTTTCTTGTAAAACGACAAATACGACAAGCTGATGTCGGGCACTAAATTGCGCAACCAAGGCGTATAGTTCATCGCCAAGCCCATATTATCTTCTGCAAACGCCAATTTAGCCGCATTCCAGTGAATGGCATTGGCATCAGGCGACAAGGCAACGCCTACATCACCCATACCGCCAGAGCGGGCATCAGGCGAAATCATCAAAAAGGGCACCGCCGTGGTGATGGTATTTAAATCAGCGCCACCCAACTGCCGTCTGTTGGTCAGCTGTGAGTAGCCTTCTGTGATTGCGGCAAGACTGAATACGGTTGTCAGCGCAACCAAGCGAAATTCGGACATATAAATCATCAAATTTGTACAAATATAGTTGAATGCAAAGGCATTACTTAACGTAAAATTACAAGCTTTTGTGTTTCCTGCACACTTTCACCTTCGGTAGAACGTAATCTTAGCCTGTAAATATACACGCCACGTCCAATTCTATCCCCAAAATCATCCAAACCATCCCAGTGCAGCTGGTCGGCATGAAAGCCCGGCGTGAGTATGGTTTGTTGGATGCTTTTGACCAGTTTGCCACTCACCGTATACACCTGCAAAATGGCTTCTAACGGCTGATTGGGTCGGTTATGGTCGAAATGGAAGGTTGTGCTGGTAGTGAATGGGTTGGGGTAGTTGAGCAGGTTGTCGATGGCCAATTTAGCATCCTCTGCCACCACAAAGTCGAGTGAAGCTTCTCCCGAATTATTATGAACATCCCAAACCTTCATGTTCAGGGTATAATTTCCGGCATCTAAGCGAAAAAATGGATAGCGGATTTCTCCACGGGTGTAATCGTCTAAAGATGCCTCGTAAAACTGGTTGAGGATGATGGGACTGTTTACCTCCTGATTTTTGATGAGGGTAATGTCGCGACCAATCCCCGAACCAACGGTGTTGATGCCACTGCTATCGCTGAGTTGAGCAAAAAATACAGGATTTTGATCTGTAATGCCGCCATTCACAAAGCTGCGGTCGTTCATAAACAACTTGATTTCTGGTCCAAGAGCGTCTGGAACAAAATTGGTGTCGGTGCCTCCTACGATTACATTTCTGAAATCGCCTGCCGCGTCTACGCTGTTGTTGGTAGCATACAAATTAATACGTCCAAAGCCATAGTTGTATGCAATGTCACGAGGTACAATAAAAGTAAAGCTCCACTGGCCATTGGTAATGGTGGCTCGGCCACGATAAATGATATTTCGAAACTCGCTGTAGGTGGCCAGTCGAGAACCCGGGTCGTTTACCTGGGTAGTAATTTGAGAGGGTTTGTCGAGTACCGTTGGTGTCAATACCCCGTTGTAGTTGCTCAGTAATTGATTCGACTGATCACGCATGTCTCCGGTGATGGTAACCCGAGCCAAGGCACGCAGCGTATCCGGTACGGGATTTACTTGTACGTTGTTGATGCTGGTAACGGCCGCTACTTCTTCTGGGAAGGCCAAGGTCAGGGCTGGGTCGCCCAAAAGACAAAAATTTCGGGTGTTCACATTGCTCAACTCGGGATTAGCTGCATTCATAAATACCTCTCCCAAGGTTTGATAGCCTAAAGCACTGCGTCGAAAAAGCTCATCGCGGTACACCCGGGTGCTCAACGAAAAATTAAAATTCGTAAAGGTTACGCGGGTGGTGGTCATCAAAGCAATGGCTCCGCCCACAGGGTTTAGCAATACCCACTCGCCAGCGCTGGTAAAGGTGGGATTGTCGTAACGCGTAAATTCACAAGTAGCTGTAAGCATCATCGGCAATTTGCTGCCACTGTTCCAGGCTTGAATTTCGGGGATGGTCAATACCCGTTCCTCGGCCCAGCCATTGATGCCACCATGGCCCATATAGCCCACAATCAAGGCGCCCAAATTCATGCGCGCGTTGATGTCGCGGTTTACTTCAGGATAACGGGTGCCACCAGGGCGTGATACTTGCGGATATGCATCAAAATACACTTTTTGTATGCGCCCTACCGGATAACGGGTGTTGATATGGCCCGCCATGGCTTCGGTATCATTGAGGTGTAAATTGCCGTCTTCATCATCAGCCACGAGCATGATGTGGTTTTTCCAGTCGCCCGAATTTCCCGCATCTAAATAGCCCTGAATTTTATCTACCATTTGCTGGGCTTGCTGCACATTTTTGGCTGGTAAACGACCAATGGCTACGTCCATTCGATCTGAGCCGCCAACCGAAAATGCACCCTCATGGTTATCGAGCAAACCAAAATAGCTGTCAGCGCAATAAGAGTTTAAAGGGTCGTTGGAATTCGGACTCTGAAAGGTGGGCACCCAGTTAGCGTTACCTGCTAAGCGATGCTTATAATCGTAAGAAGCCGAGCCAAGCAGAAGCAAAAAGCGAGGCTCATTGCCTGGCGTTGCTCTATCGTACAACATTTTTACCAAAGCCCTGATGGCAGTAATGTCTTGCCTGCCCGATGAAAACTCATTGTAAATTTCAGTTGGTGTTACCACCAAACTGGTGATGTTGTTGCGTTGTAAATGTAAACTGGCGAGCTGATTGGCCTGGTTTAAAAAGGCCGCTGGCGCCACAATAACCATATTGACATTGGCATTGGCATGTAAATTTTGGTTCCCCACTTGTCCTACCAAAGCGGGCTCCGGAAAGCTGCTTCCCGCAAAGGCGATAAAAGTGCGCAAAGAATCGGTAGCCGCCACAAAAGCTGCCCCACGCCCTGTACCGCTGAGCGGCATGCGTTGGATGTTGGCTATATGGGTTACGTCCCATACTTCCTGATTGGCACCAATACCCGCAATGTCAAATTGGGTAAGCTGTCCCGCCGCAACACTGTTTTTATCACTAAATATAAAAAAGCCTCCTTGATTGTTTAAATTGAGGTCGGCTCTGCCTTGCAGCTCAATAAAATCGAGCCAGCCTTGCGAAAAATTATTGGGTTTGTTATAAGCGATGTTCACGGCCACATTGCTGCTGCTGGCATTAAAGGTGGCATCTACCACCGCATCGCGCATAAATAAATCGAGGTAGTAACTGGTAACCTGACTCACAGGCACTGTATTCACAACATTGCCATTCGCCCGTACTACGAAGGAAGACGCTGCCCCTAAGCTCCGCGCTGCCACCGCCGTTCGGATTCGCACTGGTTCGGATAGCAGCAGGTTGGGAAGCTGAAAGTTGAAGCTGTGCGACAAGGTTAAATCGAATAATTCGCCATACCACCTACGGCCACTTCGAATGAGGTTCCGCTCATCGCGTTGATGCTGGGCAAGCACATCGTAGGAGGTGGAAGTGGCAGTTGCAGGACCTGCAGTCGCAGCAGTTTGGAGCCGCTTGCCGGGCCCATTGCCCACGGTCACAAAGTAATAATTAGTGTCGGCGTAAAGGTTGTATTCATGCCGGTACTGTGCGCTAGTAATATCGAAGCGCCACTTATGTGCCCCTTCTCCATAAAAAAGCACGTAATCGTTGGCATCAAAACTGCCATCACTTTCTCCGAAAACCAAAATCGGATTTTCTACCAAATCATCATGGCGAAAAGCAGCGTTGGCTTCGGGCAACATACCCCCACCATTGCCATAAATTCGCAAATTGCGCGGGTCGAAACTACCCGGTATGAAGCCCATACTGCTCAGGGTACTGGCATTTAAACGGTAAATACCATCGCGAGCAATCCCAATCTTAAACCAACTACCCGATGCCAAAACCGAGTTGCTGGCATAAGATTGGTTCACTACCGTGCTTTCAACAACATTGGCGGCGGCGGTGGTCCGTATCCTAAAGCGCAACAACCTTTCGAGTTGACCTGTGCTGGGATTGCGACGTACAGCCTTTACCTGATAATGGGTTTGACGCTGTTTTTTGATGGTTACCAACTGCTGGCTAACCTCAAAATCACCAGGCCAATCGCTCAAGTCGAGGGCAGCACGCTCCGCCACCGGCACAGTTTCTATGGCCTCAACTTCCAAGCTCACCTGCACATTGGCGGATACAAGCCCGAAATACGTAGGCACCGATGCCATCTTGCCCGAATAAGTGCAGTTCAAACAATTTAATCTGTTGAAAAATTGTTGGTCATCTATTTCGTGACGCGTTGGAACCGACCACTTCAATTCAATTTGGTCCTGCCCCATTCCCATAAAAGGAATTAAGAACAATACGCCAACGCACAAAAGCTTATTTAACTTCATCAGGTTCTGCATTTTTAACCTAGCTATAACTACGGTAACAACAACTTAGTGTGTTTGTGCAACAAATATGCCCAAGTCTGAGAGGATTTTTTGGTTAAAATCAAAAAATCACGACTTTAAAATTGGTTCATAACTTAAAAAGTATAAAATTTACATTTCCGATAAACCGTAGAAATGCAGAAAAAGCTTTTGATTGCCCTGGTGCTTTTGTTGTGTGTGGGCCAAACCCGTGCGCAAGACGTGGGCTATTCTCAATTTTATGCCAATCCGCTTTACCTCAATCCAGCCTTCGCAGGCAGTGGGGTAGGGCCTCGGTATATTCTCAACTATCGCAACCAGTGGCCGAGTTTGCCGGGGAATTTTGTGACCTATGCCGCCTCTTACGACCAATATTTCAGCGCTATCAACGGCGGATTAGGCATTCAGGTGCTGTCGGATCACATTGGCGACAATAATTTCCAGCACAATCAGGTAGCCATTATGTATTCGAATAACCTCGCCCTCAACAATAAGTGGGTGCTTAAAACAGGCTTTCAATACATGTTTGCTCAGCGCTCACTCAATTGGCAAGGTTTGATTTTCCCGGATGAAATTGATGCAAGGCTTGGCGTTCGTCCAGGTACTACTGCTGAAATATTACCAGGCCAAAGCGTTACCAATGCCAATATGCATGATTTTAGTGCTGGAGCCATTTTGTTTTCCGAGCAATTTTATGGTGGTTTTGCCGTACATCACCTCACCCAACCGAACCAATCATTAATTCCACCGGGCGTTGTGCCCTGGAACATTCGCACAACTTTGCATGCTGGTGCTAACTTTGAAGTGGTTCGTGGCTCTCGAAATCAACCTGGCACTACCTTGTCTCCAAATATTATCGCCATGTTTCAAGGTCCTGCCACCCAGGTAAATATAGGCACCTATGTGAGTCGCGGCCCCATCGTAGGTGGCTTGTGGTATCGCTTGGGAGATGCGTTTATTGTGTCATTGGGACTGCAGCAAGGTGTTTTTCGGATGGGTTACAGTTACGACATTACTACTTCTCGCTTGCGTGCTGCGGCACTTGGCTCGCATGAAATCTCCTTCGCCATACAGCTCGAATCGAAAGAAAGAATTCCCCGTCGCAAGATGGTTAAAATAAAATGCCCCACTTTTTAGTTAATTTAGCCCCCGCTATCATAAAATAAATTGCTTAGCTAATGAAAAGCAACAAATTGATTCTCACAGGAGCAGTACTTGCTGGCTCCTTATTTTTGGGAGCATGCTCTCAAAAATCAAGCAAAACCGGTTGGAACTACAATGACCCCAAAAACGGTGGCTTCGAAGTTGTAAAATACAAAGAACAACAAACAGGCCCGGGTCTGGTGCTCGTTCAAGGTGGTACTTTTGTCATGGGTGCAACCGAGCAGAATATTGCGCACGACTACGACAACATTGCTCGTCGGGTGACTGTAGCATCCTTTTACATGGACGAATCGGAAGTGTCGAATGTAGATTGGCTAGAATATACCTATTGGTTGGGTCGCGTTTTTGGCGAAACCTATCCGGAGGTGTACAATGCAGCCTTGCCCGACACCACTGTTTGGCGCCGTGATTTGGCGTTTAACGAGCCGTTTGTAGACAACTATTTGCGTCACCCTGCCTACCAAAACTACCCGGTAGTAGGTGTGAGCTGGAAACAGGCCAACGATTATTGCGTATGGCGTACCGACCGTGTAAACGAGCAAATTTTAGTAGATCGCGGCTACATTAAAGCCAATCCGAACCAGTACGGTGAAGAAAACTTCAATACAGGTGCTTATTATGCCGGTTTGTATCAGCCAGAGGTGCGCAAGGCCCGTAAAGACCTTAACCCAAACAGCGATACCCGCAACATTCGTCCCGAAGATGGCATCATGTTGCCTGCATACCGCCTTCCAACAGAAGCGGAATGGGAATATGCTGCACAGGGTTTGATAGGCAACTCTGATCGTGAAAACATCAGCGACCGCCGCTTGTACCCTTGGAATGGACATGGCGTACGTTATGCCAAAGGCAAAGCCCAAGGCGATATCCAAGCCAACTTTAAGCGTGGTCGTGGTGACTATATGGGTGTAGCCAACCGTTTGAACGACAATGCAGCGCCTACCGCACCAGTGAAATACTACTGGCCTAATGATTATGGTTTGTACAACATTGCGGGTAACGTAAACGAGTGGACTGCCGATATTTATCGCCCAATGACCTATACCGATGCCGAAGACTTTAACACTTTCCGCGGTAATGTGTATACCTTGCCTAAAAAGGACGCGGACGGTTATATGGAAAAAGATAGTTTAGGGCGTGTTGCGCGTGAACTCGACTTCAAGCGTTACAGCAACCCTAATGTAATCGACTACCTCGATAGCTTGGCCATGTACAATGAGCGGAACAGCTTGGTTTCAAACCAAACCCGCGTGTACAAAGGTGGTAGCTGGAGAGATTTGCCTTACTGGTTGAACCCAGGTACCCGTCGTTACCTCGACGAGAACATGAGCCGCGACGACATTGGTTTCCGTTGCGCCATGACCCGCGTAGGTAGTCCGGGCGGCAAAAAGCGCTAAGTGCATGCAGCATTGGATTGCTAGCACCGAAGCATATGTAAAAGCACAACTGCAAGGCGCAGAAGGCGGGCACGACTGGTGGCATGTTTACCGGGTGTGGCAGCTGAGCAAGCGCATCGCGATACAAGAAAGCGCCGACACACTCATTGTAGAGTTGTCGGCGCTTTTGCATGACATAGCCGACGCTAAATTCCACGATGGCGACGAGGAGCTGGGGCCGGCGCGGGCTACAACCTTCTTGGAGCAATTAGGCGTGGATGCCGTACGGGTGGCGCACATCGGCAACATCATCCGCTTTATGTCATACAAAGGCGGTCACAACGAAGGGGCGTTTTACTCACCCGAATTTGCGGTAGTGCGCGATGCCGACCGCCTCGATGCCATCGGTGCCATTGGCATTGCCCGCACCTTTAATTACGGCGGTTTCCGCAACCGGGCCTTGTACGACCCAGCCATCGCCCCACAACCCGGCATGAGCAAAGAAGCTTACAAAAACAGCACGGCTCCTACCCTCAACCACTTCTACGAAAAACTTTTGCTGCTCAAAGACGGCATGCTTACCGCAACGGGGAAGCAGTTAGCTGCCGAGCGCCATGCCTATATGCAAGCCTTTGTACACCGTTTTAAGGCCGAGTGGGAGGGCCTCGATGGCTAAGTCGCTTCACGTAAGCTGCGCCATCATCGAAAAAGATGGCTTGGTGCTGGCCGCCCAACGCAGTGCTGCCATGAAAATGCCGCTCAAATGGGAGTTCCCAGGTGGTAAAATAGAGGCAGGCGAAAGTCCTGCCGCCGCCCTGCTCCGCGAAATCCGTGAAGAATTAGGGCTAGAAATTGAGCTGCTGCGAGCCCTTGAACCGCAGGCTTTTCGGCAAAGTCCCGCGCTCGAAATCGTACTTTACCCCTTCATCGCCCGAATTACGGCTGGTGCGCTGGAGCTGGCCGAACACGCCCAGGTAAAGTGGTGTACCACTGACGAGTTGCAAGCATTGGACTGGGCGGGAGCGGATGTGCCGGTGGTTAACACCTACTTATCTATTCGAAAGACATAAAAAAAGCGGCCCGTAGACCGCTCCCAAAAAATGAAAAAAATTATGCTGCCTGTTTAGAGGCGTAGAAGAAAGCTGCACCGGCGAGGGCCAGGTCTTTCAGCACCCCCGACATGGCCATTTGATCGCCGCCCATCACGGCTGGCAGGTGAATGCTCAGCACAAAAACCACCAACAATACGCCTAGCAAGGTAGCGGCCAATTGCGCCATCTTACCCAGCATGATCGCTAGAGAAGCTGCCACCAAACAAGCGCCCGTGAGGTACACCCAAATCACACCGCCGGGAATGGCGGAAGGAACCATGCCCGCCATGTCGTTGGCCGCCATAAAATGCATCAATCCAAAAATGGCGAAGGGGAGGGCAAACAGGTATTTGCCAATTACATCTAAGTTTTTCATACAACAGGTGTTTAAAAGGTTTAATATGTGAATACATATGTAATTGCAAACTAGCCAATTACACATTCACAAAAAAATCTTTGACACCTAAGTTATCAACGGAATAAAAGCAGCACCTGGCCCTTTTCAACCGTATTTCCGACTTCCACAACCAGCTTATCCACAATGCCTTGGCCAGGAGATTTGAGTACATTCTCCATTTTCATAGACTCGAGCACCAAAAGCGGGTCGCCTTTTTGCACTTCTTGTCCAGGCTCGGCCACCAAGCGCAGCACCAGTCCCGGCATCGGCGCCTTCAACTCATTGATTTTCTGCACCGCCCCAGCATCAATGCCGAGCTTGTTGAGCATGAGGTCGAGTTCGGTTTTGAGCGTTACTTCAAAAGTGCTTTGGTTCACACGCACTTGCAGGTTCTGGCCTTCTTGGCCGAGCAACTCCACCTGATAGCCCTTGCCATTCACCAGCAAATGCAGGCGGTCGGCATCGAGCCTGATGGCGTCGGGTTGCAGCTTTTTACCATTCACCAAAAGCTCGTTTCCTTGCTTCTCGATGCTAAATTTTTTGCCCTGGAGTGTTACTTCAAACATCTTTCACGTATTTGCGTTGCCAAAACTACTAAAAATGCCCAAATTTGGCGTTATTAGCTGGCTATAATTGCATTTGCATGTATAAACATCGACTCCTTTTCGTACCAGTCTTGGCTCTTTTGCTCGGCTGTAACAGCAATAAAGCCATTGTAGAAGTGGCTGAACCCGTTCAACCCGAAAAATACGTTCCCCATGTGCACGACGACTACCGGGCGAGTCGTCCGCTCGACATGAAAATGCTGCATACCAAGCTCTACCTCAAGCCCGACTTTAGCAAAGCCTGGATGTATGGCACGGCCTACCTCACCGTTACACCACACTTTTATCCATCTCGGAAAATTAGTCTGGATGCCAAAGGCTTCCAAATAAACCGCGTGGAGCTGGTGGGCAGCGACTTCTTCAAGCCCTTGCAATACCAATACGACGGCAAGCAACTGCACATTGAGCTCGACCATACCTACAGCGCTGGGGTAAAAGTGCAATTGCTCATTGATTACATTGCCAAGCCCAACGAACTCAAGGATGTAAACGGCAGCAGTGCCATTCAGGGGGCAAAAGGCCTCTATTTTATCAATCCCGATGGCGCCGACAGCACCAAGCCCGTGCAACTCTGGACCCAAGGTGAAACCGAAAGCAATTCTTGCTGGTACCCCACCATCGACGCACCCAACCAAAAAACTTCCCAGGAAATTTACCTGACCGTAGATACGAGCTTCGTGACTTTGTCGAATGGCGAGCTGGTATACAGCACCGACAATGGCGACGGCACCCGCACGGACTATTGGGAGCAAAAGTTGCAGCACGCACCCTACCTTACCATGCTCGCCGTGGGCAAGTTTCACGTGGCCCGCGAAAAATGGCGTGGCAAAGAAGTATCGTACTATGTAGAGCCCGAATTTGCTGCAACCGCCGCCAAAACCTATCCCAATACCGTAGAAATGCTGGAGTTTTACAGCAATTTGTTGGGGGTGCCGTATCCTTGGGACAAATACGCACAAATTTCGGTACGCGATTATGTATCGGGTGCGATGGAAAACACCGGCGCTGTAATTTTTGGCGAATGGGCCCAGCGCACCGAGCGCGAACTGCTCGATGGCAGCTCAGAGAGCACCGTGGCCCACGAAATGTTCCACCATTGGTTTGGCGATTTGGTGACTGCCGAAAGCTGGAGCAACCTCGCCATCAACGAAAGTTTCGCTACCTATGGCTCTTACCTGTGGGATGAGCATAAATACGGCGCCATGGAGGCCGACCGTGGCTTGTATGGCAACCTCAACGGCTATCTCAGTGAATCGAAGCGCAAGCAGGTAGATTTGGTGCGCTTTTATTACGAAGACAAAGAGGAGATGTTTGATAGCCATTCCTACGCCAAAGGCAGTCGCATTTTACACATGCTGCGCAAGGAAGTGGGCGACAAAGCCTTTTTTGCCTCCCTCAAACTCTTCCTAACCCGCCATGCCCATCAAGCCGTAGAAATACAACAGCTGCGTTTGGCTTTTGAAGAAGTAACGGGCCGCGACCTCAACTGGTTTTTCAACCAGTGGTTTTATGCCAAGGGCCATCCGGTGCTCGACTTTAACTACGGCTACGATGCCGAAACGAGCGAAATTGTGCTCAAAATCACCCAAAAGAAATCGGGTGAAGGCGTGCCTTTGTACCGTTTGCCGATGCGCGTGGACATTTACACCGCGGATAGCAAGACCACCCAAGCCATTGTGCTGAGTCGTGAATCGCAGGAATTCCGCTTTAGAAGCGAGCGGCCCTTGCTGGTGAATGCCGATGCTGACAAAATGCTGCTTTGCGAAAAAACCGAAAACAAAACCCGCGAGCAGTACCTCGTGCAGTTCCAACGGGCGCCGTTGTTTGTAGACCAATACGAGGCGTTGATGTATTTGCGCAACCTCAAAACCGATCAACAGGCCCGCAGCAGCTTTATGGATGCCCTGCAGCACGAGTTTTGGTTCATGCGCCAATATGCCATCCAACAATTCGACTTTAGCGATTGGAAAAAAGATGCCAATCTTTTGGTATTGCTGCAAAAACTCGCCAAAAGCGACCCCAACAGCTCGGTGCGTGCCGCAGCGGTAGCCAAATTAGGCGAAGTAGATGCCTTGGCTTACGGTCCGTTTTTCTTAGAAGTACTCACCCAAGACAGCTCTTTCCGCGTGATTGGCGCCGCTTTGCCGCTGTATGCCAAAACCGATTCGGTAAAAGTAATGGACATTGCGCGCAGCCTCGAGCCACACCGTTCGGTGCGCAACCAAGTGCTCGAAATTTACGCAGCTTACGGCGATGCCAGCATGGCCGACTTCTTCGAAAGCAGCTTTGCCTCGGCACAAGGCTGGGGCAAGGTAGCCGTGCTGCAGCGTTACAGCCAGCTGGCGCTCCGCCTCGACAACGACGCCCTCACCACCAAAGCCTTGGCCTTTATGAAGAGCGTTCCGAGTCGCAGCAACAACGTTTATCTCTCGCGTATCGCCTCCCAGGAAAGCACCAAATTGGCGGCTTTGTTACCACCGGCTGAGTACTAGTTACTCCGCCTGCTTTTCCACAGAAAAAACAGCCTGTGGATAATTTGCACAGCTGCAGTTTTTTAATTACTTTTGCATCGAAATTGAGTGAGGGGACCGAAAGTCCCCTCTTTCATTTGAGTATGATAAACGCAGTTAGAAACAAGGTTTTACAAACGTTAGAGCGCCTTTTGGCCGACAATGCCCATTTTGTGGTAGAAGTGAAAATTTCGCCCGATTTGAAGCGCATTGGGGTAGCCTTAGATGGCGACACAGGTGTGGACATTGATTTTTGTGCGGCAGTAAGCAGGGAACTCGGCAATGAGCTCGAGACCTTGGAAGATTTAGGGGCCTATGTGTTGGAGGTAAGTTCGCCTGGAGCGGATGCGCCCATGAAGTTGCTACGGCAGTTTCCCAAGCATGTTGGTCGCGAGTTAAAAGTAGTGCTCAACGACGGTACGGAGTTCAAAGGCATCCTCGAGGAGGTGGCCGGAGACCAGCTCCACATCGTTTACAAGCACAAAGAAAAAGGCAAAAAGGCTGAAGAACGCACCCGTGTGCTGCCTTTCAGCGAGATTGAATATGCAAAAGTCATTATATCCTTTAAATAAGAAAGCATGAACAGCAGCGAACTGATCGAATCCTTTTCGGAGTTTAAAGAACTCAAGAATATCGATCGCGCTACCATGATGCGCGTTTTAGAAGACGTATTCCGCAGCATGGTTCGCCGCAAATTCGGTACCGATGAGCACTTCGACATTATCCTCAACACCGAAAAAGGTGATTTGGAGATTTGGAGAAACCGCGAGGTAGTGGAAGACGATTCAGAATTTGTTGGTCAATCCGACAAAATTACCCTGACCGACGCCCAGAAAATTGAGCCCGATTTTGAAGTAGGAGAAGAAGTATCCGACGAAATTAAGCTCGAAGAGTTTGGTCGCCGCGCCATTTTGGCCGCCCGTCAAACCTTGGTGCAGCGCATTTTGGAGCTCGAAAAAGACAATATCTACCAGAAATACAAAGACCGTGCGGGTGAAATCGTAACGGGCGAGGTGTATCAGATTTGGAAGAAAGAGATGTTGATCCTCGACGACGAAGGCAACGAGTTGATTTTGCCGAAGACCGAGCAGATTCCTGCCGACTTCTACAAAAAAGGCGATGCCGTTCGTGGGGTTGTGTTGCGGGTAGAGACCCAAAATACTACGCCGCGCATCATCATTTCGCGTACAGCACCAGCCTTTTTGGCCCGCTTGCTCGAATTAGAGGTGCCCGAAATTTTCGACGGACTCATCACCATCAAAAACATTGTTCGTGAGCCAGGGGAGCGCGCCAAAGTAGCCGTAGAAAGCTACGACGACCGCATTGACCCAGTAGGTGCTTGCGTGGGTATGAAGGGTTCACGCATCCACGGCATCGTGCGCGAGTTGCGCAACGAGAGCATCGACGTGATCAACTTCACCAACAATATGCAGCTGTACATCCAGCGGGCTTTGAGTCCAGCCAAGATCAGCAGCATGGAGCTCGACACCGAGCGCAACAAAGCCAGCGTTTACCTCAAGCCCGACCAAGTGTCGTTGGCCATCGGTAAGGGCGGTCACAACATCCGTTTAGCAGCCAAGCTCACGGGCCACGAAATTGACGTATTCCGCGACATTGTGGAAGACGACAGCGACGTGGACTTGGACGAATTTGCAGACGAAATCGACAGCTGGATCATCGACGAACTGAAGAAAATCGGTTTGGACACGGCGAAATCCGTACTGGCTGTTGGTCCCGAAGAACTCGTGCGCCGCACCGAGTTGGAAGAGGAGACTGCCGCACAGGTGCTGGCCATTCTCCGCGCAGAATTTGAATAAGCATAGCGTTGCAAAGCGCAGATTACCAATAAATAGAGGGAATGTCAGAAGGAAGTATCAGGATAAAAAAAGCGGCCACCGAGTTTAACATCAGTGTTGGCCACGTGGTAGACCACCTTGCAGCCAAAGGCTTTGAAGTGGATGCCAATCCGAACGCCAAAATCACCGACGAGATGTACGGTGTGTTGCTCCGCGACTTTGGTCAGGATAAGAAAATAAAAGAGCAGGCTGCTCAAATCAGCATTGGCGTCAACAAAAAGGAAGACGTGGTATTGGATAAGAAGGCTTTTGGGCCTGCTACTGCCACACCCTCCGAGCCAGAAGCCGATGAAGTGCTCATTAAGGGCATGAACAAGGCAGCCGCCACCGAAGCCAAACCTGCGCCGAAGGCGGAGGAAGCGCCTGTGGCTGCCAAGCCCGTGGCCGAAACGCCCGCGCCTGCCGCCAAAGCAGCTGTTGAAGCCGAAAAAACCGGTTTGAAAGTGCTCGGTAAAATCGACCTCAGCACAGCGGGCAAGCCCAAGGCCAAGCCTGCGGCTGAAGCACCCAAGGCAGCAGCCCCTGAGGCAGCGCCAAAGGCAGAAGCCCCTAAAGTAGCAGCGCCAGCCGCCGCACCGGCATCCCCTCAGCCGGAAGCACCCAAGGCCGCTACACCTGCCGTTCCTGAGGCACCAGCAGCTCCTGCTGCCAAAGCAGAAGCCGCTCCGCAAGTTGCAGCTCCTGTAGTTCCAGCGGTAGAAAAGCCCAAAGAAGCAACAGCCGAGGCCAAGCCAGCCGCCGCGCCAGAAGCAGCTGCACCAGTGGCCGAAGCAAAAGCTGCTACACCAGTAGCTGCGCCAGCCGCCGCTCCAAAAGCGACTGAAAAGCCTGCCGCACCCGCTGCAACAGGCGAGGACGAAGATGTGGTACGTGCCAAAGCCGACAAGCTGCAAGGCACCACGGTATTGCGCACCATCGACCTCAGTCAATTCGAAAAGCGCAAGCCGGTAGCCAGCTCTAGCGATAGCAGCGTGGGCCGCCGCAAGCGTAAGCGCAAAGACGGTCCTGCCGGAGCAGCCCCTGCCACAGGCGCTACCCCAGCAGCCAATGTAGATCGCCCGTTGCGTTCACCAAATGCCCCTGGCACCATGCCACAGCGTCCGCAAGGCAACCGTCCACATGGCGGTGGTGGCCCTGGCGGTGGACAAGGCGGCAACCGCAGAGGTCCAGCAGCACCACTCGGACCAAAAGCCGAGCCGACAGAAAAGGAAATCCAAGATCAGATCAAGGCCACGATGGCCCGCCTACAAGGTGGTGCTAAAGGTGCCAGCAGGGCCAAATACCGCAAACAACGTCGTGATGACCATGCGCTCCGTGATGGAGCTGATCTCAACGAAGATGGCAAAATGAAGTTGCAGGCCACCGAGTTCCTCACCACGGGTGAACTCGCTGGTTTGATGGACGTGCCGGTTGGGGAAGTCATCATGAACTGCTTCTCGCTCGGCTTGGTGGTAACCATCAACCAGCGCCTCGATGCCGAAACCATTACATTGGTGGCCGATGAATTTGGCTACGATGTAGAGTTCATTTCTGCCGACGCCAATGAGCCGATGATTGAGGAAGAGGACGATGCAGACAACATGACCGACCGTTCGCCGATTGTGACCATCATGGGTCACGTTGACCACGGTAAAACCTCCTTGCTCGACTTTATCCGCAAAGAAAACGTAATTGCTGGGGAAGCTGGTGGCATCACCCAACACATTGGCGCCTATGCGGTGCAACTCGCCAATGGCAAGCAAATCACCTTCCTTGATACCCCGGGTCACGAAGCCTTTACGGCCATGCGAGCGCGTGGTGCCAAGGTAACCGACATTGTGGTGATTGTGATTGCGGCCGACGACAGCGTCATGCCACAAACCAAAGAAGCCATCAGCCACGCACAAGCGGCCAATGTGCCTTTGATATTCGCCATCAACAAGGTTGACCGTCCAGGTGCCAATCCTGAGCGCATCCGCGAACAACTTTCGGCCATGAACATTTTGGTAGAAAGCTGGGGTGGTAAATACCAAGACCAAGAAATATCGGCCAAGTTTGGTCAGAATGTAGACGCTTTGTTAGAGAAGATTTTGCTAGAAGCTGAAATCCTCGAGCTCAAAGCCGACCCTAAAAAGCGTGCTGTGGGCACCGTAATTGAAGCCTCCCTCGACAAGGGCCGTGGTGTAATTACCACTGTGCTCATCGAAGGCGGTACCCTCGAAATGGGAGATCCTATTTTGGCAGGTGCCAACTTTGGTAAGGTAAAGGCCTTGATGAACGAGCGCGGACAGCGCATCACCAAGGTAGGACCATCGCAGCCAGTGCAAATCCTCGGTTTCAACTCGGCCCCAACCGCCGGTGATCGTTTTTACGTAACCGAATCGGATGCCGTGGCCAAGGACGTAGGTACCAAGCGCATGCAGTTGTTGCGTGAGCAGGGCATGCGTACCAAGAAACACATCACCCTCGATGAAATCGGTCGTCGTTTGGCCATTGGCAACTTCAAAGAGCTCAACCTCGTTGTAAAAGGCGACGTGGACGGCTCGGTAGAAGCCTTGGCCGACAGCTTGATGAAGCTGAGCACCGACCAAATCCAGGTAAACGTGATTCACAAAGGGGTGGGTCAGATCAGCGAAAGCGACGTAATGCTCGCATCTGCTTCCGACGCCATCATTGTGGGCTTCCAGGTGCGGCCGCTCGCCTCTGTGCGTAAGCTCGCCGAGCAGGAAGAAATCGACATCCGTACCTACAGCATCATTTACGATGCTATCGACGAGATTAAGTCGGCCATGGAAGGCATGTTGGCCCCTACTTTCGAAGAGAAAGTGGTGTGCAACGTCCAAATCCGCGAGGTCTTCAAAATCTCCAAGGTGGGCACCATTGCAGGTTGTATGGTTACCGATGGCAAAATCACCCGCAACACCAAAGTACGGGTGCTCCGCGATGGCATCGTGATCCACACCGGCGAACTCGAATCACTCAAGCGCTTTAAGGACGATGTGAAAGAAGTGCTCAAAGGTTACGAGTGCGGCTTGAACATTGCGAACTTCAACGACATCCAAGAAGGCGACATCATCGAAGGATATGAGCGCATTGAGGTGAAGGGCAAGTTATAAGTCATTCCAATATCCCAGCGAAGGCTGCTTTCTGAAAAGGAGGCAGCCTTTTGCATTTGGTTAATCTTTAATAGGGTTGAAGCAAAGAGATCATAAAACAATCGAAAATAGCGCCATTGAGTGCTCCGAAGAATTGCACAATGCCAAGAAATGACCATAGTTTACCTCATGGAACCTGAGCCGATACTTGCACGTTAAAATACTTGTACACTAATTCCTAATCAATTAAGTTTACAAAATGCTTAAAAAGATGCGCCACGTAACCATTTACACTACCGATAAAGAGTATAGCCATTTTATTGAATTGGCCAGAAATTTACATTATGTAAAACGCATTGAAACCGATGAAGAAGATGACGCTCAAAATGTAATACAAAACATCCAAACAGGCTTGGAAGAGGTAAATCAGTTCAAAAAAGGAGCGTTAAAAACCACATCAGCTCAAGATTTTTTAAATGAGTTATAGCGTTGAGCTCACAGAAAACTTCAAAAAAGAAGTCAAGCGCCTCTTAAAAAAATATCCGTCGCTCAAAGGCGAACTCGTTGTTCTTTTCAATGAACTCAGCATTCACCCAACCGTTGGCACACCGTTAGGCAACGACATTTACAAAATCAGATTGGCTGTTGCCTCTAAAAACAAAGGCAAATCCGGCGGTGCCAGAGTTTTGTCATTTGTGAAAGTTACCAAAACAACTGTACTTCTTTTCAGCATTTACTCCAAAGGGGAAGTGGATAGTCTTACCGACAAACAAATACAGGAGCTCATTAAAAAACACTTATAAGCTCGACATTGGGCAGACTCCTCGTGTTCTTATTTCTTTCCCCTTTTTATAGTTCAAGTTCCAAGCATGCCTTTCACCCTTAGTTTAGTCGAAACCACCGCCGCCATTTTTGGCGTGCTCAGCGTAATTTTAGCGCGTTATGCGCACATTGGGGTGTTTCCTACCGGCTTGGTGAGCACCCTACTTTACATCTACATTTGTTTTGGGGCAGGCTTGTATGCCGATATGGGCGTGAATGCCTGGTACGCCAGCATGAGTGTGTATGGCTGGTGGCGGTGGACGCGACCGGTGGCGGGCGAGCAGGTACGGCCTATAGCCTTTGCGAGTCGCCGCGACTGGCGTGTTTTTGGACTATTGAGTGGCGGCAGTTTGCTCGCTATTTACTTCCTGCTCGCGCGTTACACCGACAGCACTGTACCCTTGGCCGATGCTTTTACCACGGCTGTCGCCATCGGGGGGATGTATTTGATGGCCGAGAAAAAAGTCGAAAATTGGCTGGCTTGGATCGTGGTAGATGTGGCCTCCATCTTTTTATACGCCTACAAAGGTTTACCGGTGAGCAGCATGCAGTTTGTTTTTTTTACCATTCTAGCCCTTTGGGGATGGCACAGCTGGCAAAAGGTGGCAACGGCAGCCCCTGAAGTCAACCTTCCTTAATCCACCGGAAGCACCCGTACACGCTGTTCAGGTGCACATCCCTCACAGGACCATGGTACTCCCTTTTTTTGCATTGGCAGTACCCGCACTACTTCTTCGGGTAAAGGCCAATAATACACCAGCAAGGAGAGCATCCATAAAATGAGCATGACACATAGTGACCGTAAAATGGCTTTCCGTATACACATGCCCTTATTTACGAGCCAAATGCACAGTCGGATTGCCCCAGTCTCTATTTCTTCAGCTGCGGAAACGAATTAGAAAAACACTATTTCGTGCTTTAATGTTAATTTCGCAACATGGACGAAGCCACTATCCTCGCACACATCAATTCCAAATTGCCCGGCACCTTGGGTGAAAGTTTGGGCATGCACTTTACCGTAGCCCGTGAAGGTTACCTCGAAGCCACCATGCCCGTTGACCAACGTACCGTGCAGCCTTACGGCATTTTACACGGCGGATCTTCGGTGGCCCTGGCCGAAACCCTCGGCAGTGTTGGTTCTAACATGCTGGCGGGTGAAGGCTTGGTGGCGGTAGGACTCGAAATCAACGCCAACCACATTCGGGCGGTGCGCTCGGGCCTAGTAACGGGCAAAGCCAGCATCCTGCACAAAGGCCGCCAAACCCATGTGTGGGACATTAAACTATACGACGAGCGCGAGCACCTGGTATGCGTTTGTCGCTTCACCGCTGCCATCGTAAACAACCGCGCCTGATTTGATCCACACCTCCATCAAGCGCATTGCCTCTTTGCAAAAGCTGTTCAACACAGCTGTGGCCAGCTCCTTTCCAATGGTTAGCTACCGCCTGCCTGGTGCCGCGGAGCCCGAAAGCTGCTTGCAGCTCGACGAGCAGCCCTTGTTTTGGAGCGAAGGGGCGGCAGATGGCTTTGTTGTAGCGCCTTTCGACTTTCCCAATACCGCAGCCCGCTGGTTGCGGCGCGATTTGGCCTTTACCGGTTTTCAGTTTGACCCTGCCCAAGCCCGTACGGGTATGCTGCACACTGGGCAATTACTTCAGCTTTCGGCTTTTTACGAGCAATTGGGAGAAACAACTGCGCAAGAATGGTCGGCTGTAACGCTTGACGCGGGGAAAACCGTTTCGCAAGCCGACTACCTGGTGCAGGTGCAGGCAGCCTTAAGCGCCATTGCTAGGGGAACCATGCAAAAAATAGTGCTCTCACGGGTAAAGCAAGTGCCTTTGGCACCCGATGCCCATCCCGCCCAGCTGTTCGAAAAGCTCTGTAGGGCTTATCCACAAGCTTTTGTAAGTCTGGTAAGCGTACCTGGTCTCGGCATTTGGCTCGGGGCCTCGCCCGAATTGCTGCTCAAAAGCGATGGTGAAGCTTTCGAAACCATGTCGTTGGCTGGTACCCGGTCGGCGACTGGTGAAATGCAGCCCTGGACCGACAAAGAAATGCGGGAGCAGTCCGTGGTAACCGACTACATCCGCGAAAAACTCAGTGCGGCAGGCTTAGCAGTAGCTGTTTCGCCACAAGAAACCGTGCAAGCAGGACAGGTTTTTCACTTGCGCAACCTCATCAGCGCCCGCGGCCACGCCAGTCATTTTGCCTTGGTGCAGGCTTTGCACCCCACTCCGGCGGTCTGTGGCCTTCCCGTTGATGCAGCACGCAACTACCTGCAGTTCCACGAAGCCCACCAAAGGGGTTTGTACGGTGGCTTCCTTGGCCCGGTGGATGCCCAAGGTCAGGCCCAGCTCTATGTAAATTTGCGTTCGATGGAACTTCACAAGGGCTCCGCGAGCTTGTATTTAGGTGGAGGCATTGTGGCCGGCTCGGTACCAACGGCCGAATGGGAAGAAACCGAGCACAAAGCTGCCACATTACTGCGTATCTTGCAGCACTGATACGCTTTTTGAAAGCATGCCCCAGCACGACAAACAACATTTGAGCGATTTACTGTACTTGCTGCAGCAATACGGCCTGCAACAGGCGGTACTTTGTCCCGGCTCCCGGTCTGCTCCCCTTACCCTCGCCTTTGCGCGGCAAAACAGCATCCACTGCAGCACAGCGGTAGATGAACGCTCCGCTGCCTACATTGCGCTTGGCAAGAGTTTGGCTACGGCGCAGCCCACCGCTTTGGTGTGTACTTCGGGGACTGCCCTGCTCAATTTTGCGCCTGCAGTGGCCGAGGCCTTTTACTTGCGAGTGCCGCTATTGATTTTATCGGCCGACCGGCCCGCAGCTTGGGTGGATCAGTTAGATGGACAAACCATTCGGCAAGACCAAATACTCGCTAAACATACTGTTTTTAGTGCCACTTTGCCCGAACGCAGTGATACCGATATCGACCGCTGGCATGCCGCAAGGCTTGTGCAAGAGGCTTGGAACAAAGCGATTCAGCTGCGCGGACCAGTGCACTTAAACATTCCATTGCGCGAACCGCTGTATGAGTCATTGCCCACCAGTACTGACTTGCCCAAGGCCTTGCAATGGCAAGCAGCCTTGCCGCAAATGCAATTACCTGGCACTATACTCGAACGTTGGCTGCAGGCCAAAAGCATTTTGCTGGTTGGTGGCCAACAAGCCCCCAATACCCAACTACAGGCCGCGCTCAACCAGGTGTTAAAAGACCCACGGGTGGTGCTTTTAAGCGAGCCTGTAAACAACTTACAAGGCGGCATCGAGCAACATGAAGCCATTTGCGCCACAAAACCTGCCCAATTACAGGCCGATTTATTGATCAGCTGGGGCGAGCAAGTGGTGGCTAAGCAGCTTAAAATTTGGCTACGCAGCTATCCCGCCACCGAACATTGGCGGCTTGGGGTAGATGGCCAAATAGCCGACCCCTACCGGCAATTGCAAATGCTCGTGGCCATGGATCCAACTACTCTTTTCAGTGGAGTAGCACAGTTACCAGCAGGATCAGGCCATTACCAGCAGCTTTGGAAGCAGGCTGAGGCCAGCATCCACCATAAAATTCAGCCCTTTTTTGAGGCGCTACCTTTTGGAGATTTAAAAGTGATGTTCCGAATGGCACAAAAGCTCGGTGCTACCGATGCTTTGCACCTCGGCAACAGCACCCCAATACGCTATTGGCAGATGTTACCGCAGCCGCCGGCACTGGCTTGGTTGCATGCGAACCGCGGCACCAGCGGCATCGACGGTGTGAGTAGTACAGCATTGGGCTTTGCCAGCGTGGTGGACCATACCACTTGGTTGATAACGGGTGAGCTCAGTTTTGTGTACGACCTCAATGCCTTCAGCAGCAGCGAGCGGCCCAAAAACCTCAAAATCCTTGTGATCAACAATGGCGGTGGCGATATTTTTAGACTCATCGACGGTCCGAGCACCCAGCCCGAGCGTGAAACTTACTTTGCCACCCCGCGCAACATCGATGTGCAGTCACTGGCCAAAGGCTGGGGCGTCACTTCATACTTGGCTACCGATGAAGTATCTTTGCAAAATGGCTTGCAAGCCCTGCGCGATAGCCAAGAAACCGCCATTTTAGAAGTCCGCACCGAACCTTCGGTGAACCAAAACGTTTATAAAGCTTACCAACAACTCATAAAAAGCAACGCATGACATCGAATTACGCCTGGACGACCCTCCGCGAGTACAAAGAAATTAAGTTTGAGTACTTCGAAAACATCGCCAAAATCAGCATCAACCGTCCCGAAAAACACAACGCCTTTACGCCCCTCACCGTGAGTGAGATGATAGAGGCCATGGAGGTTTGTCGCCAAGATTCGCGCATTGGCGTAATCATACTCACTGGCGAAGGCGGCAAGGCCTTTTGCAGCGGCGGCGACCAAAGCGTGCGCGGCCATGGCGGCTATGTAGGCGACGATGAAGTGCCGCGTTTGAACGTGCTTGACTTGCAAATGCAGATCCGTCGCATTCCTAAGCCTGTGATTGCCATGGTGGCCGGCTGGGCCATTGGTGGCGGCCATGTGCTGCACGTGGTGTGCGACCTTACCATTGCGGCTGAAAATGCCCGTTTTGGTCAAACCGGTCCTAAAGTCGGCAGTTTCGACGGCGGTTTTGGTGCCTCTTACCTGGCTCGTATTGTGGGACAGAAGAAGGCCCGCGAAATTTGGTTCCTCTGCGACCAGTACGATGCGCAGGAAGCCCTCGATATGGGGCTCGTAAACAAAGTGGTAGCCCTCGACAAGCTCGAAGAAACCACCATCGACTGGTGCCGCAAAATTTTGAAGAAGAGTCCGATTGCCCTGCGCATGCTCAAGTCGTCGTTCAACGCTGAACTCGATGGTCAAGCAGGCATTCAGGAGCTTGCCGGCAACGCCACCCTGCTGTATTACCTCAGCGAGGAGGCCAAAGAAGGTAAAAACTCCTTCCTCGAAAAGCGCGACCCGGATTTTTCGAAGTTTACAAGGTTTCCGTAGGCTAGTGGCGGACGAAGCGACTGGACCAAAGGAGAAACCAACCTTCTCCGCGCCCTCCGTGTGCTCCGTATTTTACAATATTTTAGGCCCCGCAAGGGGCTTTTTTCATGACTTTCAATCCGATCAAAAGAATCAGTAAAGTAGGACCCTTGGATTATGTATTGTCTGTACTAGTGAGTACAATCAAATCAAAATACATCAGGCGTGTTAACAGCTCTTTTTCAGGTGGCTGATTTGTATACTCCTTTTCTTGATCCTCTGAACTGAACAACACCTCAAAGCCATTGCGTTTGTAATACCTCAACGGTGCCTCTTCGTTATAAGCATCGACTACCATAAAGCGACAGCCTGTTTTGTTTGCGTTATCTATAAACCAAAATTTAATGAAGTCCATCAATTGATCGCCAACTGATTTCTCTTCACCGGCTAGTTTACGGAAAGCGGTACCCACGCCTAATCGTCCGATTAGCACAGCAGGATAGCTTTTCATTTGCTTCTGTCTTGGAATTTCGGCATTTACTTTTTTCTTCCTTGCATTGGGAAGAGAATATGTTTTGATGCTATCGTTTGCAATGGTAAATGCTGCTACGATCTGCTTATCGTCTTCGTCCAGCGTGAAACAGTAGCTTTTTCCCAGCAGTTCTGCGGTGTAATGCAGCACATCCGAAGCAAAAAAATCATTTAAATCGGCATTTCCACAATCAAAGGATTGGCAATACGCCAGCGTTTCGGCGTCGTAAGGCTTCAATGTGCATTTTTCAAAAAGAAAGCCCACCGTCTCTTCTTAAATCTTCGCTTTCGCCAGTATTTTGGCTGATACCGCGGCTTGTTTAGAAAATTTGACGGTCGATTTTTTAGCTACGGCAGCATTCGCTTTTCTATTGAATGCGCTAGCAACTTCCTTTTTTAAAACAGGTACTACTTTAATTGCGTTTGCCATGGTAACACGCTTTGAATCAAAACAAATATAACAAGCTTTATCAACTTAAACTAAACGACTTTAGTTTGTTTCACTGTACCATTTCTGTAAAATATTGAATCGACTTTAACATTAAATGCAAAAGCTCATGTAAACGCTCCGCATTTTAAAAAAACTAGAAGGCCCCTCCAGAAGCTTTTTCCATGCCTCGTTGAAGTGCAGAAAAAGTTAAATTAGGGCTACATTATTTAAGTTTAGGGGCCTAAAGTTAAAAAAGCGCTTTGGACAGCATACGCAACCAAATCGTCCTCATACTTGACTGAGCTAGCCTTTTCCCAGCGCGTGCTCAAAACGGCATTTTGCAGCCGCTTTATATCCACACTAGAAAATCAACCCCTAAAATCGTAAATCAACGCCGGCCGCTGCGTAATCTCATGATAACTCACCACCCCTTTGCGGAAGTAATGAAACACCATGCTTTTGCGGGTGCGGGCGCGGTCAAGTTGCGGGTTGCCGCCATGGAAGAGGTTAGCGTGCCAAATCAGGATATCGCCTTTTTTGGCTTGGAAAACAGTCTTTTGCAGGCCCAGCTCCGCGATGCGGGCCGCCATGAAGTCTTCGTACACGCTGTAGTCCTTGTCGCCAATGAACCAGCGGTTGCCTTCGTTTTGGTAGTCGGCATTGAGGTAATACGGCAACTTGTGGCTGCCTGGATAGTAGTGCAGCGGTCCGTTGTTGTCGTCAATGTCCTCGAGCGCGAACCATACGCCAAGCATGCCGCCGGCGGGGTAGGTGGTCATGTGGATGCTGTCGCTATGCGTATGCTGCTCGCTGCCGGTGAGGAAGTTGATGCTGTGGAAAAGCCGCGCCTCGCCTTGCAGCAGCACGCTCAGCAGCTCGAGGAGCTCAGGACGGAGACCCTTGCTGCGCACATTTTCGGAGCGCAAAATAAGCTGGGTGAGTTTGTTGCGGTAGCGGTAATGGATTTTGCCCGAATTAAACAGGGCTTCAATTTCGGAGTTGATCGCATCTACCTCTTCGCCCTTTAAAAAACCACGGATCACGGCAAAGCCTTGTTCGGGATAGGCGCGCAACGAGGCCTGACTTTCTGTATCGACTTGTGCGAACAGTTGGCATTTTTCGATGGCCGCTGCAGTTGGCAGGGGTAAATGCTGCTGCGGCAACTGCTTAAAATCGGCACTCGAAACCGGTGAAAAATACCGCTTGTTCAGCTTCAACTGTCGGTACGCCGCCTCGTTGTGCCGCAGCAAATGCGGTTGAAAGAGGTTGTAAGCGGCATAGGTGATTTTAAGGCGACGAAGCAAAGCGGTTAGCATGTTCGAAAATACGGAGAAGGGGTGAAAGTTGGATGCCTATTGATTTAGTTAAGGACCTTCTAGCAGGCTAGGTTACTCTGACAAAGAAAAATGTCAGAAAAATTGTAAATTGTGACGACCAATAAGGAGAAATCATGGGGGCTATAGAGCTGAAATCTGACTTGCACAAAATGCTCGACCAAATCGAGAATGAACAGTTGCTCAGAACCATTTATGACTTTTTGAAGGAGCGGACTAACGCCCCTGAGGGTGCCATTTGGGAGTCATTGACGGAGGAGCAAAAAAAAGAGGTTCAATTGTCTTATGAAGAATCTCAAGTAGAAGAGCCATTAATAGCTTGGGAGGAGCTTAAGAAAAAGCACCCATGGAAGTCCTCGTAACACCGAGAGCAGCGCAAAAATTTGAAGCGCTTGTTGCTTTTATTACCCATAAATGGGGTGAAAAAGCGGCTTCAGCTTTCATTCAAAATATGGATGCTGCATTTTCCCAGCTTCAATCCTATCCTTTACTGGGAGCAATAGAGCATCTCGACATCAGAGGGCTTCAGGTATCTGCCCAAACAAGGATATTCTATCGAATACGAAATAATAAAATCATCATTATTTCTTTTTTCGACGTCAAACAGCACCCTAAAAAGCGGCTTGGTTAGCGTTCTAACCGTTTAAAATATCCGCATAGGAAGCATCCCCCTCCATCACCTTTTTGGCAAAGGGACAAAGCGGCAGCACTTTGATGCCTTTAGCGCGGGCAAAAGCAGCACCGGCTGCCACCAGTTTTTTGCCGGCTCCTGTGCCGCGCAGGGCGTCGCTTACTTCGGTGTGGTCGATGATGATGCGCTCGCTGCCCGACCATACGTAGGTCATTTCAGCAAGCTTTTGGCCGGCTTCTTCTACATAAAAAGCACCTCTGTGGCCATCTTCGCGGTGTTTGATGTTGATTTCCAAGGCTAAATATAATAATAAAACATGGAGGTCACGGAGAGGGGGATGTCGATTCTTGATTTGCGATTTCGATTAGCGATTTATGATTTGGTAGTGAAGTAAATGTTTACACCTGCATATGACTATCATACTGCGCAGCCTCCTAAACGCAAGGGCCCGCTCTGTCTTTGAGCGACCAAAGGGAGCGGTCTGTTAGGGAGCTACCGGCGACCGGTCTGTTAGCAAACCAAAGGTTTGCTGTCTGAAAAGCGAACCGCAAGTGAGCGGTCTGTAAAGCGACCGAAGGGAGCGCTCTATACACTATCTTTGCAAGATGTCATCTACTACCAAAACCGACATCCGTGCACTGAACCAGGCGGAACTCACCGAGGCGATCACCGCCATGGGCGAAAAGGCTTTCCGTGCCAAACAGGTGTACGAATGGCTGTGGAGCAAGGGGGCTCGATCGTTCGACGATATGACCAACCTTTCGGTAGCACTACGGGCGCAGCTCAACGAACGCTTTACCATCAACCACATCCACATCGACGAAGAGCAAAAAAGCAACGACGGCACCATCAAAAATGCCGTGAAGCTGTTCGACGGCCGGGTGGTAGAATCGGTCCTCATTCCCACCGACACCCGCATCACCGCTTGCATCAGCAGCCAGGTGGGTTGCAGCTTAGACTGCACCTTCTGCGCCACCGCCCGCCTCAAGCGCATGCGCAACCTCAATCCCGACGAGATTTACGACCAAGTTGTAGCCATCCGCCACCAAGCCGAGCAGTATTTCGACCGACCACTGACCAACATTGTGCTCATGGGCATGGGCGAACCCCTGCTCAACTACAACAACGTACTGGCCGCTATCGAAAAAATCACTTCGCCCCAAGGCCTGGGCATGTCGCCACGGCGCATCACCCTCAGCACGGTGGGCATCACCAAAATGATTCGCAAGCTGGCTGATGATGGGGTGAAATTCAAACTGGCCGTGAGTCTGCACTCGGCCATCGACGAAAAACGCTCGAAGCTGATGCCCATCAACGAAACCAATACCCTCGAGGAGCTGGTGGCTTCGTTGCTGTACTGGTACGAAAAAACTGGAAGCCGTGTTACCTTCGAATATGTGGTTTGGCGGGGAATCAACGACGGGGAAGAAGACATCCGCGCCTTGGTAAAACTCTGCAAAAAACTACCATGCAAGGTCAACATCATTGAATACAACCCCATCGACGACGGTATTTATCAGCAGGCCGACCGTGCCCGGGTAGATGCCTACATCAATGCCTTAGAAAAAGCCGGAGTTACCGCGGTGGTGCGTCGGTCGCGCGGCAAAGACATAGATGCTGCCTGTGGCCAGCTGGCCAACAAAAACCTCAGCATCGAAGCAGCACCATAAGGCCGCCTTACCGAAGCAAGACGGCCCTTTTATCAATTATACTTTTCGGGCCGAAGCACCTCAACGGTCTGCACAAAGGCCACAATGCCATATTTTTCGAAATACTGATCACTCAGCAACTCCATGAGTTGTGCTGCCTTGGTTTCATTGGTCAGGGTATCGATGCGAATGTTGCGTCCTTCCCAACCGCTGAAATGCCGTACATGCAGTCCTTCACCCGCAACTTCTGCCATGGTATAGCCTTGAATGCCACAAGCCTTTAAGTCGGAGATCAGTCTTTCTGCCAAAGCGTCCAGTGCAATGATGGTGATCATTTTCACCGGTTTCAAATGGTTATTCATGCGTATATGATTTGAGCGATGTAAAGATATAAGGGAAGGCCGATGGTTACATTAAAAGGAAAGGCAATGGCCAAACTTCCGGTAAGGTAGAGGGTTGGATTGGCTTCTGGGATGGCAATGCGCACCGCTGCTGGCGCCGCAATGTAAGAGGCACTGGCACACAGCAAGCCAAACAAGGTAGCTCCACCCATAGAGAGGCCTGCCCACTGCGCCATAAACACCCCCATGGTGGCATGCAACACAGGCATCACCAGGCCGTAGCCCAAGAGAAAAAACCCCACCTTTTTTAATTCAAACAAACGACGACCGGCAACCAGACCCACTTCTAACAAAAACAAACAGAGCACGCCGCGAAACAAGCCATCGTACATGGGCGCTACCTGCTCAAAACCTTCCTTTTGGGTAATTAGCCCTATACCTAGGCCGCCCAGAAGCAAAATGGTGCCTTTGTTGGTGAACAGTTCGTGTAGCACCTTTCCCATGCCTTGCTGACTTTGCGGTGCATGGCGGCGCGCCAGCCAAATGGAGAGTAAAATGGCTGGTACTTCCATGATGGCGAGGATAGCCGGCATAAAGCCTTCGAAAGAGATGCTCATGAGCTCCAGAAAAGCCAAACCTTCGGAGAAGGTCACTGCCGAAACCGAGCCGAAATGGGCGGCGATAGCGGCCGCATTGGCGTTGTCGAACTTACCGAGCTTGGTAAGGATCACAAAAGACACCGCCGCAATGATCAAGCAGGCGGCAATGGCAGCAAGCAGGGGCTTGTAGAAATCGGCGAAGGCCACATCCGAGAGCTTTACCCCGCCCTTCAGGCCAATGGCAAATAAGAGATAGATGGTTAAGCCCATGTACATGCCCTCGGGAAATTTCAAATCACTTCGGAGCAGGGTGGCTAAGATGCCGAGTAAAAAGGCCAGGACCATTGGAGAGGTCAAACTGGCAAACAGCGCGCTTCCTAGTTCCATGGTTAAGGCTTTGGTAAGGTTGCCAAATAGTTTTCAGGCAAAAACTCAACTTTGCCCGATTCGAGGTGGTAAACGGCGCCCACAATTTTTGTTTGTCCACTTGCCACCGCTTTCGACAACACCGGTTCGAGGTTCTGTAGCTGGGCTACTTGCATGGCTACATTTACTTTCACAGCGTTATCAATGCGATTTCCCTTTAAGTGAGCACTTGCTTGGGCAGCAGGTTTGATGGCATTGATCAAGGTTACGATATGCCCGGGTACATCTGGCACCTTACAGGCAGCGGCTACCGCCCCGCATTCGGTATGCCCCAAAACCACAATCAACTTGGCACCGAGTACAGCATTGGCAAACTCAATGCTTCCCCAAGAAGCATGGGTAGATACCTGTCCCGCGGTACGTACGATGAAAATGTCGCCTAAGCCTTGGTCGAAAATAATCTCGTTCGGCACCCGTGAATCGGAGCAGCCTACCACAATGGCAAAGGGGTTTTGTCCAGTGGCCACTTCCTTTACCCGCTTAGGACTTTGGTTGGGCCGTACCGATTGGCCTTTGTAAAAGCGTTCGTTGCCTGCCTTTAGCAAGACTAAGGCCGAATCGGCACTCATTTGGGCGTAAGCGCAGAGGCTTAAGCTAAACCCTAAAAATGTCAATAGCACGTATTTCATAGCTGGTTTTTTTAAACGCCACAAACCTACGGCGGCCCAAAACATATATTTCATTTATGTTTTCTATATTTGGCATAAGATTTTATTATGAACTACACCTTGCATCAACTGCTGATCCTGGCGAAAGTGGCGGAGTGCCAAAGCATCACCCGCGCGGCCGAAGCCTTGCATTTATCGCAGCCTGCTGTTTCAGTTCAGCTAAAAAATTTGCAAGAACAATTCAAAATCCCTTTGTTTCACATTCGGGCCAAAAGGGTATTTATGACCGATTTTGGCAATGAATTGGTACAAACCACCCTTGAAATTGCAGCACAACTCGAAAGTTTCAACTATCGGGCAAAGGGAGCCAGCGGCAAACTCAGCGGGAAGCTCAGCATCAGTATTGTATCGACTGGCAAATACATCATGCCCTATTTTTTGCAGTCCTTTCTAGCACAAAATCCAGAAGTTGAATTACGCATGGATGTGACCAACAAGGCAGGCGTCATCAGCGCACTCGATCATAGCGATGCCGAGCTGGCCTTGGTATCGGCCTTGCCGCGCCAATTAAAAATAGCTGAATTGCCCTTGCTGCAAAATCACCTCTTTTGGGTGGTAGGACCACAGTTTCAAATCGAAAAAGCCAGCTATTCGCCAGAGATCCTGAAAACAATGCCCCTCATTTTTAGAGAAGCTGGTTCAGCTACGCGCGCAGTAATGGAACAGGTGTGTGATCGAAAAAAAGTAGGCGGCACCAAAGAGCTGGTGCTCACCACGAATGAAGCGATTAAACAAGCGATCATGGCGGGATTAGGCTGTTCGGTTATGCCGCTTATTGGACTCAAACACGAACTCGCTAGCGGTGATTTACAACTGCTGCCGGTTAAAGGCTTGCCGGTAGTTACACAATGGCGACTTATTTGGTTGAGTACGCGTCCCCTATCGCCCGTAGCTGCGGCTTACCTGGCCCACCTGCAAAACAACCGGGAGCAGGTGTACGAGGAGCATTTTGCATGGACCAGTGCGTACCTGCACCCGGTCAAACTTTAAAGACTTTTTTGCAGGCTATTTTTCGTTGTCCGTACCTATACGCTTCCAAATGGTAAGCACATGTTTGTCACCTGCCCTGGTTTCAAAATAAGCCGGACGATACGCCTTAGGTGCGGCAAAACAGGCCTCCAAGGTATCTCCTTTTAATCGAAAAATGCCGTTGCGTTTAAGCCCGGCATCGTCATTACCCGCCACCCACACATCGAGGTGCTTGGGATAAAACATTTCTTCGTAGCGGTATTTGCCCAGTGATAAGGTAACCTCTCCTTCTTGATACACTTCAAAGCCCCCGTCTTCTACCTCTAATTCAACCGTTGCAATTTTATAATCGGGATACACCACCCCGTCAATCTCCACATGTAAAAGCTTCCATTTACCTTCTAAATTGGCCCCAGTGGGGTGTGAATTGAGGCAGGCTGTAAGGCCCAATGAAAGCAATAACCAAAATCCGATTCGTATTAACAACTTGTAAATAATTAGGGGTGATTAAACCCAGCCTATATTAACCGAAATGCAGGACAGATAGTTTAACGCTTGCAAAAAAACCATATTTCTATCAAAAACAAAAACGCCCCGATAAATCGAGGCGTTCTGTTGTTAAAAATTAACGTTAAGGTAAGGTAATGGTACGTGTTCGGCCATTCATAGTTACTGTGGCCTGGTTGTCGCAGCTGCCGTTTCCAAAGTCAATGGTACGACTGTTGTTGCCGCGGGTGGTGGTCATCACGCCGCTCACCAGCCAATTGCAGCTCACTTCTTTGCGCAAGGGGGTGGTGATGGTTTGGCTGGAAGTGAGACCATTGCGGGTATTGCTACTGCCGCCGCTGATCAAAAATACATCGTCGCTACGTAGCGGGGTTGCATAGCCAGCAATCATTTCGATGCTGCGGGTGGCAGTGCGTTGCATGCTGTCGTTGGTAGGACTCACCAGTAGCAAAGTGCTAGTACGACTGAGCAGCGGATTGCCGTTGTTGAGGCTGTGTGAGCCGCTGATGCTGCCAGTAACGGCATGGTCGTTCACAAAATAATTGGTAAAGGCCACGCTGAAACTGCTGCCTGCTTGGCGGCGTTGTCCGGTGTAGCTGATTACAACCACCCCTCTGCGGAAGCGCCCATCGGCACACAAGCAGTTGGTAGTGCCGTAGTCGATGGTGATGGTGCGCGGCGTGGTAGTAGTGTCGCGGGTAACGGTGGCGCAAGGAGCCGGCGGAAAGCTTTCGGGGGTGTCGTTGAGGAACATCTCGTCAAAAGTGCCCTCGTCAATGGTCAATAAATTTTCGAATTGCGTGCTTTCGTCGGCCGAGCGCTGCTCGTCTTGGTCGAGATTTTCTTTTTGGCAGGCGCTTAAAGTCACTAAAAGCACAGCTGCTACGGTTAGTATTTTTTTCATCATTTCGGTTTTAGGAAATCAACAGGCATATGACGCCACAAGGAGCGCAAGGTTTAACGACGAAGCTACTTCTTTTATGGCAGAAGCCGCACTTGTGCTTTTTCGGCAATGCTGAGGGGGAGCGAAAACGACTGTTCTTCAGAACTTAGTTCTAAGTCCCTTTCGCTGCGCGCTCGCAATTGCAACACCTGGTTGGGCGAGATACCGAGCTTCCACAAGGCAGAAGTCACCGCGGCGCTCTTTTGGGTACTCAGCACCATCACCTGTTGGCCCGGCTTCACCTCTGCTAACAACACGGTTGTTTTGCTCCGCTGTGGGATGGGCGAACCATGTGGGTCGGTGGTAGGGAAACCTAAGCGCGCTTCTACTTCTTGCAAAAACACCTCGGGCAAGCGGTGCTCAAATTGCTCGGCTTGACCGTGAATTTGATTGCTTTGCAAGCCCATTTCCTGCACCAAATAACTTTCCCAGATGCGGTGGGCGCGAATGAGTTGGTAGGCCCGTTCCAAACCGGCGGCACTGATTTGAATATTGTTTTGTTGCACCGGCTCCAGCCATTTCCGGCGCTGCAATGCCAGCAGTTTGCGTCGCAGCTGCCGCTCATTAAGTCCAAAGGCAGCTGCGGTTTCGGGCAAAGACTTCAACCCTTTTTCCTGCAGTTTTACCAGGGCTTTCAAAACATCTTCTAATGCCTGTAATTTCTGCCTCTTCGCCTTGCGAATACGTAGCAACAGCAATCCCTTCTTAGGAGAAAAGAGCATGGCCAATAAATAAAATGCAGTGGCCACGAGGGTCATGGCCGGACCCGGAGTGGTTTCCCAAATGATGGCGAATATTAACCCCATACTGGCCGAAAGCACCCCTACCAAAGCCGATAAGGCCAGCACCACCGGCAAGCGATTGCTGAGCAAGAGGGCGGTGGAAGCGGGAATGATGAGCATGGCTACTACCAAAATCACCCCAACCGATTGCAAGGAGGCCACCACGGCAAAACTCAACAACATCATCATAAAATAATGCATGAGGTTGGCATTGATGCCTGTTGTGGTAGCCATAACCGCCTGAAAAGTGGTGACGAAAAAATATCTGTAAAAAGCCAAAATGCACAGCAGCGTATAAACCATGATGAGGCCGGTGAGCCAAATGTCCTGATCGGCAATGCCCAACACATTGCCAAAAAGGAAATCCTTCATATCGAGGTGCACACCTTCTTGTCGCGTTACCGCCGAAATGCCGATGATGCCCAAGGCAAACATGGCCGAAAACACAATGCCAATGGCCGCGTCTTCCTTGGTTTTAACGTTACGCTGCAGCCAGGTGATGCTGAGGGCGGCGAGCAATCCTGCCACCACCGAACCAGTAAAGAAGGCAAAAATGCTGTGGCCCGCAATGAGGAAGCCCACCACCACCCCGGGCAAGATGGCGTGCGAGAGCGCATCACCGATGAGCGACATGTTCCGCAACACGATGAAAACGCCCAGGAGCCCGCAGGTAATGCCCACGAGCACCGAAGCAAGCAAGGCCCGCTGGGCATAGGCATAGCCAAATACGTCGGAAAGTTCTTGCCAGTGATTCATCGGCTGCGGTTGAATTGTTGGGCCTGGTCGTACATGGGCTGGGTGCCGCTAAAGGTGCGCAGGATGTTGGCTTCGGTGACCACCTCGGCCGGCGATCCAAAGGCCACCAAGCGGCGGTTGATCATAATCACCTGGTCGAAATAGGCTTGCGCCTTGCTTAAATCGTGGTGAATCATGACCACGGTTTTGCCCTCGGCCACCAGGCGGCGGAGAATCTGAATGATTTTTTCCTCGGTGGTCACGTCTACCCCTACAAAAGGCTCGTCGAGGAAATACAGCTGGGCCTCTTGCGCCAGCGCCCGGGCCAAAAACACCCGCTGCTGCTGTCCACCCGAGAGCTCGCCAATTTGCTTGTGCAGCAGTTGCTCGAGTTCCAACTCCTGAATGTGCTGCAGTGCTTTGGCTTTGTCGGTGCTGTTGAGCGACTGAAACGGCCGTTTGTGGGGGTAGCGACCCATGAGCACGAGGTCGTACACGGTAGCGGGGAAGGTCCAGTCGATTTCCTCCTTCTGCGGCACATAGGCAATGTGGGTTTGCACCGCTTCTACCGGCAAGCCGCCGATGGTAATGGCGCCACGGTCGGTTTTGAGCAGGCCCAAAATGCTTTTGAAGAGGGTGCTTTTGCCGGAGCCGTTCGGACCAATGAGTCCGTACAACTTGCCCTGCTCGAGCTGCAAATCAAAGTGGTTGAGGATAACTTTATCGTCGTACGCCACAGTGAGGCCGTTGATGTGGATGGGGTGCTGTGCCGGCAAATCGCTGCTGTTCTTCCGCTGTATGCGCACGGCCAGTACGGCAAAGGCCAAGGCAAAAAAGCCGGCAATGATCAGCAGCATGAGCAAATCGGTACGGCGACTGTTGGCCGCGCCGCTGCCTTGGAGACCTTCGAGCAGGGTGTCGGCATTGTGGCGGAGCATGCTCAAATAAGTGTCGGCGCCGCTGCCCTTGGGCCCCATGCTGTCGGCATACATACTGCCGCCAATACGGATGCCGGCGTCGGCAGCTACTTGCTGCAGCAGCTTGGGGTTGATGGTGCTTTCGATGAAAAGGGCCGGTAAATTTTCGGCCTCGATGGTGCGGATGAGGTCATGGAGGTCGCTTACCCGCACTTCGGCATCGGTGGTGGTGCCAAGTACCGACAATACCCGCATGCCATAGCGGTTGCCAAAGTAGCGAAAGGCGTCGTGGGTAGTGGCAATGATGCGGTGTTCGGCGGGAATTTGGGCGATGCGACCTTCGATATAGGTGTGGAGGGAAAGCAATTGCTGGTCGTAAGCCTCAAAATTGCGTTCTATATCGGCGGCATGGGCGGGCAACAAGCGCTGCAAACCGTTGGCCATGTTGCGAATGTAGATGCGGCCGAGCAGCGGGTCCATCCAGGCATGCGGGTCGTAGCTGTTGGCGTGCTCAGCACTGCCAATGGGCGTGATGCCGTCGCTGGCGGTCACCAAAAGCGCTTTGCCCCCGGCCTGGTCGATGAGCTTCTTGAGCCAGCCTTCGAGGTTGAGACCATTTTCAATGATCAGATCCGCCTCAGCCAGCAGCCGAGCATCGCCGGGAACGGCTTCGTAGATGTGCGGATCGGCCCCTAGCGGCAGCAAGGATATTACTTCGCAATGCTCCCCTGCCAACTGCTGTGCCATGTCTGCCAAAAAGCTGGTGGTGGCTACCACTTTCACCACTGGAGCCTGTGCCGCAGTGCTGCTGGAGCTTAAAACGCCCACCATCAAAAGCAGAAAAAACAATGTGCTACGGCCTTGCATGCCACAAAGATAGGTTGTTTTTAGGTTTGTCTAAAAAATAATTTTGGAGATGCTGTTTATTGCTGGTTGGGCATAAAAAAAGCCGCATCAGCGGCTTTTGGGAAATGAGCGGTATTATTCAGACTGAGGCTGGCCCAATCGGCCTCTATGTTTGGCTCTTTTGGCCTCCATTTTCTGCTTCCGAAGTACTTTGTCTGCTTGGTAACGTGTTTTTTGCTCGGCATCGAGCACTTCCAGTATAGCTACTTCTTGCGCTTGCTGGGCCTGGTTCATTTCCTGACGGGCCTGACGAGCAGCTTCCTGCTTTTGGGCAATGGTAAGTTCGGTTTTCACGAGTTCGGGTTGCAAACGGGCCTGCTGATCTTGCGTTAACTGGTATTTTTTGCTCAAATGGTTTACCTTCATGCTGGCCTTTTCTTCGGGCGTTTTGGCAGGTGCAGCCTCTTGGGCTTGGGCGGCGCTCACTACAAAAGCAAGGGCGGCCATCAACATTAATTTTTTCATAACAAAAAGATTTAATGGTGGTGTGACCGCCATTCTGCCCTTGGGTTTAATCACAAACGTTAAGGAATGTCAAAGCAAAGGGCCTTTTTTTAACCAAAAGGAAACGCTTTCTACCTATTATTGTTAGGTCTATATAGTAACTTTGTTAAAACCTTAAATAATAAATCAGCTTATGGCATTCGAATTACCAGCACTTCCCTATGCGCACAACGCGCTCGAACCTAATATCGACACAGCAACCATGGAAATCCACCATGGCAAACACCACGCTGCTTACGTAAACAACCTCAACGCTGCCATCGCAGGCACCGAAAACGAAGGCAAATCGCTCGAAGATTTGATGGCCAACATCAGCAAATTGCCAGCAGCCGTTCGTAACAACGGTGGTGGTCACTACAACCACAGCTTGTTCTGGACCGTGATGAGTCCGAACGGCGGTGGCGAACCTACAGGCGACTTGGCAGCGGCTATCAACAGCACCTTCGGTTCGTTTGCAGCCTTCAAAGAAGAATTTGCCAAGGCAGGCGCAACCCGTTTTGGCTCAGGCTGGGCGTGGTTGTGTGTTGAACATGGCAAATTGAAAGTGTGCAGCACCCCTAACCAAGACAATCCTTTGATGGATGTGGTGACCGATTGCAATGGCACACCGATTCTCGGATTAGACGTTTGGGAACATGCTTATTACCTCAACTACCAGAACCGCCGTCCCGACTACATCACGGCCTTTTGGAATGTGGTGAACTGGGCAGAAGTGGCTCGTCGCTACGCGGCAGCGCTCTAAGCCAGTCAGCTAATACTTACCAAGCCGGTTTCGTTTTCGAAGCCGGCTTTTTTATTGGATGTCATGGCTGTTAGGATGGGGAGGCGGTTCTCTGCCGTGCAGCGGCTTATTCTCCGCAAATTTGCGGTGATTGTGCTGCCTATTCGCTGCACCATCTTGAAGACCAACTCAATAAGGATAGGCCGGCGCCACCAGCATGGTCCACCAGGCATACCACAGCACCATCCCCACCAGCAGCAAAACGGCATGGCGGGGAGCAAAACGGCTGGTGTAAAAGGCGGCTGTACCATCAGTCCAACGCAAGTTGGAGGCCCGGGCATGCAGGCGCACGAGCGGCACCAAACTCACAAAACTCAGCCACCAAAAGGGGTCGGGCAGAAAGCTCAGCAGCAGTCCCAGCACATACAACACATTCATGCTTTTTTGCTGGGGATCGGCCTGGCCATCGAGGCGACTCATGCTCGCCGCCAGGTCGTGGAAAAAGAAGATGGAAAAAGCGGCCCGCACAATGGGGAGCACCGAACACTGCTCGCGCTGACCCAGGTAACGCCACATTTTGTACATAAACCAAAAGCTGTACAGCCCCATGGTGCCCACATTGAGCAAAATAAACAGGCCTTTCGAACTCAAACTCTCAGCTGGCGGGTTCACTTGACTCATTGCAAGGTTTGTTTGTAGAAGTCTTTTACATCCTTGGTAAAGGTCCGCAAATCGCGCTCGCGGCTGTACATCATGTGGCCGCCTTCGTAATACTTCATTTGCAGGTTATTGCGCAATTCACCGCGTACAAACATATGGTCGAGGGTGTATTGGGTGGCGAAATAGGGCGTGGCCAAGTCGTAATATCCATTGCAAATGAGCACTTGCAGCGCAGGGTTTTTGTGGATGGCCGCCGCCAACACCGCTGAATTGTCGAGGTAGCGGTTGGTGGCCTCACCATAGTTCCAGGGCTGCACCTTGCCGGTGAGGATTTCGTACACCTGATCGGGGAAAGGATATTTGAGGGTGCTGCCCAGATGCTGGTTGATCGCCATGGTGTAGCCGCCAAAAATGCTGCGATTGTAGCTCGGGTCGTACTCATAGCTGTCGCCGGCATCGAGGCGGTCGAGGCCCTTGATGGTGCCATCGAAGCGGCCCACCGTTTCACCGCGGTCGCGCAGCAGCTCTTTGGTAAACTCCGAGGTACTTATGCGGAAATGGTAGCCGCGTAAAAAACTGTCGCTGAGACCGAGGAGGGCTTGCATGCGGGCCGAAAGACTGCTCTTTTCAGCCTCCGTAAGGCGGTCGCCTTTGAGCAACGCCGAACTGTATTCGCCCAGCGCAAAGGCTTCGGCATCGGCCAAAACGCTTTTGAGATTGGGATACTGGGTTTTATTAAGTTTGCCATGGTACCAAGCCGTGGCTGCAAAACTCGGCAAGTAGAGCGGATAGGGCAGGTCGTTGCCCGGTGCCGACCGCAAGGTTTGGAAATTGAGCACCGCCGACACCAGCACTATGCCGTTGAGGTACATGCCATGGCGGTCTTGCAGGTAACCCGACAAGCCCGCGGCCCGCGTGGTGCCATAACTCTCTCCTGCCAAAAACTTGGGTGAGGCCCAGCGGCTGTTTACCGAGGTGTATTTGTAGATGAAGTCGCCCACCGAGCGTAAATCTTCGCTGTAGCCTGTAAACTCCTTTTTATCGGTGCCTTCGGCCGGCCTGCTGTAGCCTGTTTGCACCGGATCAATGAACACCAAATCGGTATGCTCAAGCCAAGTATATTCATTGTCTACCAATGCGTACGGCGGCTTCACCGACTCCCCATCGGCCGTCATGGGCAGGCGTTTGGGACCCAGCGCACCCATGTGCAGCCAAACCGAGCTCGAGCCCGGACCGCCATTGAAGGCAAAGGTAATCGGGCGCTTATCAGCTGTTTGCCCAGATCGCACATAAGCAATGTAAAAGATGTCGGCTATTTTTTCGCCTTTTTCGTTGAACTGCTCTTGGTGGCCGGCGGTGGCGCTGTAATTAACCACCTTGCCATTCAGTTGCATGCTGAGATTGGTGGTAACGGGCGCAGGCCAGTTAATCCCCGATTTGGTTTCTTTTTTCTCGCCTTGAGCGAAAGCGGTCGCAGCCGCAAGCATCAACAAAAGCAATAAACGCATTTTCATAAAGCTGTTTTAGGAGCACCAAAATAGGCCTTTCTCGGCAATAAGTGTAAAACGTTTGTGCAAATGCAGCCCGTTTTTTACCTTTCGGTAATATACCAGCTGGTAATATCCGTTTTCCATCCGCACCCAAAAAGCACAGCAGGCCTTTTACCTAAAACCGAGCATATGCAACGCATCCAATCTTTCCGTGAATTTTACCCCTACTACCTCAGCGAACACAGCAAAGCCACTACAAGGGCCTTGCATTATGTGGGGACTACGCTGTTTTTTGTATTGCTCATTACCGGCATCCTGCGTGGACAATGGTATTATTTTGCCTTATTACCCGTGGTGGGCTACGGCTTCGCCTGGGCGGGTCATTTTTTCGTGGAGAAAAACAAACCGGCTACGTTTCAGTACCCCTTGTGGAGCCTGGCCTCAGATTTTGTGATGTATTTTCAGTGGCTCAGCGGCCGACTGAAGCTTTAATCAGTCCTTTTTAGGCGCCTTAGGCTTCTTTGCCGCAGCGGCTTTCGCCGGCTTGGCTTCGGCCTCGGGTGCAGCTACTTTGGCGGCTGGCGCAGCTTCGGCGGCAGCTTCAGCTTCGGCAGCACTGAAATCGAGCATTGGCGCTAAAATCACATACCACTTCATGAGCTTGCGCATATCGCTTACATACACCTGCTCGCGATCGTAATTGGGCACCAAAGTTTCAAAGGTTTTGATGATGTCGGCATTGTCGGCTTTGGTCAAATCCATGCCCGACAAATCCACCTTTTCAGCCTTCATGCGCTTGAAGATGTCTTTGAGGGCTTCTTGCTCTTCACTGGTGTAAACACTGATGTCTTCCAAAGCAGCTACTTTGCTGGTGCCAGGGATGACGCTCCGCTTGGCAGTGCCATCGAGGGCTTCTACAATAAAACCTCCTTTGGTGGTGCTGAGCACCTTGAACAAGCCTGGCTTGCCGGTAATGTTTACAATTCCTTTTAAATCCATCTTTCTTACTTAGCGGGCTGCTAATTTAGGGCGATTCCTCGAATAATCATAAAAAGCCAAGTATCAGCGCTGCTTTTTATCGCGCAGGAGGTGCTCGTTGAACTGCTCCACCAGGTCGTAATACTTCTTGCGCCAGTGCTCGGCTTCGTGCAGGGCGGTGTTGAGGCTCTCTTGCAGACTGTTGAACTCACTTTCGCTCATGAAGCCGCCGCCATACTCCCGAATCTGCCTTTCTCCCAGCAATTCGCTGAAGGGATAGTTGAGCACCTGCCGCAATTGTTCCAGCACGGCGGTGTCGATACTCGGCTTTTCGAACAAGGCGTAAACGAAAGGCCTGCTGCGGCCTAAGCGCCGGGCAAGGTCACTTACCGAAATGCCGCGGTCGCTGACCACCGACTTCACTATCTCGCCTGCGTGTTTCATTTTACAAAATTGACACCCAGACCGTCAGCATTATTTTACAAAACTGCTTGTGTTTGTTTACAGATTTGTATAAATTTGACTTAAGACTTTAGGAACCGGAATTCCTGTCGCAACAAACAAAGGGCCCGCAAATGCAGGCCCTTTGTCGTTTAATACGCGTTCCTGTTTAATAAGAGCGCTGGTTGTTCTTCTCTATGTAATTGATAAAGGCGCGATTGACTACCCGATTGCCTCCTGGCGTTGGGTAATTGCCGCTGAAGTACCAGTCGCCATGATGCGCGGTTGCCAAGTGCAGGTTGTCGATGGTCTGAAACAGCACCTCCACCGGTACATTCAAGCCCTCCGGCGTTACCAGCTGTGCAATTTTGGCGCTGATTTCGGCCTCGGTAAACTGGTCGTAAATTTTCTTCACGTGATTTACCATTTGGTGCGGCTCGAGTTTCTCCTGGCTTTTGCATAGCAGGTACACATCGTTGATGAGGTTCCACTGCCCGCGCTCTTCGAGCATGGCGATGGCCGCGCGGAAGGCCACAAACTCGCCCATGCGGCTCATGTCGATGCCATAGCAGTCGGGGTAACGGATTTGCGGCGCAGAGCTCACAATCACAATCTTTTTAGGCTTGAGGCGACTCAATATGGTGATGATGCTTTGCTTGAGCGTGGTACCGCGCACAATCGAATCGTCGATCACCACCAGGTTATCGCGGCCCGGAGCAAGGATGCCGTAGGTGGTATCGTACACGTGGGCCACGAGCTCGTCGCGCTGACTGTCGTTGGTAATGAAGGTCCGCAGCTTGGCGTCTTTAATGGCCGCCTTCTCTACCCGTGGGCGCAGTTGCAGCAGCCAGTGCAGACGTTCGGCATCGATGTTATTGCCCATTTTGGCAATTTCGGTGGCTTTGTATTGGTTCAGGTGGTCTTCCAAGCCCTTCACCATGCCATAAAAGGCGGTTTCGGCCGTATTGGGGATGTAACTGAACACAGTATTTTCGAGGTCTTGTGCTACACTCTTTAAAATACGCGGCACCAGCAATTCGCCGAGCTTTTTGCGCTCGTTGTAGATGGCGATGTCGTTGCCCCGCGAGAAATAAATGCGCTCAAAACTACATTGTGCCGGTTTTTGCGGCTCCAGGATCTCGTCCATGCTGATGCGGCCGTCCTTGCGGATGATGAGCGCATGCCCAGGTTTGATTTCCTGGATGTCGTCGATGGGCACATTAAAGGCGGTGAGGATGGCGGTGCGCTCTGAAGCTACCACGGCAATTTCTTCGTCGCGGTAAAAATAGGCAGGACGAATGCCGTTCGGGTCGCGGAGTACAAAGGCGTCGCCGTGACCAAACAGCCCGGCCATGGCATAGCCGCCATCCCAGTATTTCGACGCCCTTTTGAGGATGCGCACAATGTCGAGTTCGCGGCCAATGCGCTCCTGCATTTCGAGCTTATCAACGCCCTGCGCACGGAAACGCGCTACCAGTTCGTCGTTTTCTTCGTCGAGGAAATGGCCAATTTTCTCCATCACCGTAACCGTATCGGCTTTTTCTTTGGGGTGCTGCCCCAATTCCACCAGCTGATTAAAGAGCTCCTCTACATTGGTCATGTTGAAGTTGCCCGCGACCACCAAATTCCGTGTTTTCCAATTGTTCTGGCGCAGAAAAGGGTGACAAGCTTCGATCGAATTTTTACCGTGGGTGCCGTAACGGAGATGCCCCAGCAACAACTCGCCCATATACGGCAGCTCGCGTTGCATGCGGTTTACGTCGTCAAAAATGCTGGCATCAGCGGCTTTGGCTTCTTCAAAATTGGCGTAAATGCGACTAAAAATATCTTTGATGGGCTGGTTACTGATGCTGCGCACCCGGCTGATGTAGCGCTCACCCGGCGCCTGATCGAGTTTGATGCTGGCCAAACCCACCCCATCTTGCCCGCGGTTGTGCTGCTTTTCCATCAGCAAATACTGCTTGTTTAGGCCGTAGAGGGCTGTACCATATTTTTCGTGGTAATAGGAGATTGGCTTCAGAAGCCGGAGAAGTGCGATTCCACACTCGTGTTTGATGCTGTCGCTCATGCCGGGTGGCCTGTTTTAAAGAAGAAATGCAAAGGTACGGATTTCCGCGGCGTGCAGGTAGTCCGATGCAAGGGAAACAGCAGAAGTTGGGCTTTCGTTCCCGCGGCGGGCTGGCAATAAGCCGGGCCAGCATCCTCCCGCAGGCTCCCCCGCTGAAAAAGCCCAAGCAGCAGCAAGCATGTACCAATAATCAACCAACATTTTACGTTTCTATCCCTTAGCTTTGTGAGTGATGATGAAAAAAGTTGTTTTAATGGGGCTCTGCTGGCTAGCTGCACTGCAAGTGGAGGCGCAGGTGCCGGTGGGACAATGGCGGGTGCATTTGCCGTATGCCTTTGCCACGAGTGTAGAAGTAACCCCTGAAATGGTGTATTGTGGCACCAAACAGGGCCTTTTTACTGTTGCTAGAAGCGATTTTGAGTTGCGTACCTTGTCGCGTATCAACGGACTTACCGACCAGGGCATCACCTACCTGCGTTACAGTGCCGACTACCAAACCCTCATCATCACCTATGAATCGGGCAACATTGATTTGCTGCGCAACGGGCGTTTCACGCGCATCGACGCCATTGTACGGGCTAATTTGCCTGGCAGCAAACGCATCAACCATGTGCACTTAAAAGGGCGATTTGCCTATTTGAGTTGCGCTTTTGGCATTGTAGAGCTCGACTTACAACGTACTGAAATTCGTAATACCTTCATCATCGGTCCAGAAGGCAGTCGCCTGCCCGTAAGTGCCCTCACCGATGATGGGATAAACTTTTACGCGGCTACCGATAGTGGCATGTTTGTGGCAGCACTAAATGCGCCCAACCTCAGCAACTACGCCTTTTGGCAGCCAGAAGCCACTTTTAGAGGCACTAAACTCACCCACATCGACTATTTCGATAGTGCCGTGGTAAGCATCCAGGGCGATGAGTTGCTGCGTTACCGCAATGGTAGCTGGATTGGCCAGGTGCTGGATGCGGGCTTTCCCAATACCAGCTTGACTGTGCGCAACGGGCACCTACTGGTAACCAATGTGTTCCGTGTAAACGAGGTATTTGCCGATGAAACCTTCGCTGGTACCGCCTCCGACCCACGTATTCAAAATCCACGCCTCGCGGTGCGCTCCGGTATTTTTACCTGGATGGCCGATGATGGCGGTGGTTTATTTCGCTATTTCGAGGGCATTGGAGAGCAACTCCTACCCAATGGTCCCTTAACCGAAAAAGCTGTGCACCTTTCGGCCGACCGCGCCGGGGTATTGGTGTCGGCAGGTGGCTTTAACTCGGTTTTGGCCAATCGCTACTCGCAGGAAGGGGCTTTTCAATTTCAAAACGAAAAATGGACCGTGCTCAACCGCAGCACCCTCTCGGCAAATAATAAGTTCTTCGACGTAATTCAGGCCAAATACGACCCCTTTACGCCAGGTTTAAAATACCTGTTACCTTGGGGAGGCGGCTTGGTGGCAGTGCGCGATACCAGCATCCAGGCCGTTTACACTCCCGTAAATTCAAGTTTAGAATATATTTCGGGCAGCATCGACCCCAATACCGGCATTGGCGATACCCGGGTGGGCGGCATCGACTTCGATGCGCAAGGCAATGTATGGATGAGCAATTACGGCGCCTCTCGTCCCATTTCAGTTTTGCGGCGTAATGGCAATTGGGAAAGCTTTTCACTCGGACCATTCAATGAGGTGATTGATATGTTGGTTGACAATGCTGGCAACAAATGGGTGCGCTCACGCAGCGGTGGCGTGGTGGTTTTGGATCGGGAAAACAGTCGTTATGTGAACCCTAACACCGCCGAAGGCAGCGGCGGCTTGCCGAGTCCTATTGTAAATTGTATGGCCAAAGACAAAAGCGGGGCCATTTGGATAGGCACAGCGGAAGGTCCCATTGTGTTTTTCAATCCCAATATCGTTTTCCGCGATCGTTACGACGGCCAGCGCATCCGCATCCAGCAAGAGCAATTTGTGGGTTTTTTATTGGGAAATGAAGTGGTTACTGCCATTGCCATAGATGGTGCCGACCGCAAATGGTTTGGTACCGCCAATGGGGTTTGGTTGTTTTCGGCCGATGGCACCACACAAATCCACCACTTCACTACCGAAAACAGTCCGATTTTATCAAATGTAATTACGTCCCTCGCCATCCACCCAGTTACCGGAGAGGTGTTTATTGGCACCGACCGCGGGGTGATATCGTACCGAGGAACGGCCACAGAGGGGGCGGCAACGCATAGCGATGTCAAGGTTTTTCCCAATCCCGTACGGCCCGATTACGAGGGCCTGGTGTCGGTGAGTGGCTTGGTAACCAACAATTGGATAAAAATTACCGATATCAGCGGCAATTTGGTGTACCAAACACGTGCCGATGGGGGACAAATCAGCTGGAATGGCCGGGATTTGAAGGGACAGCGGGTGGCGTCGGGCGTTTATTTGGTATTTTCGACTTCAGATTTTGGGGAGGAGACGGTGGCGGCGAAGGTGGTTTTTATACAATAGACCGCTCGCTGGCGCTCGCTTTACAGACCGGTCGCTGGTGCTCCCTTTTCAGACATCAGACCGCTGCGCTTTTCAGATGGACTAGGCTCTTGCGTTTATTAGTAGGCGGTCCTTGAGTTCATCGAAGGGTGGTCCCTGAGTTCATCGAAAGGTTATCACAGAGGCCTGTTTTAAGGCTTTGTTTGGTTTTTAATGGCTATTGCCCGTTGAATGGGCTGTTAGGGTGCAGGTAGAGGCTGGAAGTAAGGAGGTTTCACCTTTCCTTGAATTAGGCTGGGCTCGGAGCAACACAGACGGCTGTTTGCACAGCCGGGTTTCAAAACAACGGCCTGCTATTTGAAAGACCGCTCGCTGGCGCTCGCTTTACAGACCGGTCGCTGGTGCTCCCTTTTCAGACATCAGACCGCTGCGCTTTTCAGATGCAGAAGGCTCTTACGGTGAGGCATTTTGCGGCTGAATGGGCCTTTTTGGTTGATTTAGGATTGTTTTTTTAAAGCCAAATCGCCAATCATAAACCCCACTTCCCCTTTGAATTTTCAACTTTGAACCCCCCAGGTATTCTAAACCCTCTATGTAAATCCGCCAGAGCCTGCTCTATCTGAAAAGCGAGCGCCGCTCGCGGTCTGATGTCTGAAAAGCCGGCGCAGCCGGCGGTCTGAAAAGTAAGCGCAGCGAACGGTCTTATCCGTAAATTCGCAACAAATGCAACATAAACTCCGCGCCATTGTATTACGCAGCACGCCTTACAGCGACAGCAGTGTAATTGTGCGCATGTTTACCGACGAGCTGGGCATGCAGTCGTACCTCATCAATGGGGTGCGCAAAAAAAAGGCGAGCATCACCCCGGCCATGTTGCAGGCCCTGACTTTGGTAGAAATTGAGGCTTATCACAAAGAAAACAGCGGATTGCAGCGACTCAAAGAACTGCATGTGTACCCCGTTTTGGAGCAATTGCAGCTTTCGCCCCGGCACCATGTAGCCGCTACCGTGGTGGCCGAGTGTTTCAGCCGGGCCATTCGCGAGGAAAGCGCCCATGAAGAGCTGTTTCGCTGGATGCAGCGCCAAATTGTGGGACTTGATGCCAGCGATGCGCCCGGAGTAGAGGCCTTGGCCTTACTCACCCGCCTTACCCAATGGCTCGGCTTTCAGCCGCACAACGAGGCCTACAGCAAAGAAGCCTGGTTAAATCTGTCGGAAGGGGTGTTTGAAAACAGCCGCGACCACACCTCCACCTACGCCAATCCCCAAACCGCCCGACAGCTGGGGCATTTTTTGGCCACTGACGCCTTTGAACCCGCTAATTTACCCGGTAAACGCTACCTCGACGACCTGCTGCGGCTGTATCAGTTGCACAGCGCTGGTTTTAGTCTGCCCCGCTCGCTCGACCTCTTCCGCGACATGGTACTCACAGACTTATAAGCAAGGCTTTATGCATAGGCATATACCCAATGTACGTTACTTGTCAGCCTCCTTCCCTCCAAATAATACAAATTGTTAAAATTTCTTTAACTCCCCTCTCGTTATAGACGATGCGCATTAAAATTGATACATTCGCTTTTTAACCCTGCCTATGAAGTCCATCAGCAAGTATCGTTATTGGTTTTTAGGCGCTGGTCTGGCCCTCGGCATAGCGCTTTATCAGTTTGTTTTCAAAACCGATGTTTCGGGGGTGGAGCTCGAAGCAGAAGTACGCCGCGGCACCTTCGAAAGTGTGGTTTTTAGCGCTGGCGAACTGCTGGCCAAAAACTCGGAGAACATCAACGGTCCCGATGGCCTCCGCCAAATCGGCATCTGGCAGGTCAAAATCCAGGACCTCATACCCGAAGGCACGGTGGTAGAAGCAGGCGATTATGTAGCCGCACTCGACCAGAGTGAAATCAGTGGCAAGATCAAAGACACCGGTGCCGAGCTCGAAAAGGCCGAATCGCAATTTTTGCAGGTGAAGCTCGACACCACCTTGAACATGCGCAGCTCGCGCGACGAACTGTTGAATCTCGAGTTCCAGCTGCAGCAGAAAGAAATCACCCTCGAACAATCGCGTTTTGAGCCCCCCGCCATCATCCGGCAGGCCGAATTAGATTTAGAAAAAGGCCGGCGCGACCTCAAGCAGGCCAAAGAAAATTACCAGGTAAAACAGCAGCAAGCCGCCGCCAAGATGGCCGAAGCCCAAGCCACCCTGCAGCAGGTACGCAATAAAATGGAGATGCTCCAAAAGGTGGGCAGCACCTTTACCATCACCGCGCCCAAAGCCGGCATGGTAATTTACATGCGCGAATGGGGTGGCAGCAAGAAAAAAGTAGGCTCCACCATCTCCCCCTGGGACCCCGCCGTGGCTACTTTGCCCGATTTGCGGGAGATGTTGTCGAAGACATACGTAAACGAAGTCGACATCCGCAAGGTGCAAAGCGGACAATTGGTGCGCATTGGACTGGATGCTTTTCCCGATTTACAGCTGCAGGGCAAGGTAACCCAGGTGGCCAATGTGGGTGAGCAGCGCGGCAATACCGACGCCAAGGTGTTTGAAGTGGTGATTGAATTACTCGAAACCGACAGTACCGTGCGACCGGGCATGACCACCGGCAACCGAATTGTTACCAGTACCCTGGCCGATACCCTCATTGTGCCTTTGGAAGCCATTTTTGTAGAAGAAGGGGTGCAGTTTGTGTACCTCAAAACCGGCTTAAGCATTGAAAAGGTGCAGGTAAAAATCGGCGAGTCGAACGAAAACGAAGCCGTGCTCGTGGCAGGTTTGCGGGAAGGTGACAAAGTGCTCCTCAACAAGCCGGCTGGTGCCGAGAACAAAAAAATAAAGCTGCTAGCAACACCAAGCCTGGCCAATGAACAAGCGGGAAAGACAGCTCAGTAATCTCCACATTGCCTTGGAGGCCTTGCTGGCCAACAAAGTGCGGTCGATGCTCACGGCCCTCGGCATCATTTTCGGGGTGGCGGCCGTGATTGCCATGCTGGCCATAGGCAACGGGGCGCGACAGGAGATTTTGGAGCAAATTCGGCTCGTGGGCGTGAACAACGTGGTGATCAACTCGGTTTTTGAGCAGGATCAGGGCGATTTGAGCGCCGCCGAGCAGCAGCAGCCCAACCGCTTTAGCAGGGGATTGCACCTCAGCGATGCCGATGCCATCCTCGAAATTTTGCCCTCGGTTACGGCCGTGAGTCCGGAGGTGGTATACGAAACCGAAATCATTCGCGAAGGCTTCAAGCGCAGCAGTCGGGTGGTGGGCGTTACCCCGGCTTATTTTGAGATCTCCAATTTATTGTTGGCGGATGGACAGGGCTTCACCGAGGAGCAGCTGTTGAAAGGACAAGCGGTTTGCATTGTGGGGGCTACCATCGCCAAGCGCTTCTTCAACAAAGAGCCGGCTTTAGGGAATTACATCAAGGTGGGCAACCATTGGCTCAAGGTGGTGGGGGTGCTCGAAGAGACCGCAGTGAGTGAAAAAGCCATCGAAAACCTGGGCATCCGCGACTTCAACAGCGATGTGTATGCGCCTATCAAGACCGTTTTAAGCAGGTATGTAAACCGGGCCTCGGTGTTGCAAGGCGGTGGCGGCGACGATGTGATTTTTGTGAACGGTGGCATGATCAGCTTTGATGGGGAGGAGGAAGAGGGCAAAAAGAAAAAGAAGAAAAACTACCACCAACTCGACCGCTTGGTAGTGCAGGTGGGGGCTTCGGAGGAGGTAAAAGCCACTACGGATGTGTTGCTGCGGATGCTCAGTCGCCGGCACAACGAGGTGGTAGATTTCGAAATCAGCATTCCCGAGCAGTTGCTCAAGCAGCAGCAGCGCACCAAAGATATTTTTAACCTGGTGTTGGGCGCCATTGCGGGTATTTCGCTGCTCGTGGGCGGCATCGGCATCATGAACATCATGTTGGCTTCGGTGCTCGAGCGCACGCGGGAAATCGGTACCCGGCGGGCTTTGGGCGCGCAAAAAAGCGACATCATCATGCAGTTTATGTTTGAGGCCGTGCTCATTAGCTTGGGCGGCGGTGCCATCGGCGTGGTGCTCGGCGTGCTCATGGCGCTGCTGATTGATGCTTTCACCGACATCCAGACCATTGTTTCGCCTTTTTCTGTGTTTTTATCGTTTGGGGTGTCGGCCACGGTAGGACTCATTTTCGGCATCACCCCTGCCCGGCGGGCGGCCGAGCAAAACCCCATTGAATCGCTTCGTTATGAATAAAGTGTGCACGCTTTTGCTGTTCATGCTGCTTGGTGCAGCCGATGGCTTTGCCCAACAGCCCGAAGTCCTTCGCCTGCCCGACGTGATCGGCATGGCGCAGTTGCGGTCGCCGGCCTATTTGCGGGCGCGCACCACCTATGAAAACAATTACTGGCAATACCGCAATTTTAAGGCGGGCATGTTGCCACAGCTCACAGCTTTTGGTACCATACCCAATCTCAATCGCAGCATCGAGCGCATTACTTTGCCAGATGGGGCTGATGCCTTTGTAGATCGCTCGCTCGTGACTTCCGCTGCCAACCTCAGCTTGAGTCAGAACGTGCCCTGGACTGGCGGGCGTTTCAGCTTCTTCAGCAGTTTGCAGCGCATCGATTTGTTGGGCAACAACACCAACAGCTCCTACCTGGGCACACCCTTTTCGGTCAGCTATTTCCAAGACAACATCTTTTATAACCGTTTTAGATGGGAGCGCCAAACCGAGCCCTTGCGCTATCAGGAGGCCACACGTGGTTACGTAGAGCAGCTCGAGGAAATTGCCATTGAAGCCAGTCGCTTGTATTTTGAGCTGTTGTTGGCCGAAAACAACCAACAATTGGCCCTCATTAATTTGGCCAATACCGATACCCTCTTTCGCATCTCTGAGGGACGCTACCAGCTGGGTAAAATCGCCGAAAACGATTTGTTGCAGATTGAGTTGTCGCTGCTCAATGCCCGCAACCGGTTGGCCGAAACCAACCTCGATTTAGAGCTGCGGATGCAAGACCTCAAGCGCTACCTCAACCTGCCCAACAGTCAACAAATTGCCCTCGAAGTACCCGATCGGGTGCGCTTTTTTGAAGTGCAGCCGCCCATGGCCCTGGAGCAAGCCCGTAAAAACCGGCGGGCGGTGCTCGAGTTTCGGCGGCGGCGCTTAGAAGCCGAGCAAATGATTGCACAAAGTCGCGGCGACAATGGGGTGCAGCTGGGAGTGAATGCCAATTTTGGGGTAACGCAGCGCGGTACTACATTGGGGAGCGTGTATGTAAATCCGCAGGACCAGCAAACCTTGGCCCTCACCATGAGCATCCCCTTGATCAATTGGGGGGTAACGCGTTCGCGGATTCGCATGGCCGAGGCCAACCGCGAATTGGTGGAAGTAAATGTGCAGCAAGAGGAGATCAATTTTGAGCAAGAGATTTTGTTGCAGGTGATGCGCTTTAACATGCTCAAAGACCAGCTGCTGGTGGCCGCCAAAGCCGATACCATTGCGCAGAAGCGTTTCGACGTGACCAAAGAGCGCTATCTGATAGGCAAAATTTCGATCACCGACCTCAACCTGGCCGTGCAAGAGAAAGATTTGGCGCGGCAAGCCTACATCAATATGCTGCGGACGTATTGGCAGTCGTATTATTTACTGCGGCGGTTAACGCTGTATGACTTTGATAGAGGCGTGGAAATAGGGGTGAAGATGGCGGATTTTTGATTGGCGATTTCGATTGGCGATTGGCGATTTCGATTGGCGATTGGCGATTTGGAGGAAAGAACCATCTGTATATCTACAGATAAGGGCCATTAAACGCAGATCCACCAACGCCAGTGCCCGGTGGATTTATGATTTCCGTGGGCTGATTTCAGATTTATGATTTAACGGTGAAATAAATCTCTAGATCTGCTAATTGTGATGATTCTGCGCATAGTCATTTACGCCAGGGCCTGCTCTGTCTCTCAGCGAGCAACGCGATGGTCCCTGAGCCCCGTCGAAGGGCGGTCTGTAAAGCGAGCCGCAGGCGAGCAGTCTTTCAAATAGCAGGCCGTTGTTTTGAAACCCGGCTGTGCCAACAGCCGTCTGTGTTGCTCCGAGCCCAGCCTAATTCAAGGAAAGGTTAAATCTCCTTGCCATCAGCCTCTACCTGCACCCTAACAGCCTATTCAACGGTCAACGGCCATTAAAAACCAAAGAAAGCTTTAAAAACAGCCCTCTGTGATAACCCTTCGACTGCTTTGCGCTCAGGGACCGCCCTTCGATGAACTCAGGGACCACCTCCTAATAAGCGCAAGAGCCTACTCCATCTGAAAAGCGCAGCGGTCTGATGTCTGAAAAGGGAGCGCCAGCGACCGGTCTGTAAAGCGAGCCGCAGGCGAGCGGTCTTTCCCTATCTTAGCTACCTAATCATGGTACAAGACGTAGATCATTATTTGGTAGATGGCTGCATGCGCTGTTCCCTTGGCGGCACACCGCAGTGTAAGGTGCACGCCTGGAAAGACGAGCTGGTGGCTTTGCGGCACATTGCTTTGGCCAGCGGCCTCACCGAAACGGTGAAGTGGGGCGTGCCTTGCTATACGTACAACGACAAAAACGTTGCCGTGGTGAGCGCCTTCAAGGAATACGCTAGCTTGAGCTTCTTCAAAGGCGCCTTGCTGCCCGATCCCGAAAATTGGCTGGTGCAGCGCGGCGAAAACGCCCAAGCCACCAAGCTGCTGGCCTTTACAGATGTGGAGGTGATCTTCGAAAAAGAAGAAGTCATCAAAAGCTACCTCCTGAATGCCATAGAAATTGAAAAATCAGGCAAAAAAGTGGTTTTTGAGAAGGCACCAGAGCCCCATCCCGCCGAATTGCTACAGAAATTTGAGGAGGATGCCGCCTTCAAACAAGCCTTCTTTGCGCTTACGCCGGGCCGTCAACGGGGCTATGTGCTCTACTTTTCGGAGGCCAAGCAGGCCAAAACGCGTTTGATGCGCATTGAAAAGTATGTAGAGCAAATTAAAAAAGGCATTGGCATGCTCGACCATTACAAGGCGAAAAAGGAGTAAGCAGGGGGTGGTGAATCTGAATCCACCTATAGCCTATTTGCCTGCACGCCAGTCGATAACCACAGAGTAGGGAAGCTAAATTTTAAATTTTTTCTTGGCACCCTAAATAATAAGTAAACAGTTGTTGCGTATTTTAACGGTGCCAAAACAGCGGCTCGCTATCGCTTCTACAAAAATATACTGCTATGAAAAAAGCCCTCCTACTGCAACTCTCCCTCGCCCTGGTGCTGTTGAGCAGCTGCGCTAAAAACATCCATGTTAACTACCAAAGCGACTCGGCAAATACAGGCAAGGTGGTGCTAAAACCGGCTGAACCCACCAATCGCACCTATGTAACCTTTAACGACAGCTTGCTTGTGAACAAAAAGTACGTGAAGTCGGTAACCATCCACAACGTGCCAAGCGGTGAACACCACGTGCATTATACGTCGAACAACTATGCGTACAAAGAAAAAATAGACGGTAAGATGACCGTTAATGTGGACAACAACCGCGTGATTACCAAGCTGATTGAAGTGCCTCCTTACAGTGCGGGTTATTGGATTGGACTGCTCATTAGCTTGCCTATTTTGGTGTTTGTGCTTTAGGTAAAAGCTGAGACAGCTTTCCGCTTTGTTACCTAGGCAAGCCCTTAGCTGCGCAAACTTGCCCCTAAATGTCAGATCTGTGGCTCGCATCAGCGAGTTACCGCAAGCACTTATACCGCAATAGCACTTTTCATTCCATTTATCAGAATACCCTAATTTGTTGGCGGTGGCGGCGGGGGTTCAAAAGAAGCCTGAAAATCCGCCATCTCCTTCGGATACAAAATGCAAAGGAGGTCCTGGTATTTTTCGATTGCCTCTAACCTATGCCCTAAACCTTTGGTTCTGAGAAGCACTTTACCGGAATGGGCAGGACTCGTCAATAAGAATAAACTACTATGTATGGCTTCCTGGTTCGAGCTGTCAATGGCTGCAAACATGCTTTCAAGTGGGTAGCCCAAGGCCTCGGCAGGATAATATACCCGCGGAAAACACCATCTTTCTTCCTCTCCAATGAGGTTGACCATTTTTTCAAGAAACTCAATGAAAAGGCTATCGTTAGATTTGGTGAGCTGGAGCTGGTCGAAGCCCTGGCCTTTGCATACCGACAAATTCACAACCACATTTAAAGTGTCACCCGCCGCCATGTATTTCGAAAACTCGGTATAATGCTGATGAAGATTAAAAGGCTCCTTTTGTTTTGCGCCTTCTTCTATACAGCCATACAGCCATACAGTAGCCACCAAGCTGCCTAAAAAGCCTTTTTTTAAATTCACAAACAGCTCGGTACAGCGCATCGTCGATTTCAGATATTCTAATATACGTGCTCCTTTTGGTTCAACCAATTGCTAGGGGCCCGTTTTTTAAACAACAGCCTGTAGCCATGTTCAAGGACCAACCTTTTCTAGCCAGTAATTCAAAGTCAATCCCAAAGCTCCTAGAAAAAACAGGGATGGTAAGAGCCAGCGAAAAATCTTCCGAAACGCCCTAAGGGCATCCAGCTCCTCTTGGCCCAAGCGCGAGCCTTGTAAAATGGGATCAAATTTCGAAAGGGGCAAAAAGCCGTACCACAAATCTACCAAGTTGACCCAGGGTAAGGTGCGGCTTTCGAAAGGCTTTGCATTGCCCCAGCGCCTGAGGTGCTTGGCCAAGCGGCGCAGCTCGCTGATGGTGCGTAAGTAAAAATTAAAGAGTGTCACAGTGATTGCTAAACCAATGGCAAGGATAGGGGGACCATAGGTTTCGATGTGGGGCCATATTTGGTGCAGCTTTTGCATGGATGGATTGAAGATAGTGATTTACTGGTTGTACTATTTCCATTCAAAATGTATTTCTGAAACGTCGCTAAACTTGGAGATGGCTTCAAATCAGTCTGATATTTTGCCACTTTGGCATCAGACATCTTTCCTTCCCAATAGATTGTGTTCAACTTTGACTTATAGGGGACAGGTTACAGGTGTATGGGTGCCACCGTTAGGAGCTGTCAAAGGTTTCGTTCCCTTATGGATAAGCTATTAATTTCAAGCTAAATGGCGGCCAATCTTCAAATTCATTTCTACCTTCGAGAACAAGCTGACCTCCTCTAGGGGTAATCCACTTGCTTCTTAATCGCCCTTTTCCTGCAGGCTCAATATGATGTACAGGCCCAAAATGAGTATTAAGTGCCTCCATAAGTTGCTCTTGCACAACGGCCATGTACTGGGTAATGGGCTTTCTATCTGCGAAAATATGCTGCAATCCTGTTCTGAGGTATGGTTGCGTTTCTACAAATTCTAAACGACATCCCAGCCACACGCTATCAGAAGCTCGAAACACATGTTCTGTCTTAATGGTAAGTATGGAATCGATAACAGCCCGGTGCATTTGTGTGAATTGCTGCACGGGCGGGTTTTGAATGGGTAAATAATACCCAACCCCTGTGCCTTGTCTGCTTTTTTGCATATTAGTACTGCCCCTAAACGCCTCAAGTTCATTCACACGTTTAAAATCAGCTATTTGACCAGAAAGAAGCTCGAAATAGCCCTGCCAGTTTGGTGTATGCTGATAAAGAAGCGTGTCGTAAAGCAATGTCCATTTTTGAAGGTGGAGCAATTCGCCTTTTATTTGCAGCACCGTATAATGAACATTGTCTGAATGTCCGTATTCAAGCAAGCGCGAACTATCGTTGGGGTTGAGTCCTCGATATGCATTGTGCCAACGGCTATAAATGCGTTTAGGACCAAGATCAAGCAGAGGAATCCACTCATTTCCGGAATACTTTGCCACCAAAAGCCGTGTGCTATCATTTATCACATGTAAAAGCTGCCCATTGGCTACCCAACTCCGATGCAAGCCTAGCCTACTGGTATCAAAAGAATAGTACTCTCTTTCTGTGGTATCAGCCCAAATAGTAGTCTCTCCTTGCGGTTCAACAGGAGGAAAAGCAGCAGGGCGGCGCCGTTTTTGGTAGCGATAGGCAGGAGGACAAGGCAAAAGATCCCGTGGATCAGCTATAAGACTAAGTGCACTACTGTAATCGAGGTAATATTTCCCTTGAAACCGGGTCATTCGGTCACTGCTGTAAGGCGTAATGTATTGTTTTTTCGTTTTTTTATCGATGAACCACGTGCAAGATCCCCATTCTCCGTAATCTCTATAGTATACGCGATACCGTTCATCTTCATACACTTGATTACTCCGTTTTCGGTATTCTAGCCAGCCGTCTTTCTTTAAATCGAAGCGATAGCTCCGGTTGTGCATGTAAGGAAGCAAATGTAATTGATCATTTTGTACGTATAAATCGAGGTAAATAGTGTTTTTGCGTACCACATCGGGCAGCGGTAGTTCACGCAAAAGCTCGCCTGAACGATTAAAAACAAATAGCCGAAACCAATCAGTATTGTGTGGTTGTGGGTCCCGTTCTGTCATCGTCACATACCAATGCCCGTCGAAATCGGCCAAATGGGAGATATAAAAATAGCACCCAGGTGTTTGAACCCCGCGTACATCAAGCGTCAGGCTGTCATGTTGTAACTCTAATTGGGGATGAGGGCGATCTTGCGCTTGGGTAATGGCCCCACAACACCAGAACATAAACACCAAGCCGAGCATATGTTGTTTAATGATCCGCTTTTGGTAATGGTATGTTTGGTTCAAATACATTTAGCTTTTTAGGTAAAGAAGTGCGGAATCAGCCTTCGAAATCTTGCAATAAATTCACAAACCAGAGAAAAACATTGGATGATGTCCACATGGCCTTGGAATGTACTTTGTATGAACTAAGTTAAGCAATGAAGCTGTAACAAACCACAGCTTAAGGCCTTTTGCCGAATTATTGCATTTCGGTGACACCAGGTCGTTCGCCTGGAACTGCTTTGTAAAGACAGCAAATAACCTTATTTGGAGAAGTTTGACTACTTAAAATGTCCCGGCATCCGCTGCAATTCCATCAGCTTCGCCCTCAGCTTTTCCATTTCGTTGCTTTTGTTGGTTTTGAAGCGCAGGATAGGGAAATCGTACTTCTCCAGGATGCGGTCTTTCATTTGATCGCGCTCGGCTTATTGGCTGCCGGTTTGGTGGAATTCATTTTATAAATACATGTTCATAATGGTATTCTAAAAACAGCTTCGACGGGATAAACTTATCTGGAATTTGAATTTTTATATTGTCAAAAGCTTTGAAATAAGCCTGGACTGCCATTTCGCTTTCAAAATCCATGAAAGCCTTTGATAAGCAAACTTTAAAGTCACTAGTTATGGTCATGTAGCCTTTATCAAACGCCCGGTCGTGCAAGGCATTCAGACAAAGTCCATTTCGTGGATTTAACCTTTCCTTTTCATTTTTACTCCAAGGAACAATATGGCTCGCAACTAATAAGGCCGGGATTGACAAACCTGTGATACAGCATTTAGAATAGTAATTATTTAGAACCATGGTTCTAAAAACAGATTGATTAACCCTGGCTTGAACCTGGCGCATTGCTGACTTACCTTCCAAATCTTTAATATCTAGCAGTATATCGGCATATTTTTTGGCAATGGTGGTTTTTTGTCTTTCTGCCAAAATTTCCTCGCTCTTAAAAACCAACTCTTCTTGGTTGCTATAAAACTCATCCCAAATGGGCTGTACTTGATTCATCCCACCTTTCAGTCCACCAATACCCCTCGCTTGGAGTCCTGGGTCGCAACTGGCAAAATTTCCCAAACGCATACCAATTGAACTAGGTGTCCTGTCCAAGAGATTAGCCAAATCAATTATCTCAGGGTTATGCTTGTGCATTTTCCCAAAGGGTAACTTCAAATAAAGATTAAAGGCTAAAATTAGCTCTTCACGAGTCCAGAGGTTTTTGGGCATGGAGGTTTCAACTTGCTTGAACAAAAATTAAGTAATTAAAATTAGTTGATTTATTCGGGCATTTGATATGTAAAAACATGATTTGTTACGTTTTTATTAAGACGGGCATGTGATCGCATAAGCTGCTTATTAATTGCATTAAAAATTCTATATTTTGAGCTCGGCTGTCATTAACAATGGTTTCTGTTTTCGTGTGAGCCGCAGTTCAGTATTGCCTTTTGCGTTGGCCAATTCTTCTTTAAACTCCGTGAGATAGGTTAGAGTTGGATTAAGTGTAATTCGCTCATACTATTCTCTAATCTGCGGTATGGAGCTTAGCAACTATTCACTTCATTCGCTTATTGGTGAAAGGCACGAGAATCAGCACATAATGCCTCTCTCTTGGCATTGTACGATTCTAGAAAAGCCTCTATTACTGCCTTTCAGGCTTTGAAAACTGGCTTTAAATCTAGCATTTGATACATTTTCACTTTTTACTGTTGAAAACTTGTCTTGGACATTTTTTGTCCATAAACAACAAATCCTTAGTTTTGAAACTAATAGTCCGTTTTAGTTACGATGAAAAATATCAAAAGTTTTGGCGAGCATTTGAGGTCATTAAGAGAAAATGCGGGGTTAACTCTCAAAACAGTTGCAGAACAAATAGGCGTAGACACGTCTCTACTTGCAAAAATTGAACGAAATGAAAGACAACCTTCAAAAAGCCTCATCAAAGACGCAGCATTATTTTTCAAAGTCGATGAAAAAGAATTGACAAAACTGTATTTAAGTGACGTTATAGCCTATAAAATTTTAGATGAAGAGGGCGACATAAGTATTCTAGAAGTAGCTGAGACGAAAGTGAAATATCTAACTGCCGTTAAAAATGAAAAATGAAATCACAGTCATCGAATTATTCGCAGGGGTTGGCGGGTTTCGACTTGGTCTAGAAGGTTGGCAAGGAAAATCCGCTTCTTCCTTTTATCAAAAAGCATTGGAATCCTCATACAAAGTGATTTGGAGCAATCAATGGGAACCTTCTACAAAAGCTCAACACGCATCATTGGTTTATGAAAGTAAATTTGGCAAGCAGGATCATTCTAATGAAGACATAGCTCAGGTGGATGTATCTAGCATACCAGATCATGATTTACTTGTTGGAGGTTTTCCTTGTCAAGACTATTCTGTTGCAACTACTTTAAAAAACTCAAAAGGTTTAATAGGTAAAAAAGGTGTTCTTTGGTGGAGTATTCATAAAATATTGAGCGATAAAAAGAATAAACCAAAGTACTTATTTCTTGAAAATGTTGACCGTCTCCTAATCTCTCCATCAGGCCAGCGCGGAAGGGACTTTGCAATAATTCTCAAGAGTTTAAACGACCTTGGCTATGCTGTCGAGTGGAGAGTAATTAATGCTGCAGATTACGGGATGCCTCAAAGAAGACGAAGGGTTTTTATTTTGGCCTATCTCAATTCCACCGACATTTACCAACAGTTACAGGAAACCTCGCCTGTAGATTGGATTTTGGAAGAAGGAACCCTCGCCGATGCTTTACCCGTGACATCAAAGATGATGTTATTTCCAACAGAATTTAAATTGGTTGGAGATGTTGTACATATATCTGATCATTTTAATAAAGATAAAAATGTGGGGGTTTTTGAAAACACTGGAGTTATGCTTAACGGAGTAGTGACTACCATCAAAACAGTACCAAGCTATGGTGGTGAACAGACTTTGTTAGGTGATATTCTTCAAAATGGCGAAGTATCCTCCGAATTTTACATTGATAAAGAGGACTTAGACAAGTGGCATTACCTTAAAGGACCTAAAAAGGAACTTCGCAAAAACGCTGATGGCTTTGAATATCATTATAATGAAGGAGGGATGATTTTTCCTGATTCGCTTGACAAACCGTCCAGAACCATAATAACAGGTGAAGGAGGTAAATCCCCTTCAAGATTCAAGCACGTCATACATACTTCAAAAGGATATAGGCGCTTGTCTCCAGTGGAATTAGAAAGATTGAACATGTTTCCTGATAATCATACCAAACTAGAAGGTGTAAGCGATGCAAAAAGAGCCTTTTTCATGGGTAACGCATTAGTAGTTGGGGTAATTGAGAAAATTGGCATTTCTTTATGTCAAAAAATTTCCCAAAATGTTAGCTTACAATCCGGAAAACAAGAGGTCTGTAGTTGATTACGCCAAACGCTTAATAAATAAGACACTACGGGAGGCCTGCGAATCAAATATACTAGAACACAATTTCAAGGGTAAAGGAAATTTTGGTCAAGTACTTGAGAAATTCTATTTCGGATATGAGCCAAATTCGAATTCTGAGCCAGATTTCAGACATATCGGATTAGAACTCAAATCTACTCCGCTAAAAACGCTGAAAACTGGAGAAATAAGGTCGAAGGAACGTTTGGTCCTGAACATTATTAATTACAACTCTATAGTTAACCAAAACTTTGATGGTAGTGATTTTTGGAAAAAGAACGCCCAGCTTCTTATAATTTTCTTTTTGCACGAACCTAATATCAAGATTCTAGACTATACGATAAAACTTGTTGATGAGTGGGGATTTTCAGAGACGGATTTAAAGGTCATAAAAAAAGACTGGCAAATTATCAGGCAGAAAATACAAGAAGGTAAGGCTCATGAACTATCTGAAGGAGATACTTTGTACCTAGCTGCATGCACGAAAGGTGCAAATGCCCAATCGCTACGACAACAACCTCATTCACCAATCCCCGCCAAACAACGCGCCTTCTCTTTGAAACAAGGTTATGTGAACCACATTATTGCTACACTCGCAGGAGAGTCCTCCATAAGATATGGCAAGTTAATTCCATCCTTAAACGAATTTACCGAGGAATCCCTTGAAGAAATAATCCTAAAAAAATTCAAACCATACTATACCAAGAACGTGGAAGAAATTTCTACACTTACTGGAATCAAGCTAAATATGAGTGCGAAAAACTTCTATTCAAAGCTTACGCATGCAATCTTAAATATAGACCTTAAAAAAGAAATTGAAGAGCTTGCAAAAGCAAATATTGAAGTCAAAACTATTCGAGTGGAAAAAAACGGCCAGATAGAACAATCTGTTTCTTTTCCTGCATTTGAGTTTATTACTCTTTATAATGAACACTGGATTACCAGCGAATTAAAAGAGAAAATTGAAAAGAAATTTCTTTTTATTTTCTTCAAACATGATGGTTCCTGCTACAGATTAGAAAAAATCAAATTCTGGAACATGCCGTTGACCGACAGAAATGAGGTGCGAAAAATTTGGCTCAAAACCAAATATGTAGTCCAGAATGGTGACGTTTTCAATGAATATGACAGAGACAGCTTTGGAAATATACGATTGTCGATAAAAGGGCACAAAATTAAAAAGAATAATTTTCCTAAGATCAGCGATAGTCGCATTTGTCATGTCCGACCACATGGTAGGGATTCTACTGAAACATATCCGCTTCCAGTTCAAGACAAAAAATTAAACGAAATGGAATATACTAAACAATGCTTTTGGCTCAACAATACATATGTACGTGATGAGATTTATCTGTGATATGAGAATTCCGTTTCAAATTGACCCCCTTCGTGTTGGATTAGTTTTGGGGGAGTTTACAACAATAGCATCTTGACTGTCGATCTTAGCCTTGCTACTAGCGTTTTGCATCTACCCGAAGATGGCGATTTCGTCGCACTTCACTGTCAACCAAGCACAAAGCTTGATTTAACCTCTGAACCGCCACTTTTGGGCAGGTGGTGTTGGTGGCTGTTCATGTTATATTATAATAAGATTTCCATCTAGTTCTTGAGCGTAAATTTACAGTCGATATGTAATCATTTAGTGGTCTAAGTCTGGGTTCTGGTCTTGGTATAATACCTGTTTTAAAAGTTAGACGCCCATCAATAATATTGTAGCAAGAAGCAAAAAAGTCTTTAGCTGGTTGTGGCCATGCAGCTCCATAACCATGTTCACATTCTAAAAACTTTCTAACACAAAATATAACTAAATCAGAAATTTGAATCATTGGGTTTTTAGTGGAATCTATAGGATAGCTAAACTCTACAACCCTTTTGACCCTATGTGTTGCAACTGTTAAAAATCGTCTATCATAAAGAATAGTTTCAATATCTGTATGATGATTTTCTTTTTTATCTAAAATCATTAATCCTCTAGCTGAACTGCCAAGTTTTCTTTTAATATGGTCGTTGAATTGAGTTATTAAATAATCAAAGCCCAATAAATATGGGGATTTAGAATTGAATGCGGTAGCTACAGCGCAAGTATTAGCATGAATTAAAGGTTTCGAAAAAGCAATGATATGAACATTATGAGTATGATCTACAAGAATATTTAAAACATCAAATGCTAGTTGATTTCGTTTAACTCTCGCATGTCCAGCAAAATGCCCAGCGCCATTTGGAGATAAAAGTTCATGCGCGTGTAACTCAAAATTTAGCGGAACTGCTCCTGCAAAATATCTGTCTATTATTGTTACAAACTTTTGTTGTGTTGGATTCCATTTTTCATCACTGACAGTTAATCCGCCCATTACAAAAATTGGCTGTTCAGTATTTAGTAAATCATCTCCAGTATCTCCAGTTTCATCAATATAAAGGAAGTGCATAGTTATATTTTATTCAGAGTTTCTCTTAAGTGGCTACTAACTGCATGCTTTACGTAAGGAGAATAGCCAGTTAAAAGTAGCTTCATCGGTTATTTGCTTTTGCAATATAACTTATGAAAGCTGTTGTTGATGCGCATGGGCATAAAAACATTTCAGCAACCAGCAAATGGGCGGTGCGGACGTGGTTTTTGGCACGTTGGGTGTTTGAATGGGCTTGGCGGGGGCCGGCGCTTCGACGAGGCTCAGCGACCGGTATTTTCTTCCACCACCCGCTTGTAATTATCCATAATCGCCTGCCAGCCGGCGCGCTGCATGTCGATGGGATTTTCGGTTTCGGCATCGAAGGTTTGTGTAACGAGTACCTGCTCATCGGCGCCGGTTGCTGAGGGCATCGAAGCATCAAAGGTAATGCGCACGGTGCGGCCGTCGGCGAGGTGGTAGGCAATGAGGGCTTCGGGTTCCACAGCATCGTAAATGCCTTCAAAATCGAAGGCGAAGGAGCCGTCGCGGGCGGCCATGCGGTAGTTGAAGCTGCCGCCCACACGCAAATCGTTGGTGGCGGCAGGACAATGCCAGCTGGGGTCGGCAAAGTTCCACTGCATGATGTGCTCGGGCTGGGTCCAGTAGGCCCAGGCTTTAGCGAGGGGGGCTGCCATGGTTATTTGGAGGGTGACTTTTTCGAAGGACATGGGCTTTCTTTTAAGCCAAATTACGGGTTTTTGGTGAACATTGTGCCCTTGTAGGCTTTGGCACTGGCCCAGCTTGATAGTTCAGCGCCGCTGTTTGTGTTTAAATTACAACAGCTTCGGAACAAAAACCAAGAGCCCAATGCTGGCGGCGGTGATGGCACTCAGTAGAACGCCAGCTGCGGCCAAATCTTTGATGGTTTTAATTTTGCTGTTGGTTTCGGTCGTCATAAAGTCGGCCAGGTTTTCGATGGCGGAATTAAAGATTTCGGCCATAAACACCAGTCCAATCGCAAAAATAACGGCCATCCACTCAAAAGCATTCAGCTCAAAAAACAAAGAAGCAGCTATAACAAGCACCGTTGCGGCCAGGTGCACGCGTGCATTGTGCTCTTCTTTGAACAGAATTTTCAGTCCGTTAAAAGCGTAGCCGAAGCTTTGGAGGCGTTGGCTGATGGAAAAGGCTGCTTTTTTCATGTGGGAATTTAGAGGTTCTTTCGATTCGTCCGTCAAGAATAACCGCAAACATTCAACTTTTATGAAGCATTAAATCCGTTGATTTTTCTAAATGCTAGGCTGCCTATTCCGGAAGGCTCATGACAACCATCGTTTGATATGCCGTGCGCTCTAGCCCATTTGCTTCTATCAAAGCTTCTTAATCAACTTAAGGGAACGCAAGTCGTATATATGAATCTCGCTTTTGTCTGTCCTATCGTATTTAAAATTGCCGTTTGAATCAAAATAGCCCGTCACCACCAAGGTGGCGGTAGATGAATTAACCGTCCACCTCTTTGTGAAAAAGCTGCTGTCCGTCAGTTGTGTTGTTTCTGTGCCATCAGTGGAAATTATAATGATTTGCTTTGGGTCATTCCAGTCCACGCCCTTTTTACCATCTAAATCCACCGTATGCGCGCCTACAATCATGAGATTAATGCCGAAGCTGTCAATTTTCACTTGCTCAATTTCTTCGATGTAGCCGCCACGTGGGAAATCTATCCGTTTTGATTGTCCTGTGGATGTATTGATAAATAATAGATGCTTGCTTTGGGTATCGTACATTTTGCCCCAGTTCTCAATAGATGCTATGACATAATCGGTGCCTTTAATTTCTTTGAGTTTGTTGAAGAGCACATAATTGTTTTTGTCTTGCCCAAACGTAGCGGAAGCAAGGGTTGTGAACAAAATGACCAATAGCTGTTTCATAGATTCTTTGGTTTTTGTTGGATGTTTGATGCTTGAAATTACTTCAAGAGCCATTTAAGCTCCGCATTGTTAAACCCAACAGGTGCAGCAAAATTGTGCAGCAAAGTAAATTCTAACCAAAATGTGCTGCTATCTATAGCATTGATAGGCCCGTCACAAAAAAGGAACCGCAGCTCTTTTTTTATTGGGAGGGTTATGGTTTTGATCATAAAGACGCGATGAATCGCAGCTCTGCACGGTAGATGCGCGATGAATCGCGCGTCTACTCGTGCTGCATCAAGGTCTCATACCCGCCGTCGGACAAAAACTGCTGCTTTTGCATGAGGCGGAGGTCACTGGCCATCATGTCGGCAACGAGCTCGGCCAGACTGTGGCGCGGCTCCCAGCCCAGCTTGGTGCGGGCTTTGGTGGCGTCGCCAATGAGCAGCTCTACTTCGGTGGGTCGGAAATAACGCGGGTCAACTGCTACGAGGGCATCGCCTACCTGCAGTTTGCAGCTGCGAATGCCCAAACTGGCCAAACGCGCCGTATCTATACTGCTCACCAGGCCGGTTTCAGCCAAATCACTGCCTTCGAAACGAATACCGATGCCGAGCTCGGCGAAGGCCATCTTCACAAAATCGCGCACATAGGTGGTTACCCCGGTGGCAATCACAAAATCCTCGGGCTCGTTTTGCTGCAGCATGAGGTACATGGCCTCTACATAATCTTTGGCATGGCCCCAGTCGCGCTGGGCATTGAGGTTGCCCACGTATAACTTGTCTTGCATGCCGAGCACAATTTTGGCAGCGGCACGGGTGATTTTGCGGGTTACAAAGGTTTCGCCGCGCAAAGGCGACTCGTGGTTAAACAAAATGCCGTTGCAAGCATACATGCCGTAAGCCTCGCGGTAGTTCACGGTAATCCAGTAGCCATACATCTTGGCCACGCCATAAGGCGAACGCGGATAAAAAGGCGTGGTTTCACGTTGCGGCACTTCTTGCACCAAGCCGTACAACTCCGAAGTCGAAGCCTGGTAAATGCGGGTTTTTTGGGTCAGGCCGCAAATGCGCACGGCCTCCAAAATACGCAAGGGCCCCAGGGCATCGGCATTGGCGGTGTACTCGGGCGTTTCAAAGCTCACCTGCACATGACTCATGGCCGCGAGGTTGTAAATTTCGTCGGGCTGCACCTCCTGGATGATGCGAATTAAATTGGTGCTGTCGGTGAGGTCGCCATAATGCAACTTGAGCCGCACCCCTTTGTCGTGCGGGTCCTGGTACAAATGGTCGATGCGATCGGTATTAAAAAGCGATGCGCGGCGCTTGATGCCGTGCACCATATAGCCTTTGTTCAACAAAAACTCGGCGAGGTAAGCCCCGTCTTGTCCGGTAATGCCGGTGATTAATGCGGTTTTCATGGTCGATGTAGCAGAAAAACGGCTTCCGCCCGGGGGCCTGGCCGGTAGCAGCGGTGAAGCTGCCGGGTGAATTCGCTTTATTTGGTGAGGACGAGTTTTTGGGTGTTGATGCCTCCCGCCCCCTGCAGTTGCACGAGGTAGAAGCCGGCTGCGAAATTAGCCAAATCGAGCGATACTTGGTCTTCGCCAATGGCCAAACTGCGCTCGAGCAACAACCGTCCGCTTTGATCGCGGATGATCAACTGCCGTTCGGCACTGGCCTCCTGTAGCTGGATGTTTACACTGCCCTGGCTGGGATTAGGGTACAGCCTGAAGCCCGGCGCCTCGGTTTCGAACAAGCCCAAGGGCACATCCCCATAACTAATATTGGTGAGGTAGAGGTTGCCGCCAAAGGCATTGCGGGTTACAAACTTGATGGCCGTCTTCTGAAAAACAGGAATCACCTGGGGGATGCGCACCATGCGCCAGTGAGAAGCCTGGGTGGGTTCTAATCCTGCGCCATAAGTCACCATTTCGGTGCCGCCGGTGCTGTAAACGCGGGTCCAGTTGCTGCAGTCGTTGCTCACATACACAAACAAACTGTCGTTAAATCCCGCCCGGTTGCGGTAAGCCATGCGGAAGTGCAGGTCTACATTGCCGCTGCCGCCGGTGGGAATGAAGTACGGACTCAACAGCTCATCGAGCTGGCCTTGGGCGGGACTGTAGTTGTTCATCCGCACCTTTACCGCACTCGAGGTACCTGGCAAACCCACCACATTGTGGCTTTCCCAGGTAATGAGGTCACCCCCTGGATTGTTAATGAGCCAGTCGCTGTTTAACACCGCCGGTACAGCGAAGTCTTGGTGCCTCGCATTGTCGCGGTTGCCAAAGGCGGTATTGCCGTCCTGCCGGCGCATGCGAATGGTGAAGTAGTTGTTAATGGTGTCGCGTTCGGCCGCACCACTGAGGCGCAAGCGGGCGTACAATTCGCTGTAGGTGCCGGTAAAGGGACCGTTAATAGGCAGCACCACGGTGGTGGTTTGTCCCGCCGCCAAATTGCCCGTCCAGTTCACCGTGCTGTTGTAATTACCCATGCCATACTGCACATCAAAAGCGGTAACGGCCTGCTGGCCCACATTTTTTACCTCAATGGTTTCGGTGATGCTGCTGGCAGCACAAAAGCGATCGCCGTCTTTGCGACCCACTACCCGTTGAATGGCGATGTCGCGGGGACTGGTATTGGGCGCCACGGGCGTAAAGGTTTGTGCCAAAAAGTTGTATGCCGCCTGTATATCGATGATGCCGCGGCCATAGGCATTGTCTTCGCCAACCGTGCCCAAATCGATGGCCGTTTGGTACAAGGCATTGAGTTTTTGTCGCGGTGACGCCTCCGGAAAAGCCTCTCCCAGCAGCATCACAGCGCCGGCAACGTGCGGACTGGCCATGCTGGTGCCGGTGTAGAGCGCATAGCCGCTTTCGTTCACAGCCGAACGCACATTGGTGCCTGGGGCAGATACTTCTGGTTTGATGTTGAGCGGTGCCGATGGCGCACAAATGGTTGGTCCACGGCTCGAGGTGCTATTGATGGGGAAAGACGCATTGCTCGCATCGAGGTTGCCTACAGCGAAATTGCGCAGACTGTCGACCGCAACTGCCCCGTAGCCGCCGGCGGTGCCAGCGCCCGGACCGTCGTTACCCGCGGCAAACACATTGGCAATGCCCGAAGCCTCTAAAGCCGCAAAGGTGCCGTTGATGGCGCCACAAGCTGCTCCGTTGGCCGGAAATCCCCATGAATTGTTGATCACATCGGCAGCATCCTGGGTGGTGGCGGTATTGCCGTCGGGATTGATGGCAAATTGGTAGGCGGTGATCAGGTTCTGCAAGCTGCCGCCGCTGGGAATGATGTCGTTGCTGAAAAAGTAGCCCGATGGCGCCACACCGATGGTATCTCGATTGCTTTTTTGCAAGCCGATGATGGTGCCGGCCACGTGGGTGCCATGCTCCTGGTCGCGGTCAATCGGAATCACATTGCCAAAGAAGCTTCTCCAGCCCTGCGCCAGCGGAAAGCGGTTGCCCAAAAACTGTTCGCGAAGGGCGGGGTGCTCGCTGCGGGTGCCCGAATCGTACACATAAACGCGCTGGTTGAGACCGCTGTAGCCCAAATTCCACATGAAGGGGGCTTTGATGGCACGGTGACCAATTTCATTGCCGTTGGGTGATTCGGGCGAATATTCTACAAAAGTGCCGGGATTGAGGGTGGGCAAGGTAGCATCCAACATCAAATAAGCCGGGGGATTGAGCTGCTGTAGCTCGGCGAGCTTGTCGGCCCGCATTTCCAAAAACAAACCGTTGCACAACCAAACCGACTTTAACTCCCGCACGCTGCCGTTGGCCTGGAGGCTTTCGAAAGCACCCAACCAAGGGGCCACCACGCGCTCGGTATGGGCAGGCCCCACCTTCAAAACGGTGCTCACGCGCTCGTCTTTGCTAGCGCGACGGGCCTCAAAAGCCACCACCAGGCTGTCGTAATTGTAAGTGTTGTAAAAAAACAGCACTACCGGCAGATAGCTGCCTTTATCGTTTTGGCGCTCACGCAAAGCCTGCGTTACTTCATCTTCAACAATTAATTGCGCTTGCGCTGCAAAGCCGAGTAGGAGCAGCGGTAACCAGAAGAACTTTTTCATTTTAGAGAAAATGTTGGATGTGAAAGGTAAAAATACAGAAGTGGACTGGTACCTACAAGCTTTCGCCCGTTCCAGGGGGATGAAACGGGCGAAATGGGTTAGTTGCTAGCGCGGTAGCGGATATTCACCGTCTGCAAAAACTCCTGTTTTCCGCCTGGCGCGATTTCGAACTTCCAGCGCTGCACGCCTAGTTCAGGCAGCAACTCTGCCGCAGGCACGGCACTGTAGTCGATTTGCAAATCGCCCTGGTTAGAAGTGGGCACCTGGTCGTCGAGCACCACCTGCACGGCCACTTCTTTGCTGCTACGCACCACCAAGAGGCTTACCACCTCCTGCCGCACCTGGCCGCTCATGGCCCGGCGGCTTTTTTCGTCGCGCTGCTGCACCCGCACAGCCTGCAAACCGGGGTCGCGGCCGAGTCCTACTAGCAACGTATCGCTCAAACTGCCCGTGTTCAACCAGGTTTTGCCCACATAGGTGCCTTGATAATACACCGTAGCAGGACCATCTAGCAGTTGCAGCAGACCAAAATTGTCGATTTCAGCAGTTAAAAAGGCCTCTTTACTTACCCGAGGTACAAGGTGGTACACAAAGCGGGCATAGATTTCGGTTTTTTTGATTTCAATTTGTTGCGGTTCCCCGTCGCTTAGCAAGGTTTGCGCGCTTCCCAAGCGGTATTCGAGCAAAGCATCGGGTTTGGCAATGAGTTCTTCAATCAAAAATTGCATCTGTCTGGCAGGCAGTCCACCAGTTGCTATTGGTAAATTGGTGCTACCGCGTACCCGAATGCCATCTATAAAATATTCCTGAGCATCCCCCCTACTGCCGCGCACTTGCAAGGGAGCGCCATTTTGATTGAAATACACGCCTCCGTTAGTTGCAGCAATGCTGTTGACATCGCGGGTAGGTAAAGCTGCTATTTCTTCTCTAGTGATAGAGCCACCTTGTCGCGTTTCATCTTTCGAAATCAAGGGCTGTTCGTAATCCTGCACCACCACCTGCATCAAAGAGGTCCCCGACATTAATTTTAAGTCATAAAAAGTGCTTTTATCGGCATTCACCTGCACCTTTCGGAATTTAGCAGGGTTGAAGCCGATATAACTCACCCGCAGTTCGTAAAGACCGGGTTGCAGTTTGTCGAAGTGGTATTTGCCATCAATATCCGAAGTAGTACTGCTTTGTAGCTTATCGTCGCGCCACAGCTGCACCTGTGCAAAGGGAATGCCTTCTTTCGGCTTCATCTCGTCCAACACTTTGCCCGCGAGCTTGCCCGTGCGTTGCTGGTAGGTTTGGTTTTGGATGGGCGCCGATGGCTGCAAAAGCTTGCCGGGATGGTTCACCCCCAGCACCCATTTTTGTAATTCAGGTTTGGTGCTGCTCAGAAAGGGGTTGGCGGTGCTGAGCACCAGCGGCACGTTCTTCCAGTCTTCTCCCCCAAACTGCATCACTTCGGCCTGGTACACTACCTCCATGGGCTTGCCAATGGCGCTTACCCGGAATTCGTAAGTGGGTTTCCAGCTGGCGGCTTCGTCGAAATATTTTAACACCAGGGTTTGCTTGTGCGGCTTGCTGGCTTTGAGGTGGAGGTAGAGGCCTTGACTTGCGGGCTGAACGATGGGCTGCAACTGGTTCATTTGAGCATACAGGGCCCGTAACTCTTCTTGCTTGGCATCAATGCGGCGACTCAAGGCAGTGCGCATACGGCGCAAATCGAGCAGGCGTTGCCTGTAAAAATCGGCCCCTTCGCGCAAAGTTTGTACGGCATTGGTGCGGTTTTGCTCGAGGCCGCTGTTTTGAAGAAGGATTTTTTCTTCCTGTTCGTAAACGGCCATCTCGTTTTTTAAGTCTTGGATGCCGTGTTGAAGCGCTTTTTCCTCGCGTTCGAGCTGTGCCAAAGCGGCTTTGTCGCTCTTCACCGGCACTTCAATGAGGGCAGAGCGCAGCGAAAGCAGGGTGACTTCGCCAAGTCCCGACACCTGCAAACTCGCCGGCTGCAAATGTTTCGACAAGCCTTTCAACAGCACCACGGTTTCGCCCGCGGGCAACTGCAACTCGGCCGTGCGGGTAATTTGGGCGCCTGTAAAAAAGAGGGTCACTTCGCTGATACTGCTACGCAGCTGGAGGGTGTCGAGGGCGCCGGCTACCCCTGGGAGTAGCAGCAGCGCGAGTAGTAGGTTGTGTTTCATGGCGCTTACATTTAAAGGTTAAATTCATAGCCATAAGTTAGGGCGCGGCGAAGCTTTTCGGTACCGCCTTTTGGCGATGTGACAAAGCGCTGACCGAATTGTGACAAGGCGGTGATGATGTGGAATGCGGAGGACAGAAAACCCTGCCTTCGTTTTGTTTTTAATTTACTTGTAAAAGTTCTGCAATTTTCCGAACTTTACGTTGTTGGGTTCACATGGAAATAATAGCCAAAGCCAAGCTTGAGAAATTGAAGCGCAAAAATCGCGGCAATACTGCGCTCGGCACGGCTATAGATACCCTCATTGAAGACTTAGAGCAAACTAGCTGCTTGACTTTTGAACAGTTAAAGCAGATACGGCCAGACGCAGATTTAGTACACAATGATGGCTTTTGCTTTTTTGATATTCATGTCCACAGGACCATGATATTGATTGAATTTGAAGATACCGGTGAAGCAACCATTGTTTGGTGCGGGAGCCATGACGAATATGAGCTAACCTTCAAAAACAACAAGAATACCATTAGAAAATGGTTAGAGAAACAAGGATGGATTTAATATGAATCAACAAACATATGAAAGAGCAACTAGACTTAAATAGCATTTTGAAAGCCGGTAAACTTACCAGTGCGTTGGATTATGAACGTGCGTTGGTACTGGATAAAAAGTTGCGCTTGCTGGCCAAGGAGGATGCCCATTGGGGAGAAGCACGTCAAAAACTACGTGGCATCCTTAAGAACTACGAACAAATACACTGGTCGAAAACCGCGCAAATCAATGCAGCTCAAATAAGCGAAAGCGATGCAGCCGAACGGATCGCAGAACAAGAGCGTCTCTTTTTAGAAAAGCGGAAAAGCGCGATTAAACAAAAAATGGTTCAATTCGGGCTCAATCAACAAGAGCTTGGAAAAATCCTGGGACACGGCAAAACTTATACCTCTGAGCTGGTAAATGGGCTGAGTCCTTTTAGCATGCGCGATCTGGTTGTATTAAACCAATTATTTGGCATTCCATTCAGTGAGCTTATTCCCGCCATACTTTCTATTACCGATCGCGCGAAGATTAAAAATTCCATAGCAGCATTAAATAAGCCAGGCTTATCGGCCGAAATGGCTGCCTTTAGCTAGCATTTTGCCCCGACATTGGGCCAAAACCATTATAGACGCCCAGCTCGCTACATTGGCAAAAGCGCGTGTCTTTTAGAAATTTGCTATAGCGCACCTCATCGTAAGTAAAAAGAAAACCGTATTCATGCTTCCTTCAAAGCATCGGATAGAAGTTGAGCAGCTCAACATTCGGATGCAGTACAATTAAATGGTAACGACTTGTTGTTTAACGACCTTGCCAAAAGCAGCCGTCCTGTTGGCGATGTGACAAGGTTGTGATTTTGGAGGCTGGCGTTTTGCTGCTATTTTTGGAGATGTATAAAGCACTTTGTTTGTTGTTGCTAGTGCCCGTTTTCGGCTGGGGGCAATCGGAGGAACAGTCGTCTTCGAAGGATTTTGAAATTGTGGCCTACTGGGGGCCCAACGAAAGCTACCTCTACCAAATCGAAAAAATTACCACCAATTACCTCAACGGACAGCTGCAAAAAACCGATACCGCTATCTACGAGGCGCTTTTTGAGGTGCTGGATTCAACCGAAACCCATTATGAATTGGCATGGACGGTGATGGGCAGCTCGCTGCAACAGTTGTCGTTGCCCGACAGCATCTTGCAAAAACTCAGCAGTCTGGCCGACAAAGAGCTCGGCTATGTGTACCGTACCGACGAAGTGGGGTCGTTTTTGGCCTTGACCAACCACGGGGAAGTGCGCCTGGCCATGCTCGAACAGTTTGCTGTAATCGAAGACATGTTCAGCGAGCCTGCCGAAAGGCAAAAGTTTATCAATACGCTGGCACCGTTTAAAGACTTACTGGTATCGAACGAAGGCATTGAGGCCCTGGTGGCCAAAGAGCTGCAGCTTTTTCATTTGCTGTATGGCATGGCCCTTGATTCGGGCGAGCATTTCGACTACGACGAAGCCTTGCCCAATTTATTTGGCGGCGACCCGATCACGGGCAAAGGAAAACTCTACCACACCACTACCGATACTTCCGAAGGTAGGTTTACCATGATCAACGAAATGCGCACCGACCCTAAATCTACCAAAGCCTTCCTCAAACAGGCCTTGCCTATGTTGGTGCCAACGATTGCCAACAATAAAGACTTCAAAAAAGTACTGAAAAAAAGCAGCATACAAATCATCGACCGGCAGGTTTTTGAGCTTTACTATGGCTACTACCTGCCGCACCTCATCCAAAGCGAACGAAAAACCGAATTGGTGCTTCCCACCGAACAGCGCATTAAAATTGAGCAGCTGAACATTCGGCTGCAGTACAATTAATTGAGTAACGGCTTATTGTTTAACAACCTTGCCAAAAACAGCCGGCCTGTTGGCGCCCTTGAGCTCATACACATAAATGCCTGCTGGCAAATGGTCGGTCGCAATACGCGCTTCCTCTGTAAAGGCCTGGCGCAGCAACAACTTCCCTGAAATGTCATACAAAACCAGCTCTTTCTCGGTAAAATCGGCGGTTTTTACTTCCAAATACTGCGCAAAGGGGTTGGGGTAGATGGCCAGCACCGGCAACTCGGCATCTGCCACGTTTAAACTTAACTCACAACCCGTAGCACCTGCACTTTGGTCGGGCCACAAAGGCAGCGCACCCTGCGCATAGCACAACAAGGTGTTTCCCCATCCTATTCCCATGCATAGTGGCAGTGTAAAACCCCCGCCTGAACCACTGGCATCCAACATATGCCCAACTCCTTCAATGATGATTGGTCCATTTAAAGAATCAACATAAAACACCTTCCGGTAAGCACCATTCATCAAAACCGAATCGATTTTTTGGATGGTATCGGTGTTATGTCCGCATTGCTCAAAAGCATACCCCCTTAAGCTGTCGCCCACTTCATAGTCATAGCTCACCAACAAATATTCTAAGGCGCCATGCTGGTTATCAAGGCGCCAGATGTTCCGGCCTTCCTGCCGTAACAAACAGCGGAAGCCGCCTCCAAAGCTTGGCGGATAAGCATAGTCGTAGGTGGTTCTCGAGCGTGACATCACCTTTTTGTAAAGCACGTTGTTCACCAACGAATCGCCAGCAATCCAATACAAAGAAGTAGTGTTCCTGGGGATAAAAGGCGGCACTTGGTTGCCGGCACTGTATTCGTTTTCGATCCACCTGGGGTCGTTCGCAAAATAATCGGGAACCTGCGCGTGTGTCGATAAGGACACCAAGCAAAAAAGCAGAAGCAGGGCGTTTTTCATGCTGGATTTTCGGTTGCTTTGACCAACAGAAAATCTAATATAACACTTGGTCGGGACTGCTGCAAATTGTTGCGGATTTTTGGGCGCTAGATAGGCGGACTCAGCCGCTCCGCTAATCCTTCAAATACACCCGCTTCACCCGCTGCGAAACGCTGGTGAGCACCTCGTAGGGAATGGTGCCAATGGCGGCGGCCAGGGTGGTGATGGGCAGTTCTCTACCAAAAATAATCACCGGGTCGCCCTCGCGGCAGTCGATGTGGGTCACGTCGATCATACACATGTCCATACAAATATTGCCCACCGTAGGCGCGAGTTTGCCATTGACCATAAAGCTCACCTTCCCATTGCCGCAGGCCCGCACAATGCCATCGGCATAACCCACTGGCAGGGTAGCAATGCGCATTTGCTGCACCGATTTGCCGTTGCGGTTGTAGCCCACGGTTTCGCCCGGCGCCACTTGGTGCAGCTGCGAGATGAGGGTTTTGAGGGTGCTTACCGACTGCAAGCGCTGCTGAAAATGGCCGGAGCTGTCGAAGCCATACAGCCCAATGCCCAATCGCACCATGTCGAATTGCGCCTCGGGATGGTTGATGATGCCCGCTGTATTGAGGATGTGCTGTAGCGGCCGGTACCCGATGCCAGCCGCCAGCTGCTGATACGCCTCGTCGAAGCGTTTGATTTGCTCCTTGGTAAAGGCGTTGTGCTCGGGAGCGTCGCTGGCCACGAGGTGCGAGTATACGCTGGCTACCCTTAATCGACTACTCTGCTGGAGGCGCTTGGCGAGGGCCGGCACATCGCTGGTTTCAAAACCGAGGCGCTTCATGCCGGTGTCGATGTTGATGTGCAAGTAAAGCGGTTCTTCCTCGCGGGTGTGGCGCAGGTAGCTTTCGAGCTCGTCGAGCAGCCTAAAGCTGTACACTTCGGGCTCGAGGCGGTATTGCACGAGCTTTTCGAGACTGCTGGGCTCCACATTCATCACCATGATGGGCAAGCGGATGCCGGCTTCGCGCAGGGCCACTCCTTCGTCGGCAAAGGCTACCGCCAGGTAATCGGCCCGCTGGTTTTGCAGCAGGGCGGCGATTTCTACACTGCCCGAGCCGTAGGAAAAGGCTTTAACCATGACCATCATTTTGGTCTGCGGCCGGATGCTGCCTCGGTAAAAACGGTAGTTGTGCAGCAGGGCGTCGAGGTCTACCTCTAACACCGTTTGGTGCATTTTGAGCGACAGCAGCCGCTCTACCCGCTCGAAACCGAATTTGCGGGCGCCCTTGAGCAGCAAGGCAGTGTTTACGAGCTGTTGACTGGGCAAATCGGCTAGCAACTGCTCTGTGGTCTCGTAAAAATGCGCTTGTAAAACGCTGAAGTGCTTTTTATGGCGCTTGAGGGCTGGACCAACGGCAAACAACTTGTTCACCCCCGCCTCCCGCAACAAAGCCGCAGCCCGCTGATAAGTATCGCCTTCGTCGCGGCGCTCGCGGTCGAAATCCGACAAAATGACCCATCGCTGGGGGTGCTGCTGCAGACTGGCGAGCTGCTGCAGAGCCAGCCGCAGCGAATCAATGTCTAAACTATAACTGTCGTTGATGAGGGTGCTGCCGTTCAAGGCCGCCTTCATCTCCATGCGCATTTCGAGTCGCGGCAAACGCGCAAAGCGCGGTGCCAGTACCTCATCGGCATAGCCCATCTGCTTGAGCAACACCCAGCAGTGCATGGCGTTTTCGATGCTGGCAGGGTCGCTGAAAGGGATTTCGAGGCGCGACTGCTGGCTGAAATGCTGCAGTTGCAAAACCGTACTGCCGCCTTTGCTTTCGAAATGCAGCAATTGGATGGGGGCCAAGCCGGGCGTTTGGCTCCAGGCCAAGACTTCTACGCCGGGATTTGCCACTTTCAACTGCTGCACCACCGCCTGAATCAACGGATCATCTACGCGCACCACCAGTCTTTTCACCGCCCGAAATAACTCAAACTTCTCCTCCAGCTTTTCGGCTGGCGAGGCAAAATGCTCCGCATGCGCTTCTCCCAAATGGGTAAAAATGCCGGTTTCGGGCTGGATCATGGCCGCCAAGCGCGCCATCTCGCCTTTTTCGCTGATGCCGGCTTCAAAAATGCCCAGTTCATCGCCTGCCTCCAGCTCCCACAGCGACACCGCCACGCCGAGCTGTGAATTGTAACTTTTGGGCGATTTGCAAATGCGGTATTCGGCTTCGAGCAACCAGCTCAGCCAATCTTTAACAATGGTTTTACCGTTGCTGCCCGTGATGCCAATCACCGGAATGTTAAACTGCTGTCGGTGCGCCGCCGCCACTGCCTGCAAGGCCCGCAGCGTATCGTCCACCGCTATAAAACTGCCTTCGTACCAGCGTTTGTCGGGAAAAAAGTCTTGGTGCACCACAAAAGTCCGCACCCCCGCCTGATACGCGGCCTCTACATAATCCACCCCGTCGCGCCCCGCAGTGCGCAGCGCAAAAAAGGCTGCCCGGTGCGGCAGGGTAATGCGCCGACTGTCGTAGGCCAGCTCGTGCACATCGTTGCTGAGGCCTGTTTTAAGCAGACTTCCGCGGGTAATTTTAACGATTTGGGCGAGGTTGAGGCTCATGACTGCTGCTTTTTGAGTTGGTCGGTAAGCGGCCGGATGGTGGGAACGATCATCAAACCACACAAGAGTATAAAAATACCAAAGACTAAGTAGCCAAAGCGAATATTATTTTCTTGGTGGAAGAAAGAAAGCGTAAACAACGCGATGAACAAGCCCCGCAGCGTGGTGTCGGCAACTTTAAAAAAGCTCAAAATGCGGCCAATTTTGTCGTTGCTCACGGTATTGAACAAATACGTAACCCGCATAATGCGCACCCCCGTATTTACATAGCCGTAAAAAAACGAAAAGATAAATAGGTGGCGGATGCTGGTGTTGAAGGCCATGTACATATAACCGAGCGACAGCACTACCATGAGCAGACTCACGGCAGCAATTGGACTCATTTTGCTGAACAAGCGCCGGGTGATTACCCCCGAAAACAACGCGCCCATGGCAAAAAGCATATCGCTCGAGGCAAACACATCGGCCGCCGATTGCAGCTGCACCCGCACATACTCAGGCAGCAGGATGCGGTCTTGCACCAGCACCGTTACAAACACCCCATAGCTCATCACCCCAAACAGCAGCAGCTTGGGCCGCGCGCGTAGAAAGTCGAAACCCGTGCGGATGCGCTGCCAAGCCCCGCCATCCTCCGGGTTAAAAGTAGTTTGACGCTTGTAGCGGATGGCCAAAATGAGCACAAAGGCCACGGCATAGGTAATGCCATCCATCAAAAACACCTCGTGCAGTTCCCAAGCGGCAATGCTGAAGGGCAAATGCACCTGTACGCCCATCAGGTGCAGGGGTTCGCCGGCCTTCACCCCCACCAAAAGCAGGGCTGCAAGGGCTCCCGACAGCACATTGGTGGTTTGTCCTTGTATTTCGAGGTAGCTGATGATGCGGGCGTAGTTGGCCTTATGCGTCATTTCTTGCGCAAAGGCATAAAGTGTGGGGTAATGCAGGTTGAAGTTGAGCAAGGTGATGCCCATTACCAGCAAGGTGGGCAGGGCGCCCAATGGACCGGTTGCAAATCCATAGGCCGATACGCTGAGGGCCACGCTGCCGCAAACGGCGGTTAGGATGAGGAAGATGTTTTTACGGCTGTATTTGTCGATCAGCGCCCCCGAATACACCACCCAGCCAATGCTGAGCAGGGTAAAAATGCTGTAGAACTGCGAAAAAACGACCGGCGACTTGAGGTTGTCGATAAAATACCAAGGAATGGCAATGAGGCTGATGCCTTGTGCGGCCCCCGAAATGGTGTTGGCCAAAAAGAGCAGCACCAGGGCGGGCGTATTGGCAAAAGGGCGGTCGGCATTCACGCTGTGAAGATATTAGCTAAGCGCGAACAATTGGCTATTTTTGCTGCATGCCGCGTGAACCAAAAAATGCCTCTCCCCTCGAAAGATTGAAGCACTACTGTGCCTACCAGGAGCGTTGTCATGCCGAGGTGAAAGAAAAACTCCGCAAGCTCGAAGTGCCTTTTTACGAGCACGACGGCATTGTGGCGGCTTTGATTGCCGAGAATTTTTTGAATGAAGAACGCTTTGCCAAGCTTTTTGCCCGCAGCAAGATGCGGCAGAAGCAGTGGGGGGTGCAAAAAATCAAGCAGGCATTGAAGCAAAAGCAGGTGTCAGATTATTGCATTCGCATGGCGCTGAAGGAGCTGGAGCAGGAGGAATACGCCGGCATCTTGCAAAAAACAGCGGAGCGCAAATGGCTGAGCTTGCAACACGAAACGCCTTACATCCAGCGCAACAAATTGGCGCAATACCTGCTGCGGAAGGGCTTTGAAGCCGATGCGGTGTGGCGGGTGGTGGCTACACTGATGCGCGACTAAGTCCATAAAAAAACCGGTGAACCTTGCGATCCACCGGCTTTACTCAGGGTTTTTTATTTTAACGTACTACTTGAAGTTTCAACTGCTTCAGCTCTTGCTGCCCATTAACCGCATACATCAACTGTACATGGTAAGTGCCGGCGCTCCACAAAGCAGCATCTAATTCGAGCAGCTGGGTGCCTGCAGCACAAGGCGCTTCATTGCTTTGATGCACAATCCGACCCAAGGCATCGGTTATACGCACGCTCAACTTGCCTGACTCTGGCAATTGTACTTGAACGAAGGCCAAATCTGCGGTTGGATTCGGATAAACCGAAGCACCAAAAGCACCAGCTGAACTGCGCACCACACGCGGCATACGCAAGCCCACTTCTGGGTAAGCCTCTGCCCAACCGTTGGCTACTTCACTCAGGCCTTCAACCGACCAATTACTGGTTACTTCCTGCCCTGTTGTTAACTGCAAATGGAATACAGGCACATTTGGTTGCAACGACACTTCGCTCAAGCTGAACCAACCGATGCGCAACACCCCATCATTTACCTGGTATTGGAATTCACCTACACCAAGGGCCGACTTCACACCCATAAGCGCCACGCCTTCAGGCAAGCGTAACTCCAACGAAAGGGCCCCAGCCATCAAGCTGCGATCTACAAAAACCGGCACCTCTACAGCCAAATCACCCACAAACACCACTTCTTTGGTATCCAGGTGAATAAGTGGCTTCACCCGGTTTTGAGCCGGAGTAAACGATGCGTTCACATCACCATACGTCAAACCAAGTATTTCTAAGTTAATAGTGCCGCCACTAGCCATCACGTTTGGCTTCTCAAAGGCCCAATCGCCAACATTAAAGCTGCTAATTTGACCTGTAAAGCGCCGTGCAACCAACAAAGCGTCGGTAGAGTTGATATTGGTAGTTCCGTTCACATCGGCAGCTAACAAACGAATGCCCTGCAAAGGTGCCGCGCCTGTAAAGTGCCGCGCCACACCCAAAGCGTCGGTGGCATTAACACCGCCCCAAGGTTTGTTGGTGCCTGCCTGTAAACTATAATTACCATTTGCAAAGCCCGAGATGCTAAAATTACCCGCAGCATCGGTCGTCACCGTTTGTAATGGTCCCGACTGATTAAACAGCGTAACGGTACTGTTATTCAAAGGCGTACCTGCTGCGTTAGCGTATTTCAGCAAACCTACTATTTCATTACAAGTGAATAGAATAGTTAAACTACCATTGTTAAATAACTGCAATTTACGGTTGCCCAAGTTGTCAACAAACTCATTGCTACCCGCTAATGGATTCCATGTAAGGGCGCTGTTACCGTTGGCCATAAAATTGAGGTAGAACAAGGTGTCGTTGGTTGAAGAAGCGCCATTTACATCAAACCAACTGATGCCTACACGGCCGTTCAAGGCGTTTGATATCACTTGGCCTCCCGACAAAGCACTGTTCACACCCGACAATCCCGTAAAGGTCATGTTGTTTTGGTCGTACAATATCGACATCGAGATGGCGCCAACATTGTTAAAGTTGGTAGCGGTAACAGGTAAGCTTACCGGACCAGCACAAGCGCTTACATTTGGTAAGCTGGCCATGATTCCCGTAAACACCGATGAAATTTCAACCAAATAGTCTTCGGTTTCACCCCATGAGTAAGTGCCGCATGCCTGCACATTGGCTAAAGTTTGTTCCGCATACACAATGCGCATGCGTCGCAAACCTGGCGTGGCCCAAGTTGGAATCGACACCGTACCGGTTTTCCAAGCAAAAGAAGGATCTCCTGCAAAAGCAAAAACCACCTCACTGGTATCGAACTGAGAATCACCATTGAAATCAATCCATACCTTACCATTTGCTGTGTAAAAAGTGCCGCTGCAGCTGCCTGGTTTGATGGCAATTGGCAATTGCTGACCCAAAAATACTTGGCCAACCTGCATACCAGCTCCGCCCATATCGACGGTAAAGCCTGGATTGGTATTCATGGCATTGATCAACGAAGCACCATCCATGTCAGAAATCAGAGCAACCGGAATGGTAACCAAACCACCCCAAGCGCCTGCGCCTAAATTGATGGGCAAACCGGCCGCATTGTTAATAATAATTACTCCAACAGCACCCGCTTGTTGCGCCTCATAAGCTTTTAAACCAAATTCACAGGCTCCACGATACACTACTGCAATTTTTCCTGCCAAGGACGAGGCATTCGCTGGAGCTACGCAGTTTAGGTTATCGCCGGCTGGACTAATTGCCAAAACGGTTTGCGCCGACCTTAAGGCCACAGCATCATAACTAACACCCCAGGCATTAGCAAGGGTGTTTCCAGAAAATACGTACAACTGCTTGCTTCCGGGGAAGTTAAAGCGTAAAATACCCTCGCCACGCTGCGGAAATCCACCAATAAGAGGGTTCAGACCTACGTACGAAGTATATTGTTCGCAGTTGGTGGCGCTTGATGAGGTAGAAATCGTAGCAAAATCAACAGCATCAATTTTAGTGTCGGCGCTGTTGTTAGCTGAACTGATGCAAACCTCCTCAATTACATAAATGGTATTAAAGCGATTTGCTGAATCAAGGCCAATATTATTCCCTGAGATCAATTGAACATGGTAAAACCCTGGGGCGTTGAAACTCACTTCCACAGACGAACTTGTCAATGATCCCGAGAGCACATTTATAGCCCAGGATCCTATGTTCAAATTTGCAGGTGTAATACTCCATTGACTGCTCAATGGCTGGCCTGTACTTACATTGTTTAACAAAATGCTCGTCGATTGTCCTCCAACAAAGGCCACATATTCTGACTGTGTAAAGGCAACAATTGGCGCCGTACAAGGGCCACAACTTGCAAAACAAACCGCTGGCAAAACCATTGCTCCGGTATCCACGGTGACACTTCTGTTGTAAAAAGGAGCATTTACACCACATGCCACAGGCACAACTTCTTCATTTCCCCACTGATTGCCATTGATAAACTTATATTCAAACACTTGTCCAGGTATTAAATTGGTTGTATACGTATACAAACCATTACCCTGAGAAATCATAGGCGTACTCGACGGATCCCAACCCTGAAAACTACCCGCTATATGAACACCCTGAGGCGATACTTGTACGTTCCGCATATCTACCCGGAAAGTCACCGGTACAGCTGGTACTTCATTTATTCTAACTGTGTAATCTTCGGTTTCACCAAAACTGTACGTGCCGCAACCCAATACATCGGCAAAGGTAGCCGCGCCTTCACGATACACGATACGCAAGCGGGTAACGCCTGTATCCGCATTAGACGGCACAACCAAATTCATGTTGAACCATTCTCTCGCTGAAGCCGTGCCCGTTGCAGTGAGCGGACCAAAATCAGCCACAGCTTCGTTAGCCGTAAAAAAACCATCTTTATTCAAATCAATAAATACACGGCCACGTGCCGCAAATCCTGAAGTACCGCAATAACCGCTGCGCACCATCATTGGGAATGGCTGTGTTTTTGTAATTGATGCCACCACACCTAATGAATCGGTGAAATTGCTGTAAGTCTGACAAGTATTGCTGGCCGTACCAGTAAGGGCCGTGCCCAACATAACCGAGTCAATTTTAGTATCAGCTGTAGAGGTAGCATTAGAAGCGCAATACCCTAAGGTTACCGTAACCGCGTTGTTTACTGTAATACTATCAGCACCCGCTGGGTTAGAAACCACT
>JAUXNJ010000027.1 GCA_030682795.1 Sphingobacteriaceae bacterium
TGCGGAACATGCGTACAACTACATGATTGGTCGTTGGAAAGACAACCAGCAAATGGTGTATGGTGGTAATGGTTATCCAGGTTCTGCTGGTTCAACAGCCATCCCAAGTGGCATCATGTTCCCTGGCAATTCGGATAACGAATTTGGATGGGGTATTGGTGGTTCACAGCAGAATCCAACGCCACCACCCTTCGAATGGAGTGAATTTAATCCTGGTCCGGGTGTACAGCCGAACGTTCCAGCTGACCGACGTTTCGTACAGTCTGCAGGACCATTCACTTTGCTGCCTGGGGGTGTAAACTTCATAACCATTGCGGTTGTTTGGGCACGTGCCTCATCAGGTGGTGCGCGCGGATCGTTCAATCTCTTGTTGAGAGCTGATAGTAAGGCGCAGGCTTTATTTGATAATTGCTTTATTACGTTGGACGGACCTGATGCTCCCGATGTTGCCATTACAGAGCTTGATCAGGAATTGATTTTGTCTTTTTCTTATAAGCCTACCAGCAACAATTTCGGTTTGAAGTATCGTGAACTAGATCCGATTGTTAATGCTTTGAATGATACGATTACTCCGGGTGCGCCTTTCTTCGATCCTTTCTATCGTTTTGAAGGATTTAAAGTTTATCAGTTAGCCGCTTCGAATGTATCTACTGGTGAGTTGCAAGACCCGAACAGAGCTCGTTTATTATACCAAGGAGATATTGAAAATGGAATTGCTCGGATCATTAATTGGGAATTTGACGTTGACATGGCTTTATCTGTACCTAGTATTGCCGTAGACGGGGCTAACCAGGGCGTGAACATGAGCTTGCGTATTACACGTGACTTGTTTGCAGAAGGAAGCGACCGCTTAGTGAATTTCAAAAGATACCACTATTTGGTATTGGCTTATGGTTACAATAACTATGCGCCATTTGATCCAGCTAGTGATACGGGTCAGCAAAAGCCATATTTGGAAGGCAGAAACAATGTTAGGGTATCAACAGGTATTCCTCACAAGTGGGAACCAACTTTCAATGGTTTGGTTTTGAATTCACAGTATGGAGATGGCCCTGTGATTACGCAGCTTGAAGGTCGAGGCAATGGAGGAACGGCTTTAGAATTGAGTGAGGAAACCGTTGCTGAGATTTTGGCGAATGGGTTTGCTGTGGCTCCAAAGTATCAAGGGGGCGCAGGACCGGTAAGTATTAAGGTTATAGATCCAACCTTGGTGCCGAGAGCTAAAATGCGTATGGGCATGTACAAAGGAGCTATTTCTGGCACCACACCTGTGGATTCATTAGCGAAATGGTACATCGTTTACAACAACGACACGATTTTCTCAGATACTACGCTGTCTGTAGGTTCAGAACAGATATTAGGTTATTTTGAAAACAATGTAATTTTCCGTCGCATTGGTCTGAGTGCAACGGTGAAGGACCGTCCAAATCCAGGCGAACGTCCTGATGCTGGTAATGGTATCATTAGTTCTACCTTCTTCTACGAGGATCCTTCCAGGGCTTGGTTACAATTTATACCTGATAATTCTCAGAACGCTATTTTTGACTGGATCAAGGCTGGTCCATCTGGTGGTGATCCATTGATTGCTACGGGTGACCCGAACAGGTTCTTTGAGAACTTGGTACCAGATGGTTTCCCTGGATCTAACATCACCGGAGGTACTTGGTCGCCGATGCGTTATGCTGCCCCAACGGCGATTCACCCGGGCGCTTTTGCAACCCAGCCGGATGGTTTAGCGTTAAACATTCCTTTCCGTGAGCGTGCGCGTTTGGATAGTTTACGTAGCGTAGACATCGTAATTACACCGAATAAGGATTTGTGGACGAAGGTGGTTGTGTTAGAAATGTGTGAAGATCCAACCTTGTCACAAGGCGGTCGTCGCAGAAACCACCTACGAGCTGCGCCATCGGTGGATAAGAATGGTGCGGTAGATGCGAGCGAAACGCGTCAAGGATTTAGCTGGTTCCCGGGTTATGCGATTAACATCGAAACGGGACAGCGCTTGAACATGGCTTTTGGCGAAGACAGCCGTCTTTCGATTACCAATGGTAGAGATATGATTTGGAATCCTGACACGGTTCTTTTTGGAAACCAATTGGCAGGACAGCCCCAAATTGTAATGGGCGGTAAGCACTTTATCTATGTGTTTGGTTCTCAATATGATCAAGGGGAGCGTAATTACCAGATATTGACGCGCACTACAGCGGGTGGTGCACCAAATCCTAATAATTTGCCTATCAACATTATCCGTGATTTTTATGGGGAGGTGCTGTACACTTCAATTCCTTTACGTAGAAGTGGACGTGCTTTCTTAAACAATACTTATACGGCTAAAATCCGGATGAATACGCGTTACAGAAACTTCATTGTGGCTGGCACGCCTGTTGAGAACAGTGGAAGGCCTTTGTATGAGATTGATGCTACTGGGTTAGCTCCTATCAAGAATGATGCGGCTACTGCAAAATCGGCTTTGGATTTGATACGTGTTGTGCCGAATCCTTATTATGCGGCATCGCGTTATGAGACTAGTCAGGTTGATAACCGTGTGAAGATCACGAATTTGCCACAGCGCTGCGACATTAGGATATACACTTTAGGTGGTTCTTTGATACGTACATTGCGAAAAGATGATCCATTCACTTTTGTTGACTGGGATTTGCTCAACCAAGAGCGGATACCTGTTGCTAGTGGCGCGTACATCATTCACGTAAACGCTCCTGGCATTGGTGAAAAAGTGGTGAAGTGGTTTGGTGTAATGCGTCCAATTGACCTTGATACTTTCTAATCATAAATGA
>JAUXNJ010000044.1 GCA_030682795.1 Sphingobacteriaceae bacterium
CGAAGGTCTTGCCTTCATACATCTCTTTGATAGCTTGTTTTTTGAAAGCTTCAAAGTCAAACTTCTCTGTTGTGTCCATTTTTTAACTGATAATCAAGTTTACGAAAATTTAAACTTGACACAGTTTAATTTACACCCTCGCTTAGATTGTTTTGCTCGTAGAATATCAGCATTGCCTTTTTATAATCGGCAGTTTCGACGGTTCTGAATGAAATTGGGCAATAATGATGCGTAATCAAAATGCCATTTGCTACAATTCTGGCTACTCTTTTGTTTCCATCCATAAAGGCTTGAATATAGCTTAGCAAGACCAGCACCAGCAATGCCTTCTCAAACACGTTTTTCTTACTGTTGATTACGCTGCAGGCATCCTGTAAGGAATCTCTTATTTGATGCTCATTATCTAATGGGATATAATCAGTTCCGCCGATGCGCACTAATTCCCTACGCAAATTTCGTTGTACATCAAGTTTCTCAACGAGCATGCTATGTATATCCTCAATGTCTCGAATTTTTAGCGCTTCAAAAAAGCCGGGGTTTTGCAATAAAAAATCAATGGCTTTTTTATGGTTCAGGAGCATGATTGCTTCTTCTACCGTTTTGCCATTTGCCGTTTGCTGTTCCTTCAAAAGCCTTTCCGTGTCTAGTAAACTATAGGTGTTGCCTTCAATTTGTGAAGATTTCCAAGTTAAATCGATAGATAATCGCTCCAGCTCCATTTGATATGCGGCCGGCGATAGTTTACTAATATTTTCCTCATATTGTTTTTGTAGACTTTGTAATGCTTCCATTTCCTCGTCTGTAAATAATTGAACACCTGCTATGGATTCAATTAATTCAAAATTGAAACGGTTTTTGATTTTCCTGTTTTCAGAGCTAAAATATTCGTCCATATCAATTGGATAGATAAACTGGTATTCAGGTGTTAAGGAGTATTTTAGCCCTTTTCCTTTACCAGCGCTCGTAACAAGGTTCATTTTTGCAAATTCACCACCAAGTCGTCTTTTCACCGTACTGAGCGACATGGAGAAATTCGGATCCAAGTTCACAAGTCCTTCATGTATGTCAGGCGCTGACGTTTTGGGATGGTCTTTCAGATAGCTCAGTATCATCTTTTCCGCTCTGTTCATCATGTTAGTCATTTATCGGTCAAAGTAATGTGTTTTATCGTTCAAATATAGCCATTTAACGAGTATGAAACCACAAAACTTGACCGATATTTTATTTATCGGTCATTTAGTTTTGTTTTTCAGGTCAAATTAAAATTAAATTGGGTGCTAAATTGCATTTGATTGAACGAAATAATTGACCGGCATTTTCATTCACAGCCCTTCGTTCCAATCATTTGCTTATCCACCATTCAATCACCAACTTATTCTCTCGCAGTAAATTAGAAATTTGCTGTATTCTTGCTAAACAGAAGGATGGCATAGGTTGTCCTTTTTTTTGCCCGTTTGGGCACAGCTGGACTTGGCCAGATGGTAATGTGCTCTTTAAACAGGACAAATGCTTTAAAGCCAAATTTCCTGACTAACTTACAGGGACTAAACCAAAAAAATGGAAAACCTGATCATAATTGTACAGCTAGCCGTTGCCTTATCGGTAGCCTTTGTTTGGATTTTTAGATTTCACAACGTAGAAAAGGAGTTTAACCAATTTGGGTTACCTGTTACCGTGCGGAGCTTTGTGGGTGCCGCCAAAACCGCCTTGGCCACACTGCTTTTGGTGGGCATTTGGTATCCTGAGTTTGTGATGATTCCTGCGGCGCTCATGGGCTTTTTTATGGTGTCGGCCCAGTATTTTCACTTCAAGGCCAAAAATCCTTTTCAACAACGTTTGCCTTCGCTCATCCTTTTGCTGTTGTGTTTGTTCTTAGTAGGAACAGCACTTTAGCAACTTAATGATGACCATCCACACCTTTTTGGTGCTCCTCTCGAGTGGGGCATTTTTTATTTATGGTATTTCTTACTTCGTAACGCCGCACATGAAGGAGGAGTTTAAGCGTTTTGGCTTGGAAAAGCTGGGCCTCATGACCATTGTGTTGGAGTTTGCAGGCGCAGCTGGGCTCTTGGTAGGACTGCTTTTTAATCCCCTGCTTATTTTTTCGTCCTTGGGCTTGGCCCTGTTGATGTTTGCAGCGGTGGTGGTGCGGGTGCAGCGCAGAGACAGCTTATGGATTTCGTTGCCAGCCCTGTTTTTTATGTTTTTGAACGCCTATATCTGCTGGGCGGCAGTTTAAAAGGCAGTATTTGGGCTTTGACGGCCTGTTATGGGGTAACCGCTCGCTTCAGCCGGTCGTTGATAGCGCGGCCCAAGCCAATTTCAGGCGCTTTTTCTACCAAAATAAGGTCGAAGGTACTGTTGTCGAGCTCGCGCAACAGGGCAAACAGCCGATTGGCCGCTTGTTTGAAGTCGCCCGAGGGGCTGAGTATAAACTGCTGCTTCAAGGGAACATGCGCCAAAGGCTCGCTGAAGCGCAACCAGGCGGTTTTGGAGAAGTCAGCCAGTGGCTCGTTTGTAGCACTTGCCGGCTCCTGGGCCCAGCGCAAGCGTTTGTTTGGGGCGTAGTGCTTGAGCAACATGCCTGGCGCCTTCGGGTTGGAGCTGCTGGTTTGCAAGGCCAATTTTTGTCCTACTGCCGCCTCTAACTGCTCCAATGCCAATCCCCCCAAACGCAATACTTTAGGTGCCGCAATGCTGAGGTCGATGATGGTGCTTTCGAGGCCAATTTCGCAGGCTCCTCCATCCAAAATATAAGCAATTTTATCGCCGAGCTGGTCGGCTACGTGTTGGGCGGTGGTAGGACTCACATAGCCAAAAGGATTGGCACTCGGCGCTGCCAAAGGAAAATCGAGTTGCTGCAGCAATTGCAGCGTGAGCGGATGGTTGGGAATGCGGATGCCCACGGTGGGTTGGCCCGAACTTACCAAATCGGGGATGCGGGTGTTTTTGGGGAGGATGAAAGTGATGGGGCCAGGACAAAAAGCCGCTGCTAGTTGGTAGGCCAGGTCTGGAATGTTTTGACAATAAGCCTGTGCTTGCTCAAAACTGGCCAAATGAACGATCAATGGATCAAAAGCGGGCCGGTTTTTGGCCTCAAAAATGCTGGCCACGGCCACCGGGTCGAGGGCATTGGCTGCCAAGCCGTATACTGTTTCGGTGGGAATGCCCACAAGCTTGCCCGCACGCAGCTGTGCGGCAGCAAAATGGAGGTCGGTTCCGAGCTTGTTCATCCCCTCAAAATTACAGGAAAGGCCTCTTTTTTTGCAGAAAAACTGATTTTCCGTATATTAGAAGGTTGAAACCGTTGTATGAAGCAGAAATGGATGCTGTTTGGGTGTGTATGTTTAGTCGTTGTAACAACGACTGCTTGCGGAAAGAAGGCAACGGAATCGGGCCAATTGCAGGCTGCTGTTTCCTCTGAAAATTATGTAAAAGTGATTGAAACCCCGCTGAACCAGCCTGTTTTTGAGGTAAAATCGGTTCGTGCTGATTGGGTGAATGGGTTCATTAACATTGCCATTACTTCCAAAAGCGGCAGCATGCTGCAAGTGAATGGCATCGCAGAAAAAGATTTTAAAACAGGTCGTTTGTTTGGAGATGCTTTTCGCTTGGTGTATTTACCAGGAGGCTTTGTGGCGGCTTGCACTTCCTCTGAAAAGCATGTGAACTACCTACAATTGCTACAAAAGCCAGATCAAACTTGGTTGCTTTCGCTTCAAGGCAAAGTGTTTTGCGAAAGCAGTCACCTTGAATTTGATTTACAAGTGGGTTTCGACCAACCCGAACGCAGCTTTGTAGCGCCAAACCATTAATATCAGTTATACGTATTTATAAGCATGAAGAATTTTACATTGAGTTGGGTGCTGTTGTTGGCATCGGTTACAGTTGTTTTTGGTCAGGTAGATTTGCCAGCTTTGAAGCAACTAAATCTTCAATTACAAAAACAAGAACAGCCGGCGCAAGCTGCTTTGGCTGCTTGGGCCAAAGAACGCGGCTTGAAGCTGCGTTGGACCGATAAAGAAGGCCGCATCATTCAGTTGATGGGCGTGGATGAGTCGGGCATGCCGATGTATTTTATCACCAACAATGTGGTAGCTGCCAACAGCACGGCTACTTCGCGGGTGTGGCCGGGGGCTGCTTTGGGTTACAATTTGGCAGGACAAGGCATGACTGTTGGCGAATGGGATGGGGGAGCCACGCGCCTCACGCACCAGGAGTTTGGCGGTAGGGCCGTGCAGGTGGATGGAGCTACAACTTTGAGCGACCATGCCACACACGTGGCAGGCACCATGATTGCCGCCGGCGTGCAGCCAAGTGCAAGAGGAATGGCTTATATGGCGCAACTGGCCACGAACGACTGGAATAACGACAATGCAGAAATGACTTTGGCAGCACAAAACGGCTTGTTGGTATCGAACCACAGCTATGGCCAAATTGCGGGATGGCACAGTAGCGGAGGTATTTGGTATTGGTACGGCAATCCAGCCATTAGCGAAACCCTCGATTGGAACTTCGGCTTTTATAACAGCAAGGCCCAGCAGTGGGATAATATTGCAGTGAACAATCCTTTTTATCTCATTGTAAAATCGGCGGGCAACAACCGCAATCAAGGGCCAGCTGCAGGTACGTCACACCAGGTACGTGGAGCTAACGGGGCCTGGACTACCAGTACTACTGTTCGCCCGCCCAGTGGGCCGTATGATTGTCTGCCTACCTATTCCGTGGCCAAAAACATCCTCACCATTGGAGCGGTAAACGACCTCAATAACGGTTGGCAATCAGCCGCTGGGGTGAGTATGTCGTCGTTTTCGAGCTGGGGACCAACTGACGATGGCCGCATTAAGCCCGACATAGTGGGCAATGGTGTGGGCTTGTATTCGAGCTACAGTGGTTCTAATACGGCATATGCATCTATCAGTGGCACGAGTATGTCGGGACCAAACGTGGCTGGCAGTCTGATTCTCATTCAACAACACTATCAGGCCGTGCGCCAAACTTTTATGCGTTCGGCCACGCTCAAATCTTTGGCCATTCATACAGCTGACGAAGCTGGCCCTCATCCTGGTCCTGACTATATGTTTGGCTGGGGTTTATTGAATACCGCTAAAGCGGTACAATTAATCGACAATGTAGATGGGGTGTCGTTACTCGAAGAACGGGTGTTGCAAAATCAGCAGCAAATGGATATCAATGCTTGGCATCCAACGGCAGGGCCGTTGAAAGTGAGTATTGCCTGGACCGATCCAGCGGGCACGGTACCAGCCGCCTCTTTAAATCCCACTACGCCGCAATTGGTAAACGATCTTGATATCCGCTTGATTCACGTGCCAACGGGCACTAATTATTTCCCTTGGTCGCTTGATCCTGCCAACCCGGCTGCTGCTGCACAGCCTGGCGATAACATTCGTGATAATGTGGAACAGGTGTTTGTGGCCAATGCACCTCCGGGTGAGTACATAGTGCGCATAACGCACAAGGGTAATTTGCGATTGAACCAGCCGCAGCATTTCGGATTTGTGGCTACTGGTTTGGTGAAGGAAGTTACAGCGGCTTTTACTGCCAATAAAAAGTTTATTTGCAGTGGCGATAGTGTTCGTTTTACGAATGCAAGTTCGGGTGGTAATAATCTGTTGTGGTTGTTTCCTGGCGGTTCGCCGGCTACTGATACGGCCATGAACCCAGTGGTGAGCTATGCAGCCAATGGGGTATATGCTGTAACTTTAATTGTAACTGGTCCCCAAGGCAGTGATACCTTAGTAGAAAATGGCTTTGTACGTGTAGGAACGGGCTTTAACCTGCCATTTACAGAAGATTTTGAAACGGCTGAGCCATTGCAAAATGGCTGGAAAATTGAAAATCCTGACTCAGCTCGCAGCTGGGAGCTGTTTACAGTAGGGGGGACAACCCCTGGCAATAAAGCCATGCGTCTTGATTTTTTTGCCTACAACAATGCCATTGGGCAACGCGACAGGTTGATTAGCCCGCCACTTAATTTGAGTGGTTTAGCCAGTGCGAGTTTAAATTTTCAGCATGCCTATCGTGCTTACAGTGCCTCAAACAGCGATTCCTTGCGAATTAGGATCTCTACAGATTGTCAACAAACATGGACAACTATTTTGAGCGTTGGTGGAAGCAGTCTAGCCACAATGGCCAATAGCACAACCGCCTTTGTGCCTAATGCAGCGGGTAACTGGTGTGGTGCAGCTACCAATTTGGCATGTTTTAATTTGAGTTTAAACGCCTTTACGGGTAACACCATGGTCTTTGTTCAATTTGAAACCGTTAATGGTTACGGTAACAATTTATATATCGACAATATTGTAGTTACCGGAGTTCCGAATGTGGTACCTGCCGCGGTTTTTCAGCAAAACAATACGCGCTTTTGTGCTGGAGGCAGTGTGCAATTTAGTGATCAGTCGAGCGGTATTCCCAGCAGCCGTCAATGGTTGTTCCCTGGCGGAACCCCTGCAACCTCTACCGATTCGCAGCCGGTAGTTACTTACACCAGTGCGGGCACCTATAATGTGACGCTCATTGTTTCAAATCAAGTAGGAAGCGATACATTGGTGATGGTGGGAGCGGTGCGCGTAGACAGCATTCCGACGCCTACCTTAACAGCTTTTAGTGCTATGTGTACTACCGATGGGGTGCTTACCCTAACTGGTGGTTCACCAGCAGGAGGCTATTATTCGGGACCAGGTGTGATAAACAATAACCAATTTGATCCGGCGGTAGCAGGAGCAGGACTGCACAGTATTTTTTATACAGTGGAGCAAAACGGATGCACGGGTACTGCACAGCAACTCCTGGAGGTAAATGCAACACCACAACCTATTTTAGGCATATTAATGCCACAATGTGTTCAAAACGCAGCTTTCACGCTTACGCAGGGACTTCCTGCTGGTGGGGTATATAGTGGTCCAGGTGTAAGTAATGGTCAATTCGACCCTGGGCTTGCTGGGGTTGGGACCCATAATCTTACTTATACCCTCAACAATAATGGATGTGTGAATCAAGTTTCTGCGGCTATCGTAGTTACTGCTGCGCCGCAAGCGAGTATTCAGCCGTTGGAGGCTTTGTGTACCTCTACAGCTACGCGTCTTTTGGTGGGTCAGCCTAATGGGGGTACTTTCAGTGGTACGGGAGTAAATTTTGGCGTCTTTAATCCAGCGATAGCAGGGCCAGGCAACCATACGGTTACCTATCAGGTAAATATAAATGGTTGTCAGAGCACAGCCGATATTCAGGTGGTGGTAAGTCAAACTCCCCCACAGCCTGTAATTCAGGTGCAAGGTGGTGTTTTATTGTCGAGTGCTAGTGATAGCAATCAGTGGTATCTCAACGGGCAACCAATCGCAGGTGCTATGACTAGCAGCTATCAACCTATTCAAAATGGGCTGTATCAGGTAAGGGTGCTTAATGGTTTATGCAGCTCTATTTTGTCTGCTCCGTTTGAAGTCATTCATGTTGGTGTACAAGGGCTAGAAGCTGCAGGTATTCGGCTATATCCTAATCCGAGTGACGGCCAGGTATTTCTTGATTTGAGTGCCTTTCCAGAAAATCAAATCCATTTAGCGATTTATAATGCCATAGGACAAGAGGTGAGGCAGGAAGTAGTGCTTAGTGGTGCCGTTCACACGCTCGATTTACAGGGTTTTGCGCAAGGATTGTATTTTGTTCGACTGCTTGTTGACGGTAAACAGTATGTGGGAAGTGTGCTGATGAAATAGTAGGCTTTTGATTTTTCAGACCTTAGTTGTACATTTTTGAGAGTTCTAAGTACATCGAATAACTTTAGACTTGGGTTGTAAAGCTTCGACGACTCCGATTAGCGTACGTAGGACGGCGGTTTTAATGAAATTTTAATCTAATACACAGCGCTAAGGTTTATTAGTGTTATTTTGTAACATCGTTGTTTAACTCAATAATTCACCCTAAAAAAGCCCATTTATTTCTTGTAAATGGGCTTTTTACTCGAATTTAAAAATCCATGTTAAGAAGGGCTTAACAACTTGAGGTAGTGTGCCCATAGGCTTGTGGACATGCTATTAGGATGAAAATTTTTATTGCGGATAATTTTTACGTTCTAGTCGTTATATTCGCTCTATTATATTTATTAACCGTGTTACTATGAAAAAACTTTTACTTGTTTTGTGTATGCTGTTTGTCGCGATAAGCGGGCATGCGCAATTAAATCTATTCACTTCGCCCCCTTTAACAGGTGGTAATGGAGCTGGCTCTGGAGGAATTACCTTTAATTTACGCGCCAATTCTGCAATTTTGGTGGATAGTATTTTCGTTGCCTTATCAGGTACCCTAAATGCTCCTACCGAATTAGAAGTTTGGTATTCAACTACTCCAATCAATGGCAATCCGGCTGTAGGTACAAATCCGGCCTTTGTACAGTTACTTCCTAATCAACCGACAACTGTTGGTCAAGCTGGTACAACTGCGGCAGGTGGTTTTGTATTTTCGCGCATCGCCATGCCAGGTGGACCATTGCTCATCCCGGCTGGAAGTGTGTACGGTTTTTATGTAGGCGTACCCACTGGCTCTAACGGCTCACCTGTTTACCAGACTTTTACGGTTGGAAGCGTGGATACTTTTTTCAATTCATTTGCAACCATTTATACTGGAACGAACGTAGGGTACGGCGGTCCACGCCCAGGGCACGTAAATACACCGCGCCAGTTTGTTGGCGGGATTTCTTATATCCCTGCCAGTGGTAGAGACGCGCGTTTAGCTGGCTTGATTTCACCAGTCACACTTTCGATTGGTAGCAACACAGTTACCGCACGTGTGCAAAATGCAGCTGCTGACCCCATTGCTCAAGTAGATTTTGGATATCAATTTAACAACAATCCGCCGGTGTTAAATCCGGGTGTTGCGGTTTTTCCAGCCTTGAGTCCTGGTCAAAACTTCGACCATACTTTTGTTGCGCCTATCAATATACCTGCCAATGGTACTTATCAAATTAGAGTATGGGCAACCAATGCCAATGGTTTAGGAGCTGATAACAATACGGCCAATGATACCTTAACGGTGAACTTGTGTACGGGTTTGTCGGGCGCCTACACCATAGGAGGACCTACGGCTGATTACCCAACTGTTCAAGCCGCCGTTGCAGCTTTGAGTCAGTGTGGGGTCACCGGACAAGTAAACTTTTTAATTAATCCAGGTACTTATATTGGCAGTCACACCATTCCCAATTTCCCGAATGCGGGAGGTTTTGGAGTTACTTTTGCCAGTGCAACAAGTTTGGCTTCAGATGTAATTTTAATTCACGACACGGCTGCTGCAACAGCTACCAATCGTACACATTTCACCGTCAATACGAGCACACGTATTTCCTTCCAAAACTTGACCCTCCGTCGTACCATCAACCCAGGTGCCGCAGGTCAAGGCATTATTGTGTTCTCAAATCCAAGCTCCAGCGGCGAAGTGATTGGTTGTAATGTGATTGAATTGCCACAAACCAACAACACCTTTAATAATGGTATTATTTACCGCGGCAGCAATGGTTTGTTTATAAACAACACTTTTAATGGCTTTTATTATGCGATTTGGTTGGATGGACCTGCTTCTAATACCTTCGCCAATACAAACAGTATAATTTCTAATACTTTTGTTAATAACGTGTATCGTTCAGTGTATGCGCTGAACCAAGCCAACGCGGTGGTTGCTAGCAACCAGTTTACTAGTTTTGTAGGTACATCAACAGTCGGTGCTGCGGTTTGGACTGCCAATAATATCAATACCGAAATATCTTCAAACAATGTTTCTGGTGCTATGAGTGCTTACGCGTTCCTCATAGTAAATCCTAATGCTGATACCCTGGTACCTACCAACGCCAACCGCATTTACAACAATGTGATCAATGGCACACAAGCCCCTACTATTACGGGTACTACAATGGTCGTGAATCCGATTCATATTACAGGTTCGTTTAGTGCTTCTGTACTTACTCCAATGAACCCACGTGATGCCATTGAGGTAAAGAACAACACGGTGAGGTATACGCTTACAACCACCAGTGCCTCTACCATTCAAGCAGGATTCTACCTCACAGGAGGTTCAGTAGCTACGCCCTTCTGGTCGCGTATTGTAGTACGGAACAATCATTTTGAGATAAATCCATTGACTGGTAACCTGCCAACTGCTTTTCGTTTGTTTAGATTGGTGGATCAATCGCAGCTTGACAGCTTGCAAAGCTCCAATAACAACTTTGTGCTTGGTGGTACAGTGCCTCCGAATATGTTCAGGGTAAATACGCCTGCTTTGGATTTTGCAACGCTCGCAGCTTGGCGCACAGCGACTGGAAAAGACACCATGAGTTTGAGCTTAACGCCCAATTTCTTGTCATCTAGTTTGCTCGTTCCAACGAATATCGCTTTAGATAATAAGGGTATACCTGTCAGCTATATCACATCTGACGTTACTGGTGTAGCTAGAAATGCAACAACACCAGATATTGGTGCTTACGAGTTCACGGGCTCGCAGTTTGCGCAAATTTCTTTAACTGCCCTTGGTGATACTTTGCCAGTGGCCTCGCGTCCGTTGTTGGTGAATATCCAAGATACGGCTAGCAGCATTACAGCTGGCACGGCGCGTGTGTTTTATAAAAAGACTTCTCAATCGACCTGGTTAGTAGATAGCTTGCCAACGATAACGGGTAACAATTATGCCTTCACCATCAACCATACGGCCTTGGGTGGAGTTGCAGTATTCGACACCATTCAGTATTACGTGGCTGTAAGCAGTGCTTCAGGTACCGTTACAACAGCCCCGTTGGGTGGAATAGGTATTCATCTTTCCAATGCTGTTCCACCTCCAAGTTTGTTTAGCTACCTCATTTTAACAAACATATCAGGTACGTACCGCGTGGGTACGAGTGGTCCGGCTGATTTCGCTAATCTAACAACAGCCGTGAACTTCATCAACAGTGGTTTATTTACAGGTTCAGCTACTTTCTTGCTCATTGATACTTTGTACAGCGCTGGTGAAACCTTCCCAATGGTAATCAATAATCGTCCTGGTTTGAGCGCCGTAAATACATTAACAATTCGTCCCGACAGTACGCGTTCAAATGTTTTGATTCAGGGTACTTTCTCTGGTAGTAATGGATTGATTGTGTTGAATGGCGTTAATCATTTCCACCTCAATGGTGCTAACAGCGCTTCTGGAACCAGCCGCAACTTGACCATACGTAGCACAAGTGTAGCTGACAACTCCACAGTTATTTTGCTCCGTTCAAGAAACATTGCTCCTGTACGCCATGTAACCATCAGCAACGTAAATATTACGGGTGGTTCAAATACGGTAACTTCTACCTTTGGTATTCATGCTACAAATGCAACCATCACGACTTTTGCCCTCGCCGATTCACTTCAGAATTTGACCATCAGGAACGTAGCTGTGCGTCGTGCATATTATGGTATTTTCTTACGTGGGGCTACAACAGGCACCAATAATGGAACCTTGATTGAGAATTCTCAGATTGGTTCTTCGGATACGTCTCAGTTTGTGATTTTCCGTGGTGTAGATGTTACAAATACCTTTAATCTGCGCATTCGCAATAACCAGGTGTTTAACTTAGTGTCTACAAGTGCTACCTCTCAGGCAGCCATTGAAGTGGGTACAAGTCCGGGTGCGGTTATCGAACGCAACCGTATTTGGGGCGTGAAAAACCTCAATACTGGTGGCTGGGGTGCATGGGGTGTAAACGTGCTTTCTGGAGACAGCGTTCGCGTGTTGAACAATGTAATTTATGATTTACGTACGCTCAACTACTCTAATACATCAAACACCTTTAACGCCTTTGGTATTCGCATTACGGGTGGTACCAATCACAGGATTCATTACAATAGTGTGTATTTGTATGGTGCCTATACCAATGTATCAACCGCTGGGGCAGCAGCAGCAGCATTTGGTATCACGAGTACTTTAGTGACTGGTGATGTACGCAATAACATTTTTGCGATAGACGCATCCTCAACCAGTACAGGCATTGCCACTTTCATGGCAGTTTGGTTGCCGGCTAGTTACAATTTTGCCAATTTGACCTTGAATAATAATGCTTATCATGTTCCGTCCAATGCACAAAGCTTTGTGGGTAAACTTGGTACCACGGCAGCATCAGGCAACTATGTTTCGGTGGCAGATTGGAAGGCTATTTCTTCGGTAGGTAATCCTAATAATGATGCGGCCTCTGTGCCTCCTACCGGCAATGCTTTGCCTCCATTTACTTCGCTCACCGATTTGACCATTCCAACTGGAACCCTAACGCCTATCGAATCGGGTGGTGTAGTAATTGCAGCCTTGGGCACACCGAATACTGATTTTAATGGTACAAACCGTCCTGGCGGTACGGGTATTGCACCTGATATGGGAGCCTATGAATTCGACGGCATAGGTGGTACCGATTTGTTCCCACCGATCATTGATTCCTTTTTGGTAACGCCTCGAAGTAACCAGTGTGTACCTACTAACCGAACCATTAGTGTATTTGCGCGCGATAATGCAGGTGGAAGAGGTATTGACACCGTTCGGGTAAATTATACCATTGCAGGTACTGCACAAACGCCTATTGTACTTACACGTACGGCGGGTACGGCAATGGCGGGTACTTGGACAGGTACGTTGCCGGCGGCAACTTCAGCCAACGTATTGGTTGCGGCAACTGTAATTGCCCGTGACAGCAATGCCAACTTCACACAGGTTATTTCTATGGGATCGTTCCGTGATGATTACATTGTGCCAAATGCTGGAAACGATACAACCATTCTGGCTGGTGATACAGCCACCTTGCGTGGTACTGGCTCTAGTTTCTTGGGTACTTTGGGTACGGGTACTTTGGTTAACACCACTACCACATATCCAGCAGGCTATGGTAACTGGTATTGGGGTGCTCGTCAGCAATTCCTCATTTTGGCTTCAGAATTAACTGCGTCGGGCATTGCTCCGGGTGCATTAACTTCCTTGGCTTTTGATGTTGTTACACCTTCTGGAACTGCGCTTCAAAACTATACCATCAGCTTAGGTGCTACAACGCAAACTTCCTTAACTGCGTGGGTAACGCCGGTAACACAAGTGTTTACAACGCCAAGTTTCTTAGATACGACAGGATGGAATACCCATACCTTCCAAACGCCGTTTAACTGGAATGGTGCAAGTAATATTGTAGTGGAGGTTTGCTTTAACAATAGCTCTTTTACCAACAATTCAATTACCCGCATGACAGCCACGCCTTTCACTGCGTCGTATTGGTACATTTCGGATGCGGCTGGTGTTTGTGCCAATACTCTCAATACAAGTAATAGCGTAAACCGTCCGAACATGCGCATTGGTGGGGGCTATCCTGCTACTTGGACCAATTTGACAACTGGTACTGTAGTGGCCTCTAACCAAGCAGTAGTGCGAGTAACACCGGTAGTTACTACCAGCTATGCCTTGACTTTAACAGACAACATTTGTAGCAAATCTGATACAGTAACCGTATTTGTTACGGCAAACAACATCAGCGACATTGGTATGGAAGCCATTCTTACCCCTGCTCCTACGGCTACGCCACAGCTGAACCAGGCCTATGTGGTGAAAGCAGTGATTCGCAATCATGGCAACGTACCTGCCACTGGTTTTGACGTGGCATTCCGGGTAAACAATGGTGCTGAATTAAATGCAAACGCTATTTCACGCACCATTCAGCCGAATGATACCATTCACCACACCTTTACCCAGTCATGGACTCCAACGAGTGGTGGTGATTTGAGATTATGCGCTTATACCCGTTGGGCGAGTGATACCAATGCATCAAACGATACTTCATGTGTGCAGTTTACGGCTGTAGGTGTTGAATCGGTAAATCATTTGTTGAGCCGTGTGTATCCAAATCCTGCAGATCAGTTCGTTCTGTTTGATTTTGGCACCAATGAAGGTCAAGGTACTTTAGAGTTACGTGACCAGTTGGGTCGTGTAGTTCGTTCGCAGCACATTGACTTGTCAACCAATGAACGTCATGAGATCCGGACCGATAATTTGGCGGTAGGGGTGTACAACTATCGTTTTATACTCAAAAACCAGGTACAAAACGGCCAAGTGATCATCAGTCGCTAATTCGTTTCGAGTTTTACTTAATTCAAATGGGGTTGGGCCGGTAAGGTGCCAGCCCCATTTTGTTTAATCCCCATTTTGGTTTGCGGGCCTGTTTGTATGGGTTCATGCTAGAGTGTTAACCATGGAATTAGTTTTTTTCTTGCTTTGCAGTCTGCATTCGAATTAATCTTATCTTTCCTTTTCATTTTTTAGGGCTTGGCGCTTTCAGGCCGATAAGAAATATTAATCGATTTAAATGAAGCAGTTTTTTAACATTCTGATTTTGGTAATTGGTATTTTACCAGCACATGCACAACAGGTTGTTCGTTGTTACACAACTGAAATGCAGGAGCAATTGCGTCAGCAGGGACAATGGCCTGAATCCGATGTGCAATTTGAGCGCTGGATAGCCGAACGCATTGCATTGATGCAGGTACAAGGGGGCGTGGAGTCGGAATATGTGCTACCAGTAGTGGTGCACATTATTTATCAAAATGAAAATAACCCTTGGAATATTAGTAATGCACAGGTACTTTCTCAAATGCAGGTTTTAAATGAGGATTTTTTACGAACCAATCCTGATACTGTAAATACCCCGCCGGCTTTTTTACCCGCGGCAGTAAATACCTCGATAAGTTTCTGTTTGGCGCAACGCGACCCGCAGGGAAATCCTACTACAGGCATCATTCGTCACGCTTTCCCGAATACGACGGCCTGGAGCACCAATGCTTTTAACAGTACTGTAAAACCAGCTACCATTTGGGACCCAACGAGGTACCTTAACGTATGGATTGCGAATTTAAGTGGTGGCGTATTGGGCTATGCGCAATTCCCTACAGGTTCGGGTTTGCCAGGATTGAGTGGCGGCACGAATGCCAATACAGATGGCATCGTTCTTTTGTATACGTCGGTAGGTAGGCCACCCTTCAATCCGTTCCCAGGTGTATACAATCGCGGACGTACTGCGACGCATGAAGTTGGACATTATTTAGGACTACGACATATTTGGGGAGATGGGGGTTGTAGTGTAGATGATTTTTGTGCGGATACACCTCCATCGGATGCAGCCAATTTTGGTTGTCCGGTTACACATGTTTCTTGCGGGAATGTAGACATGGTGCAGAATTATATGGATTATACGGACGATGCCTGTATGAATATTTTTACTGCCGACCAAAGAACCCGCATGATAGCGGTGATGCAAAATAGTCCGAGACGCCTGACACTGCCAACATCCTTGAGTTGTTTGCCACCTGTGCAACGACCCATGGCAGGCTTTTTACAGACCGCTGACACCATATGCACAGGCGGCCTGGTAAGCTTCACCGACCTGAGTACAAATCAGCCAAGTGCGTGGTTATGGACTTTTGTAGGAGGCACGCCGGCAACAGCCACCACTGCAAATCCAAGCAATATAAGGTATGATAGTTCGGGTGTTTTTAAAGTAACGCTTATTACAACCAATACAGCCGGAAGCGATACTTTAGAAAGGCAATTTGCGGTGGTGGTGCAGCCTGCCCTAAACGCTGTATTGGATAGTTTAGCCCCAATATGTGTGAACCAAGCTCCGCGCATACTTACATCTGGTTTACCAAGGGGAGGTGTTTACAGCGGACCAGGAGTGGTTAGTGATAGCGTATTTAATCCTGCTGCAGCCGGTGTAGGTACCCATGCCATCATATATACTTTACCAGGTTGCGGCAGCAGTGATACGGCCAGTATAACCGTGTTTCAGGCGCCAGCGCCCGACTTACAGTTGGCAACGCAAAGCTTTTGTGTAAACGATAGCGCGGTGCTTTTACAAGCTACGCCTCCAGGAGGTGTTTTGAGCGGAGCTGGTGTATCGGGCAATACTTTTTCTCCGGCCCAGGCTGGTGCAGGCACGCACGCCTTGGTTTATAGTCTCAGCAATGCCGTAGGTTGCGTGAGTACCGACACAATTGTAGTGGTGGTGAATGCTTTGCCTCAAGTTAATTTGCCAATTTTGGTACCGGTTTGTGTGGCTACACCCTTTGTGGTATTGCCCCCTGCTACACCAGCTGGTGGAAGCTGGGCAGGCCCCGGTGTTTCTAATGATACCTTGTATCCTGCTTTGGCAGGTAGTGGCCTCGTTTCTTTAACCTACACTACGCCAGCTGCGGCACAAACAGGTTGTGTAAACAGGGCCATAGCAACAATCAATATTAGTCCAGTACCTGTGTTAAGTTTTACACCGGTAGCCCCATTATGTGTGAGGGGCAATAATTTATTGCTCAACCAAGCCAATATTGGAGGGGGTAATTATAGTGGACCTGGTGTGACTTTTGGAATTTTTAGTCCTGCGCAAGCCGGTGTAGGCACCCATACCATTCAATTTACGGGGAACAGTGGGGGTTGTTCGGTGGCTGGAAGTTATACGGTACAAGTGTTTGCAGCGCCCGCGGCTGAAATTGAAAATGGAATGAATGATAGTTTACGGTCAAGAAATATGGCCGATAGTTATCGATGGTATTTAGATGGGCAATTGCTTGTTAATGAAACCAGTCGCAGTCTTCGGCCACAAACGAGTGGGGTGTACAGCCTTGAGCTGGAGGAAAATAGCTGTGCTTCGTTTCGCAGTAGTGATTTTGCTTACTTTATGACCTCGGTTCAAGAGGGAAGTACTACAACTTTCAGCGTATATCCGAATCCCTCAAGCGGGTTGTATGTATTTGAGACGCGTCAGGCAGTTGATAGGATGTATGATTTGCAGATCACCGATCTTCAGGGTCGTGTGTTGCAACAGGTCAGCAGCAGTGCAGCCCAGTTTGAAATAGACTTACGTGGCGTTTCTGCGGGTGTGTATTTACTGCGTTATAGCAGTGGCGCAAACGTAAGTTGGATGCGCTTGGTGAAGCACTAAAGCGGCTAGCTAAGTACTGCTTTCGTAATTCCCGCCACATCCAATCCGCAAAAGCGATACAGCTCTTCGGGGACGTTGGGGCTATGTAGGCATTGCTATGCCGCGAGCCCGAGGCTTGGTCTGAAAAGCGTTTTGGATGCGTCAGGATTTTGCGATTTGATTTTTTAACTTTTTTTTACAATTGGGCTTTTAAGCCCTTGCTTTCTTGTATATTCGTTCTCTTAATGTATTTATTTCTCCTAAAGCACGGTTGGTTAATTTTTTTTTTCCCATGAAAATCAAACAGAATTTGGCAATGAGCGATACCGGGTTTTTGTTCAACCCCGGTAATGGCGACTCCTTTTCAGTAAATCCTATTGGTCTTGAAATCATACAACTGATAAAAAGTGGTCAGGATGCAGCAGCCATCAAAGGCACTTTGCTCGAGGCCTATGCAATTGATAGCGATACGCTGGAAAAGGACATTTATGATTTTTTGAATACGCTGCGCCGTCATAAGTTAGTTCATGAAGCGTGAGCTTACCATCGCTGTCAGCGGCTTGAATGCCATTGACAGTCCCGGTCCGGGCATTGCCGTGATCCGAGCGCTCAAGGAAAGTACACGTTATGACATACGCATTGTGGGCTTGAGCTACGAGGCCTTAGAGCCTGGTTTATACATGCGTGATTTGGTAGCCATCAGCTATCAAATACCGCTGCCCGCTGCGGGTCAGCAAATACTTTTTGATCGCATTGCCTGGATTCATCAGCAGGAGCAAATCGACTTCATCATTCCTAATTTTGATGCTGAGTTGTTTAATTTCATCAAGCTAGAAAAGCGCTTGAAAACGGAGTTGGGCATCCATATGTGCTTACCAACAGAGCGTCAATTCGAAGCCCGCCAAAAGGCAAATTTGTACGATTACGGCGTAGAACATGGCATTAAGGTTCCAAAAGCAAAGTTGGTTTACAGTCCCAAGGACATTTACAATTTGCATGAGGATTTTACTTTTCCTTTAGCGGTTAAGGGCAAGTATTACGAGGCCACCATTGCCTACAACGTAGAGCAAGCCCTAGCTGCTTTTTATAAATTGAGCGCCAAATGGGGTTTGCCAATCATTGCCCAAGAATTTGTGAAAGGCTCGGAGGTAAATGTAACCGCTCTTGGCGACGGGTTAGGAAATACCATTGGTGCGGTGCCTATGCGCAAGCTTTATATTACAGATAAAGGCAAGGCCTGGGCAGGCATTACGCTAGATGATGAGCAGTTGCTGGAAATGACCAAAAAGCTCATCTCTGCTACTCGCTGGCGGGGTGGTTTGGAGTTGGAGATCATACGCACAGATGAAGACGAATATTACCTCTTAGAAATCAATCCACGCTTTCCTGCTTGGGTTTATTTGGCGAAGGGAGCCGGACAAAATCATCCTGAAGCGCTTGTGGCCATTGGTTTAGGAGAGGAGGTTGCTCCTTTCAGTCAGTACGACATCGGAAAGCTGTTTGTTCGATACAGCTGGGACATGATTGTAACGCTTGAAGATTTCCAAAAAATTTCTACTACAGGGATATTATAAAATAGTAAGATGAAAAAGACCTACGAAAGTCCCATGATTACCCCGTTGCACTCAGGCTTGATGAACAAGTTTGGTACGCGACGTAATTTTGAGCCTATGACCCACATTGATGGGGTGGCGGTAAAGGATTTGTTAGCAACCTTTGGGAGTCCGCTTTTTGCTTTTAGTGAACGCAGCATTCGTGAAACTTACCGGGATGCGGTGCGTGCTTTTACAACACGCTATCCTAAAGTGCAATTTGCATGGAGCTATAAAACGAATTATCTGAATGCCATTTGTCAAGTTTTTCACAGCGAAGGAGCTTGGGGAGAGGTGGTATCTGGCATGGAATATCAAAAGGCCTTACAAAATGGGGTGCCGCCTTCTCGGATTATCTTCAATGGCCCTGATAAAACCAACGACGAGCTCCGAATGGCTGTTGAAAATCAATCACCTATCCACATCGATCACCTCGATGAATTGTACAGATTGATTGAGATTGCACGCGCCTTGGGTAAAAGACCCCAAGTGGCCATTCGAGTGAACATGGATACCGGGGTGTATCCCATTTGGGATCGTTTTGGCTTTAACTATGAAAATGGTAGTGCCTGGGATGCGATCAATAAGATTATACTCACCGATACGCTTGATTTAATGGGATTGCATTGCCACATTGGAACGTTTATGTTGAGCACCAATGCCTATGCCATTGCAACCGCAAAAATGTGTGAGTTGGCCAGAAGCTTGCAAGCCAAGCATGGCAAAAAAATAGCTTATATCGATATGGGTGGCGGATTTGCATCCAAAAACACCTTAAAAGGCAGCTATATGCCTGGTGCAGATACCAGTCCAAGCTTCGATGATTATGCTGAAGCCATTTGCACCGCCATGCTCAATGCAGGTTTTGAAGCCGACGCGCTACCCTTATTGGTGCTTGAAACCGGGCGGGCCTTGATTGACGAGGCAGGCTATTTATTGGGTTCGGTACTGGCCAACAAACGCTTGTCAGATGGCCGTAGGGCCACCATTTTGGATTTTGGCGTGAATGTGCTTTTTACAGCCTTTTGGTACGACCATGATGTGTATCCCGCGCAAGCTTTTGGGGCACATGCCGAAGAATCGGTGGTTTATGGGCCGCTATGTATGAACATAGATGTGATTCGAGATAACGTTTCACTTCCGCCCTTGCAAGCTGGTGAGCAGTTGGTAGTGTGTCGGGTGGGGGCTTACAACATCACCCAAAGCATGCAGTTTATCAGCATGCGACCAGCGGTGGTATTGATTGACGAACAGGGAAAGCCACATCTTATTAAAAAGCGAGAAACTTTACAAACCATTGAAATGGACGAGGCCATGCCTAGTTATCTCATGCCCAAGCCGAATTAACTAGCGGAACTGCCATGTTAAAAAAAGCAGATCTAGACGAGGTAGTGGATGGCGTATTAAATAGCTACGGTCAAATTTTGTTCGTAGACAAGCCCCGCTACAGCCGTTGGTTGCTATTGGTGACTATGTTTTTTCCGTTTTCTGGGATCAGCGGTCTGTATGCCGTATTGGTTAGCCACGGCTGCGCCCGCTTGTTGGGCTTTGATCGGCAATTGATTAGTTCGGGTTTTTTAGGATACAATGCACTCATGACGGGGATTGTTTTGGGTGGTTATTTCAATTTGAATGCAGCTTTAATCGTCATCCTTACCCTGGCCTCTTTGTTGACGCTGTTCATTACCCTTTGGTTTCGAAAAGTGCTTTATGACAAAAATTTGCCTTTTTTGAGTCTGCCCTTTTTAGCGGCTGTATGGACGATGCTTTTGAGTGTGCGTGGCTACAAATCGCTTGCCTTGAGCGATGCTGGGATTTATACTTATAACGAGCTGGCTTATTGGGGGGGATTAGGATTGGTACGTTGGTATGAATGGCTTCAACAATTACATATTCCAGGCTTTTGGGATGTTTTTTTCAGGTCGATGGGCGCCATATTTTTTCAGTACAATTTGCTGGCAGGAGTGATCATTACCCTGGTTTTGTTGTGGCATTCACGCATTGCCACGGTGTATGCGTTTTTAGGCTTTTTAACCGGCTACTACTTTTTTCGTTTCGTAGATGGAAATTTTAATGAGCTGCATTACAGTTATATAGGCTTTAATTTTATTCTCACTAGCATTGCCTTAGGTAGTTTTTTTCTGGTGCCTGGTTTTTGGGCCTTGTTGGTGAGTTTCTTGGCTGTTCCGATGACTGCCATACTCATCAGTGCATTTACAGGCTTGTTTTATTCGGCTCAATTGCCGCTTTATTCCTTGCCATTTAACCTGGTGGTACTCATGATGATTGTGGTGTTGCGCCAACGGTGGCAAGCAAGCGGACCGCAATTGGTAGTCGATCAACAAGGACAGCCAGAAAAAAACCTCTACAGTTTTCAAAGCCGTGCGGTTCGATTCAAGCATTTGTATTGGTTGCCGATTCAACTGCCTTTTTTCGGTCGTTGGCGGGTAAGTCAAGGGCATAGTGGCGACATCACGCATCAAGGTGCGTTTGCATGGGCTTTAGATTTTGATGTGGTTGATAAACATAGCAAAACTTATAAGGGAGAGGGCTTTGAGTGTAGCGACTATTATTGTTACGACAAGCCTGTATTGGCGCCTGCTGCTGGTTGGGTGGTGCAGCTCATTGATGAAATTCCAGACAATGATATTGGCCAGTCTAACCTCGAACACAACTGGGGAAATACTTTGGTAATCAAGCACCTCGAGGGTCTGTATAGTAAATTGAGTCACCTCAAAGCCGGTAGTTTTTCGGTGAAACTAGGCGATTTTGTACAAACGGGAGAAGTAGTAGCGCGGTGTGGAAGCAGTGGACGGTCGCCGGAACCACATTTGCATTTTCAAATGCAAGCAACTGCTTTTATAGATGCGCCAACCCTATGGTATCCTATTGCGCAGTTTTTGAAAATAGCAGATCAAAAAACCGAACTGTTGCATTTTACCATTCCTCAAGAACGTGAAGTTGTTAGTAGGATTGAAACAGTAGCGATAGCGCGAGATGCCTTTGGCTGGCAACCCGGGCAAACCATAACGGTAATGGCAGAAAATAAACTCGGAGAAATTGAGCAGTTTGTATGGAATGCCGGCATTGATATGGCCAATACGCGCTATTTGTACTGTGAGCAATCGCAAAGTACCCTTTGGTACATTGCCAGCGATACCAATATGATGTGTACTACTTTTAGGGGAGACACCACATCGGCTTTACATGCCTTTTTTATTGCTTGCCAGCATCTTTTATTGGCCGATTTGCCTGATCAGTGGCGAAACGATGAGCCAGAATTGCCTCAGTTGCATCCAGGTGCTTGGCTATGGCTACAGGATTTGCTAGCACCTTTTTTCCGATTTTTACATACGGGTTACACCAGTAATAGTCGGGTGACTGAGGTTGGAGTTGCTGGTCCTCAGGCCATGGAAATACTATTTGAAGCCTGGATTCGACTAAGTTTAAAAAAACAAGAAGCTAAACCATACAGCAGCTTGGAGGCATCCAAAGGCTTTCGTTTTTCGCAGATTAGCGGCAAAATCAATATTGTTTCGGCAGCAAATGGCCTGCCATTACTTCGAGAAATTAGCTTTGAAAAACATCCCAAATGGTGCGTATTGCAATTTATTTAGTCTTTGCGCTGTTAGCATGCCAGGAGGCGAAAGGGCAAACTTCTGCCGAGCGCGATAGCTTGGGGCGACTGCTTTTTGAGCGCCGGGACTGGCAGGCTGTTCGTCAAAACAGCAAAGACGCCATGACACAGGGATTTACCACCTATGCCTTTGTATTTAGATTGGCGTTGGCAGAACTGGAACAAGGGAGGTGGGTGCATGCAGAAAAGCACCTTCGACAGGCAATAGCGCTCAATCCGATAGACAAGACCCCAGTAGCATTGTTAGCGGCATTGCTTCAAAAATTGGGCAGGACCGAAGAAGCGGCTTTGTATAAGCCCATGCCGTTTTATATGCAAGCAGGTATTGAGGGAGGTTTGAAACTTCCGAATACCGACTCCTTGGGGAATTTAGGTTATCAGGGTGCCTACTTAAAACATCCCATACATGCTTCAGCAAGTTTAACCCATGCCTTTACACGCTTAAACCAAAAGGTTTATTGGGGAGATTTTACACAACTACAGTACTATATAGCCTACCGACAAGCCTTCCGTGGGGGGTGGTTGCTTACGTTGGGTGCGCATTTCTTAAGATTTTCAGGAAATATTTTGTTCGATAGTTCGCAGTTTAATAATGGCGGTGATTTAGTGGCCTTAGAGCTCAGTAAGCAATTTGGCCCCATCGGTTTGGCTCCACAGTATTCCATTGCAACGCTTTATGGCCGAACGCAGCAACAGCTCGGACTTAAATTATCGGTATTCCCAGCGCGCTTTGCAGCGGTGCGTTACGATTTAAATCCCATGTTCAATCGTGATAGCAGTACATCAGCAAGCGCCTTGAGTCAAGCGCTTCACTGGTTTCCTTCTGCTCGGATTCATTTCGCACTAACTCATTATGTGGGTAATGGCTATAATTTTCAGGAACAAGCGGGTTACCTCGTAAACAATGGTATTAATCTTACCCGAAGCAGGTGGGGGGGCTATATTGAGTATGGTTTCCACCAGCGATGGAGGATGTTTTTGCTGTACCAGTACGAATCAGGTACCGAGCGGTTTTTTAATTTTGATTACCATTACAACAGTGTTTTTTTAGGTCTTAAGTTTCAATGATGACATACAAAATTCTTTTATTCGCTTTTTTGAGTTTAATAGCCCAGCTGGCCAAGGGTCAAGAGCTGGGACAAGCATTTGCTCAGTCACACGCAGCGGAACAAAGGGGAGACCTCAAGTTAGCCATCGCTGCTTTGCAAGGCACCAAAGACAACAGTTATCTTGTGCTTTTACGCTTGGGTTATTTGCATTACAGCAGTGGCCTGGCAGCCGAAGCGATGCAGTACTATCAACAAGCCATTAAACTGCGGCCCTTTGCCATTGAGCCGCGACTCGGAATGGCCAATGCAGCAGCCCAAGCCAATAACTGGGCCCAAGTTCAATTGCAATACGAGGCCATTTTGAGGATTGATCCCAATCAAACCTATGTGCACTATCAATTGGGCATGATTAAGTATAATAAGAAGGAGTATGCAAACGCCTTGCGGCACTTTGAGAAGGTAGCCAACCTGTATCCAGCCGATTTTGATGGGATGATTATGTTGGCCTGGACACATTTTCGACTTGGAAAACTGAAAGAAGCCAAGGTTTTGTTTCAACAAGTTTTGTGGCTACGCCCTAACAATGCATCGGCTTTGGAAGGATTGTCTATGATTAAGTAGCATTTACCTTTCAGGCACAAAGGCGTATTCAGGCCCGCTGCTTAATATCGAAGGCAATACGGCTTATTTGCAGCTGAAGTTCTGCAGTATGGTGAAATAGCTTATTTAGCCCTGTAAGGCCATTTTTATTCCCGCCACATCCAATCCGCAAAAGCGATACAGCTCTTCGGGGGAACCGTGGGGTATAAAGGCATCGGGCAGTCCGAGCGACTTAAACCGCCCTTGGTAGCCATGCTCTAACAGCCATTCGGCGATGGCACTGCCGGCGCCTCCAGCCACACAGCCGTCTTCTACCGTTACAACAAAGTTGTATTGCAAGGCTTGGGCCAGCATTTCGGTGTCGAGCGGCTTTACAAAACGCAAATCTACATGCGCCACTTCTGGCAAATCGGCGAGGGCTTGTTGTACCTGTTCGGCCAGGGGGCCCACACTGATAACGAGTGTACGACCGCCTGTGCGTAGCCATTCGGCTTTGCCTATTTCAACCGCTGTGAATGGCTGTTGCCAGGCTGCATTTTGGCCATTGCCGCGGGGGTAGCGGATGGCGATGGGACCGGCCTCGTATTCCGCCGAGCTGTACAGCAGGTTGCGCAATTCCACTTCATTGCGAGGAGCGGCTACCACCATATTGGGGATACAACGCAGGTAAGCCAGATCGAAGGCACCGTGGTGGGTAGGACCATCGGCACCCACCAAGCCTGCCCGGTCGATGCAAAACACCACCGGCAGTTGCTGCAGGGCCACGTCATGGATGAGCTGGTCGTAAGCGCGTTGCAAGAATGTGCTGTAAATGGCGCAAAAAGGTTTGAGTCCTTCAGCGGCCATGCCCGCCGCCAAGGTCACCGCATGGGCCTCGGCGATGCCCACATCGAAGCAGCGCTGGGGCAGGGCATTTTGCAGGATGATCATCGACGAACCGCTCGGCATGGCCGGGGTAATGCCTACGATGTTGGGAAATTGCTGGGCAAGTTCTAGCAAACTGTACCCAAAAACGTCCTGGTATTTGGGACCAAGTTGTGATTTTTCGGCCTGTTTGGTGCCGCTTATTTTATCGAATAAACCCGTGGCATGCCAGTGTGTTTGTTCGGCTTCGGCAGGTGCAAAACCTTTGCCTTTGGTGGTGAGCACATGTAAAACCTGTACGCCGCCTTGTTTTTTGGCAGCTTCCAAGGCTTGTAAGAGGGCGGGGAGATAGTGTCCATCTACGGGACCAGCATACGGAATGCCTATTTTCTCAAAGATGGATGGCCGGGCCGAGGCATTTACCCGCAAGGCGTTGAGGTGCTCCTGGAGTCCGCCCACATTGGGGTCGATGCTCATGGCATTGTCGTTGAGCACAATGAGCAAGTTTACTTTTTCAGTAGCTGCTTGGTTGAGCGCTTCAAAAGCCATTCCCCCGGTTAAAGCGCCATCCCCAATAACAGCGATGTGCCAACGTTGCTGCAAACCTTGCTGCCTGGCAGCAATGGCCATGCCCAAGGCGGCGCTGATGGAGGTACTGGCGTGACCTGTGCCAAAGGCGTCGTAAATGCTTTCGGAGCGTGATGGGAAGCCGCTGATGCCTTGCCAGCGGCGATTGGTTGTAAAAGCGGCACGGCGTCCAGTGAGCATTTTGTGAGCATACGCCTGGTGCCCTACATCCCATATGAGCCGGTCGTTGGGGGTATCGAAGGCGTGGTGCAGGGCCACTGTGAGTTCCACTACGCCGAGTCCTGCCCCAAAATGCCCACCCTGTGCACTCACCACGTCAATCAAATGCTGCCGCAGCTCTGCCACCAGCTGGGGCAGCTGCTCAGGCAATAATTGCCGCAAATCGGCTGGCCATTCGATGTGCGAGAGGAGGGTGTTGGTCATTTAACCACGTTGAACCAGGTACCAGGTATAAGCGATGTACAGCAATACGAAAAGCAAGCCTTTCCAGCGTCCCACATTGTGCTTTTTGCCGAAAAACATCACGGCGAATAACAGCAGTGAGCTGGCAATAACGGTGGCAATGTCGAAATTGGTAGCATTATTAAACCTGAGGGGCTTGATGCTCGCGCTCAATCCTAAAATCCACAGAATGTTGAAGATATTGGAACCTACCACATTGCCAACGGCAATATCGGTTTCTTTTTTGTAAGCCGCTACGGCCGAGGTAGCGAGCTCGGGCAGGGAGGTGCCAATGGCTACTACCGTAAGTCCAATCAAAGCCTCACTCACCCCCCAGCTTTGGGCCAGGAGGATGGCGTTGTCTACAAAAAGACGGCCGCCCCAAGTAAGACCAGCAATACCAACTACGATCAACAGCATCGTCTTTTTCAAAGGCATAGGAACAAAGCCTTCTACCTCAATGGCCACTTCTTTGCCTGATTTTACGAGGCGGAAGATGTACCACATAAAACCGGCGAAGGCCAGCAATAAGATGATGCCGTCGCCGCGACCAATCATGGCCTGCTCAGCGGTGCTTTCAAAACCAAAATGAGCCAAAACGCCTAGTAAAACAGCAGCCATAAGGGAGATGGGGATTTCTACCCAAGTGGTGTTGCGCTTCACGCTTAGCGGGAAAATCATGGCAGAAATGCCTAAAATAAGCAGGATATTGGCGGTATTAGAGCCAAGTACATTGCCCAAGGCGATGTCTGAACTTCCTTTAAAGCTCGAGAGCAGGCTCACCAGTAATTCAGGCAGCGAGGTGCCAAACGATACGATGGTTAAACCAATTACGATATCAGGAACATTGTATTTTTTAGCCAGACCAGATGCTCCTTGCACCAACCAATCTGAACCTTTTACCAGCATCACCAGTCCAACTACCAGCAGTAAAATCTGTATCATCCTAAATATTAGGCTGCAAAAATAAACATTAATACACAGCGTTGTGGTTTTTGATGGCGAAATCCGTACTTACAAGATCTTGCGCAGGATTTGCATAAATTATTTCTGCCATCCGATAATAGCCCCCTGCTTCATCCGTTTAAGTAACAAATCGTTTCTATGACCCCAAAATCTACTCACGACCTCCTTTTGCTGCACCTTTTTAACGAACTACCGCCGGTAGACCGCAATCAGTTTGAGCATCTGCTCATCAGCGATGCCGATTTGCAGCAGGAATATGCCGACTATGCCGACATGCTGGGTATTTGCAACACACCCATGTTGGAGCCTTGTTCCACCCGCTTGCAGCAGTTGCTCGATTACGCAGCCAGCGTTTAAATTTAAAGGCACCACAGCAGTTGGCGTGTTGTTTCACATAACTACCGCTTTTGGGCATTGCATTTCAGCGCATGGCGTGCGGTAGCAGGGCTTCCTGAGCAGCTCCTACTTTAATCGTTGCAGGTTCCCAAATTACACTTCCTTTTTGCCTTCAATAGTTTCTAAGGCAGTCAGCATTTCCCTGATTTCTGCGTAATTTCGGGCACTTATGCGCCGCAAAGAACGCTATCAATTTGTGATCGACCATTTCCTCCGCACCGCACCAGAGGCCGAAACGGAATTGTTTTACAGCAATCCCTATGAGCTGCTCGTGGCGGTGGTGTTGAGCGCGCAATGCACCGACAAACGGGTAAACCTCACCACGCCGCGCTTTTTTGAGCGTTTTCCCGATGCCAAAACGCTGTCGGAGGCCACGGTCGACGAAGTATTCGGCTACATCCGCAGCATCTCCTATCCCAACAACAAAGCCAAACATTTGGTGGGCTTGGGGCAGATGTTGCACCACGACTTCCACGACCAGGTACCCTCGGAGATCAACGAGCTGGTGAAACTGCCGGGCGTGGGGCGCAAAACCGCCAATGTAATTGCCTCGGTGATCTTCGACAAACCTGCTATGGCCGTGGATACCCATGTGTTTCGGGTATCGGCCCGACTCGGACTCACCCTAAAAGCCCGCACCCCGCTTGAAACCGAGAAGCAGCTGGTGAAATACCTGCCCGAAATGCTCATATCCCGCGCCCACCACTGGCTCATTTTGCATGGCCGCTATGTGTGCGTGGCCCGAACGCCCAAATGTACCGACTGCGGCTTGCAGGAGGCTTGTGCTTATTACGAAAAACAACAGCGTCGCTTGGCGCTCAAAGCTAAAAAAGATGCTACAACTTGATTTAACAGGAAAAACCGCCCTCGTTTGTGGCAGTACCCAGGGCATTGGCAAAGCAGCCGCCGAATTATTGGCCAGCATGGGCGCCACCGTGGTGTTGCTGGCCCGCAATCCCGACAAATTGATACAAGTAGCAGGCAGTCTGCCGCGACCCGCCAAGCAAGAACACAGCTGGATTGCCGCCGATTTTAGCGACCTGCGCATGCTCGAGCTCGTGCTCCAAAGCTGGGTAGATGTGGGGAATGTGGCGCATATTTTGGTGAACAATACGGGCGGACCTCCTGCTGGTCCGATCAACAGCGCCAAAACCCAAGAGTTCACCGCTGCTTTCAACAGTCACCTCCTGGCCAACCACATTCTGGTGCAAAAACTGCTGCCCGGCATGCGCAAGGCGGGCTACGGGCGCATCATCAACGTTATTTCTACCTCTGTAAAGCAGCCGCTCAAAGGTTTGGGCGTGAGCAATACCATACGCGCAGCGGTGGCCAACTGGGCCAAAACCCTCTCTTTAGAGGTGGCTGCCGACGGCATCACCGTGAACAATGTGCTGCCTGGTGCCACGCGCACGGTACGTTTAGAAAGCATCATCGAAAACAAAGCCGCCAAAACCGGCCACGAAGTATCGGATGTGGCCGCTGAAATGCTAGCCGAAATTCCCGCAGGCCGCTTCGGCGAAGCCCATGAAATTGGCTCCGCCATTGCCTTTTTGGCCAGTCCCGCCGCCGCCTACATCAACGGCATCAACTTGCCCGTAGACGGGGGGCGCACCGGAAACCTTTAACCCACAGGCCATGCTCGAGATACAAAACTACATCAACGGACAGCTGCAGCCGGCTTTGTTGGGGCAAAATCTCCCCAATTACGAGCCCGCCACTGGCAAAGTATACAGCACTTTGCCCGATTCCGGCTCTATCGACGTGGAAGTGGCCGTGGCTGCCGCCAAAGAAGCCTTTCCTATTTGGTCGGCCATGCCTGTGGCCCAGCGCGCAGCCATTCTCAACAAGGTAGCCGAGCTCATGGAGCAGCGGCTGCCGGAGCTCGCCCAGGCCGAGAGTCGCGACCAAGGCAAGCCAGTAGCCCTGGCTACCCGCATGGACATTCCCAGGGCGGTAGACAATTTCCGCTTTTTTGCCTCAGCCATCCAGCATGCGGCTTCTGAGGCGCACAGCACCGACGGCACGGCCATCAATTTTACCTTGCGCCAGCCTTTGGGAGTGGTGGCCTGCATCTCGCCTTGGAATTTGCCGCTCTATTTGTTTACCTGGAAGATTGCACCGGCCCTGGCGGCGGGCAATACGGTAGTGGCCAAACCCTCCGAAATAACGCCCATGACGGCTTTTTTGCTGAGTGGACTCTGCATCGAGGCAGGCATGCCCCCCGGTGTGCTCAATATTTTACACGGTTTGGGCGCCAACATTGGCAATTCGCTCAATACCCATCCCGATGTGCAAGCCATTACCTTCACCGGCGGCACGCTTACCGGCGCCACCATTGCGCGGCAGGCAGCACCGCTGTTCAAGAAGCTGTCGCTGGAGCTCGGCGGCAAAAACCCCACCATCATCTTTGCCGATGCTGACTACGAATTGGCCCTCAGCACTGCAGTGCGTTCGGCTTTCACCAATCAGGGTGAGATTTGCTTGTGTGGCTCCCGCATTTTGATCGAACGAAGCCTGTACGACCGCTTCCGCGACGATTTTGTGGCACGCGTAGCAGCGCTCAAGGTTGGTGATCCACAGCACGACGAGAACGATTTGGGCGCCATTGCCTCGGAGCAGCACTTCAACAAGGTGATGTCGTACATTGCCTTGGCGCAGGAAGAAGGCGGCCGCATCCTCACGGGAGGCACGGCTGTGCAGCCCGAAGGCCGTTGTGCGGAGGGCTGGTTCATTCGTCCTACCGTTATTGAAGGCCTTTCGAACAGCTGTCGCACCAACCAGGAAGAGATTTTTGGTCCGGTAGTTACCCTCATTCCCTTCGACACCGAAGCCGAGGCCCTGCACCTGGCCAATGATACCGCTTACGGTTTGGCAGCGGGTTTATGGACCAGTCATGTAGGCCGTGCCCATCGCCTCAGTGCCAAGCTCAAATTTGGCATTGTGTGGGTAAACTGCTGGTTGCTGCGCGATTTGCGGACGCCTTTTGGCGGGGCAAAAGCTTCTGGTGTGGGCAGAGAAGGCGGTTGGGAGGCTTTGAAGTTTTTCACCGAGGCCACCAACGTTTGTATTAAATACTAGCGTACATAGCTGCACTGGGCGCTCTGCCCGACTTTCAACCGAAAAAAAAATGCCCCGATCTTTCGACCGGGGCATTTCAACACATGCTTGTATGTTGAAATTGAGTTTAGCTACCGCAAGCTTCGCAAGCATCCGGATTGTCGAGTGAACAGGCCATCTGCGACAAAGCTTCGTCTTTGCTGATTTCGGCTGCTGCCACCGTAGCCACTGCTACTTTAGGCTCGAGCGCCACATCCGCTTGCTTTTCAATGGTAAACTTCACCGCGCCTACCGCTGCTTTGGTGCGGAGGTAGTACATGCCCGTTTTGAGGCCAGCCTTCCAGGCGTAGAAGTGCATGGAGGTAAGCTTCGCGAAATTTACATCGCTCATAAAGATGTTCATGCTCTGGCTTTGGCAGATGAAAGCACCGCGGTCGGCGGCCATGTCAATCACCGTTTTTTGCTTGATTTCCCAAGCAGTTTTGTAGATTTCCTTGAGGTCGGCTGGGATCTCAGGGATGTCTTGCACCGAACCGTTGGCCGCTACAATCTTGTTTTTGAGCTCCATGTTCCACATGCCGGCTTCCACCAAATCGCGGAGCAGGTGCTTGTTCACCACTACGAACTCACCACTCAATACGCGGCGACTGTAAATGTTGCTGGTGTAAGGCTCAAAGCACTCGTTGTTGCCCAAAATTTGGCTGGTAGAGGCGGTTGGCATCGGCGCCAGCAACAAGCTGTTGCGCACCCCATGTTTCTTCACCTCGGCTTTCAACGCGCTCCAGTCCCAACGGCTCGAAGGCGTTACGTTCCACATATCGTACTGGAAAATGCCCTTAGATACTGGAGAACCTTTGTAGCTCTCGTAAGCGCCGTGCTCCTTGGCCAAGTCCTTCGAAGCCGTCATGGCCGCGAAATAAATGGTCTCAAAAATCTCAGCATTCAACTGGCGTGCCTCGTCTGAATCGAAGGCGTAGCGCAGCATGATGAAGGCATCGGCCAAACCTTGCACCCCAATGCCAATCGGACGGTGGCGCATGTTGGAGTTGCGCGCTTCAGGCACGGGATAGTAATTGATGTCGATTACCTTGTTGAGGTTTTTGGTAACGATGTAGGTGATGTCGAACAACCGTTGGTGATCGAAGGTTTTGTCGGCGGTCACAAAGCGAGGCAGAGCAATCGAAGCGAGGTTACAAACCGCCACTTCGTCTTTGCTGGTGTACTCCATGATTTCGGTGCACAGGTTGCTCGAGCGGATGGTACCTAGGTTCTGCTGGTTGCTCTTGCGGTTGGCGGCGTCTTTGTACAGGATGTAAGGCGTACCGGTTTCGATTTGCGACTCAAGAATGGCGAACCACAAATCTTGCGCTTTGATGGTCTTGCGGGCGCGGTCCTCCTGCTCATAGCGGTGGTAAAGCTGCTCAAACTCCTCTCCCCAGCAGTCGTACAGGCCAGGGGCTTCGTTCGGACAAAATAAACTCCAGTCGCCATTGGCTTCCACGCGTTTCATAAACAAATCGGGAATCCACATGGCGTAAAAGAGGTCACGTGCCCGCGATTCTTCTTTACCATGGTTTTTCTTGAGGTCAAGGAAATCGAACACATCGGCATGCCATGGCTCGAGGTAGATGGCGAAAGAGCCTTTGCGCTTGCCACCACCCTGGTCAACGTAACGCGCGGTATCGTTAAACACGCGCAACATCGGCACAATGCCGTTGGAGGTGCCGTTGGTGCCCTTGATGTACGAACCAGTGGCCCGTACGTTGTGGATGCTCAAACCGATACCACCCGCGCTTTGTGAGATTTTGGCAGTTTGCTTGAGGGTATTGTAAATGCCGTCGATGCTGTCGTCTTGCATGCTGAGCAAAAAGCAGCTCGACAACTGTGGCTTTGGCGTACCAGCGTTGAAGAGGGTAGGCGTGGCATGGGTAAACCAGCGCTCGCTCATCAATTCGTAGGTTTGAATGGCCGAAGCAATGTCTTCTTTGTGAATGCCCACCGATACCCGCATGATCATGTGCTGTGGACGCTCCACCACCTTGCCATTAATTTTGAGCAGGTACGAGCGCTCTAGGGTTTTGAAACCGAAGTAGTCGTACTCAAAATCGCGGCTGTAAATAATGGCGGAGTCAAGCTGCTCGGCATGCCTCTGCACAATTTCCATCACATCATCGGCAATCAAAGAGGCATTTTGCCCGGTCACCGGATCAATGTACTCGTACAAATCACGGATGGTTTCGCTGAATAGCTTCTTGGTTTCTTTGTGCAAGTTCGAAGTAGCAATACGCGCCGCCAAAATGGCATAATCGGGGTGCATGGCCGTCATCGAAGCCGCCGTTTCAGCAGCCAAATCGTCGAGCTTGGTAGTGGTTACGCCATCGTATAATCCGTTAATCACCTTTTTTGCCACTTCAATGGGGTGTACATACTCAGCATTCAAGCCATAGCATAGCTTCTCAATGCGAGAGGTGATTTTATCGAATTTAACTGGCTCTCTGCGGCCATCTCTTTTGATTACGTACATATTGTGCTTAGTTTAGGTGATGGAATTCGGGTGATGGATGAGGGGTGTGTTTTTAGACTAGAAATCTTCGTCGGTGCTAAACATCTGCTTGTCGCGGTTGGCGCCTACGCCAGCCTTCTTATATTCGCCTACGCGCTTTTCGAAGAAGTTGGTTTTGCCTTCCATTGAAATAAGCTCCATGAAGTCGAAAGGATTGGTAGCGTTGTACACCTTCTGTAAATTGAGGGTGCCCAAGAGGTGGTCGGCCACATACTCAATGTACTGACACATCAATTCGGAGTTCATACCAATCAAACGTACTGGCAAAGAATCGGTTACAAACTCCTTTTCAATCTCTACCGCTTCTTTAATAATGGCATAGATGATCTCTGGATCGAGTTTGTGCTCTATGTATTTGGTGTAAAGCAAGCAAGCGAAATCGCGGTGCAGGCCTTCGTCGCGACTGATCAGCTCATTTGAGAAGGTCAAGCCTGGCATCAAGCCCCGCTTCTTCAACCAGAAAATGCTGCAGAAGCTGCCGCTGAAGAAGATGCCTTCTACCGCTGCAAAGGCAATCAAACGCTCTAGGAAGTTGCCATTGTCGATCCAACGCAAAGCCCACTCAGCCTTTTTGCTTACGCTAGGCAAATTTTCCATGGCGTTGAAAAGGAAATCCTTTTCCACTGGGTCTTTGATATAGGTGTCGATGAGCAACGAATAGGTCTCCGAGTGGATGTTCTCCATCATGATCTGGAAACCATAAAAACAACGTGCTTCCGGATATTGCACCTCGTTGAGGAAGTGTACCGCCAGGTTTTCATTCACAATGCCATCACTGGCTGCAAAAAAGGCTAAAACATGCTTGATGAAGTGTTTTTCGTCTTTCGTAAGCTTGTTTTCCCAATCACTGATGTCTGCCGATAAATCAATTTCTTCGGCAGTCCAAAAGCTCGCTTCAGCCTTTTTGTAGAAGTCCCAAATGTCGTTGTGTTTGATCGGAAAAAGGACAAAACGGTCCTTGTTCTCCTGGAGGAGTTGTTCAGTCATCATTATATATCTTAAGTTTTTTAGGCGATTGCCGGTGGCCAGTTACCCCGATTTGACTTTGAATCATTGAGCATCAAACGAATAACTCAAATCGTCAGCTGTGTGTTCGGAGCGGTGTCAGGGGTGACTAGCAACTTTACAAATTTTGCAAACTATCGGTCGCGGTTGTCCACAAAATGTCTCATGTTTTACACACCTTGTTAGTATGTTGAAAATGAGCCGATTAAGCCAGAAACGCCGCCACAGTAACCTCAGGCCGCTTTTTATAAACGGCAGGTTTGGCTATATCATCAAAAAGGCCTATTTTTCGAAATATTCAGTGTGCACTTTTTAGTACAGTGCCCCCGTTTAACGTTTAAATTTTTCCAAAATGAAGAAGCTAGCGCTATTGCTTATTGTGTTTTTTACAACCACCCTTGTATTTGCTGGACCGCCTCGTTTTTCCAAAGACCTGCGTACCCTCACTGCCTGGATGCAAGGGGAATATGACAATGGCGCACAGCAACGCCGTGATACTTCGGTGGCCTATGCAGAAGCCTATGTAGTTCGCATCTGGGAAAATTTGTATACCGATGCTATTTGGATGTATGAAGAGATTGTTGACAGAAATAAATTAACCGTGAGTCAGCGTATTTACCGTTTTAGCGACGGTCAAAATGGTATTTTTGAAGCCATGATTTATCAATTAAACGACATGGCTCGCTATACTGGGGAGTATAAAAACAGCAGACCGTTTGATCAACTTGACCCAGAAACCGATCTTACAGGCTTACTCGAATGCACCATCTATTTCCGTAAAAAAGGAGATAAAAAATACGCTGGCGCTACCATCGGTAAGGAGTGTGGTTATGGCAAAAAAAATGCACGTTACGTGGTTTCGATTATAGATGTATACCAAGATAAGCTCGTGCGGGCCGACCGTGGAATGGGTTGGGACGATGAGATTGTATGGGGACCTACCAAAGAGAGCAAAGGGTATGAATTTAAGCGCCAAGTAGCTGAAATAGCAAAACCAGCACCCAAAAAGAAAAAGTAAATCTCAATTTTGTGTCAATGCAATTGCAAATCAGGCAGTTATTGCGAGAAAACAAAAGTTTTTATACTGCCTATTTGTTTTTTTTACTCTCCGGCATTACGGCGCTGCTCGTAATGGGTAAGGAATCGTTGTTCTTACAAATGAATCTCTATCACCACCCTTGGGCGGATGTAGTGGCACCATGGCTCACCCATTTAGGAGATGGTCTTTTTGCACTGTTTTTTTTGGTTGTTTTCATGCTTTTTAATTACCGGCTTGCCGTTACTGCATTGATTTGTTTTGTATCTGTATTGTTCATTACACAGTTTGGAAAATTGGTATTGTTTGAAGATGCCTTACGTCCTTTTGCCTATTTCGAAGCCCAAGGCATGACCATTCGTACCATAGAAGGGGTTAAAATACATTCTAACAACAGCTTTCCCTCTGGTCATTCAGCCTCCGTATTTGCCTTATTGAGCTTTTTGGCATTGAGGTTAACAAAAAAGCAATGGGGACTCCCCTTACTATTGGCCGCAGTATGTATCTCCTACACACGCGTTTATATTGCTCAGCATTTTTATGGAGATGTGTTGGCTGGTTCGTTCATTGGCATTATTACGGTATTGAGTATCACCGCTGCCTTAGATAACTATTACAGCAAACATCCAGCTGTTTGGCATCAGAAAGGACTGCTGAATCCATAAAAAAACCGGCACTGTGCCGGTTTCCACGAGAGGTTTTGGATGGGTTTATTTGAGGATGAGTTTTTTAGAATTTTTACCGTCAGGACTGTCCACCTCTACAAAATAAATACCCGCTTTTTGTCCACTTAAACTGAAATCGATGCGGTGGCTACCCACGGTATAGCTCTCTTTTTGTTCGCTGATGGAGCGGCCAATCATGTCGATGACCGTGATTTTTACTGTACCAGCTTTTTGTAAATTTAAGGTCAAGCTCACATCTCCTTGGGTTGGATTGGGGTAAATGTTGAACTGAATGCGGGTTTTTTCGGCAATGGGCTGACTTTGTTGTGGTTTTTGGTCGTGTGCCTGAGCGCTGATGAGCATGCCTAATTGCAGGCTGATGATCAGCAGTAGTAAAATCCGAACGAGTAAAGTTGCTTTCATGGTGTTGGGGTTTGCTCCTGAATTGTCAATTTTTGTGCCAACTCACCTCCATCTACGAAAAAAAGTAAAGCTTGGTTTGAATGTGCCAACCAAAGCTTAAGTATTTCAGCCGAATGGCGTATCTTGCAGCCGTTTTAAATAGCAATACGTATGAATTATGATGTGATCGTGATCGGTGGAGGTCCTGGTGGTTATGTTGCCGCCATTCGTGCCTCGCAACTCGGTCTTAAAACAGCAGTTGTGGAACGTGAGTCCATGGGCGGAATTTGTTTGAACTGGGGTTGTATCCCGACTAAAGCCCTGCTGAAGAGCGCACAAGTTTTTGAATATATCAAGCATGCCGCCGATTACGGTATCAATGTGAGCGGTGCCGAGCACGACTTTGGTGCGGTGATCAAGCGCAGTCGCGGCATTGCCGATGGCATGAGCAAAGGCGTTGGTTTTTTGATGAAGAAAAACAAGGTCGACATTATCATGGGCAGCGGCAAGGTGATGCCTGGCAAAAAGGTGCAGGTAACAGCGGCCGACGGCAAGGTATCGGAAGTAACGGGGCAGCACATCATCATCGCTACTGGCGGTCGTGCGCGCGAGCTGCCTAACGTTAAAATTGATGGCGAAAAGGTAATCGAATACCGCAAGGCCATGAGCTTAGAGAAGCAGCCAAAGAGCATGCTCATCATCGGCTCGGGCGCTATTGGAGTAGAGTTCGCTTATGTATACAATGCCATGGGTACCAAAGTAACCATTGTAGAGTTTATGCCGAACATTGTGCCGGTGGAAGACGAAGACGTATCGAAGGCATTAGAGAAGATTTATAAGAAGTCGGGCATCGACATCCACACCAATTCAAGCGTGGAAAGCGTAGATACCAGTGGTGCGGTAAGCAAAATCAAGGTAAAAACCCCAACGGGCGAAATTACCTTAGAAGCTGAAATCGTTTTATCTGCGGCAGGTATGGTAGCCAACATCGAAAAACTTGGTTTGGAAGACACGGGCATTGCCACCGATAAGGGCAAAATTTTGGTAAACGATTTTTATCAAACCAATATGCCGGGCTATTATGCCATTGGCGATGTGGTGAAAGGTCCTGCCTTGGCCCACGTAGCTTCTGCCGAAGGCATTATTTGTGTAGAAAAAATTGCCGGTCACCATCCCGAGCCGCTCGACTACGGTAACATTCCGGGTTGTACCTACTGCTCTCCGGAGATTGCTTCAGTGGGCATGACCGAAAAGGCAGCCAAAGAAGCCGGTTACGAGCTCAAAATCGGTAAGTTTCCTTTCTCTGCTTCTGGCAAAGCCAGTGCGGCGGGTCACAAAGACGGCTTTGTAAAAGTGATTTTTGATGCCAAATACGGTGAGTTCCTCGGTGCCCACATGATTGGCGCCAACGTAACTGAAATGATTGCCGAAGTGGTGGTAGCGCGCAAGCTCGAAACCACTGGTCACGAAATGATCAAGGCAGTACACCCGCATCCAACCATGAGCGAAGCCATCATGGAGGCAGCTGCCGCAGCCTACGGTGAGGTGATTCACTTGTAAAAACACAATATTTAAAGAAGCGCCGCAGTTGAATAAACTGCGGCTTTTTTGTTTTGGTTTTTAAGGCCAGCTTTCTCTCGCTTGGCGAAGTGGGTGTCGATAGCTACAAGGAAAAGAGCACCACAATGATTGCCAGAACTATGAATTAAAGTACGAAAAGGTTTCCGTTTAGCTCTCGCTTCCATTCGAGCCAAACGCGCGTTAGCGGATGTACCGTCTTAATTCGCCTTTTCTTTCTTTTTTGTTTTCGGCTTAAGTATTACTTTACCTTTTGCCTTTTGATCAGCAAGGTATTTTGAAATGGCACTTTCCTCTTCCTTGCTTAATTGGCCTTGACCGCCAATTATGTCTGGTTCTATGATTTGCTTTTCCATTATTTCGAATTTTTAAAATACTTATCTATCAATTTCAATGCTGCCCTTGTTTCTATAATCATTATTCTTCCGCCAAAGTGGAATGCTCCGAGCGTTCGTTCGTAATGTTCTATTAATTGAGACTTTGATAGAAAGGAAACATTCCCTTCGTGGCCCCTTTGAAATGATAGTCTGCAAGCAAACGCAACTAGATTTCCTGGAACACCAGCATAAACTTTGGCCTTTCCTTTATTGAAAGGCGCATTTTCGACTAGGTGTAAATAAACATGGTCTGTTTTGATTTCAATACTCATTAAGCCTTGAATAATCGAGGTATTACCAGCTATTGTCAATTTATAAATCTCTCTTTCGGGTTGTTTAAATTCACGCTTCCAGTCGAATACCCAATCGTTATTCTTGCTTATTGTTTTTAAATCTGATGAAGTGAGCAAAGAAATTACTGTTTGAAAACTATCACCGGTAGTTACGTTTTCAATGGAGTTTGTAAGCTTATCAATAAGGAAGTCAAGTTCCTGGTTTTGTTCCTTTTTCACAATTGAAATTTACTGAATTTTCTTCATGTAGGCAAGGCAGCTTCTTTTTGAACTGGAGTCATTTTGGCATATAGGCTAATGTGCGGGTAAAGCTACTGACGACTCTGTGCAAAAGGCTATCTATCCTTAAAAGCACCCGCTTTTTAATAGAACAACAGTTACGGTTGCTTTATTTACCTTTTTTTAGCAACACCACAACTAAATCCGTCTTATTTTTAGGCCTCTTAATAAAAACCTAATATGAAGAAGTTTTTACTCTCCTTACTCGCCCTCAGCTTGAGCTTTGGCTCGGTGATGGCCGACGAAGGCATGTGGTTGCCCATCCAGGTGGCCAAAATTCACGGGAAGATGACAGATGCCGGCTTGAAACTCTCGGCCGCCGACATCTACAACATCAACCAAGCGAGCTTAAAGGACGCGATTGTGCGTTTAGGTGGTGGTTTTTGTACCGCAGAAATCATCTCGAAGGAAGGTTTGCTCATGACCAACCACCACTGTGCGTACGATTTGATTCAAAACCACAGCTCGGTCGACAAAGACTACCTCACCAACGGCTTTTGGGCCATGACACGGAGCGAGGAATTGACCAATCCTGGCTTAACCGCCTCTATTTTGGTGCGCATGGAAGACGTTACCGCTCAGGTAATGAAGGCCATTGAAGGCGTGGAAGAAGGCAAAAAGGCAGGTGCCATTGCCAAAATCACCAAAGAAATTGCGGATGCAGCTGGCAAAGAAGGCGACGGCTACACAGGCGATGTGCGTCCGATTTTTTACGGCAACCAGTACATTTTGTCGGTGTACATCACCTACAAAGATGTACGTTTGGTGGGTGCACCGCCGAGCAGCATTGGCAAATTTGGTGGCGATACCGACAACTGGATGTGGCCTCGTCACACCGGTGACTTTTCAATGCTCCGCATTTATACCGGTGCTGACGGCAAGCCAGCCGATTATGCTGCCGACAATGTGCCCTTGAAGCCCAAGCACTCACTTCCAGTGAGCATGAAAGGCTTGCAAGAGAACGATTATGCCATGGTTATGGGCTATCCCGGTACCACCAACCGCTATTTAACCAGCGCCAACCTGGCCAGCAACCTCAACAACTACAACCAGGCCATCATCGATATGTTCGGTGCACGCATGCAGGAATACAAAAAGAGCATGGATGCAGATGCAGCTACACGCATTGCCTTGGCATCGACCTATGCTTCAGGTATGAATACCTACAAGTACTTCATCGGACAAAGTCTAGGCCTCCGCAATGGTGGTTTGGTAGAGAAAAAAGCCGCTTACGAGGCCGATCTCCAGAAGTGGATTGATGCTGATGGCGCACGCAAGCAGCAGTGGGGCAATGTATTGGCTGAGATGAACAAAGACATGGCCAATTACGGTCCTGTTAACCGCGAGTACCTGTATTTCCTCTTTGCTTTTGTAAACCAGCCTTTTACACGCTTCAACAATCAGTTAGGAGCGTTGAAGGGCCTTTTAGCAGAGAAAAAGCCGGATGCTGCCAAGGTGAAAGAAACTGCTGACAAGCTCAAAGAGAAGCTCGACGATATTTATGGCGAGTATTTCCCAGCTACCGAGCAAGCTGCTTTTGCCGCCATGCTGCTTGTATACCACCGCGAAACGCCTGCCGACAAGCAGCCGGCCTTCTTCAAGGAGCTTTTGGCCAAAACCAAGGGAGCAGACGTACAGGCCAAAATCAATACCATTGCAGCCGATGTGTACAGCAAGTCGTTGTTAACCTCCAAAGAGCGCATGGAAGCCTTCTTGAACAAGCCGAGCAAAAAGGCTATGGACAAAGATGCTGGTGTAAGCTTGGCTACTGCCGCCATGAAGCACTTCAGCGAAGTGGTAGCGCCTGCTAACCAGGCAGCTTCAGGCAATTTGAATGCCAACCGCAAGCTGTTGATGGCCGCTATGATGGCTTTTGAAAGCAGCCGCGACTTTGCACCCGATGCCAACAGCACCTTGCGCGTTACTTACGGCAATGTGAAGCCTTACAATCCTAAAGATGGGGTGAAGTACAAGTATTACACCACCCACGAGGGTATTTTGCAGAAAGAAGATCCGAGCAACGAAGAGTTCATTGTACCAGCGAAGTTAAAGGAGCTGTTGGTGAAGAAAGATTTTGGCAAGTACGGCAGCGCCGATATGCTCAACACTTGTTTCTTGTCGACCAACGACATCACGGGTGGTAACTCTGGCAGTCCAGTGATCAACGCCAAAGGCGAGCTCGTAGGCGTGGCTTTTGATGGCAACTGGGAAAGCATGACCGGTGATTTGATGTTCAATCCTGCCGTGCAGCGCACCATCAGCGTCGACATCCGCTACGTACTGTTCATCATCGACAAATTTGCCGGTGCTGGTCACTTGGTAAATGAAATGAACCTGGTGTACTAAACGCCTCGGTTTATTCGATTTAAAAAGCGGTTGTGCTCCTGTAGTGCAGCCGCTTTTTTTATATATTTGAGAAGCTGGTATTGCGGCACAAAGTTTGCGTAGCATGCAGCAAAATCCTTTCCTTATGAAAAATCAAATTGTAGTGCTGATGTTGCTGGTGGGTCTGGCCGTTGGTTGTAAGAGCAACAAAATTGGCGAAAAAGTCAAGGAGCCTTTCTCCTCCTCCAAATACATGAGCAACAACCGTTACTGGCGCAGTACGGGCAGCGGCACCAGTGCCGACTTAAGCATTGCCAAGCAAAAGGCCCAGTTAGAGGCCCGCAAGAACCTCGCTTCAGAGGTGCAAACCAACATCAAATCGGTAGGCGACCAATACATTAAAAACCAGGAAATTGGCGAGCGCGAAACCATGGAACGAAGCTTTGAGCAGTTGTACCGCGAGGTGCTTAATACCCAGTTGAACAATGCAGTGGTGCACGATCAGGCCACTTACAAGAAGGAAAACGGTCAGTTTATTCATTATGTAGCCATGGAGGCGCATAAAAAGGACTTGTATCGCCACATGAAGCGCATGAATGAAGCCAGTACTTCGATGAGCAAAAAGCAAAAGGACTTGATTGCCAAAATTGTGGATGAGCAAATAGCGGCACTCGAAGATTAAGTTTAAAAATAGTTATAGAGGGCATTTTCGCGAGAAGATGCCCTTTTTTTACGCTATTTTTGCAACCCCATATGGCAGGTCCCCCCATCAATATCAACAACCGCAAGGCAGGCTTCGAGTACGAATTGCTTCAAAAATTTGAGGCAGGCATGATCCTCATGGGCTCCGAAATCAAGAGCATCCGCCAGGGGAAGGTCAATTTGGGTGATGCTTACTGCACTTTTACAGGCGGAAAGTTGGTGGTGCGCAATCTGCACATCAGCGTGTACAAAGAAGCCAGCTGGCTCAATCATGAGCCCATGCGTGAGCGAGTGTTGCTGCTGAGCAAGCAAGAGCTCAAAAAGTTGGAGCACCGCACCAAAGAAAAGGGCCTCACCATTGTGGTGACGCGTTTGTACATCAACGATCGAGGGTTTGCCAAGTTGGAAATTTCGTTGGCGCGGGGTAAGAAGCTGCACGACAAGCGCGAGGCGACCAAGGACAAAGATTTGCGACGCGAATCGCAGCGCGAAGAGTAGTTAGATCGTTCGCCTGCGGCTCACTAACAGACCGCTCGTCTTCGACTCGCTAACAGACCGTTCGCTGGTGCTCACTTACAGACCGCTCACCTGCGGTTCGCTGAAAGATTGGGCGGTCCCTGGCGCACCACTTTCTGCGTTTACTTGATCTTTCATTTGGAATCTGGCTGTAATACAGCCATCTGTGTTGCTTCGCGAACAGCCAGATAACAGGAAAGGTAACATCTCTGTAGTCGGCCGCGACCTGTACCAACGAATGCTAGAAACGAACAGCTGGTTTGTTTTTTATAGGGTTCCTGAAGAACCCCAAAAGGCCTCTGTGTTAAAAAAAAAGCCTCCTCTATCTCATATCAATCACCTCAACCCCTGGGTACTTCGCCTTGTTGAACACAAAATCGGCATCTGTAAGCGCTTTGTTGGGGATGAAATTTTTGATTGCATAGGTGTACTTTGCCCCGCTTTTGTCGAACACCACGGCCTGCATAATCTGCAATTTGGCCTGGTCAACCACCAAACGGATCTTAAAAAAGGGCTTGCTTTTGTCGGTAGGCGTGAGGTCGATGGTATGCACCGCCACGCCTTCGAGGCTACTGGCATTGATGTAGTAGGATTCAAATCCCTTCTCGTAAATGGTAAAAACGGTGGTAGGCGATAACTCATCTGGATCGGGTTCGTAATTACTTACCGTTACCTCTTTCATATCTTTTAAATAACCCCACAGTGTTTTGCCGTCGGTCATCAGCAACTGATCGCCAAAGTCGATGCGGAATTTATCGCCTTTGATGAGCATTTTGCCCTGCTGCACTTCCTTGATCTTCTCCTTTTGGTTGTCGATGGTGAAAGTAATGTCGGCACTCATGCTGGTATAGCTGCGGTAATTGGCGCTCATTTTGCCGAGAATGCCTTTGGATTTGGCGTCGGACTGGGCCCAAGCAGGCGCGAAAGCTAGGAGCAGGAGGGTAACGGCGAGGAGGTTTTTTTTCATCTGATTACTTTTCATTCATTCTGTTCAATAACTGTTCCAAAGCGTACTCGTCGGGAATTAAAACTTCGCGGGCCTTGCTGCCTTCGAAGGGACCGACCACGCCAGCGGCCTCGAGCTGGTCGATCAAACGGCCGGCGCGGTTGTAGCCGAGTTTCATACGGCGCTGCAGCAAGGAGGTACTGCCTTGCTGGTTTTGGACGATGACCCGGGCGGCATCTTCAAAGAGCGCATCGCGGTCGTTGGGGTCCATGTCGCGCAAGCCACCGCCTTCGTCGCCACCGCTGCTGTACTCCGGCAGCAGGAAGGCATCGGGATAGCCACGCTGACCGCCGATGTATTCGCAAATGGCCTCCACCTCGGGGGTGTCTACAAAAGCGCACTGCAGGCGGATGAGGCTGGAGCCGAGCGACAACAGCATATCACCCCGACCAATCAACTGCTCGGCACCGCCGGCATCGAGGATGGTGCGACTGTCGATTTTAGAGCTCACCTTAAAGCCAATCCGCGCGGGGAAGTTGGCCTTGATGGTACCCGTGATGATGTTCACCGACGGCCGTTGGGTGGCCACAATGAGGTGAATGCCCACGGCCCGGGCGAGCTGCGCCAAACGGGCAATGGGTGTTTCGATTTCCTTGCCGGCGGTCATGATGAGGTCGGCAAATTCGTCGATCACCACCACAATGTAAGGCAAAAAGCGGTGGCCGTTGTTCGGATTGAGCTTGCGCTTGCGGAACTTGGCGTTGTACTCCATGAGGTTCCGCACCTGCGCATCTTTCAGTAAGTCGTAGCGCTTGTCCATCTCAATACACAGCGAATTCATGGTGTCTACCACCTTCATGGTGTCGGTAATGATGGCGTCGTCGGTGCCCGGCAACTTGGCCAAAAAGTGGCGTTCGATGTGTTTAAAGAGGGAAAGCTCCACCTTCTTGGGATCCACCAACACAAATTTGAGCTCCGACGGGTGGCGTTTGTAGAGTAACGATACGAGGATGGCGTTGAGGCCGACCGATTTACCTTGACCCGTAGCACCGGCCATGAGCAAGTGCGGCATCTTGGCCAAATCGGTGATGAAAATTTCGTTGGAGATGGTTTTGCCGAGGGCCACCGGCAGCTCCATATCGCTGTTTACGAATTTTTCGGAGGCCAACAGCGAGCGCATGCTCACAATTTCTTTGTGTTGGTTGGGCACTTCAATGCCAATGGTGCCCTTGCCCGGCATGGGGGCGATGATGCGGATGCCGAGTGCGGCCAGCGAAAGGGCGATGTCGTCTTCGAGGTTTTTAATTTTGCTGATGCGCACCCCGGCGGCAGGTACTATTTCGTAGAGGGTGACGGTAGGACCAACCGTTGCCCTGATTTTGTCGATTTCGATGTTGTAATGCCCGAGGGTTTCGATGATCTGGTTTTTGTTTTTCTCCAGTTCCTCGGCATTGATTTGCACTTTGCTGCTGCCGTGCTCCACCAGCAGGTCGATGGGTGGGTATTTGTAGCTCGACAGGTCGAGTTTGGGGTCGTACAGCTCGCTTTCGTTAAGCACCACGCCGCCTTCCGCCAGGATGTCTTCTTCAATCACCTCCTCTATTTCGAGGGCAGGACCCGTGGGTGCGGCTTCTTCAATAGGTGGTGTGATTTCGAGGGTTTGGGGAGATGGCGCCGGTGCGGGAGGCGGCGTTGTTACCAAATGCGGCTCCATTTCGTCGCTCCAAGGGGCTTCGTCTTCGTCGAGCTCGTCGGTGTCGAGCGGCTCGTTAAGGTCGATCGTGGGACTGATTTCCTCGGCTTGCGGGCGCACCGTACGTTGAATGTTCACCGAGGCTTGCGGTACTTCGTCGGCCTCTAGTTCAGCTACCTGTTTATTTGGGAGGATGTCGGCCAGTTTTAGGCTGAGATTGAGTCGTACCGTCACATAAATCGCCCAAAACACCAGCACCAGCAGTCCAGTACCCAAGCTTCCCACAAAACCACTGAGCCAGCGGCTGAGGTATAGGCCAAATTCGCCCCCCCAGGGAAAGGCCAGTCCGATGAGGTGATTGAATAAATACCCAAAGCTGATCGAGATGCTGAGCAGCAATAAAATGTTGTGGTAATATTGGCGGAGGAGGTTGACTTTAAAATCTGCAAAAATCAAACGCAGCGTGCTGATGGCCAGTAAAAAAACGATAAAAAACGAAGCCAAGCCGAAGCCGCGGTACACAAAAGTATGTGCAAGCCAAGCGCCGAGGCGACCTAGCCAGTTGTCTACCTCTGTTTCGCTGCTAAACAAAAAGCTCCAAGCCGAGCCGGTGACCTGACTTTGGTCGTGTTTCCAAGTGAAGAGGTACGAAATCATCGAGACCGCCAACAGCGTGGTGAAAAGCAATAAGCTGAAGCCGATAATGTTTCGCAAGCTGTTGCCGCTGAGCATTTCGCTGAAATTGGGCATTTCGAAACGCTTGGCAGTAGATTTGGCAGCTTCTTTTTTCGGTTGATTGGCTTTTTTGGGCTCGTTACGCATTTAGGGGCTATGGTTGCTCAAAAATAGCAATTATTTACAGACCGCGCGTTGCAGACCGCTCACTTCGTTCGCTTTACAGACCGGTCACTTTGTTCCCTAACAGACCGTTCGCCTTTGGCTCTCTTACAGACCACTCGCTGCGCTCGTTCAGAGACAGCGCCGTCTCTGGCGTTCAACAGTCTGCCTAGTTCAATCTTTTTTTGCAGGAGTATGGTTGTGGTTATCGGCCAAATCATAAATCGATATCGGAATTCCATAGGCCCTTCGAGAGCCTCAGGGATCGGTAAAGTGGACAAATCGGAAATCGCCAATCGAAATCGCAAATCTTTCGCGGTCTTTTTAATGTTAAATTAATTTGGTTCTGTGAAAAACAACAATTATATTTAACAACCTAGAATCCTGTTCGTATGAAAAATTCTACATCGCTGTTTAAAAACAGCCTAAACACAAGTTGGGGGGGGGGTATTTGCCCGCTCCTTAGCAGTTTTATCACTTTTTAGCTTTCCTGCCATGGCTCAGTTCATCGACCCGGTTACACCTGACATAGCTGCAAGTTGCCTGTCGGCAAGTGTGCGTAATACAGGTACTTCCGCTTTTGGTGACTTACAAGCGGTGGTGGTAGACGGAAGTGATCCAAGCATCATTTTTATTGATTACAGTACAGTGCCGCCTACAGAATTTTGTTTTCCAATTCAAGCTTTTGCACAAGGAGCAAGTGTAACTGACCCTGATGTGGTTTGGGATTACAGTGGTTCGGGCTTGTTGCTGGTTGTTTATGAATCTAATTTAGGTCCAAGCGGCATTTGGTCTGAGATGTGGGACTGGAATGGTGGCTCTCCTACACCAGTAGGTGGTTATGGTGCTGGTGGTTTCTTCAACTTTAGTACGGGAGCAACTTACCCCAATGTGGATGCCGATGTTGTGGGTAATGCGGTAGTAGTGTGGGAACGCGCTGGCGACATCGAAGCGATGACGGTTGATTTTCCTACTTTAACGCCATCAGGGAATACTTGTTTGGTTAATGTAGGTGGTTGTGGCATGAATCGGTCGATAGAGCCTGATGTGGCTATTCGCCATCTCAATGGGAATAGTTTTGTGGACTTTGTATTGGTAGACCAAGGAACACCGTCGGGTGATATTAAAACTGTGTTTGAAAAGTTTACAAACGTGCAAGGAGGAATAGTAAACTGCATCATTCATACAGTACAGCATGCGGGAGGACTTGTGCCCACGAGGGTTGCCAAACCTAGGATTGATATGCCCACCTATTGGAACTCACTGGGTATTAATTATAGGAATGAGTTTGCTTGCAGCGTGTTGTATGAATTATATGATGGTACCAACAGCCATATAGCGAGCAGTCAGTTACAGGATGTTGCGGGACCTTCTTTTCCTGTTGCTTTTCCGCCACCTTCTAACGTAGTATTCGAACAAACATACAGTCCACCTACTAATACCAACTATGAGTGGATTTCCGAAATACTGAATACCATTATAAATCCGATTATCACACCGGCTCCATTTCCATTCAATCAACAACTGGTGCCTCCTGGAGCTAATCTTGAATTATACCCTAATTCAGGGCCAGTAACTACCTTTGCAGGTGATAGAATTACTTATTTGGCATGGAATTGGGACAATACAGGTTTACCAAGCAGGCCAAGTAATTCGCCAGAAGTTATTTCTAGAAGGTTGATGTATGATTTCGATGGAAACACTACAACTCTTTTTCCACCTCCATTTGATACCGAATTTCGACACGTTATTCCTGTGCCAACCACCAGCCGTTATCTGGCTATTGGTGAAGGTTATTTGAATTCAGAGCCACAAACATTGATTAGTGTAGATGGGGATTTTGACTGGGTTAGTTATGCATTTACGGCGCCACAAAGTGGTAGGATTTATTACAAACGGTCTTTTCAAAACAGTACTGCTCCTGTTAGAATAGCGCGGCCTGAAGTACATGTCGAAGCCGTTATTAATGGAAATGTTGCTTTTAATGTTTATCCAAACCCTACGAGTGGCCCTGTACAAATACAAGCAGAAATTCCTATAAAACAAGTTGTAATACTTAGCCTTGATGGTAAAGTGCTAAAAACCTTTTTTTTAGAAGGAAACAAGACAACGATAGACTTAGATTTAAGTTTTTTGAATGCTGGTGTGTATCCAATATCGGTAACTTCAGTAAATGGAAATACTGATTTTGTAAAAATTGTCATAACGAAATAATGAAAAGGCTAATTGGTCTTTACATTTTGTTATTGTCTTTGTTTTTGATTAGGCCTGTTTTTGCTCAGTTAGAGGCGAAAAATTGGGTGAGTGTGGCTGGTACATTTGAGTTTCTAGGGCCAGCCAATTTTAACTTTAACCCATTGCTACGTAATAGAATGGTTGGCTGGGGTAATTTTCAGCAACAACCTTTTCCAGTAGCTAACTCTTGTGACGGCAAATTACTATTTTTTGAAGTTGATTCTAATGTTTTTTGGAGACATTTGTCAGATTCGTTAGGTAATAAATTAGCAAATAGTGATAGTTTCGTTTATCTCGGGTCAGGGCCAGGTTTGATCTCCAAAATCTCTTTAAATGAAGATTTGTATCTTTTTTTTTCAAGATATGATCAATTACATTTTAGTAGAATTGAAAAAAATCAAATTAGTGGGAATTATAGTGTAACGCAAAAAAACATTCCTATTGACACTACCTCTGGTGGTTTTGTAGTTGTCAAGCATGCTAATGGATTCGATAAGTGGCTGATCATAGTCCAACGAAGAATGAGTAGGTATAAAGTTTATCATATAAATACGAGCGGTACTCTTACTTATCACTCTACACTTAGTCATCCTCGATTTTATGATAACAACTTTACATCTTCTGAACGATTAACTGTTAGCGCTGACGGGACTAAGGTGGTAGGCCAAAATTTGAGTAATAATTTGCACTTCGAGTTGCTGAATTTTGATCCCGGCACCGGTCAATTATTTAGTCCTATTTTTATACCTCCAATTAGAAACGTGGTTTTGAATCCCATTTGGGCTTATATTCGTGTATTTTCACCTGATGGGAGCAAGTTGTACACGCTTGATCCTACCGGTATTAGCGTTGTTCAGTTTGATTTAACAGTTCTTGATTCTGCTACCATTGATCAATCACGACAACGGATTTCTAGCAGTATTTCACTTTTTAGCGATATCACAATTGCTCCTGATGGTTCTCTTTATTTAATTGGCCGAATGGGTTTATCCCAATCACTTTGGACACCTCCACATGTTTTAAACTTTTCACGCATTCGATATCCTGATTTGCCCTATCCAGCTTGCCTTTTTGAGGATACAGTTTTTTTTACTCCTCCCGTGAATATTCCAAATTCTGGTTTGCAGATTCAAATGCCCCGTTTCCCAATGTATTACTTCTACCCAGGCCGCTTTTCAGTAGTAGCCAACGATGTATGCTTGGGCGATACGGCGCGCATGCGGCTCTATGATTACGACAATTTAAACAGTGTGCGCTGGGATTTTGGCGATCCCACATCTCCCAACAATACCGATACAGTATTTGCTCCTGTGCATTTTTATAATCAACCGGGCACCTACACCATTACTGCCATTGCCGATTACTGCAATAAATTAGATACCCTTACTAAAACCATCCGTGTTTGGGGCTTTCCTGAATCACCCAATCTACCCGATACGGTTTTGTGCACGGGCAGCAGCTTGCCCGTTGCTTTGATGTCCGATTCGGTGCTCAGCATCCGCTGGAGCAACGGCGACAGTCTCTGGAGCACCAGTTTTAACACCGGTGGCTGGCAGTGGGCTGAGCTCAGTAATGCCTGCTTCAGCACCCGCGACAGCTTTTACATCAGCCTGCACGAGCCGCCGCAAAGTGGCCTACTCAGCGATACCAATGTGTGTGCGGGCAGCAGCCTCACTCTCACACCTCAACCCGGCGATTACACCTGGCAGTGGCAAGATGGCAGCACCCAACCGCTCACGGTTACCGCAGCTGGCACCTACGCCTTGCTCATGACCAACGCCTGCGGCACCTTTGTGCATGAGGTGCGGGTCGATTATCAGCAAGCGCCCGAGCTTAGCCTCAACGATACGAGTCGCTGCGAAGGGCAGTTTTACCGCATCGAGCTACCCGAAGTGTGGCAGGGCAGCTACCAATGGACAGATGGCAGCAGCGAGCGCATCCGCATCCTCACCGACAGCGGTTGGTACAGCGCCGAAATCAACAACCCTTGTGGCACGGCCACCGACCAATTTTACCTGAGTTTGGTCGATTGTGAATGCCATATGTATTTACCCACGGCCTTCTCGCCCAATGGAGATGGTTTAAACGATGAGCTGATCGTCAAAACCCGCTGCGAACTCAGCAGCTACCAAATGGAAGTCTACGACCGCTGGGGTCGACAGATTTTTACCAGCACTAACCTCAACCGCGGCTGGGATGGCACTTTTCAAGGTCAGGATGTGCCGAACGGCAGTTATCCCTTCATCATCCGCTATACGCCAGAGGGACGCAACCCGAGGGTGGAGAAGGGTGTGGTTACCTTGCTGCGGTAAACCGCAGCAAGGTAGTTCAAAGTTCAAAGTTGAAGGTTGAGCGAAGCGAAATCCCGCAAGGCGGGGTTCAAAAGGGGCCGCTTGCATTCGGCGTGCTTACAGACCGGTCGCGTTGCTCCCTAACAGACCACCCTTCGGCGGAGCTCAGGGAACATTCGCTTCGCTCATTCAGAGACAGCGCCGTCTCTGGCGTTCAACCGTCTGCCTAGTTCAATCTTTTTTTGCAGGAGCATGGTTGTGCTAGTCGGCCAAATCACCCTTCGAGAGCCTCAGAGGCCGGTGAACTGGACAAATGAGAAATCTGAGGTCATAAGTCGGAAATCATAAATCGCAAGAGCCTACTCAATCTGAAAAGGGAGCGTAGCGACCGGTCTGATGTCTGAAAAGAGAGCGCAGCGAACGGTCTGTAAGGGAGCCTTTGGCGACCGATCTTCAAATCATAAATCCGACGTCATAAATCGGAAATCAGCAATCGCCAGCGATCTATTCCTGGTACACCACCCACAGCGTACTCTGCCCCACCGCCTGCAAAGTAGCGCGATCAATTACCTCCATGGTGTCATCGTGGGTATGCCAGTATTTCCCGAAGCCCGTGGGCGTGGTGGGGTCGTGCTCAATGATGTCGATCATGGGGATGCGCGCGATTTTGTTTACGTAGTAGTGGTCGTCGGTAATGGGACTGCTTTGCTGGAAGGTGAAGAAGCTGCCAAAACCGAGGTCGTGGGCGGCATTCCATACCTTGCGCATCACGTGCGGTGCATAGTACATCGAATAACCTTCCATGTAAAAACGGGCGTCTTTGCCGCCGACCATGTCGTATAAAATGCCGTATTCGGCGCGGTAGCCAGCTTTGTGGGGATTAGCAGCCCAGTATTGTGAGCCGAGACAATAGCTATCCGAAACTTCCGAAACGCCATAATCTTCGAGGTCGAACAGCACAATGTCGACCCCCACACCAGGCGCTTGAATGGCAAAGTTGCGGGCCATCTCTAACAAAACCGCCACGCCCGATGCCCCGTCGTTGGCGCCATCGATGGCTTGGTTGGTGCGCTCGGTGTCTTGGTCGGCACGGGGACGCGTATCCCAATGCGCGGCCAAAACCACCCGCTTTTTTTGGTCGGGATTAAAGCTCGCGATGATGTTTTTGAGTTGGAAAGTCTTGCCGTCGTGGGCCTTAATTGGCGCGCTTTGCACCTGTACCTCGGGGGTAAAACGCTGCAAGGTCTTCACCAAATAATCGGCACAAGCGGCGTGGGCTGCGCTGCCGGGGGTGCGTGGACCAAAATTCACCTGGGCTTGAACCCAGGCATAGGCGCTGTCGGCGTTAAAAGGCGGGTGGGTAACCGCGGCTTTGGCAGGCTGTTCGGGCGCTTTTTCTTGGGTTTCGCTCGATTCGTTTTTGCAGGCCCCCACTGCCAAAAGCAGCAGCAAACCAAAGAGGATGCGTTTTTTCATGGTCGTATCGCTTAGCTGAAACTCCAGCTGCTGCCTTCTTTACTGTCTTTTACTTGAATGCCCAAGGCCGCCAATTGGTCACGGATGCGGTCGCTGGTCGCCCAGTCTTTGTTGTTTTTGGCCTCCACCCGCATCTCCAACAGCATTTGCACCAGTCCGTCTACCTTATCGGTGGCTGCTTCCGCCTCGGTTTTCATCCCCAAAACCTCAAAAACCATGGTTTTAACAGTTTCTTGCAGCTTTTGAAGGTCTGCAGCGGTTAAGCTGGCCTTGCCGCTGGCCATTAAATTGCCTTGGTAAATGGTTTCGTAGAGCTGCGCAATGAGGATGGGGGTGTTGAGGTCGTCGCACAAAGCCTCGTGGTAGCTGGCAATGAGGGGGTCGACGGCGAAGCTGCTTTCTTTGCTGGGCTGCAGACTCAACAAGGTTTTTACGCCTTCCATAAAGCGCTTCAGGCCTTTTTCTACGGCTTGCAGGGCTTCGTTGCTGAAGTCGAGCGTGCTGCGGTAGTGGGCCTGGAGGATGAAAAAGCGGATGGTCATGGGACTGTAGGCCTGCGTTAACTTGGCGTGGGTGCCGTTAAACAGCTCGCTGAGGGTGATGAAGTTGCCCAGCGACTTGCCCATTTTTTGTCCGTTGATGGTGATCATGTTGTTGTGCATCCAGTATTTCACGGGATGGTGGCCGCAACTGCCTTGCGACTGTGCGATTTCGCTTTCGTGGTGCGGAAAAAGCAGGTCCATGCCGCCGCCGTGGATGTCGAAATAATCGCCCAAATACTTGGCGCTCATGGCTGAACATTCGATGTGCCAGCCAGGGAAGCCATCGCTCCAAGGACTCGGCCAGCGCATGATGTGCTCGGGTTGGGCTTTTTTCCAGAGGGCGAAGTCGGCTGGGTTCCGCTTTTCGTCTTGTCCCTCCAACGTACGCCGCTCATTGCCAGCCCCGGCGAGCAGTTCTTCCACCACCCGGCCCGAGAGCGTGCCATAATCGTATTGTTTCGAATAACTGCTGATGTCGAAGTACACCGAACCCTGCGATTCGTAGGCAAAACCCTGCTCGATGAGCTTGCCGATCATGGCCTGCTGTTCAAGGATGTGGCCTGAGGCCCGCGGCTCGATGCTTGGCGGCAAATTGTTGAGCTCGCGCATGCTGGTATGGAAGCTGCCGGTGTACAGCTCCACCACTTCCATGGGCTCGAGCTGCTCTAAACGGGCTTTTTTGGCAATTTTATCTTCACCAGCATCGGCATCGTTCTCTAAATGCCCCACATCGGTGATGTTGCGTACGTAGCGCACTTTGTAGCCCAAATGGGTAAGGTAGCGCCGCAGCACGTCAAAGGTAATGTAAGGCCGTGCATGCCCAAGGTGCGCCTCTCCGTACACCGTTGGACCGCACACATACAAGCCCACATGCGGGGGCGTGATGGGTTCAAAGACTTCTTTGGTGCGACTGAGGGTGTTGTAAAGCTGGAGGACGGGCTGCATGGGGCAAATATAAATTATGGTTGGGGGATTTCGAGGGTAACCACCACCGGAAAGTGGTCGGAGTGCCGTTGTTTAATTACACGGTGTGTTTTGACTTTGAAACGAGGGTCTACAAACACCTGATCGATGCGAAAGGATGGAAAAACGCCGGCGTAAGTATTGCCAGTGCCGTTGCCTTTTTTTACAAAACTATCTTGCAAATGCCTCTTAACCTGGTGATAGGCATAAGAAGCGGGTAAATCGTTAAAATCGCCACACAGCAGGATGGGATAAGGCGTGCTGTCGATGAGCGCAGCCACAGTTTCGGCCTGACTGGCCCGAGCCAGGGCTGCGGCTTTGATTTTGGCCATCACCTTTAAGATTCCCCGACCGCTTTCAGCATCGGGATTAACCTGGATGCCGCGCACATATTCGAGTTCCTCACGCTGCAAACGGTTGGTTTGCAGGTGGATGTTGATGACCCGAACCGTGTCGATTCCAACCAATACATCCACATAAATGCAACCATTTACGGTATGTTCGTTTTGAAAGGGCAGATAATTTTTGGAAAGGATGGGATATTTGCTAAAAATGGCCAATCCTGAAAATCCCCAATCAGCATTGCCAATCACTTTTTCAAAATAGCCTTGTTGGTAGTCGAGCTCATCAAAAAGGATATCTGAAAAATCGCCAGTTTTTCGATTGCGGCTTTGGTACTCTTGAAAGCAAATCAGATCAGGCTGCGTAGAATTGATGATTTGCCGGATATTTTCGTGGGTGGCTTTTTTCTCACCTCCCTCCCTAAAGTTACCAACGTTGTAGCTCATGATGGTCAGGCTATTTTCGCTACTTTTTGTACCTGGACTCCATTGCACGGTGGCATTATTTACCGGCCATCCCAGTACCACGGTAATGAGCGAAAGCAGTACCTTTTTAGACCTCCCCAGCGACCACCAAATGATGAAGCCAAGGTGGATGAGGAGCATGGGGAAAGAGAGGTAGGGCAAAAAAACCGTTTGCCAAAAGGTTTCCGGATGCACATAGGGGGCAATGTACACAAGTATGGAAAGCAGCGCGGCCAGTATGTTAAAACTGAATACCAGATTGCGGAATAATCGTAGTATGCGCTGCATGACTTATTGTTTGCTGGCCCTGAACAGCTGCTCTTTTTCTTCTTTGCTCAGGCCGTCGTAGCCGTTTTGTGCAATTTTATCGAGGATGCGGTCGATAACCTCCTGCGGCACTTTGTTGCTGGCGGTTGCAGCTGCGGGACTGTTGGCAGCAGTTTTTACGCTGGCGGTTTTGGGACTCCCAGGATTTTTATAACTGACCTTGAGTCTACTTTTTTTGCCGGGCTTGAAGGTGGTGACCAGCCAATCTACCGCCCGGTTGAAGCCCGCGCCCAAATCTCTACCTGCTTGCAGCTGCTTGATGTATACAAAACCGAAAACCGCACCACCCAAATGGGCAAAATGGCCGCCGGCATTGCTGCCCGAGGCGCTTAACAAGTCGATGATGACCATGGCCAGCGCCAAATATTTAAGCGGCACATTGCCAAAGAGGAACAAACGGATGGTGAAATTCGGCAGTAGGGTAGCCGCCCCAACCACTACGGCCAGCACCGAGGCAGAGGCCCCTACGGCAAAAGAGGTGTCGATGATGCTGCGAAACAGCGGGAAGATGTTGAAGGCCAGAATGTACATGGCGGCACCTGCAAATCCCCCTAAAAAATACACGGCCACAAGCTTTTTGCTGCCAAGGTATTCCTGAAAAATTTGACCAATCCAGTATAACCACAGCATGTTAAACAAAATGTGGAAGAAGCCGGCATGCACAAACATATACGTAAGCAGCGACCAAGGCCGGTACAGCAAATTACCGAGTGAGGCAGGTACAGCCAAGTAGCGACTGATGCGCATGTACCAACCCGCCTCGAGCTGGAAGAGGGCTACAATCACCGCCAAGATGCTGAGCACCACAAAAACCAACACATTCACCAGAATAAGCTGGTTCAGGCTGTTGTTGTCGCGAGTGAAAGTGCTACGCAGGTCGTTGAGAATCGAATTGCTTCTCATTAGTAGAAATTCAGTCTATCGTTGTTGTACCAAAATTTCACAATCAAAAAGCCAAACAGCATGCCGCCGAGGTGGGCAAAGTGCGCCACATTGTCTTTGGGGTCGAATTGTAACGCCTGGTACAGTTCTACTAAAACGTAAACAGCGGCCAGGTATTTGGCCTTTACTGGGAAGGCGAAAAATAAATAGAGGGTGCTGTTGGGAAAGAGGTAGGCAAAAGCGATCCAAATACCGGCTACCGCGCCGCTGGCACCGATGATGTTGGGCATGTTGAGGATTTGTTCGCGGTAGCTTTCTAGATATGTAAGCTGACCAGCGCTTGCTGCTGCAATTTCAAGGTCAATATTGTTGAGCAAAGGCAGCAGCTGCACAAAATACACGATGAGGTAGTGCAAAAAGGCCGCACCGAAGCCGGTGATGATGTAAAAATTGAGGAAGCGTTTGGCCCCCCAAACGTTTTCGAGCATGCTGCCAAACATCCAAAATGAAAACATATTGAAGAGGATGTGGTTGAGGCTACCATGCATAAACAGGTGGGTGATGGGCTGCCAGAGGTGGAACTCTGAGGCGGCTGGGAAGCGCAAACCAAATATTTTGATGAGGTCGGTGCCAAAGTTACTGCCCAGCACATAGGTGCCTAAAAAGAAAAGCCCGTTGATGATGATGATGTTTTTCACCACTACGGGGAGGACATCGAAGCGGCCGGGACTGATTTGTGAACTCATAGGATGCAAATATATCCGTTTTTTACGGCTTTAAGATGGATGAATAGACTGGATTTGTGCTTAAAAAGGGAGTAACAGCAGAAAGCGATGTTTCGTTTCAGAAAAGCAGTTTTGCTGTATCTGACAGCGTGCTTTGGCGCACTTCTTAACCAAATTTAGCTTTTAAGCCGCTGCAGCACTTCTTCTAAAGTGAGGGTAAGCAGGGTTTGTTTGCCATCGGGGGTGTAGTAGGGGTTTTCGCAGGCAAAAAGCTCGTCGATGAGCTGCTGCATTTCGGCTTTTTGGAGGATTTTGCCGCTTTTTACACCGCCGTTGTGGGCCAAGGTGCGGGCCATTTGCTCGTGTAGGGCCTTGGGGTCGTGGGTTTGGTTTTGGCGATATTGGTCAAGTAGCTGCCGCAACAAAGCACCCGCATCTTGGGCTACTAATTCGGTGGGGACACCTTTTATTTGGTAGATGAGGTCGCTTTGGCGCTCGAGCACAAAGCCGGAGCGCGCGAGCTCGTCCCACAGCTCCTGCAGCATGCCAGCCTCCATTTTGCTGAGCTCCAGCTGCTCGGGGAAAAGGAGTTGTTGACTCGCGCTTTTGCCGCTCAGCAGCTGCTGCAGGTATTTTTCGTACAAAATGCGTTCGTGGGCAGCCTGCTGGTCTACGAGCAGCAAACCACTTTTGATTTGCGATACAATGTAGCTGCGGTGCAGCTGAAAAAGAGGCTTTTCGGCCGTATGATGGGCGTCTTCGCTGCTCAAAAGCGGCATTTGTTGTCCGGCTGATGCGCTTTTGCCAATCTCGTAGAGGTCGTGCCAGCCCTCGGTAGCCGTGCGTTTGGGGGCACTGCTGGGGTTGCTGCCCGAACCGCCGCCATTGGAGGATGCGGGTGCTTGTCCACCGGGATTGCTAAACGGATTGTAGTGCGGATTGAAGCTGATTTGCGGTTGGCGGATTTGGTCGCTGGGTTTCGGGCTGAGGTCGAGGCCGTCTAAACCCGTTTCGCGCTCGAAATCGAGGCTGGGGGCTACGTTGTACTGACTCAAGGCCCGCTTGATGGCCGACTGCAATATGGCATAAAGTGCCTGTTCTTCTTCAAATTTGACCTCGGTTTTGGTGGGATGCACGTTTACATCTACCTTTTTGGGGTCTAATTCTAAAAAAAGGAAATAGGTGGGATGCGCACCATCGGGCAATAAACCTGCATAGGCGCCCATTACGGCATGGTGCAAATAAGGGTCGCGAATGAAGCGGTTATTGACGAAAAAGTACTGGTTGCCCTTGCTTTTACGGGCGGTATTGGGTTTACCGATGAAGCCGTTGACTTTGAGCATGGGGGTGCTTTCGTCGACCGGCACCAAGCTGGTGTTGAATTGATCGCCCATGATCCCCACAATGCGCTGGCGGAGGTTGCCGGGGCGCAGGCGGTATACATCGTTGTTGTTGTGCACCAAGCTGAGTTGCAGGCCGGGCTGGGAGAGGGCGAGGCGCAGAAATTCGTCGCAGATGTTGCGGAATTCGGTCTCGTCCTTCTTTAAAAAATTACGCCGGGCTGGTACGTTGTAAAACAGATTTTTAACCAAAATGCTGGTGCCGGCCGGGAGTTGGGCGGGTTCTTGTCCGAGGTAGCTGCTGCCTTCAATACGCAAGTGGGTGCCGAGTTCATCCTCTGTGCGCCGCGTTTTTAGCTCCACCTGCGCTACGGCGGCAATTGAAGCCATGGCTTCGCCGCGGAAGCCGAAGGTCCGAATGCGAAACAGGTCGTTGATGTCTCGAATTTTGGAGGTGGCATGGCGCTCGAAACACATCCGGGCATCGGTCACCGACATCCCGCAACCATTATCCACTACCTGGATGAGCGTTTTGCCGGCATCCTTCACCACGAGCTGAATGTCGTTAGCACCGGCGTCTACGGCGTTTTCGAGCAGTTCTTTCACCGCCGAAGCTGGTCGTTGCACCACCTCGCCCGCCGCAATTTGGTTGGCGAGGGCGTCCGACAATAACTGAATGATGTCGGCCACTACTTACCCCTCCGCTTGGGTATCAACAATTGGAAAAAGCGTGCCAACATACCCGTGCGCCACACAATGAGCAATGCAATGAGCAGCACCGCCGTAGGTAAACTGATGACCGCGTTGAAAATCAGGAAAAACAATCCTGCGATGAAAAATATCAGGAAAATAACGTTGAGGTTCGATTTTTTTACCGCCGCTTGGTAGCCCATTTGTCGCTTAAACTGAATCCGCTTCACGCTGGTTTCGCCGGTTAAGGCCTCGCCACGTGCTTTGCGAATGCGCTCTTGCCGCTCTTCTTCCTCCGGGTTGTAATACCGTGGGGTGTAGTTGAAGCGCTGGTGCTTGGGTGTTTTGAAAAACGAAACAATCATTCTTGCAAATTTACGCTATTCCAGCCACTTCGCAATCCATGCATGCATCTCGTTCACAAAAAACTCGTGGTTACGGCCGTCCTGCACCCAGTGGTTTTCGTTCGGAAACACAATCAAGCGCGAAGGAATTTGCTGCCTTTGCAGAATGGCCCAGGCTTCTAAGGTGTTGTTGATAGGTACCCGGTAGTCTTTTTCGCCGATGGTGAGCAGCATCGGGGTTTTGTAGTCGGGCAAAAACATGATGGGATTTTGCTCGATCCACACCCTGCTATCTCCCCAAGGCACCCCGCCAGCGCTGATTTCGCGGTGGAATATGCCGTCGCTGGTGGCCCATTGCGAGTAGCTGTTGATGAGGCCGGCATGACTGATCAGGCACTTAAAATGGGTGGTGGTGCCCAACATCCAACCCGCTAAATGCCCGCCGTAACTGGCACCGCCAGCCACTTGTTTGTTGCCATCTATGAATTTATAGCGTTTGATGGCTTCTTTGGCGGCTTCGAGGATGTCGTTGGCGGGACCTTTGAACGGATCGAGGTGGATGGCCTGGGCGAAACTTTGTCCGTAACCCGTCGACCCCCTGTAATTGGTGAGCAGCAACACATAACCTGGCTTGGCCAACAAATGATAGTTCCAGCGGGTGTGCCAGCTGTCTTGCCAGGCACTGTGCGGACCGCCGTGCATCACCACCCACAAAGGGTATTTTTTGCTGCTGTCGAAATTAGGAGGCAGCACCACATAGCTGTGAATGCTTTGCTCGAAGCCTGGGGTTTGGCTTTCGAATTCTAGCAAACGGGGCAAATCGAGCTTTTCGAGGGCTTTTTGGTTAAAGCTGGTGAGGGCTTTAAAGGTGTTTTTAGCAGGGTCGAGGAGGTAAATTTCGTTCGGACCATTGCTGCTTTGCCAAGCGGCCACCGCCACGGTTTTTCCTTGTTGATTGAGTTGGAGGCCTGAAAAAACGCCTGTATGCCCTGGTGCAAAAGGCAGCAGTTTGTTATTGCGCAGCTGGTAACGGTACAAGCCTTGGCGCCCACGGAATTCGGCCTGAAACCACAGCTCTTTGCCGTCGGCCGAAAACTGCAGGTTCTCGGGGTCGAGGTCCATGCTCATGCTTAAATATACCGGTGCCGCCGGCCGTGGCCAGTCGAAACGCGCCACCCGACTGTAGCGGTAGCTGATGCGGATGCTGTCGAGGGTGGGGCTGAGCAGGAGGTAGAGGGCGCCATCGGGACCAAAAACAGGACTACTGGCCGTCATCTTATCAGGCATGGCCATGCGGCGCTTTTGACCGCCGCGGCTGGCAATGCGGTAGAGTTCGCGTTTGTTGTCGGCAAAGGCCGCCTCGGTATAATTGGTGGTGGCTATAAATAGCACTTCGGTGCCGTCGGGACTAAAACAAGGACTCCCACTTAGTTGGAAGGCCCTGGTTTGAAAGTCTGCATCGCCCGCCAGTAACTGCACCGCAGCCGAATCGGGATGCAGGGCCTGTACAAAAAGAGCTGTTTTGAGCTCGTCAATCCAGTGATCGAAGGAGCGGGAAGGGAAATTGTCGTACACAAAAGCCTGTACTTTGGCCTCTTTTTTGGCTTTCCCCCGTGCTTTTTGAATGCTATCGGTGCTGGCATCGGGGTAAATTTGACTGGTGAAAAGCAGGCTGCGCCCATTGGGGTGCCATTGAGGACTGCTGGCGCCGCTGCTGAGGGAGGTAATGCGTTGCGCTTCGCCGCCCTCGCGCAGGTTAAGCACATATACCTGCGCTTTTTCGTCGCCCTCGCGCTTGGCGGTAAACAGCAATTTGCTGCCGTCGGGCGACCAAACGGGACTGCTTTCGCCGGCTTTGCCTGCGGTAATGGGACGGGGCTCGGCGCTGCCATCGGTGGGTACTATCCACAGGTCGCTATGCCGTTTATCTGCGTCGTAGTCGGGCAGGGTAAGGGAAAAAACCACCCATTTGCCATCGGGACTCAGACTCGGGCTTCCCACCCCTTTCAGCTGCCACAAATCGGCATGGGTGATGGTTTTTTTGCCTTGGGAAAAGCCCAAAACAGGTAAAATCAGCAGGAGAAAAACTAGTTTGCGCATCTCCAAATATAGCAAACGAACCGATTAGGTGGTACCATGCTACAAGCTGGGCAGGCGCTGGTTGTGACCACAAAAAAAATAATTTGTAGTTAATACTGGATTGAGTAATTTGCAACAACAATGCAAAAGCTCAAATATATCTTGTTATTGTTCGCGGGGGCCTTGTTGTTGCAGGCTTGTCCTGCACGTCCGCTTCCTCCCGAAACCATTTATTCAGCAGTGCTGATGAACCGTTCCACGCTGGAAGCTTCGGTGCGTTGGGAAGCGCCACGTCAGGTGGGTATTCCTGGTAAAATTTATTACATAGCGCCATATCTGCTTATTTCGGAGCAATACCGAGGTGTACATGTGCTTAACAATGCAGACCCTTCGAATCCGACACCGGTTGGTTTTATACGTGTACCAGGATGTATGGACATGGCGGTAAATAACGGTTTATTGTCGGTTGACAATGCAGTAGATTTGGTGGTGATAGACATCTTAACTACGCCAGGCCAAGCCATCGTTAAAAGCCGAACTCGTAGCGTATTTCCCGAACTCGTACCGCCCGATCAAAATCGTGTACCAGATCGTTACAAAAAGGAGAACCGTCCTGAAGGCACCATCATTGTGGCTTGGGAGAAAATGGAGGGGAAATGATGAAGCGTTTTATTGGAGCTATATTTTTAGCCGTGCTCATGTCTGCTTGTGGGGGGGATGAGGTGGCAAAACCGGCCAGTCCCAACGGCACCGCAGGTTCTACTGCGCGTTTTTGCGCCTTTAATGATGTATTGTACGTGGTTACCAATCGGGAGTTGAAAGTATACGCCATCGAAGCCGATGGCAGTGCTCGTTTCGAAAACACCATGTTCTTAGGCAATGGCTTAGAAACCATTTTCCGACACGACAGCATTTTATACATTGGCGCCATCGACGGCATGTATTTGTACGACATTCGGAATCCCTTTCAGCCAAAACCTTATGCTAAATTTTTACACTTTGTTGCCCGGGATCCAGTGGTATCGGATGGTAGACTGGCATTTGTTACTTTGAGAAACCCAAGTAATTGGAATGGTTCTGCCCAAGGTGGCGCTTTGCAAGTAGTTGATGTATCGGATCCAACACTGCCTTTTTTATTAACCGCCAAACAAATGAATGCGCCCAAGGGCTTAGCCTTGCACGATAGTTTACTCTTGGTGTGTGACGAAGGCATTAAGATGTACAAAGTGGATGCTTCATTGAGCCTGCCATTGTTGAAGCATATTCAGATGGAAGCTGAGGATGTAGTGGTGGTAGATGGGGTGGCCATGGTCATTGGGAAAGATGGATTGTACCAATACGAGCTCAGGAGTGATTTAAGTATGCGCTTGTTAAGCAAGATTTCAACCAAAATACCATGAGAACCAAGTTGTTTTTACTCATGGCCCTGATGGGCGCATCCTTGGTGGGAGTAGCCCAAACAGAAACCAAAGCTCGGTTTCCAAGATATGCGATTATTGGAGTGAATTTGGGGCCCTTGATGCTCAATCAATTCCAGTTGGATGCGGAGTTTGGACAAGAAAACAAGTACGTATCACTGATGGTGAGCGCATTTTACGGTCAAAATGGGGCTTATTCTAATTACAATGGCGAGGTTTTTTCAAGTTCCTACAACCAGGGGCTTGGTATTGGTTTGCGTATTTATGAAACTGCTTTTGGGAATACGCGCTTTTTTTTCCAACCGAGTCTTTATTACAAGCAACTAGCTGTTTCTTATAAGACAATGCGGTTTATTCCAACAACTTACGACGGCCTTCCTGCGATGCGTTGGGGAGAGGCGGTGCAAACGGATGAATATCGAGGTTTTGTGGGCGAAGCTTTGGCTGGATCTCAAACCTCTTTGGGGCCCATAATTGTAGAAGGTGGATTTGGATTTGTTTACCGAAATTTAAATGCCATGCAGCCCGAGCCCAAAAGAATAAGTTCGGGGGCTGCCTGGACGGTTGGACTGAATGAATTTAGTCCGCTCCTCAATTTGAAACTAGGCTATAAGTTCTAATGCTCTTTAATGGTCGCAGGAGGACTTAAATAAACATCTATTGACCAACGACCACCACCTCTGACCAGTAAAAACAAACTACCGAGCAACATTGCCCAATCGGTTCTACTTCCATGCATCATTGGCCAAAAACCTTCATTTGCCAACACTTCTCCCTTGGTGGTGTAGATAGCTACCAGCATGATGATGAGCAAGGGCATGCTGGCTAAACGGGTAGCCAATCCCAGCAAAACCGAAATGCCGCAAAGCACTTCAAAGCTTCCCACAAAGGAACCCAAGAACTCTGGGCCAGGTAAACCGATGCGCTCAAACCGGCCAGCTCCTCGCAAGGCAGGGAATAAGAACTTTTGGACGCCCTCTGATAAAAATACGGCACCTACCGAAAGTCGGATAAGCAGGGTGCTGCTGGCCCGATCGGTTTGGAAGAGAGGATACCAGCGGTTGTTGGGTTTTATCTCCATTGATGGGTGGGTTTATAAGCCCATATCAAGTCTTTGCCTTGTCTCTTGATCAGGTAGCCTAATTTTTCGAGGTAATGCATCATGCTTTGGGTGTTTTCGTTGGGAGCGCTTCCTGGATGAGTTTCCATGGCAATGCAATTGATGGCGTCGAAGAGTGCGGCAGGACTGTTGTAGATGATGCCGTACTCCGCACCTTCACAGTCCATCTTCAACAAATCTACCTTTCTTAACTGATGCTGCTCGAAAATAGCAGCTAAGGTGGTTGAGGCTACCACCTCTTCGGTGCCTCCTGTGCTATTGGCCAACAAACTGGCCGAGGTAGTAATGTCTTGTTCATTAAATCGCAATACAATTTCTCCAACTACATCACTTACGGCTGCATGCTGCGCTAGAAGGTTGTTTGCGGGAATGCCCGCCGTGTTTTTCTGTAACAGCTTAAAATTGCGTGCAATGGGTTCAAAGGCCAGTATTTTGGCCGCAGGGAGTTTATACCAGGCTAACAGACTAAAAAAGCCAACATTAGCACCAATATCAAGCACTACTGGTGCTGGATCAGTAAACAGTTTTTTGGGGAGGTGCTTAAAGTAAACTTCTTCAAAAAAGCTCTCTTTGAATTCGGGAATGATTTGATTAGGTACGCTAACATTGAATTGGTTACGTAAACGAAAGGTGAAACCCGCACCCTTTTTGCCGCTACTTTTGTACCACAAATAGGCCATCCAATTATCAATATTGCTGATCATGTTCAGCACGCGGTATGCTTTCATCTACGATAAGATTTAGTCTTGCTGCCAGCAAATATATCATTTTACTGCAACTGAAACTTAGGCTATGCTGCCGCCGTTGTAAAAGCTATCTTTGAACGGTCTGAAGAAAAAGCATGGTAACATACGAAAAACATATACTGCCCAACGGATTACGCGTGATTGCGCATCAAAATCACACGACCCAATTGGGTGCCTTTAATTTGATGTACGACGTGGGGGCCCGCGATGAGCAGGCCGACAAAACGGGTTTTGCCCATTTGTTTGAGCACCTCATGTTTGGTGGCTCGGCCAACATCCCTGAATACGATGCCGTGGCGCAACGTATTGGGGCCGAAAACAACGCATTTACCAATAACGACATCACCAATTATTACCTCACCTTTCCTGCTAATCAGCTCGAAACAGCTTTTTGGCTCGAAAGTGACCGCATGCTGCAGCTCGATTTCAGCGAAAGGAGTCTGGAAGTGCAGCGGGCTGTAGTGATTGAAGAGTTTAAGCAACGCTATTTGAACCAACCTTATGGCGATGTGTGGCTGAAGCTGCGCCCCTTAGCTTATAAAAAGCACCCTTACCGCTGGGCAACCATTGGCAAGGAGCTGAGTCACATCGAAAATGCCACCTTGGAGGATGTAAAGGCCTTTTTTTATGCGCATTACCGTCCCGACAATGCCGTACTCTGCGTAAGCGGTCCTTTTGAGCCCGCCCACATTTTTGCCCTGGCCGAAAAGTGGTTTGGCGACATTCCCGCTTCGAGTCGTCCCCCACGCCGGCTGCCCGCCGAACCCGAGCAATTGGCGCAACGCCGTGAGGTAGTACAGGCAGAGGTGCCTGTGGATGCACTTTACATGGCTTTCCACATGCCGGCCAAGGGAAAACCGGGCTACCATGCTACCGATATGCTCACCGATGTATTGTCGCGTGGGAAATCCTCGCGTTTGTACCGGCGCTTGGTGAAGGAGCAAGGACTGTTTAGTCAGGTAAACGCCTACATCACCGGTGAGCAAGACCCAGGTTTATTGCTGGTAAGTGGACAGCTGGTGCGGGGTGTGAAGATGGCCGATGCGGAAGCTGCCATCTGGACCGAGTTGCAGCGCTTGCAAAACGAACTGGTGCCACAGGAGGAGCTGCAAAAAAATCTCAACCAAATTGAAGCCAGCTTGGTGTTTAGTGAAACGCAAGGCTTGAACGTGGCCATGAACCTGGCCTATTACACATTACAAGGCGATACCGAAGCCATTAACAGCGATTTTGAGCACTACCAGGTGCTTACGCCCAAAGACCTGCAAGCGCAGGCCCAACATCTTTTCCAACCTCAAAAAGCCTCTATCCTTGAATATCACGCCACCGCTTAACCGCCAGCAGTCGCCCCCCGCCGCGCCCTTCGAAGCCTTCGAAATAGCGCAGGTGCGTGCCCATCAATTGGTGCACAACATCCCTGTTTATACGCTTGAGGCGGGAGAGCAGGCCGTGATTCGCATTGATTTTGTAATCGGCAGCGGCAGCTGGGACGAGGAAGTGCGCCTGGCGGCCTCCCTCACCAATCGCATGTTGCAGGAAGGTACCCGTTTGCGCGCTGGCCGTGAAATTGCCGAGCAGCTCGACTATTATGGCGCTTATTTGCAGTATGAAGCCGGGGCCGATCGCAGTGGGATGAGTTTGTATACCTTACACAAGCATTTGGATGCGGTGCTGCCAACGGTCTTGGAGCTATTGTTTCAACCAGGGTTTCCCTTGGCGGAGCTCGAAACCACAGTGCGTAACCACTTGCAGCAGCTCGAAGTAGATGCCCAAAAGGTGTCGAGCATGGCGCGCAGACAGTTCATGAAGTCGGTTTTTGGGGAGGAGCATCCTTACGGCTATCAAACTTTGGCAGAAGATTTAAAGGCAGTGCGGCCCGATCAGCTGGCGCGATACCACAAGCGGCATTATACTACTGATAACCTCACGGTGGTTATTGCAGGCTGGCAGCCGGAAGCGGCCTTGGCGCATTTGAACAAGGCTTTGGCCGAGTTGAGTCCTTGTAATGCCGACAAGCCCATCCGCGAGCATCAGCTGCAAACCGCAGCTCCTGGCCGCATCGAAGTGCCCAAGGCCGGTGCGTTGCAACATGCTTTGCGAATAGGAAAACCCATGATTGGCAAAAATGACCCCGATTATGTGGGATTAAAGGTGCTCAACACCCTTTTGGGTGGTTATTTTGGTTCGCGCTTGATGTCGAATTTGCGGGAAGAAAAGGGGTATACCTACGGGGTAGGCTCCGCGGTGATGTCGTACGAGCGGGCGGCTTTTTTCACCATTGCCACCGAGGTAGGGTCCGATGTATCAGAGGCTGCCATTGCAGAAATCGTGAAGGAGGTGAGCTTATTGCGCGCCGAGCCGGTGGGACAGGATGAGTTAGATGCCGTGCGCAGCTATTTGCAAGGGGTGTACCTCAGTAATTTCGACGGTGCCTTTGCTTTGGCCGACCGTTTTAAGGATGTTCACTTTTTTGGTTTGGATTACAGCTATTATGATCACTATATTTCGACCGTGCAAAGCATCACACCGGAACAATTGCATGCCCTGGCGATCAAACACCTCGACCCAGCAACATTTATAACGGTGCGAGCAGGCAGTTAAATTTTTTTAGAATGTCATTTGAGATCAAATTACAACAATTTGAGGGTCCATTCGACTTGCTGCTCTTTTTCATAGAGCGGGACGAGCTGGACATTTATGACATTCCGATCAGCGACATTACCCGTGATTTTTTGTCCTACATTCAGGATTTGAGTGAGCTGAACATGGAGGTGGCTAGTGAGTTTATCTTAGTGGCAGCCACGCTCATGCGCATCAAGGCCAAAATGTTGTTGCCGCGTAAGGAGCTCGATGAATCGGGCAACGAAATCGACCCACGAACCGATTTGGTGAACCGCTTGCTGGAGTATAAACGCTACAAAGCGGTGCTTAATAGCATGGCCGAGCTCGAGGAACAACAGTTGGGGCGGGTGCGTCGTGGCAATGTAGAGGAGGAGCTGGCTGCCATTCAAGCCAATTTGGGCGTGGAGCAAGAGCTCGAGCAACTCGACTTGTACCAATTACTGAAGAGCTTCAGCAAGGTGTTGCAGCGCTTTGAAGAGCGCGAAAGTGCCCCGCGCCATGTGGTAGTGCGCTACCCATACACCATCGACGAACAAAAGGCTTATGTGGTAAGCGCCGTTAAAGTAAAGGGTAAATTGGCTTTTGAGCAGCTTTTTACGGGATTCAAAGACCGCATGCAAGCCATCTTTACCTTTCTAGCCATCCTCGAATTGCTACAGCTGCAATTGCTCGATATCAAGATGGGGGAGGGCTACAACAGCTTTTTCTTGCTCGATAAAAAGGAGGCTGCTTGATGGAACATTTTTTCTCCAGCCTTTTTTTACCCATTACCCTGGTAGTCATTATGGTTGGCGTAGGCTTGTCGCTTACCCTGCAGAGCTTTCGCAACATCATTGTGTACCCACGAGCCATTTTGCTGGGATTGGTGTCGCAAATGGTGCTGCTGCCGCTGCTGGCCTTTTGGATTGCCGACAGCATGGCCATGGCGCCAGAGTTTAAGGTTGGACTGGTACTGATTGCGGCATGCCCTGGTGGTGCCAGCGCGGGGCTCATCACCCATCTCCTGCGTGGAAATGTTGCTTTGTCGGTTTCACTCACCTCGGTCAATAGCCTTTTAACCGTTTTCACCATCCCCATCATCACTAATTTAGCACTCGAGCGTTATTTGGGGCAAACGGCGCGCATCATCTTGCCTTTTGGCAAAACCATTGTGGAGATTGGCTTGATGACCATTGTGCCGGCTTTGGTGGGGGTATTTATCCGCTATCGCAAGCCTTTATGGGCCAAAATGCTTGAAAAACCCCTCAGAATCATCATGCCAACCTTGTTGTTGATGGCCTTTTTGGGGATTATTTTGTTTGAAAGAGGGGGAGCGGAAAGTAGTTTGGATGATTTGCTTACCTTGATATGGCCCAACATAGCCCTCAATTTGGTGGGGATGATCATGGGCTTTCTGCTGGCCTTGGTAGCGGGATTGGGTCCAACCAGTCGCATGACCATCGCCATCGAAGTAGGTCTGCAAAACAGCTCTTTGGCCATTTTTGTATCGCAGGTTTTGCTCGGTTCCAGTGCCATGGCCATGGTGGCCGTGGTGTACGGCAGCTTCACCTTTGGCACAGCGGTTTTGTTTGGGATGGGGGTTTACCGCCTCAACAAATGGGTGCGTAAACAGCTACTTCTGCGTAAAAGAGCCCGACAGTCCTAAATTTTCAGGCAGCTAGCGATTGTTGTGCCGCTTTGATTTTGAGGCAATTGGCACTGCTGGCTTGGTCGCATTTGTTTATCTCTAATAAAAAACCGATTTATTTTGTCTCAACTATTGGAGAAACGGGGGGCTATCTATTACCTTTGCAGTCCGTTCAGGGTGATGTAGCTCAGTCGGTAGAGCAAAGGACTGAAAATCCTTGTGTCGGCGGTTCGATTCCGTCCATCACCACAAGCCCCGGTATCTTAGATATCGGGGCTTTGTATTTTTAGATGGTTTTTATTTGGCGAGGCGGGTCGACAAATTGCCGAAAAGACTCCTTTTGCTGCTTTTGGTCGGACCAAATACCAAGTCAGAGGTAAAACGAACATCTTCAATGGTGTAAAAGGCCTTGGGATTGTGGTTCTTAACAATGGCAATAACTGCTTTTACATCCCGGCGCTTCACCAAGGTAAAAATGAGTGCCACTTCGCCAACGCTGCCTTGAGCGTCGAGCGAGGTAACCCCGTAACCCGCCTCCCTAAGGTGCTGTACAAGCGCATTGGCAGGTTTAGCGGTGATGATTCGAATCACCAGATTGCCGATGGCCAGCTTTTCTTCGATCCACAGGCCTATGTAGTTACCCACGGCAAAGCCCCCTGCCCAAGCCAAGAAACTCGGCCAATTGTTAGCATACTTCATGATTTGCGACATGGCTACTATCCAAATCAGTACTTCAACAAAGCCTAAGAGTGGGGCGATGCTCTTTTGTCCCCGCGCCACAAAAACAATACGTATGGTGCCAATGGTTACGTCGGCCACCCGGGCGAAAAAGATTAAAAGAGGGATAATTACCCAGCTTACGAGCTCAGGGGAAAGGTTGTCGAATAAGGTCATGGAGAGGTAGGATTTACAAAGACAAAGTTCATTGGATATTTCGAAAAAAATATGCGATTTAATTCGAAATAAATTTTTTTAAATGAAAACGATTTACTTGATTTGAAATGCGGGATAAAAAGGTCTGAAATGACCTCAAATGCATGCCGCTCCTAAAATCTAATTTCGTTGTATGAAACAAAACTACTTGGCAAAAATTGCACTGTTGTGTTTGGCTAGTTGGTTCTTTTGGGTGCCGGTGATGGCGCAGCAAACGGGTACCATCACAGGAACGGTGCTAGACACAAAGCAGCAGCCCATTATTGGTGCTGCAGTGATTGTAAAAGGTACCACCAATGGCGGTGCTTCTGATGTAAATGGTAAATTCCGAATCGAAGGGGTAAAGCCGGGACCAGTGCAATTACAAGCCTCTTATTTAGGGTATCAAACGGCTATAATGTCGGCAGTAGCCGAGGCGGGTAAAAACGTAGTCGTTTCTTTTGTAATGGAGGAAGACGTAAAAATGCTCCAGGAAACGGTGGTAATTGGTTATGGAACTACACAAACACGGGATTTAACAGGATCTGTAACGGCTATTCAATCCAAGTCCTTTCAGCAGGGTAATTTCGCAACCCCCGAACAAATGGTCATTGGTAAGTCTCCGGGCGTCAGAATTACGTCTAATGGTGGTGCTCCTGGAGCCGGAAGTACCATTCGTATCCGAGGCGGCACTTCACTCAACGCCAGCAACGACCCTTTGATTGTGATCGACGGTGTGCCTTTAGAGGGTAGAGGTATCGCCGGGATAAATAATCCACTTTCCCTGATTAATCCTGATGATATTGAAACGTTCACGATTTTAAAGGATGCCTCAGCTGCAGCAATTTACGGCTCTCGTGGTGCTAACGGTGTAATTATCATTACAACTAAAAAGGGCAAGACTGAGGATAAATTACGTGTTGAGGTTTCCAATGCGGTATCGGTTAAACAAGTGACCCGCACAGTGGATATGTTAAATCCTGCCGAATTAAGGGCTTTGATTGAGGAAAAGGGAACAACGGGTATGAAAACACTCATTGCCCAAAGTAATGAGGAAACCAATTGGCAAAATGAAATATACCAGCCTGGATTGGTCAATAATTTTAATATCGCTTTTTCTGGAGGAATTAAAAAGCTTCCTTATCGCCTCAACTTAGAGCGTTATACCGAGGAAGGAATTTTGCGCACTGGTCAATTAGAAAGAACAGGTGCTACTTTAAATCTAAACCCCACCTTGTTGAAGGGTAAATTGAAGGTGGATGCTACCGCGAGATACAACAATGTTCAAAATCGATTTGCAAATCAAGGAGCCATTGGAAGCGCTGTTACCTTTGATCCTACCCGTCCGGTTAGAAGCGATTCAGCTCGTTTTGATCGCTATGGCGGTTTTTTCGAGTGGACCCTCAACAACGGCAATCCTGTTTTGCTGGCACCCCGAAATCCGGTATCTATGCTAGAACAAACGCGTGATGTGAGCGATGTCAACCGGTTTATCGGTAATATTTCACTCGATTACAACATCACGCAGGTTCCGGGTTTGCGTGCAGTTTTGAACTTGGGTGGCGATTTTGCCCAGGCAAATGGGACAAATTTTGTTGATTCCTCTTTCTCTGGTGCTTTTATTCGTAAAGGCGTTAATAATCAGTACCAACAGCGGAAGTCTAGCCGATTGATGGATGCCTACATGAACTACACCAAGAACTGGGCTTTACATAGTTTAGATGTTACAGGTGGTTACAGCTATCAATATTGGCAAACCGAAAGCCCTGTATATCCCGATATAAACCTGCGGGGAGATACCATTACCAAAGCGCCACCTTTCCCGTTTTATACCGATAACGCAATTATTTCCTTCTACGGAAGAGCAATTTATAAATACCTCGATAAGTATTTGTTGACAGCTACTTTGCGTTCCGATGGTTCTTCCCGATTTAATCCAAATGGACGATGGGGCTATTTTCCTTCTGTTGCCTTGGCATGGCGAATGATGGATGAAGACTATTTCAGGAAGTTTAAAAAGTTATCCAATCTTAAAATGCGTGTTAGTTGGGGGTTGACAGGCCAGCAAGATGGTATTGCAGACTATGCGTACATTCCTAATTATTTTGAAGGAACGCCAACTGCCCAATACCAATTTGGGAACCAGTTCTTCCCTGTTTTACGTCCTGCCGGCTATGATGCCAATTTGAAATGGGAAACTACGCAGAGTTACAACGGTGGTTTAGATTTCGGCTTCTTTAACAACCGGCTTTACGGAAGTTTGGATGTGTACTATAAGCTCACAGAAGATTTGCTGGCTGTGATACCAGTGGCTGCAGGTACAAACTTTACGAATCAAATTTTGACGAACGTTGGTAGCATGACCAACAGGGGGGCTGAGATAAGCTTAAATTATGTAGCGATAGATAAGAAAAATTTGTCCGTTGAATTTGGGGCCAATATGACCTACAACATCAACCGGATCACCAAGCTTTCTATCATTGATGATCCCGGAAATCCAGGTATTTTGGTAGGAGGTATCGCAGGTGGTATCGGGAATACCATTCAGATTCAATCGGTAGGCTACTCGCGCAATACCTTTTACGTGCGTCAGCAGATTTATGGTGAAGACGGCAAGCCTGTGGAGGGTTCTTATGTGGACCAGAATGGGGATGGTATCATAAACGAAAAGGACTTGGTTCATTTCAACGGGATCCCCGATCCGGTTACATTCTTTGGATTTTTCGGAAATGCAAGGTACAAGCGTTGGAATGCAGGTTTTTCTTTGCGGGCTGAAACAGGACAATACATTTACAACAATGTACGGTCGAATTTGGGGCAGTTTCGCAACATTAGTGGCTTAGGTTTCATCAACAACATCCATAGAGACTACTTAAACAGTGAATTTGCGAATTTGCAGGTGCTTTCTGATTATTACATGGAGAAGGCCGACTTCCTGCGTTTAGACAACGTAGTGGTTGGATACAATGTGGGCAGTTTAGGGAAGGATTTGGTGAAGATGCGTGTAACTGCTATGATTCAAAACGTATTTGTGTGGACCAAGTATTCGGGCATTGATCCTGAAGTATTTGGGGGTATTGACAACAACATTTACCCGCGTCCACGTGTTTATACCATGAGTATTAACCTCACTTTTTAATAGCTGAGCAATGAAAAAGTTATATTTTATCGGCACCCTTTTGATAGGGTCATTATTACTCACCGCCTGTCTTAAGGATTTAAATACGGCGCCGAAGTACGGTTTGAATGCCGCCACGGTTTATTCTAATCCGGATAACTACATCAAGGTTTTGAGTAAATTGTATGCAGGCTTGGCTATCACAGGCAATAACGGGCCTGCCGGAGATCCGGATATTAGTGGAATTGATGAGGGATTTTCAGCCTATGTTCGTGTGTTATGGAACCTACAAGAGCTTCCAACCGATGAAGCAGTTTGTGGCTGGGATGATCCCGGTATTCCAGAATTAAACTTTATGACATGGAATTCTGTGAGTCCTTTTGTTGTAGCCATGTACAACAGAATTTTCTACCAAATACCTCTCTGCAATGAGTTTCTGAGGTATTGCACGGAGGATTGGATGACGCAAAAGGGTTTTTCTGAAGCAGCAAAAACAACCATTCGTCAGTATGCGCTCGAAGCTCGTTTCATTCGTGCCCTCAGTTATTACCATGCCATGGATTTATTCGGCAATGTACCTTTCGTAACCGAGGCAGATGTGCCAGGAGCCGCGCTACCAAAGCAAATCAATCGCAAGGCTTTATTTGAGTTTATCGAAAGTGAGTTGTTGGCAATCGAGCCGAATATGCAGGCGCCTCGTTTTCAATATGCGCGGGCAGACAAGGCCACGGTATGGTCGCTTTTAGCAAAGCTCTATTTGAATGCTGAGGTGTATGCAGAAGTCAATCGGTATGCAGCCTGCGTAGACTTTTCAAATCGGGTTATTTCTGCCGGATACGCGCTTGATCAAGAATATCGGTGGTTGTTTTTAGCAGACAATCATTTATCGACTGAAATCATCTTCCCGGTTACTTTCGATGGCATGCAAACACGCACCTATGGCGGTACAACTTTTTTAGTACATGCTGCTATCAGCGATTCTATGGCTCCTTTTCAATCTCGCTTTGGTACCAACGGAGGCTGGAATGGCTTGCGTACTACGCGTGCTTTGTATGAGAAGTTTCAGGATACTAGTGATACGAGAAACTTCTTTTGGACCAACGGCCATACTTTGGATATTGGCCGCGTTGCTGGAGAACCATTCCAAGGATATGGCATTACGAAATGGCGCAACGTACGAAGAGACGGTAGTATTGGAAACGACCCTACCCGGAATTTTGTGGACATAGATTTTCCTATGTTCCGCCTTGCGGATATTTACCTTACCTATGCGGAAGCGGTTACGCGAGGCGGCGGGGGTGATCCCGGATTAGCCTTGCAATACGTGAATGCTTTAAGAAACAGAGGCGGAATCGCACCATTAGCGAGCTTAACCCTGCAGCAAATTTTAGATGAGCGTGCGCGTGAATTATATTGGGAAGGCCATCGCAGAACCGATCTGATTCGATACGGCCAGTTCACTGGAGGCAATTACACTTGGCCATGGAAAGGCGGCGATTCAGCCGGGGTTGCAGTTGGAGAATATCTTAATCTTTATCCGCTGCCCGCCACTGACCTCGTAGCAAATCCAAATTTGAGGCAGAATTTTAATTATTAAAATGGTGTAAAGCACCTGTACGGTATTGGGCCCGGTAGTTTTTAACTACCGGGCTTTCTTTTAACCAAAAAGTTTCAGCAGTATCGGCAGCTTGTGGTTGATACATTTTGTTAGCTATGTATCGGCTATCATGCTCTTTTCGGCCGCATTCGCCGAGGCTAGAATATGTGCATAGTATAAGAATGTGGCCGCAATTTGATGGATTTTGACTAATTGCACATGCAGGGAGATTGTTGATAATTGCGGTGTGCTTCTATGACGGCTTTGCTTTTTGAATCTATCGGTGCTATTGGTTGTGCCGTGTGTAACCATGCTACAAAGAACAGGTTAGATTTTGAAATGCAGCTTGGCTCCTTGCGCAGAATTACCAGGGCTATGTAAGCTTGCCGAAGAAGCAAGTAGACTGCCATGGGGCAGTCTACTTATTTTAAGAATACGGTTATTTTTGAATAATTACTTTGCCGAAATCTCCGGTTGTTGTTCTGATGAAATACATGCCGTTGGGCACCGAGTGTCCAGCTGCATTCGTCAAATCCCAGCTTATTAAAGCTTCTGGATTGGCTGTAGGAATGCTTATTTCTCGCACTAATTTTCCTTGGATATCGGTAATGAAAATGGAATGCTCGCTTGATAATTTTAAATTGGTCAAACGAATAAGGGCTTGGTCTTGTGCAGGATTAGGATACACCACTAGCTGCGCTCGGACTGGTTTGGGCTCTGATGTATTTAAAGTCAAGTTTGGAGGACTCATACGTTTGGTTGTATAAAGTCGATACTCACCTGCATTGAGTGCTAAAAGTGTTTGAATATTTGTTACTTCAATACTATCTCCTGTGAAATATTCGTACCACGTGCCTGTCTTGGTAAATAAGGTGGTGCTTTCCTGCAGTACGAGCCCCCAATTACCTACCACTACCACATCTGTACTAGGATGCTGTAATCGCATTTGCTTGTAGGCCGCTCCTACATTTAAGAAGAAAGTGTCTGTACCAAAAGCTGCCTCTGAAGTTTTTAAATGATTCATGGCTGCATAAATATTGTAGAGGTAACGGCGGTCGGGGTTAACAAAGTAATCCCAACGGACAGGTTTAGGGTCGGTACGGCAGTTGTTGTTTATTGTGCCATTAGGACAACGATTGATGCTGAAATCGTATCCGAGTTCACCAAACTGCCAAATCAATTTTGGACCTGGGATAGCCATTAAAAAAACGGCTGCCAACTCCATTCTTTTGAGCGCTGTTTGTATGTCTCGGGTATTGTAACTGCCATTTTGGAGTCCAAAATTGAGGTTTCGAAACATTAAACGCTCCTCATCATGGCTTTCCGCATAGCTTACAAGGTGTGGTAACGAAAAGCCACGACTTTTGTAGCTTGCTGATAAAAAGTTAGAGCCGGCAATGCGTCCCATTGTGCCTTCGTTAAAGGCGTGATTTATATTTCCCCAAGTCATCATGCCATGGTTTGTGAGCACCCGTTCTTCTTGATTGTCGGCGAAATGTTCTAAAATGACATAGGAACCTGGAGAAATGAGCTGCATACTGTCGTGAATGGCCTTCCAAATTTCTACCCTGCTACTATCGTATTGCCCCCAGGCATTGACATTACCAAGGGTGTTTCTTTGGGTAAATCCTTTTGAGAGGTCAAAGCGATACCCATCAAATCGATAAGCTTCAAGCCAATGTTTAACAACCCTTTGTACCAGCCGTTTGGTTGCTGCGGTTTCGTGATTAAAGTCATAGCCAACGTTAAAATCATGTGTAGGAACTGGATTAAAGTATGGACTATTGGTTGCGGGGCGATTGTTGGCAGCATCCCACCACATTTGAACAAGTGGTGATTGCCCAAAAGCGTGATTTAGCACCATATCGAGCACCACTGCAATACCTTTACTGTGGCAGCTATCTATCAGTGCCTTTAGATCATTAGCGGTTCCATAGGCCTTGTCTGGCGCGAGGTAAAAGCTCGGATTATATCCCCAGCTATTGTTGCCCTCAAATTCCATGATTGGCATGAGTCCGATGCAATTTATTCCCAATCGTTTTAAATAATCCAAGCTATCAATCACACTGCGGTAGCGTTGATCGGTAGTAAAGTCTCTCACCAAAAGCTCGTAAATAATTAAGTCTTTGTTCGCAGGTCGTTGAAAGTTGTTTGTTTGCCAAACGTATGGGCTTTGTGCCGTTTGAAATACACTTACTATTCCTGATGTTTTGTTAGCAGGATAGGGCTTAAGATTAGGGTAGGTGTTTGAGCTGATGAAGCGGTCGTTCCAAGGGTCCAGTACTTTTTCGGCAAAGGGATCTGCTACCCGTAGGCTGCCATCGATGAGGTATTGAAAAGCATATTCCTCCGCTGGCGTCAGTCCCGTGATGGTAAGCCAATACCAATTACTATCGGGTGTGCGATTCATAAAATAATTTACATCAAGTTCCCAGTTGCAAAAATCTCCAATCGCAAATGCATGGGTTTTTAATGGGGCATACAAGGCCAGTGTAACGGTAGTGTCGTTGATGTAATTAATACCTTCCCGTATTCCTGCCGGCAGCGGCTGTATAGGAGTATTAGGTAGGGCAACGAGATTTAATGTGTCGGCTTTTTGTGTAGTGCCATTATTGGCAATGAAAATGATTTGATAGTTGCCTGCGCTGTTGAAGGTTAAATTGGTTCGGAGCGTGTCGGCAATAGCCGTTTGTTGTAGGGCCCCATTCACTAATAGCGATAAGGTGCAGCTTTGGGAAGCAGCGCCAAAAAACGGGATGCTGCTGCCTACGTTAACCAAAGGACTGGTGGCAGCAGGGGTGAAAATGCGACTATGCAATTGACCGGCTGCAAACAAGGGTAAATAAATATCACTTCCGTTTAAAGCCCTTCCGACTATGGATCCATTTGTATTTCTAAAGACGAATGCCAAGGATTGGATGGTTTCACTGGCTGGTACATTGTAAAAGGTACGCGGCACAAAAGTGATGCTGTATAAATTATTACCTAGGGGTGTCATCAAGGTGGTGGGTGAGGCTTGACCCCAAATGCCCTGCACGTGTCGCCAGTCGGTTGGGCCGGTACTTATGTTTGTAAGCACGCCAGTATGCGCATAAATAGGTGGGGCAACCCCGGCTAAAGCCCCATTTCCTTGAGACGCATCAAAATAAATGGTCACATTATCATTGTCGCTCGGGAAAAGCGGAAAAGATCGCACCACCTGGCACGATGCCTTTGTTGTGATAAGAAAAGTGGTTAATACGCCCAAAAAAAGGGTAGTTAAAGGGTATTTCATGCGCATGTTGATTGATGATACTTATAAATCTAGTGAATTTCTGCTATGTTTTGGTGAGTAGGTATAAAAAAAAAGCCAGGCATACACCTGGCTTTTTCTGATAGAATGCGCTCAGCGATTCAAAACGATCTTCTGAGTAGAAATCTTTCCGTCGATTACGTAACGTACAAAATAAGTACCTACTGGTACTCTGTTGCCGTTAAAGTCGGTAGCATCCCACTGCATATTGTGCAATCCGGCTTCTTGCTTGCCATTAACCAATGTAGTCACGGTTTGTCCGAGCATATTGATTACGCTAACATTTACATCTTTCGGCATCTCCGTTACCAAATAAGAAACATTTAAAATTTCATTGAATGGATTCGGGTAAGCAGAAACTACCATCTTTTCGCCAGCAAGTTCTTTGGTGGAAGAAGCAATGGCTACCGTTACGCCTGACCAGGTTGAAGAAGGTGGTACAGTTGCGAGGTTTACGAAAATGTCAGAGTTTGAATTGTCCTTCTGCTCAATGCAATTGGTTGAGTTACCACCAAAGCCACCGCAAGGACCGCTCTCACGGAATACCATACCGATGCGTAAGATGTTCTGACCTGCTGGAATGGGGCCATTTGAAGCCGCACCGTAGTAAACATTTGGATTGAAAGTAAATTCAAAGCCTGCTGCAGTTTGTGTCATAGCTCCTGGACTGGCGGGATCACCCCAGCTACCAATTACATAAGACCAGGCAGAATTAGTATCAACAGCACCGCCAGAATGCATATGTACGCTGGTTGCTGACATTAGATTTGCCGAACCTGCAGTTGGGTCAAAAGTAACGGTTACTTGAATTTGGGCATTTGCTGCTGTGAAAAATAAGCCACAAGCTGCCGCGATTGTAAAAATTTTCTTCATAATACTTTGGTTTAAGGATGTTTTAGATTTTAAAATTAACAAATCCGTTTAATTCACAAAAAAATAATACAGTTTTTAACAAAAAAAAATCTTAGTACAAACATTAGGCGGATTTGTAATATTTTTGTTTGGTGGGCGTAGATGCAGTAAATTGCCCCGCGAATCAATCAGAAATCATGGGAGAAAAGATACATAAAGTAGCCGTTTTAACGTCTGGCGGCGATTCACCGGGCATGAATGCCTGTATACGGGCGGTAGTGCGTTCAGGTATTCACTACGGTTTTGAAATGTGGGGCGTTGTAAGGGGCTACGATGGTCTTATTAAAGGCGACTTTAAAAAAATGGACCTCCGTTCGGTGAGCAACATCATCAATCGGGGCGGTACCATTCTCAAATCGGCGCGTTCTGAGGAGTTTCGCACGGATGCAGGTATGGAAAAAGCTTATCAGCAGCTCCAAGAGCGGGGTATCGATGCTTTGGTGGTGATAGGCGGCGATGGCAGCTTCAAGGGCGCCTATTACTTTTCTGAGAAATACGATATAGCTGTAATGGGACTCCCAGGCACCATCGATAATGATTTATACGGCACCGATTACACCATTGGTTACGATACTGCCACCAATACAGTGGTAGACTGCATCGACAAAATCCGCGATACCGCTGATGCGCACAACCGCCTCTTTTTTATAGAGGTAATGGGCCGCGACGCTGGCTACATTGCCCTCAATGCCGGCATTGCAGCGGGTTGCGAAGACATCTTGATTCCTGAAACCAAAACCAGCATCGACGATTTGGTGAAGAACCTCAAAAAAGGACGTGCCAACCGCAAAACCTCAGGTATGGTCATTGTGGCCGAAGGCGATGAAGAAGGCGGCGCTTACGAAGTAGCCCGCAAAGTGAAGGAGCAGTTCGACGGCTATGAAATGAAAGTAACCGTATTGGGCCACATTCAAAGAGGCGGCAGTCCAAGCTGTTTCGATCGCGTGCTGGCAAGTAGACTAGGCGTAGCCGCCATCGAAGGCCTTCGTAACGGTGAAAGCCGCATGATGGCTGGCCTCATTAATAACAAAGTGGTATATACCCCACTCACCCAAGCTTCAAAAATGCATTCAGAGATGGACGACGATTTATTCCGCATCTCTAAAATCTTATCTATATAATTGCATTCTATGATTTTAGTAGCAGATAGCGGATCCACCAAGGCAGATTGGAAATTTGTAGCCGACAACGAACAGTTCGTGAGCACCCGAGGCTTTAACCCCTTTTTCCACGACCATGCCTTCATACTCACCGAACTCAAATCTTCGCCCTTGCGCGATATTGTTCAGGAAGTAACCGAAGTGTACTTTTATGGGGCGGGCTGCTCAAGTCCCGAGCGCAACGCCATCGTAGAACGCGCTTTGCAAGAGTTTTTTAAGAAGGCTAAAATTGTGGTGGGGCACGACATTCTGGGCGCGGCCATCGCCACCAATTTTGATGAAGAAGGCATCACCTGCATCATTGGTACAGGGTCTAACTCGTGCCATTATGACGGTAAAGATTGGGATCAAACCGTGCCTGCGCTAGGCTATTTGCTGGGCGACGAAGCCAGTGGCAGTTATTTGGGCCGACAGTTGTTGGCCGATTACCTGTACAAATTGCTTCCTCCCGCAGTAGAAAAGCATCTCAACGAAAAGTACACCTTATCTAAGGAAATTATTTTTCACCAAACCTACCACGAGCCCAATGTAAATGTGTATTTGGCCTCCTTTGCGCGGGTGTTGTCTGGTTTTATGGATGAACCCTATGTACAAGAGGTCGTAAAAGCTGGTTTCCGACGCTTTTTTGAGGTGCATGTAATGCGTTACCCGCGCGTGCATGAGCTGCCGATTCACTTTGTGGGCTCCATTGCCTACCACTTTGAGCCGCTATTGGATGAGGTGATGGCAGAAAAAAAGCTTCTTAAGGGTAAAATCCTCAAGAAGCCGGTGCACGAATTGTATCGTTATTTTAAGGAGCGATCGCGCTAAGCTTTTTTAGCTTTTCTTCCATCACATATTCGTCGCCTTCCACATAGCTGTTGTGGCGATAAACAATGTTTCCGTTTTTATCAATTAAGATGGTAAAGGGAACGGTTTGAAAGTTGAGCGAGCGCTTCATGTCCTCATTAGGGTCTAATAGCACTTGAAAAGGCCATTTTACACCATTTACATAAGACTTCACCTTGGCGGTATTACGAGCATCGTCGATGCTAATGGCTACTATTTTCACCCCAAAATTGGCTTGCCAGTCCTCATACAAATCGGCATAATTGGTAAGTTCCTTTTTGCAAGGGGTACACCAGGTGGCCCAAAACGAAACAATCAAAGGCTTGCCTTCGCTTGCCAGTTCTGCAATGTTAACGGTGTTGCCTTGTAAGTCTTTGAGGGTTACATTGGGCAAGCCAGCTTGTTTTTCCTGCGCAGCGGCTTGGAAGCCCGCGATGAGTAAAATGCCAAGGAGGAGTTTTTTCATAGCTTTTTGATATAAAGAATCTTCAAATCTAAGGCAAACATACGTGTAGCCAAATAGATTTAATAATTTAACAGCCTGTTTCTAAGAAAACCAAGCATGTTAAAACGATTGATCCTGTTGTGTAGTATGGGGCTTGCCCTGCACACACAGCAAACAAAGGCCCAAGGAGTCATCACCGGAGATTTAGAGGTCTTTCAAAACTTCTTCTTTTTAGACTCCACCATCCTCTCGGATCCCATCCCTCCGCAGTACTACCAGCAGCTTTCGTCGACTGATGCATGGCTGAATTTGAATTACCGCCGCGACGACCTTACCGTGGGCGTGCGTTTCGATATGTTTTTGAATTCAGGCTTGCGCAACCCTTACATCGTGCAAAACAACCAAGGCATTGGCTTTTGGTTTGCGCGTAAGAAAATCGATAAGCTGGAGCTCACCATTGGTAATTTTTATGATCAGTTTGGCAATGGCATCACCTTCAGGGCCTATGAAGGGCGTGGCCAAAACCTCGATTATGCCATGTTCGGCATGCACGCCCGCTACCAAATCAACGACAATTGGATGGTGAAAGGCTTTGCAGGAAGACAAAAGTTTCTTTTTGAAACTTACCGCCCTGTGATCAAGGGCCTCAACTTAGAAGGCAACATCCCCCTAGGCAACGGCATTTTTGCCAGGCCAGGTGTATCGGTGGTGAACCGCACGCTCGACAACAATACCATGCAATTGGTGGTGAGCGATATCGAAAACTTGCCGGTGGCACAGCGCTTCATCCCGAAATACAATGCCTTTGCCTTCTCTGCCTACAACAGCATTGATTTTGGCAACCTCAGTTGGAATTTTGAATTGGCAGGCAAAAGTCGCGAAGCGGTGCTCGATCGCAACGGCAGCATGAACAATAAAGCAGGCTCGGTAGTGCTTACCGGATTGGGCTATGCCGTTTCGGGTTTTGGTTTGAATGTGATGTACAAACGCACCGAGAACTACGAATTTCGGGTTTCGCCTTTAGAGATTTTAAACGATGGCCTCATCAACTTCATCCCGCCAACAGCACGCATGAATACGTATCGCCTCACAGCTCGTTATGCTCCGGCCACTCAGTTGATTGGGGAACAAGGCCTGCAGGCCGACGCGGTAATCAGTTTGGGTGAAAAAACCAACCTCCAACTCAATGCCAGCGACGTGCGCGATCTCAATGGCAACCAATTGTACCGCGAGTTTTACATGGAAGCGAAGCATAAATTCAGCAAAAAATTCATTTTGATGGCGGGCATTCAGCGGTTGACCTACAACCAGGAAGTGTTTGAATTCAAACCTAATGCACCCTTGGTGCAAACCATAACCCCCTTTGCCGAAGCCACCTATAAGCTCAGCCGCAAAAAATCCCTGCGCGCCGAGGTGTCGCATATGGGCACGCAGCAAGACTTAGGCTCGTGGTGGTGGGGCCTCATCGAATACAACATCGCCCCCAAATACAGCATCAGCATCATGGATATGTGGAACTATGGCAACAAAGATGCCTCCAAGCGCATCCATTATTATACTATCTTTGGAGCAATGAACTTAAATAAATTGCGTTTCACAGGAGGTTATGTGCGTCAGGTAGAAGGGGTTATCTGCACCGGCGGCGTTTGTCGCGTTGAACCTGCCTTCAACGGCATGCGTTTTAGTATGATTTCAAACTTTTAGTCATGAAACAGTTTGTACGAAAAACTTTCACTTTAGGCAGTTTGCTGCTTTTGTTCGGCCTGCAGGCCTGTATGGAGGTAGGACCAGCAGTAAATATGGGCTTGAATACATCTTTGTCTGATACCACCTATGTGGAGCCGTCGGCCGATAGTCCCCAACCTCGCCTGGTGTTGCTCGAGGAATTTACAGGGGTACGTTGCGTAAATTGTCCCCGTGCCCATAACACCATTCTTAACTTACAAAGCACTTTTCCCGGAAGAATTGTGCCCGTGGGCATTCATACTGGAATTTTTAGTGCCCCCTATGCAGGTCGCAACGATTTTCGCATTGCTGAAGGCAACAGTCTGGAGAATTTGCTAGGCGGGGCACAGGGTTATCCTGCGGGCAGTGTCAACCGCAAAAAATTCCCGGATGAAAGTCGCATTATCATCTCCGACCAAAAGTGGAGCAATTATGTGGGAGGTGAGCTTGCGGGTGTTGCACCCATCAACATCACCATCGAACGTGATCTGGATATGACCGCTATGAAAATGAGTCTCGAAGTAAAGGTAAAGCTTAACCAGGCTCAACAAGGGCCGTTGCACCTTACGCTTTATCTTACGGAAGACAATATTGTGGATTTCCAACTTACACCAACAGGTGTTGATTCGGCCTATGTACACAAACATGTATTGCGCAAATGTGTTACTGCTTACAATGGCATTAACCTTGCCAGCAGCAGCTATGAGGCCAACCGTGTATTTATTTATCGATTTATTACCGACTTAGAACCTGCCTGGAACCTCAGCAATTGCAAAGTAGTAGGCTTTGTACATCGCATAGGTGAAGTCCCCGAAGTTTTACAAACCGCTTACATCAACGTAAATTAAAATGCTCCCTAGTCAAGTAAATGTATTAATTGTCGGTGCAGGTCCAGCTGGTGCCACCACTTCTCTTTTTTTAGAAAAAAAAGGCATCGACCACTTGGTGATTGACAAGGCGACCTTTCCTCGTGATAAAATTTGTGGGGATGCTTTGAGCGGTAAGGTGGTTGACATTGTTGGCAAGTTAGATATGAATTTGTTGACTGAAATTGAAACAGATGCGGACGCCTTTATGCCTTGCTATGGCATCAGTTTTATTGCACCCAATGGCAAGGCACTCGAAATCCCTTTTCGTACCCGGGTAAACGATCACGTATCGGCAGCCGGTTTCATCAGTAAACGTGTGGTTTTTGACAATTTTTTGGTCAACAAGCTCAAACCAGGCAGGTTGTTGCAAGCTTGTGAATTGGTAAGTTTTGAAAAAAATGAGCAAGGCTACAATTGCCAATTGCGCTACAATGGGGGCTTGCATCAGGTGCAGACGACCATGCTAGTAGGTGCAGAAGGGGAGCGTTCGCAGGTAGCTAAAAAGCTGGCAGGCTTCAAAAAAGACAAAAATCATTATTGTGCAGCCGTGCGTGGATACTATACAGGCATCACAGGTTGCAAAGAAGGCAATTACATTGAGTTACACTTCCTGAAAGAAGTACTTCCGGGTTATTTATGGATTTTTCCACTTCCCGACGGGCAATTTAATGTGGGTGTTGGCATGGCCAGCAATAAAATCAGCAAAAACAAGGTGAACCTGAACAAGGCCCTTGAAGAGGCCATTTCTAAAGTACCCGCCTTGGCCGAGCGTTTTAAAAATGCCAAGCCCATTTCACCCATGTTGGGTTGGGGATTGCCGTTGGGCAGCAAAAAATGGCCACTTTCGGGGGAACATTTTTTATTGACAGGTGATTCAGGCTCGCTCATTGACCCTTTTACTGGAGAAGGCATAGGCAATGCCATGAAAATGGGTATGCTTGCTGCCAATCATATTGAAAGAAGCTTGCAGGCCCAAAAATTTGATGCTGCTTGGAATTTGCAATACGACCATGCTGTTTACAACGATTTGTGGGATGAACTAAAAATAGGCCGTACGTTACAATGGCTTACAAATTTTCCATGGTTGTTTAACTTTGTGGTAAATAAGTCGCTTAAAAACAAGACTTTACGAGATACTATTAGCTGTATGTTTGACGATATCAGCATGCGCGATCAGATGCGAAGTCCTATGTTTTACGTTCGTTTGCTGATCAATTAACATGAGAAAGAAAGCGATTTTCTTCCTGCTAGTGCTAGCCTTGGGATTTGTTCAATCTTGTAAGCCGCCAGTAGATTTATTTGATTTCCCACCTTACCAGAGAGACAAAAAATCTCTGGTTGTATTACTCACAGCTGTTTGGAATGACTATGCTGGCGAAACAGGCCAACCCAATTTTGTTGGGGCTGTGGCCGACAGCTTTGGAACTACGGTGGTCCCCATCGTGGCCCATGCTGCCACTACAGGAGATCCCTATTATTCTTTAGCTGCCTCTCAGTTTTACAGTTTGTATAATGCTGAATCGTACCCCGAGCTCGGTTTAAATACACAAGGATTTGCCTTTCGGCTGAACGATTGGATTTTGGCCACGAAGGCTGCTGCCATAGAAATAGTAGGCGGGGTTTCAGGCCCAGCAAAACCCAAATTGGTAATGGCCCTCTCGAAAAAGGTAGAGGGAAGTAATTTCAGAATGAAAGCGCGCATTCGTTTCGAAGAAGAGATGGTGGGCGATACCTTGCATTTAGCAATTTATGTGACTGAAAATAACGTGATTGGGTTTCAAGAAGGAGCACCACAACGTGAGATTTCGCACATGCACGTACTTCGTGGGGCTGCCACACCAGGTGCTTGGGGGATTTTTATGGGCGGTGGCAGCTTTAAAAAAGGCCAGGTGCTCGAATATGAATTTGCTTTCCCAATTAATGCCTTTATGAATGCCAATAATTTAACGGCAAACGGAGTAGTTTACCGCATGGTTAACCAACAGCCAGCCGAAGTTATGAATGCAAATTTTAGATGAGCGTTGCTTTTATTTAAAAATCTCGTATCTTGGCTTCTCTTAAACCTGTTGTAAATGAGAAAGTTATTCTTAACACTCCTCGTAGGAGTCATTGCCTTTGGATGTACCAAAGAAACCATCGACCCGAACGATCCGAAAAATCAACCACCAGTAGATCCGCTTGAAATAAAGCGTGAGCAAAATGCTTTTGGTATAAACTTCAGTGGCACTTGGTGCGGGCCGTGTGGTTCAAATGGTATTCCTGCAATTACCAGTGCTGCTACAGCACATGGAGCCAAATTACACATCATCAAAGTTGGTTTTAACGATGAATTCACAGTGCCTGATTTCAACAATCAATTGGCCCAATCTTATTATCCAACAAGCTCCATCGCAATCCCAGGCTTTGGCGCTGGTGCTGTGTTCCATCAGTCATCTGCCGCTTGGCGCGATAACATAAACCTGATGCTTCAGACGCCTGATGCCCAGGCCAAAGTAGGTATGGCCATCACTAAGGAAGTAAAAGGTGACTCTTTGATCTTTAATGTACGCATGAAGACTTTTGAGAATTTGCCATCTGGTGTGTATGCTTGGTCTATTTTTGTAGTAGAGGATGGCGCTTGTAGCGCCACAAGCTAGCTTAACTCCAAATCCATACACCCACCAGTTTGTATATCGCGGTAGCGCCTTTATACCTGGCAAGTCGCCTGTAGGTGTATGGGGACATACCCTAAACGACGCCTTCACAGCAGCAGCATATCCTGCAAACACTATTAAAGAGGCGCGTTTTGGATATCTCAGAAATGCAGCATTTTCTCCATCAATGAACTTGAATAACTGTTATGCTTATGTGGTACTGAATCGTTTAAATCCTTCGACTTTCCGTCCGATGGAGTATATCAATTCGGCCAGAACCAAGTAAGTTAATTTGCCTTTTGGTAAGAAACCCCGCCTCGTGCGGGGTTTTTTGTTGAAATTTTCAGGATAAGCTTTCGGTTTAAGGTGGTAGATTCGTAGCAAAGAAAAGCAAGTGGCAGAGGTAAATTATAACGAAGACAGCATTAAGTCGCTCGACTGGCGTGAACACATTCGTTTGCGCCCAGGCATGTACATCGGTAAGCTCGGTGATGGTTCGGCTTACGATGATGGCATTTATGTGTTGATCAAGGAAATCATCGACAACAGTATCGACGAATATGTGATGGGCAATGGTCGATCGATTGAAGTCAAAATTTCAGACCATAAAGTCACGGTGCGCGACTATGGCCGGGGCATTCCGCTCGGCAAGGTGGTAGACTGCGTATCTAAAATCAATACGGGCGGCAAATACGACTCGGGAGCTTTCACCAAATCGGTAGGTCTCAATGGGGTGGGTACCAAAGCTGTAAATGCCCTGAGCAAAATGTTTAAGGTGCAGAGCGTGCGCGACGGCAAAACCAAAATTGCTGAATTCGAACAAGGCATTTTGGTGCACGAATCTGGCGAAGATCCGAGCAACGACCGCAACGGAACCCTCATTACTTTTGTACCCGACGAAAGCATATTCAGGAACTACCGCTTCATCCCCGAATACATTGAGGAGCAAATTTGGAACTACGCCTTTTTGAATGCAGGCCTCACCCTCAATGTAAACGGCAATAAATACTTCTCTAAAGATGGCCTGCTCGACTTGCTCCAGCGCAAAGCAAACCCCGAAGCCATCCGCTACCCCATCATCCACCTCAAGGGCAACGACATTGAGATTGCCTTTACGCATGAGGATCAGTATGGCGAGGAGTATTATTCGTTTGTAAACGGACAGTACACTACCCAGGGAGGTACGCACTTGGCAGCCTTCCGGGAGGCCATCGTTAAAACCATTCGGGAGTTTTATAAAAAAGATTTCGAAGCCAGCGACGTTCGTGCTTCGATTGTAGGCGCGGTGAGCTTGCGGGTGCAGGAACCAGTGTTTGAATCGCAAACCAAAACCAAGCTCGGATCGCAAAATATGTCGCCTGAGGGGCAGTCGTTACGCACCTTTGTAAACGATTTTGTGAAGAAGGAGCTCGACGACTACCTCCACAAGCATCCCGAAGTGGCTGATGCCCTGCTCAAGCGCATTACGCAGAGCGAAAGGGAGCGCAAAGACATGGCTGGCATTAAAAAGCTGGCGAATGAGCGCGCCAAAAAGGCCAATTTGCACAATAAGAAGCTGCGCGACTGTCGCTTCCACTTCAACGAAGGTCAAAACGAAAAGCGTTACGACTCTACCTTGTTTATTACCGAGGGTGACTCGGCCTCGGGTAGCATTACCAAGGCACGGCAGGTAGAAACGCAAGCCGTTTTTAGTCTACGAGGCAAGCCGCTCAACTGTTACGGCCTCAAAAAGAAGGTGGTTTACGAAAATGAAGAGTTCAACCTCCTGCAGCACGCCCTCAACATTGAAGATGGCCTCGAAGGCTTGCGCTACAACAAAATTGTAATCGCCACCGATGCCGATGTGGATGGCATGCATATCCGGTTGTTGATGATGACCTTCTTTTTGCAATTCTTCCCTGATTTGGTGAAGAATGGTCATTTGTATATCTTGGAAACCCCCCTTTTCCGCGTACGAAATCGCCAAGAGACTTTTTACTGCTACAGCGATGAAGAGCGGCAAGTAGCCATCCAAAAAATCGGTAAAAAGGCTGAAATTACCCGATTTAAGGGCTTGGGTGAAATTAGTCCGGATGAATTTGAACAGTTTATCGGTCCAGACATGCGCCTCGAGCCCATCATTCTGCGCAAAGATACCACCATACCCAAGTTGCTCGAATACTATATGGGTAAAAACACGCCCGACCGGCAGGCCTTTATCATCGAAAATTTACGCATCGAAAAAGACTTGTTTGATACGGAACCCGAAGTAGCCGACGTTATTGAGGAAATTTAAACAAACCAGCATGACACGACTATTTATCATTGCAGCTCTCTTGTTTTTTGGAAACAGACAGATGGCAGTCCAAGCCGAAACCCCTGTAAATCCGGTAGGTTTGTCGGGCGAATTGCTCGAATCGGTGCGCTACAATGCCGATCCTAGTGGCATTTTAAAGGTACTGGCTGAATTTAAGGAGGCCGATTTGGCAGTGGGCTTGAACAACGATGCCGCCAAAAAGACTTTCTGGATCAATATTTACAATGCCATGGTGCAGTACCGCCTGAAGCAAGACACCAGCGAGTACGTTAATCGCGGCAAGTTTTTCCGCAAGCGCAACATCGTAGTAGCGGGGCGCAACCTCAGTCTCGACGATATAGAACACCGCATGCTGCGTCGTTCCAAAGTAAAATGGTCGCTCGGCTATGCCAACCGCTGGTTTCCATCAGCCTTTGAAAAGGCTTTTCGGGTGGAGGAACTTGATTGGCGCATCCATTTTGCGCTGAACTGCGGCGCGATGAGTTGTCCGGCCATCGATTATTACCGCCAGCACAGTATCAATGAGCAGCTCGACAATGCTACCACGCTTTTTTTGATGTTTGAAACCGAGTACGACAGTACAGCCAATACCTTCACCCTCCCGAAGCTGTTCAAGTGGTTTCGCAAAGATTTTGGTGGAAAAGCTGGCATCTACAGCATCCTAGAAAAAGGGGAGTACATTCCCGAAGGCAGCAAGCCCAAGCTCATTTACAAGCCTTACGATTGGACGTTGTCAGTATCCAACTTCCGATAAAAAACGAGCCGGTTAACCCCCGGCTCTTTTTGCTTTATAGCCCATTTGGAGGAGCATTTGTACGATTTTATCGGCAAAGGCGCCTTGGATAATGATTTCTCCTGCTTTGGCGCTACCACCCACGCCGCACTTCGATTTAAGTGTTTTGCCTAAGGCTTGTAGGTCGGCATCGGTGCCCACAAAACCAGTGATGAGGGTGGCTTCTTTACCGCCGCGGTTTTTACGGTCGATCATTACCCGCAGGTTTTGCTGGGCTGGCAGGAGGGTTTCGGCTTCGGCCTCGTTTTCGTAGTCGTAGGTGAAGTTGCTGTCGGTAGAGTACACCACCCCTTGCAGGCCTTTGTTCTTTTTAGACATATCAGCAGGCTTTTAAACTGAGGTCAAAGTTTTTAACAGTATGGGTGAGGGCACCAATCGAAATAAAGTCCACCCCACAATCGGCATAGGCCCTGGCATTGGCCACGCTGATGCCGCCTGAGGCCTCGGTTTCGTACTGTCCATCGATGCGGGCCACGGCGGTGCGCAAGTCCTCAAAACTATAATTATCGAGCATGATGCGGTGTACCCCGCCAATGCGCAGCACTTCGTCGAGCTCTTGCAGGTTGCGGGTTTCAATTTCGATTTGTAGGTCGAGCTGCTTTGCTGCCAAGTAACTTTTGGTTGCGCTGATCGCGGCTGCAATGCCCCCGGCATAGTCTACATGGTTGTCTTTGATCATCACCATATCATACAAACCAATGCGGTGGTTGGTACCACCTCCAATTTTAACGGCTTCTTTTTGCAGGAAGCGGTTGAGCGGGGTGGTTTTGCGGGTATCGAGCACGCGGCATTTGGTGCCTTCTAAAGCCTTAACAACTTGACTGGTGGCGGTGGCGATGCCACTCATCATTTGCATGATGTTGAGGCTTAAACGCTCTACAGCAAGGATGTTTTGTGAACTACCAGCTAGGAAAAAGGCAATGTCGCCAGGTTGTACGGTTTGGCCGTCTCGCAGGCGCAACTCTAGTTGTAATTTGGGGTCGTAATGATTGTAAATGGCTTGGGCAATCTCAATGCCTGCGATGATGCCAGTATCTTTTACCAAGAGTTTGGCCCGACTTTGAGCGGTGGCGGGTACGCAAGCAAGACTGGTGTGATCGCCGCTGCCCAGGTCTTCAGCCAATGCCAGGCGGATGAATGTGTTTAAATCCATCCTGCAAATTTACTCAAATCGCAACTGCTGAATGTAATATTGGCCGTTCTTTTCTAGCAAAACAATGCTGGTGCGAAAATCGGTATCGTTTTCGCTCACGAACAAGCCGATGAGGTATTTACCTCCTTTTTCGGAAGAACCGCGGTGCATTACTTTGAAACTTTTGGCCGGATATTTATTGAAGAAGTTTTTGAGAATGATTTCGGCTTGTGCCTTTGAGTAGGAGTTCTCCCGTTCTTGTATGGTTAATTCTACAGTAACGTCGAAAAAGGCAGACAATTCTTTTACTTGACCTGCTTTGATGTGGTTTGATATTTCCTCGATGATATCTGTTTTTGCATCTGGTTGGGCATTAGCAACGGCCAAAAACAAGGTAAGCGTTAGGTTGAGGAGTATTTTCATGATGGAGTGTTTGTCGTATTTGACCATAAACAGTGCCAAAGCAGTCCTACAAAATTAAATAAGTTTTTGACAGTCCAAAGTGAACGGGAGAATTTGCAACTTTGAAAATGGATTTATTTATGCACAGAGGCGCTTGGAGGCTGGGAATCTGCTTGATATTGCTCAATGCTTGCATGCCTGATGCGAAAAAAACACGTGCTTTGCCTGCTTGGGCAGCTGAAATGCAAGCCGAAAGTCAGCTTCTCGACCTTACCCAGCCCAGGGTTTGGGTTGAAAATGAAGTGCTCGGGGTTCAAGAGGGCCTCGATACCAATGTAGTTGCTTGGGAAAGTGTGTATGCGTTTTTTTTGGATGCCGCAGTTCAGGAAGAAGCCATGCAAACGGGTTATGCTTTTGAAAAAACGGTTGGTCTTAGTGATAGTGTGTTAGAGTGGACTGCTGAAAAGCGCAATCGCCGACCGCAGTTGTTGAGACTGATTTACAGTCGCACCAAGGGGGAGCTGCTTGCTGTGCAAATCGAGAATGAAACCGATAATATGTTTTATAAGTCGGCCCAAAGCCTGCGCTACGCAAAAGGGGATAGCATTTTGATTGTAGGCATGAATCAATTGCGTTGGCAGGAGCGCAAGTCTTATCGTCAAATGATACGGTTTTAAGTTAGAGAGACTGAATAACTTTCCATGCAAGGACTTTAGCAAGCGCTAATCGCATGATCTCAGGACATGGACAATTCTCGGTGGTTTTTCCTCTGGTGTTCAATTATTGAGATGCTTTGGCTGCAGTCCCATTGCAGGCATAAGTTCGAAGAATATGCAGGGCTAGTGGGTCATTGCTTGCGGCAGTACGCTGCAAAATTTGATTTATCTATACTATTGTAAGAGCTCGTTGATGGTTTTGCCATTCAACTCAAACAGCGTGGGCTGGTAGCGAATACTGTCGTTTTTTATCAGGTAAAGCACGGGTACCGAGTTACCGGCAAGCTCCATAAAGGATGTTGCTGGGAGCATTGTGTATGGGATGTTTTGAATGCCTCTTTCCTGTAAATAGCTACCTACTTCGGTGCTATCTCCATTCAGTACCAAAAAAATTGGTATTTGGGGATATGCTTTTTGAATGAGGCTAATGCGTTCCGCAGCGATTCGACAATGGCCACAACTCATGCTTAAAAAAGCGACAAAATAGTTTTGTTTGTTTTCGAACTCATAGGTCACCACGGGATTAAAGCCCGCCTCTTTGATAAGGTGATGATTAAAATAGGCGGGAGGATGGAGTGGCTTGGGATTACTGCCTATGGGTGGGATGGTTACAGCAGTAGAAAGAATGCCGAGTATGGCCAGTAAAACAAAAGGCCATTTTCCGGGAGTAAATGAACTCAATTCTTGCTTTTCAAAAATAAAAATCAACAACAGAATTCCTCCCGAAAGCAAGTTTTTAACGATGGCTTGCCATGGTGTAAAGGCGATACTTTCACCCATGCAGCCGCAATTCACATCATTGCCTTTAACGGCAAGGAGTGCAAAAAGATACATGGTAAACACCAAAAGAAAACCGCTAGTGAGGTAATTGAGCGCTTTGCTTTTGAAGAAAAAGCTTAAAAAGTAAAATCCTATGAGGTATTCTGCAAAAATAAAGGCGGCCGACAAGTAAGGCGCAAAGGCCCAGCCAACGAGTTGCGTATCGAGGATTCGCAGTTCAAAACTGCTAAAATCGATAGCCTTGGTGTAGGCTGAAAGCAAAAAAGTAGCGCTGAGCAAAAGCCGCAGCGCTACATAGATGAGCATTTTAGTAGTCAATACCGTGCTTTAGCGTGCTTCGAGTACGCAAGTTGTGGTTGTGGTGAAGCCGTTTCCAGAAGATTGGGCGTTGCTTTTTTCACATTCGTCGGTAGACTTGCCTTTGGTGCCATTGATTACCGTAGCAGAGCTTCGTCTGCTTACTTCTGCACCGCCCTGATCGGTGGTAACGATAGCGCATGTACAATTCCAATCTTTACTACAGCTGCTCAGCAGCATTAAACCTACGCTTAAGATGGATAGACTAAGGATCTTTTTCATAATTAACAGTTTTAGTAATCGAATATCGTTAATGGGCTTCGTTAAAGTAATGGAAGAAATAAGGAATTGTTTCAATACCCTTGTAGTAGTTGAAAACCCCATAGGATTCATTCGGTGAATGCAATGCATCTGAATCGAGACCAAAGCCCATCAAAACAGATTTTAATCCCAATTCTTTCTCAAACAAGGCAACAATAGGAATGCTACCGCCACCACGTGTAGGGATGGGAGATTTGCCGAAGGTGGTTTCCATTGCTTTTGCAGCTGCCAAATAGGCTGGTGAATCGGTAGGGGTAACTACGGGTTCGCCGCCATGATGTGGCTTCACAACCACCTTGATACCTGCTGGAGCGATGCTTTCGAAATGCTTTTTGAAGAGACTGGTGATTTCATCAGAGCTTTGATTAGGCACCAAACGCATCGATATTTTGGCGTAGGCCTTGGATGGAAGCACCGTTTTGGAGCCTTCTCCAGTATAGCCACCCCAAATGCCATTTACGTCGAGGGTTGGACGAATACCGGTGCGCTCAATGGTATTGTATCCTTTTTCTCCCCAAACATCAGCAATTTGCAGGTCGGACTTGAACTCTTCGATGTCGAAAGGTGCCAGATTGAGAGCAACACGCTCTGCATTGGTCAGCTCCAACACTTTGTCGTAAAAGCCCGGGATGGTAATGTGGTTGTTTTCATCGTGCATGCTGGCAATCATTTTCGCCAAAATGTTGATGGGGTTGGCTACCGCGCCTCCGTAAACGCCAGAGTGCAAGTCGCGGTTCGGTCCCGTTACCTCAACTTCCACATAGCTTAAGCCACGCAATCCTACATCTATACTGGGTGTATCATTGGCAATCATGGAGGTATCTGAAATCAAAACCACATCCGCACTCAATCGCTTCTTATTGTTTTTAACGAAGGTGGCCAAGTTGGAAGAGCCTACTTCTTCTTCCCCTTCGATCATGAACTTAACATTACAAGGCAATTGGTTGGTGCGCATCATAAGCTCGAAAGCCTTTACATGCATATACATCTGGCCTTTGTCGTCGCAAGCGCCACGGGCATATATTTTGCCGTTTTTGATTACCGGCTCAAAGGGTGGCGAATCCCATAATTCGTATGGATCGGCAGGTTGTACATCGTAATGACCATAGACTAAAATAGTGGGCAATTTGGGGTCAATGATTTTATGGCCGTAAACGATGGGGTAGCCGTCGGTAGGACAAACTTCCACAGCATCGGCACCTGCTTCTTCGAGCTTGGCCTTGATAAAGGCCGCCGCTTCAAAAACATCATCTTTGAAGTCGGGATTAGCCGAAACTGAAGGAATTCGAAGTAATTCAAAAAGTTCGTCGAGAAAGCGTTGTTTGTTGGATTCAATGTAATTGGTAACTCCTTGCATGTTGTTCTTTTTAGATTTCGTTGTTTTGAAGCATTCGATAGATGGTTGATTTGCCGATGTCGAGCTTTTCAGCAACGGTTAAAACGTTGTTTTCATAGCGGTCGAGGTAATAGCGAATGAGCCTTCTTTCAAAGTCACGTAAAGTTAACTCTTCTTTTAACCAATCCATAGGCTCGTTGTCATTTTGGAAGTGGATATCGCTGGCGTCAATTTCATCGGTATTGGTCATCACTGAACCTAATTCCACAACAGCTTTAAGCTCTCGAATGTTGCCGGGAAAGTGATAATTTGACAATTTCTCGAGGGCTTCTTTGGTTAATTTGAGCGCAGGTAGCTTGTTTTCTTTGATGAATTCAACTACGAAATGTTTGGCCAAAATAGGAATGTCGGTTTTGCGGTCGCGCAAGGGCGGCAAATGAATCGGGAGACCGAGGAAGCGGTAGTAAAGGTCTTCCCGGAAGGTGCCCTTGCTCACTTCTTCTTTCAAGTTTTTATTGGTGGCGACTATCACGCGCGGGTTGATGCGTATGTTTTCATTACCACCAACGCGGTTTAGCTCTTTTTCCTGGATAACACGCAGAATTTTGGCTTGCAGCGAGATGTCCATTTCGGAAATCTCATCTAAAAAGATGGTGCCGCCGTTGGCCAATTCAAACTTGCCTATTTTGCGGGTGTTGGCACCTGTAAAAGAGCCTTTTTCGTGACCAAAGAGCTCACTTTCGAGCAATTCGCTGGGTATGGCGGCCATGTTCACGGCTACAAAAGGACCTTTATTACGACTGGAGTTGTAATGGATGGATTTGGCCACCACTTCTTTACCTGTGCCCGATTCGCCGTAAATGCTTACAATGATGTCGGTTTTGATGGCTTTTTCCATCAAATTAAAGACTTTTTTGATGCCGTCGCTTTGTCCCACGAGGGCGTTCGAGAAGTCGTATTTTTTGCCCAGCTCTTCCTTTAGCGCCTTGTTTTCGCGAAGGATTTGTTGGTTATTGATGATGTTGTTGATGACATTGATGAGGCGGTCTTTGGTCTCATTATCCTTAGTGATATAGTCGTATGCGCCGTTTTTCAAAAGCTTTACGGCAGTGGATACGTCGGTTTGCCCCGATAACATAATTACAGAGATGTCGGGATCGAAACTTTTGATGTGTTTCAAGATCTCAGCGCCTGACATATCAGGCAGGTAGTAATCGAGCGTTACAACATCTGGACGCTTATGAAGGTTATTGATACATTCCTTGCCCGAGGTAAAGCAATGAACCTCATTATCTGGATTAAGCTCAACAATGTACTTAATGGTTTTCAGATAGATAGGCTCGTCTTCAACGATGAATATTCTAGCCATGTGCTCTTTATAGGTGATTTTCCAAAAATAGGAATAGTTATTGGGACGTAAAAGCAAATATGCAATAAACATTGAGCTAAACGCCCTTAATTTTCTCTTTTTTTCTGTAAATCCGTTTTTTTTGCCCGGTTGGGGCCAGTTGTTCTAATTTTTGTAAATCTTCCGATTGTTGGAAAGGTGAAAATGGGGTTTCTTAGTTCGGGAACAAGATTGTGGATGTTTTGGTCATTGGGTTTTGTTGCAAACCATGGTGATGCAATCAATATATGTGAAATGAGCAATTCCTATTGATATACAGATATAAGGATTGGCAGGGTATGCAAGCTCATTTCTGGTGGGGTTTAGGCCAGCACCATACTTTTGTGGTGGAGGGTATCGGAATGCACAGCAAATAGGGCTAAGAGCTCTAAGAGTTCTTTATAAACCAGCTTCCAATCGTTGGCGGCTTTGGTGCTTTTGGATCCGGAGTGGATGTGTCGAAAGAGGCGGTCGGAGAGCTGACCCGTGTGTCCGATGTAGTAGCGGTTGAGGATAGGGGAGAAAAGGATATAGACAAAAAATCGCTCCATAAACGAAGAAAGACCGCCTCTTGGGGCAGTCTCTCGGTTGTGGAGGATATCGGAGTCGAACCGATGACCTTCCCGCGAGGCGGGACGCTCTGGTCATCTCGGCGCCTTAATCCTTGCCGAAAAACTAAAAAAGCTACCGAAGTAGCTTTTTTGTGGAGGATATCGGAGTCGAACCGATGACCTCTTGCATGCCATGCAAGCGCTCTAGCCAGCTGAGCTAATCCCCCCTTAATTTTAATTCACTCCGTTGAACCGATGCCCAAACTGTTTGCTACACCAATTGGTGAAGCTCTAGCCTCCCGATAGCTATCGGGATGAGCTAATCCCCCTAAAGGGAGTGCAAATATCAAAAGAGAATTTGAAATCACAAAGCTTTTAAAAAATTTGAGAGCAGACTCGCTGCTCGGGCCGATGCGCCGGCACCGCCAAGCTTGTTGCGAAGGGCTTGGTAGCCCGCCTGAAGCTGGTTGCGATAGGGTTGGTTGTGAAGTAGTTGGTCTATTTCTTGGGCCAAAGCGCTGGGATTACACTCGCTTTGGATGAGTTCTTTAACGAGTAGCTTGTCTAAAATGAGGTTCACCAAACTGATGTATTTTACCTTTACAAGTCTGCGACCAATGGCATAAGATATAGCGCTGCCTTTATAGGCCACCAATTCAGGGCAATTGAGCAGTGCGGTTTCTAGCGTGGCTGTGCCGGAAGTAACCATCGCTGCTTGGGCATTTCGCAGCAAATCATAGGTTTTGTTGCTGATGGTTTTCATGGCTTTTCCTGCTGCTACTTCTTGATAAAAGGCAGTTTCTTGTCCTGGCGCAGCTGCCACCAAAATTTGGTGCTGGGGAAAGCGACTGGCTGCTTCGAGCATGATGGGCAGTTTGAGGCGGATTTCTTGCTTTCGACTTCCGGGCAACAAGGCTAAAATGGGGCGTTGGTCGAGCTCATGGGTGGCTCTGAACTCAGCATCAAATGGATGTTCAGCCATGGCATCGAGCAGGGGGTGGCCCACATAATGCGCTTTTACCCCGCGCTGGGCATACCAATCGGCCTCAAAAGGCAAGATGCAAATCATCAAATCGATGTGCTGGCGGATGATCTTGACACGGCCTTCTTTCCAAGCCCACAATTGGGGCGAGATGTAGTAAGCCGTTTTAATACCCAAGCTTTTTACAAAGGGGGCGATGCGCAGGTTGAACCCTGGATAATCTACAAAAACAACTAAATCAGGTTTGTAAGCGAGGATATCATCTTTGCAAAAGCGCATATTGCCCAAAATAGCGGGCAAGTTGCGCAATACTTCTGCGAAACCCATAAAGGCCAATTCGCGGTAGTGTTTTACAATGGTGGCCCCTGCTGCCGCCATCAAATCGCCTCCCCATGCTCTGAATTCGGCATCTGGATGCAGTTTTTTAAACTCCCGAATGAGCTTGGCGGCATGCAAATCGCCCGAGGCTTCCCCGGCAATGAGGTAGATTTTCATGACTGGAATTTTAAAAGCACAATCACAATGCCGAGTAACAAAGTGGCGAGGATCACCCCTCTTACTTTATCGTATTGTTGCCGACTGATAAGCAGCCAAAAGCTGCCTAAGTTAGCCAAGGCACATAAACTTAATACTGGCGCAAGCAAACGGCCTTTGGCTTGGCGTTCGAGGAATTCCAGCAAGGAGGTATCGCCGCCTTTCCACAAGAAAAATAGCAGCAAAAGTGCAACCGGGCCTAATAAGCCAAGGGTCAAGCCAGTTAAAAGTCCTTTAGCCTGCTTGTTCAAAATTCCAGTTGTTGAGGTAAGGAATGGCGTGGTGCGCTGTTAGGTCGAATTGCACTGGCACCATGCTGGCGAAATTGTTGGCCAAGGCCCATTCGTCGGTATCGGTGCTGTTTTCGAGCAATTGGAATTCGCCCACCATCCAATAGTATTTTTTATGATGTGGGTCGGTGCGCTCTTCAAAATTCTCACTCCATTTGGCGGAGGCTTGGCGACACACTTTGATGCCTTTAAAATCGGCTGCAGCAATTTTGGGGATGTTGACGTTGAGCAACGTTCCGGGCATGAGGCCATTTTGGAGGATGAGCTGGGCAACTTGCTGGGCGACTTTAGCGGCCAAAGTGAAATCAGCGTCGTAAGCAAAGTCACAAAGCGAGAAGCCTACGCTGGGGATGCCTTCGATGGCGCCTTCTACCGCAGCCGACATGGTGCCGGAGTAAATCACATTCACCGAGCTATTGGCCCCGTGGTTGATGCCACTTACTAGCAGGTCTGGTTTTCTCTGGAGAATGCGGTCAACGGCTAATTTCACACAGTCTACCGGTGTGCCAGTGGTTTCGTAGGCCTTGTGCTTGCCAAATAAGCCGGTTTTTTCATTGATGCGCAGGGGTTCACCAATGGTAACGGCGTGTCCCATGCCCGATTGAGGGCGGTCGGGAGCTACAATGACCAGTTCGCCCAAGTGCTCAACGGCTTCAATGAGCGCTTTGATGCCGGGGGCGTGGATGCCGTCGTCGTTACAAACTAAAATAAGGGGTCGTGCCAAAACTGTTTTTTTACAAAGCTACATCATTCCATCGGCTGCCCGTATGTTGCTCGTAGCGCTTTTTGAAACGTTTAATATTAACTTCATCTTCGATTTGTCCTTCACCGCACAAGAATTTGGCGAATTGCAAGGCAAAATAGGGGGCAACCATCACGCCTTTGGTACCTAGACCGTTAAAAATGCCTAAGCGTGCTTGCTCTGGATGCAGGCCAAGTAAGGGACGGCGGTCGGCTACGGTAGGGCGAATGCCTCCTTGGTGGTTGAGGAGTTCGTAAGTGCCACTGTACACGGCCTCAAATTTGGTCAGCAACTCGGCTTTGCCAGCGGCGGTAGGTCCTGGCTCCAGCTGTTCCCATTCATAAGTGGCGCCTAAGCGGTAGGTATCGTTGCCCAGGGGCAAGATGAAAAAGCCAGCGTTATAAATTTGTTCGAGTTTGATGTCGGGGATGCGCAGGGTCAGGATGTCGCCTTGTGCCGGCTTTGTGGGGAGCCAGTTGAACCAGCGGTCTTGGCGCTCAAATTGCCCTCTGCAAAGCACCAGCTGTTGGGCCTGGAAGTTATGCCAGCGCAAGCCTTGGGTTGAAAAATGAACGTCACTGAGCGAAAAGGGCTGCTCAAGCAGACTGCCGTTGGCCAGGCGCATCGCGCTGTCGGCTTGCAAATATGCCGGTAAATTGAGCCAGCCAGCTTGTTGCACCAAACCTTGTTTGGCCTTGGTGTCGATGTTTTGGGGCAGTAAAGTAGGTTTATCCGGACTTAAATAAGCGGCATAAGCGGGGTCAAGTAGCCGCTCTTTCCAACGTTGGTCAGCGGCTTCATCCGGAAAAACACGCAGTATTTCCAGATTTTGAAGCATGTTTATTCCCAGGCGAGTGCTTTCTGAAGTGTAAAAGCTGAGGGCCGCAGGCAGCAGCTCATCTACCCGCCACGATTTTAGCAGTAAGCGAAAGGTTAGCGGGTTCCACATGCCAGAGGCCACTTGAGAAGCAGCACCTGGCAAGGGCTGATCGATGATCAATACCTTTTTACCAGCTTGTTCGAGCGCACTCGCGAGCGTTGCGCCGGCCAAACCATGACCAATGAGGAGCACATCGCAGGCGGTATCTACTTCTGGTTTCATATCGGGCAAAGGTCGTAAATCGGAGAACAAAATGCGGCAGGTTAAAATTTTATGGATAGGGATGCTGCTGAGCGTTGGGAATACCATTTGAATGGCAATGTTTGCAACAAACAAGCTAGCTCTAAACAAATCGCGCCAATTGTGGTTTAAAAAATCACGTTTTAGATTTTATGCAATATATTTAAGGTTCTGAATCAATTTTAAAAATTCAAATCACTGTTGTCCGGAATAATTTTTAAAAAAGCTTAGGCCAAAAAAAGCCCGGTCGAAAGACCAGGCCAATATGGTAACTTTAGAGTACCACCAAAAAAGTTAACCATGGCCAAAAATAGCTTTTTTTCAGGCACCACA
>JAUXNJ010000045.1 GCA_030682795.1 Sphingobacteriaceae bacterium
CAAATGCTGTGTGGCAATGCCGCCACCATCGGTGAGGAAGCTGCTGCTGCCCAGGTGGTCGGAGTGGTAGAAGAAGATGTTGGCTTCAGTAGCATCGCGCACCCCTGCCAACTCCTCCAGCACCCGAATTACCGGCTCGCCGGGTGAAAAATTGTTGTAGTCGAGGCCGAGGCACTCAAAATCGCGCTTCATACGTAGGGCAGCCCCTTGGTTTAGCACCTTGTAGTTTTCGGTAAGCGGCGCTACGTGGTTTTCGCGGAGCGGTTGCATGTCTGAGTTGCCAAGCGATTCGCCCAGCTTGCTCGCAATGCGCTGGCCAGCGATGAAATAATGCTTGGTGAAACCCACATCAGTAATGGTCATGAGCTCGCTCTGGAATAATACACCGGTCGCTGAGCTCCGTCGTAGCGTGAGGTCGCCGTAGCCTTGCCAGCTGTAACAGTGTTTTGAATGCCCCATATCAAAAACAAATTTTCAGCACTTTATTGCCTGAAATTAAATTGTTGATTCATCATCAATTTCACCGGTTTGCCTTTTTGGATGGCCGGTTTCCACTGCTCCATTAACCGGATTACACGCACTGCCTCTGCGTCTAATGCTGGATGCACGCTTTTAACCACTTTCACATCACCAATCGAGCCATCTACCTGTATTAAATAGCTAACAATGACGGTTCCTTGAACGCTGTCATTTAATGCTTCTTGGGGATATTTAGTATTACTCGCGACAAATTTTGCAATACCCACTGCGCCACCTGGATATTGGGGCCAAGAATCAACTAACGAGAACCCCAGCTTTTGTCCTTCAAAAGGGTTTACTTCCTGATATACGGTATCTACTTGAGCGCAAATACAATCCAAACCAACTAAAATGAATAAAACAATTAGATAAAAAACTCGCATAATATTTTCTATTTATTGGAAAAGAATTCAATGATCATGTATAAACCAATGATTATAACTGAGCTAGCCGCAATGTAACCCTTCAACTGCCCTTTCCCATAATCAACTTCTTCTTTGAGCGGATATCTAATGTTGAACCACATATAAATCAAACCCAAAATAAATAAGGCTATTCCTAATATCATATTTATCGATTTTCGTACATAAACGAACCAATAGTTAGTTTCAAATCAAATCCTGTCTGCAATATTTGACGATCGGCAGTGGTAATCACCTTTCGTGATTCTAGATTATTGAAAATTCGCGTATTTGCGTTACCAGCGGCCCCAAATGCTGCATTTACTGCAGCATCAACACCATTTCCAGCATACAAAGCTGATCCTGTACCTACAGCGTTTGACGCGGCAGAAAATGTACTACCCAATGATATAAATGCTGCCCCAAGTGGTTGCCCTCCAGGAACCAAACTTGCACCATACCCCACTACAGTACTTGCCGTACCAACGTTGTTAAGCGCATCTCCCATTACATCTAACGCACCCGCAACAAACTCACCCTGCCCACGGTGAACTGCTTGCACAACTGGATTAGACATGGTTCGCTGGTGATCTGTCATCGGTGCACTTATGTCTATCATTGGGCCAGAAAACGTTCCTACATTGGGCGTGATAGTGCCATCGACATTATACATATCGGCCATACCCGTTTGCTGATTTATCCCAACCCCTTGTGCTCCTAAGTACTTGCCGTCAATTCCTTTGGCTTTTAAATCTGCTTGACTCTTTATAGCTGGATCAAACTGTATTTGTCCATCTGGAGTTTCAAACCACTCTGCTGACATTCCTGTTGGATCAATCAACACAACCGGATTTTGAAGGGTATACGCATATGGTGACCATGCGGGGTACTTATCCGCCATCGGATCAACACTCAACCAAATACTCAAGCCAGCATCGTAGTAACGTGCCCCGAAGTAACTGAGGCCCGTCTCTATGTCCCGCTCCTTCCCGCTAAAAGTATACGGCGTGTAATAAGCCGCCGTGTTTTGCTGGTGCAC
>JAUXNJ010000046.1 GCA_030682795.1 Sphingobacteriaceae bacterium
GTGCACCAGCAAAACACGGCGGCTTATTACACGCCGTATACTTTTAGCGGGAAGGAGCGGGACATAGAGACGGGCCTCAGTTACTTCGGGGCACGTTACTACGATGCTGGCTTGAGTATTTGGTTGAGTGTTGATCCGATGAGTGATGAAAGGCCGTCGTTATCTCCCTATAACTATTGCCAGTGGAATCCAATAAAACGCATTGATCCAAATGGTCTTTTAGATCAAGAGGCGAGCCAAAATGGCGGTGACCCTAAACAGAAATCAAATACGACTGTAACGTCGCCCACGCTTCCAACCCATCCAACTTTGCCTAATTTATATTCTGGTGGTGGTACGCAAACCCCAGCTCCTTCATTGCCGCAACAAGTACAATCAATGCAGTCAGAGCGCACTGTACCGCCTGGTACCCCTCTCCAAAATGCAAGTTTAACAACGCAGGCCATTGGTGTGGTAACGGATGGTGCAGGGCTAGCTTTAACGAACGTTAAGGCTACAAACATCCCATACACCACGCCTAGTGGCAGTACCGCTAATGTTGCAAAGACTACAGTTACAAATACATTCAAAGCAATTTCTAATGGCACGTTTGTAGCTGGCCTAATGATCGATGCTGCACAAACTTTTTCTGGTGAAACGTCACCCGGAAAATTTGTCTCAAATACGCTTGTTGGTATAGGCGCAGTAACTTTAGGTGGTGCACCTGGATTAGCACTGACCTTGGGATACGGTTCTTTAAGTCTGACTGGAATGTTAGATGGCCCAAAAGGGAGTGCTCAACCAATGGCACCTAGCTTAATGAGCTTGCCTGACGCAAACGTTGTTTCACCCAATTTTGTAATACCAAAATTAAAGTAGCCTTATTTATGTTTCGAATCATTTATGAGGAGCTTGTAAGGCTCTTATCGATGGTTAAGTCTAACGATTTACCAATGACTAATGCATTAATTGGTCTGACTGGCTTACAGGGCCTTAATTTATTAACTATAGTTGGTATTGTTTCCAATGAATCAGGTCGTCTTTTGAGTAAGGATGATAACACATTTTTAGGCATTTTTCTATTTTTAGCCTTAACTATTTTTAATTATATAACACAATATTTGCCATTAAAAAAACAAACTGAAGCAAGGGCTATTGCAGAGTCAAAAAGGAATGCATGGGTCTTTTGGTTGTATTTTGCCACCACATTGGTTTCCTCTTTTTATTTTGCCACCTATTATTATGATGTTAATGTGAATAAATAAACCTGACATGTGTTTAACCAACTAATAGGTTTAAAGCGAGCATAATGGCTATCTTATTTACAAAACCCGTTGTGCGGTTTGAATTTTATCAAAAAGGTTGTGCATATTCCTGAAATTCAGTATCTTATATGAGTTCTCAACCTTACATAAGAATGCACAACCTAAAATCAAATTACGACAAATTTTTACCAATTATCAAGGAATCTTTAAAGGAATGTATGCTACCAGATGGTAATTTTCAGCCCTACAAAAACAAGCCAAAACTATCAGATATTGAGGCAGTTACGCTTGCTGTATTGGCTGAAACCCTAGGCGTAGACTCTGAAAATCATCTCTTTTCCAAGCTTAAAACTGAGTATTCCGCTGATTTTATTAACCTTCCTGATCGCTCAAATTTCAATCGTCGCAGACGCCGGCTTCAACATTATGTGATGATCATTTGCGACTGGGTGGCCAAACAGGTTGAGAAGGATGATAAGGTATTTGTAATCGATAGCATGCCCTTACCCATTTGCAAGCCAGGCAGAGTTTTTAGGAGCAAAGTTTGTAAAGACGACCAGCATGTTCAGCCAGCCAGATCCTATCATGCTGCGCATAAAGTTTACTACTACGGCTTTAAGTTGCAGCTCATCGTAAGTAAGCAAGGCATTCCAATTACTGCGGGTATGACCGCTGCCAATGTCCATGATGTAAAGTTCCTCGGTATGTTAGATTTTGATGAGCAATTGTCTAATTGTGAGTTAATTGGCGATAAGGGCTATTTATCATTAGGGTATCAAACAACCTTGTTTGACGAAGCAAAAATCAAACTTGTTACACCGCTTCGCAGCAATATGAAGACTGTTCTGTCTTCTTGGAACGCCAGTTATCGCTACACTAGAAAGCGTATTGAAACCCTTTTTTCACAGCTCGGCGATCAGATGATGTTGACTCGTAATTATGCCAAATCACTCGATGGCTTGTTTTCTCGAATCATGTACAAGCTCTCAGCTGTGGCAGTGCTGCAGTGGATTAATTTTAGCAATGGAAAACCCATTAACCACATCAAGCATGCCCTCGCATTTTAAACCGCACAACGGGTTTACAAAATCGTGCATGTGTCTTATGGGAAGAAGAATTTCTATCCGTAGAGATAAAGGTGAGAGTTTTGATAATGGCACGTGAAATAATTAGGCTTATGGAGTTCGGCAGCCGCACATACTTCGAATACGGCAATGGCGTTTCATCTTCGTATATTTACAACAGCGTCACGCGCCGACTTCAAAACCTCACCACCACCGCAACCAACGGCAATTTGCACAATATCACGTACACATACGATCCTGTGGGCAACATCACCAATATTACCAATACAGCCACTGGCGCAGATGGCTTGGGCGGCAAGTTCACCTACAACTACAGCTACGACGAGTTATATCGCTTAGAGACGAGCAGCGGAGGTGGCAACACCGATGACGATGCCTCTTACACCCTGGCCATGGAGTATTCGCCCTCGGGCAACATCCTCAAAAAAACCTTGGCGGCTACGAAGCAACTGTTGGGCAATTCAACTACAGACAACTACGAAAACGTATACAGTTACAGCGGTGCCCACAAATTGGAGCAGGTGTTTGAAGTAAACGGCTTAGCGCCAAATCGCAATTTCTTCTTCGACCCCAACGGCAATATGCTGTACCAGGAGTTTTTTGACCCCAACAGCGGGCCTAACAATCGGTACCTGTGCTGGGACGAAGAAAACCGGTTCTCGGCCACCCACGACAACAACTATGTTAGCT
>JAUXNJ010000047.1 GCA_030682795.1 Sphingobacteriaceae bacterium
TTGCAAAGAAAAGGTGCGCTTACTGGAGGAATTATTAGCGATTTACCGCCAAAACAAGCCTGATGTTGGACCAACGTTGGACCAAAAAAAATAAGCGAACTGATAATTAGTAAGTTATGACAAAAATCGCAGTTCCTACGAAACCTACAAATTCCCGGGTTATACCTGCATCAGCGTAGGCAAGGAGCTTTGTCACGGCATTCCCTCGCCCAAGCGGATTTTGCAAGCTGGGGATCTCATCAACATCGACGTGTCGGCTGAGTTGGATGGCTTTTGGTCCGACAACGGCGCTTCTTTTGTACTCGGAGAAGACAAATTTGGGCACCAAAAGCTGGTCGATGCCTCTAAAGACATCCTCAAAAAAGCCATCTTCAACATCAAAGGAGGGGTGAAAATTGCCGACATCGGGGCGCTCATCGAGCAGGAAGCCAAAAAGGCAGGCTACAAAGTGATCAAAAACCTCGGGGGCCACGGCATTGGCCGGAGTCTGCACGAGCAACCCGACGAGCTGCTCAATTACAAAAACCGCTTCGACCAGCGGCGCTTCAAAAAGCATTCGGTGGTGGCCATCGAAACCTTCATCTCCACCGACTCCACCTACGCAGTGGAGCAAGCCGACGGCTGGACCATGCTCGGCAACAAAGGCGGCTACATGGCCCAACACGAGCACACCATCGTCATCACCGACGGCCAGCCGGTGGTTTTAACGGAGGGGAATGGGATTTGGGGGTAGGCTGGGCTGCTTCGATAATAAAATTCAATTATGACTAAAAAAGACTTTTTCGTCGTCCTTATCAAAGTCTTTGGCTTGTACGCCACCTTAGTATCGCTGTTTTCGATTGTTCCGCGTATGTTTTCATACGCAGGTGCAGGATTCGATGCTTTGTCGATGACCTGGATTTTGTTGTCAGCCTTGGTTGTTGTAGGGCTTTTCGTGGGGCTGCTGTTCAAGGCCGAGGCCGTGGTTCGCCTCCTCCGGCTCGAGCGAGGTTTTGACGAGGAGCGCATCGATTTGGGTCGATTGTCAGGACTGGCTATCATCAAAATCAGCCTCCTCATCATCGGTGCCACCTTGGTCATCGATCAGCTGCCTGCATTCTTAAGCCACAGTTACTACGCCTTCAAAGCCGATCTGCGCGGGCAGGACTACGATTCAGAAGACAATTTCAACTGGCTGCTGAGTAGTCTGGAATTGATTTTGGGTTTGGCTTTGGTTACGCAGTTCGACCGGATTGCTGTGTTTTTGATGCGAAAGGAGGAGGGTGATGACAAGTAGAGTTGATGCAGCATTGATTTTAAATTATTTGCGAAAAAAGCCATACATGAAGGTGAATTTACTCCTGCTTTGGCCTGCCTTGTGGCTGCTAATAGGCTGTAATCAAAAGTCTAGCGCTACTACCGATACCAATACTGCGATTGCTTGGCGATGCGATTGCCTCCTCGATGAGCTTGCTGCCAACGACACCTTAATTGTAAAAATTCGCAGTGGTGGATGCTTCCATTGGCACGAACAGCTAATGCAGTTTTACAAAAGCAACAACAAACTACATGCTGCTCTTTATTTGACAGATTTTTTGGAGAAGCGTACAGTAGGACCTATTTCGTATGTGGTTGATAGTTCGGCAGCCATGCAATTCGCTAGCTTTTTAGAAAAAGGCCAGCAACTACCAAAAGATGAATTCCATTGTACCACTATCGACTCTTTTGAGGTACAATATCAATCTCAAACAATTCATTTTATCGACGGTAATTGCGGTTTTCTAAGGCATCATGATCTAATTAATGCCATTTTTCCTGCAAAGGAGCTGGATAGCTTGTATTTGAAATGGCGGAGGGGGTGAATGTCAGCAACCCCTCGTCCGTTCCTTCCCCTCCCTCGTCAACGCCATCTCCTTACTCCGCGTTAAAGTTTTAATGTGCTCTACCCGCCGAAAGCGCAGGGCGCTCCAGTCGTCGTCGATGGCGACTTGACGTACGGGTTCGAAGCCGAGCGCGCCAAGCACAGTCCAGCCAGTATCGCGGTTGAACTCACACTTATAGCGCTTGCTGCTGCCTTTGGGGTAGCAGATCCACAAAAGGCCATCGCTGGCAAGGTTGTCGGCCAGTTGCGCGGTAGCGGCATCGAGGGCGGCTTGGGTCATTACGAAAGCCATGGCAAAGTCGAGGGGAGCAGGGCCTGCCGGCTCAGCGCGCCATTGGCTGCTGCCCGCCAACCAGGCCTGTGCCTCGGCAAATTCAAAAGGGGCATGCAACACACAGCTGTGCACATGCCCCTTGAAGTTGAGTTTTTTGAAAAGCGCTTCCATCAGCCTTCACTTTCTTCCTTGGTCCAAGGCACAAAGTTGTTGATGTCGTTCAAAGCCTCGTTCCAATCGCCGCGGAAGCCAATGGCCCGGTCGTCGAGGTAAATGTCGGCCATGGGCTTGCCGAAGGTCCAGATTTTGTCGTAAGGTATCTCATGCTCGGCCAAATAGGCCTTCATGGCTGCATCTTGGTCGATTTCGTCCTTCTTGCGAAACATTTTATTGCTGCGGGTGCTAAAAATGTAAATTTTATAGCCTTTGTCACGCAGCGCCTGCATGGCCTCGCGGGTGCCGGGCACAGGCGGGTCGTAAATGGCGCCGCCGTTCCAGCCTTTGCTGTAGGCGTGTATGACGCCGTCGAAATCAACTGCTATGGTCATGATTTGGGATTTGCGATTTGGATTAGCGATTTGCGATTTGGGTTTGCAATTACAAGGCGAAGATAGGGGTAAAAAGCAAAGCTTCCGGGTATTATCGAGGCATCTGATTTTGGGTAGATGGGGGCATCGATAATCGCCGGAAGCCGTAGAAACGAGCGTTTTTACTGTTTGATTAAGCGCATTTTCGCATGCTTGGCTACTTCGAGTAGGTAGTGGCCGCTGGCCAGGCCTTCGGTGGAGAGCAAATTATTGCCGGCCTCGAATTGGCCTTTTTGCAGCACGCGGCCTTGCAAGTCGAGGAGCTGGTAGGTTAACGGACCACTGTTTTCGGGCAAATCGATGTTCCAAGCGGCAGTAGCAGGGTTGGGGTACACTTTGAGCGGCGACAAGCCTTGCTCAGCCACGCTGGTGGTATTGATCACAGTAAGCACCGCAGCAACGGAGGTGTCGGCACAAGGAGTTCGTAAGACCAAACAACGGTAGCTGTGGCCAGTTTGACTTAAGCTCAAATTGCTGAGTTGCAAAACCCGGGCGGTAGCTCCACTTACATCGCTACCATTGGTCAAATTGGTAAAGCCGCTACCGCTATTTACCTGCCACTGAAAGCCCGCCAAACTGTCGTAGCTCGTTACACTAAAGCTGGCAGTTTCATTCATGCGTCCAGAAGTAGCCACCGGATTATTTTCCAACATGGCGTTGCAAGTTACCGTGAGGACCACAGCAGTGGAAGTATCGCCACAATTCGTGCTGGCCACAATACAACGGAAACTGGCTTGATTGAGGTCAAAATCTACATTGTTGATGCGCAAAGTATCGCTGTTCACCCCGCTAAAGCGGGTGCCGTTGCTCAAAGCTGCGAAGCCAGTACCAGTATTCATTTGCCATTGACGGGTGGCGGAGGCGCCTGGGCCACTGATCACCAGACTGCTGTTTTGATTGCGCTGCACTTGAACATTGCTGGGTTGCTGACCTATTACTGCATCACAGCCTGTGAAAAGCAATTGTACTTCATTGCTGTCCAAGGCCCGGTTCCACCAACCTACGTCATCGATTTTACCTATAAAATTACTACCTGTGTTGATGCCTCTACCTATCCAAAGAGGCAAATTGGCACTGGTAACTGCCGTATGGGTAAATACATTGGTGGCCACTGCAACACCATTTTTATACAAGGTCATATTGGGTGCATTGTACACGCATACATAGTGTTCCCAAGTGTTGAGTACCACAGGAGTTTGGGCCCAAATCCAAGCCGATTGTTGTTTGTTAGTGCCAAACGAGGTAATGGTCGTGGAGTTTTGGAGCAAAGTAATAAAGTTACCCGCAGTGCTTAAACCAGTCATAATGGCTACCGTGCCTCCCGTTTTGTATAGCCAAGCACTGAAGCTAAACGACTGCGTTGGATTGAGGGTAAAGCTGGGGGCCGTATTGGTTAAATGGCCAGCTGTGCTAAATTCATAAGCACTGTTGGGTGTACCAAAACGGTCGGTGGTAGCGGTAACCGTACCCGACTGGGTTAAGTGATTGTTACTGCCGCTGGCATCTAAAATATTACCTTCGAAGCCGTAATAGGCCACCAAGCCGTTGGTGGGCACGCTGGCTGGGATCTGCGCCTGTACTGTTCCTGCCCAAAGCAGGGCTGCTGCAAGTATAATTTTGTTCATATATGTTTTGGTTTTAGGATGTTTTATCTGATTTAAAGTTCTGCCAGTTTTAAGGTTTGGTCGGCCCGCACGCCTTTGTCGGTTTGCACCAAACTACACAGCTCAATCTGCGGGTCGTGTTCAAAGTACAGCAACCAGTTTTCGGCAGCCGCTCGGGCTAGTATCTCAGTCTTCTCCTTCAGCGTATCCAACGGCCGCATGTCGTACGCCATGATCCAGGGCAACGGCAAATGGGCAATGGAAGGCAGCAAATCGGCGCAGTACAATATTTTACGACCTTGGTAGGGAATCAAAGGCAGCATCATGCCTTCGGTATGCCCATCTACCCGCAAAAAATCGAGTCCGGCTGCCTGCTCGCCATCTTTAATGAGCACGGCCTGACCACTTTCTATGATGGGCTGGATGTTTTCTTTTAAAAAAGAAGCCTTTTCCCGCGCATTTGGCTGGGGGTAGGCCCAATGGTACTGGTCGCTATGCAGCCAATATTTCGCATTCGGAAACACCATTTCAAAGCCGCTGCGGTCGGTTTTCCACTTTACCGAGCCCCCGCAATGGTCGAAATGCAAATGGGTGAGCACCACGTCGGTAATGTCGTTAGGGGTGAAGCCGTGCGCGGCCAAACTTTTGTGCAGCGAACCTTCGCCATGCAGAAAGTAAAAGCCAAAAAACTTCTCATCCTGCTTATCGCCCATGCCATTGTCAATCAAAATCAAGCGTTCCCCATCTTCAATCAGCAAACAACGCAAGGCCCAAGAGCACATATTGTTGCTGTCGGCGGGATTGTGTTTCTGCCATAAACTCTTCGGTACCACGCCAAACATGGCGCCGCCGTCGAGTTTAAAATGGCCTGTATCGATGGTATAGAGTTTCATTTGCTTGTATTTGGAAGCAAAATAGGGCTTTTTGTGCATTTTGAGGTGCAAAGCCGCGTTTTTCTGGGAGATTTTTAGCCAATTCCATAAAAAATGAAATTGGTGGATAACCTTTCACAATCCTTTGCCAACTTGCATCCTCGTTTGAAAATTCATTCGTTCACTAAATTCCCTCACAGATGAACATACATCTGATTGCCATCGGCGGTGCTGTGATGCACAACCTGGCACTCGAATTGGCCGCTCAAGGACATACCGTTACCGGTTCTGATGATATATTGCAGGAGCCATCCCGCTCCAGACTCGAAGCTGCAGGCTTGTTGCCCGCCGAAACAGGCTGGTTTCCCGAAAAAATCCATGCGGGTTTACAAGCAGTGATTTTGGGGATGCATGCCCGGGCCGACAATCCCGAGTTGTTGCAGGCCCAGGCACTCGGACTAGCCGTTTATTCTTTCCCGCAATACGTTTACGAGCACGCCAAGCACAAAAAACGCTTGGTGGTGGCTGGTAGTCACGGCAAAACCACCATCACCGCCATGGTGATGCACGTGCTGCGCTTTCATAAAAAGGACTTCGATTACCTCGTGGGCAGTCAGCTCGCCGGCTTCGAGCGCATGGTGCGGCTCACTGAGGCAGCGCCAGTAATGGTGATAGAAGGGGATGAGTACCTCACTTCGCCACTCGACCTGCGACCCAAGTTTCTGCACTACCAGCCGCATGCCGCCGTAATTTCGGGCGTGGCCTGGGACCACATCAATGTGTTTCCTACCTACGAATCTTACCTCAGTCAGTTCCGCCAATTGGCCGAAAGCATGCTCCCTGGCGCTACTTTGGGTTATTACGATGGCGATGCCGACTTGGTGGCCTTGGTGGAGCCTTTTGCCGATAAACTCAAGCTTAAGCCGTACCATGCGGCCGATTATGTGTTGGAAGATGGCTACATCTTTTTAAAAACCTCGCTCGGTAAAATTCCCTTGCAGATTTTTGGCAAGCACAACATCGAAAACATAGCCGCAGCCCGTTTGCTCACCGAAGAAGCAGGTATTAAAAAGGAAGAATTTTACCAAGCCATTGCTTCTTTCCCAGGTACAGCCAGACGCTTGGAGTGCATCCATCGGGGAAAAGATTTTGTGATTTTTAGAGATTTTGCCCATGCTCCTAGCAAGGTAGCGGCCACGGTAAAGGCAGTGAAGGAGATGTTTCCTGATAAACAAATAACGGCTGTATTAGAGCTACATACATTCTCTAGCTTAAAGCATGAGTTTATGTCACATTACGCCGGCAGCATGGATGGGGTAGACCGCGCGCTGGTGTATTACAGTCCCGAAGTAGTGGCCAGTAAAAAACTCGAAGCCTTTCCGCCGGCAGAAGTGGTGAGCGGCTTCGCACGACCCGACTTGCAAGTCATTACCCAAAAAGCCGAACTGCATCAGCAACTGGTAGAATTGCCTAAAAAAGGTGTTTTGTTGCTCATGAGCTCAGGAACTTTCGACGGTTTCGACTTGCAACAACTCAGCTAATGGCCTGTTTTTGTCAAGCTTCTGAGCCCCTTTTAGTATCTTTGACCTTTAATACATTATCATGCAATTAAATCTCAAGCGTCCGCTCGCCTTTTTTGACCTCGAAACCACAGGCCTCAATCAGGCTACCGACCGCATTGTAGAAATTGCTGTGCTCAAGGCCATGCCCGACGGCACCAGTCAGATGTTGCACCAGCGCATCAATCCCGAAATGCCCATTCCCGCTGAAACCAGCAAAATTCACGGCATTTTCGACGTAGATGTGAAAGACATGCCCACTTTCAGGGAGTTTGCCCCCAAGCTTAATGAGTTCATGCGTGATTGCGATTTTGCTGGTTACAACTCCAATTATTTCGATTTGCCGGTGATTGTGGAGGAGTTTTTAAGGGTGGACGTCGATTTTGAGATCAGTCACCGCAAATTTGTAGACGTTCAAACCATCTTCCATAAAAAAGAACCCCGTGATTTAAAAGCTGCCTACCGTTTTTATTGCGGTAAAGACCTTGAAAACGCACACAGCGCTGAGGCCGACATTACGGCGACTTACGAGATTTTGCTCAGTCAGCTCGACCGCTATGAAGACATCAAAAACGATGTGGAGTTTTTGCACCGTTTTACCTCGCGCAACAATAAATCAGTTGATTTGGCCGGGCGCATTGTGTACAACGACAAAAACGAAGAGGTTTTCAACTTTGGTAAACATAAAGGCCGCACCGTCGAAGAGGTTTTTGCCAAAGAACCTGGCTATTACCAGTGGATGATGGATGGCGATTTCCCCAATTACACCAAAAAAGTAGTCACCGGCATACGCCTGCGGGCTTTCAACAAAAAATAGGATGGGTACTTTTCAGGAAGACTTTGCCAGCAGTAGCGAAGCTGTGGAACTGAGCGTTGCCGCGCCCCTGATTCCCGATACGGAAGCCCGTACCGTGGCCTTTTATACCCTCGGCTGCAAACTCAATTACAGCGAAACCTCTGCCATAGGCCGCATTTTCACCGAAAACGGCTTTCGCAAGGTCGATTTTAACGAAGGCGCCGATGTGTATGTAATCAACACTTGCTCGGTGACCGACCATGCCGACCGCAAGTGCAAAAAAATTGTGCAGCAGGCCCTTAAGCATTCGCCAGCCGCCTACATCGCCATCATTGGCTGCTATGCTCAGCTCAAACCCACCGAAATTGCCGAAATTCCCGGTGTTGACGCCGTTTTAGGTGCTGCCGAGAAGTTCAACCTCATTGAGCACCTTGGCGATTTCAAAAAGCGCGAGCAGCCTAAAGTCCTTGCAGGCGACATTGAAGAAGTAAACCGCTTTGTGTCGAGCTACTCGGTGGGCGACCGCACGCGCTCTTTCCTCAAGGTGCAAGACGGCTGCAATTATTCCTGCACCTTTTGCACCATTCCGCTGGCCCGTGGCCACAGTCGCTCCACACCCATCCCCGAAATTGTAGCCAACGCCCGCCAAATCGCCGCGCAAGGGGTGAAGGAGGTAGTGCTTACCGGCGTAAACATTGGCGATTTTGGTTACGATGGACTGAGCGACGACAAGCGCAGTCGTCCTTTCGGCACCTTCCACGAGCTCATTACCCAACTCGACGAAGTATACGACATTGCGCGCTTCCGCATCAGCAGCATCGAGCCCAATCTGCTGCACGACGAAATCATCAGCTTTGTAGCCGATTCTAAGCGCTTTGTGCCTCACTTCCACATTCCCCTGCAATCGGGCTCCGATCGTTTGCTCAAGAAGATGCAACGGCGTTACCTGCGCGATTTGTACGCAGCCCGGGTTTTAGCCATCAAAACCCTCATGCCGCATTGTTGCATTGGGGTGGATGTGATTGTGGGATTTCCTGGTGAAACAGATGAGGATTTTAAAGATACTTATGCGTTTTTGAACGATTTAGACATCTCCTACCTGCATGTGTTTACCTATTCGGAGCGCGACAATACCAAAGCCATCCGCATGGAAGGCCGTGTACCCAACGGCAAGCGCAGCGAGCGCAACAAGATGTTGACCATTCTCAGCGATAAAAAACGCCGTGCTTTCTACGAAAAACACCTCGGGGAAGTGCGCACCGTGCTTTTTGAGCACGAGCAGCACGAGGCCTTTATGTATGGCTTTACCGACAACTACATCAAGGTAAAGGCCAAATACGATCCATTGCTCACCAATGAGCTGCACAACGTACGTTTGCTGCGCATCGACGACGACGGTACGGTGTTGGTGGAAGACGCCCAGTAAAAAGCGGTCATGAGGACTTTAGGAGGTTACCTTAAGCGCTATTATCAGGATGAGCTACAGCCTTATGGTCGGGCTTACCTCTTGCCTGTATTGTTTATTTGCGCCTTAACTGCCGCAGAGTACAGTTTCCACCTCGATAAGTACTTATTTGACACCAAAAGAGCCTTCTGGTTACAACTTAGCAGTCAGTGGATCTACCTGCTGCTCATTTGGACCTTGCCCCTTTGGTGGATCGGTAGAAGACGCCAAACCCCTCTGAATTGGAAACTTTGGTATCCCTGGCTGCTGCTCGGGCTATTGGTTTACGCTTTTAGATCAACCTACAAAGGGCATTTTGAACGGCTAAGTGACATATCGTTGGGCTGGGACCGCAATACCTATTATTTCTACTGGTTTACCGTAGCACAGTGGTTTCAGGCGTTGAGCGTAGCCCTGCCTTTGGTGCTCATTGGCTGGTTCAGCCGCAGGCAGCTGGATGCCTTCCATGGGTTAAAACGCGCGAAGGTGCAACCTTACTTTATTTTGCTACTAGGCGCGGCGGTAGTGGTGGCTTTGGCGAGCACTCAGGCTGATTTTCAAGATTATTACCCTCGTTTTGCTAAGATGTGGCCTGATGGCGGGGAGCGGCAATGGAGCCGTATTTTGGCCTTTGAAGCCAGTTACGCCCTCGATTTTTTTGCTACTGAATACCTGTTCAGGGGATTTTTAGTGCTTGCCTTTGCGCGTTACCTTGGGCCAAGTGCGATTCTGCCCATGGCCATCCTCTACGTTACCATTCATTACGGAAAACCACTTGGTGAAACCATCAGCAGCTTTTTTGGCGGGATGTTGCTGGGCGTTTTTGCTTATTACAGCAAAAGTATTTGGGGCGGCATTATTCTCCACATCGGTTTGGCCTGGCTCATGGAGCTGATAGTTCTTCTTTAAATAAACTTAGTTTATTTGTTAAACTATTGCTTCAGAAGCTTCTGAGCGTAGCTCCCTTGCTCAGTAATGAGCTGAACCAGGTATTGTCCGCTAGCCAAATCATTACAGTCGAAAGGTAGTATATGTTGGCCTGGTTCATAATAACCCGCCTTTATTTCCCGTATCAACCGGCCTTGTAAATCGGTGAGCTGCACCGCAATCTGTCCGGCATGATTCAACTGAAAACCAAGGTTTACACGGTCTGACGCCGGATTTGGGAAAATAGGGTATAGCTTGTTGCTGATTTTGAGGATGTTTTGGGCATCGTTCTGACTCAAAGCTATGTTTTCGTCTCCAGCCTGGTAGGGCACAAAACCTAAATAACACAAATACATCTCATCGGTGGTGTTTTCGCCCCAACTCATGTTCTGCGGCGGCGAATTGGGGTTATTGGGATTGCTGGCACGGTTATCGAAAGTGGCTTCGGCATAAATCCAGGTGTTAGTAGGCAGCTTAATCAGGCGCGGGAAATAGTAAAAACCCTGCCAGTTGAAGTCCCAATCGGGTATGCTGATGAGGTTTACCGTATCATTGCCTGGCTTCACGGCATAAATCCTCCAATTTTTGCCTATGAGGTGCATGTGCGGAAAAACACTCAGGAGTGAAATATCGGCAGGTACCCGCAATCGACCTTTGAACGATCGGAGGGTGTTGGCTGGTATCACAAAGGGACCATTCATGAGGTCTAGAGGAGAAATCATGCCTACTTGCTCAAGTCGCGTTACCTGGTTAGTGCGGTCATAAAACAAATTGATGCTGCTTGAATCGGTTTGCGACACCGAAGTAGGGGCGTAGTGCATCTGCACCAAAATATCGGCCCCAGCAGGCAAATTTTTACCGATGTTGGCTGGAAAGTATTTGGCTGAAGCACCTGGCGCCCAGCCATACCAATTATCCTCAGTGGGTGTAAACCCAAAGCCAAAAAACTGTGTATAGCCATAACCTGGCGCTAAACTGTCGCGCTGCCGACCTTGTCCCGTTACATCAATCCCCAAAATGGCGTGGTGTACGATGCTTTTATTACCGGGCCGGAATTCAATGGCCTTGATTTTTTTGTTTTCATTGAGGTTCGTAGGAAGCACAAATACCCGGTACATATCCTGGTTATTGCCTTGGTGGAGATAGGACTGTGCCATAGAAATCACCGTATCGGGCTGTCCGAGCTGCGAACCCACAGGGTAATTGGGCATGCTGGGTTCTGTAGCAGGATTGCCACGCAAGGCCCCTTGCTGTACCCAATCTTGAATGGTTTGGATTTCTTGGGCCGTTAAAACCCGCTGGTCGAGCAAAGAACTGTAGTTTGGATCAGGTTGCCATGGTGGCATATAGCCTGTTTGCACCGTAAAGGCAATCATGCTGGCGTAAGCCGAAGCTTCCTGATAATTGGTGAAAGGCATAGGGCCAATCTCACCAGGCCGGTGGCAGGGCGTACAATGCTGATAAACAATGTTGGCCACTTGTCCACTCCAGGTAACGGTGGTTTGTGCCGAAACACTGGCATGGCCAAGTAATAGCAGGAGCGCACTGAACATGATTTTCATACAACAGAATTTGCTCCTAAGGTAATGAAAAACAGCAGAATCCATATAAAAGCTGAGAAGATTGCGCCGGACTGGTTTTAGGGTGCCGTATTGAGCAAGCACCCCACGGCCTGCGTTGCAAAAAAGTTAAATTCTTGCTTTTTTACCAAGCGCTCCAATACTAGTTCTAGTTCGTTGGTGGTGGCCCGATTGCGCTTTTTGCCCGGAGCTATGTAAAAATCATCTATCCGGCCTTTGTAGCGCATATGCCCCTTGGCATCTTTTACAACTACTTCTGGAGTTACTTCTATGCCATAAACGCGGCTGAAAACTTGCTTGGGGTCGAGCCGTATCACCATCGCCAAGTCGTGCCGCAATAAAAAATTAATGGCAGAGGTATCACTTGACAGCTTATTCGGGAAAACTGCCACCCAACGCACTTCATCCCCAAATTTGAGTTGTAAATCGCGCAGCTTAGGGGTGTAGTATTGACAAATAGGACAAGTTTCAGCGAAAAACACAAAGACCGTAGGCTTTTGGGCTTGCGCACACACGGTTCCGAAGAACAGCATTACAAAAAGTAAAAGGCGTTTTGTCATTGGTTGTGCCAATTTACGGTCTTTCCCTTTAGAATTTTGAGATCAAGGGCTTAGAAGCCCAAAATTAATTAGAGTTTAATGTGAACGACTGATGTGGAGTTCTGATGGCTCACCGTTGCGCGCGATGATATCCCATACCGCTACAGCCACCTCCGCTGCTTCGAGCTTGTTAGGTTGAGGAGCAGATGGGGTTTTGTTATTAAAGTAAGTGTTTACTAAACCAGGGTATATGTTGCTGACTTTGACTGAACTATTTTTTAATTCCTCTTGCAAACTTCTAAACATTCCGTCTTGTGCAAACTTGCTCGCGCAATAGGTCGAACCACCCGCAAAGGGCCGCCGCGCAGCATCTGAAAGGATATTGATGAGCAGGCCATGGTCCCTTTGGTGCATCTGCGGCAAGAGGAGCTTGCTAAGCAACCAACTGGCCACTACATTCACTTGAAGCTGCGCTTGAAATTGCTCGAGGCTGAGCTTTTCAATTGGACCAAAATGGCCAATACCCGCATTGTTTATCAAAACATCCACCCGGCCAAAATGGGCTAAACAACGGGAAACAGCCGTTTCTATGTCCGCCGGCCGCTGTAAATCGGCTACCAAGCACAGGCAATCCGTTGCAGCCAATCGGGTTTGAGCAGCAACCGATCGTAAATCAGCTTCATTGCGGGCTAACAAGGCCAACCTGTAGCCTTTTTGTGCTAATAAGAGTGCAATTGCCGCACCAATCCCGCGCGAGGCACCGCTAATAAAAGCAACAGGCGCACGGTTCATAAGATGTTTTGCTCGTTTAAATTACAATTTCTTGGCACTAAAATACCAGGAATGCCAACAGCTGCAGCAGCTTCTAAATCCCGGTCCCGGTCGCCAATCATTAAACTGGCCGTTGTATCTATGTCAAAACGCGCTACCGCCTTCTCAAAAAATAAAGAGCCAGGCTTTCTACACAGGCACTGTCCGTAGTCGGGATGGTGGCGACAAAAGTACACCTCCGCTATGTCAATTCCCTCAGCCGCAAAGCCAATTAGCATTTTTTGATTGATAGCATAAAAAGTTTCTAATGTATACAGTCCTTTGGCTATGCCACCTTGGTTGGTTACCACAATCAGCAAATAGTTTTGCTGGAGGGCTTTCCGTAAAAAATCAAAAATGCCAGGATTGAATTCAAAATCGGCTGGCGAACAGGTGTAATCGCCGGGGTCGTGGTTAATTACACCATCTCTGTCAAGGAAAAGGGCAGGCTTCATAGCACAATGTTAGTCATTATCGTATTTTTGCGCATGCAAAAGATCATTATCCTCGATTTTGGCTCGCAATACACCCAGTTAATTGCCCGTAGGGTGCGCGAACAACACGTTTACTGCGAAATTCATCCCTTTAGCAAAATACCAGCGATGGATGAAAATGTGAAAGGGGTTATCCTCTCCGGAAGTCCGTTTAGCACCCACGATGCAACCTCGCCCAATCCCGATTTGAGTGCCATTTTAAACACTCGCCCCGTTTTAGGCGTATGCTACGGTGCTCAGTTACTCAGTAAGCAGTTCGGTGGCCGGGTAATGCCAAGCAAAATCAGAGAATACGGTCGTGCTAACATCAGTCACCTAGCCGCCAATCCGCTGCTCAAAGGCATCGAGGTAGGTAGTCAGGTTTGGATGTCGCATGGCGATACCATCGAAATCCTCCCTAATAACGCCAGTTTGTTGGCCAGCACCTCTGCTGTTACCAATGCGGCTTTCAAATTCAACGATAAGCCTGTTTACGGCATTCAATTCCACCCGGAGGTAACCCACAGCACCGACGGCAAGCAATTGGTGAAGAATTTTTTGGTGGATATTTGCGGCTGTGCCCAAGACTGGACGCCCAACAGCTTCATCGAAAGTACCGTGGCCGACTTAAAGGCACAAATTGGTAACGATCAAGTGGTATTGGGCTTGAGTGGTGGGGTAGACTCCTCCGTGGCAGCTGTGCTCATTGCCAAAGCCATCGGTAAAAACTTGCATTGTATATTCGTTGACAACGGTCTGTTGCGTAAAGATGAGTTCGGCAAGGTAATCGACATTTACAAAGCGCTCGACCTCAATGTGACTGGGGTAGATGCCAAGGCTGATTTTTACAGCGCCTTGCAAGGACTTTCTGAGCCAGAAGCCAAGCGCAAAGCCATTGGACGCACTTTTATTGAGGTGTTCGACCGCGAAGCACACCGCATCAGCAATGTGAACTGGCTGGGCCAGGGCACCATTTACCCCGATGTAATTGAGTCGGTTTCGGTAAACGGGCCATCCGTGACCATCAAATCGCACCACAACGTTGGCGGCTTGCCCGATAAAATGAAACTAAAGCTCGTAGAGCCGCTCAGAACCCTCTTTAAAGACGAAGTGCGGGAGGTAGGTCGCGCTTTAGGCATCCCTGAAGACATCCTCGGCCGCCATCCATTTCCGGGGCCCGGACTTGGCATCCGCATTTTAGGCGACATCACTCCCGAAAAAGTGCGTATATTGCAAGAAGCCGACGACATCTTCATCGAAAATTTACGCGAAGCGGGCTTATACAACAAGGTTTGGCAAGCAGGCACCATCTTTTTGCCGATCCAAAGTGTAGGTGTGATGGGCGACGAACGTACGTATGAGCATGTGGTAGCCCTGCGCGCAGTAGAAAGCTTAGATGGCATGACCGCCGATTGGTGTCATTTGCCGTATGAGTTCCTCGCTAAGGTATCTAACGAAATCATCAATAAAGTAAAAGGAATCAATCGTGTTGTATATGACATCAGTTCAAAACCGCCAGCTACTATTGAATGGGAGTAAAATTTTGCTTGTGGCACTGTTGGCCTTCACTTTAGGTTGTAAAGCCAAAAAGCCTGCTGCCGCACCTTTTGAGCCGCCTACAAGCGCCCCCATGGAGCGTGATGATGCCTCCAACCAAAGTAAATCTTTTCAGCAAGTGGCACTTACGGCCGATCCCTTCCGGGTCGGTCTTTTTTTTCCAGTGACCCGAGACCTCCAAGGCAAGATGCAATTGTCGGATGCCGCCTTAGATGCCATGGCAGGCTTGATGATAGCTTTTGATAGCTTATTTCGAGCTGGTTTTCGAGCAGATGTACAGGTAACGGTAGGTTCGAACAAAGACCTAGAACGGCTCATTGCCGAGGAACAGCTCGTACTGGCTTTCAACAAGGGTAATTTTGAGGTCTACGATAGCACCTATAATTACAATACCAATCCTTCTATGCCCGATCATATGCGTCGTTTGGCTAAGTTTTGGGAGCAAAGCAAAGGTCCGGTTTATGTGGTGCACCAGGGTTCGGAACTTGAAAGGGCCATTGCAGAGGCCTTCTTAAAGGAAGACATGCCCACGGCGCAAATCTTGCAAACCGATAGTTTAGACCTCGATTTTTGGCGCGAAAAGCTCATGGATAGTGTGGTAAATCGTATTTATCTCTGTTCTCCCAACGAGCGTTACGTAAATAATATCATGCGCATTTTGCATGAATTGAATCAGGAATTTGACATACAAGTGGCGGGTTTACCCAACTGGGACCGTTTTGCTACCTTGCCGGCCGAATACCTGGAGGCAAGCAAAACCATCCTCACCCAGAGCGAATATCGGCTCGAAGGAAGTCGCCTGGCTAATTATGTTCGCAGTCAGTACCTGAGCCATTTCGCAGGAGAAGCCACACCCGCTGTGTATAAAGCTTTCGACCATGGCATGTACTTTGGGCGCATGCTGCTCCAGCAAATCGACCCCTTTAAAAATTACAGCTTCAGTACCACCGACTTTGAGTTTGTGCAATCTGAAGAAAATTGGCTTCAAAATCAAGCCGTTAGACTCATACAATTTGAAAATTATACCTTTAATCTCCTTCCATGATTGCTGAAGTGCGTATGAAACAAGCCTTGCAGGCCTTGCAGGCTTATCAACCCGAAAAAGACTTGAATGTCTTTATCAAAACCCATCTCAAGCAATTCCCGAAGATGGGGAGTCGCGATCGCAGAGAAGTGAGCAGTCTCATTTACGACGCCATCCGCGTGAAGCTTCTTTTTCCTAATGCCGACTTAAAACAGCAGGTATGGCTCGGTCAATTACTTTGTGAGTCGGCAGTAACCGATTTTGTGCACCATTGGACGGAGCAAATCACTGGTAAGCCTTTGCCCGATTTGACTGATCTTGCCAGCAAGTTAAAGTGGCTAGATCCACTTGGCTTTGTAGCCGACTGGTCGAACTTCTTTCCGTGGTCGGAACAAATAAGCTCAGCCGTTGAATTACAGTCGTTTTATGCGGCTCACCTCATGCATCCCATCACATGGATTCGGGTGAAATCCCGGGCCCTGCAAGCCTTCCTCAAAGAGCTTGAAGCCAAAGGCATCAAATACGAGCAGCATGAATTACTGCCTACTGCTCTTGCCTTCCCTGCGGCTACCAAGCTCGACCAATTGCAACATTGGCAAAGTGGCGCCATCGAGGTGCAAGATTTGGCCTCGCAAATGACGGCTGCCTTGTTTACGCCAAAAAAGGGGGAAAGCTGGCTCGATGCCTGCGCAGGCTCTGGCGGCAAAAGCTTGATGTTACTTGATATGGTTTCGGATGTACGCCTCTTTGTTAGCGATATTCGCGAGGAAGCCCTTACGCGTTTGCATGAGCGCTTCAAACGCGCAGGCATTCGTTCTTACAGCCGCACCCAAGCGGATTATACCCAGCCACAGCCTTTGGCCAACGCCGGTAGCTTTCCCAAGCAATTCGACGTGGTATTGGCCGACGTACCGTGTTCTGGTTCGGGCACTTGGAGTGCCACGCCTGAAATGCTCATCAGTCAGCGCCAACTAAATTTAACCGCCTTCACCGACCGCCAAAAAGCCATCACGGCCAACCTGGTGCCTTCTATCAAAGAGGGAGGTCGATTGGTTTACCTTACTTGCTCGGTTTACAAACAAGAAAACGAGGAAGTGGTGGAGTATTTGGTTGCAACACATGGACTAAAAATTGTTGAACAGCAATATTTCCAAGCTTCAACCGAAGGTGGAGATGTATTGTTTGGCGCTGTTTTAATGAAATAGGTCTTGAATCAAACCTTAATTGCGCCTTATCTTGAAGCAGCGCCTGCGCAGCAGGTAGCTTGCATGCGGCTGCTATTGAGCTGGTTGGAAGCCGAGGTGCCAGCTGTCCATGTTCAAATAAAGTGGAGTCGTCCTGTTTTTGGGACGACCCACGATTTTGCTTATTTCAAAAGCACTAAAAAGCACCTTAGCCTTGGTTTTATGAAAGGTGAAGGGCTACCCGATCCGCTGGGGCTGTTGGAAGGCGATGGCAAAGACATGCGCCACATCAAGCTGTATGAGCCAGGGACCATGCCCGAAGCACAAATCCGGGAATGGCTGCGCTTGGCAGCTAAACAGCTGTAACCTTTTTCAAAGCCTGCTCTAAGTCCGCAATCAAATCGGCTGCGTGCTCAATGCCCACCGATAGGCGTATCAGTCCTGGTCGGATGCCATAAGCCAAGCGAATCGACTCAGCCACATTGCTGTGCGTGGTGGTGGGTGGATGGGTGGCTAAACTTTCAGTTCCGCCTAAACTTACTGCAAGTTTTACCAATTTGATGTTATTTAAGAACTGAAAGGCTGCCGCTTGCCCACCTTTGAGTTCAATGCCTATCGTGGCCCCGGAGCCGCTGCACTGCCGCGCGTAAATGGCTTCTTGCCGTTTATAGCCGGGGTAATGCAATTGTTCTATTTTGGGATGGCTTTCAAGGTAATTTAAAATGGCTCGTGCATTGGCTTCGGCCGCACGCATGCGTAGGTCGAGGGTTTCGAGACTGCGGGTGAGGAGCCAGGCGGTATGCGGACCGGCCATATTACCCAGGCTGGTACGTATTTTTTTGATTTTTTGGATAAGTGCTTTGCTACCAATGGCTGCGCCTGCCAGTAAATCGCTGTGCCCGCCAATGTATTTGGTGCCAGAATAAACCACCACATCAACGCCCAATTTTAAAGGCTGCTGGAAAACAGGACCTAAGTAGGTATTGTCGGCTACCACTACTGCCGCACCACCTGCAGCATGAATGTGATTCCGCACTTCCATCACCACCTCAAAATCGATGAGGGTGTTGAGCGGATTACTCGGAGTTTCTACGTACAACATGGCAATGCGCTCAGTTTTGCCACTTTTATCGATTCTGGCAATGATTTCAGCGGCAGTTTCGTTGGGTGCATAGCTTTGCAACGAAACGCCCCAGTGGGCCAACATATCTCTAAAAAAATTATCTGTACCGCCGTAAAGCGGCTCGCTATGCAATATCACATCTCCTGGTTGCAACAAAGCCATGGCTGTGGCGCTGATGGCTGCCATGCCACTTTCAAAGAGGGCAGCAGCTTCTCCGCCATCATAAATGGTGAGGCGTTGCTCAGCAAGCTGTAGGTTCGGGGTATTTAGTCTGCTATAAATAAAACCAGGCTGTCCCGGTTCGGGCGCCCGTTTGCCTTGCGATACTTCAAAAAATTGGGCAGCCTGCTCGGCCGACTCAAAAGTATAAGTGGAGCTGTGATGCACCGGCATTTTAACGGCGCCATGGTAGTCGGAGGGCTCATAAAAGCCATCGATGATGCTGGTTTGGGGGTGGTGATTCGACATGTTGCAAGTTACTAAAAGACCCGCATTTACAGCATCCTTGGCTACATTAGCCGCGTAATTTGTCTAGAAGCAAGCTGAGTTGATTGGCTTCTTCTGGCGTTAGTCTTTCCAGTTGTTGATCCATATCTCTTTCCAGCTTTTTTAAACGTTTGAGTAGCTCAATGCCTTTTTCGGTAATTTCAACGTCTACCAAGCGCTTGTCTTTGGGACAAATGCTTTTCGAAACCAAATCTTTCGTAATCATGCGGTCAACAATTCGGCTTACATCCGACATCTTGTCGAGCATCCTGTTTCGTATTTCGAGGGTGGTAAGGGGTTCGGGATGGCTTCCACGCAAAATCCGCAGAACGTTGTATTGCTGTAGGGTAATGTCGTAGGGTTCTACCAATTGCTTTAAACCTTCGGTGAGCCAATTGTAGGTATAAAGAATGTTGACTGCCGCTTTTTGGTAGTCATTTCTAAATGCTTTTCGCTGCTTGATGTCTTCTTGTATTCCCATCGAAACAAAAATACGTTTCGTTTACAACAAATTGTAAACGAAACGTAAAATTATGTGTGTTGGCTTTAGCCTTTTTTAACCATTTGGATGTTGCAAAGAATTTCTACGTCCTTGCCAACTACTGCGCCACCGGCCTCGGTTACGCTGTTCCACTTTAAGCCATAATCAAAACGGTTTACAGTTCCTTTGGCCTTAAATCCTGCTTTCACATTGCCATAAGGGTCTTTTACGGTACCGCCGTAAGTCACCTGGAAGGTGATGGGCTTGGTAATGTCGCGGATGGTTAAGTTGCCTTTGAGCTCATATTTGTTTCCGCTAATTTTCTTAAAGCTAGTGCTTACGAAATTCATTTTGCTGAATTTACCTGCGTTGAAGAAATCGTCGCTCTTCAAGTGGTTGTCACGCATTTCATTGTCGGTGTTGATGGTGGCTACATCAACGCTGAAGCTGATTTTGGCATCGCTGAAGTCTTCCTTTTCTGACGTCATACTGCCGTCGAATACTTTAAACGCGCCATCCACTTCTGAAATTACGAGGTGGGTTACGGTAAACTTCACGTTTGAGTGTACGGCATCAACCGCCCAAGTGCTGGCTGCGGCTGCTGGAGCTTTGTCGGTGACGGGTTTAAAGGCGAGGAGGGTGGTAGCTGCTACCAAGACTCCAAGGGTAAATATTTTTTTCATGGTTATTAATTTATGACGCAAACTTAATGTCTAAACATCGAAGTTCAAACATTGATTTTTAAAATTATTTGAAATATGTGTTAAGTGATTGATTGGTAGCTAATTAAAAATTTGCAGAATGGCCTTTGTAATTGCGTATGTAGACCAATAATCGTGCTTCTGCACAAACTACGCCTTCGGTATTCACGGCTTCGGCCTTCATCCATTTTTGAAAACGACCTTCGCTCGCCAAGGCAGCTTCTGCTTCAGCTATGTCAGCATCGCTTATGTTGAATTGGATCGTTAAACGTGTCGCAGCAGGTTTTTTGTAATCGATTTCCGCACTTTTCAGCCAAGCCTCAAGCTTCTGGTCGCGATGCGCAAAAATTTGCCAAAACATCAAGGCAAACCACGGATCGAAAGCACTAAAAATGGTGCCGCCAAAAATAGTGCGTTGCAAATTGCGGTTTAAAATCGACGGCTTCACGCTTACTGTGCAACTTTTGAAGTCTTCGCTCATGGTCCTCACCCAAACCCTGCTAAACAACAGCGCAGGAAAAATGCGCAACATCCACTTTACTTGCCAAGCCTTTAATTTCATCCTGCTAAGTTACAAAGATTAAGGCTGCTGCGCGATGGTGTAAGAAAAGAGCTCTTGGCCGTTGCTATCGAAGTTTCGCAGCAATAATTGCCGTTCGCGGCGCTTACCACTTACTTCTAAGGTGGTGTAGTTGCGCTGCACAATCAAACTGCCAGCTATCCGGTTGCGGTTGTTTTCGCCATCACGACTATTGCCTTGCTTGCTGGTGAGGGGAGAAGCAGTGATGTCGTGCATCACAATGCCTTGGTGCACCAACTTGCTTATTTCACTGTGGTGACGGTCGCCTGTGGTGAAAATCACATTTTTGATGCCCTCTGCAGCAATGCGATCGAGTAACCGCTGCCGTTCACACGGGAATTGTGCATAGTTTTCGTACAAAGCCTCGCTATTGAGCACCTGACTGCCCACTGCCACAATCTTAAAACTGGCATTGCTGAATTTTAAGGCATTGATTAGCCAATCGAGCTGTGCTTGTCCCAGCATCTCCCTGGCACAACTGTCTTTGAGCTGCTCTGAAGTACGGTGAAAGCGGTTATCGAGTAAAAAGAAGTCGATGTCGTTGAAACGAAAGGCCCCGGTGGTGCCTTCAAATTCGGGCATGCCATAGCCGTTGTTGGCCCAAAAAAGCTTGAAAATATCGAGACTCTGCTGTTTGTGAATCCAGCTACCGTTGGCATCGTTGGGACCAAAATCATGGTCGTCCCAGATGGCGTAGTTCGGACAAGCCGCCAACAAACGCTGCATTTCTGGCAGCTGTCGGGTATGGCTGTACCGGTGGATAATGCCAGAGCGACTGCTCCAATCTACTTCTCTCAAATACGTATTGTCACCCAGCCACAACATCATATCGGGCTGGGCATCGGCCATTTTGTCGAATATCTGATAATCGCCGCCGTAGGGCTCGCCTGGACGGTCATAAGCTGTTTCCGCCACATAAGCGCAACTGCCCATGGCAATTTTGAAGTTGGGCGGATCTTGTCGCCACTGCCAAAGCTGCTGCGTCTTAAATTCGTAAGGCTTTTCCTTGCCATGCATTTTGGCCATCACCAACAAACGGTATTCGTAAGTAGTGCCGGGTTCCAAATTGCCCAATACATACTGTGTAGTAAAAGCATCGTTTGACTTGGTGAGTCGGGTGCCTGCATTTTTCCATTTCTCAGTGCCTTTTACCCGATATTCCAGCTGTACCGCGTCTTGCTTTTGGGTTTGCAACCAAATGGCCACTTCGCGGTGCTCGGCATAACCCAACATAGGGCCCGAACGCAATTGCGCTAAGCTGAATTCAAAAACCAAAAGACCGAGCAGCAGTAGCATTAACTTTTTCATGCCCTAAAATTAGGCATTGAAGCTTATTTTGATGTTATGTAGATGTTTTATTTGCTTCAAAACGACGGAGGCTTCATCTCGAAAAAACGAATATGTATCTTTGTTTCATGAAGCAACTCATCGAATGCGTGCCGAATTTTTCCGAGGGCCGCGACCTATCCATCATCAAACAAATAACCGATCAAATTGAAAGCGTAGAAGGCATTCGCTTGCTCGATGTTGATCCTGGTAAAGCCACCAACCGCACCGTGGTAACCTTTGTAGGAGAGCCTGCCCAAGTAGTTGAAGCGGCGTATCTCGCTATCAAAAAAGCCGGTGAAATCATCGATATGCGGCAACATAGCGGCGAACACGCCCGCATGGGGGCCACCGATGTTTGTCCGCTTATTCCCGTTGCCAACATTAGTATGGAAGAAACCGTAGAACTTGCTAAAAAACTGGGCGAACGGGTAGGCAAGGAGCTCAACATTCCGGTATATCTGTACGAAAGTGCTGCATCTAAGCCGGAGCGCCGCAATTTGGCCACCATCCGTGCTGGAGAATATGAGGGCTTGCCTGCCAAGTTGCAAGACCCAAACTGGAAACCCGATTTTGGTCCCGCTACCTTCAACGCCCAATCGGGTGCTACGGTCATTGGCGCTCGCGATTTCCTCGTAGCCTACAACATCAACCTCAATACCAAATCTACCCGCCTGGCCAACGCCATTGCTTTCGATGTACGTGAAGCCGGCCGCATCAAACGCGAAGGACATCCTGTACTTGGCGAGGTGATTAACGACGAAAATGGTGAGCCTATACGCATTCCAGGCACTTTAAAGTCGGTAAAAGCCGTTGGCTGGTACATCGAAGAATATGGTTTTGCGCAAATTTCAATGAACCTCACCAACATCAATGTTACTTCGGTGCATAGGGCCTTCGACGAAGTGGTGCGTGCTGCCCAAGAGCGCGGTGTGCGTGTAACGGGTTCGGAGCTAGTAGGACTCATTCCGCTGCGTTGCATGCTCGAGGCAGGCCGCCATTACCTGGCTAAAATGGGTCGGTCAGAAGGGGTTTCGGAAGAAGAGCTCATTGAAACCGCCATCCGCAGCATGGGGCTCAATGAGCTCGGTCCGTTCGACCCCAAGAAAAAAATCATCGAATACCTCATTGCACCCGAAGGTCATAACCGCTTAGTGAGCATGGACCTCCGCGCTTTTGCCAACGAAACTGCCAGTGAATCGCCAGCACCTGGGGGAGGCAGCATTGCGGCCTATGCAGGCGCAATGGGTGTATCGCTCGCCGCTATGGTAGCTAACTTATCGGCTGCCAAGCGTGGCTGGGAGGAGCAAACAGGCTATTTCAGCGAAATGGCCTCCAAAGCGCAAGCCCTCAAAGAAGCACTCTTATATAAGGTAGATGAAGATACACGGGCCTTCGACGCCATCATGAATGCCTTTGCCTTACCCAAAAACTCCGATCAGGAGAAAAAAGCACGTAGCTTGGCCATTCAGGAAGCCACCAAAATAGCCATTGAAGTGCCCCTGCAAACCATGCGCTTGGCCAATGAAGCCTTCGAAATCATCCAAGCCATGGCCGAAAAGGGCAATCCCAACTCCATAACCGATGCCGCGGTAGGTGCTTTATGCGCCCGGGCAGCGGTATATGGCGGCTGGTTGAATGTTAAGGTAAATTTGGGAGGCTTTAAGGACCAATCCTATGCAGCAGCCACCCTCGCCGAAGCAGCCGCTATTCTTGCCGAAGCTCAAGCACAGGAAGCGGTAATTCTGGATCTTGTAGCAAAACGGTTGGGGGCTTAGGCCAAATCAACTCATAGAGCCCTCTTTCGGGACTGCATTCAAACGCCATCGCCATTTGGTTGATGGCGTTTTCTTTGCGTTCAATCGCCCAAATGAAGCCTTTTAAACGGAAGGCATAAGGGTCAACCTGGTCGATGGGGTGCAAAACCGCCACAGGTTTAACATAAAAGGTGATTTCTACAGGCCTGCTGTCTTCCATCAAAATGGTGATGTCGCTCGATTCGATTTTGTTGGCACCCATAAATGTGCTGTCTTCTCGCTGCACATAATAAATGCTTTCGCCATTGCCTTTTACGTCCATGCGACTGATCTGCCGGCCTTCGAAATAGGCGGTAATGTCTTTGCCCTTGATTTGACTAAAGTGAATGCTGTCTTCGGCTTTCACCAAAAAGCCATCCCGATACATTTCTAAACGGTCAAACTCCTTGCCTTTGGTAAATAATTCCATGTATTCGGCCGTGATTTGAAATTCATCCGACCAAATAACGGGTTCAGTAAACATTCGAAAAACCGAGTCAGCTTCTTCATAGGTCAACGAATCACAGCTCACCAGCAATTCAGCCCGGTCGATAACGGCATGGTTCCAGGCTCTCAAAACGCTCACGCTATCGCCTACTTTGTATTGGTAGATGGTGTCGGCGGTCAGGTAAAGTGTATCTGCATCCCCAAAATTGGCTAAAATAGGGTAGTCATACACCCAATTCCAACCTGCCTTTCGGTTGAATTTGCTATAACCACCCCGAATTTCGGTTCGTTCAACACTGTCAATCATTTGCACGCCACCTCGGCAGTAGCCTACTTCTTTGGCTTCATCAAAATAAATGGTATCAGCCCTGATAAATTGCTGTTGGTCAATAATTACCTGGCCGTTTTTGGTGAGGTACGATTCTTTCGACTTGCTTCTGTACCAGCCTCCTTCGGTATAGGTAATGGTTCTTTTGGAGATGATATCGGTGGGACCAAAAAAATCGGCCTGCTCTGTGAGGTTGTTATAATGTAGGGTATCGGCCTTTAAGTCAAAATCGGGATGTTTTAAACTCACCCGTGTTCTGAAATAAAACTGCTTGCTGTTGTTGTTGTAGGTGCCTTTGAGACTTTTAAGGGTGGCTTCTTGATTGGTAATGACCGCACCTACCACATAACGCGATATTTTTGTTTTGGTATTGTAAAACAGCTCTTCTGTGCTCAAGGTCATTTCACCGTCGGTCAAAAACACCTCTCTTCTCAGCAGCGCATCCTTGGTAGCGCCGTTGTATTCGAGGTATTTAGAGCGGGCGTTAAATTTGCCTTCTTGCACAATCCTCACGTTGCCATAAGCCTTGGCTAATTTGGAATCACCATATAAAAAGGCACTGTCGCAATAAAGCCGTACGTCTTCTTGTTTGAGAATGACGTTGCCCACTAGCCGCCGCACGCGCTCGCCACCAGCCTCTTCATAGGTTAATTCTGCGGCTTGTTCGATGTCGATGGTGCTTTTGCTTTGGCTGAAAACAGCTGATAAGGAGGTGCTTAGCAGCAAAAGCAGAAGGGCAGCAGATTTTTGCAAAATGGCTTTATGAGGATGATGCTTCAAAATTAGTCGATTTGCAGTAGTTTTAGGCCTTTGCAACCCTCAAATTCAGTGCCGAATAAAAAACATGTGCTTGTGCTTAGCAGTTGGTATCCCGAAAATGCCAATTCGCGCAACGGATTGTTCATTACCCGGCAGGTAGAAGCCTTGGCCAGCTTAAACGTGTTTCGCTTGGGATTAATTGCAGCGGTGCCAACTTCGGCTGGTCGCAAGGATTTTGAAAGTTTTGAGCGTGCTGGGTTACATCACCACATTGCGTATTACAGGGCAGGTAATTTTGCTTTGCTTCAAGGATTGCGTTACGCCTTGGCCATTTGGCGGGCGTACCGTTCGTATGTAAAAGAGGCTGGTAAACCTGATTTGCTTTTTTTGCAGGTGGTGTGGAAGGCTGGCTGGATGGCCCTGAAGTTTCATTTTTTATTCAATTTGCCTTATGTGGTGATGGAGCATTGGTCGGGTTACCTGCCTGAAGCGGCTTCCTTCAAAGGGTTTTGGCGTCGCTACATCACCCGGATGGTGATTGATCGGGCCGAGCAAGTTTTTACAGTCTCCGCACATCTGAAACGGGCCATGCTGCAACAAGGTCTTCAAAATCGTTATGCTGTTGTCCCAAATGTGGTAGATACAGCTATATATAAGCCTCAAAGCGAACGCAAGAGATCTGAAAGTCCGCTTTTTTTACATGTGAGTAATCTTGCGGAAGTAAAGCAATTTGACTTGCTTCTAGCCGCCTTTGCGCAATTCCAAAGTCGTTATACCGATGCGCAATTACTCGTGGCAGGAGCCTTCGCACCACAGGAGGCTCGAAAGCAGTTCGCTGGTCCCTGGCAAGGCGTATCACTCCTTGGTGTGCAAGCGCCCGAATCTTTAGCGGTTTTGTATACCCAGGCCACTGCGCTGTTGTTGGCAAGCAAGTTTGAAACCTTCTCGATTGTGGTTCCTGAGGCCATGGCTTGCGGGGCTGAGGTTATTGCGGCGCCCCTGCCTGCGGTGAAAGAACACGAGGCATTTGGTAAGATTAATTGGGTGGAGCAACCCGATGCCGGCGCTTGGTGCGCGCAAATGGAACAGGTGTGGAAGTCCCAGCCGCTGCCTCATGATTTTGAAGGCATCCATGCTGCTTATGGCGAGCAGGCCGTGGCGGAGCAATTATTAAAGCATATAAATCGGGTGCTGCATGCTTCGTAAGGTACTCCATACCTTTGTTTCAAGAGGCATCAATGCGGTGCTCAACTTATTGCTGGTGCTGATTACCGCGCGCTTTTTGGGCGCAGAGATTCGTGGCGAAATCAGTTTGCTGGTGGCTAGCATGAATTTGTCGTTGCATGCGGTTGGACTCGCGGGTGGGGCGGCTTTGCTCTATCTGGTGCCGCGTTTTGCGCCAGGTCATTTGTACCGCATTTCCATGGGGTGGATGCTGCTGGTGACTGTGCTCACCCTACCTATGCTGCAGCTGGCCGGACAATGGCAAGGACTAAGTACAGGGCTTTGGTTGTTGCTACTATTACTGTTCAATGCCGCCAATGTAAATCGCTACATGCTCTTGGCCTTCCGCCAAATTGAGCTTGACAATCGCATAGCCATTGGCTTTGGTGCGTTACAACTGGCTTTACTAAGTGTATTCCTGCTGTGGGGAAGCGAGCGGAACCTCTTACTGTTTGTTTATGTGCTGCTAGCGGCCAATGCGGCTTTATTGCTGCTTACAACGGCATTGGTTGTGAAGTACTGGCCTCTCGAAAGTGCCAAACAAGTGCAGGGGGTGTTTAAAGCCATTTTTGGACATGGATTTTGGGTACAAATGGCCAATATTACGCAATTGCTTAGCTACCGGCTATCGTATTATTTGCTCGAAAGTCAGCTAGGTACAGAAGCGGTAGGTATTTATGGCGTAGCAGTTTCTTTGGCAGAAGCTTTGTGGATTGTTAGCCGGTCGATTTCCTTAGTCCAAGTGAGCGAAATCGCTAACAGTCACGTTGAAAGCGAGCAACAGCAACTAACAGCAACCTGGAGCAGGGTAACAATTTGGCTTACCGCTATTTGTTTAATCCCGTTGCTTTCTATTCCTGATGCTTGGTTTGGGGCCATTTTTGGCGCTGATTTTATGGGTATTCGTACGTTGTTGTTTTGGCTGGCGCCGGGTATTTTGGCTTTGGCAACTTCTAATATTCTTACGCATTACTTTTCTGGTAAGGGTAAGTACCAATTGAATGCCTTGGTCTCTGCTTTTACATTAATGGTGGTAGCTTTGCTTTTACCAAATATGATTACGCGTTGGGGGGTGGTAGGGGCTGCGGCGGGACAATCTATCGCCTACCTACTTGCCTGGCTGTTTGCGGTGTTGCTTTTCTCAAAAGGAAAGCTGTTGAGTATCTTCAGTGTTTTACCTCAACCTGCAGATTTTAAATTGCTTCAAAAAAAATGGCAGCTTTTTCGCGAAAAGGCATAAAAAAAGCCGACTCGTAAGTCGGCTTAATCATTCGGGTGAAAGACCGGGTTCGAACCGGCGACCTCTAGTGCCACAAACTAGCGCTCTAACCAGCTGAGCTACAATCACCATTTTATTAGCGGGTCTTGCGAATCGCTAACGAAGTGCAAATATACATCCTTAACGCATTTTTTACAACAATCAGAAAAAAATGCAGTAAATTTCACCAGCGTGCTACTATGCCGCAAGTTTTTCTTCTTTTCTAAAGATGACAACTTCTTCCCCAACTTTTTGATAACCATATTCATAGCAGAAGTAGCGCGGACTCCCCAGTCGATTCAGTTCTACGTGTGTGTGATACTTTAAAGTAAAACCGGCTTCTATCAGTTTTTCCAAAAGTATTTTCGATTTCTGTTGATGTTGAGGTAATAAAGCTTCCAAAATGCGTCTGTTTTTGCGCAAAATGTTGTGGATGTTACGAATGAGCAACACGGCATCACAGTGCTGCTTGTTGTAATGTGCGTTTCTGCATAAATCATCGCAGAATTTTTTGTCGCGGCGTCCTTTAATAGCAGTACCGCATTCCAAACAGGTTTTTTGGTCCATGGCATTGATTTTAAGTGAAACAGTAAAGCGAACCGTAAGCAAACGTTTAACAAACGTATACATACGTTTTCAAACGTTTAAATTACGGCTAACGATTATCTCATTTGCAGCTTTGTTTTACGAAATCAGTTCGTTTGTTTCTTTTTTAAACTTAAAAATTAAAATTATGGGCAACATGAGAAATCAGGTGCGCCTCATCGGCAACCTGGGAAAGGATCCTGAGATCCGCGACATCAGCGAAACTAAGAAGTTCGCAAAGATTAGTTTGGCTACAAACGAAACCTATCTCAATGACAAAGGGGAAAAGGTAACCGAAACGCAATGGCACAACATTGTGTTTTGGGGCAAGCTTGCCAACCTTGCTGAAAAGTACTTGGTGAAGGGCTCTGAAATAGCCATTGAAGGCAAACTCACAACCAGGGTTTTTAATGATAAGGACGGCCATCGCCGCTTTATTACAGAAATCGTAGGGACTGATCTGGTGTTTTTAGGCAAAAAGACAGCACAAGCAGCTTAGAAACAAAAAGGGTGCTTTTCATCGAAAAGCACCCTCTACTGATTATTTGTGCGGTTTTATTTGATTATCGCGAATTTCCCTGTTTGTACATCGTTGGTACGGAGATCTTTTACTGAAAATAGGTATAAGCCGCTTGCCAGATTCTGCTTGTCATCAGACAGTAAATCCCAAGCGTGCTCTCCACCAGCCATGGTGGTTTGGCTTGGGTTTCCTCCGAAACTATTGTACCAGCCAATGGTGCTACCATTAAAGTTGCTGCCAGCGTCATGCAGTAGTGTGGCAACAATATCACCGCTAACAGTGTAAATTCTAATTTCGGCACGCGCTGGAAGATTGTAAAAAACCATTTTTTTGGAGCGACTAGTGGTGCCATCCCAAGCTGCACTCAAGCGATAGGGATTGGGATAAACACCTGGTTTTCGATCTTTACTCATTTCACCAGCTTCTGTACCTGCATATATTCTAAAGGCATTTTGAATACGGGAGGACTCGAGAGGTTCTAAGCCAATAGCTGGGTCTCCCTCGTCAAAAGCAGTGAGAATGTATAAATATTGCCAACCATTTAAAACGTCACCTACCTCATATTTATACCAGTACTCCGTGGTGTCCTCTGAAAAGGTTACTGGGCTATTTAGCCTAACAGCATTAAAGCCATTATTGAATCCAACGGCATTTCCAGGTTTATCCCACTGTGCTAGTAAACTCGCGCGTGACAAAAAATTAGGACTTAAATCATCACCTGGTTTGGTTCGATAAATCCGGTACCCTTCAAAGTCCTTCACTTTAGTGATTGGATCTATGGCATCTTCTGATAGGCGATTCCAGTAAATCACAACCTTATTGTTTTGCGCCTCAAATCTAGCCTTAGGAGGAGGTGGTGGTTCTGGAAGAATGTAACGGTCGAGTACGCCATTATTGTTTAAATCCTCGCCTGGATCTAATACGCCGTTCTCATTGGCATCTTCCCCAACAAAAGTGCGCTTGGCCCAGCCTAAATTTGCACGAAGCTGGGTACGGGCAAAATAGGTATCCAGGGGCGTGTCATCAAGTTGAGGCGCACAAACAGCAGCCATTACAAAAGTTACAGATTGGCCTGGCTCCACTCTGGCTACTGGTCCAGCTGAAATTAATTGCACACGATTGCCTGGTGTATTCAAACCGGCGCTTGGACCAAAATTACCTCTGGTTTTCATTCTATCGTAGCGCTGTAAGTCATTGGTTGGTGCGGCCACGTTGTATAACCAATAATTACCGTTTACACGAGCAAAAGGAGTGTTGGGGTTATTCGGATGTATGTATTGTCCATTCTGTACAATGCCCAAAAATTGCAAGGCACCATAGGAATTTGTAAAAGGACGATCCCCAATAACATCATAAGCATACATGGCCGAGAGTGTATCATCAAAGCCTAAACTGCCTTTGTTAAAAAAGGCACCGCCTCTATCGTTAGTTACATTTACATTTCGAACCACCAAGTCGCTCCACATTCCTAAATAAACCGAATCCCAAGCCACGTTATCATTGTTGGTGATGGTATAGTTTAATATGGTGAAATAATCCGCGAAGGGAAAGTTCCAAGCGTAGGTTTCCAACCTTACTCGCGCATTTAAAGGAGTTAGGTGGTTATTAATGGGTTGGTTAGAACCTGGTACAATGGTAAATTCATCTGTGAAATTGACCACATACTCCTGATGTGAACGGGCAGCTGTGGAAAACACTTCACTTCCCGTTAAACTCGACCGTGTGATAAACGGTGAGCCGGGTAATGGACTAAATTCATAACCGGCCTTACCTACGGCATAGCCGGAGGCATCATCAACCGCTCCGGTCGAAACAGCTATCTGCCCATTTTTAATGGCGCCAATCCATAAACCTGCCTCGAACAAGTGTTCAACCCCCGAATTTAAAGGGTATTCCATCGATGGCGGACCCTGTGGGTCATTCCGTACGTTTGGCCTTCCAATAGCGCCAGCATTGGTAATGTTCAGACCGATATTGCCAATGCTGATCGTTTTTTCCTGAAACTGCCCATGTGCTATCCCAAAAAAGAAAAGCAAAAGCAAAAAACTAAATGAGAATTTCATCATAAGCCACGAAAATAAGAAGAAGCTGTTAAACCACTATTAAGTACCGCTATTTTAAATGCTTGATGAGCGAATTAAATATTGATGGGCTTCGGTTGGTCCAACATTCAGCAGCAAATCAAGTCCAGATAAATTTGGTAAAAACCCGAAGCGATCGGTGAAACATTGATAATAAGGCGGGCAAACAGCACCATAACCCGACAGTTTTGGGTAGCGGTAATCTACATCAACAGGATAATCCATGCGAAATTTTTCGGTGTAGCCCAGCTGGGTTTTGAGCCCCATTTTTTTCAGTAGCCATTTTGTCCAAGTCATGTTCCAGTCCCATAATAATTGGGGCCGTTCCAAAAATAAATGCGCCAGCTCTGATTCATAATATTCAAAGAATGGGGCTTTGCCATAGGCAGACTTGATGCTAAACCAATGTTGCTTGGGCCAATCGTTTTGGTAGGAAATAGCTGTTTGACAGTACATTTGTTTGTGCGATCTTCCTCCAGCAATAGGGATACTGAGCAATTGTCTGCCATTAGCACTGTAGATAGAGGTCCGGTTGCGGGCAGATGATTTGACAAAATGCTCACAATTCTCCAACAAAACCAGAGGCTTATTTGCTATTTTTGTTAAATAACTCACATCAGGCAAATATTGGAGTTCCATAATTATGAAAGCACCCATCGTATTTTCTATCATTTCAACTGCAAGTTTACGCTACTTAACGACTTCAATCAAGTTTTTGCTGTTGATTTGTACTGCTCTTCTCTTTTCAAATTGCGTGCAGGCCTTGGATGCGCAATTCAGATATGCAAGCTTTATTCAACCTGGAAAAGGCCCATACATCGAAACCTACCTAGCCGTCAACAGCCGTTCTGTTCATTTTGTGAAATTGGCGCCCAACAAATTGCAAGGAGCGATTCAAATAACCATTAGCTTCGAACGAAACGATAGCATTATTTTATTTGATAAATACACCTTAAAAAGCCCTGAAATAGACACACTAAACCCTTTGAATTTCAGCTTTATCGACCTCCAGCGGTTTAGTTTGCCTCCAGGCACCTATTTTATGGAACTGCGTATTCGCGACCAATATGATACCACGAATACCGCCAGCGCTACAGGAACTATCGAATTAAAAATGCCAGGGAATGCCATGCAATTTTCTGACATTATGTTGGTAGAAAGTTTTAAACGGGCAGAAAAAACGGGGCCTCTTACCAAAAGTGGACTTGATCTTGTACCCAGACCGTCGTTTTTTTACAATACCACCCATGATACCCTTCGTTTTTACACCGAACTGTATGGGAGTCAGTCACTACAGGATTCGGTTTTTATTATCCGTGCCTTGCTCGAATATGGTGAGAAGCAGGTGGTTGATAAATGCAGCCGGTTTTACAAGCACAGCCCCAAAAACGTAATTGTTATTACGGATGCTTTTTTAATAGATGAGGTGCCGAGTGGGAATTATACCCTTCGGTTCGAAGCATTGAGTCGTTCAAATGAGCTGCTGGCCTCTAAAACCATGACCATCCAGCGATTAAACAGTAAAATTGCCTTTGATGAGCAAAAAATGAAGGCGATTTCTACCAATATGTCGTTTGTAGATCCCATGACAAAACCGCAACTGCGCGATTACATCGCCTCCTTACGCCCAATTTCGGAAATCTTTGAACGCGAGTATGCCGATAATTTATTGAAGTTAGATACCATAGATGTGGAATTACTGAAGAAGTTTATGTTGAGTTTTTGGGAGCGACGCGACAAAGCGAATCCGCAAGTGGCTTGGGCAGAATACCACATGCGCGTCAAAGAAACGATGGAGCTTTTCAGTTCTAAAATTATGAAAGGCTATGAAACGGAGCGGGGTAGGGTGTATTTGCAATACGGCAAACCGAATACCCGCACCCAAGTAACGAATGAACCAAGCGCTTATCCTTACGAAATCTGGTGGTACTATGAGTACAAGGGGCAACGAAACATCCGATTTGTATTTTACAATCCGGATATGATTACCAACGATTATCAACTGTTGCATTCTGAAGCCTTGGGGGAGACTTTTGATCCGCAATGGCGCCTGATTTTGTTTTCGCGCACCACTGCCTTCCGTGACATAGATGAGCAGATGAACCGCGGGCACTTTGGTAGTTACCTAGAAGACAATTTCCGCAACCAATAAGGTATGCGCATATCCTATTGGCTTCAAAAGCTTGGCATTGCTATATTTAGCAGTTTGCCCTTGTTTTTGCTCTATGTTTTAGCTGATTTTTTATTCTTGCTCAACTATTATCTGGTGGGCTATCGCAAGGCAGTGGTTCGTGAAAATTTAAAGAAGGCGTTTCCAGCGCGATCTGCTTCGGAACGTTTGCAAATTGAAAAGGATTTTTATCGCTACTTAAGCGATCAGCTCGTGGAGACTTTCAAAACTTTTCAGATGTCGGAAAACGATGTTTTGAAGCGGGTAGAGGTACTCAATCCAGAGGTGATGAATGATTTGGCTGCGAAAGGTCAGCATGTGGTGCATTTGCTCGGCCACCATGCCAATTGGGAGTGGTATGCCAAGGCCTTGGCCTTGAAAACTAAGCATTGGTTATTTTTTGTGTATAAACCGCTGAACAACAAAGGATTTGATGCACTGATGAAACAAATGCGAGAGCGATTTGGGGTAAGGGCGGTACCAATGAAGTCGGTTTTTAGCACCATTGAAAGCAATTTAGACAAGGTGCATGCGAGTTTTTTCGGTGGCGACCAATCGCCCATGGCGCATAACCGCTTTATTTGGACGCCCTTTATGCATCAGCCTACAGCGGTTTATTTAGGTGCTGAAGACATCGCTAAAAAATACAATGCTGCCGTGGTTTTTGGTAAAATGCGACGGGTGAAACGCGGCTATTATACCATCGAACTAAAATTAATTACCGACACTCCAAACGAGACTGCCTTTGGGGACATCACACGTGCCCATACGCGTTTACTAGAAGAGTTGCTTGAAGAACAACCACAATACTGGCTGTGGTCGCATAAACGCTGGAAATTACAACCTGATAAACACCCTTCAAATGCCACAGCTTGACCAACCCCATATAGCGGTTGTAATTTTAAATTGGAACGGAAGGCAGCACCTTGAAACGTATTTGCCGAGTGTACTCCAAACCAGCTACCCCAATTACCAAATTTGGGTGATTGACAATGCCTCCACAGATGATTCGACCAGCTGGCTGCAGCAAAATCATCCCACAGCCGTAAAGCAAGTGCACTTAAGCAATAATGGGGGATATGCAGGCGGATACAACCAGGGTTTAAAACAAATCGAAGCAGATATTTATGTTTTGCTCAATTCAGATGTGGAGGTAACGCCCGGCTGGCTGGAACCAGTAGTGGCTCGGTTTGTGGCTAACCCCCAGCTAGCTGCCATCCAGCCCCACATACTCGATTGGAGAAAAAGAGATCAGTTTGAATACGCTGGTGCAGCAGGGGGCTACATCGATGCCCTGGGATACCCCTTTTGTGCAGGGAGGTTATTCGAAGAAATTGAAAAAAACCAAGGGCAATTTGATGCTCCGAAATCAATTTTTTGGGCATCGGGTGCTTGTATGTTTATAAGAGCTTCCGCCTATTGGCAGGTGGGTGGACTCGATGAACGCTATTTTGCCCACATGGAAGAAATTGACCTTTGCTGGCGTTTGCATCACGCAGGTTATACCATCCAACAGGAACCGAAATCTGTTGTATATCACCTTGGGGGTGGTTCCTTGGCCTATGGTAATCCACGCAAAACCTTCCTCAACTTCCGAAACAGCCTCATCACCCTGCAAAAAAACCTGCCAGCGGCCGAAATGCCTTGGAAAGTACTGGCGCGCTTGGTCCTGGATTTTCCAGCTGCCTTGAAGTTTGTAGCACATGGTTCTTTTGGAGATTTTTGGGCAGTTGCCCGCGCCCATTGGTCGTTTTTTGGAATGCAAGGCTACATATGGCAACAACGCTGCCTCATTCCATCCAAAAAAAGCAGTAAATCAATCCCTGGAATATTTCAAGGTAGTGCCATTTATGCGCACTTTACTGGACGACAGCAGAAGCTGAAGGCCTTTATCGCGAGCCGGAAACTTTAAGCAGCTGAAGCAGGCCTTCCAGCGCCAAACGATACGAATGCAAGCCAAAACCGGCTACTTGCGCTTTTACGTAGGGCGATAAAAACGACTTCCTGCGAAAATCTTCTCGACTGTATGGATTGCTGATGTGTACTTCAATTACGGGCGTAGGGATGGCCGCTACTGCATCGGCTATGGCTACCGAAGTGTGCGTATAGCCTGCTGCATTTAAAAGTATCCCATCTATACCTTTTGCAGCTGCTTGCAGTTGGTCGATGATAGCGCCTTCGTCATTGCTTTGAAAATAGGAAAGCTGATGCATGCTAAAATCTGATTGTAACTGATCGAAATACGCTTCGAAGCTTTGGCGACCGTAAATCTCGGGTTCACGCTTGCCAAGAAGATTCAAATTAGGACCATTGATAATTAGAATGTGCATCTGCTTTGATTTGAGTCCAAAATTAAGCAATTTTATAGGCTAATGCACGCTCTTGAACTGGCAGTCTGACATCCGTGGCTTCAAAGCCTATTTACAACTTGAGCGCTCGCTATCCGCTAATTCGGTGGAGGCCTATTTAGCCGATTTGCATAAGCTCGAATCTTATTTCAGCACCTTAGAACCGCCTAAAGGACCTACCCGCGTAACGCTAGAAGATTTGCAGGCTTTTTTGAAGTATTTGCATGAACTAGGACTCCAAGCCAGCAGTCAGGCCCGCATTTTATCAGGCATCAAGGCTTTTTATAAGTACCTGCTACTTGAAGGTTTGGTACCTGAAAATCCTGCAGAGCTTCTCGAAATGCCCCGAATGCGACGCAAATTACCAGAGATTTTGCACATTGAAGAAATCAGCGCCATGTTGGCCACCATCGATTTGAGCAAGGCTGAAGGACATCGCAATTTGGCGATTTTAGATACACTATACAGCTGTGGCCTACGCGTTAGTGAGCTGGTGGACCTCAAACTAAGCAGTCTATTTTTCGATATAGGTTTCATTAAGGTCATTGGCAAAGGCAACAAGGAGCGTTTGGTGCCTATTGGGGAAAGCGCCCAAAAAGCTATTGGTCTGTATGTTACAGGTACTCGCCGGCACTTAAACATTGCTAAAGGGGCGGAAGACATCCTGTTTTTAAGTCGTAATGGAAGACCCCTTACGCGCATGCTGGTATTTTTGTTGGTGAAAAACCAAGCCATGCTGGCAGGTATTCACAAAACCATTAGTCCACATACCTTCCGCCATGCCTTTGCTACGCATATGGTGGAGGCGGGGGCAGACTTGCGCGCTGTTCAAGAAATGCTTGGCCATGAGAGCATTACCACCACTGAAATATACACACACCTGAGTCGCGAATACCTTAAAGATGTGGTGCGACAGTTCCATCCTCGACGCTAAGTGCCATTTCAGATGTACAGGTATATTTTTACACCAGCAGCTGGCTGCAACAGCCTAAATCTACCTTAATTTTGCATCAAACGGCATTATGCAACCATTTGTAGCCCTTCTGCGACATGAGTTTTTGCTTGAATGGCGCCAGCGTAATGCCCTCGGTGGCATACTGTTGTATGTGGTTTCTACCGTTTTTGTAGCCTATATTACTTTTAAAGTTGTGCCTCCTTTGGCATGGATTGCCATTTATTGGGTCATCATGCTTTTTGCTGGTACCAATGCTGTGGCCAAAAGCTTTATGCAATTGTCTGCCGGACGCATGTTGTATTACTACAGTACTGTTCATCCATTACAATTGGTGGCGGCCAAATTGCTCTACAATACGCTTTTACTTTGGACGATTCATTTGCTCACCGCACTTGTGTTGAGTGTTTTGGTAGGGAACCCGGTACAAGATATGCCCTGGTTTTTGTTCACTGGGGCGGTGGGTATTTTAGGCTTTTCGGGCATCCTTACCTTGGTATCGGCCATCGCTCAAAAGGCATCCAACCAAAGCACCCTCATGGCCATTTTGAGCTTCCCGGTTTTGATTCCGGTATTGGTGCTCGTTATCAAATTAAGCAAACAAGCTTTAGACGGTCTCGACCGCTCGCTGGGTTATGAAAGTTTGGGTAGTTTATTGGCTATAAACGCCTTGGTAGTGGCTGTAGCCCTGCTTTTATTTCCTTATCTTTGGAAGGATTGATATGATTAAGAAACATTGGTATAAAATTTTAGCCGTTGGCTTGATACTCTACACCCTCTGGTTTGGCTTGATGGGGGATGTGCCGCGTAAAGTGGTGTTGAACGAGTCTATTCGGAATTTGTATTTCCACGTACCCATGTGGTTCGGCATGATCCTCATTCTGGGTGCGTCTGCTTACCACAGCATTCGTTACTTGATAAAGCCTGATATGCTCCACGACACCAAGGCGGATAGCACGGCCAAAGTGGGCGTCCTGTTCAGTCTATTAGGCATGGCTACGGGCATGGTCTGGGCGCAATATACCTGGGGCGCATGGTGGAGCGGCGATCCTAAACAGAATACCTCGGCCATCGCCATCCTCATTTACCTGGCTTATTTGGTTTTGCGGGGATCTTTCAATGAAGAACAGCAACGTGCCCGCATTTCGGCGGTGTACAACATTTTTGCTTTTGCCTGCTTGGTGCCGCTGCTGTTTATTTTGCCTAGGCTTACCGATTCTTTGCATCCTGGTAACGGGGGTAACCCGGGTTTTGGCGCCTACGATCTCGATAACCGCATGCGCATGGTTTTTTATCCTGCGGTTATTGGCTGGACGTTACTCGGATTTTGGATTGCTTCACTGCGCACCCGCATCCTTACTTTAGAACAAAAAGAGCATGAATAAAATAAAATACATCCTTTTAGCGGCGCTGATCCTCATTTTTCAGCCCTTTGCTCAGGCACAGTCAGAGGTAGAAATGGCCGATTTGATGCGGACCGATGGAAAGATTTATGTGGTGGTAGCCGTGCTGTTAATCATCTTTATCGGATTGATTGTGTATCTTATCAATCTCGATCGAAAAGTCTCTAAACTCGAAAAAAAATAACGTTTCATTCACCTAAATTTAAATTATGGCAAGTCACGAACACGAAGAGCATAGCTTTTTCGGAGATGTAATGAAGTACTTCGAAAATGCGGCAGCCCATTTGGATTATCCTAAAGGACTGCTCGATCAGATCAAATATTGCAACAGCGTTTATCGCATGCGTTTTCCGGTACGGGTGGGTGAAGAGTTGGAAGTGATTGAAGCTTACCGGGTGGAACATTCGCATCACCGCATGCCTACCAAAGGAGGTATTCGCTATGCCATGAATGTGAATCAGGATGAGGTAATGGCCTTGGCGGCCCTCATGACCTACAAATGTGCCATTGTGGATGTGCCTTTCGGAGGTGCTAAAGGCGGTGTTAAAATCGATCCTAAAAAGTACACGGTTGACCAGTTGGAGCGCATCACCCGTCGCTATACAACAGAATTGATTAAGAAGAATTTCATAGGCCCTGGTTTAGATGTGCCTGCGCCAGATTACGGTACAGGCGAGCGGGAAATGAGCTGGATCATGGATACTTACACCACCTTTTTTCCGGGCCAGATCGACGGTATTGGTTGTGTAACAGGTAAGCCTGTTACGCAAGGAGGTATCGCTGGACGCCGCGAAGCCACAGGCTTGGGAGTATATTTTGGCGTAAGAGAGGCGTGTAGTTTCGCCGATGACATGGAGCGCTTAGGTATGACTGTTGGTCTAGAAGGCAAAACCGTTGTCGTACAAGGTTTGGGCAACGTAGGTTATCACGCTGCCAAGTTCTTCCACGAAGGGGGTGCCAAGGTAGTTGCTTTGGCAGAATACGAAGGTGCCATTTATTCGGCAGACGGATTGGATTACGAAGCTGTTTTCCAACACAGAAAAGCTACAGGCAGCATTTTGAATTTTCCGGGAGCAACCAATTTAGCCAAGAGCAGCGATGCGCTTGAGTTGGCTTGCGACATTTTGATTCCTGCTGCCTTGGAAAATCAAATTCACGAAGGCAATGCAGCCAACATCAAAGCCAAAATTATTGGTGAGGCGGCAAACGGACCAGTAACGGCCGAAGCGGAAGTGATTTTGAATAAAAAGGGCATCATGGTCATTCCTGATATCTATTTGAATGCTGGCGGTGTAACCGTATCGTACTTCGAATGGTTGAAAAACCTTTCACACGTGCGTTTTGGGCGCTTGGGCAAGCGTTTTGATGAAACCTTGAACAACAACATCATTTCAGCAGTAGAAGAAATGACGGGCAAGAGTCTCAACGACAAGCAGCGTCAACTCATTGGCCGTGGTGCCGACGAGGTTGACTTTGTACACTCTGGTTTGGAAGAAACCATGATTGAAGCTTATCGCCAAATTCGTGCTGTGAAGAAGGAAATTCCTTCGATTCCAGATTACAGAACCGCAGCCTTTGTGGTTGCTATCCGGAAAATCGCCAAGGCTTACGAGTCTTTAGGTGTTTTCCCATAGGGTTTATGCAATGAAAAGAAAAAGGCGGGATCTCCCGCCTTTTTTTATGCTTCTAATTTTTCCTTTTCAACAATGGTCTGCAAGGTAGATTCCAATGTATCGCTGCTGGTAAAACCATGGGCCAGCATAAAATATTGGCTTCCATGGCGTAAAACTACCGTCGGATATCCTGAAACTCCGTACCTGGCTGCTTCCTGAAATTCATCTTTTGCGGCCAATTGATAGTTCATGCTGTTAAAATGTGCTTCAAACGAGGCGAAATCCATCCCAAATTGTGCGCAAAGTCCACGGTAGCTTTCAGTCTTGTTAAAATCAAGTCCGTCTTTATAAAATAAGCTTTGCAAGGCATGCGCCAATTCTACTTGATGGTTGGGGAATTGTTCTTTCAAAATCACAAAAGCCCGGCTAGGTGGGGTGGAGTCCATGATGGTTTTACCTTCCCCATTTAAATCATCTAAAAAGGCTTTTCCAAAATGCTCTCCAGTAAGTTGCTCTAAGCGCGGAACGCTGTCTTTGATGTAAGCGGCAATTTGAGAGAGTGGGCCAACGCGTTCACCGGTTACCATCCCGCCGCTGATCACTGTAAATTTAATTGTATCTGCATGTTTGGCAGCAAAACGCTGCATATGGGCGCCGAAACCGTAGCACCAGCCACAAAGTGGATCGAATAGATAAATAATTTCCATAGCTGCTTAATTCATTAGCAGCGTGAATGGTTCATTCTTCTTCACTCACCTTTACATAGCCTTTCAAGATGCGGTAGCTCGACAGGGCATGTGCAAACAAACTTAAGGGCATTAAAAAACCTAAAAGGAGTAGGTAGGGGAGCTCTTGGAATTGCAATGCACTGGCTGCATTCGATTGTATTTCTAGCAAAACCAAAATGCCAGAAATGAGCAACAATATGGTGCCGATGGCATTCCAACCCAAAACAATTTCCTTAGTGAGCATTTTTTGACTAAAAGCTAAACTGCCAATAACAGGAGCAGTTAAACCAATGATGATGTCGTAGTTAAATCCTTCGAAAGTAAGGTCAATCGGACTGAGACCAGCTTGGTAGAACCACAACAAGACAAAAGCAAAGGGCACACGCCACAGGTGTAAATGGTGCAGCTGCTCATCTTTTAACCCACGCATAAACTGACGAGAGGCTGGTAAAAAACTCATGATAGTCAAAATCAAGCAGGGCAATACCGTACTTGCCGAGAGTAAGAAGAGCTGGGGACTGCTATTGCTATTTGAAAAATAACTAATTCCAATTAAAATTCCACACCAAATGGCTACTATGCTTAGCGTTGCAAATCGATTATTTGCCGAAAAAATGCTAAACAAGGCGCCAACAAGGATGCAGCACATTACAGTAATAGGTACATAACTGGGTAATTCGATGCCGGCCGTTTCCATAGAGATAGTTTAAGTATTCAAATGTCTGAGGTTCAGCGCCAAATAACCAAAAAAGTTATTAACAGTTTATTAAGTTCCTACAAATTGTAAATTGCAGGCATGAAAAGGTATTTCCAGCTACTCACCAACGACCGATTTAAACCTGCCACAGGAAGAAAACGTGAAGAATGGTTTCAAATTATTTTTGAGTCTGACAGCAAAGCAGGGAAGACCTTTGATGTTTTGCTTTTGGTGGCCATTGTTTTTAGTGTGTTGGTTGTGATTTTGGATAGTATTCCAGGGATAGTAGGTATTTCCAAAAAGATATTACTTTGGTTGGAATGGGGACTTACCATTGCGTTCACCGTCGAATATGGGGTTCGATTGTGGATTGTGAAACGACCTGCTCGTTATGCCTTGAGTATATATGGCATCATTGATTTGTTGGCCATTCTGCCCAGCTATTTAAGTCTGCTTTTTGTGGGTACGCAATATTTGTTGGTTGTTCGGGCCTTGCGCTTATTACGCATCTTCAGGATTTTAAAGCTTACACATTTTTTAACAGAAAGTCAATCGTTGGCACGGGCCATCATGGGCAGCGCCCGAAAAATAGCCATTTTCATGTTGTTCATCGTTATTTTGGTTACCATATTGGGCTCAATCATGTACATGGTCGAGGGTCCTGAAACAGGCTATACCAGCATTCCCGAGAGTATTTATTGGGCCATTGTTACCCTCACTACTGTTGGCTACGGAGATATTTCCCCTGGCACACCGCTTGGCAAGTTCATTGCTTCAATTATCATGTTATGTGGCTATGGCATCATTGCAGTGCCAACAGGAATTGTAACCTCAGAGATTACCATGCAGGCCAAACGCGACATGCCAGCACAAAAAAAATGCCCAACCTGCGATATGGATAATCCAGGCTGGGCAAAGTTTTGCACCGACTGCGGCTCAAAAATCACTATGGCTGCAAAATCATAGGAGTTTTGCCGTCGGTGATGATCACTTTAGAGTTAGGACTGATGGATAAATCCCGCATCACTTCGATGCTACGTAATTTGAGGATTTCTGGTGTAAGACCGTCGCTCAATATTTTTTGAGCATTGCGGTCACCTTCGGCCCGAATGCGCTTGCGTTCTGCCTCTTTTTCCTCTGTAATCAATACAAATTCCATGCGCTGGGCTTGCTGCTCGGCTTCGAGTTTGTCTTCGATGGCCCGTGCTAAGCCAGCAGGAAGCGTAATAGACTTTAGCAGTACCGACTCAATCATAAAGCCCCGCTGACTCAAATAGCCATTCATTTTTTGTGCAATGGCGCGTTCTATGCTATCTCTTCTGCCCGAGTGCATATCTTTTGCGAAATACTGGGCGCAAACATCTGCACTGGCTGAGCGAAATACGGAGGTGATAATTTTGTCGTAGTCGGTTCCGATTTCCGTGATGATTTTACGAACTTCTTCAGGCTGAATGTGATATAAAATCGAGATATCAGAACGAATGGTAAGGCCTTCTTTAGATGGCAAATCGATGGTAAGTTCTCGATTGATGGTGCGGATAGGTACTTTTTGTACACTGCTGGTGAATGGATTAAACCAAAGTAGCCCACCATTTTTGGGCTCACCTTTGAACTGTCCAAATTTGGTTCGAACCCCAATTTCACCTGGTCGAATCACAGCACAAGAGCTGAGTAAGCTTGCTGCTAGGAGGAGGATTGCTATTTGTTTCATGGTATTGGATTTGTAGAAATATACATATATAACAGCATTTTTAAACAAAAAACGGCCACCAGGGACCGCTTTAAGCTTTTTTATGAAATACTAAAGATTGCCCCTTAGCGCCTGCTCTCTTTCAATTGATTCGAATAAAGCTTTGAAGTTGCCTTTTCCAAAGGATTTAGCTCCTTTGCGTTGGATAATCTCATAAAAAAGAGTGGGACGATCTTCGACAGGTTTAGTGAAAATTTGCAGGAGGTAGCCCTCATCGTCGCGGTCTACTAGGATATTCAAATCGCGCAACGGCTGGATGTCTTCGTCGATATGACCTACCCGTGCCAACAAATCATCATAATAGGTATCGGGCACATGCAAAAACTCCACTCCACGGCGCCTTAACTCGGCAACAGTGTGTAAAATATCGTTGGTGGCTACTGCAATGTGTTGTACGCCTGGGCCTTTGTAGTAGTCGATGTACTCTTCAATCTGAGACTTTTTCTTGCCTTCAGCAGGTTCGTTAATCGGGAATTTTACGTAACCATTTCCATTAGAAACCACTTTCGACATCAATGCTGTGTATTCTGTTGAAATGTCCTTATCGTCGAAAGTCAACAATAACTTAAAACCCATTACATCTTCGTAAAACTTCACCCACTGATTCATTTCTCCCCAGCCTACATTGCCTACGCAATGGTCAACATGCAGCAGACCTACGGGTTCCACATCAACCGACCAGCTTGGAGCAATGTAACCTGGCATAAACAAGCCATTGTAGTTTTTACGCTCAACAAAAGTGTGTATGGTTTCGCCATAGGTATGAATAGAAGCAAGCACCACTTCACCATCAGCATCTTTCAAAACCTTGGGCTCGCTAAAGGGCTTTGCACCGCGCTTGGTGGTTTCTTCGAACGATTTGCGGGCGTCATCTACCCATAAAGCCAAAACTTTTACACCGTCGCCATGCTTGCGTACATGCTCGCTGATTTCAGAATCGGGATGCAATGAGGTAGTGAGCACCAATCTGATTTTACCCTGCTGCAGCACATAACTTGCACGGTCGCGTAAGCCGGTTTCGGGACCGGCGTAGGCTACCAATTTATAGCCAAAAGCAGCTTGATAGTAGTAGGCCGACTGTTTGGCATTGCCTACATAAAATTCTACGTAATCGGTACCATTCAGGGGTAAAAAATCAACCGCTTGGGCGGTAGTTGTTGCAGTTTCTGTATGCATGATGCGTTGATTAAGAGAGGGTTATTATTCGTATTTTGATTCCATCCAGGATCGGAAGTACTTGCCATCGTCGATGCCCAAGGCTTGCTTGGTGAGGGCAAAAGGCTTGAAAGTGTCTACCATCACGGCCAATTCTTCTGTCACGGTTTTGCCGATGCTGCGCTCGTAGGCACCAGGATGTGGTCCGTGCGGAATGCCAGCCGGGTGCAGGGTAATGTGGCCAGGTGCAATGTCGTTTCGACTCATAAAGTCGCCATCTACATAATACAATACCTCGTCGCTGTCGATATTGCTGTGGTTGTAGGGGGCAGGAATCGAAAGCGGGTGGTAATCGTACAAGCGTGGACAAAAACTACACACCACAAAGCCAGCATTTTCGAACATTTGGTGTACTGGCGGCGGTTGGTGAATGCGACCTGTAATGGGCTCAAAGTTGTGTATGGAAATGGCGTAAGGATAATTGTAGCCATCGTATCCTACCACGTCAAAAGGGTGGTTGGCGTAAATGAGGCTGTGCAAGATGCCTTGCTTTTTAACTTTAATCTCGAAAGACCCGATTTCGTCGTGCGTTTCAAGTATTTCAGGCAGCTTCATATCACGCTCGCAATAGGGCGAATGCTCCAAGAGCTGGCCAAACCAATTGCGGTAGCGCTTGGGGGTGTACAAAGGACTGAATGCCTCGAGATACAGCAGGCGATTGTCACTGGTTTCGAAATCAATCTGGTATATAATGCCCCGTGGAATCAGCAAATAATCGCCGTATTCAAACGGAATATTGCCCAATTGCGTTCGCAAAACGCCTTTGCCCTTATGCACAAAAAGCAATTCATCAGCGTCGGCATTTTTATAGAAATAGCTTTTGAGCGATTCGGAGGGAGCTGCCAAGCCGAGAATCAGGTCTTTATTCACCATCAAAGGCACCCGACTTTCCAAAAAATCTGCCTTGGGGGCAATGTTGAAGCCGTGTAAACGGCGTGGGGTGATGTTGTGCTCCACAGCCACTTCTGGCCGCATATCGATGCTGCCAGCCATTTCCCGAATGATGGTAGGGCGGTGGATGTGGTACAGTAGGCTCGACATGCCGTCGAAGCCAACGGTGCCGAAGAGTTGTTCGTAATACAATTCCCCATCGGGTTTGCGGAACTGCACGTGCCTTTTGGCGGGAATTTTTCCCAGTTTGTGGTAAATCGGCATGCGGATCAGATTTCTACAAAGTTATCCAAATCTATGCGCATATGGAAGTGTTTGTAGAAGTGCTTGGCTGGAAACGTAAAAATCGCCATCAAACGTAAGGTCAACCCCACTCATTTTAAGAATCAGGGCAGTTTTTGCAAGAGGCCAAGCTTGGGTAATTGATGGGAACGCCAAACGGCATAACGGCAAAAGTGTGGCACTACAACATTACCACGCCCTGGTTTAGGCTCGAAATGCATGCATCAACAGACCAAGCACTTTTCTTTTAAAATAAAAAGCTTTGTAGACAGATCTTAGTTAATTGCTTGCAGGCCGTGGACACATTGTAATTTTTTGCTTCTGTGGATTTTTAAAAAATTGGCTGTAAAAACCAGCTTAAATGCTCCAATTTCTTTAAATCAACCATGCAAAATGGCTGCGATTTCTCCTTAAAAAAAAAAAAGAGGCCAATGCCTCCTTTTTATTGCTTCATGAGTTCATTGTTTTATTCATTCCATTCCACCACAAAAACATTGGTGTCTCGTGATCCACCATTATTACGGTTGGAGCTAAAAACTAATTTTTTGCCATCAGGAGAGAACATCGGGAACGAGTCAAACGAGTTGTCAAAAGTGACCTGTGTCAAGCCCGTCCCATCTATATTAATCATGAAGATATTAAATGGAAAGCCTCGTGGACTGTGATGGTTGGAGCTGAACAAAATGCGCTTCCCGTCGGGATGGAAATAGGGTGCCCAATTCGCACGACCGAGGGAGGTGATTTGTTTCATATTACTTCCGTCGAGATTGCATATGAAAATCTCCATATCGGTTGGTGCCACTAAGCCTTGCGCCAACAAGTTTTTGTACTCCTGAATAGCTTCCTTGGTTTTAGGACGGGAGGCTCTGAATAGTATTTTTTTGCTATCGGGTGAAAAAAACGCACCGCCATCATAGCCTAGTGTTTTGGTGATTTGAGTCGTCTTTTTTGTTGCAATTTCATATAAATACAAATCCAAATCGCCATTCCGTGTACTGGTAAATACGATATAATTACCATCGGGCGATACGGTCGCTTCAGCATCGTAACCTGGACTATTGGTTAACTGATGCACTAATTCCCCCTTTTCATTGGCAACAAAAATGTCGTAACCCGGGTCTATGGGCCATAAATATTTTTTATCAGCCCTGGGTGCAGGAGGAGGAGGACAATCTTTCCCAGCTAAATGCGTAGAAGCATAAAGTATGGTGGTATCGCCTGGCATAAAATAGGCGCATGTTGTTCTGCCACTGCCTGTAGAAATCATTTTTGGACGCGGATCGTATTCGTTGGTGTTCTGCAGAACAAAAATCTGATCGCACTTAACCCCCCATTTTTCATAATTAGATTGGAAAACCAATTTTTTGCTATCGAAGCTCCAATAAGCCTCTGCGTTATCACCTCCAAAGGTAAGTTGAGCCATGTTGGAGAAATATTTCTCAGCTTCGTATATCAATGGTTTTTCACTGGTAGCTTCTTGCACTTCAGTGGCTAAGTCAGCCTGGGCCCACGCCATTACTGGAGAAATTAACAGCAAAAACAAGGAGGGACTCAGGAAATAGGACAGAAAATTATTGTTTGATGACATAGTTATTACAGCTTATTAGCGGATTAGGTTATTTTTGCAATTCGTGTCAAAAATAGATGATTCATGTGGAATTCGAAGCGCTTCTTGCTGATCTTAATATTGCCCTTAGGTTTCAGCCTTTTACAATGCACTGATAAGGCCAAAAAGGAGGAGGTAGTGGTAGAAGCTGCCCCTGAAATGGACCCCGAATTGGTTGAGCTGAATAAAGCGGTACGCCGTTCACCCAAAGATCCTGAGATCTATCACAAAAGGGCCTTGTACTATATGTCAAAGGAAAATTACGATTTTGCTTTGGTTGATATGCGCTCGATTTTCAACATCGACACAAACAATGCGGCTTACTTTTACACGGCTGGTGAACTTTTCATAAAAATTGGCGCCTTCGATCAGGCGGATGAAGTATTGCGCATGGCAGCGGTTAAAAATCCCTCTATGGCCAAGGCATATGTCAAGCGTGGCGAGTTGGCTTTTTACAATCGCCTCTATAATACAGCCATGAAATTTATTAATGATGGCTTGAGGGCCGACATAAACTATGCTCCCGGATACTTTTGGAAAGGGATGGTGTATCTGGAACAAAATAATACCGAAAAAGCCATGTCTTCGTTTATGACCACCATAGAACAAGATCCAGACTTTACAGAGGCTTATATGCAATTGGCGTTGATTCTATCCGAAACCCAACCTACATTGGCATGGCAATACTTAAACAACGTGACTACACTTGATGCCAACCACATCGAGGCCTTGTATGCACGAGGACTTTTAATTCAAAATCAAGGCTATTCAGACAGTGCTTTGATAGATTACAAAAAGATTTTAGACATCAATCCCAAGCACATTGACGCTACTTACAATATAGGTTATGTACATTTGCTGGAGAAACGCTTTGATGAGGCCATTGTGTGGTTTTCGAAAACCATTGAAATAGACCCGAAAAGCCACCGTGCTTTTCACAACAGGGGCTTAGCTTATGAGTTAAAGGGGGATTCAAAAATGGCAGTGCAGGATTACAAAGAAGCACTGAAAATTGAGCCCGGCTTTGATTTGGCGTTAAAAAGCTTAAATCGGATTAAATAAAATGGAAATAGCAGTCAAACTGCCTGATGGCAGTGTTAGGAATTATCCAGCAGGTACCTCTGCTTTGGATGTGGCCAAGAGTATCAGTGAAGGTTTGGCGCGCGTAGTTTTAGCGGCTGAGGTAAATGGGGAAGTGTGGGATTTAACCAGAGCTCTTCCCGAAGTTTGTGACTTAAAGCTTTTAAAATGGGATGATGAAGGTGGTAAATATGCTTTTTGGCATTCATCTGCGCATCTCCTTGCTGAAGCCTTAGAAGACCTCTATCCAGGCATTAAGTTAGGTATAGGCCCGCCAATTGAAAATGGTTTTTATTATGACATAGATTTTGGGGATACTTCCTTTTCGTCTTTAGATTTTGAAAAAGTAGAAGCCAAAATGGCGGAATTGGTTAGTTTAGAATTGCCATATATCCGCAAGGAAGTTTCAAAGGCGGAAGCGATTGCCTATTTTCAGTCAAAAGGTGACCCATACAAGCTTGAGCTCCTGGAGGGCCTAGAAGATGGGAAAATTACTTTTTATACCCAAGGAAGCTTCACAGATTTGTGTCGCGGTCCGCATATCCCCGATACCGGCAAAATCAAAGCCATTAAAATCCTCAATACCGCAGGTGCCTACTGGCGGGGAAATGAGAAAAACAAGCAGCTTACACGTATATATGCTATCAGCTTTCCTAATCCTAAAGAATTAAAGACCTATCTTTTTAACCTGGAAGAAGCCAAAAAGCGCGACCACCGTAAATTAGGTAAGGAACTGGAGCTTTTTACTTTTAGTGAAAAAGTAGGAATGGGTTTGCCTCTTTGGCTACCGAAAGGTGCCTTGCTGCGCGAACGCTTAGAAAATTTCATGCGCAAGGCGCAAGTACGCGCAGGCTACGACCAGGTGATTACCCCGCACATTGGCTCCAAGGCCTTGTATGTAACTTCTGGCCACTGGGAAAAATATGGTCAGGATTCGTTTCGACCTATTTATACCCCGCACGAAGGGGAGGAGTACTTGCTTAAGCCCATGAATTGTCCGCACCACTGCGAGATTTACAAGAGCAAACCCCGATCGTACAAAGACTTACCGGTGCGTTTGGCCGAATTTGGCACCGTATATCGCTATGAACAACATGGCGAGTTACATGGTTTAACACGTGTTCGCGGCTTCACCCAAGATGATGCCCATTTGTTTTGTCGTCCCGATCAAGTAAAAGAAGAGTTCAAAAAAGTTATCGATTTGGTATTGTATACCTTCAACGCCTTGGGCTTTAGTGAGTATACTGCGCAGATTTCTTTACGCGATCCCGAAAACAAAACGAAATACATTGGTTCAGACGAAGGTTGGCAAAAGGCAGAGGCAGCCATCATTGAGGCAGCCGCCGAAAAGGGCTTAAAGACTGTAACTGAGTTAGGAGAAGCGGCTTTTTATGGCCCTAAACTCGACTTCATGGTTCGGGATGCACTCGGTCGTAAGTGGCAATTAGGAACCATACAAGTAGATTATAATTTACCTGAGCGTTTTGAGCTGGAGTATACAGGAGCAGATAACCAGAAATATCGTCCAGTAATGATTCACCGAGCACCCTTCGGTTCGATGGAAAGATTTGTGGCCGTACTGCTCGAGCATTGTGGTGGAAATTTTCCTTTATGGCTTTCTCCCGACCAAGTGGCGGTCTTGCCAATCAGCGAAAAATTCAAAGATTACGCCGAAAATGTTTCACAGATGCTAAGAAATTCCGATATTCGCAGCTTCATTGATCACAGAGATGAAAAAATTGGGCGGAAAATTCGCGACGCGGAGGTTCAAAAAACGCCTTATATGCTCATAATCGGTGAAAAAGAAGTGCAAAACGGAGAAGTTGCCGTACGAAAACATGGTGAGGGAGACCTTGGCGTGATGACGTTAGCAGCCTTCGAAGCGCATTTGAATCAGGAAATAAATAGCCAGATTCGCCCAAGTTAAATTTAAAAAGGAGAAACACTATCGCACAGCAGCCATCGGCTCAGTCCCGCTTCAGGAGGGATAAACCCGTTGATCCAATCAACGAAAACATCAACCACCCTGAGGTAAGACTTGTAGGGGAAAACGTAGAGAATGGCGTTTATCCCATAGCCAAAGCTTTGAAATTTGCAGATGAACTGGAGTTGGATCTGGTCATGATTACCGAGAATGCCAAGCCACCGGTTTGTCGCATCACGGATTACAGCAAATATCTGTACGAAAAAAAGAAGCGGGAGAAGGAAATCAAAGCGAATACCGTAAAAACGGTCATTAAAGAGATTCGTTTTGGTCCAAATACCGATGATCATGACTTTCAGTTTAAGCTGAAACATGCGAAGAAATTCCTTGAAGAGGGTTCAAAAGTGAAAGCTTATGTACACTTTAGAGGAAGAGCAATTGTATTTAAAGAACGAGGTGAGCTTTTATTACTTACCTTTGCGCAAGAATTGGAAGACTTGGGTAAAGTAGAAAGCATGCCGAAACTTGAAGGTAAGCGAATGTTTATCTTCATAGCACCCAAATCAGCAAAATCGAAATAACACATAAACTAGAATACGATGCCTAAAATGAAAACCCACTCCGGTGCCAAAAAGAGATTTACTCTTACCGGAACAGGAAAGATTAAAAGGAAGCACGCCTATAAGCGTCACATTCTCACAAAGATGTCGACTACACAGAAGCGTCGTTTAACCAAATCAGGACTTGTTGATTCAACAAACGAGTCACTCATCAAGAAACTTTTAACAATCGGAAAATAATCAGTCAGTTTACAAGCGTTTCACGACCACTGACAAAATTCAAAAGCTATGCCTAGATCAGTAAACCACGTAGCATCGCGCGCACGCCGCAAAAGAGTGATGAACATGGCGAAGGGTTACTTCACCACACGCTCAACCGTTTATACCGTAGCCAAAAACGCGGTAGAAAAAGCCTTAGGTTATGCCTATCGTGACCGTAAAGCCAAAAAGCGTCATTTCCGCACCTTGTGGATAGCACGTATCAATGCAGCCGCCCGTCAAGAGGGTATGAGCTACTCAAAGTTCATGGGTAAATTGGGCAAAACCGAAATTGCTTTAAACCGTAAGGTATTGGCAGATTTGGCGATGAACCATCCAGAAGCTTTTAAAGCAGTAGTTGCTAAAACAAACTAAGAATTTTTAATCCAAGAAAAAGCCCGGTATTTTAAATGCCGGGCTTTTGTGCTTTAAGGGTTTTGCTTTTCGATGTCGGCCAAGATGCTGGCAAGAATTAATTTGCGATTAGCCAACATTTTCTGGTAGGCCAATAAGGATGCTTTGTTGTATCCCCCAACATAGTAACGTTGGAACCATGGTAATACGGCAATAAAAGCATCCAAGGGGCCATAAAGATTAAAAATACGGAGGTAGTAAAATATGAATACGCTATTAATCAAAAATGAATTACCGGCTTCCCGGTATTCTTTGGCATACAACTGTCCACTACCAGGTACCATGGCACTTAACGCAAGTGCTAGTGTAGATCGCGGTCTGTAGAGTTGTTTCGGGGAAGCAAATATGCTTTGGATGTGATTGCTGTCGCTCACCAAGGCCAAAAAAGCTGCTTCCGCGGCTTCAAACTGCTCCATCTCATATAAACACAATCCTTTGAATAGGTAGAATGTGGCTTTGGCGGAATGACTGAGCAAGGTGGTGTCTAAGCTGTAGAGTTCAGACAAGGCAAGGGTATATTTGTATTGTCCGATCAATGCGCGGCTTTTAAGTAATATGGCTTCTTGTTGCTGCGATGTTAGCTTAGAGCTAAAGAAGGAGCGATCGAAAAAAGCACCCGCTTGCTCATAATCGCCTATAGCCAAATAACATCTGCCTATTTCAAGTTGTATTGTCGGGTCTACTTGGGGGTAATTTTCAAAGGCCACTTGATTGTAGGCATATAACGCTAAATCGTAATTTTTTGCACCATAGGCTTTTTGTGCCATCTCCATGTAGGATACACTGCTGTTACCCTCGGTGCTTTGGGCAAAGGCGCCAATGACGCCCAAAAACATGCTAACGCAGCTGTACAAGGCGCGAATATACATTGGCTTTGATTTTGGATTCTAACTCATGATTGTAAATGCGAGCTGCTTTCTGCGAACCATAGATATTACCAATGTAAAAGCCTGCAGAAAGACCGCCGAAGAGCCAGCCGTAGGGACTTCTGATACCAGTGCTGCTAAAGCCACGATAAGCAGTATAGGCATTGGCTCCTACGAAAAGTAGAGAAACGAGCCCGTCTTTCCATTTGCCTGCATAGACTTTGCCTGCACCTGGAATAAAGGTGGATAAGGCACCTGCAATCAGGGGCGATTTACGCGGACTTTCAGTCCAGTCGCGCAGCGCCTGCACCAACACTTCGTCATGTTGGCTTTCCATTCCCGGAATATGTAAATGATAGTGGGTACTTTTGTTAGGCGCGCTCAAGATGCTTAATCCTAAACTCATGTTGTCGGCATACCTGAGCATGTCAAAGTCTGAAGCCGCCGTCATGCGAATATCGGCCAAAATGGAGGGAATCCATACTAAATCACGCAACAGCAAGGAGTTTAAAATCATTTCTTTTTTGAAAAGATGTATTTCTTCAGTGCTGTTTTGTGGGAGTAGCGAAAAGGTTTTGGCATAGGACCTTGCCCGATCATAAGACCCATTCATGCGATTGGTTTCAACCAGGGCGGCTTGCACACCTGGCATTTGGGGAGCTACAAAATATAGCCGCTCGAATTCTAATGTGGCTAAGTGATATTGTCCGGTTAGCACAAGATATTGCCCAAACGACAGTCCCTTAGCAGTACTGTCGATTTGCGCCGAGGAAACCAAAGCCATGCCTGAGAAGAGGGCCAAAAGTAAATAGGTTTTAATGTGCATGGGAGTGTTCTATTGGGTCGAAATTGAGGCCTGTAGTAGGGTCTTTTTGATAATAAACGCTGTTCCAGCCGTGGCATCTCGACAGGCGGTCGAAGGTAGCCATTCCACCCACGAAAAAGCCCAGCTTTTGAACAGCGTTAAGTCCGTAAACAGAGCAGCTCGGTTCAAAGGTACAGCTGATAGCATCTTGGGAAGAAATGTACCTTTTGTAAAAGGTGAACGCAAATTTGGCAGCAAACTCATATTCGTTGGCCGATTCGAAACGAAACGAATGGTTTGTTTTTGGCGTTGTTCGGAGGCTGTGTTCACGCACAAATGTCAGGTCATTTTTTAACTGCGCCTTTGCTGGCAGGTAAAACCCGAGGCATATAGTTGTATATATGATTGTTCTTAACTTCATTGATCACCACGTTAGTGTAGGTTGTTTGTTGCCATATTTCTTTTTGATCTTCATATACAATATCAATGATTTCTCTTGGGAAAAGTACACCTTGTATATTTAAATAATCGTTGAATAGCTGTTTGCGCAGTGCATGACCTTTGGGGTGGTAGAAAATAACACCCTTAAGCTGTTTATCTCGGGTGCTGGTAGCCACTTGGCCAACACGTTTTGCAGCCGCCGCTGGTGGGGTCCAGGTGGTAATTACCAGGCCTTTGTCTTGCCTCACTTCACTGGCCGTGAAGCTGGAGTTTTTGAGGCCGTAATGACTTAATTCCTGCTTCATGCTGAGGTGAATCACGCTCAATTCAGGACGAATAGAGGCGGGCAATACGTTTATCACCGAGTCGTTGCGCACCACCCACTGAATGCTATCCATGAAAATCCACTTTTCTTTCTCTGGAAAACTGATTTCATAAATCAATCGGCCCACACTGAGATCGTAGTAGCAAGTACCCATCACAAGTCTGGAAGCCGGCTGGTCTTTTACTTTTGTTTTGACCGAAAAATCACAACGCAGACGGGTTGTTTGTTGACTTTGGGCATCAAAATAAATCGCAATGACCAAGAGGGAAGTAAAGAGTACTTTTGACATAGGGCAAAAAAAAAGCGCTGCATTAAGTATAGTTAACACAGCGCTTTGGACATCATTAGTTGTTAAGGAGTAGTGAAATTAAACGATTGTGGATTCGACACGACAGTGATGGCACCTACAACGGCGTTTGTGACAAGGCCAATCCAAAAGGATAGTTTTTGGTCATTCGACTTGTTGCTATTGATGGCAACTACAAAAAAACCAACAGGCCAACAGCAAAAGCCCCATGCAAATGAACCCCAGTCCATGTCTTGAATAGACCAGCTGGCGTGTTGTAATCCCAAGCCAGCAAGTTCATTGTTCCATTTCTCAGAAGTTTTTGCTTCTGTCAGGCTAAAGCCATGGAGTTTCACGTCTTGTTCCAATTGGTTCAAGCTTGTCATTTCCGTTTCGAATGCAACTGCATCGTAGCTGAAGTCATCCGCACTTACGGTAGCAAATGCATTGAAGCCGAGGCAGCATGCAAATGCTAGGGTTAAGAGTTTTTTCATGATAGATAATTTAGGTGCTGCAAGATACATCGGTCTGAAAGCACGCACAACATTTCCTGCTTACATTTTGCGACAATGTTTAGAAACCGCTGATAGCGCGCTCAAACCGATTAATTCCTTCTAATAATTGGGTTTCATTGATTACCAAAGGCGGGGCTAAACGTATGATATTGCCATGGGTTGGTTTGGCTAGTATTCCAAGTTCCATCATTTTTAGGCAGATATTCCAGGCCGTTTTGCTATCCTCCCGGTCGTTGATGACTACGGCATTGAGCAAGCCTTTTCCGCGTACGAGCTGTAGCAAAGCGTATTTATCAACTAATTTCTGCATTTCTGAGCGAAACAACTTCCCTAGTCGATCGGCATTTTCGATCATGCCTTCTTCCAACAACACTTCTAAGGAGGTCATGGCTACGCGACAGCCCAAGGGGTTGCCGCCAAAGGTTGAGCCATGCTCACCGGGACCGATATTGAGCATGATCTCGTCATCGCACAAAACGGCACTCACTGGGAAGACGCCCCCAGCCAAGGCCTTGCCGAGTACGAGAATATCGGGACGAACATTTTCATGGTCACAAGCCAGCATTTTACCTGTTCTGCCAATGCCTGTTTGAATTTCATCAGCAATCATCAGCACCTGATGTTCGGCGCATATGGCTTTAACGCTTTGTAAATAGCCTGGATCTGGCACCACTACGCCAGCTTCTCCCTGGATGGGCTCAAGCATAAAGGCAGCCACGTGCGGGTCTTTCAAGGCCTGATGCAAAGCGTCTAAGTCGTTATAAGGAATGAGATCGTAGCCCGGAACAAATGGGCCGAAGCCTTTTTTAGAGCTTGGGTCGGTGGAAGACGAGATGGCGCCAATAGATCGGCCCCAAAAATTACCTGCTGCAAATACAATTCGGGCTTTATTTTCAGGAATGCCTTTTTTATCGTAGCCCCATCTTCTTGCCAATTTTACGGCTGTTTCAGCAGCTTCTACGCCTGTATTCATGGGTAAAAGGCGTTCATAACCAAATAAATCGGTCATGAATTTCTCGTATTGGCCGAGTACATTGTTGTGAAAGGCACGGGAGGTAAGGGTAATTTGGCTGGCCTGATTCACCAGGCTTTGAATGATTTTTGGATGGCAATGACCTTGATTTACAGCAGAATAAGCCGAAAGAAAATCAAAGTATGCTTTGCCTTCAGCGTCCCAAACCTCTGCACCTAAGCCTTTTGCGAGCACCACGGGGAGGGGGTGATAGTTATAGGCCCCGAAGTCGTGCTCCAAGGCCATAGCTTCTTGTGAAGAAATGTGTGGGTTGTAAGTGAAGGTGCTGCTGGTGATAGACATAAATTAAAAACTTAGATTGTTTATTGGTGAATTCGTTTGCTTCCTTTATCTTTGCATTCTCGTTTTGCAGGGGTGAGTATGCTTACTGCAAAAATAAGCTAAAAGAGCAGAAAAGATGTCTAAAGTTTGTATACTTACAGGTAAGAAGGTGATGGTTGGGAACAACGTATCACACTCGAATATCAAAACAAAGCGTAGGTTCTATCCGAACCTCCAGACGAAGCGCTTTTATATCCCGGAATCAGGGGAGTGGGTAACTTTGAAGTTATCTACCAGTGCGATTAAGACCATTAACAAAAATGGCATCACACCGACGATCAATAAGTTTTTGAAAAAAGGAAAAATCTGATAAATCATGGCAAAGAAGGGTAACCGAGTACAGGTAATTCTCGAGTGCACGGAGCACAAAACGAGTGGAATGCCCGGCACTTCCAGATACATTACCACCAAGAACAAGAAAAATACGACTGAGCGTATGGAATTGAAGAAGTTCAATTCTATCCTGAAGCGTGTAACCGTCCACAAAGAAATTAAGTAACCATGGCAAAGAAAGTAGTGGCTACCCTGAAGCGTCAAACTTCAGAAACCGAAAAAGTAGTTAAAGTGATTCGCTCTAAGAGATCTGAAAAGTCTGGCGCATACACTTTCAAAGAAGAGTTCATCACTGCCGACCGCGTGAAGGATTTCTTCAGCAAGTAAACCGTTGAAAGAGGGAATTAGGTGATTCTTTTACCTTCAACCCTCTGCTTTTTGGAGCAACAAATAAGGAACAGGGCCGTATCTGCATGACACGGCCCTGTTTGCATTTAAGCTAAAATTATGGGATTTTTTGATTTTTTCAGCAGTCGCAAAAACCGTGATGCCCTGGTAAAAGGCATGGAACGCACCCGTGAAGGTGTTTTTTCAAAGATTGCTCGCCTCATCACGGGCAAGGCAAGGGTCGATGATGATATGCTCGACGAACTTGAAGAATTGCTCATCAGTTCAGACGTTGGCGTGGATACCACCATCAAAATCATTGAAAATATACAGCAACGCGTTGCACGCGAAAAAGGCTTGGCTTCCGATCAGCTACAAATAGTGCTGAGAGAAGAAATAGCGGCTTTGATGGCGGTGCATGACAATGGGCTCAAAGGACTCGAGCTTCCAGCCGACCAAAAGCCCTATGTAATCATGGTTGTAGGAGTGAATGGCGTAGGTAAGACTACCACCATTGGCAAATTGGCTTGGCAGTTTAAGCAGCAAGGTAAACAAGTGGTGCTCGGTGCTTCCGATACCTTTAGGGCCGCAGCTGTTGACCAGCTCAAAATTTGGGGCGAGCGTGTAGGAGTAAAAGTTATTGCCCAAAACATGGGTTCTGATCCGGCCTCTGTGGCTTTCGATACGTTGAAGTCGGCCGTGGCAAGCGGAGCGGATGTAGTGATTATTGATACGGCTGGTCGTTTGCATAACAAAATTGGTTTGATGAGTGAACTCAGCAAAATCAAAAATGTGATGCAGAAGGTAGTTCCTAATGCACCTCATGAGGTGCTGTTGGTGCTGGATGCATCCACCGGACAAAACGCGGTGGAACAGGCCCGTCAGTTTACAGCAGCCACCGAGGTAAATGCGCTGGCATTGACCAAGTTAGACGGCACTGCCAAAGGCGGTGTGGTCATTGGTATTAGCGATCAATTTCAAGTACCCGTAAAATACATTGGTGTTGGGGAACAAATGGAAGATTTGCAGCCTTTTGATAGGGTTGCCTTTGTAGAGGCTTTGTTTGCCAACGAATAGTATGAAGACAAAAAATACAGCGAGACCAAAGGTCAACATCATCACCTTAGGGTGTTCCAAAAACTTGGTAGACTCTGAGAACCTGATTACGCAGCTCAAAGCAAATCAGTTTGATGTAACGCACGAATCGGCTAAGGATGATGCCCAAGTGGTAATCGTAAACACATGCGGCTTCATTGAAAATGCGAAACAAGAGTCGATCGATACCATATTTCGGTACATCGATGCCAAACAGGCTGGTTTAGTGGATAAACTCTACGTAACGGGTTGCTTGAGTCATCGCTATAAAGATGAGCTGGAAGCGGAAATGCCCGAGGTAGATGCCTTTTTTGGCACCATGGAGCTTCCTCGCATGCTCAAAACCTTGAATGCCGATTACAAGCACGAGCTATTGGGTGAGCGTATCATCACTACACCTTCGCATACTGCCTTTATGAAGATAGCCGAAGGTTGTAACCGTCCTTGTTCCTTCTGTGCAATACCCTTGATGCGTGGTAAGCATGTGTCGAAATCGCTTGAGGATTTAGAGCGTGAGGCCAGTAATTTGGTTAAGAGCGGAGTTAAAGAACTGGTGCTTATTGCGCAAGATTTGACCTATTATGGACTCGATTTGTATGGAAAGCGCAATTTGGCCGATTTACTCAAACGCCTTTCCGATATCAACGATTTGGAATGGATTCGGTTACAATACGCCTATCCTTCGCAATTCCCTGAGGATATTTTGCCTGTGATGCGGGAGAGAAACAACATTTGCAACTACCTCGACATCCCGCTGCAACACGCTTCCGATAATATGCTTAAAAGCATGCGCCGTGGTATATCTGCCGCCAGAACGCAGGATTTGATTGATAAAATCAGATTTGAAGTACCCAACATTCACTTACGCACCACCATGATCAGTGGATATCCAGGTGAAAGTGAGGCCGATCAACAGGCCATGCTTGATTTTGTAGCACACAATCGATTTGAACGATTAGGAGTATTTGCCTATTCTCACGAAGAAAATACGGCGGCTTTCAATTTAGTAGATGATGTGCCTCAAGAGCTCAAAGAGGCGCGGGTAGAAGAAATCATGGCCCTTCAACAGGACATTTCCCATGAATTGAACCAAGCCAAAGTAGGGCAAGAGCTCAAAGTATTGTTCGACCGCAAGGAGGGCCAGTATTTTGTGGGTAGAACTGAGTTTGACTCGCCGGAAGTTGACAATGAGGTGTTGGTAGATGCCAGCAAGCATTTTGTGCGAATTGGGGATTTTGCCACTGTGCACATCGACAGTGCCGAAGAATTTGATTTGTACGCCACACCTATTATATGAATACCAACAGCCTGAGCTTCAAAGAAACAGCTGCTTTTAGTGCTTTAGCAACGCAGTACATAGAGCAGCCTGAGCTTTTTGAAGGGCTTCTGGTGCATGCTGCTACCGAAGCAGGCATTTGGGAAGCTAAATCTCTTAGAGCGGATTTTCCACAAGCGAATCGCGAAATATTGGTTAGCAGCATCCACCGGCAGTATGCCAGTGTAGAGCAGCAACAACTGGATGCTTCACAAATCAATCGGCTGCTCGAGTCAACCACCTTTACCGTAACTACAGCGCATCAGCCAAATTTATTTGGCGGACCAGCCTACTTCATCTATAAAATAGCAGGTGCAGTGGCACTGGCCAACCGACTCAATGCAAGAGCACAAGGGCATTTTGTGCCGGTTTATTGGATGGGAGCAGAGGACCACGATTTAGAAGAGCTCAACCATGCTTACGTTTTCGGACAAAAACTGAGTTGGGATACCGCACAAACAGGCGCAGTAGGCAGAATGTCGCTGGCCGATTTACAACCAATTGTGGCGCAGTTAAAAGACATTCTAGGGGAATCGATGCATGCCAAAAGCTTGTTTAAGCTTATTGAGCGCTGCTATCAACCTCAGTATACCTTGGCTCAGGCTACCAGAAGCCTGGTAGACGCGCTATTTGGTGCTTACGGACTTGTTGTAGTAGATGGGGATGATGAGGCACTGAAAGCGCTCTTTGTGCCCATTATGCAGGACGAGCTGGAGCATGGTGCTTCGCATGATTTGGTGGTTGAAAATGCCACGCTGTTAGAAGCCAAAGGTTTTAAAGCACAAATTTATCCCCGCGATATTAATTTATTTTGGTTGGAGCAGGGCGTGCGTGAACGGATTGTGAGAACAGATACCGGTTTTGGACTTGCTAAAGGCGATAAGACTTGGTCGAAATCAGCAATATTCAGCGACTTGACGCAGCAGCCGGCCAGCTTTAGTCCGAATGTTGTACTACGCCCCCTGTATCAAGAGCTGGTACTCCCCAATGTTGCCTTTATAGGTGGTGGAGCGGAAGTGGCATATTGGATGCTATTGCCAAAAGTATTTAAAAGATTTCAACTTTCTTTTCCGGTGGTATTGCTTCGTGCATCTGCTATGGTAATCGAAAAGAGCAGTCAGACTAAGCTTGAAAAATTAGGCCTCAGGGTTAAAGATGTATTTGCCGAAACCGAAGACATTATCAAAACCTTTATTGAACAGCACGAATCAGGTGTATTTTCACTTGAAACTACCTTAGAACGTTTAGAGGCCCTTTACGCACAAGCTGCGCAAGAAGTGCATGAAGTTGATCCATCGCTGAAAGGTGCTGTTTTGGCAGAAGGCAAGAAGGCAGAGGCTGCTTTAAAAGGGCTTGAATCGCGGGTACGAAAGGCGCAAAAACAAAAGCACGAAACTGAACTTAATCAGATCCGTGCTTTAAAATCGAAGCTGTTTCCCGATAATCACTTACAGGAGCGCCACGATAACTTTATGAATTTTTACCTCACGCATGGTACCGATTTTATTGGCCATTGCGTGGCAGAATTGGACCCCTTACGGAAGGTTTTTTTAATTTTTAGCTGAGAAATTATTTGCCTGCTGCCGCTAATTCCATAGCCAGCTGCACATCTGCTACTTTTGCCAGTTTGTCTTCTACAATTTTAGGTATGCTGATGTTGTAATCTGCCAATGTGATTTGGAAATCGGAGTTCAGGAAAATTTTACCGTCCTTCACTTCAAGCATACCCTTTTCATTGACGGGCTTTTTTACGCCGTGTAAGTCCATCTCGCCATTCACAACCACTGGGTACTTGCCGTTTTTGCTAAAGTCGATTTTTTCAATTTGCAATAACTTGCCTTTTAAAACCGCTTTAGGATATTTATGAGATTCGAGGTAATTTTCATTGAAGTGTTCTTGCATTAATGCTTTTTTAAATACAAAACTTTTAACAGCAATTTGAAAAACGATGTCACCTGTAGCGACATCAAGTACGCAGGCTGCCTGGTTATTAATGGCTTTCACATCGTCTTTAACGGGGCCTTCTGCTACAAAATTCACAGTCCCTGTACGGGTCATGTACTTTGATTGACCATGGGCAAGCTGTACAAAACTGAGTACGACTGCCAAAAGAAAGATTTTTTTCATTTGTGTTTTAATTTATAAGTTCACATCTATTGAGGACTACATCAAGCAATTTACCAGTGCAAACACCTTTAATTGTGAGCAACTGTCCAGCCTCAATCTCGGCAGCGCCTTCTTTTGTCTCAAATTCGCACATGACTCCAAAAATCAAATCGTCTGTTTCGAAAATGGCTACAGGAAGTCCGATTTCGCTTTTTTTCACCTCTTTGATGATGCCTGTAACCTCTATTACTTTATTCAAATACTGGTCGTTGGCGGTGGCTTCATCTGTTTCAAACGCTGTAAATAGCTCATTGGCGGGAATGCTTATTTCGGTTTCCATGCTGCTGATTTTAGCGACTGGTTTAAACCAAAGATAGGTGCCTGTAGCCGCGCCGATAAGTCCTAGTACTAGCACAAGCAGCATTGTTTTTTTTAAGTGTTTCTGGGTCATGATTATTGATTTCGGCCTTGATTGGCCCAAGCTTTAATTTTATTAACGTTACAATCACTTAAACGGTTTCCCGGAGGCATGGCAGCTACGCCCGCACTGTGGCTAACGACCGCTTGTAACAGGCCAGAACTGGCTATGGCCGATGCTTGGTTGTAATTTGTAAGAAGCAGGTTACCACTTGGGTTACTACCGCTGTGGCAGCCTGTGCAATTATTAGTCAAGATAGGCGCAATATCAAGATTATAGGTCATGCCCAGTGTGTCACATTCCCCCATAGCCTCTAAGCAGCTATTGTGCTGTGCACCTTGTAAAATCCACTTGCGAATGCGGTCTATTTTGTTGGCATCAAGCGATGGGTAGGGAGGTGGTGGCATCCTTTTATCATTCCGCGTTTCTACTATAACCTTATACAAATCACTGTCGTAGGGGTTACCAGGTTTTACTTCGCCTGATTGCATCACACTTGCATAGCTATTCAGCTGTATGCCGTCTGCCTTGGTTTGCGCGTCGTGGCAACCGCTCATGGCACAGTTACTTAATAGTATTGGCAATACATCGTTCACAAAATAAGCTGTATCTGGGTTACAAGGTAATCCAGTAGAAATGGGGCGATTTGCTGGATCATAGCCCGCAGGATAGATCGGGGAATGTTTACAGCTCATTGCTAAAAGCAATATAATCAGTATTAAATATATTGTGTTTTTTCTCATTTTGTATTGACCAAAGGTGGTTGAATGTTTTCATTACACGAATTTTATTGTGCTAAAAGCCCAATTTATGGCTTTGAATTCGTGAAATATTGGATTGTACCTAACCTTCTAGCCATTTTTTAAAAGCAGCCGCTCTTTCTGTACTTACTATGAGTTCGGCTTTGATGGGAGGGTTCAGTTGCAATGAAACCCGAGAACGACTGTACATTTCCATGTTTTTGATGGCCCTAACATTTACAATTACTTTTCTGTTGATTCGAAAGAACTGTTTAGGATCAAGCATGGCTTCTAATTGTTCGAGGTTTTGGTCAGCCGCCAATTGCCTCCCATCAAAAGTACACATCATACATACCCTTTCTTCTACATAAAAGGCAGCGATATCTGCAATATCAATGGCTTTGATACTGTTTCCAAACTTAATTACTAAGCGTTTTTGATAGGCTTTCCCTCCTAATTGAAAGAGCTGAGAAAGCGCCTGAAAATCGGGCACACGAGTTTTAGCGAGTCGTTGAAATTTATCAATAGCAACGGATAAACTTTCTTCATTGATAGGCTTGAGTAAATAATCAATGCTTAAATGCTTGAAAGCCTCTAAAGCATATTCATTATGCGCTGTTGTAAAAATGACCGGAGTTTGGTTGTTCGTTTTTTCAAAGATTTCAAGACTTAATCCATCTCCCAATTGAATGTCTGCGAGTATTAAATCAATTTCAGAAGGATGGGCGCCAAACCAATTCAAAGCACTTTCTACACTATCAAGCTTAGCAACTACCTCCAATGGTTGGATTATTTTGGATAGGAGCTTTTCCATTCTCTGCATGGCCAATGGCTCGTCTTCGATGAGTACAATTTTCATACGGCTGTGATTAAGGGTAAATCCACTTGAAAATATTGATTTGTGCTGTTAATGTGCAGATTTTCTTTGAATATACTGGCGTAGCGCTGTTCCAAACTACTTAACCCAAATCCGGTGGAAGGCTCAGACTGCACCTTGGGCTGGAGGTTATTCCGCACGGTTACATACTTTTGTGTACTGCTTATTTGAATTTGCAGTGGTTTTTGCGTGGTGATGGCATTGTGCTTAATAGCATTTTCAACCAATAATTGTAAACTCATGGGCATCACCATTTGCTTTAAAGTATCAGAAGGTATGTTGATGTTGATTTTCAGATTTGCCCCGAAGCGTTGCTGTTGCAAATAAATATAGGCTTCAACCAATACGAGTTCTTCTTTTAGTGAAATCAAATCGGTGTCTTTGTAAGTGAGTACAGACCTAAACAAGACGGAAAGTTTTTCTACATAGGCGCTAGCCAGTTTTTGATCCTCTTCAATTAAGGCTAATAAGGTATTGAAAGAGTTGAATAAGAAGTGAGGGGAGACCTGACTTTTTAGTAATTCGTATTGCGCTCTAACTTGCTCTACCTTGGCATTTTCCTCACTTTTGCGCTTATTTATTTTGGCCTTCACAAATAGTCGAACTAGTACCGCTGCACTCACCAAAACTATAAGGGCGAACCACCAGCGGGCATAAAATGGCTTTTTGATGATAAATCCATAGCTGCTTCTTTGAGCGAGGCTGAAATCGGGATAGAGACTACTCTCAACTAATAATCGATAACTTCCAGAACGAAGTCCTTGCAAAAAAATCTCCCTTTTAGTTGTGCTTACCCACTCTTCATGAAAATCTAACAGTTTGTAGCGCATAAAAACCGCATCAGGAGCTCCGCCCCAAAGGGCATTGAGATAAAAGGACAAAGCATTTTTATTGGGTTCAAATACAGAATCAGCAGTTGGATTTGGGTCATTTAATTGCACTTTAAATGCAGGCGCTTTGTGCAGATTAAGTATGTCTAAATCTAAGCTGATCAGGCCTTCTTTTACTCCAATCCATACTTTATTGTCAATTGAAAAGAGGGCATTGGTAATGCCTTCCGTGGCTTGAAAACCATAAAGTTTATTGATGTTGATGGCCTTTTTTTGCATTAAGTCCATGGCTCGTAAACCATCTGTAGTGCTGATTAATAATTGGTTGCCGTAAGTAGCTATGGCTGCAATTTCTACTTTGGGATAAGTGGCCTGTAGACCAAGTGCCGTCACATTTTTTCCAGCGAATTGTAGTAGGCCTTGATCCAAACTACTGAACCATATTGTGCCTTCTTGATCTTCCGTGATGGAGGTAACAATCCTGAACTCGCCAGCAGAACTTTGATTAAATTGCTGGAAGCGATTGGAGGCATGTACGAAAGCTCCCATGCCATCGGTTCCAATCCATAAACGGTCTTTTGAATCCACAAATACCTGGTAAATGTAATAACTTCCAGGTCCGGTAGGATCAGCTTGTTTGAAAGCACTTACCCATTTTGATGGCTCCTTTGCATGTAGATCTATGGCGTAGAGCCCACCAAGCGTTCCTAAATAGAGTGTTTGCTGGTCCTTACTAGCCGCCATGCTAAATACGTTGGCATTATGCAGACCGTGGGCCGCGCCAACTTTCACGAGTTTGCCTGCAGAGAGGCAAAAGAGACCCTGCCCATAGGTGCCGATCCACAAACGATCTTGTTGGTCTAAATGCAACGATAGTACGTTTAAAGCATTGGTGCCCACCAAAAGTTCTAATTGGTGGGTTTCTTGTGTCCATTTATACAAACCATGGCTGGTACCGAGCCACATGTTATCTATACTTGCTTGGAGCAGGCTTTGAAGTTGTAATTGGGCAGGAAAGGTGAAAAGCCGAAAACCGATTTGACTGGCAACCACTCCAAACTGTGATGAAAGCCATATAAAGCCATTATCATCGAACACAAAGTCATCAACACGCAGTGCTTTATTATTTAACGAAAACGGCAGTGGACGGAATTTTGCTGCCTTCTTTTCTTTCATCCACATTGTTCCAGCTTCATCAAGCACCCAAATGCGATCGAGGTAGGTATGTATTTTATTCAATCCAATCCCATTGCCTACAGCTATTTTTTGTTTGCTTTGATAGGCACTGATTCCTCCTGATTGAAAGGCTATCCACATTTGACTGGAATCAGCACTTAAAGAGCCAATGAGTAAATCCTCTGTGGAATGTAGCGTGAGCTGTTTTTTTTCGGCTTTAAAGCGAATACTTACCAGGCCTTGATCCGTACCCGCCCATATTCTGCCTTTGAAGTGCTGTAGGTCGGTGATGCTCAAATCGGGCATGCCTTCTGTTTCATCAAAACGGAATAGGCGGTTTTTGGTTAAACAATAGAGCCCATCCCCCAAGCTGGCTATCCACAAATCGCCTTGTACACTTAAAATTTTACTGATTGCAGCTTGAATTTGACCCTCTTCAGTCTCGAAAAGGGTAAAGCCTTGCTCTTGTTCCTGCCAGAGTTGCCCGGAAGCAGTACCCAACCAAAGTTGATTTTGATGCATACCAAAAGCAGTAACCTCTTCGGTTTGAGGCAACTCCGCAATTACCTCCCAGGTGTTCCCGTCAAAACGGCGCACCACTGGGCCTTGGGCATGGAAAAGATAACTTGACGAACTTTTAAACAAGATACCCCCACGCATTTCGAGAGCGCCATCGGCAGGACTGAACAAACGGGTAGGAATTTGTTGCGATTGGCCACTTTTGGATGTCAAAATAAGTAGGACCAGCAGCAGTCTTGAAAGTAAAAGTCGTATCACGGTTTGAGTACTCCTGTTACTTTCACCTGTATTTCCTCCGCGATTTTTTGGTACACAATGCGAGGAATGGCGATATCATGATCTTCTAGAAGCAAGCTAAACTGGCTCTGGTAGCTAATCACATCGCCTTTGACTTCTATTTGGACCTTTATTATTCGTTCTTTTTTGCGGCCATGGATGTCGAGTATTCCTTTGGCACGAACATGGTAAATTCCATTTTTTTCTGGATCAAAGCTATCAATGAGCTTTGCGCTGAAGGTTGATTTGGGATATTTATGGATCTCTAGATAATTTTCGAAAAAATGTTCTTGTTGCAATGGACTGTTAAATCCTTTGAATCCGTCGTTTTTTACATAAATCAGCAGTTGTTGCTTTTGCAAGTCTATCACTCCAGTAACCGACTTATTATTGGCTTTAATCAGTTCTAGAGGGGCTTCAGAAATAAATTCTATATTGGTTTCTTTAAGAAGCAATTGTTGAGATACGCCCCACAGTGGGAGACTTACCAATGAAAGCATCAACCAGCACCAGCGGCTCAATACAATTCTACTCGCAAGATGTTCCGTACCGGAATCCATATGCCACCCTTTAAACAAATATTGTGGGTGTCACAAGACCAAACCGTAGTTTGTACCATAAAATCACCCTCTAAGGCTCTAAAATACAACCTTACTTTCACATGATGAAGGTTTCCAAGGCGCATGGCATAATAAAGTCTATGTAGCAGATCTGGCTCGGCTTGAACCTCGACCTCTTTGAAATTTAATCCTTTTACAAAGGCTTTATCAATTTCAGAATAAATCTGGGCTGGAAGAGAAAGTGATGCATTCATGACCTTATTTTTTTACGATAATAATCGACCCTCCCAAATCACCGAAATTAAATCATCCGAACGCGTAATTTTTTGATCTGAAGGGGTAAAAAAAAACCGCCCGAAGGCGGTTAATATTATTTTTTCTTACCTGCAGCTTTGGCTTGCTGTTGCTGCTGAGCCGCTTTACTGATGGATTCGAGTTTTTCTTGGAACTTCGAGCGCTTTACAGGCTTTTTCTTGTTTTCTTGAATTTTACGATGAATCGCGTCTTCGTCGATTACAAATCTACGTACTACCCACTGCTGCGTAAAGGTGATCATGTTGGCCAAGAAATAATAGTAACTCAAGGCAGATGAATAGCTGTTCAAAACAGGCAAAAACACCAAAGGCATGATGTAGCCAATATATTTCATTTGGCCAGTTGCACCAGTGATCTGATTATTCATACGGGTATAAATGATGGTGGAAACCGTCATTAACAAGGTGAATAAACTTACGTGCGCCCCATAAAATGGAATGTGAAAGGGGAGGTCTAATATTGAATCGTAACTTGATAGGTCATCGGCCCACAAAAACGGCTGCTGACGCAATTCAATGGATGCTGGGAAGAAGTTAAATAAGGCGATGAGGATTGGAAACTGTAATAAAAGCGGAAAACAGCCACCCAGCGGATTAACGCCAGCCTTTTGAAAGAGCTTCATTTGCTCGGACTGCACTTTTTGTGGTTCTTTTTCGTATTTGGCCTTGAGTTCATCGATTTCCGGCTTCAATACTTTCATTTTGGCTGCCGATAAATAAGATTTATAGGTTAGCGGGAAAAGTAGGACCTTGAAAATGAGGGTGAGGATGAAAATGATTAGACCATAATTCAAACCAAATGAATCCAACCAATTGAAAGTAGTAATTACAAAAAGACGGTTTACCCAGCCAAAAATGCCCCAACCCAGAGGTACTTGCTTCTCAAGTCCCAAATCAAAGGTTTTGAGCGTTTGGAAGTGGTTAGGGCCGAAATAGAAGTCCATGCCATAGGTTTCTGTTGCTTTATGCTTGATTGGCAGCACCAAATCGGCATTGTATTTAGCTACGTGCGTATCCGACAACAGTGGGCCTCCGCCAATTTTTCCTTCTTCAAAAGATTCGCGGGCAATAAGACTCGTTACAAAGAACTTTTGTTTGAAGGAAACCCATTTTACCAAGTTTTTAAGATCTTCTGAATCATCTTTGGTGATGGTTAGGTAGTCTGGGCTATCGTTAACGTATTTATAATAGATATCGAGAACTTTTCGCTGGTCTTCTATATCTTTCTCTTGCGACGGGGTGTTCATACTCCAATGAAGCGTAGTGTAGCTAATATTGGAAGCCAATATTTGCTCCATGCCCACCAGGTTTACTTCATGTCCCACCAAATAACTGTTGGTGCGTACATAATAGCTGTGTTGAATGTAGCGGTTATCATCGAGCGCCAATCTAAAGCTCAATGAGGTGTCTGTTTTGCTTACAACGCTAAAAAACAAGTCCGCCGTTTCGATGGTACGTCCCCCTGCAGAATAGCTGTAAGAATAGCGCGACTGTCCTTTTTCGAATAAGATTAAAGGTGTTTTGGAGTAATTTTTGAATTCTTTTAGCTCTACCTCTTCTATGGCTCCACCCTTTGTATTTAACCGAATGGCGATCAGGTTATTTTCAAGAGTCAATTGCGATTCTTTGCCGGTTGCAAATGGCGCAAAAACGCCGTAGTTAGCCGCTGCCGCAGCCTGTACTAAACTATCCTCTTCAGGAAGTTCTTCGGTCAGGTTTGTAGTAGAGTCGACACTGATTTCAGTTTGTATGCTGGCCGGTGCTATTTCTTTAACGGGCGGTTCAGGCAAAAAGAACATGTTGAACACCACCAGGATGATGCCGATTAAGAAAAGTCCGACGATGGAATTACGATCCATGAATATCAATTTAAGGCTGCAAAACTAATCAAATACCTACTTTATCGCTTGTTTTTTTAGCAATACTCTTTGATTGTTTTACGCGGGTGTATGGAATGGTGTTCATAGCGGCTTTGATAAAGCCAATAAAAAGGGGATGTGGGTTCACTACGGTACTTTTATACTCAGGATGGAACTGAGAAGCTACAAACCAAGGATGGTTTTTAAGCTCTATCATTTCAACCAGATTTTTTCCTGGATAGATGCCACTAAAGATCATATCGCTTTGCTGATATTGCTCTGCAAAATCATTATTGAACTCATAACGGTGGCGGTGACGCTCTTTCACCTGACTTTGTTCGCCATAGGCCATGTAAGCCTTAGTTCCTTTTTTGAGTTTACAAGGATAAGCGCCCAAACGCATGGTGCCGCCTTTATCGGTAACTTGTTTCTGCTCCAGCATCAAATCGATAACAGGGTATGGGGTAGCAGGATCCATTTCGGTTGAATTGGCCCCTTTCAATCCTAGCACATTGCGGCCGAACTCAATGACTGCACATTGCATGCCCAAACAAATGCCGAAAAACGGAATGTTGTTTTCGCGTACATAGCGGATGGCTTCGATTTTGCCTTCCCAGCCTCGCTGACCAAAGCCGGGGGCTACCAAAACCCCATCTAATTCTGACAAGTGATCTTTGGCATTATCGGGAGTAAGCGTTTCAGAATGCACCCACTTGATATTGATTTTACACTGATTGGCGGCGCCCGCATGCAACAAAGCCTCGTTTATAGACTTGTAGCTGTCGCGCAACTCCACATATTTGCCCACCAAACCGATGGTTACTTCGGTATTTGGCTTTTTCATATTGGTTAAGAATGCCTTCCATTCTTCCATCTCGGCATCGCCTTCCGCTGGCAAGCCGAGTTTGCGAAGGGTGATTTTATCTAAACCTTCTTTTTGCATCAGCAATGGAACCTCGTAAATGGTGCTGGCATCCTTGGCTTCGATTACGGCCTCTGGACGTACATTGCAGAACAAGCCTACTTTTTTGCGAAGTTCCTTATTAAGTGAATGTTCGGTGCGACATACCAGGATGTCGGGTTGTACCCCCAACTCCAACAACATCTTCACAGAGTGTTGTGTTGGCTTGGTTTTGAGTTCGCCAGCGGCACTCAAATAAGGGATAAGGGTCAGGTGTATTACCAGGCAGTTGTTTTCGCCCAGCTCAAGCCGCAGTTGGCGCAAACTTTCTACATAGGGTAGCGACTCAATGTCGCCCACGGTACCGCCGATTTCGGTGATGATGATGTGGTATTTGCCGCTCTTACCGAGGATTTGCATCCGGCGTTTGATTTCATCGGTGATGTGAGGAATGACCTGTACCGTTTTGCCCAAATAATCACCCTTGCGCTCTTTTTCGATCACCGTTTGGTAGATGCGGCCTGTGGTAACGTTGTTGGCCTGGGAGGTGGGTACGTTCAGAAAACGCTCATAATGCCCTAGATCAAGGTCTGTTTCCGCGCCATCATCCGTTACATAGCACTCACCATGCTCGTAGGGATTAAGGGTACCGGGATCCACATTGATGTAGGGATCGAACTTTTGAATGGTAACTGAATAACCACGGGCTTGGAGAAGTTTAGCGAGGGAAGCTGAGATGATTCCTTTACCTAACGACGACGTTACGCCACCCGTAACAAAGATGTATTTTGCTGACATGCCTGAACCTTGTGTACGGGGTATAAAGGTACGGATAAGGAACGGGCTTGCCGAAAATTTCTACAAAAACTAAAAGGATTCTTCTAAACAATTAGGCCTCAGTGCTTTCGGGGGATTCATCCGCAAGGGGCTCCACAATCAGCACAAAGCGCTCTTGTCCAGTTACTTCCACTTTTTTGCCAGCATCTATCCAGCCAAAGGTTGCCTTGGCTTCATAAGCCATGCCATCAATTTCAATTTTGCCACTTGGTCGCAAAGGGGTAAGGGTTAGTGCCGTGTTGCCAATCAGGTGCGCCTGTTGGTTGGCAACTACATAGCCTTCTTCAACACTTTGGGTGCTGTTGAGGATGAGCTTGCGAAGCGGACCTTGCTGCAAGATTTTCTCCCCAAAAAGCAAAGAAATGGTGAGCACGGTGGCAAAGGGTATCAGCACTACTGCCAAAGCTTCTACTACACTGGTGCTGGCAGGATTTGTGATTTCAAAGTCGAAGCCATCGTTTTCGAGCAAGGCACTCACCAGCGAAAACAACAGGAATGAAATTCCAGCTAAGCCGGCTACTCCAAAGCCGGGTAATACAAAAATTTCGACCGCTAACAATATCAAGCCTACTAAAAACAGGAGGATTTCCCAGTTTTCGGCCAAGCCTTCTAAATACAAAGGGGCAAAGTATAAGATGGCTGCGAGGATGGATGCCACCAGCGGAAAACCAATGCCAGGACTCTGCAATTCGAAATAAATACCGCCAATGATGATTAAAATGAGGATGCCACTGATAGCGGGGTTGATGAGCCAATTAATCGCCCGGTCGGTAGCCGTGAGCTTTTGCTCCACAATGGTGTAATTTTCTACACCGGCCAAAGCCAATACCTCGGCTATGTTCTCTGCTTCTCCATTGCAATAGCCGTTTTGCATGGCTTCTGTGCTGGTAAAAGTGAGTACTTTGCCAGAATCAATGACTCCTGGAATATACACTGACGGATCGACCATGGCTTCGGCGATTTTGGGATCACGGCCAGTGCTTTGAGCAGTGGCACGCATGGTGGAGCGCATGTAAGATTGGTACTTATCGGGAACCACTTCCCCGGTTTGATTTACTACCGTAGCAGCTCCAATGCTGGCACTTTTGCGCATATAAATGCTGTCGCAGGCAATCGAAATCAAGGCGCCTGCTGAGGCAGCGTTGTTATCGATAAAGACCAACACGATGGGTTTAGCATTCAGTAATTTAGTTCTGATGCTGTCGGCCATATCCACCAAACCACCATAGGTATTCATGTGGATGAGAATGTAGTTGGCCCCCATGGCTTCGGCCTCTTCCACAGCCTTTTGGGTGTTGCGCCAGGCGGGTGGGCCAATTTCCTGCTTGATGTCGAATTTATAAACGAGCTGCTTTTCCTGAGCCATAGAAAGCAAAGGCAACAACGCAGTGAGGAGGAGGGTAAACAGCTTTTTCATGCGCTTGCAAGTTACTCAATGTTGGGCTTGTATGGGATATCAACCTGCCGGGAGTTGCAATTTTTCCCAATCGAACAATTGGCCGGGGTCGCCACGACGAGTTGGGGCATAAGCATCGTGGCCTACCACGGTTAGTTTGCTTTTTTGGAAGGAGGGAAGTTCTTGTTCCAATTTATCTAAAAGCCAAATCAAGGCAACGTATTGCGCATCGGTAAATCCTTTATCGCTATCGGAGATGGCATCGTAATTTTTTACGCCGAGCAGCGCCATTTCTGCAGCAGTACCTATGGCCATCATTTCAATGCCAATGGAGCGGCCATTGAGGGCGTTTTCGTGGTGAGGCGGATGGGGTAAACGGCCTTTGCCAGCATGAAAAGCTACCCGGTTATGCGGAACCAATTGATAAATACTTCCATCGCGCGCAATGAGGTAGTGGGCCGAGAGCTTGTATTTCACAAAAATGTCGATGATGGGCGCGAGCTCGTAGGGCGACTCCGGCTTCTGGAGGGCATTGCTGATGTAATGCAGCATCACATGGGTAACGGTACCCGTTCGGGGAGCTGAGCAATGGGACGGAAGTGGTAATGGCTGGATGTCTTGCCCTTGAACGCAGGAAGCTGATAGCCAAAGGGCGAAAATGATTAATATACGCATTTGTAGTTTTTATATTCAAATGGCCGCCAACCGGTTTGCTGCTCTAGCCAATATAAGAAACGACTTTTGAGTGTCCATCGTGCTTGGGTAGGGTCGAAACTGAAGGTCCAATTTTGTTTTTGAATACGCGGCTGCATCACTTGCGGGTGGGTGCCGCTAAAGTGCTTCAAAATATCGATCTGACTGTAATCAAATTGTTTCACTTTGGGGATTTCTTTGTCAACCCATTGGTCGTTATGCCACATTTTGTGAAACGACTGCTGTTTGGCTTGCTGCAATTCGGGATGTTTCACCCAACCATAGTGATAAATGGAGGCGGGAATAGCTGCTACCGCCAGTTTTTTGCCTGCTTTTCTAAATCCTTGGGCATCGCGGTATGATTGAATGCGCTTATCGTTGCGTATCACCCTGATTTCTTTTCGGTACCAGCGCCGGCTGGCTCCCACATAGTCATACGATCCGTAAAAATGAGTGTAATCGAATAAGAGGCCTTCCACTTCGTTTTTATCTTGGTAAAAAGCCATGGCATTTTTTACAGTATCGATGTATTTTTCATGTAAAACTTCATCAGCTTGAATGTAAAAGGCCCAGTCGGCTTCAGGATGAATGAGCTGGAAAGCCTTGTCGGTTTCAAGGGCGAGTACGCGTCCGCCTTCGCGCAGGCTATCGTCCCATACTGATTGTTCAATCCTGATTTTAGGGTCTTGAATGCTATGAATTAGTGCTAAGGTGTTGTCGTCGGATTGGCCCAGCAGTACCACCACTTCATCACAAAGCGGTAAAATTGAGCGGATGGCTTCTACGGCTGGATAATCAAATTTGACAGCATTGCGAATGATGGTAAAGCCACTAACGAACATCTTTTTTTTGGTTGAGTTGACGGAGCATTTGGTATTTATCGAAGGTATAGCGCGCATTTCCTGCGGCAATCAGCCTGCCAGCTTTGCCATCCAAAAAGCCCAACTGCAGCACATAACCTTTGAACCAGCGAAAGGCAGCTTTGTAGTAGGGTGTTAGGGCATATGCTATTTTTTTTTGATCATGCATTGCTATGGCTGCAGCCTTTGCGAATTTTTGATTTTGAAGCGCGAAATCAGCTGCTTGATCGTAGGTATAATGTAAGAGGTCTCCATGGAGTTGAAGTACTTTGCTGCCAGGTTTGAGCACAATTTTATCGTGAGGATTTAAGCCTCCCCAGCGGCCTTTTTCTTTTTTGAAGAGTCTGATCTTTTTGTCGGGATACCAGCCCCCATGTTTGATCCATTGACCTGCGAAGTTATTCAGTCGGTTCATGTGATAAGCATCGGCAGGAACAGTTCCTTTTTTTACATCCAAAATACTTTGCTGTAGTTCGAAAGAAAGACATTCGTCGGCATCAAGTGATAAAATCCAGGCAAATTCCGCCAAAGTAGCCGCACGATTTTTTTGTTCAATGTGCCCGTCGAAGGCGTGGTAGCTGCATTTGGCACCTAGTTTTGTGGCAATAGCAACGGTTGCATCGGTGCTCCCAGAGTCTAAGACAATGATTTCATCTGCCACCGGTAAAAGGGATGCAATGCAGCGGCCGATTTTTTCAGCCTCATTGAAAGAGATGATGGTAGCGCTAATTTGCATGATTTGAGCCAAATTTCACGAATGACAACATAGAATTCAAACGACTAGCCTATTTTTGTGACATTATGTGGTATAAAAACATCCTCGAAACCATTGGCAACACTCCTTTGGTACAATTAAACAAAGTAGTAGGACCAACGCCAGCGACCATTTTAGCAAAGGTAGAGACTTTTAATCCAGGTCATTCTACCAAAGACCGGATGGCGTTAAAAATGATTGAAGACGCCGAAAAGGCTGGTAAGTTAAAGCCTGGCTTTACTATCATCGAAGGAACTTCAGGCAATACGGGCATGGGATTAGCCATGGCGGCCATTGTGAAAGGTTATAAATGTATTTTTACCACTACCGACAAGCAGTCGAAGGAAAAAGTGGATGCTCTACGGGCATTGGGAGCTGAAGTGATTGTTTGTCCAACGAATGTGGATCCGGAAGACCCACGTTCTTACTATTCAGTTTCTTCACGCTTAGAGAAAGAAACGCCTAATTCTTGGAAAGCCAATCAATATGACAACCTTTCAAATCGCCAAGCGCATTACGAGAGCACCGGCCCCGAAATCTGGGAGCAAACCGAAGGTAAAATCACCCATTTGGTGGTTGGGGTTGGCACAGGCGGTACCATATCGGGTATTTCTAGGTATTTGAAAGAAAAAAATCCCAACCTACAGGTTTGGGGTATCGATACCTATGGCTCCGTTTTTAAGAAATACAAGGAGACCGGCATTTTCGATAAAAATGAAATATATCCTTACATCACCGAGGGCATTGGCGAAGATTTTCTTCCCCAAAACGTTGATTTTAGTCTGATTGATCATTTTGAAAAGGTCACAGACAAGGACGCAGCCATTTATACCCGCAGAATTGCCCGTGAAGAGGGGATTTTTGCAGGTAACTCAGCAGGTTCGGCCATTGCCGGCTTGGTTCAAATGAAAGATCGGCTCAAGGCAGGTGACGTAGTTGTAGTAGTATTTCACGACCATGGTACGCGCTATTTAGCTAAAATGTTCAATGATGATTGGATGCGGGAGCGCGGTTTTATTGTGCCAGAAGTGAAGCGAGCCATAGATTGTATTAGCAACCGTTTGCATTTGCCGATGGTTACTGTGGAGGCCGAGCAAACCATTGGCGAAGCCATGCACAAGCTCATGCATTTCAACATCAGCCAAATGCCTGTGAAGTCGGGAGATAAGTTTGTGGGCTCCATCAGTGATCATGTGCTTTTGAGTCGATTGGTAGACGAACCAAATCTGCGTTCCAAAAAAGTAAGTGAAGTGATGCGTGAGCCATTTGCCATGGTAGATAAGGACCTGCCACTTGCTAAGATAGCGGGCCTTATGGACAAGCAATTAGGTGCTGTTTTGGTCCAAATAGATGCAAATACCATTCAAATCATCACCAACCACGACATCATCAAAGCATTGTCGTAGGCGATGTTGCATAAAATTGTTATTGACCAGTTAGGGCGGGAGGTGGTTTTAAAAAACACCCCACCGCAACGCATTGTATCGCTGGTGCCCTCTCAAACTGAACTGCTCCATGCATTGGGGCTGGAAGAAGAGGTTGTTGGCATCACCAAATTTTGCATTTTTCCGAAGGAGTGGACCAAGAGTAAGAAAAAGATTGGTGGCACCAAAAATGCTAAAATTGAGGAAATTTTAGCACTGCAACCAGACCTTATTATTGCCAATAAAGAGGAGAATGAAAAAGGTACGCTGGAATTACTGGAACAATTTTGTCCGGTTTGGATCAGTGATGTACGTGATTTAGCGTCGGCGCTTGAGATGATTCAAGCCTTGGCTGAGATCACTGGCAAGCAGGATGAGGGGAGTAAAATTCATGCAGCCATACAAAGCTCCTTTCTTTCTTTAAAGCCAGTTTTGGAAGGGAAACGTGTGGTATATGCTATTTGGCGTAATCCATGGATGTTTGCTGGCTCAGATACTTTTATTCAAGACGTATTAGTGCGAATCGGAGCCATCAATGTTTTGGCAACAGGTCAAAGCCGGTATCCGCTTGCCGAGCTTGAAACCATCAAAGCATTAAATCCTGACCTGGTGCTATTGAGCTCAGAACCATTTCCATTTAAAAAGAAACACATAAAGGAGCTCCATGATTTAGGTCTGACCTCGGAAGTTAGGGTAGTAGATGGTGCATTTTTCTCCTGGTATGGCAGTCATTTGTTGGGTACTGTAGATTATCTAGAAGCAACATTTAGTTAAAAAAAAGAAAAATATGTGATAAAACCCCCTTGTAATTGGAGGGCAGTTTTTTGCATATTTTATTCTTTTTTGTTCAATTTAGTTTGATTTGCTATATTAGTATGATTATTACTTTATATGAAGATACACAACTACAAACTGCTTATGGTAGCGATGTTCGCAACTATTGCAACTGTCGCACAAGCACAAAACAAATCGGCTTATCAGCAGCCGAATAAATGGACCATTGGTTTAACAACGGGTTTGACTGCTCCTTTCCATGATGTGCGGCCTTCTGAGTATGGTGAGCCATCTGATTTGTCTTACAATTTGGGTGGTCATCTGACCTATTGGATGAGTCCAGCCTTAGGGTTAAGAACGCAAGTTTCTTACGGCAATGTAAACGGCAAAATTCGACAAAACGCTTACCTCAATCGTTTAAATTTTACCGGCCCGGTTACGAGTTCAACAGTTTATTACGAAGGACTATTACAAGGGGTTATCAACTTTTCGGCTCTTGGTTTAAAAGGATATAAAGTGGAGCCTTTTGAGCGAAAATTCAATGTTTTTGCAACACTTGGCTTGGGCTTAACGAACTTTTACGCCAAGATGAAAGATGCAAACGGCGATTTTATTAATACGGTTGATTTTGGCAGGGCGAGTGGTACCAGTTTTGTTTTGCCTATAGGATTAGGAATGGCCTATAAAATTTCACCTAAATTTCACCTGGAGTTCGATTTGAATTTGAGAAATATTAATTCAGACGCTTTTGATGGTTTAGTAGTTCAAAAGGCCAGTGGCTCAGGAACAAACGAGCCCAATTTTGGTAGAAATCTAGATAAGTTTGCTACTGTCAATGTGAGTTTTGTAATGCATTTAGGTAAGAATAGACAAGGGAATTCTAATGTTTGGGCAAGCAGTTATTCACAGCAACAGTATGCTGAACTAAGTGAAGATCTAAACAAATTCGAAAGCCGCGTGAGAGAACAAGGCCGTAAGAACCAAGAACAGGATTTGAGCATTGTTGCTTTGGAAGAAAAGATCGCACTTTTGGAACGCCAACTGCGGAGTTCAGAGGTGGAGATGAAAAAGGATAGTGACGGAGATGGCGTGCCAGATGTATTTGATAAGGAATTTACCAAATGGGATTTAACGGGTTTGATGCCAAGTCCATGCGGATGGTCTGAGGAAGAACTAAGCACCCTACGCATTCGGGCGAGAAACAATGAAAAGATTTTGGTAGATGGCTCAGGAATTGCATTAGATGTAGATAAAGATGGTATTCCTGATCATTTAGACAAATGTCCAACCATTCCTGGCATAGCTGCTTGCGGTGGCTGTAAACTTGAGCCGAAACCAGAAACCATGAAAATTTTAACGGATTTACAATCCATTGAATTTGAGTCGGGTTTAAGTGATTTTGTAGATTGTAGCAGAAAACGCACCAAAGCCCTTCAAGAAGAATGTAAGATTAAGCAGGACAAGGATGTTTTAAATCTTCAAAATTTAGCCCTGTACTTGAACGAATCTACCAATATGACTTTTAAACTTAGGATTACCGGCCATACCGATGATGTGGGAGCTGCCGAAACCAATCAAGTTTTATCTGAAGACAGAGCGAAGAGCGTGCGTGATCGTTTGGTCTCAATGGGGGTGGCTTCTAGTCGTATTATTGTTGAAGGTAAAGGCGAAGAGGAACCTAAGTTTGGCCCAAGTGGTACAAACGGACAATTTACCACAGCTGATAGAAATCGGAACCGCAGGATTGAACTGGTTATTGAGTGATTTAACTAGATATAAAAAAGGGGTGTTAGCGAACTAACACCCTTTTTTTGTTTGGGCTATTTTGTATTTTGGGCGCGGTTGTTGCGTTGTTGATTGAAACCTCTTCTTATGAAATACGCTGTTTATTTTTTGGCTGTTTTTTGCTTCACATTTCAAATGGCAAAGGCCAGTGTTCCTCAAAATTTACCTTTAACAGAAGTACAAGTTTACTTGCAATCCGCCAAACTCACGCACAAGGGAAACTTAACGCTCAAGCCGGGTAAACAAATGCTTCAGTTAAAAGGATTAGCCTCTGAAATTGATGAAACAAGTTTACAATTGTTTGGAAACGATCAAATTGAAATATTGAGCTTTCAATTATTGAGAACGCCATTGAGAACGGCAACAAAACCACTTCAATTGGCTGCAATGATGGACAGTCTAGATCAAATGCAATTCGAAATGGAGCTGTTACGAGCGAATAAAGAGGTTTTTATACAAGAACAGCAGCTTATTTTGGGAAATAAAGCTATTGGTGGCCAACAAGGAGTTAGTGTGGAGCAATTACAAAAAATGGCTGATTTTTATAGACTTAGATTGCAAGACTTGAATGTTAGAATTGCAAAAGGTCAAAACGAGGTCAATCTGCTTGCCAAAAAAAGTGCGGATTTGAAAGCAAAAATTGAAAAGGAAAGAAAGGCCTTACCTGAGTTTGAGGTAATGCTGGAGGTGCAAATAAATTGTACAAAAGCAGGACAACAGCAGTTAACCATCTCTTACCTGAGTGAAGCAAGCTTTTGGGAGCCTGTTTATGAATTAAGATCGGCAGGTATGGGCAAACCTCTGCAAATAGAACTCAATGCAAAAATATCACAGCATACTGGTCTTCACTGGGACCAGGTGAATTTGCGCATTTCCACTGCGTTACCACAGCGGCACACAAGCAAACCAGAATTAAACCCCTGGGTATTGGATTTTTACGAAGCCGTTCAAATGTATGGTGCAGCCGACAGTGAAATGGGGGTGCGGATGTCCAGAGCTGAATCAATGCCAGAGCCGGCAAAAGCTAAAGTCAATAATTTTGTTCGTTCATCTGCATTTTTGAATCTCGAATATCTACCGAAGCAACAGTACACGGTAAAGAGTGAAAAGTCTGAAATCATTCCGCTAGAATCTCATTTATTGTCAGCCACTTATAGGCATTATGCCGCTCCACGTTTAAGTAAAGAAGCCTATTTGATGGCGTATGTATTGGGCTGGGATAGCTTGAGGCTGCTCCCGGGTCAAGCGAGCATTTATTTTGAACAAACCTTGATTAGCAAAAGTTGGCTGGATTTTTCTGCACTTAGCGACACCTTGGAGCTGGCTTTGGGAATTGACCAGGCCATTAAAATTGATTTTAAAGAACAGTTGTCGTTTACTGATAACAAACGCCTTATGCAGCAGCAAAGAAAACAACTTCAGTATACTTGTGAAATCCGCAATAGCCACGCTTCGGCCATTCAATTAACCTTAGAAGATCATGTGCCTGTTTCTGTTCAAAAAGAAATTGTGGTAGATGATATTCAGCTTGCAGGGGCTGAACATACCGTACAAACTGGAAGGATAAAGTGGCAACTAGAGATACCAGCGAATGGAATTAAAAAAATAAATTACGGATTTTCAGTGAGGTATCCTAAAAACAAAAGGATCACAAATTTGTAATTACACCATGAAATTGCCACTGCTGCTTTTCGCTGTTTTGTTTTCAATTACTGCTCATGCACAGCGGGTGGATAGCGTTTCAAATCCTTATAAATTAGCTCTGCTCGATGGATACAAGCCATTGCAGCATCAAAAAAACGCGAATATCGTACTGGGGAGTTGGAGCGTATTGTCGATGGGCGCAGGGGCTTATCAGCTTTTTAGTCCCAACCCCTTTATCAAAGCGATGGGTATGCAAAACCTCATATGGGGCGCGGTTGATGGCGGTATTGCTTTGTATGGAAGTTATCATTTGTCCAATACCGATTGGTCCTCGAAAAACTTGCAGCTTGAACGCGAAAAATTTCGTAAAATCTTGTTGATTAATACTTTGTTGGACGTTGGCTATTTGGCACTCGGCTTTGGCTTGTCAAGGGCGGCAAATGCAAAGTGGCACGGACATGGGTATGGCATTTTGATACAAGGAGGTTTTTTGTTAATGTTTGATGGTATCAATTATGCATTGACCTTCTAAACCAGCAATTTTTACGAAATTCTTCATGTAAACCACAAATTGAAACCTTATTTTTGCGCTTTCGTATAAAAAACCACCAACGTTTAATTTATTTTCAATGAATAATTTTGGATTGAAAGCAGAAAAAGCCAGTTTAGAAAACATTGGCTTACAGCATGTTGCAGCGGCGCATTGGAATCTTACGCCAGCCGAGTTGGTGGAAGAGTGTATTATCAGAGGGGAAGGGCAGTTAACCGATACTGGGGCCTTGGCAGCAGATACGGGTGAATTTACTGGCCGCTCACCGAAAGATCGTTTTGTTGTAAAAGATGCAATTACGACAGATACTGTATGGTGGGGGGATGTAAATATCCCATTTGACCCTCAGGATTTTGACAATCTCTTCAATCGCGTTGCTGCTTATTTGGCCAACCGTGAAGTATTTGTAAAAGATTCATATGCGTGCGCCGATCCGAAATATAGATTGAACATCCGTGTAGTAACAGAATTGGCCTATTCAAACTTATTCTGTCACAATCTCTTCTTGCGTCCAACCAAAGAAGAGATCAAAAATACAGTGGATCCCGACTGGCACATTGTCTGCGTACCAGGCTTTAAGGCTGATCCTAAAATTGACCATACACGTCAACACAATTTTGCCATCCTCAATTTTACTAAAAAGATGATTCTCGTGGGTGGCACAGGTTATACCGGTGAGATGAAAAAAGGCATTTTTGGCGTGTTGAATTATCTTTTGCCCCAAGAGCACAAAGTATTGTCGATGCACTGTTCGGCCAATATTGGCGATGACAACGATACAGCCATTTTCTTTGGTTTATCCGGTACAGGAAAAACCACTTTGTCGGCTGATCCAAACCGTGGTTTAATCGGAGATGACGAGCACGGTTGGGGCGATAACAGCATTTTTAATTTTGAAGGTGGCTGTTATGCGAAATGTATCAATTTATCTGCCGAAAAAGAGCCTGAAATTTGGAAGGCAATTAAATTTGGCTCCATAGTAGAGAACATTGAGTTTTTTGAAGGTACTACGACCGTAGATTACGATAACGGTACCAAAACTGAAAACACCCGTTGTGCTTATCCGATTGATCACATTGAAAATGCAGTTAATCCTTCAGTAGGTGGCATTCCTAAGAACATCTTTTTCTTAACTGCGGATGCTTTTGGGGTTTTACCTCCTATCAGTAAGCTCAGCACAGAACAAGCCATGTATCATTTCATTTCTGGATATACTGCCAAGGTGGCTGGTACCGAAGTAGGAGTAACGGAACCGCAAACTACTTTTTCGGCTTGTTTTGGTAAAGCCTTTTTGCCTTTGCATCCGGCTAAATATGCTGATTTGCTAGGTAAGAAGTTAGAAGAAAATAAAGTGAATGTGTGGTTGGTAAATACTGGCTGGACAGGCGGATCTTATGGAGTAGGACATCGCATGTCACTAAAATATACCCGAGCTATGATTACTGCTGCTTTGGAAGGTGATTTAAACATTGTGAATTTTGAAAATCATCCGGTATTCGGCGTAAGCATGCCAACGAGCTGTCCAAACGTTCCAGATGAAATTTTAAATCCTAGAAATACCTGGTCAGACAAAGAGGCTTACGATGCCAAAGCCAATCAGTTGGCGGAAGCCTTTGTGCAGAATTTTGAGAAATATAAAGAAGGAGCAAGTGCCGCTATTTTGTCAGGAGCTCCTAAAGTGCTCTCAAGCATTTGAATTCCATCAATTTAGAAAACCGGCTTAGGCCGGTTTTTTTGTTTTATGACTTTCCTTAACAGTTAAAGACATATAGCTGCCTTAAAAAATGTAAATTCGAGTTCGAATTTTTTTTATGAGATACGCTTTACTGCTTTTTTTGTGTGCTTTCATTCACCCAGCTTGGTCTACTCCAGTTCAAATAACGGAGTTGTTAGCTGCTATTAATCAGCAAGCGGAAGAGCCAATTGAATCTTTGTTACAGATTTACGTAACAAATCAAACAGCTTCCGCTGATAGCTTGACTCAAAAAAATGCTGTTTTGACAGTTGTTGAGCAAGTTTCCAAGGAAAAAGACTTTAGCAAAAAGGCGAAATTATATTTTACCGCGGGTTGGTTGAGCAAAAATTGGACTTCGAATTATGCCTATGCTGTTTACTATTTTGATTTGAGTTTTGATTTGGCTGAAAAGGCTGGTTTACGCTCTTTGATGGCGAGTGCCATGCTCCAAGCCATGCAGGTTTTTGTAGATTTAGCTATGTACCAAGATGCATTACAGTATCTTTTTAAGGCAGAGTTGGTTTTTCAAAAGTACAACTATGAGGGATTTCGGAGCGTAACAGGGAGTCTTTTTTCTATTGGACAGTTTTTTTATCGCGCTGGCAATCATGAACAGTCGGTTCAATACTTTGAAAAAGCTTTAATATTCAATGATTTGTATGATGACGAAATTGAAGTAATGCGGGCCTATAATACGTTGGGATTGTCTTATCTCCGCTTGGGTGACCACCAGAAGGCCATTGAAGTATTTCAGATTTCTAATCAAATGGCAAAGGAATTAGGTGATTTGAGCTGGGAGGCACTTACCTACGGTAATATAGGGATGGTTTTTGCTGAGAGAAAAGAATTTCAAGATGCTATTGCCCATTTGACTTACGATATTGAAACAAGTGAGCGGCAAAAGGGCTGGGTAAGTGCATGCAATGCTGCGGTTTTATTAGCTGAGGTTTATTTAGAATTAAATGATTTAAAATCGGCGCGTTTAATCATGACGAAGGCTATTGAATTTGAGCAAAAAGAGCCTTCTTCTTATCTCAAAAGAATGCTAGCAGCGCTGAAAAGTCAATTTTATAGTGCTCAGCAGGATTACAAAAATGCTTTTATAGCACAAAAGGAGTATGAAATGCTCCATCAAGAGCTAAGTGAGAATGAACGTCAAACTGTTGCTGATCAGCGACAAAAGCGACATGCTTACGAATTAGATTATGTGGCTATGAAGCAAGATTTAAGAATACAAGAAATGGGTTCTGAAAGTGGTCTTTTATACCGTGTGATTTCGGTGTTAACTGTGCTCATGTTTTTGACTATAACCGCGGCTGTTGTATTACTTAAGCGAGAACGGAAACTACGAGTAATGTTGATTCAAGATAACAAGGTTCAAAAAACGAAATGGGAACTTCAGCAGCTCAAAAAGCGTATTTCTTGGCAGGTTAATTACCAAAGTTCTGCAAATACTCAAGGCCAACTCTTGGTGGCAGATGATTTTGAGCAATTACGAATTGCCCTTAATGCTGCTTATGACAATTTTAACAGCCGCCTAAAAATGAGTTATCCTGAGCTTACTGAGGTGGATCTGAAGTGGATAGGCTTGGTTAAATTAAAGCTTTCAGCCGATGACTTGCTCATTCTTGCGGAAACATCCGGGTTTGATTGGGAGGGCTGGTTGCAGCAATTATCTAAAAAATTGGGTGGAGTTCCCAGCCATCAACTTTTGTCATTGATTCAACAATTGTAATCAAAAAAAGGCCGTTCCAAATAGAAACGGCCTTTTGAAAAGAGGGATTAGGCTGTTATTCTTTCACGCCAGCTAAATCTAGCAGAAAAGCAAAGTCGAGCGCAGTGTCTTTGATGGCGTTAAAGCGGCCCGATTTGCCACCATGTCCAGCCTCCATATCGGTAACCAAATAAATTTTGTTTTGACTTTGGTTGAATTCCCGCAGCTTGGCTACCCATTTGGCAGGTTCCCAGTACTGAACCTGGGAGTCGTGTAGACCTGTAGTTACAAGTACATGGGGATAAGCTTGCTTGCTTACCTGATCATAAGGGGAGTAGCTTAACATATAGTCGTAATACGCTTTGTCCTTAGGATTACCCCATTCGTCAAATTCTCCCGTAGTAAGCGGTATGCTTTCGTCGAGCATGGTGGTGATCACGTCAACAAAAGGGACGCTGGCTACTACACCTTTCCATAAATCAGGACGCATGTTCATGACCGCACCCATCAAAAGTCCTCCAGCACTTCCTCCCATGGCGAATAACTGATCTTTAGATGCATACTTTTGAGCTACCAGGTGCTCGCCACAGGCAATAAAGTCTGTGAAGGTATTTTTCTTTTTGAGCAGTTTGCCATCTTCATACCATTGACGCCCCATTTCTTCACCCCCACGAATGTGCGCAATGGCGTAAACAAAGCCACGGTCGAGTAGGCTGATGCGACTTACACTAAAATAGGCATCCATGCTTGCACCATAGCTACCATAGCCGTACAGTAGGGTGGGGTTACCACTCGACTTTTTCAGTGATTTCTTGTAAACCAACGATACGGGCACCTGTGCGCCATCTGCAGCGGTTACAAAAAACCGCTCCGATACATAGTCCGCAGCATTGTAGCCACCAACCACTTCCTGCACCTTCAACACTTCTGTTTCTTTGCTTGCCATATCAAAGTTGAAAAGGGTATTTGGCGTAGTTAAAGAGGTGTACGCATAACGCAGCTTGCTGGTGTTGTAATCGCGGTTAATTTCGGTATAAACCGTGTAGGCGGGGTCGTTAAAGGGAATGTAATAATCGGTTTTGCCGGCCCAGTCTCGTACCCGCAACTGATTGAGTCCTGCCGCACGTTCTTCAATAACCAAAAAATCTTTGAAAAAAACCACGTCATTTAAGCGTACATCGGCCCGATGCGCCAGCACCGTTTTCCAGTTGTTGACGCCAGATTTCGTGATGGGGGTTTTCATCAGCTGGAAATTTTGTGCGTCCTTATTGGTTACCAAATAAAAATCACTTCCGTAATCTTCGGCGCTGTACTCGAGGCCTCGTATCCGTGGCTGTATGATTTTAAAGGCATCGGAGGGCTTGGCAGCATCGATGTAGCGCTGTTCGGAGGTGAGGGTACTGCCTGAGTTGATGAAAATAAAGCGATCTGACTTGCCTTTGTACACATAGGTTGAGAAAGTCTCGTCGCTTTCAAAGTATACTTCTTGAGCAGTTGAAGCATCTTTTCCGATTTCATATTTCCAGATGCGATCAGAGCGCAAGGTTTGCGCATCAGTGGTGCCATAGAATACAGTGGCATTGTCGTTGGCCCACGCCGCCGAACCATTGGTAGGGAAGATGCTGATGGGCAACACTTCGCCGGTAGCCAGGTTTTTAAACGACATGCTGTACTGCCTTCTGCCCACGGTATCTTGGAAAAACATGAGCATTTGGTTATCTGGACTCACACGCAAGCCACTTAAGCTGTAATAGCCGTGTCCTTCTGCCAATACATTGGCATCTAACATCACCTCTTCTTTGGCTTCCAGACTTGTGGGCTTGCGACAATGAATGGGATAATCTTTGCCGCTTTCGTAGCGTGAATAATACCAATAGCCATTCAGGAAGTATGGTACATTCGAGTCATCCTCTTTGATGCGGCCTTTGATTTCATTGAATAACTTGTCTTGTAAAGGTTTTGTATGGGCCAATTGCGCCTCGGCATAGCTGTTTTCTGCTTCGAGATAGGCGATTACTTCTGGATTTTCTCTTTCGTTGAGCCAAAAGTAGTTGTCGATGCGGGTGTCGCCATGAATGCTGAGTTCTTTGGGTATTTTTTTGGCAATTGGGGCGGGTTGATCCTGCATTTTTTCGGATGAATTACAAGCAATGAGTGGTAAAAGGGTAAGAAGAAATAAGTTTTTCATGTGGTTTATTTAAGGTAGGTATCAAGCCATTCAAAGAACACTTTTTGCCAAAGCACGCTGTTTTGCGGCTTTAAAACGTGGTGATTTTCGTCTGGAAAATATAAAAAGCTGCTTTCAATGCCCTTGAGTTGGGCTGCGGTAAAGGCCTCCATGCCTTGCGCCAGCGGTACTCTGAAGTCCTTTTCGTTGTGGATGACCAAAATGGGCGTGTCCCAGTTTTTTACAAAATGATGCGGGGAGAATTTTTGATAGCTGGCAGGCTGCGGTTGGGTATAAGGAGAACCTTTCATTTCAAAGTCGGTGAAGAAAATCTCTTCGGTTTGACCGTACATGGCCTCTAAATTATACACGCCACAATGGGAAATGAAGGTTTTGAAGCGTTTGTTGTGATTACCTGCAAGCCAATACACCGAATATCCACCAAAGGAAGCGCCTACTGCACCTAATTTATTGGCATCCACAAAAGGCTCTTTGACCATGGTGTCAATGGCGGAGAGGTAGTCCCGCATGGCTTGTCCACCCCAATCGCCACTGATTTGCTCGTTCCATTCCTGACCAAAGCCAGGTAAGCCCCTGCGGTTAGGTGCTACCACAAGGTAGCCTTTGCTTGCCATGAGGTGGAAATTCCAGCGGGTGCTGAAGGCCTGGCTGATCATGCTTTGTGGACCACCTTGACAATACAGCAAAGTGGGGTACTTTTTGGTAGAATCGAAATTAGGCGGATAAATGACCCAAGTATGGATGTTTTTGCCGTCTGAAGCTTTGATTTGACGGGATGTTACTTTGGCCAAGGGCATATTCTTGTATATGGCATCGTTGATTTGTGTAAGGGTGCTGCTTTTTTTAGTGCTCAAGTCTAAAAGCACCAATTCAGCCGGCCTCAACATGCTTTGCTGCTGTAGCAAGATGCTGCCGTTCTTGGAGTTCGCCACATAGGCGTATCCGCCATGATTCATAGCGGCAGAAGTTACAACGATGGTAGCCGAACCTTTAAGTTTACTTTTGATGCCATAGGTGCTAGCTGCGGCACCCAGGTCGAAAAAGTGTTCATACAATTGCGTGGTTCCGCCTACGTAGGCACCAAAAAACAAGCGGTTGCTGTCCTTGCCCCATAAAATAGAATTGGCACTATTATCAAAGGTTTCTGTAATATCAGTAACGCTCCCTGTAGCCAAATCCATCACCATTACCCGGTTTTTATCGGCTTCGTAGCCATCTCGTTCCATACTCAACCAGGCCAATTTTTTGCCATCAGGTGAAAAAACTGGAGTTACATCATAGCCCATCATACCAGAGGTGAGATTTGTAGTTTCACCCGTAGCTAAGTTGTATTGATACAAATCTGCATTGGTGCTTTTTGCTGATGCAGTGCCTTGGAGCTTTTTAGATGTGTAAACGAGCTTTTTTCCATCAGGCGACCAGGCCATTTCTTCACTGCCGCCGAAGGGCTGTAATGGACTGTGGTAGCGCTCTCCAGCTAGCAAATCCTTGGCTTGGCCAGTCAATTTGCCATCTTCGTACGATTGTATAAAGACATGGCTGTAAGTGCCGTCGTGAAAACTGTCCCAGTGGCGGTACATCAAGCCGGTGAACAACTGACCAGTAGATTTACTCAGCTGTGGGTATTTGTCTTGCAGACTGGAATCCAACTTTACACGCTTAATGTAAAAGATGTTTTTGCCATCGGGACTGTAACCATAGCCTGCAATGCCGCCTGCAATGTTGCTTACTTGTCGCGCATTGCTACCATCGGCCTTCATTTCCCAAAGTTGGGTGCTACCAGAGGTTGAGCTTAAGTAGCCTATCCACGCGCCATCTGGCCGCCAGCTGTACTGCGATTCGGAGGCTGGAGTATTGGTAATTTGCTTGCTTATTTTGGTTTTGAGGTCAAGGAGATATAAGTCGTTCTGTCCTTTATTGTCTTCCAGCTTGGTAAAACGCACACTGTAAACCGCCATTTGGCCATTTGGATGTACTACTGGAGCACCTACCATGCCCATTTCCCATATTTTTTCTTCTGTCAAAAACTGCTGTGCCAACAGCGAGGAAGGGAACACGGCCCAGGCAATAAGCGCCAGAAGGCTGATTTTCAATTTTTTGTTCATGAGTCTAGGTTTTTTTAAGATAAATTTGAGTGGCATGCAACCTTGGCGGCCGTTGGCTCGTCTTCTAACTGCAACTCAACAAATTTAACCCGTTGGATCAACATTACGCACTTGTTTACAAATGTTTGCAAAACGACCGCAAAGCGCAGTCGGAGTTGTACCAGCTGTTTGCAGGTAAGATGTTTGCAGTTTGTATGAGGTATGCCTCTGATTACGATACTGCTAGCGATATTTTGCAAGATGGATTTGTTAAGGTTTTTAACGCTTTATCAAAGTTTGGATTCGATGGTTCGGTAGAAGGCTGGATACGTCGCATCATGGTGAATACTGCCATCGATTATTTCAGAAAGGCATCTAAGCTGCATGTGATGACAGACATTGACGAGGTGGAAGTAGCGGATAGCGGTTCTGACCATTTTCTGAGTAAAATGGCCTCGGAAGAAATCATTGCGGTGATTCAAAAATTACCGCAAGGCTATCGGACGGTATTGAATATGTATGTATTGGAAGATTATTCGCACAAAGAAATTTCAGAGATGCTGGGGATCAGTGAAGGTACCAGCAAATCGCAACTAGCAAGGGCCAAAGCCTTGTTGGCCACACAATTAAAAAATAGTGAATTAGGATATGGAAGATCAGAAAAAATTAGATAAAGTACTTAGAGCTAAGCTCAAGGACTTTGAAATGGCGCCACCGCCAATGCTTTTTGATCAAATCATCAAGCAAGTGAACCCGCCTGTCCAAAAGCTGGTGCCTGTTTGGTATAGGAGGCCACAGATGCAAAGAATAGCAGCTTCTTTCACCATTTTAGCGGTTGCCGCAACGGTTGTGCTGTCAGAATTACGGGAAAGTGCTGCTCCGGCAACGCGCTCAAACTTGGCTCAGTTCGATACCTTGGCTAGCGATCGTAGAGATAATCGGTTGCAAGATTTAGAATTGCGTGCCGAGCAATTGGCTAGCGAGCAAAAGCAAGAAATAAAAGACTTGGTGCAACCTCAGGCCGTTACCGCTCGTCTTGTTAGTGTTGAAGCTCAAACCGCTCAACCAAATAATACGCGAGAAACCATTGAAGAAATGAATTTACGTCAGCTACAGCCGCTCAAATCGCGCACCGCTCAAATGCCGTTAATGGCCAAAGCTCCTGCCATTGTTCAAGAGTCACCACAGTATGCCGAAGGGCCGAGCGGCGTGATACCTGCTTTGATCAAGTCTTATGGTGTACTTAGCAATGCCGACCTATTTGCCATTGCCAAAGAAAAGTTTCAGGACTTTAAAACCAAAGAACACTATGTGTCTTTTAACCTAGGGTCACTCGAAATTGGCCAGACCATTCAATTAAGCAAACCAGAAAATTTAGATGAAAATTAACCCAATAAAAAATAAAAAACCAACCATGAAAAAGATCATTTTAACCCTCAGTCTAGTTGGCTTGCTGTTTTCAACAGGGCAAGCTCAGGATACAACGAGCACCGAAAACGCTACTAAAAAACGCATCATCATTCGATATCAAGATGGAAAATGGGATACAACTTTTGTTGATTCAAAAAAGGTTGAATCGAAAAATGAGTTTAACATTGATATGGAAATTGGTGGTAAAAGCAACGAAGACGAGTCGTCGGATTTTCGTTCAGAAATGAAGGAGTTGCGCAAAGAGCTTAAAGAAGTAAAACCTAAAAAGCGTAAAGTAGACAAGAGTGTTTTTCTATTAGATATCGGGTCGAACGGCTTTATGCAAAACGGCAACTTAGGTTTAACTGGAAGTAATTTGGCACTTCGTACCGAAAACGGCTTGAGCAAATCGGTGGGTTGGGGCTTCACCTTTGCCCGCTCTGAAAATTTAATTGCGCAAAAGTTGCGTTTGATGTACGGCTTAGGCTTTGAGTTCAATAATTACAGATTGCGTGACGACAGCATATTAGTAGTGCGCAGGGATACGGTTTCATTTTTAGGTGCAAATCAAGGACTCACGCTAAACACCATGCACATGAGCTGGATCAATGTACCTGTAATGCTGCAGTTTTCATCGAATCCTTATCGCAAAAGCAAGTCTTTTAACATGGCAGTAGGGGGAGAGTTTGGTCTACGAATCGGCAACTTAAGAACTACCCAACGATATGATTTAGGCAACGACATTTACCAAAATGTAAGCACCAGAGGGCCTCAGAACACTAATCCAATCAAAGCAAGCTTGGTCGCCCGGGCGGGTTATGGTAAAACAGATGTTTTTGTAAGGTACGGTTTAACCGAACTTTTCAGACAAAATGTAGCTGGCAATCCAGATGCTATTCCAGTGATGGCGGGTATCAGCTTCCGGCTCTAATTTAAATGGAAATAAGGAAAGCGAATGTCAAATGGCATTCGCTTTCTTTATTTTATAATGCCCTCAAGCAACTCCTGGAGCTCAGCCAAATTATAGGGTTTTAACAAGATGCCTTCAAAGCCAAAGCGCTCAATTTCTAGCCTGGTATCCTCGAAGGTGTCGGCTGTAAGCGCAATGATGGGAGTAGTGATGCCCTGTTCGCGAATTTTCTGGAAAGTATCGAAACCGTTCATTTCAGGCATGTGGATGTCGAGCAGGATGGCGTCAAAGGTTTGATTTTTAAGTTGGTTGAGAGCCTCTTGTCCGCTGCTCACAGTTGTAGACTGAATCCCCAATCTTTTCAAGATCTGAACAGCAAGTTTCAGATTTAGCATATTGTCATCTACTACCAAAATTTCTTTTGATTCGAGTGCAGCCTTGGTGCGTGGCAAATTCGCTTGATCTGAAAGACTTGTTGTTGTTGCTTGTTTGGAAAGTTTGAAATTCAGTGTAAACCAAAAAGTAGCCCCTTTCCCTAGAGCACTTTCTAAACCTATTTCACCATGCTGCAATTCTACCAGTTTTTTACAAATGGCCAATCCCAAACCCGTTCCACCAAATTTTCGTGCATTGTTGCTATCCACTTGGATGAAGCGTTCGAATACATTGGTTTGGTTTTCAGCAGCTATGCCGATTCCTGTATCCCGTATTTCAAATCTAATTTTTACTTCTTGCGTGGTTTTGTGCAACAGCTGGGCGTGTACCGAAACCTGGCCTTCAGACGTGAATTTAACGGCATTACTGCCTAAATTTAGTAATATTTGATTAAGACGATATTGGTCTCCAATGATGTTAGCGGGGATCTCCTTGTCAATGATTGTGATAATTTCAATTGGTTTATGAGCAGCCAATGTAACCAAAGTGCCTTGTAATTTTTGAAATAGCGCCTGGAGGTGAAATCCTTTGTTTTCAAAGGAAATTTTTCCTGCTTCAATTTTGCTTAGATCTAATAAATCATTAATAATGTGCAGCAGACTATTGGCCGCATGTTGTATGGTGAGGATGTCTTGGTGCTGGTTATTTTGCTTTAACTGCTCATGCATTTGGTCTAAAAGACCAATAATAGCATTCAAAGGCGTTCTTATTTCATGACTTACATTGCTAAGAAAGGCAGATTTAGCTTTGTTAGCGCTTTCGGCTTCATTTTTAGCAATTTCTAGCTGTTCATTTACCCGCTTTAAAATTTCATTGGTGGCTGATTGCTGATTTTTTTGAAGTGCAAGCGATTTATTTAGGCCCTTAATTCTCACTGAGAAAAAGATCAACACAATGAGCACAATCAGAATAGACCCAATAATGGCTATGTAAAGTTTCTGCCGGGATTGATAGCTTTCTACTTGTAGAGTCTTTCGGTAGAGTTCTTGATCTATTTTCTCCAAGTCAAACTGCCTTTGCACATTGTATAAGGCAATTTCTGTTTCTTGATTGAGGATACTATCGCTCAGCTTATGGTATTGTTTGTAATGTGCCAGTGCCTCATTTGGCATTTTTAAATCTAAATAAACGAGGTGATATTTTTCTAGTATATCTACTTGAATAGACATGGCCCCGATGCTGTAAGCATATCCCCAGGCACTATCGAGCATTACCTTCGCTAAACTCGCTTTGTTTAGCTTACGAAGGGCTTCCGCTTTATTGGCATAGGAAGTTGCCAAACCATACTTATCGCCAGCTTGATACTTAAAATACAAGGAGCTATCGATAAGTTGTAAGGCGGTTACATAATCGCCCTGCTTTAAGTAACACGACGCAATGTTATTATAGGAAGCGCCTATATCTAACGCGCTGCCATATTCGATGTCGTATTTTAATACTTCTTGAAAGGCATCAAGCGCTTCTGAATACCGGCCCTGACTATGTAAATTGAACCCTATGTTGCTTTTTGTGACAATAGTCAGGTAGTCTTGTTGGTACAATGCTGCAAGCTTAAGGCCTTTCCAAAACCATGTTTCTGCGTGAACCAGTTTATTTTGAGCGTTGTATAGAAGACCAAAGTTATTGTATGCGATAATAATTCCAGCGGTATCTTTTGCTTTTTCAAAGTACTTTATTGCTGTTAAAAGAGAATTGAGTGATCTCGAATAATCGGCTAAATGCTTCTCGCAAACACTTTTTATGTTGTAGGCAGCAGCTAAATTGCTTAATGATGTTTTTTCATCGAAATAAGGTATGGCTAAACGCATATAATGCACAGCCGAATCGTACTGCTGCTGTTCAAAGTGGGCGTGACCAAGATAATATAGCGCCTTTCCTTGTCCTAAGGGGTAGTTCGCTTTCTGCGAGTCTCGAAACAGTTTTGGAGCGAGCAGTAAACTACTGTCAGGTGCATTGTATTGCCAATTGTAACACCTTCTGAGTCCTTCATTGATGCGGGCTGTGTCGGCAGGGCTTGCCATAACCATGCCCCAACCAAGCAAACCAACTAAAAAGCAACCCAAAAATAGTTTAGAACGGTGCATTCGCAGGGTTAAAAAACAAGATTAACGATTCTACCTGGAACTACAATGATTTTCTTTAGTACACGGCCTGCCTGTAGTTGGAGCACTTTGTCATGCGCTAAAACCAGTGCTTCCAAATCTTCCTTGCTGGCTTTAAGCGGCATGGTGAGGTTAAACCGCATTTTACCGTTTTCCTGAATGGGATAATCAAAGGTGTCGTCTACCAAATATTTGGCTTCGTACGAAGGGAAAGCTGCCGTATGCACAGAGCCTTGCTGACCAAGTGCCTGCCACAAACTTTCGGTGATGAAAGGTGCAAAAGGAGCAAGGAGGCGTACCAAGGGATGGAGTACTTCTGCTTTGCGGCATTTTAGCGCCTGCAAATCGTTTACGCAAATCATAAAGGCACTCACGCAGGTATTGAACGAAAAGCGCTCAATGTCATCGGTGATTTTTTTGATGGTGCGGTGGATGATTTTGAGCTCAGCCTCGCTAGCGGCATCCTGACTCAAGGCCAATTCGCCATTTTCGTGGAACAAGCGCCATAACTTTTGCAGAAAACGGTACACGCCTTCAATGCCTTTGGTGTCCCAGGGCTTGCTGTCTTCAAGCGGACCTAAAAACATCTCATACAAACGCAAGGTATCAGCTCCATACTGAGCAATGATGTCGTCGGGGTTGACTACGTTCCATTTGGACTTGGACATTTTTTCGACTTCCATTACGACTTCCACCTTATCTCCAAAAAACTCTAATTCCTCAGCATTCAATATAAATTCTTCGATTTCGGACTTCTTAGCAATATGGAAGCTCTTAAATTGATTGTACTGCTCGTCTTTGGAATTATTGAGGTTTTCTAGATTCTGATGCGTAATGTAATGTTTCCCGTTTTCTTGTTCAGTAAAAATTGTTGGAAAATGTTTGAAGGCTTTTTGGACTTCAACACCAATTACATTTCCTGATTTCCAAATTGCATTTGGTGGTACGAGGTAGTTTTTATCACTCCAAACAAAGTAAGCAAATTTGCTTTGACCCTGTATCATCCCCTGATTCACCAACTTCTTAAACGGCTCTTTGAAACCAATGAGCTGGCGGTCGTACAAAAACTGGGTCCAAAATCTTGCATAGAGCAAGTGACCAGTGGCATGCTCCGAGCCGCCCATGTATAAATCCACTTGGTTCCAATAGTCAGTGGCGGCACGATCAGCAAAAGCCGTTGGATTCTGCGGATCCATATAGCGTAAAAAATACCAGCTCGAGCCCGCCCAACCCGGCATGGTGGTGGTTTCGATCGGATGGCCTTGGTAAGTCCAGTTTTCGGCACGCGCCAAAGGCGGTTCGCCGTCTTCGGTGGGCAGGTATTTGTCAACCGCAGGTAAAGTTATTTGGTTGATGTGTTCGAAGGGAACGGCCTTGGGAATGCCATTTTCGAAATAAATAGGCACTGGCTCACCCCAATACCGCTGGCGCGAAAAGATGGCGTCGCGCAAACGGAATTGAATTTTGCCTTTGCCGCAACCTAGTTTTTCTAAAGCCTGAATGGCCACAGAAATGGCTTCTTTGGCCACCATGCCATTGAGGAAGTCGCTGTTGATCATGCGCGCATCCTTGGATGGATTGGCTGCCTGCTCAATGTCGCTGCCTTCGATGACGTCTATAATAGGTAGACCAAAATGACGGGCAAAGCGCCAGTCGCGCTCATCGCCGCCCGGCACGGCCATTACAGCACCCGTACCATAACCTGCCAAAACGTAGTCAGCAATCCAAACAGGAATGGGCTGTTGTGTGAAAGGATGGAGGACATAGGCTCCTGTAAAAGCGCCCGAAACACTCTTCACATCGGCCATGCGCTCGCGTTCAGAACGATTTTTGGTTTTGAGGATATAGGCGTCCACCTCGGCTTTTTGAGCTGGCGTGGTGATTTGCTTCACTAATTCATGTTCAGGAGCCAATACCATAAAACTTACGCCAAAAATGGTGTCGGGACGGGTGGTAAACACCTCAATTTGCTCGGTATGATCAGCGAGCTGGAAATGAATAGAAGCACCTTCAGAGCGACCAATCCAGTTTTTTTGTTGTTCCTTAATGGCGTCCGACCAGTCGATTTCTCCCAATCCATCCAACAAACGCTGAGAATAGGCCGAAATACGCATCATCCACTGCTTCATCATGCGGATTTCAACGGGATAGCCACCGCGTTCTGATAAGCCGTCTTTGACTTCGTCGTTGGCCAAAACCGTGCCTAAGGCTGGACACCAATTTACCCTTGCTTCTGCCAAAAAGGCCAAACGATAGTGCATGAGGAGCTCCGATTGTTGCTTTTCATCAAAGCTTTGCCAGTCGGCAGCGGTAAAGGCAGGGCTGTTTTCATCGCAATGCGCCTTTAAATCTAGGGTGCCTTGTTTTTCGAACTGCGCAATTAATGCACTAATGGGCTCAGCTTGGTTGGTTTGGGTATTGTACCAAGACTCGAACAATTGTATGAAAATCCACTGCGTCCAACGGTAATAAGCAGGGTCGCAGGTTTGCACCTCGCGCGACCAGTCGAAACTGAAGCCTATTTTATTGAGTTGCTCTTTGTATCGTTTGATATTGGTTTCAGTGGTTAAAGCGGGATGTTGCCCTGTTTGAATGGCATATTGCTCTGCCGGCAAGCCAAAGGCATCAAAGCCCATGGGATGTAGCACATTAAAACCCTGCATGCGCTTGTGCCGCGCAACAATATCACTGGCAATGTAGCCTAGTGGATGCCCTACGTGCAAGCCCGCGCCAGAGGGGTAGGGGAACATGTCAAGGACATAGTACTTGGGTAAATTTAATCCTGCTGCTTTGGTTTTATAAATCTCTTGCTCTTGCCAAACTTTACCCCAAAAGGATTCGGCTTGTTCAAACGAATATTCTGACATTTTTGGAAATAATGAAAAGCAAAAATAGGCAATACGGCTCTTTGTTTGCGTTCTTATGCTAAAAACAGTTATATACCCTTTGGATAGCGGGAATAAGTCTTATTTTAGCGCTGTAATTGCTATGTCAGAACAATCGCAACTTAAATATTTTCGGCGCAAAGCGCGAAGAACTACCATAACGGCTGTAATCAGTATTTCGTTGGTATTGTTTTTACTAGGTCTTTTTAGTGTTTTGGTGATGAATGCCAAGATGTTATCGGATTATGTAAAGGAACATCTGGAAGTGCAAATTTATTTGAACGAGGAGGCTGAGCTCAAGGATATTAAAACGCTGGAGCGCCAATTGCAAGCCATGCCATACGTGAAACAGCTCGATTTTGTTTCTAAAGAGGCGGCAGTAGCGGTATTGACAGAGGATTTGGGCGAAGATTTCGTAGATTTTTTAGGCTATAATCCGTTATTGTCGTCTTTCAACATGACCGTCACAGCGGATTTTGCGAATACCGATAGTTTAAAAACAGTAAAGGAATTTTTGTTGGCTAATGCCATTGTTAAGGAGGTTTATTACCAAGAGAATGTTTTAGACTTGATTAACAAGAATTTACGAACTATTGCTTTGGTGATTGCTGGTTTTAGTGCTTTGCTTTTGCTCATTACTGTTACGTTAATCAATAATTCGATTCGACTGTCGCTCTACTCGCAACGTTTTTTAATTAAAAGCATGCAATTGGTGGGTGCCACGGCTTGGTTTATCAAAAAACCCTATCTGTTCAAAAGCTTTTTGCAGGGATTGGTTAGCGTTTTTGTGGCAATAAGTTTGCTTTATGGCGTAATGCAAGTAAGCGATGCACAACTGCCCGAATTAAAAGAACTGCGAAACGATACCTTTACCTTGTACATTGGGATAGGCATGTTGCTCATCGGATTGGTAATAAGTTTGGTAAGTACCTGGTTTGCCATCTCCAAATATTTAAGAAATAAAATCGACGATTTATACTAATGAAAAATTCGACCAAAGAAGCTGGCGTTTTGCTGTTTAGCAAGAAGAACTATACCTGGATGCTCATAGGTTTGGGCTTGATTGTCCTTGGCAATATTTTAATGATTGGCACGGAAGACATTTATGGCTTCACTAAGATTACTTTAGCCCCTATTTTGATTATGGCTGGCTTTTTGGTGGAAATCTATGCCATCTTATATCGACCTAAAGCCTAAAGCATGACGTGGTTTGAAGCGGTAGTGATCGCCATTGTGGAGGGTCTCACCGAATTTTTACCAGTGAGTTCCACTGGTCACATGATCCTTACGTCTGCGCTGATGGGCATCCACGAGGATGATTTTGTGAAATCTTATGAAGTAATCATTCAATTAGGAGCTATTTTGGCTGTTTTAGCCATTTATTACAAGCGCTTTTTGGTCAGTTTCGACATCTATTTAAAATTATTTGTAGCCTTCTTGCCAACAGGTATTGTTGGTTTTCTGGCTTACAAAACCATCAAAGCCTATTTGTTTAATCCCATTACAGTTAGTTTGTCATTGATTGTAGGAGGCGTAGTGCTCATTTTGTTAGATAAATGGACAGCCAAAAAGGAGACCAAATATGTCGAAATCGAACATATTTCTTATTTGGATGCCTTAAAGATTGGCTCTATTCAGTGTTTGAGCATGATTCCTGGTGTTTCGCGCTCGGCTGCCACCATCTTTGGTGGTGTTTATGCAGGATTTAACCGGGTACAAGCGGCTGAATTCAGCTTCTTATTAGCCATCCCTACCATGTTCGCGGCTACAGGTTACGACATCCTCAAAAACAGGGAGTTGTTTAATGCTGATGGTCTGGTTATCATGCTGGTTGGTGGCTTGGTTGCCTTTGTAGTGGCCATTTTAGCGGTGAAAGCTTTTGTAAGCTTCTTAACTAAATACGGATTTAAACATTTTGGCTATTACCGCATTGTAATTGGTATTTTGTTTTTGATTTATGCCTACCAAACGGGTTTACAGCTAGGAGTTGATTAATGCTTGATTTTCAAAAAGGCGAGGTACTGCTGTTCGATAAACCTTTGGGTTGGACCTCTTTCGACTTGGTAAAGAAGGTGCGCAACCTTATTCGAATCAAAAAGGTTGGGCATGCAGGCACGCTAGATCCATTAGCTACTGGCTTGATGATTTTGTGCACTGGTGCCATGACCAAGTCGATTGAACGGCTTACGGGCATGGATAAAACCTACACTGGCACTTTGCGGTTGGGAGAAACCACCCCGAGTTACGACCGAGAAACGGAAGTAAATGCCACCTTCCCTTATGAGCACATTACTGCCGAGCAGTTGCATCGGATAGCCGCCACTTTTACGGGTGATTTGATGCAAATTCCCCCAGCACATTCAGCGATTAAAGTCGACGGCAAACGTTTGTATGTGGATGCACGAAAAGGCATTGAAGTAGAAATTAAGCCTCGTCCAGTGCATGTACACAGCTTTGAAATCACTGCTGTGCAATTGCCAGATGTACAATTTAGTGTAAAATGTAGCAAAGGCACCTACATCCGTTCTTTGGTATTTGATTTTGGGAAAGCTTTAGAAAGTGGAGCGGTTATGACCGAACTTTGCAGAACGAGCATTGGCGAGTACGCATTGGAAGGCGCTTGGCAATTGACCGACTTCGAAAACATGATTAAAGCACAACGAGCTGCGCAAGATGAAGGTTTACCACGGACTTGAGCACTTTAAGGTGGATAAAGCAGTGGTGCTTACCATTGGCTCCTTTGATGGGGTGCATTTGGGGCATCAAGAGCTTATTTCTCGCTTAAAATTGAAGGCGGCTCAAATAGGAGGGTTGTCGGCACTTATGACCTTTACTCCGCACCCGCGCATTGCTTTAAATAAAGACAAAGAGAAACTCCGTTTATTAACCAATGATGCCGAAAAAGAAGCCTTATTGCGTCATTTTGGCTTAGATATGCTCATATTCATGCCTTTCGACCAGGCTTTTTCAAGTCAACCAGCTGCGGTGTTTTTGGAAGAAATTTTGCTTGATAAAATCGGGGTAAAGCACCTTGTGATCGGTTATGACCATAAATTTGGCCAAAACCGATCTGGCGATATTCATTTTTTACGAGAGCAAGCAGCATCCAGCAAACGCTTTACTGTTGAGGAAATCTCCCAGCAAACCATGGATGAGCTAGCGGTAAGTTCCACCAAGATACGTTTGGCTTTGGAAGCTGGAGATGTAATGCTTGCACAGAAGCTTTTAGGTTTCTCCTATAGCCTCAGTGGTGAGATAGTAAAAGGTGACCAGATTGGACGAAAACTAGGCTATCCAACTGCTAATCTTGCTCTTAACGATGTATACAAGCAAGTTCCCGGTGCAGGGGTGTATGCTACCGAGGTAGAAATTGGAGGGAAGTCCTATCGTGCTATGACCTACATTGGTACACGGCCTACCATTGCGGGCACACAAAATAACATCGAGACCAATATTCTGGATTTTGAGGGTGATTTATATGCCCAGCAAATGAAAGTTAATTTCTTACAACACATTCGAGCCGATGTGAAATTTGAAAATTTGGAGGAGCTCACCCAGCAAATTTCGCGCGATGAGCGTAAGGTACGCTTGTATTTTGGATTGCCTGAGCAGCCTTAAGCCATCAGTTTATACACCATCTCCTTGAGTAACTCGCCATCCTCGGTTTCGTTACTGCCCAGTCCTTTGGACTTCAAATCGTATTCTAACAAAATGCCAATGCTTTTTTTGGTCTTCGGTAGACTGAAATTGCGAGCATAGGTGTCGTAATCCTTCAAAAAATACGGATTAACTCCAAGTGCAGCGGCCATTTGCTGTTGAGAAGCGCCTTTTTGGTAATGATAGTTGTATATTCTGCTAAAAAATGAATACAAAGATCCAATACACACAGGCATGCTAAAATTGCTGGCTTTCGGACTTTCAGCGAAGTAATTTACAATTTGAAAGGCCTTAAAGGTGTCTTTGCGGCCGATGGCGTTTTGCAATTCAAATACGTTGTAATCGCGACTAATGCCTATGTATTTTTCAATCAAATCTACCGTAATAGCAGCCCCGGGTTGGAGGTTGATGGCCAGTTTTTCGACTTCAGAGGCGATGCGGCTGAGATTGTTGCCCAGATATTCGGCCATAATCGCGGCTGTTTCGCTCGCCACTTTAAAGCCTTGTTCGTGAATGAAGCCTTCGATCCATTTGGCCAATTGGTAATCCTTGACCTTCTCGCTCAAAAACACCAAGCCTTTGTCATCTGCGGTTTTGTACGATTTTTTACGCTTGTCCAGCACCTTACTTTTGAAAGCCAGCACCAAAAAGGTGCTTCCCAACGGCTTTTCGAAATAGCTTTGAAGCTTTTCATACTCTTTGTCTGAAAGGCCTTGGGCTTCTTTAATGAGCACCAATTGCCTTTCGGCCATCATCGGAAAGCGACGGGCAGCATTCACAATGGTTACCGCATCAACGTCTCTGCCATAAATCACTGTTTGATTGAAGCCTTTTTGCTCTTCTGGGATGGCCTCATTCTCAATCCAATGGGTGATTTTATCCATAAAAAAACCTTCTTCCCCATGCAAAAGCAGGATAGGAGGAAATTTACGGCTTTGGAGCTGTTTGAGTAGTTCCGGAAAGCTGATCTGGGCCATTTAGAAGCGCAGGTGTTTAACTGTTAATCCGTTGTTGATGAGCTGCTTTAGGGAGCCTATGCCAACTTTCAAATGGTTTTCGACAAAATCCGCGGTGACTTTCGCATCACTTTCGGCGGTTTTAACACCTTCGGGAATCATTGGTTGATCGCTAATCAACAACAGCGCTCCTGTTGGAATACCATTGTGAAAGCCTGTAGTGAATACCGTTGCAGTTTCCATATCTATGGCCATGGCGCGGATGGTGCGTAGGTATTTTTTGAAGTTTTTGTCGTGCTCCCAAACCCTGCGATTGGTGGTGTACACCGTACCAGTCCAATAATCGAGGCCATGGTCGCGCACGGTGGTAGAGATGGCTTTTTGGAGGGCAAAGGAGGGTAGGGCTGGCACCTCTGGTGGGAAATAATCGTTAGAAGTACCCTCACCTCGGATTGCAGCAATGGGCAGCACCAGGTCGCCAATGGCATTCTTACGTTTTAAACCCCCGCATTTCCCTAAAAAAAGCACAGCTTTGGGATTGATAGCGGTCAGCAGGTCCATCATGGTAGCGGCCATGGGACTTCCCATACCGAAATTTATCAGGGTAATGCCGTCGGCTACAACGCTTTGAATGGGCTTATCAATACCCATGATGGGTACTTGGTACCACTCTGAAAACATTTTGAGGTAGTTCGAAAAGTTGGTCAACAGCACATAAGGCGTAAAATCTTCCAGCGCCCTACCTGTGTAGCGCGGCAGCCAATTGTTGACAATGTCTTCTTTCGTTTTCATACTTTTGTTGAAGGCTAAATTAAACAATAAACGCCTCTTTTTGCGCGAATTTATGCACAACCAGCATCTCGACTTACCGGCATTCGACTACCGATACAAGCAATCTGGCGGTAAAACCTATCTTTTTGACGCGTTTAGGAAAAAATATGTGGTGCTAACTCCCGAAGAATGGGTGCGACAGCATCTATTGCACTACTTGTGGAGTCAGTTAGGCTTTCCTATGGCCCTTATTTCTGTGGAAAAAAGTTTTTTGGTGGAGGGCTTACAAAGGCGATACGATGCTGTGGTATATGACCGGGCTTTTCAGCCCCTTTTGTTAATTGAGTGCAAGGCGCCATCGGTAGGGGTTGACCAGTCAGTTTTTGATCAGGCAGCACGTTACAACAGAACCCTCAAGGTGCCTTTTATGCTCGTGAGTAACGGACTAACGCATATATTGGCCAAGGTGGATGGAGAAGCGGGTCGTTATATTTTTGCCAATGGTTTACTAGGCTATGAGGCCTTGATGGCCGCCCAATAGTACTTACAAGCCTTTCGCGAGTATTTTCATCTCGTCGTTGAAAATGATTTCAAGGCCTTCATCTGTTTTTATGGAGTTTAGCAGCATGGCCTTGGCAACCGTTCGTACTTGAATAGATCGAAACCTGGTTGGAAAAAGCCATTGAATGAAGGGGAGAATGGCTGCGCCAATGCGTTCGCCTACTCGTATTTCCTTACGTTCACCTAGTAATAAGCCTGGCCTGTAAATCGATAGGCGATCGAAGCTTACAGCTTCCAGGGCCTTTTCGGTTTCACCTTTTACGCGGTTGTAGAAGATCTTTGATTTGGCATCAGCACCAACGGCACTTACCAGGCTGAAGTGCGTCACACCTGCCTGTTTGGCTATATTGGCGGCATCCACTACCATGTTGTAATCTACATTTTTGAATGCTTCTTTACTGCCAGCTTGTTTCATGGTTGTGCCCAAACAACAGTACACCCGACTGATGCCTGAAAAAGCATCCAAATGGTTCACCAATTTGCTTAAATCAGCTTGTACAAATTGAATTTTATGGTGGTCATAAGCAGCAGGCCGACGGCCTAAGCATACGATGCCGTTTACTTTATCGCTTTTTACAAGCTCTTCGAGCAAAGCACTGCCCACTGCCCCGGTGTAGCCAAGAATCAATGCATTAAAAAAAGGTTGGTTAATACTCATTAGGCGTGGTGGTAGGGTTCGTTTTTGAGGATGGTAAAAGCGCGGTACAATTGTTCCAGAAAAATCAACCGCACAATTTGATGTGAAAAGGTCATGGTCGAGAGCGATATCTGGAAATCGGCCCGTTTGTAAATATCGTCACTAAATCCGAATGCACCACCAATCAAAAAATCAATTTGTGAGCGGCCAGCAACCGACCATTTTTCGATTTCTGTAGCAAAACCAGGTGAATCAAACTTTTTGCCGCGTTCATCTAAAAGCACCACCCAGCTTTTAGCGTTGATCTGCTTTTGGAACAGGACAGCTTCTCGCCTACGCAGTTCCTCTGCTTGCAAATTGGTGGCGTTTTTTATCGAAGGCAGGGTCATGAGTTCAAACTGGCAATAATGCTTTAGTTTTTTTTCGTAAAAGCTTATACCAGCATCAATGAAGGCCTCCTGATTTTTGCCAATTTGTATTAAACGTACTTTTAACATGCCTTAAAAATAAGAAAGCCTCCACAAAGGGAGGCTTTCATTCAATCTTTGGATGGTTTATTTGTCGATGCTCAACAACTCCACCTCAAAAATGAGGGTGGCATGTGGACCAATTAACTGACCAGCACCGCGCTCACCATATGCCAAATCGCTTGGGAGGTAGATGCGGAACTTAGAACCTACTGGCATCAGCTGTAAAGCTTCTGTCCAGCCAGTAATTACACCATTTAATGGGAAAGTAGCTGGTTCGCCGCGATCAACTGAGCTGTCAAACACTTTACCATCGGTTAAGGTACCATGGTAGTGTACAGTTACTTTGTCGGTAGCTACCGGCTTAGGACCTTCGCCCATCTTCAATACTTCATACTGCAAACCGCTAGCAGTTGTGGTTACACCTGCCTTTTTAGCGTTTTCAGCTAAGAATGCCTCACCAGCCTTGCGACCTTCTTTGGCTTTTTTCTCCATCATAGAAGCGAAATAGTTTTGGATGATGCCATTGGCTTCTTCTTCGCCAATGCTTAATTTTTTGTCACCCATCACATCTTCCATAGCCTTCATCATGGCAGCGATGTTGATGTCGCCAAAGCCTTGACCTTTGAGGTTGTTGCCGATGTTCACGCCTAAGCTGTAGCTTACGGAGTCAATTTCTGTTTTGAGAGCTGCGTTTTTGTCCATTTTCTTTTGACCATTGCAAGCCGTGAATGCGAATACACTCAGGCCTGTTACTAATAAAATTGATTTGAGTTGCATAATTTTCGATTGTAACGGTGCGAATATAAGTGATAAAAAATAAATCATTCAATTTCTTCATCGATTGGTAAGATATTAACATGATATAGGGATTCAAACCGCCTTTGTGCGGGCTCAATCGCGTCTAGATCGCCTATGAAATGCAAAATCAACCCCGTTTGCTCATAGGTAATGCGGGGTTTCAGAAGTAGTTCATTGATTATTTTTTGAACTTCTGAAAACTGCTCATAAGAACAACTGATCCTTAATTGTCGCACGAGAGGCAGTGGCGCCGTTTCACACAGCGCAAGGGCTTGTTGGGCGGCACCCCCATAGGCATCGATCAAACCGCGCACGCCAAGCAAAGTACCACCAAAATAGCGTACTACCACCACGAGCGTATTGGTGAGGTTCAATTGGTCGATGGCCGATAGTATGGGCCTGCCAGCTGTACCTACAGGTTCACCGTCATCGTTGCTGCGATACCTAGCTCCATTTTCTCCCAACCGATAGGCGTAGCACCAATGTCGGGCAGCAAAATGGTCCTTCTTGAGTTGCTCCAGTATAGGGGGGATATCAGCGTCATCAAAAACCCCATAAGTATAACCAATAAACTTACTTCCCTTTTCTCTATAAATGGAAGAATGAAAGCTAAGCAATTGATTTTTGCGAATCATGCTACGCTACTGTATAAGAGAATGGAGGCGATGGCCGCAGCTAATGCGCGCCATTGTTTGGCTTTGGGTTGCTCTTGATACAGCCACCAGGCGCCCATTCCTGCCAACAAAATGGTGCCTACATTAAGGAGCGGGAAAATAACTGCGCCATTGATTTCCGACCGGAAGGCCTTTAGTAAGCCGAAAACCGATAAAAAATTGGTGATACCTAGCAAGATACCTGCAGCGAAACTTGGCCAGGAAAGTCTCTTTTTTGCTTGCAAATGCTGTATGCCAATGGCACTCCAGCCGAAAATAGCAGAGGTGCCAAACAAACTCATTAAAAACAAACCATGTTGGGTAGGAGGTAGCAGCTTTACTTCCACATAATTTAAACTCGCATCGGCTAGTCCGCCGCCTAAAAAGATGGCAATGGGCAAAAACCAGACTTTTTTAGATGTATTCTTGCTTGTATTTTGATTGCTACTCCATAAAATCGCTGCAATGGCGCAGACAAAGGCGGCCAAATGCTGCCACTGCAATTCAGTTTGGTACAATGAAAATGCCACCATCATGGGGATGGCAAACGACATTTTAGCAGCCACCGTGGTAACGTTAACGCCGAGTTGCTGGGCACTTTTGCCAATCCACACAAATACCATTACGAACAGCAAACCAATGAAGGCTGCCCAAGGAAGCCAAGGGGTTGAGAATCCAAAAGGAGGTAAATCGCCCTGCAGCAGCCAGCCTAATAAAATGCAGCTTAAATAATTACTCGCCACCGCAAGTAGGGTGTCGATTTTCCAACGCTCAAACTGACGAAAGAGCAAAAAATTAAAGACAGAACAGCCAATGCTGAGCAGGAGCCAAATCATACTTTTTGATTCAAGTAAATATTTAGTTGATCATTACCAATAATCTCTGAATGAAACAAATAACTTTTTTGTGGTATAGGGGATGGAAGTCCGGTTTGCAGCTGGTGGCGGGCTTCAAATACCCGAATTTCATCCCACAGCCCTGTTTCTAAAAAGGCATTTAAGAGATGTTGACCGCCTTCTACCAATACAGATTGGATGCTTTGCTGCTGCAGCTTTTGTAAGATACCGGGCAATTGCTCAACAAGGGAATTTTGCTGGTAAACCAGGCGTGTAGTAGGGGCTGCGGCATCAAAAACCTGCCAGTCACTAGACAAGAAAGGCTCGCGTTCAAGCACAAAGCGGTGCGGATTGGGGCCTTGCACCAAACGGGTGGTAAGCGCCGGGTTGTCGGCCAGCACGGTGCCAGCACCTACTAGAATGCCGCTTTCTTCGGCCCGCCATCGGTGGGTGAGGAGTTTGCTTTCAGGACTACTGATCCAATAGGGCCCATTTATGGCTGGTGCCATAAAACCATCCGCACTTTCAGCCCATTTGAGAATGATGTAAGGCCTTTTTTGTTCTTGAAAGGTGAAAAAACGGCGGTTTAGCCAGCGACCTTGTTCTGCCAAGACCCCTATTACCACATCGCAACCTGCAGCTTCAAGCATAGCAATGCCCTTGCCAGCTACGGCAGGAAAGGGATCAACGTTAGCCACCACAACTTTTTTTATGCCCTTTTCAATGATTAAAAGACTGCAAGGTGGGGTTTTGCCATAATGCGCACAAGGTTCTAAAGTGACGTAAAGGGTGGCTTCAGCAAGTAAAGCAGGGTTTTCAACCGCTGCAATGGCGTTCACTTCAGCATGTGCCTGGCCATACTGCTGGTGCCAGCCTTCGCCGATAATTTGATTATTATGCACAATTACGCAACCTACCATGGGATTGGGGGCTACTGCTCCTTGTCCCAAAGCGGCAAGCTCCAAAGCCCGTTGCATATAAAGCGCGTGCTGCATCCGGGCAAAGTTAAACATTGACGCGGCACCCACTTACACCTTTTTTGCGAAGAATTCACATCTTTGCGCATGGACCAGCCGGTAAGAACCTATCAGCAAGTTAAGAAGCAAGCCTTTGACCATGTTTTGGCTCAACTATATGAGGCTGGCGAATTGCGAGCCATGTGGGGGAGCTGGTTGGAGCATCATACCGGCCATACCGTCAGTCAATGGGCGCGATTGCAGTACGAGCCTTTTCCAAGCGAGTATTTAGCCGATTTACGCAGGGTGGTGGCCGAATTACAGACCGGAAAGCCTCTTCAATACGTGCTCAATGAAGCTTTTTTCTTAGGTAGGAAGTTTGTGTTGAACGAAAGTGTGCTCATTCCCCGACCCGAAACCGAAGAATTGGTGCTGTGGATGCTTGAAACTTTGTCCGAACCGCAATTACGGCTCATCGATTTGGGTACGGGTAGTGGTGTAATTCCTATCAGTCTGAAGCTCGATAGACCAAATTGGGAGTTAACGGGCGTTGATTTGTCGCTTGCGGCACTGGAAACTGCGAGTACCAATGGCGCGATGCATCGGGCTGCGGTACAATGGCTGGCAGGTGACATGCTACACATGGATTTGCCTGAGTGGGATGTTCTAATCAGCAATCCGCCTTACATTCCATTCGACGAGGCCGATACGCTGGCACCCCATGTAGTGCGGTTTGAGCCAGCCATGGCCTTGTTTTCGCCCACAAACGACGCTTTGCTTTTCTATCGCTCTTTGGCGGTGCGGGCCAGGCAGGCAGCTCCTGGCAAACAGCTCTTTATGGAGCTGAACTACGAAAAAGCCCTCGAAATTGAGGGCTTGTTTGAGGGGATGAAAACGGAAATACGTGCCGATTTACAAGGCAAGGCACGCATGCTCAGGGTCATTACTTAAGAAAGTGCAGCACTGCTGGCCGGCATTTGGCGATCTACCTTTTTGAGAAGGCCTTGAAGTACTTTCCCTGGTCCAACCTCTGTAAATGAGCTCGCGCCATCGGTAATCATTTGCTGCGTGGTTTGGGTCCAACGCACGGCACCTGTTAATTGGTTGATGAGATTTTGCTGAATTTCTGCAGGGTCGGTTACACCTTTCGCTGTTACGTTTTGGTAAATGGGACAAACAGGAGCTTTAAAAGTAGTTTCTTTGATGGCAGCTTCTAGCTCTAGCCGGGCTGGTTCCATTAAAGGAGAGTGGAAGGCTCCGCCTACAGCCAATACCACGGTTTTGAGTGCTCCAGCCGCTTTGAGGGCCTCATTCGCCAATTCAATACCCGCAATGCTGCCTGAAATTACCAATTGGCCTGGACAATTATAATTGGCAGGTACCACAATTTCATTGGTAATCGACGCGCAAACATCTTCTACTACTTTATCATCCAAACCAAGCACAGCCGCCATGGTCGAAGGTTCTAATTCACAAGCCTTTTGCATGGCCATGGCGCGTTTGGCTACCAAGCGAAGACCATCTTCAAAGGCCATGCTGCCGCAAGCCACGAGTGCAGAAAACTCACCTAATGAATGTCCAGCTGCCATTTTTGGTTGAAAATCGGCTCCTAATAAACGGGCAACGACCACCGAGTGTAAAAAGATGGCTGGTTGGGTCACCTTGGTTTGGCGGAGTTCTTCCTCCGTGCCATCAAACATAATATCGGTAATTCGGAATCCTAAAATATCATTGGCTTGTTCAAAAAGCGCCTTGGCCGCTGGATATTGCTCGTACAAATCTTTGCCCATGCCAGGGAATTGGGCGCCTTGCCCTGGAAATACATATGCTTTCATAAAATCAAATTTGGTAAACGTTTGAAGGAACAGTCTAAACTAGACTATTTTTTAAATAAAAGAGGCGATTTTAGCCTTCTGGGCCAAAATATTCGACAAAATTCCGTTCTGTTTCGTAAAGTTTGATACTGTGCAAACGATAGTTTTCAGCATTCAAATGTGGACTGAGCTGTTCCCAAATACCCATCGCGATATTTTCAGTAGAGGCCATTTTGCCTTGCATAAAAGGCACATCTAAGTTGATATTGCTGTGGTCTAGCACATCAATCACATAGGTTTTGATGATGCTACTCATGAGCTTAAGGTCAATGATAAAGCCCGTTTCTGGGTCTGGAGTGCCCTTTAAAGTCACATACAGGTCGAAATTATGACCATGCCAGTTTTTATTAGAGCATTTTCCAAATACCTCTTCATTTTTGGCATCTGACCAATTGGGGTTCCATAATTTGTGAGCTGCGTTAAAATGCTCTTTGCGTGTTAAATAGATCATATGCGAAATCAGGCCGCAAATATACAACAGGAAGTGCGTATTGAAAATTGTAGCAGCCCCACGAACTGGGCTTTTTAGGAAATCAGACCGTGTTTCAATCGATTTTAATGTATGAAATGCATAATTTCGGTATAATTGAGTCTATTTTTGAGTCATGATAGTAGTTACTGGTGCAGCAGGTTTTATTGGAAGCTGTTTGGTTGCAGGATTAAATGAAGCAGGGTATAACGACTTGGTGCTGGTAGATGATTTCAGTAGAGCCGATAAATTGCTGAATTACAGTCATAAACGCTATTCACACTTGATTCCTCGCGATGATTTTTTTGCCTGGCTTGAAAAAGAACAGGCCTCGGTGCAGTATATTTTTCATTTGGGGGCTCGTACAGATACCACCGAATTTGATGTCAACATTCACACCCGCTTGAACTTTGAATATAGCAAAGATATTTGGCTGGCTTGCGTGCGCTACGGCATCCCTCTTGTATATGCCTCCAGCGCTGCAACTTATGGGGATGGGGCTTACGGTTTTGATGACGAAGATGCCGAAATACTCCCCAAGCTAAAGCCCTTAAATCCCTATGGAGATTCCAAACAGGCCTTTGATCTTTGGGCGCTTTCACAAGAAAAAAAGCCGTATCAGTGGGTGGGGCTCAAGTTTTTTAATGTTTACGGTCCAAACGAATACCACAAAGGCCGCATGGCATCGGTTATTTTTCATGCATACAATCAAATTTTGGCAACAAAACGCATGAGCTTATTTAGATCACATCGGTCTGACTATGCAGATGGGGGTCAATTGCGTGATTTTATTTATGTGAAAGATGTGGTAAAGGTGTGCCTGTGGCTGATGCAGCATCGCAAGGTGACAGGCCTCTATAATTTAGGTACAGGTCAAGCGCGCACCTTTGTGGACTTGGCCAAAGGCGTATTTAAAGCGATGGGGGTAGTAGAGCAAATCAGCTTTGTTGACACCCCGGCAGACATTCGTGAAAAGTATCAATATTTTACCGAGGCTAAAATGGACAAACTCCAGAAAGCCGGATATCCGCATGCATTTGTAGCTTTGGAAGCTGGCATTCATGATTATGTTGTACACTATTTGACAGAAAGCAAGCATTTCTAATGGATAAAAAACGCTTGTTTGAATTGATTGTATGGGTACTTTTTGGTGCTTTTTTGTTGTTGGGTGTATACAACCAAATATCTGTTCGGCAAAAAACAACGGATTATTTACAAGATGCTGCAAAACGCTTCGAGAATAAATTAAAGGAGGCTGATCAAACTTTTCAAAAGTGGCTGAAAAGAAGTGAGCATTTAAAAGATGCGCCTTTTGAGGCTTGGTATGCGCTGGAACAAGATTTCCCCATGACGGAAGAGGTTGTGGTGTGGGAAAACGACAGCCTCATTTATTGGAGTGGCACACGACTTACCATAGAGGATATCAAGGGACTTCGGCCTGGCTTTGTTGTTTTAAAAAACCTCATTGGGTATCACTTTGTGAAGGAAAGCAAAAATCGAAGACAGTCGTATGTTTTAAAACTCAAAAATAATTACGAGGAGGAAAATCAATATTTAAAAAACGAATTGTTCAACGCAATCGATGGTGGCGATGACATACGATTGCTAGATAAATCGGAAAATGGCACGGCCGTTAAGGACCCTTCTGGTGCCACTGCTTTCAAAATAGGACTGGCGTATAATCAACGTACCATTAATTTAACTAGTCGTGAGCGCTCCTCAGCTAGGTATTTTATCATGTCTATCGCTTTGGCGATTCTTCTGTTTTTTCTGCGTTTAGAATTTGCAGTTATCGCAAATCGACCCTGGTACAGTTTGTTTGAGTTCGCATTGCCTTTGATTGTTATTCGTGTTTTGCTCTTTACATATCGTGATTCTATAGGCCTGTCGTCATTAGAGTTGTTCGACCCAAAGATTTTCGCTTCTCACTGGTTACTACCCTCCTTTGGGGATCTACTGCTTCATTTACTCTTGCTGATTTTGCCTTTGGCCTTTTTATTTCGTTACCGAGTTATATACCACCGATGTGTTTTGCAAATCGGTGGTTTATTTCGACAACCTTTAATAATTTTCATAGCGAATACCTTCTTTATTTTGCTTTTTCTGGTGAGTTTACTCATAAGCAGGGATTTGGTATTTAGCAGTGACATTCCCATTGGTTTAGAATTCATATTCGATTTCAATGGCTATACGTACTTGGCTATTTTTACTTATTTGATTTTCATTGGAATGAATGCGGCCTCTTTTTACCTGCATTTTAAATACATCCTTAAAAATATCTCAACTGGAAAAACAACGGTATTACTACTCCTTACTGCATTATTCATTTATTGGTTGTTTTCGTTTACCGGAGAAGTCGTTTGGCTTAAATTGTATTGGCGATGGTGGGTGTTTTTGTTGTTTTGCTTATTATTTCTACACGCTTTTAGCAGCATTAAGTGGCGCTTCGGCTTTTATTTTAATGTCTTAATTGCTTTGTGGAGCCTGTTTTTGGGTTATCAAGTGAGTGAAGCACTTTATCGCAAGCAAATAGAAAATGCGCGTTATACCGCTCGCAAAATATTTGCCCCCAACGATCCTACTGCCATTTATTTACTGCTCGACCTCATTCCTAAAATGCAGCAAGATGAAGAGATTAAGGATTACAAAATCAAGAATACCACAAGTCCCAATTCCTTACAAAACAGACTCCAATATGTTTATTTAAAAGGTTACCTCGAGAAGTATAGTTTACAAGATGCTGTGATCCTAGCTGGACAAGCACTTGAGGAGCATCAAATAAACGGTTTTAAGGAGGATCTGCAGCAAATTGATCGCTTCAGTATGTTGCGTCAATTCAAACAAAATGCACGTCAAGGCTACTCTTTGAGGGTTCCTTTTCAAAGCGATCGAAATCATATTGACACCCTGGTATTGCGATTGGTGCAAAAGAGCTTAAAACCAGATAGCCCTTTTCCTGGTCTGCTTGTGGAAGGGGACTTTGTGCAACGCCGAACTTTCAATAGCTTCTCTTTTGCTTTGTATGAAAACGGATTGCTGATACAGCAGGGAGGCAAATATCCTTATCAACTTGTTTCCAGTAGCTGGGTAGGTATTTCCGACGAATACAGCTTGTTGGAAATTGATAACCTTTCGCATTTTATCTATAAGCCTGATGAGTTTAACATCATTGTTGTCAGCTTTGGATCAAGTGGCTGGATACGTGCGTTGGCTTTGTCATCGGGCCTTTTTTTGTTAATGATTCTGTTGCTTTTTTTGTTTAACAGACTTGCTAATACGCAGTTTAATTGGCAGTTGTTTTTCAGGCTGAATTATCGAAATAGAATTGAAATCGCATTAATTGGTTCGGTACTCACCATAATGGTAGTTATTGGCTACGTGACCATTACTTATACCGTATTGAGGAGCCGAGGAAATACCGAAGAATTAGTTACTTCTCGCTTGCAAGATATTCAAGCTGCGGTAGAAGTTATTTTACGCTCAAAGCAAGGGGGGATGAGTCTTGGATTTCGAGAGGATTATCAACTGAATCAGGTTGCAGCTAACTTATCGGCCGACTTCTCAATCTATGGATCCGATGGTCTTGTTAAGTACAGTACACAAGAAAAGTTATTTGAACGTAATTTATTGTCAGAATTGGCCCAGCCGGATGCTTTTTACCAGGTTGTAAGGCTGCAGCAAACCGTTTATCTCCAGAATGAAAAGGTTGGGCAATTTGCCTTCAAATCTGCTTATGTTCCTTTAAGAGATTCAAAAGGGGAGCTGATGGGCATGCTAAATATGCCTTCTTTTGATACAGATGTTCTTGAAAAGGCAGAGCTTAATGAGTTTGTTGGCAATCTATTGAGCTTATATTTTATCATGCTGCTTTTAGCAGGCGTAATTGTTTTGGTATTGGCTGAGCGCATCACGTCCCCCATCAAATTACTTACAGAGGTCATTCTTAAAACCAAAGCAGGTATGCGTAACCAAATGCCTGCCTGGAAGCGCGACGATGAAATTGGGGCGTTGATTAGCAGTTACAACAATATGGTGGAAGAGCTCGACCAAAGCGCCAAGCTCTTGGCACGCTCTGAGCGGGAGTCGGCTTGGCGTGAAATGGCACGACAAATTGCGCATGAAATTCGTAATCCGCTAACTCCAATGAAGCTGAAGCTGCAAAGGATGTTGCGTGATTATGCTGAAAACCCAACCAGGTTTAGCGAACGCTTCAGGTCTGAGGCTTTGTTGGTGCTTGAACAAATTGATGTACTAGCAGCTGTAGCGGGAGAATTCAGCTCTTTTGCACAGGTGCAGGTGGGCGAAAAGCAGCCGTTTGATTTACGCATGAATCTGTTTTCGGTTTTGGGACTGTATGAACAACAAATGTCCATTAGTTTTGAAGACGATTTAGCCGGCTTACCGGTAATGCCGTACTCGGAGGCGGTGTTAAATGAGGTGCAGGATTGGCCTCCTTGTATTTCATATGGCGATGCCTTACAAGTGCAGCGGGTTTTTCAAAATTTACTCAAAAATGCCATGCAGTCTGTGCCAGAAGATCGACATCCAGAGATTCAAATACGTTTGTATCGTGTGGATTCCTATTTTGCTATTGATTTTATTGACAACGGTAATGGCATCAGTATTGAGAATCGGGAGCGCATATTTCAGCCAAACTTCACTACCAAAAGCTCTGGCATGGGGCTGGGACTAGCTATCGTCAAAAAGATTATCGAACAAAACGAGGGGAACATCGGCTTTGAAACAACAGAAGGGTTGGGAACTCGTTTTTATGTACAATTCCCTGTTCATCAGGATTCTTAAATGACAAGAAGCTTCCTTTGTATTTGTTTTGCTTTCGTACTGCTGTTAGGCAATAAGGGCCTTGCACAAGAACTTGAAAGCAAAAGAAATAAGGTGATTTTTGTAACGGATTCAGTGACCGCAATTGATTCTCTACCTATCATTTCGCAGAGTTTATTCATTCGTGTCATAAATGGCGCTTGGGTAAATATACCCGATTCAATTATGATTTATCAAAAATTTATAAATTCAACTCAATATATAAATGATACTATTGAGCTGCAATACAGGGTGCTTTTATACAATTTTGGACAATCGATTTATAACAAAGACCCCAGGTTGAGCACTGATATTCAATTCGCTCGTGAAAATCCTTTTAATGTTTTACCTGAACGTCCTCAAGCAGATAATCTTTTTGACTTTCAACAACTCAACAAACAAGTCAGCATTTCTAGGGGATTGGGCGTGGGTAACAACCAGAATTTAGTTTTGAATTCAGGTTTCAATCTTCAATTATCTGGCAGATTAACTGATTCAGTAGAGTTGCTTGCCAGCATGACCGATAATAACTTGCCTTTTCAACCGGATGGTTATACCCAGCAGTTACAAGATTTTGACAGAGTTTTTGTGCAAATAAGGGATCGAAAAAACAGTTTAATCGTGGGCGATTACGATCTTACCAGGCCCAATAGCTACTTTCTCAACTTCTTCAAAAATGTAAAGGGCGCCCGGATTGACAACTCTATTACTTCCCTAGGGAAAGGTCAACTCAAACAAACTGCCAGTTTTTCAGCCGCACGCGGTCAATTTGGACGCAATGTTTTTTTAGGAAGAGAAGGTAACCAAGGGCCCTATCGACTCACGGGCACCAATCCTGGTGAATTTATAGTGGTGTTAGCTGGCTCTGAGCGCATTTACATCGATGGTGAATTGCTCAAGCGCGGGGAGCAATACGATTATGTAATCGATTACAATACGGCGGATCTTACCTTTACACCGAACCGACTGATTACCAATCAAAGCAGGATCATTGCCGAGTTTGAGTACGCCAATCAAGCTTTTGCACGGAGTATTGCCTATTACGGAGCTGATTACGAGCAAAATCGTATGAAGATTGGTTTCCATACCTATCGCGAATCTGACAACCGCAATCAACCACTTTTTCAGGACCTCACCAACGAACAACAGCGATTCTTAAGCACCTTAGGCGATTCGGTGGCCACAGCAGCTTTTCCCTCGGCCATTGAAAGTCCGTTCGATGGCCGGCAAGTACGCTACAAACAAATCGATTCCTTGGGCTTTTCACCTGTGTATGTTTACAGCATCAATCCCGACTCGGCACGTTTTTCGGTGAGTTTTAGTTTGGTAGGCCAAGGCAAGGGCGATTACATTCCTGCCGTATCTACAGCCAATGGACGGGTATTTCAGTGGGTGGCACCGGAAGTCAACAATGGCGATACCTTGCGCAAGGGCACACATGCAGCAGTGATCCGACTCACTGCCCCCAATCGATTGCAAATGAGTACCCTAAATGCCTCCTTGCCACTTGATAAATATACCGATTTGCAGCTGGAAGGAGCCCGTTCGTTAAACGATCAAAACCTCTTTTCCGAAATTAATAATGAAAACAACCAGGGATATGCATTTAAAGCCAAGTTGCAGACCAATCGCCCAATCAATACCGCAGGTAAACTTAAAGTGCGTGCTGGTATAGATGTAGAATGGCTCGATGACAATTTTAAGATTGTGCAGCCCTATCGGAATATGGAATTTGCCCGTGACTGGAACGTGCCTGCTCTTTATGCTGAGCAGCAGGAGCGCATGACCGGCTTTTTGCTTGGATTGAGTTACAAAGATTCATCGCGACTGGATTATAATTTTAAGCAGTATCTCATTTCAGATGTCTATCAAGGCTACCGCCAAGGGCTTTTAGGAATGCACCAAGATAAAAACACCCAAGCGGCCGTTGCGTACGACGTGCTTTCGTCGAGTTCCGCTTTTTTTGAGGGCGATTATGTGCGGGCCAAGGCCAATATCCAGCGTAAATTTGGCAAATTCCAGGCAGGGGCTTCCTACGAGTTGGAAGATAACTTGGTGTACCGACCTGGTACCGATACCCTGGCCAATAACAGCTTTAGGTTCGATATCGCCAATCTTTTTGTGAGTTACCAAACCGCAGCCTTTGATAAAATTAGTTTGCGATATACTTATCGGAACGATCTGCTGCCCTTTGGGCTACCAGAGCTGCAAGAAACTCAAACGGGTCACAGCTACACCTTGGCCACCGAACTTAACCGTTGGGAAGACCACCTTTTTAAGTTAACAGCCACTTACCGCTTGCTCAACACCTTTGAAACCCCAGAACAAGCGGCTAACAGGGAAGGGAACTACCTCGGTCAGCTTGAATACAGCGGCAATTTTTTCAAAAAGCTCTTGACCTGGAGCAGCTTTTATTCTTTTTCGCAGGGACAAGAGCTGCGTCGCGAGATTGCGTATTTGGAGGTTCCCCGCGGGCAAGGCAATTACACTTGGATCGATTATAATGAGAATGGGGTGCAAGAACTCGATGAGTTTGAACTCTCCTTTTTCAGCGACCAGGCTAACTATATTAAAATTTTTATACCTGGAAATACCTTTGTGGCAACCTATTCCAACAAATTCAACCAAACCCTGCAGCTGAATCCTGCGAATTTGCTTTCTAAAAAGCATTGGTTAGCGCGCTTCAGCAACCTCACCGCCTTCTCCATGGAGCAAAAAAACCAAGGGGATAATGCCATCAGCTTTCTCAATCCCTTTGATTTGCGTTTAGAAGATACCTCTTTGGTGGCCGCCAATGGCAATATTCGCAATACCCTGTTCTTCAACCGAAACAGCCCCAAATTTGGCATTGATCTGGGCTACCAACGCAATTTGCAGCGCATATTATTGGCCAATGGAACTGAAACAAGGGAAAATACCGATCAAAATATTCGGTTGCGCTGGAATTTGCTGCAGCAACTCAATTTCGAAAGTCTGTTGCAAAGAGGTCAACGTTTGCTCACTGCCGATTTGTTTGCGGTTCGGAATTACAATATTAGACAGGCTGAATGGATTCCGGCATTGAATTGGACCGCCAATAGCAAGCTGCGATTAGGTGTGAAATACGCCTACCGTCAGAAGCAAAACAATCGCCCATTATTAGAGAATGAAACGGCGACGGAAAGCGTGAATATACAAGAATTAGGAGGGGAAATTAATTACAATTTACTGGCTTCAAGTGCTATTCGCATCACCTTTTCTAATATCAATAATGCCTTTATTGGAGATCCTAACAGTCCTGTAGGCTTTGAAATGCTCCAAGGCTTGTTACCAGGCAGCAACCAGGTTTGGTCGGTTAGTTTGTTTCGAAAGCTTTCGAATAACTTGCAACTTAACCTTACTTACGATGGCCGTAATTCAGAAAATTCAGCTGTGGTACATACCGGCAGGGTACAGGCCAGGTTAGTGTTCTAGCCGATTCTGAGTCCATTCGCAGCTTCCTGTTCTGGTTGTAGCATAATGACCTTACCTTGCGCGTCAACAGCTCCCAATACCAAACATTCCGATATAAAATTGGCTATTTGTTTGGGGGGGAAGTTGACAACGGCGATAACCTGTTTACCTACCAAACTGTCAGGGCTGTACAAATCTGTAATTTGGGCCGAAGACTGCTTGATGCCAATGTTGGTTCCAAAGTCAATTCGTAATTGATAGGCAGGCTTACGGGCCTGTTCAAACACCTGAGCGGCTATGATGGTGCCTACGCGCATGTCCACTTGCTCAAATGTGGCCCAATCGAGTGTGCCTATTTGATGAGTTTCATCAGCCATTTGATGAGTTTTTGTTTTTGCGGTCCGTAGGGCGGGTACAGCATTTTGTTCACATTAAAGCGGGTAAACTGATGGAAAACAGACTTTTCATGCGAAAAAGCTTTAAATCCGGCCAAACCATGATAATTGCCTAGGCCGCTTTGGTTGATTCCTCCAAACGGCAATTCAGGATTGGTAATGTGCACTACCACATCGTTAATACAGCTGCCGCCTGAAGAGGTTTGCTGTAGGATTTGATCAATTTTGAAGCTGTTCCTGCTGAAAACGTACAAGGCTAAAGGCTTGTCGTTCGCATTGATGTGGTCGATGGCATCTTGGGTGTGTTTTACGCCAACCAGCGGTAAAATGGGGCCGAAGATTTCTTCTTGCATCAAGAGCATATCGCTGGTAACTTCGGTTACCACGGTAGGACTAAGTCTCCTGTTTTCGTTGTCAAAATGCCCCCCTAACAGTATTTTGGCGCCTTTTTCAGTAGCATCTTGCAATAAATGACGCATTCGCTGGTAGTGTCGCTCGCTCACTATCGCAGACATATCCACTGAAGCTTTGCTCTTACTTTCAAAAGTTTCGAGTGCTTTTTCAAGTTCAGCCATAAAAACAGTCGTCATGTCTTTGTTAATGAGCACGTAGTCTGGTGCGATGCAGGTTTGTCCTGCATTTAAAAACTTGCCCCACATTAATTTAGCAGCAGCGGCTGGTAAATCGGCTGATTCGTCAATAATCGCTGGCGATTTACCACCCAATTCTAATGTAACTCCAGCCAAATGCTTGGCCGCAGCCTTCATGATTTCGCGTCCAACTGGGGTGCTGCCCGTAAAAAAGATGTGGTGGAAAGGCTGTTCGAGCAGCGCTTGCGATACTTCAATGCCACCTTCCACTACTTGTACTTCGTCGGGAGTGAAGGCGCTGGCAATGACTTTGCTGATGATCTTTGCAGTATGGGTTGTAAACTCAGACGGTTTAATGGTAACCGCATTGCCGGCTGCCACAGCGGCAATCAATGGCGCCAGTGCCAAATAAAAAGGGTAGTTCCATGGTGCAATGATTAACACCACGCCTTTAGGTTCATAGTGAATTCTAGACTTGCCCAGTAGAAAAGGGAAGTGATTGCTGACTTTTTTAGGTCTCATCCACTTCGATAAATTCTTCTTGAAGTGTTTGATTTCCATATATAAAGGAGCCAGCTCTGTAAGTTTTACTTCAACTGATGGTTTTTTGAAATCAGCCCACATGGCTTCAATCAGTGCTTCTTCATGCGCACTAACAGCGGCATGCAAGCGATCAAGTTTAGCGATGCGCTCTTTGGCAGAGGTTAGGCGCAGACTGTGGCTAAAAGCCAATTGTTTTTGGTACAAAGCCGAAAAGGACAAGTCAACTGAATGCAAGGTGTTTTCCATGGGATACGAATATACACAAAACAACAAAGGAGAATCAAATGATTCCCCTTTGCCAATTTAAACCTTAATTTTCTTTGTTATTCAAGGCGCTTTCTTGCTGCTCCATCAAATAAGCTTTGATGAACTCATCTAAATCGCCATCCAGCACTGCTTGCACGTTCGAGGTTTCGTAGCCTGAGCGCACATCCTTAATGAGTTTATAGGGATGCAAAACGTACGAACGAATTTGTGAGCCCCACTCAATTTTTTTCTTAGTGGCTTCAATTGCGTCACGGGCCTCATTGCGCTTGCGTATTTCTAGCTCATAGAGCTGCGATTTTAGCATTTGCATGGCGCGTTCTTTGTTGCCAATTTGCGAGCGTTCTACCTGACACTGGATTTGAATGCCTGTAGGTTTGTGGGTTAGCTGCACCTTGGTTTCCACCTTGTTTACATTCTGACCACCTGCACCTCCAGAACGTGAAGTCTGGATTTCAATGTCAGCCGGATTGATTTCGATTTCAATCGTATCATCTACCAATGGATAGGCGTACACCGACGCAAAAGAGGTGTGACGACGGGCATTCGAATCAAAAGGGGAGATGCGCACCAAACGATGCACGCCATTTTCGCTCTTCAAATAGCCATAAGCAAAATCGCCCTGAAACTCCAGTGTAACAGACTTAATACCGGCTTCATCACCATCCTGCAAGTCTAATTCTCGAACTGTATAGCCCTGACGCTCTCCGTACATGATGTACATGCGCATAAGCATCGAGGCCCAGTCTTGACTTTCGGTACCACCTGCGCCAGAGTTGATGGTGAGCACAGCGCTCATTTGGTCTTCCTCACTGCGCAGCATGTTTTTGAACTCCAGCTTTTCGAACAATTGGATGGCAGCGTGGTAATGCGCATCTAATTCGTCGGCGCTCAGTTCGCCAGCTTGTTGAAATTCGTAATACACCTCTAAATCCCCAAAAGCAGCAGCTCCTTCATCGTACATGGCTACCCATTGCTTGGGCATCTTGACGGATTTCATGAGTTTTTCGGCTTTTTCGGCATCATCCCAAAAGCCAGGGGCCGTTGAACGGTCCTCTATGTCTTTGATCGCGGCTAATTTGCTATCGACGTCAAAGATACCTCCTCAGCGCTTCTAATCGCGCTCTCAAGTCTTCTAAATGCTCTGCTCTCATAAGGCTGCAAAGATAGCAATTTAGCTTGAAAGACAGGCTGCAGCTGCTACCTTCCCCAATTATTGGGAAACCATACATCTTCGTAGTGGATGATTTCGGCTGGACTTGGCCTCATAATCACATAAAATAAATCAAATCGAATTTCTCCGTCAAAAGGTCTTTGCTCTAAAAAGGAGATGGCTGCCTTGGTTAAAGAACGAAATTTTGAACGTGTGACTTTTTGTTCTGGCGGCAGCACATAGCCATTTTCAAAGGTTTTGACCTCTACAAAGACCAACATTTCTGCTTTTTTAGCCACCAAATCGAGTTCATAGGGATGAAAACGCCAATTGCGCGCTACAATTTCCCAGCCTTTTTCTTGCAGGTAATTAGCCACTAAAGTTTCACCATGCAGTCCGGTTTGCGTATTTTTGGAATTCATAAGCGTCATCACGACCATTAATGGTCACTTAAAAATAAAAAGCATGTTGCCTCGAATCAAGCCGACTAAAACAAATGCGTGGAAACAACTGATAGCACACCAGCAGGATTTTGCAGCCGTGCATATGAAAGAGCTGTTTGCAGCTAATCCTAAACGATTCAATCAATTTTCAATCGTTTGGGAGCAGTTTTTAGTGGATTATTCGAAAAACCGAATCAATGAGCACACTATGCAGCATTTATTGGCTCTGGCCGATGAATGCGGCTTAAAACAAAGCATCCAGGAGCAATTTGAAGGTGCCGCCATTAATGAAACCGAGCAGCGCGCGGTTTTACACACTGCCTTGCGCAATCGCAGCAATAAGGCGGTTATGGTGGATGGACAAGATGTGATGCCCGATGTAAAGGCTGTTTTGGCTCAAATGAAAGCCTTTAGTCAAGCAGTGATTTCAGGCGAATGGAAGGGTTTTACAGGAAAAGCGATTACCGATGTGGTGAATATTGGCATCGGAGGCTCAGACTTAGGTCCCGTAATGGTGACCGAAGCCCTCAAGGCCTATAAAACACGTCTCAATTTACATTTTGTGTCGAATGTAGATGGCACGCACCTGGCAGAGTGTTTGAAAACGCTTCAACCCGAAACCACTTTGTTTTTGGTGGCCTCCAAAACTTTTACTACCCAAGAAACCATGACCAATGCGCACAGTGCCCGTACGTGGTTTTTGCAATCGGCCAAAGAAGAAGCTCATATTACCAAGCACTTTGCAGCTTTGTCTACAAATACCCAGGCAGTTAAAGCCTTTGGCATTGACCCAGCCAATATGTTTCAGTTTTGGGATTGGGTAGGAGGGCGCTACAGTTTGTGGTCGGCCATTGGTTTAAGCATTGCTTTAGGGGTTGGTTTCGACAACTTTGAAGTACTCTTGGATGGAGCCCATCGCATGGACCAGCACTTTTTAGAGGCAGAGTTCGCGCAAAACATCCCCGTATTACTTGCGCTTATAGGTATTTGGAATACGAATTTCTTAGGTGCAACCTCTGAGGCCATCTTACCGTACGACCAATACCTACATCGCTTTGCGGCCTATTTCCAGCAAGGAAACATGGAGAGCAACGGCAAAAGTGTAGATCGCACTGGTGAAAAGGTAGCTTATAGCACCGGTCCTATTATTTGGGGTGAACCAGGCACCAACGGACAACATGCTTTTTACCAACTCATTCACCAAGGCACCCACCTCATTCCTTGCGATTTTATTGCGCCGGTGCACAGCCTGAACCCTTTGGGAGATCATCACCCAAAGCTAATGGCCAATTTCTTCGCTCAAACCGAAGCCTTGATGAACGGCAAAACGCGGGAAGATGTGGAGCGTGAATTGACTAATAACGGCATGAGCAAAGAGGAAATTGATAAGTTGGCTCCCTTTAAAGTATTTAAAGGAAACATACCTACTAATTCTATACTTATTGATAAAATCAATCCATTTAACCTTGGAGCACTGGTTGCCATGTACGAACATAAAATTTTTGTACAAGGCGTAATTTGGAATATTTACAGTTACGATCAATGGGGAGTGGAGCTAGGTAAACAGCTAGCCGGTGCCATTTTGCCAGAATTACAGCAGGCGGGAGAAGTGAGTCAACACGACAGCTCAACAAACGGATTGATCAACCATTTTAAACGTCAAGCACGCAAATAGGAATTTTGTTGAAAGAAAATTGTTTTGAAGATATTGGCGCTAGATGAACACAAATTACCCGCTGAAATTTCAGCCCATTTATAAGGAGAAGCTTTGGGGTGGACAAAAAATCAAGTCCATGCTCGGCAAAGACTTTGGCAAGCTACCCAATTGCGGAGAAAGTTGGGAGCTTTCGGGTGTAGCTGGCGATGTTTCAGTGGTTGCCAATGGTCCGCTCGCTGGCACAGACCTTAATCAATTGCTAGCCCATGCTGGAGCTGATTTAATGGGGCAAAGAGTCTATGAGGCCAGTCCCACCGAGTTCCCGCTCCTCATTAAATTTCTAGACGCCAATGAAGACTTGTCTATTCAAGTGCATCCCAACGACGAACAGGCAAAAGCCATGCATGGCTGTTTGGGCAAAACCGAAATGTGGTACATTCTCCAAGCCGATGCCGATGCCAAATTAATTGCCGGATTCAATAAAAATACGAGTCGTGAGGAGTACCAAGAGCGCCTGGCCAATAAACGTTTGAAAGAAATTCTCAACGAAGAGCAAGTAGCTTCTGGAGATGTGTTCTTCATACCCGCGGGACGCGTGCACACGATTGGAAAAGGCATCCTTCTGGCGGAAATTCAACAAACCAGCGATGTTACTTATCGCATTTACGACTTCGACAGGATAGATGCTAATGGCCAAAAGCGTGCATTGCACACTGCTCAAGCACTAGAGGTAATCGACTTCAAGAAGCACGAGCACTATAAATCTACTTACGACGACCAAGTTGATCGGGTTAATCAGCTTGTTTCAGATGCCTATTTTGAAACCAATAAAATCACTCTTAAGAAGCCGATGCGGCGTGATTTACGTCAGTTAGATTCCTTTGTAATTTACATTTGCATTGAGGGATTTGGCAGCATTAACGCTGGCGGAACCAGTGTACCCCTTCAACAAGGTGAAACGGTTTTGGTACCTGCCTGCATTGCCGATATTCAACTTCAACCTGATGCCCATTTTGGGGTACTCGAAACCTATGTCCCGCTCACCCATGAATAATGTAAAGGTGGTAGATTTGGGGCGCATGGACTACCAAGCTGCCTGGGACTATCAAGAACAGTTGTTTAGTGCCAAATTGCAGCTTAAGTCTGCCAACCGTGATTTACCCACTGAAGAGCAACACCTCATTTCGCATGAGTTGCTTTTTGTGGAGCATCCCCATGTTTATACCCTTGGTAAAAGCGGCAAGCCCGAGCATTTGCTGCTTGATGAAGCCGGACTAAAAGCGGCGGAGGCCACTTACTTTAAAATCAACCGAGGAGGTGACATTACTTATCACGGTCCTGGTCAACTGGTGGTATACCCTATTCTCGATTTAGAGCAGTTTAAAACTGATATCCACTGGTATATGCGATCTTTAGAAGAGGCCGTTATTCAAACCATAGCAGAATGGGGCATACAAGGGGGGCGTTACACGGGCTTTACAGGTGTTTGGCTAGATGCTGAAGATGAAGCTAAAGCTAGAAAAATTTGTGCCATGGGTGTTCGCACCAGCCGCTGGATCACGATGCACGGCATTGCTTTGAATGTAAATACCGACATGGGTTATTTTAAGCACATTGTTCCTTGTGGCATCGACGACAAAGCCGTGGCATCAATGGCGACCGAAATCGGCGAACGCGTTTCGATGGAGGCTGTCAAAGGACGCTTTCAACAAGCTTTTAGTCAGGTATTTGGTGCTGAATTAAGCTGATTTGTCCTTAAATCCAGCATTTTTGTAATTTTTCTTGAGAATAACATACACGGCTTTGGCGTTGGAATAGTTAGATTTGTACAAAGCCAGTTTATGTTTAAGAAAATACTCATCGGAATCACAGCTTTTGTAGTTCTTTTATTGGCAGCAGCCATTGTTCTTCCTATCATTTACAAGGATAAGATCAAGACCTTAGCTGTTGAAGAAATCAATAAATCACTGAATGCAACAGTTAGTTTGGGCGATGTAAGTCTCAGTCTTTTCCGCAACTTTCCTAATTTTAGCTTCAGCATGGAGGATTTCACCATCATTAACCATGCGCCTTTCGAAGGAGATACCTTGGCATATATGGGGGATTTTCGTTTTGAGATTGACTTGATGTCGGTTTTAAAGGGTGAGGACTTAAATATTCGTTCGATTGCCATCGTTGACGCCAATTTTAACCTCAAAATGTTGGCCGATGAGTCGGTAAACTGGGACATTACCATTCCCGACACCACCACTATTGTTGAAGAAGATACAACAGCATCTGCCTTTGCCTTTGGTATTCAAAAATACAGTCTAAAAAACGTAAATCTCACCTATGATGATGCCTTTTATAAGCAAAAAGCAGTCATTAAAGGTATGGATCATGTAGGAACGGGCGATTTTACCATGGATGATTTTGTGCTTAAAACCATGACTGAAATTGCTTCGCTCGATTATAGCTATGAGGGCGTGAAGTACATTTCCAAAGCCAAAGGCAAGTTTGATGTGCCCATTGCCATTAATATGCCCGATTTCAGCTTCACTTTTACCGAAAATGATCTCTATCTGAATGAATTGAACCTCAAATTTGCTGGGGTAGTAGCCATGCCTGCCGATGACATCAGCATGGATTTGGTCTTTAACACCCCGCAAAGTGATTTTCGCGCGCTGCTTTCAGTGGTGCCAGGCATCTTTAATGAGTATTTCGCCGACATCAAAACTTCCGGGAAATTCATCTTCGACGGTAAAATGAAAGGGGTGTACAACGATACCAGCATGCCGGCATTTGACTTCAAATTGATGGTGGATAACGGCTATTTCCAATATCCCGATTTACCCGCCGCAGTTAAGAACATTGTGATGGACTTGCACATAGGCAACCCCAATGGCGATTTAGATGCAACGGTAGTTGATTTAAAGAACTTCAGCCTCGATTTAGGCGGCAATCCTTTCAGTATGCGTTTACTCACGAGCCACCCCATGAGCGACCCACGCATTGATGCAGCACTCAAGGCCAATATCAATTTAGCTGAGGTCAAAAACTGGTATCCAGTAGAGGAGGTTAAAGCACTAGAAGGCCGTATTTCAGCCGATTTAACCGCCAAAGGCAATATGAGTGCCATCGATCAAAAGCGTTTCAGCGACTTTATTTTGGATGGACAGATGAGTTTAACCGATTTCCACACCACTTACGAAGGATTAGAGCAGGGTGTAGATATTAAAAGGGCCAGCATGCGTTTCAGTCCGCAATTTGTCTCCCTCGATGAATTTTCTGTTCAAATGGGCTCCAGTGATTTCAAAGCCAATGGTCGCATCGACAATCTGGTACAATATTACTTTGATGCGGATGTATTGCGCGGGACATTTAATACGACATCGAACTTGTTGAACCTCAATGAGCTCATGGGCGAGGGAGAAGAAGTGAGTGCTGATGCACCAGCCACGGATAGCACCTCTTTAGAAGTTTTTGAGGTTCCCGCAAACATTGACTTTGCGCTGAATGCCAATTATAAGAAGGTGATTTACGACAACATGGATATTACCAACATGGTTGGGGCTTTGGTTTTGCGAGATCAATCTGTTGGTTTTAAAGATGTAAGTATGAATTTATTAGGTGGTACTGTTCAAATGGGTGGATCGTACAATAGCCAGAATATCAAAAAACCAAGTATTGACTTCAACTTGGCCTTGCAACAGTTTGGTATGCAAGAAACCTTCAAGACTTTTGTCACCATGCAAAAAGTGGCGCCCATCGCGCAATACACGAGTGGTAATTTTAGCACGGGTTTTAATCTTGAAGGCATATTGCTTCAGGACATGACCCCTGATTTAAATACCCTTTCTGGCGGCGGTCTACTTAAAATTCCGAATGCTACCATCTCAGGTTATAAACCTTTGGAGAAGCTCGCCGAGGTGGTGAAGATGGATAATCTCCGCAAGATGATGATCAGCGATGTGCAACTGACTTTTGAATTTGAAAAAGGCAGGTTGTATGTGCAGCCATTCGACATCAATTATCAAGATATTAAGCTTACCATTTTTGGATCCAACGGCTTTGACCAAACCTTGGATTATACCATCAATATGGCGGTTCCGCGTGCCAAACTAGGGGCAGCCAATACCTTTATGCAAGGCCTTTCAAAACAAGCTGCAGGCAAGGGCATCGATATCAACCTTTCGCCTGTCATTAATATTAAAATACGAATGACCGGTACCAATACCGATCCAAAGATCACTGCAGATTTAGGCGATATGGCCGGTGATGCCGCTGCCAATCTCAAACAGCAGGCTTTGGATGAGTTAGAGCGGCGTAAAAAGGAGTTGGACGACAAAGCTAAGGCAGAAGCCGAGCGTTTGAAAAAAGAGCTCGAAGGCAAGAAGGACGATGCTGAGAAACGTGCGCGCGAAGAGCTTGAGAAAAAACGCCAGCAAGCCAAGGCTGAAGCAGACAAGATTTTGGCTGATGCCAAGGTTCAAAGCGATAGACTTAGAGTAGAAGGCAAGCGGGCAGCTGATTTGATTCGCAAGGAGGGAGATGACTCGGCTAAAAAGCTAGTTGCTGAAGCGGGTAACAATCCTGTTAAAAAATTAGCAGCTGAGAAGGCTGGGGAGCAATTAAAGAAGCAAGCCGAAACGCGTGCACAGCAAACCGAACAGGAAGCTAACGCTCGGGCAGATCAGCTGATGGCTGAAGCACAAAAACGTGCTAATCAATTATTGAATCCGTAAAATGAGCCATATGAAGCTGGAAGCTGGTATGATTGCTGCCATTGAAGAAGCGAAAGCAGGACTTGCTGAAGGTGGTATTCCCATTGGTTCTGCGCTCGTAAAGGATGGCAAAATCATCGCTCGTGGACGTAATAAGCGCGTGCAGGAGGATAATCCCATCTTGCATGGTGAGATGGACTGCCTATTCAACGCTGGGCGCGTAGGGAGCTATAAAAACACTGTGATTTATTCAACGCTCATGCCTTGCTATATGTGCGCTGGGACGATCGTACAGTTTAAAATCCCCAAGGTGATCGTGGGTGAATCAAAAACCTTTGCTGGAGCCAGAGACTTTATGGAGTCGCATGGGGTGGAGGTAATAGATTTGAACAATACTGAATGTATTGAGATGATGGAAAGCTTTATAAACCAGTCACCTGAGCTGTGGAATGAAGATATTGGCGAGCTATAAATAGGCGTCATATCGGCTCGCAAAGGTTAACGATGTTAACCAATAAAAAAGCCGTTGTTCTTACGAGCAACGGCTTTTTTATGTGTAAGGCTAAAATTAGCGCTTGGTCTTGATTTTGGCTGCTTTTCCTTTTGCTTCACGCAAGTAGAACAAACGAGCACGACGTACGAGACCGCGGTTCAATACTTCAACTTTGTCGATAAAAGGTGACGAAGAAGGGAAGATACGCTCTACAGCGATACCGTTAGAGATCTTACGTACAGTAAAGGTTTCGGTGGTGCCGCTACCACGACGCTGCAAAACTACGCCTTGGAAAACCTGGATACGCTCCTTGTTACCTTCTTTAATTTTGTAGTGCACAGCTACCGTGTCACCCGCTTTAAAGGGGTTTAGGTCAACACCAACTTTCGTATTTTCTGCTACAAATTTTACCAGGTCCATGATATTATGATTATTCTTTTTTCGAAACGAGATGCAAATATACGGTTTTACATATTACTGCAAAACATAATTGCGTAATTAATGCTGATTTTTATCAGCTAAGAGGCTAGGTCTGCGTGCTTTTGTGCGTTCCACGGCCTGATCATGTCGCCATTGCTCAATTTTGGCTTCATGACCTGATAAAAGTACTGCTGGTACTTCCCAGCCTTCATAATTCGAAGGGCGGGTATACGTTGGTGGCGCCACCAAGCCGTCCTGGAATGAATCAGAGAGGGCAGAGGTTTCGTCGTTCAGCACGCCGGGTAACAAACGAACCACCGAGTCGGCTACGATGGCGGCTGCCAATTCGCCCCCAGTAAGCACATAATCGCCCACCGAAATTTCCATGGTACACAAATGTTGCCGTACACGCTCGTCTACGCCTTTGTAATGGCCACACAACAAAATGAGGTTGCCTGTTATGGCTAATTTGTTGCACAAAGCCTGCTCAAGCAGCTGTCCATCGGGCGACATATAAATCACCTCAGCATAATCGCGCTCCGCTTTGAGCTGACTAATACACTTGTGAATAGGAGCAATCATCATCACCATGCCTGCTCCGCCGCCATAAGGCTGATCGTCGATTTGACGGTATTTGTTAGTGCTGTAGTCGCGCAGGTCATGCACCACGATTTCTGCTACACCTTTGTCTTTGGCCCGCTTCAAAATGCTGTGCGATACAAAGCTCTCGAGTAGCTGGGGTACGGCGCTCAGGATATCGATGCGCATCATGAGGTATACACATCTAGTAAACCACCTGGCAAGCGCAAATGAATCTGTTTAGCAGCCTTGTCAACACGAACAAGTATATCGTCGTGCATTGGACAAAGCACCTCATGACTTTGGTGGTCGAATTGTAATAAAAATTGCTGCGGGGTTTCCAACACGCCGGTTACTTCACCCACTGCACCCAAATCCTCATCTACAACCTGCATGCCCACCAATTCGTGAAAGTAATACTTATCATCAGGGAGCGGGGGCAAGGCGGTAAGGGGCAGAAATACACCCGCGCCAACCAAATCGTCGGCGCTTTCCTCGTCGTCAATGTCTTCGAATTTCAAAAGCAGCTGATTGGCTTTAAAGGCCTTTTGCTTTTGAACTAAAAAAGGGATCAGTTTGCCCTTGATGTCAAGGAAAACTGATCCCAATTTACTATAATCCGAAGGTTTGTCGACATCCATTACCATCAGCAGTTCTCCGTTAATACCGTGAACGCGCTCGAGGTAACCTAGTTCAAATACTTCGTCGAAAGTCAAGAGCTTATTCGGCTGCGCCTTCTTCTTTCTTTTCTTCTTCGGCTGCAGGTGCTTCCTCTGCTGCTGCTTCGGCTGCTGGAGCCTCTTCAACTGCTACTTCTGCAACTACAACTTCTTCTTCTGCAGCAGCTTCTGCTACTACTTCAGTTACTTCTTCGGCAGCTGCTTCTTCAGCAACTTCCTCAGCTACTGGAGTATTTTTAACCAAAATGGCAGCGGCGCGAGCCTCTTTCACCTTAGCTTCTTGCTCCATAGCAGCTTTTCTGCGCTTTTGATCAGCGGCGCTCAAATTGCTCACCTTGTTGTTGATCAAAGTTTCTTTAGAGGCTACCCATGCTTCAAAGCGCTTTTCAGCTTCTTCCTGCGTAAGGGCTTCCTTCTTAACACCTTCTAACAAGTGCTTCTTCATCAGAACACCTTTGTAAGAAAGGATGGCACGACAAGTGTCACTAGGCTGGGCTCCGTTGAAGAGCCATTCTACTGACTTGTCTACATTTAAATCGATGGTTGCCGGATTGGTGTTTGGATTGTATAAACCCAAACGCTCAATAAATCTCCCGTCTCTCGGAGCACGTGCATCAGCCACCACAATATGATAGATTGGCTTACCCTTTCTACCATGACGCTGTAATCTAATTTTTACTGGCATTTAAACGTTGTTTTAAACGAACCGCAAAGATAATAGAAAAGCCTAAGTCTGCAAATTCTTAGTAGAATTGTTTACGGACTTAGGCGCTACTATTACAGGAGGTTGAGTGGTTTATCGCCGCATGCCAGGAATATTGGGCATTTTAGGCATTTTGCCCATGCCGCCCATCTGATTCATTTTCTTCATCATATCGCGCATATCGCTGAATTGCTTCATGAGTTGGTTGACTTGAGTGACCGAAGTGCCTGATCCTTTGGCGAGGCGTTCGCGGCGACTGCCGTTGATGAGATTGGGATTGGCCCGTTCGGCAGGGGTCATCGATTGTATGATGGCCTCCACATGTTTAAAGGCGTCGTCGCTGATGTCGATGTCTTTCAAAGCCTTGCCCATCCCAGGAATCATACCCATGAGGTCTTTCAAATTGCCCATCTTTTTGATTTGGCCAATTTGAGATAGAAAATCATCAAAGTCGAACTGGTTTTTGCTGATTTTTTTGTTGATCCGAGCAGCTTCTACTTCGTCGATTTGCAGCTGTGCTTTTTCAACCAACGACACCACATCGCCCATGCCGAGAATGCGGTTGGCCATGCGGTCGGGGTAAAACACATCTAAAGCCTGCATTTTTTCGCCGGTACTCACAAATTTGATGGGCTTACCTACGGTGTAGCTAATGGTCAATGCCGCACCACCGCGCGCATCGCCGTCGAGCTTGGTGAGTACCACGCCATCGAAGTTGAGGCGGTCGTTGAAGGCTTTGGCAGTGTTAACGGCATCCTGACCAGTCATGGCATCTACCACAAAGAGGGTTTCGCCTGGTTTGATGCTGCGATGCACGGCTGCAATCTCGTTCATCATTTCCTCGTCCACTGCCAAACGGCCGGCTGTATCCACAATCACTACGTCGTAACCCTGAGTGCCAGCCAGTTTAATGCCCTTTTCAGCAATCTGAACAGGGTTTTTATTGCCTTCTTCGGTATAAACGGTAACGCCAATTTGCTCCGCCAATACTTGCAATTGGTTGATGGCGGCAGGACGGTAAACGTCGCCTGCAATCAACATCACCTTTTTACCTTGGCCTTTTAAGCGTGTAGCGAGTTTGCCGGTAAAAGTGGTTTTACCAGAACCTTGCAAGCCGGCAATTAAAATTACAGCAGGATTGCCTTTGATATTGATATCGACCGACTGCCCACCCATCAAACGGGTAAGCTCTTCGTTCATGATTTTTACCAGAAGCTGACCAGGCGAAACGCTTTTAATTACATTTTGACCCAGCGCCTTGGTCTTTACCGTATCGGTAAATTCTTTGGCAATCTTATAGTTTACGTCGGCATCCAAGAGGGCGCGACGAATTTCTTTCATGGTTTCCGAAACGTTGGTTTCGGTGATGCGGCCTTCGCCTTTGAGGACCTTAAACGCGGATTCTAATCGATCGGTAAGTTTTTCAAACATCTTGCTGCAATATGAGGTGCAAAAATAAGGAATTGTTTTCCAAAGCCATCTACAAAGCAGGAGGGATTGGGTCTGTAACAACAAAAAAGCCGCTTCTGTTGAAGGAAGCGGCTTGATATAGGATTTTGGGAACTAGCCCAGGTAAGACTTTAGCATTTTGCTGCGCGAAGTGTGGCGCAACCGCTTGAGGGCTTTGTCCTTGATCTGACGAACGCGTTCGCGGGTAAGGTCAAATTTCTCGCCGATGTCTTCTAAAGACATGCCATGGTCCATACCAATACCAAAGTACAACTTAATTACTTCACGCTGACGCTCAGTAAGGGTTGCTAAAGAACGGTCGATTTCGTTGGCCAACGACTCTTGCATCAAGATGCCATCGCTTTTTGGCGCATCTTCGTTAATGAGTACGTCTAACAAGGTATTTTCTTCGCCCTGAACGAAAGGGGCATCCATCGAAATGTGACGGCCGCTGATATTTAAAGTGCTTTCCACTTCATCGGTTGATACCTCCAACATTTCTGCGAGCTCTTCTACTGATGGGTCACGCTCGTATTGCTGCTCGAGTTGAGAAAAGGCTTTGCCGATTTTATTTAATGAACCTACGCGGTTCAAAGGCAAACGCACAATACGGGAGTGCTCAGCCAAAGCCTGCAAAATCGACTGACGAATCCACCATACGGCGTAAGAAATGAACTTAAAACCACGGGTTTCGTCGAAACGCTTGGCGGCTTTGATTAAACCGAGGTTGCCTTCGTTGATCAAGTCACTCAAAGTCAAACCCTGATTTTGATATTGCTTAGCCACAGAAACCACGAAGCGTAAATTGGCCTTAGTGAGCTTTTCTAATGCCCGTTGATCCCCTTCACGTATCTTTTTTGCTAAAATCACTTCCTCTTCCGGGGTAATTAGATCGACCTTACCAATTTCTTGCAGATACTTTTCAAGTGACTGACTTTCGCGATTGGTGATGGATTTGGTGATTTTTAACTGACGCATACGTTTGTTTAAAGATGAATGGATTTGCTACAGAATAGGGTGTATTCTTGCAAAGGTGCAAAGGTATAAATAATTTTGCGCTATAAAAAGTTCATTTTACTGATAATGAATGATTAACAGAAACCAATGTGCTTTTATTTTGTTTAGAAAGACATTAAGTTTGTTACATGTCACTAGAAGAAGTCAAAGAAAAGCAGTATTATACAGGTAATCAGGCCTTTGCGCCAATACCGTTGCATGTAGGTTCTGCCATCATTCGTCCCATTGATAAGGGTAAATTGAAAGTCACCGCACTCGAAACGGTAGAAAAGCAAGCCAATCAGCAAATTGCCATGCTTAAAAAGCAGGCGGAGTTGATCATGCAGCAGGTTCGCGATATAGAAATTAGGGTGAGAATTGCGGAAGAAATTTATGCCGCAGACATCAGTTTTGAACCTGTAATTGGTAACGATTATCATTTATATGAAAAAAAGTCGGGCGACCGAGTGCTTTCAATGCTATCGCCAGCCGATTGGGGTAAGAAAATTCCGTTTGAGAAATTTGTGGCGAGTGTGAAGTTGTTGGGTGACCGCACTTGGGAGGTACTCGAAGTAGGGGCAGGATTTGATGCTGCTCAGGAGCAAGCCGAAGAAAGCAGTTATTCAGAAGCCTAAGAAGCTATAAGGATACGATTTGTGCAAAAAATGCGCAATAAAAAAGCCGATCGTGATAAACGATCGGCTTTTTTATATTGTAATGCCTTGAATTAAGCTTCTGCAGCTACTTCAGCATTTTCATTCTTGTAACTGCCAAGGGTTGTTTTTTTCAAGCCTTGGTTCCGGAGCCGCGACTTGGTTTTGTTCTTGGCGGCTTTTCTTTTGATCTTAGTAACGCCCATGGTTTTTTCTTTAAGGGTGCAAATATATCATTAACAAACGTGAACTCAAATTAATATCCGAGAATTTTTAAAACCTGCTTACTGCTTTGTTCTTCCTGGAAGAGTTGGTAGTCGAGGTTGTTGTCCTTGGTTTTTCTAATCAACACATGGCGCGGGGTAGGAATGAGGCAATGGTGAATACCTCCCGTACCGCTCAAGGTTTCTTGATAAGCACCTGTATGGAAGAAGGCCAAGTACTGTGCTTTTCGTGTTTTAGGCATCCAGGTAGAGGCATTGTTTTGCTCGGTCTTGTAAAAATCTAAGCCGTCGCAGGTAATGCCACCCAGGTTCACCCGCTCGTATTCCGAATCCCAGTTATTGAGTGGAAGTACGATGAAGCGCTGGTTCATGGCCCAAACGTCGGGTAACATGGTGATCAAGCTGCCATCCACCATCAACCACTTTTCACGGTCGTTTTGCTGCTTTCGGCCTAAAACTTTAAAAATGATACCAGAGGCTTCTGCCACCGTATAGCTGCCAAATTCGGTGATGATGTCTGGCTCAGGCACATCGTTTTCGTTGCAGATGGTTTTGATACGGTTTACAATCTCACCAATCATATACTCGTAATCGTAGTCGAATTCGAGGGTGTTTTTGAAAGGGAGGCCGCCACCGATGTCGAGGGCGTGCAAATCGGGACAAATTTTCTTCAGCTTCACATAGGTCGTCACCAGCTTTTCGAGCTCGTTCCAAAAATGCGGGGTATCGTTGAAGCCTGAACTCACAAAGAAGTGAAGCAACTTGAGCTTAAATCGATCGTCATCCTTGATTTTGCTTTGGTAGAAATCAACAATTTCATCTGCCCGAATACCTAAGCGCGAAGTATAAAAAGGGTAGTCGGGCTTTTCTTCTGCCGACAGCCGGATGCCCACGCTAATGGGAATCTCTACTTCATTGTCGTAATAGTTAAATTCTTCCTTATTGTCAAGAATGGGGATGATATTGTGGAAACCGTCGTGAATCAAATCTACGATGTTCTCTTTATAACTATCCTTTTTAAAGCCATTGCAAATCACCATGATGTCTTTGGTAATCATGCCTTTTCTTTCGAGCGCTTCAATGATAGGCATGTCGAAAGCCGAAGATGTCTCTAATTGAATGTCATTAGACAAAGCTTCTTCTAAGATGTGTTTGAAGTGCGAGCTTTTGGTGCAATAGCAATAGGTGTAGGTGCCTTGGTAATTATGTTTTGCAAAAGCATCGTTGAAGAGTTTCTTGGCCTTCTGAATTTTTTGAGAAATGAGTGGTAGATAAGTGAAACGCAGGGGAGTACCAAAGGTTTCTCCCAACTCCATCAGGTTGATATCGTGGAAATACAACTCATCATCGATGAGTTTCCAACCTTCCTGGGGGAATCCGACACTTAAGTCGAGGAATTCTGCATAACTTTGCATGGGCCTTAACGCTAAATTTTGTCGCAAAGTTAGGTTATTCAGTCCATTAATACACGTTTATGTCAGAATTAGTCCTTATAGAAGTCAAATCAGAATTAGGCGCAGGAACCAGGGGGGCAAGCTTAGGGGTAGATGCCATTAAAATCGCTGCCCACGACTTCGCATCAAAGTTTTTTCTCAAAATCGACAGGCTGGAAGTCTCTAATAAAAATGAGTTATTATATGAGCCCGTACGCACGCCTTTTGCACGTTATGCCGAGGGCATTCACGAGGTGCTCCAAAATGTAGCGAACACGGTTTCCGGAGCTATCAAAGAAGGGAAATATCCAATTGTTTTGGCGGGAGACCATAGCACGGCCGCAGGGACCATCTCAGGAATCAAAATGGCCCATCCGAAAAAACGTTTAGGGGTTATTTGGGTGGACGCTCATGCAGATTTACATTCTCCCTACACAACACCTTCAGGCAATATGCACGGCATGCCATTGGCCATGGTCACAGCTGAGGACAACGTTGAATGCAAATCGAACGAACCCGATGAAAAAACAGTGGTTCTTTGGAATAAAATTAAAGGCATAGGTGGGATTATGCCGAAAGTTCAGCCCGAAGACATTGTTTTTATTGCTGTGCGAGATATAGAACCGCAAGAAGCTTTTTTAATGAAAAAGCACAATATGAAAAACTTTAGCGTGGTGGATGTGCGTAAAAGGGGTGTAGAAAAAGTAGCATTCGAGGCTTTGACCTCGCTTGATAAATGCGATATTATTTATGTGTCGTTTGATGTCGATAGCATGGATCCAAAAGTTAGCATGGGTACCGGAACACCAGTGCCTAGTGGCATCAACGAGCGGGAAGCTGGTAAGTTGCTCCAAAACCTAGTGAGCAGTACGAAAGTGGTGTGTTTTGAGATGGTGGAAGTAAATCCAACCCTCGATAAAGAGAATCTCATGGCTGAAAATGCCTTTGAAATCTTGGTAAAAGTTTCTAATTCAATATCAAACCAATCTATTTTTTGAGACGTATGAGCCTGCATGAAAATATAATTTCTGATTCAATTAGCGAATACGTTTCAAATAAATACCAAGTATCTAAATCGGATATAAATCTTGTTTTTCAGCAAACTCGTAAAGAGTTTGAAGGTGATGTAACGCTGGTGATTTTTGGCTTGACAAAAATGCTCAAATTAGCACCGCCTGCCTTGGGAGCAGCCTTAGACGCTTTGCTTTTAACCATTGAATTTGAAGGAGGGCCTCTGGTACGATCTACGAATTTGGTGCAGGGCTTTTTGAACATCAGTCTGAGCGATGCCTACTGGCTGAGTCGCTTAAAGCAAAACAGTTTGGAGCTGCCAAAAACAGGTAAAAAGACGGTGGTGGAGTATTCGTCTCCCAACACAAACAAACCGTTGCACCTCGGCCATATTCGCAATAACCTTTTGGGACATTCAGTGAGCCGTATTTTAGAGGCGGCCGGAGATGAAGTTGTTAAGGTGCAAATTATCAATGACCGCGGAATTCACATCTGCAAATCGATGGTGGCCTGGCAAAAGTTTGGTCAGGGTGAAACGCCGGAAAGCAGCGGGTTAAAAGGAGACCACCTGGTAGGTAAGTATTATGTGGCCTACGACAAAGCATATCGCGCCGAAGTAGCTGAGCTTGTTGATAAAGGTATGGGTGAAGATGAGGCCAAGGCCAAGGCTCCCATTTTGCAAGAAGCTCAAAATATGTTGAGGGAGTGGGAAGCGGGCGACAGCGCAGTGAAGACGCTCTGGGAAACCATGAATAATTGGGTATACGGTGGCTTTAATGCCACCTACGAGCGTTTGGGGGTGAGTTTCGACAAGAACTATTACGAGTCAAATACCTATTTACTCGGCAAGGATAAAGTGCTGGAGGGCCTCGATAAAGGGGTGTTTTACCGCAAAGAAGATGGTTCAGTATGGGCCGATTTGTCGGATGCCAAGCTCGATCAAAAGGTGGTTTTGCGCAGCGATGGTACTTCGGTGTACATGACCCAGGACATTGGTACCGCCATTGAGCGGTATCAGGAGTGGCAAATGGATAAAACCATTTATGTGGTTGGCAATGAGCAGGATTATCATTTCAAAGTGCTTTTTATCATACTAGACCGTTTGGGCTACGATTGGGCCAAGCAGTGCTACCATTTGTCGTACGGCATGGTGGACTTACCGAGTGGCAAAATGAAGTCGCGTGAAGGTACGGTGGTTGATGCCGATGATTTGATTACCGAGGTAATTACTGGTGCTCGTGAAAAAACCTTAGAGTTGGGTAAACTGGATGCTAGTTCACCGGCTGAGCAAGAGGCTTTATTTGCTCAGATTGGACTTGGGGCATTGAAATACTTCATATTAAAGGTTGATCCGCAGAAAAGGATGTTGTTTAATCCAGAAGAATCAATTGATTTGAATGGCAATACCGGGCCTTTTATTCAATATAGTCATGCGCGAATCAAGTCGATTTTACGCAAAGCAGCAGCTTTGAACTTGGATGTGACAGCTGAATGGAAGCAGCCTAAAGTTTTGGAGCCAACCGAACGTGAATTAATACAGCAATTGGTGAGTTATTCGGCCATTGTGCTTGAAGCGCGCGAAAAGTTGAGTCCAGCAGTTGTTTGTCAGTATGCTTACGATTTGGCCACTAATTTCAACCGTTTTTACCATGAATGCCATATTATGAATGAGGAAAGGGCAGAAATCAAGCAATTTCGCTTGAATTTAGTAGGTTTAACGGCCGATGCCTTGAAACGAGCTTTGTTTTTGATTGGTGTTGATGCACCTGAACGCATGTAAAAGAGCTTTCCTGAATATTGAAATCCCGCTTCGGCGGGATTTTTTATTGCACTTTGGCGTCTTTCAACTCCATTTCCCAAACAGCTGCGTTTTGAGCCGCTGAGAGTATGTCTTCGGCTCTAGTAACTACGGTCCACATGTTTTTGTGGTTAGCCGACATGAATTTTTCGGTTTCGCAAAGCGCCAATTGGGCAAGCAAGGGATCATAAAAGCCATCTTGGTTAAAGATGATGATGGGGTGCGGGAAAAGGCCAAGGCGCTTCCAAGTAATGGCTTCGAGCAGTTCTTCTAAGGTGCCAGAGCCACCTGGCAGCGCAATCAGCGCATCTGTACCTTCTAAAAAGCGCTTTTTGCGTTCATGCATATCGGCTACAAAATGAAATTGTTTCACTTGTTTGTGGGCCCATTCCACTTCCTTCATAAAATTAGGCATGATGCCGGTGATTTCACCTCCAAATTCCAACACTTTATCGGCCAAACGGCCCATCAAGCCGGTTCCGCCGCCACCATAAACAACCTTTACATGGTTATCTACCAGCGCTTTTGCCAGTACGTCAACAGCCAATAGGTATTTCTCAGGAGTAATGGCCGAAGAAGCACAGTACACACATACTTGGCGGATGGTTCTGCTCATTTTAGAGGTACTTCGGGAAACTCGATGGATCGGTCTCGCTCATGATGTTGTAAACGGTTTCAACAACATCATCTACGCTAGGTTTGCTAAAGTAGTCACCATCGGTGCCATAGGCCGGACGGTGGGCTTTGGCGGTTAGCGTGCGGCCTGGACTGTCGAGCCAGAAATAAGCACCTTGCTCTTCCATCAAATGCTGGAAAATGAAAGCTGAGGCACCGCCGGGAACGTCTTCGTCGAGGATGAGGAAGCGGTTGGTTTTTTTAACTGATTTAATCAAGTCATGATCGAGGTCGAATGGTAGGAGTGACTGTATATCAATTACTTCTGCATTTATGCCAGTCTCTGCCAATTGCTTTGCAGCATCCAGCGCTATACGGCAACAAGAACCGTAGGTGATGATGGTAATATCGTCACCTTCTCGCAAAGTTTCGGGCTTGCCGAGTGGTACCGTGAAGCTCTCGAGGTTATCAGGCATGGTCTCTTTTAAACGATATCCGTTTAGGCACTCAATGACCAAGGCGGGTTCGTCGCTTTTGAGCAAGAGGTTATAAAAACCAACGGCTTGAACCATGTTGCGCGGCACCAACAAATGCATGCCTCGGATACTGTTGAGGATCATGCCGATGGGAGAGCCTGAATGCCAAATGCCCTCGAGTCGATGTCCCCTGGTGCGGATGATGAGCGGCGCTTTTTGTCCACCCTTGGTGCGGTATTGCAGCGTGGCAATGTCGTCGCTCATGATTTGGATGGCGTACAGTAAATAATCGAGGTACTGGATTTCAACCAGGGGGCGTAGACCACGCATAGCAGCTCCGAATCCTTGTCCTACAATGGTCATCTCGCGAATTCCGGTATCGGAAATACGGATTTCACCATGTTTGTCCTGCATGCCTGAAAAGCCTTGGTTTACGTCCCCAATCTTGCCAACATCTTCTCCAATGGCAAAAAAGCGGGGTTCGCGCTGGAAAATGCTGTCGAAGGCCTTGTTTAAGATTTCATAGCCGTTCAACACGGCACTGTTGTCTGTGAATACCGGGGCAATTTCGGTTTGTTTTAAGGCCGATCCTGCCGATTCACTGTAGAGGTAGCTGCTGTACAACTCCTCATGTTTTTTATTGAGCTCGTACTTAAAGTTCCGCAGTTGTTCGAGGGCTTCGCTGCTTTCGTGTCGACAAATACGTAAAGTGCGACGAATAGCTCCCATAATATCCTTACGGATAGGGTCGATGGTGCTGGCTAATTCGCTTCTTACCGCACTCACAAAACTGGTGTTGGCAGAACTAGCCATTACAGCGTCAATCATACGCAATGCCTCTTGGAGTTCCGCTTCGATTTCTGATCGGAAAGCCTGATAAGCTGCTTTTTGCTCGGTTTTGACATAGGCAGTGGCTTCTTTTTCAATGCTCTCAAGCTCCGATTCGCTGCTGATGCCCTGTGCTAACATCCATTTACGCATCTGCACCAAACAATCATGCTCTTGCTCCCAAGCCAAACGTTCAGGTGATTTATAGCGCTCGTGTGAGCCAGAGGTAGAGTGGCCTTGTGGCTGGGTTACCTCGGTGATGTGGAAAATAGCAGGCATATGCGAGCTGCGCATCTCCTCAATGGCAGTGAGATAGGTTTCGCAAAGGGTAGGATAGTCCCAGCCTTTGGCGGTATAAATGCGAAATCCGTTGCCATTTTCATTCGTAGCAAAGCCGCTGAGGATGTCACTGAGGTTTTCTTTTGTGGTTTGATATTTGGCAGGCACGGAAATGCCATACTGGTCATCCCAAATATTCACTGCTAAAGGCACCTGCAGAACTCCGGCAGCATTAATGGTTTCCCAAAAATGACCTTCGGAGGTAGATGCGTTTCCGATGGTTACAAAACTCACTTCGTTGCCCTGTTTGCTGAATTGGGTAAACTGTTGCAAATCAGGATTGTTTCGGTATAATTTCGATGCGAACGCAATGCCCAAAGCACGGCCCATTTGTCCTGCTGTAGGAGAGATGTCAGAAGTTGAATGCGGCTCAGCAGTCAGGTCTTTCCACTGTCCTTGGTCATCTAAAAAGCGACTCGCAAAGTGGCCGTTCATCAAACGACCCGCCGAGGCCGGCTCCGCTTCTAAAGAAACGTGCGCATAGAGCTGGGCGAAAAATTTACGCACATCGCTCATGCCGGTGGCAAACATAAAGGTTTGGTCACGGTAGTAGCCCGAACGAATGTCGCCATTCTTAAAAGCTTTGGCCATAGCCAATTGAGCAACTTCTTTACCATCTCCAAAAATGCCAAACTTGGCCTTGCCAGTGAGCACTTCCTTGCGGCCTAGTAAGCTGGCCTGTCGACTTTCAAAAGCAATGCGATAATCTTGCAATACTTCATTTTTGAAGTCTTCGAAAGTAACGGGACTGTTTTCTGGCTTAAGATTGGCAGTAGACTTCGACATGAGCACGTTTTTTTAAGAATCACAAAGATAAGGAAAACGGGCTAAAGGTGGATTAAACGCTTTCAATCGCATTTTGAACCTTTTCATGAAATTTTAGCTTTTTTGCTTATTAAACTTTTGTACTTTTGAGATAACTAATTGTTTTAATTAATAAATTATGAAAAAGCTATTTGCAATTCTTTCTTTCGTAGCCATTTCTGGTGCCGTTTTAGCTCAAGCTCCAGCCGCAGAGAATAAAAATAAAGGTGAATTCAAGTTCGAAAAAGAAATCCATGATTTTGGTACGATCGTCGAAGGCGAGATGGCCACTTACGAATTTACCTTCACCAATACTGGCAAAGAGCCGTTGATTATTTCCAATGTAGCCGCATCGTGTGGTTGTACAACCCCAAGTTGGACACGTGAACCAGTAAAGCCAGGTGAGAAGGGTTCAATCAAAGCAGTTTACAATTCTGCCAACCGTCCTGGCCCATTTACCAAGCAAGTTACCATCACAAGTAACGGAGCAACTCCAACCAAGGTACTTACCATCAAAGGAGTTGTTGATCGTCAGCCGAGCGGTGTTCCCGAAAATAAAAATAGCAGCGCTAGTCCGGTTACAAAACCATAATTCGGCCAAAATGTTAATGAACCCGTGTATCTTTGCACGGGTTTTTTGTTTTATAGCTATGCCAGTAATTTCTAAAAGAGGAGAGGCGATGCCCTCTTCACCGATTCGTAAGCTCGTTCCTTTTGCTGAAGAAGCATCCTCGAAGGGTGTAATGATTTACCACCTCAATATCGGTCAGCCTGATATTGAAACAGCACCAGAGTTTATTGAAGCCATGCATAATTTCGAAGGGAAGGTGCTTGAGTATTCCCATTCAGCAGGATTTGAGTCTTACCGTAGACGCTACTCTGAGCGATTTCAAGAGCGGGGCTTAAATATTGGTCATAACGACATCATCATAACTACAGGTGGCTCTGAAGCTATCATTTTTGGCATGATGAGCTGTTTGAATCCTGGTGATGAAGTGATTATTCCTGAACCATTTTATGCGAATTATAACGGTTTTGCGCAGATGGCTGGGGTAAAAGTGGTGCCAATTACTACTTACATCGATGACAGCTTTGCACTACCATCGGTAGGGGAATTTGAAAAGCTTATCAATTCGAAAACCAAAGCCATTGTAATCTGTAATCCTAATAATCCTACTGGAACACTTTATACCGATGAAGAGCTTAATCAGCTTAGGGAATTAGTAATAAAGCATGATTTATACCTTTTTGCAGATGAAGTGTATCGCGTATTTGCTTATGGCGATAAGCAACATACTTCCATATTAAGCTTGGCGGGATTAGAGGAGCATGCAATCGTCGTTGAAAGTGTTTCGAAGATATACAGTGCTTGTGGCGCGCGGATTGGTGCCTTGGTAACCCGCAATAAAGCGGTGATTGCCACAGCAATGAAGTTTGCTCAAGCGCGTTTGAGTCCGCCTACCTTAGAACAAATTGGTGCCATGGCTGCCTTAGAAACGCCTCAGGCGTATTTTGATGAAGTACGTGAGGAATACATTAGTCGTCGTGATTTGGTGGTGAATGCACTTCGCGAAATGCCAGGTGTGGTTTGTCCTAATCCAGGTGGTGCATTTTATTGCGTCGTGCGCTTGCCTATCGACGATAGTGATTTGTTTTGTCAATGGATGTTGGAATCGTTCGAATACGATAAACAGACAGTAATGATGGCACCTGCGACAGGCTTTTATGCCACGCCGGGTTACGGCAAGAATGAGGTTCGCATAGCCTATGTCCTTAAAAAGGAGTATCTCGAAAAAGCCATGGTATGCTTAGCGAAAGGCTTAGAAGCCTATCCGGGGCGAACGATTTAAACATGTCCTTTTAGGTAAAAGCCGTCTTAAAGCTATTTAAGGCGGCTTTTATCGTTTCAGAATGTGATCAAGTAAGGGGAGGTAATATTCCCAAAAAAAATATGCGCGGTCGGTAGGCTCTGTGGGATCGTAAAAAAACTCCCGAAACCATCTTATACCTTTAAAATAACTTCTTTTGTAGGTGAGGGGATTATCGGCAAAATCGCCAGCAAAATAATAAAAGCTATAATCGTAATCCTCATGCCTGATGATGGCTGGAAAGTTTTTTTTTAGTCCTATTTTAGCAAGAAGTTCATCTCCTTTTGCGGTGGTTTCCAAGTTGTATTGGGCTAGCACTTCATTTTCGCCTGGGTCCATGATATCAAACCAAAAGGGGTAAGGCATTTGTTTTGGCAGTTTGGTTTCTTGTTGAAAAAACGGGGCTGTTCGAATAATGGGTACAGGAAAGGTTAATTCAACGTCCATCTCCAAAATCTCAATCTTATCGGCTTGGCTTACTAAGACGATTCCAGCTTTTTTAAAGGGCCATTTGCCATGTTGAAGGACATATTGGCTTTTCATCCATTGAGGGATTTCCTTATTTTGAAGGGTATCGAGGTTTTCGACGAATCTTCCAATCCAGCCGGTCCATTTAAGATTGAATAGCGCTTCAAACGCACTTCTTTCAGTTTCAGCAGTAGGAGATCCTATGCAGTTAAATTCGGTAATGATGGTTTTGCCGAGGGATTTGGCCTTGTTCATTACATGCAAATCAGCCACCGACAATCCGCCGTAAATAACGCCCGAGCGCTCGTTGGCTGAAATGCTTTTATTCCACTCTTGTTCGAAAATCCCATAGGTATCCGTGAAATACAAAAAGTCTGAAAAGTTCGCTACGCTATCAAGCTGATTAACAGTGAGCTGACTTAGGCCCTTGATTTGGTATTGTCCGTTAAGACCGGGGAAAAAGCCGTAGTAATCTCGATCGGGATTGAAGCGTTTTCTGGTTATTGGATGCACATATTTCTCATGGTTTAGGTGCCAAAATAAGGAGGCATGCTCTTCATTACTGGTGTTAAGGACTGTTTTATCGATGACGGTAATGGCTAAAGGCTGTTTGGGTTGTAGAAACCAAACGAGTAGCATGATCAATGGACTTGCAAAAATCAGAATCACCATGATTTTGATCAGCTGGAGGAAGCGGGCGAAGTTTTTCATTTTTTTGGTGCGCTAAAACCTGTTCTGGTCATTTCTCCCCAGCTTTTTTTACCTTTTATAAAATCTATATTGCCCTGGATGGCCCACCAAACAACAAATGGGTGATGAAAGAAGGGCTCTAACATGGCAGCGGTAATTAACTTCAGAATGTCTTTAAAACGTTTGTATTGGTGATAGGAAAGTTCATCAAAAAGAATGGCGGCCATGCTCATCATCATGGCAAAGGCATAAACACTACCCATGAGCGCAAAGAAAAAGGGCCAATTTGGTAAGTTTAAAAGGGCTAATAGCATAAAATACACGATCCCAAATGTTTCAATGATGGGTGCCATCCATTCAAAAAAGAACCAATAGGGGTAGCTAAACATTCCCAGAACGCCATATTTGGGATTGAAAAACATCTTTTTGTGCATGAGCAAAGTTTCAATCGTACCCCGCATCCAGCGATTACGCTGCCTGCTTAAGATTTTGTGCGTCGACGGCGCCTCGGTCCAACATAAGGGATCGGGAATAAAATTGACTTCATATTGCTCCCCTTTTTCGATCATAAAGCGTCGCATCCGAACAATTAGCTCCATATCTTCTCCTACAGTATTGTGGTCGTAGCCCCCACAGCCAATGGCGATTTCGCGGTCAAACAGTCCAAAAGCCCCAGAAATGAGCAACAAGCCATCGGCCTTGCTCCAACCCATTCGGCCCATCAAAAAAGCGCGCGTATACTCCATTACTTGAAAGCGGGCAATGAGGCTGTCAGGCACGTGGATGGCCTTTAAATAACCGTCTTCGATCACGCAAGAGTTTGCGATTCTAATTACGCCACCTACAGCAATGGTGCGGTTTTTACTCTCTAAAAATGGCTTGATCATTTTTAAAAGCGCGTCTTGAGATAAAACGCAATCTACATCGATGCAAGCGGCGAATTTACCACGACTTACATTTAAGCCAGCATTTAAGGCGTCGGCTTTGCCTCCGTTTTTTTTATCGATGACTAACAAGCGCCCATATATTTCTTGTTTTGATTTGTAAATGCTTCTTATTTCTTGATGGTGAATGGGGGCATCAAAAGCATAGGGTACAGCTTCTAAATCAAAATTTTCAATGAGCTTTTCTAAAGTATTGTCTTTTGAGCCATCATTCACAACTACGATCTCAAGCGAGGGGTATTGTAAGGCTAAAAGCGAACGAACATTTTCTACAATCGTAAGTGATTCGTTGTAGGCAGGTGCAATTAGGCTGATGGCTGGTGAAATGGGGGACGCTAAAATCTCGCGATAATCGGTATTGGCATTTTTCTTTTTATAATAAATTAAAGCTTGTGCCGATACCACGGCCAAAATCAAATAAGAAGAGCATATCGCAATTGTATAAACGAGCAATACCAGGTCGAAGTAATGTGTGAAAATTTCTAATCCAGTTTTCATGGCGCTGGTAATCTTGGGTCTTCTGCATGCTTGAGGCGTAGCAACACCTCCTCAGAAAGGTTTAGACCTGCTAAAAGTGAGGAGAGGAATGCAGGGTCATAGCCTCCACGTAGGCCGAAAGCTGCCATCAAGGATAATTGATGGTCGCTACTGGTAAGGGCATCCAAAAATAATTGAAGCGAATTATAGCCGGTGCCTCTCAAGTAATCGAGTATGGCTATTCTTACTTTTATGGTTTCGGACGAGAATCTTTGAGCCAACATGGACTCCGCTTCAAAGTCGCCAAGCTTGCGCAAGGCCTTAATGCTTTGAAACCGAATTTCTTCGTTGTGATGGGTACTTAACAGAGTGAGGGCAGCAATGTCTTGATGGCATCCAAAATAAGAGGACATCCGTATTCCAAAAATAATCACGCTGGCATTATCGGAGTTGTACAAGGTTTTAAAACTGTCGTGTTTGGTGTTTCCTCTCGATTTTAAGGATTCGTGCAGCCGAAGTTGTTCCCAGTCGCTTAGCTGGTAGCTCAGGTCTTTTAAAAAAGAGATACTTTCACGCGAATTTTGCAATTCAAGCAGTGCCAATTGTGCATTGCCCCTTACCAGAAACTCTTTGTCTAAAACCATTTTGGCAATCAGCGGCATTGCTTCTGTGATCTGCATTTCTCTCAGCTCATTGATGCCGGCTGCTTTCACTTCCCAACTAGAAGACCCAAGTTTTTGAAGGCAGTATTGATCGAGCTTAAGCTTTCTGAATAGTTGCTGTATGCTATTGGCAAGTTCACCCTCTAAACCTTTATGTACTGCAACAAGTTCGTCTACCAGCAACTGTTTCTGAAATCTGTTTTTGAGATATTTTTTTTTAAAAGACTTTTCAAATTCTGCTTTCAGTAATGCCGTTTCTGGCTCTTCCAACATTTGAAGGATAATGAGCTCGAAAACAGCTTTTAGTTTTTTGGACTTCCGGGAGTCACTGATTTTAGAGAGCCTACTGAAAATGGTAACGATTAAAAATGTGCAGGCTAATATTAAAAAAGAGAAAATGAGCCAAAAAATAAATAACATGCTGGCGCCGTGGTTATAAAGCGCATATTCAGAGAGAGACTTGAGCGTATTCATCGAAATAAATATTGAATTGCAAGTCCCGTACTGTATCGTGTTCTGAAGAAGCCCGGCAAAAATTCTTCATTTTTATATTCTGCAAATGGCCGAATTAACAAGGATTGTTTGATGGGTATCTGGCCCTCCAAGCGAAGTAAAAAAGCATCTAACAGGTAGATTTGATTGGAGCTTTGTTCTGCGGGATTATTCAGCCTGAAGTCCATATCTGGTGAATTGCCCAAACCAGTAGTGATGCCTAGCCATTGCCTGCTGTTTTTGAAATAGCGCCGTGCCTGTAAGTTGTAGGTTAGGTAGAGGTTGCCAGCGGTTGGGATGACGAACGGACGAATACTGAACCAATAGTTTTTCCGATACTTTGAAAGTGCTGTAGTAAAAGAAGTGACCGGTGCATCTGAGAACTGCTGATGACGAAGTCCAGCCGAAAGTTCCCAACTTGGCTTTAACGTAGTAAACCACTCAAAACCTAAGCGGAAAGTGGGGAAAAGTACACCTTGCGCTATTCCTACACCTGCATAGACATAGTTTTTATCATTTAATCGAGAATAGTGTTCGATTTCGAGCTGCGTGGAAGCTAAATTGAATCGACTAATTTGCGTGGCGCGAAACAATACTGGACCTCGCTTGAGTTGTCTGCCGTATTCAAGTGAAAGCCAATGCCAATCCGGAATTGAATTGTCAAAAGCACTGTATTGGTAATCAACTACCAAATGTTGCTTTTGGGTTTTGTAGATGTTTTGTTCGTGTAAATTACGGAGACTAATAATTTCTGGATGTTGTGCTAATAAAAGCTCTGTAAGCTTGAAACTTTCCTCGTATCGCTCAAGGGCATGATAAATGCGCGCTTCAGTGAAACGCAGCTGGGGGTCTTGTTTAATTGGAGTGGGGAGATTTTCAAAAACCACTAAGGCCGAATCATTTTTACCCGCCCATAGGAGTGCATCGAAAATAAGGAGACGAATTTCCTTATTTTCGGGATGCTTGTCCTTTAAGAGGATTGCTTTTTGTAAGCCTAAGGCATAGTTTTTATCCCACAAATAAGTACGAGTGAGCAACAGTTCAGCATCTAAATAAGCGGGGTCTGCTACCAAAATGGTTTCGAGCAGGGTTCTAGCTTCGGTATAGGCTTGGGCTCGGGCAGCGGTTTGGGCAGCTTGAAAAAGACTATCGGTATTCAAGGGGGCTTGAGCCTGTGAAAACACTGAAGCGGTTATAAAAACAAAGACAAGCCAGCTCCTCATCATCTTCTAAGATATTTGCGAACTCGAATACTGAGTTCTTCCGGACTAAAAGGTTTGCTGATAAAGTCGTCTGCTCCTAGAGAAAAGGCTTCCACTACGGTTTTTTCTAATCCAACGGCGGATAAGATAATGATAGGCGTATTTTTTTGTAGGACGTTTCTGACGTGATTAATTATTTCCAAACCTGATACGTAAGGCATCATGATGTCTGTTAAAATGAGGTCAGGTAATTCAGATGCTATCATGCTTAGTCCAGTTTTGCCATCGGCAGCAATTAATACCTCGTATCCTTCTTTTTTTAGTCTGAATTCTAATATTTTGAGCATCATGCGCTCATCTTCTATGACTAGTATTTTTTTCATAAACCAAATGCTGTGCAAAGATACCCGATAGACAATGTCTAAAGTTGGGCTTAAATTAGTCATTTTGCATATATTCTCTTTATTTTAGGACGAATTAATGAGGATGCCAAATTTGTGCATCTGCGGTAACAACCATCCTAATCGAAAATTATTAAATTTGAGAATGATACAACCGATAAAAACCTTCGACGCTTATCAAGAAGCGTATACAAAAAGCGTAAATGACCCCGCTCAATTTTGGGGGGAAGTGGCTGAAAATTTTGATTGGAAAAGCCCCTGGGGCAAGGTTTTCAGTGGAGATTTCTCTCAAGCTGAAAGTAAGTGGTTTGAAGGCGCCACTTTGAACATCACCGAAAACTGTTTAGACCGCCATTTAGCTGAGCGTGGCAATAAGTTGGCCATGATATGGGAGCCGAATGACCCCAAGGAGCGCTTTGTAAGGTATACATTTCGAGAACTGCATGAGCAGGTTTCAAAGTTTGGTAATGTGTTACGCGCCCAGGGGGTAGGCAAGGGCGATCGGGTTTGTATTTATATGCCCATGATTCCGGAGTTGATGGTCGCAGTATTGGCCTGTGCCCGCATTGGTGCGGTGCATTCGGTGGTTTTTGCGGGATTTGCGGCACACAGCATCGCCGACAGAATCAATGATTCGGGCTGTAAGTTGGTGGTAACTGCAGATGCGCTGTACCGTGGGGCCAAGCAAATTCCTTGTAAAGCTGTGATTGACGAAGCCTTACTGAGCTGTAGCACAGTTGAAAAGGTAATTGTATATGAGCGGGCGCAATGGCCTGTTGAAATGGTGGTGGGTCGTGACATCTGGTGGCACGAAGCCATGGCTTCTGCCAGTACGCATTGTGAACCAGAAGTGATGCAGGCTGAAGATATGTTGTTCATACTATATACTTCAGGGTCAACAGGCAAACCAAAAGGTGTGGTACATACTTGCGGAGGCTACATGGTGTATACGGCCTATAGTTTTGCGAATGTATTTCAGCCAAAGGAAAGTGATGTGTATTGGTGTACCGCTGATATTGGTTGGATTACGGGACATAGCTATTTGATTTATGGGCCTTTGCTTAATGGTACAACCACTTTGGTGTTTGAAGGAGTCCCTACTTATCCCGATCCGGGTCGTTTTTGGCAGGTATGCGATAAACATGCAGTCAACATCTTTTACACCGCCCCAACGGCTATTCGGAGTTTGATGGCGGCTGGGGAGGACCATGTATTGTCATACAGTTTGGATAAACTACGGGTGCTTGGGTCAGTAGGTGAGCCTATCAATGAGGAAGCTTGGCATTGGTACAACATCCACGTGGGTAAAGAACGCTGTCCGTTAACCGATACCTGGTGGCAAACCGAAACCGGCGGCATCATGATTGCTGCTTTGGCAGGGGTTTCGCCCCTCAAACCGAGCTTTGCAGGTTATCCTTTGCCAGGCATTCAGCCGGTATTGCTCAATCAGTCGGGTGAAGAGATAGCAGAAAATGAACAAGAAGGCTATTTAGCGATTAAATTCCCTTGGCCATCTATGATTAGAACCACCTATGGTGACCATGAAAGGTGTCGTTTGACCTATTTTGATACCTATAAAGGCTATTATTTTACAGGAGATGGGGCGAAGCGCGACACCAATGGCATGTATAAAATCATTGGCAGGGTCGACGATGTGATCAATGTGTCGGGCCACCGTTTTGGAACAGCCGAAATTGAAAATGCCATCAACCAAAATACGCATATTGCCGAATCAGCGGTTGTGGGATATCCGCACGACATCAAAGGGCAGGGGATTTATGCTTTTGTAGTTTGTAAAGACAAAGTTTTTGATCCAGTGAATTTGCGTGGTGAGATTAACGAAACCGTGACTGCTCAAATTGGTAAAATCGCTAAACCAGATAAAATTCAGATAGTAAGTGCGTTGCCCAAAACCCGTTCGGGTAAAATAATGCGCCGCATTTTGCGCAAGGTTGCAGAAGGGGATGTGAGTAATTTGGGAGACACTAGCACCTTGCTCGACCCTTTGGTGGTAGAGGAAATTGTGGCAGGCAAGCTGTGAGCCGGTATGCGTGGTTTGGGATTAGCCCAAGCTGCGCATTCCATATAAAATAGCCAGCAACACAATTATCTGAGTAGTGAAGATTAAGCCCCCGCTTAATGCAGCCTTTGGTCCCATTTTAACCATTTGTTTCAAATTCATACTCAATCCTATGCCGCTCATGGCCAATAAGAGCAGGTAATTGCCTGTTTTTTCAAGGCCTTTGGTATATGTTGCTGGAAAGATTCCGCTGGAAGTAATGATGGCAGCAATGATAAATCCCCAAAAATAATTAGGGATAATGCTCAAGTCCATTTTGGCACCAACAGTGTTTTTATTCATGCGGTAGCTGATAAAAAGAATTACCGGTCCTAACATCAAAATTCTACCCATCTTAATAAGCAATGCGAGTGCTCCAGTTTCAGGTGAGATGCTGTACCCAGCTGCAACTACATGACCAACTGATTGTAAAATGGCACCCGAAAACAAAGCACTTTCACTGGTGGATAACTCCAAAGCTGCGGCTATGGCTGGAAAAAGGAAGATGCCTATGGTACCTAGTAAATTCACTACCGTAACAGCCAAGCCAATTTCTGTAACCGTTGCTTTCAAGGCTGGGGCGGAGGCTGCAATGGCACTATTGCCACAAATACCACTTCCGGCACCTAGTAGCCAGCGCATCGAAATGCTCATTTTTCCGCAATACCACTGCGAACTGAATAAGGTAAGGGCTACCATAAAAACGATTACCAAGAGGTAGATGAGAGAAAGCTCTTGAAGCAATCTTACATTCAGCCCAAATCCTAATAGAATTGTTGCTAAAGCTAATAAATGCTTTTCGGCATATTTAAAAACTTGGGTGCTGCCTTCTTGCCAATGCATCAAATTCCCGACCAACAAGGAAATAACCAAGGCAATGGTAATACTACCTGGTCCTGGGATAAAAGGAGATAAATAAGTGGCGACAATGGCAATGCTCAATAAAATCAGCCAACCAGTAATGTTTTTTGGAATTTGAAACATGCTAACAAAGATGGGGTATGGTTTAAATGCAATCGGTTACTTTGGTCACATCAAGAAAAATCGGAATTGAAATTTATTTGTCTTAATCTTTGGATACTATTTTTGAATAGCATATCATTGAACTTATAACCTGTTGAATGAACTTTACAGTTCGATGGCGATAAGCCGAATGAAAAGTGCGTTGAGTCATATCAACGCACTTTTTCATTTAAATTGCACTCCATAAGCTTTTAATTCCTCCATAATGGGTTGATACAGGGCTTTGTCAGTGGGAATTAGGACTCCTGATAGTTTTATTTTTTCTTCTAAAAATAACCGTACTGCAATTGCCAAGGGTAAACCTACGGTTTTAGCCATTGCTGTGTAGGTTTCGTTTTCTCCTTCAAGCAAGAGAGTAGATGTTTCGGTTTTGATTTCACCCGCAAGTTCATATTCTAAGCAGTGATGCATAACAATTAAGTCGCGGTCGCCTGGTGCAAGCTGCCATTTGCGTTCGAGCATTTCGAGAAGTAAATCGGCCGGACTACCATTTGTTCTTTTGAATTTACGATCACTGAAAAAGTCCAGATAATCGAACTGAACAAGCGTGGTGGCTATTTGGGCTTCGTCTAGGTTCATACGTTCGCGAAGAAGCCGTTCGAAACCTTCCCGAACGGTAGGGCTGTCGTCAGGCGGCAGAAACATATTTAAGAAGTCGCGGTAGTTTAATTGATCGCAGTTTTGCAGCTGCAACTGATCATTCGTCAAACCTAAAAACACTAAAATAGCCCAGCCTTGACAAAAATCAGGGTAACGGAAAGTAGCTCTTAAAATGGTGTGTGCCGAGGCAAGGTCATAATAGTCTTTATATGGCAACGAATCACGGTTAGCATAGGCGTCTAAGGGTCCAAAATCAGGGACTTCTACGCTTTCAAACTCTCTAAAAATTCGGTTATAGGGCTTAAATCGGATGTAGTCATTAGCTAAATAACGGGCTGGTCCTGGTTGAGCAGCCATAACCACATTGCGCGGATTCCAGGAAAACTTATAGTGCCAGGGATTGGTGTCACAATCGCGGGCCACCAAGCCGCCGGTGTAGGAGTACAGCGCTTTAATCACGCCACCTTTGGCCCGTATGCCATCGATCAGTTCCATGGTGCTCATGTGGTCGATACCGGGGTCGCAGCCAATCTCGTTTAAAAATAACAGTCCTTTGGCAGTTACTTCTGCTTGCATGGCCTGCATAGCGTCAGAGATGTAGGAGGCTGTGAACATCGATTTGCCGAGTTCAAGACAGAGTTGCGCTACATGAATGTGCATGTCGGCCGGCATCAGTGACACCACAACGTCGGCGGCGGCAACCTCGTTTCGGAGTTTCGTTGCATCTTTTAAATCGAGTCCAATGGCGCGTGCAGCAGGACTATCACCAGCTTTTTGTTTGGCTGCAGCTTCGTGCAAATCTGCAATGGTCACTTGCCAGGCATTGTGCTCAGCGTGTTTTAGCAGGTATTCGATTAAGTAAATGGAGGAGCGTCCAGCGCCTAGGACAAGTATTTTTTTCAAAACCACCGCGTTTAAAGGTTGTTTGTTATATTTTCGACAATATTAGTGAGTATTCGTGGCAATCAGATGCCCGAAAAAGCGGAAATGATGAAAGAAATTAGCAAGAATTGTCAGTTATATGTGCATGAAAGTACTGAAGTGCTTGAACCACAGGCGCAATCACTCTTAGCGGCTGCTTTGGAGGCTACCAAGCGTGCTTATGCGCCTTATTCCGATTTTCATGTGGGTGCCGCCATTCAGTTAGCCAATGGTGAGCAGCTGCTGGGCTGCAACCAAGAAAATGCGGCTTTCCCGAGTGGACTTTGTGCCGAGCGCGTTGCGTTTTTTGCTGCTGGGGTGCAGTTTCCTGGGGTTGCTATTGAATCGTTGGCCATTACCATTCGGTCGGCAAGCAAGGCTGACGAACATCCTGCGGCCCCTTGCGGCGGCTGTTTGCAGGTAATGCGAGATGTAGAGCAGCGACAGGGCAGTCCCATTCGCATTTATTTAAAAGGCGCTGGTGCACCCGTCTTTGAAGCCGCCAGTGTAGCTACCTTTTTGCCATTTGGTTTCGCTTTGGTGGCGAAGTAATTACAGCTCGAAGCTCCGCAAGGCGTTGTAAAGTGCCTCGGTAGGTAAGCCCATTACATTGGTATAAGAACCCTCGATGCGTGCAATGGCAATATTTCCCAGCCATTCTTGTATGCCATAGCCACCGGCTTTATCGTAAGGTTTGTATTTATTAACGTAGTACAGAATCTCTTCGTCGGTAAGGTGGTTAAACAGTACATCGGTACTGTTGCTGAAGGTGAGTACATCGGAAGTGGTGCGTAAACAAACCCCTGTAATTACCGTTTGAAGTTTGCCAGATTGTTTACGCAGTAGTGTGATGGCTTCAGCGGTATCGGCTGGTTTTCCCAGTACTTCCCCTTCTAAAACCACTACGGTATCGGCTGTGAGCAATAGTTCTTCATCAGAAATGATATAGGCCTGGGCTTTTTTACCCGCAAGGTATTCGGCCACCTTTTCTGCGGCTAAATCCTCTGGGTATTTTTCATCAACCAGTTGCAAACGAACGCTAAATTCAACGTCCATCTCCTTCAATAAAGCTTGGCGACGGGGAGAGGCGGATGCCAAAATCAATTTAAAGGGCAGGTCTAGCATTACAAATACATCAAGTCAAAATAGAAAAAAGCCAATGATCCGATGCCACCGAGCATGAACCATTTCATGCGGGTAGAAACTGTGGCGAAATCGCTCAATTGATTTGATTTAAGCAATCGCACCAAGGCAAGGCTTCCGGGTAAGAGCACTGCAAGGAATATGTAAGCGGCTGTATACCAGCTTTTAGCTTGTAACTGCATGACTAAGAATACCAATAGCAACATCAGTGTAACCAATTGAATAATTACTGCCAGTGTTCGTGTAAATGGAATGCCGTATTTTATGGGGAGGGTGCGATAGCCAGCGGCTTGATCGCCATGGATGTCTTCCACTGCTTTGGCCAATTCTCGCACCAAAGTGGCTAGGTAGGCAAATGTAGCGTAGGCCAATCCTGCGTAAAGCAGATACCTAGCTGAGGCGGCTGCTTCCCGGTAAAGCACACTGATGGCTATGTATTCATAGAGTATGGGTACAAAAACTAAAATAGCTAAAAAGGCCGCCACCACCATATGGCCGAGTAAGGCGATGCCTTTCCAGCTTTCGGCATATTTCCAGAGGAGAAAAGTAACAATGATATGAATGATGGCGAGGTTTAGCAAACCAGCTTGCCAGCCAATTAAAGCACCAAGTGCTATGCCACTAACACTCAAAATGGCATACCAATTGAGGGCTTTTTCTGGATTTTCTAAGACCTTTTGAGGTTTGTTTACGTGGTCTGCTTCCTGATCGTAATAATCATTGATGAGATATCCACCAGCAGCAACTAAGACACAAGAGAGTACCAATCCTGCATAACTCCAATGGCTCAGCAGGAGGTGGAGGTCATGGCTTTGGATGATTGGGGCCATTAAAAAATACCGCATACTAAACATGAGCAATGCCATGAGTAGCAAATTGGGCCAGCGGAGGTGTTTCAGCATGGAGCTAAGCACTTAAAGCATTGCTCACAAACCATTTTCCTTGCATTTGGAGGACTTCTCGCAAGAGCATTCGCACACAGCCCTTTCCACCGTCTATAGGAATGATGTAATCGGAGATGGCTTTAATTTCTGGCGCTGCGTCTTGTGGACAAGCGGCTATTCCTGCCATTTGCATCGCATCAAAGTCGGGTAGGTCATCGCCCATGTATAACAATTCTTCTTTTATAATATCGTATTGATGCATAAGTTTATGAAGTAGACTAAGTTTGTTTTCGACGCCTAAATGAACTTCTGTTAAACCTAAGCGCTTCAAACGCACAGCAACGCCTTCTGATTTCCCGCCACTGATTACCCAAACAGGGAAGCCCATTTTGGATGCATGGTTGAGGGCATATCCATCTTTGGTATTCATGATCCGGTGTTCTTCACCGCTAGTGGTGACCACAATAGAGCCATCCGTTAAAACGCCATCCACATCTAAAACAACTACTTTGATGAGCGGAAAACGAGCTTTGATAGAAGACATACGTAGGATTTGATGCGAAAATACAGATTAGTAGGCATATGACCTGATTTGCGTGTTAAAAATACGCTCTTAGGTTAATTAGTCGGGTTGTTTTTATTTGACGTGAGATGTCATTCAAAATGCAGAATTTTGACCTGTAGCAAAATCACAAGCTATACTTATTCGCTTAAATTTGTAACATGTCAACGCCAACCCAAATCCACTGTCCAAATTGCGGTACCGCCATCGATGTGCAAGATATTCTTGCGCATCAATTAGAAGACGAGATTAAGCTCAAGTACGAACGCGAAGCGCAAGCCGAAAAGCAGCGAATACAGGAGCGAGAGCAGCTTTTGAAGCAGTCGTTGGCCGATTTTGAAGAGAAGAAAAAGCGTGAAAACGAATTGTTCCAAGAACGATTAGAAAAGCAACTCAAAGAAAAGCAGGCAGAAGCGGAGGTGAAAATCAAGGCCCGTTTGCAAGAGGAACAATCAGAACAATTTAAATCCATGCAGCAAGAGCTCAACGAAAAGTCGGAGCAGCTCAAGGAACTCAATCGTAGCAAAGCTGAAATTGCGCGTTTGATGCGGGAAAGGGAAGAATTAAAGGAAGCCGCCATGGCAGAGGCACAGTTGCAGTTGAATCAAACCTTGTTAACAGAAAAGGATAAAATCCGCAAGTCAGAAGAAGAAAAAAATGAGCTCCGCATTCGCGAATTGCAAAAAAAGCTGGAAGATCAGATGAAGCTGACTGAAGAGATGCGGCGCAAGCAGGAGCAGGGCTCCATGCAAATGCAAGGCGAGGTGCAAGAGTTGGCCATTGAAGAGTGGTTGATGGCCCAGTTTCCTCTGGATACCATTGATGAAATTAAAAAAGGTGCCCGTGGAGGTGATTGCATTCAAGTGGTGCATACCCGCAGCAAACAAAATTGCGGTAGAATATATTATGAAAGTAAACGTACCAAAGACTTTCAAACGGGCTGGATTGAAAAATTCAAAGCCGATATGCGCGAAAAAGAGGCGGATATTGGCGTTTTGGTGACGGAAGCAATGCCCGCGCACATGGACCGGGTTGGTCAAATCGATGGTGTATGGGTTTGTACTTATGAGGAATTTAAAGGTTTGGCTGCTGTATTGCGCGAATCGGTGATTCAAGTGAGCACGGCGCTTATTTCGCAAGAGAACAAGGGCGATAAAATGGTGATGCTTTACGACTATTTAAGTAGTACCACTTTCAGGATGCAGGTAGAGGCCATTGTCGAGGGCTTTACCGCCATGAAAAGTGCCCTAGAAAGCGAAAAACGCAGTATGCAGCGCATTTGGAAAGAGCGTGAGAAGCAAATCGATAAGGTGGTAACCAACACCATCGATATGTACGGCTCCATTAAAGGAATAGCTGGCAGTGCCATTCAAACGGTTAAAGCTTTAGAATTACCTGAGGCTGACTTCGAGGAAGAAGAATGAGGCAAAAGCAGGTGATTGTCGCGATTTTTTACGATTTTCGCCTGATAAATACTTTTTATGCTCGACAAACATGGTATCGCAAAACGTATTGCACGTGAGTTAGAAGATGGTTTTTATGTAAACCTTGGTATTGGTATTCCTACGTTGGTTGCGAATTACATTCCAACCGGTGTGGAAGTGGTGTTGCAGTCTGAAAACGGTTTGCTCGGCATGGGGCCTTTCCCCATAGAAGGGGATGAGGATGCTGATTTGATCAACGCAGGAAAACAAACCATTACCACGGTTGCGGGCTCGAGCTTTTTTGATTCTGCAATGAGTTTTGGGATGATTCGTGCTGGTAAGGTAGACTTAACGGTCTTGGGCGCCATGGAAGTAAGCGATACCGGAGACATAGCCAATTGGAAAATTCCCGGTAAAATGGTCAAAGGTATGGGCGGCGCCATGGATTTGGTGGCGAGTGCCAAAAACATCATTGTGGCCATGCAGCATGTAAATAAAGCTGGTGAATCGAAATTGCTGCCGAGTTGTAGTTTGCCAATCACCGGTCTAAAGTGCGTAAAAAAGGTGGTTACCGAGTTGGGATTTTTTGAAATAGATGAGCGTGGCTTTGTGTTGAAAGAGCGTGCGCCTGGCGTAAGTGTAGCCGAGATTGTAAGTAAAACCGCGGGTCGTTTGATAGTGGAAGGGGAAATTCCCGAAATGGAGCTTTAGTTTTGGAAAAAATCAATTTTGCCATTCGAAGGGCAACTGCGGCTGATATGCCAGCGGTGCATGCGCTCATCAAGGAATTGGCCATTTATGAGCGTGCGGAGCAAGAGTTTGTACTGAGTATTGAGCAGCTTGTTATCGATGGATTTGGAGAGAATTCTATTTTTGAATGTCTGGTCGCAGAAAGTGATGCCACAGGTATTGTGGGAATGGCCTTGTTTTACACCAAATATTCGACTTGGAAAGGCGCCTGCATTTATTTAGAAGATTTGGTAGTGCAGCAAGCCTATCGGGGTTGCGGTTTGGGGCGGGATTTGTTGGAATCATTGATGGCCATAGCGCGTGACCGAAAAGTTGGCCGACTTGAATGGCAAGTGCTCGATTGGAATGAGCCAGCCATAGGTTTTTACCGCAAGTTAGGTGCTCATTTAGATGAAGAATGGATTAATTGTAAGTTTACTTTTGATCAACTTCAGGCTTTTTGGCCTGAAAAGCGTTAATTTGCGCCAAATATCAGGTTGTGAAAGTTTTTAAATTTGGTGGTGCTTCTGTAAAAGATGCCGCTGGTGTGATGAATTTGCACCGGATTTTATCCTTGTTCACTGGTAATTCAATCCTCGTGGTTGTCTCTGCCATGGGTAAAACCACCAATAAACTTGAATTGGTGATACAAGCCTGGTATACGGGCAATACGCCAGAAGCGGTTGAGCACATTGAAGAATTGCGTTTTTATCATCAAGAACTGATTCGCGGTTTGGAAATGGACCTTTCCCAACAGGAGGCGCTCTTGTCAAGTACTGATGTGTTTTTTAATGAGCTAAGAGAGATGGTGGTTAAGCCAACGGATGCTTATTATAACCAGATTTATGATCAGATTGTAGCCTATGGCGAACTCATTTCAACGCACATTATCAGTGGCTATTTAAATGCCAAACAAATTGCAAATCGTTGGCTGGATGCCCGTGAATTTATAGTGACGAATGATACTTTCAGAGATGCCCGAATCAATTGGAGTAAAACTGAAAGTAACATTGTTAAACTAGCTAACAATGAGGGGTTAATTGACGGAATAAATGTTACTCAAGGATTCATTGGTAGGGTTGACGGAACAAAGCTTACCACTACTTTAGGGAGGGAAGGTTCTGATTTTACGGCCTCCATTTTTGCCTACTGTTTAGGTGCCAAAGATGTGACCATTTGGAAAGATGTACCCGGAGTATTAAACGCCGATCCTAAGCTTTTTCCTTTTGCTGAGAAAATTGATGAGCTCTCGTATGAAGAGGCAGTAGAAATGACCTACTACGGCGCCTCAGTGATTCACCCTAAAACCATTAAACCGCTTCAAAATAAGGGTATAAAGTTATATGTACGGTCTTTTCTTAAGCCTGAACTCGAAGGAACCGTTATCCGTCAAATTGACGAATGGCGCAGTTTCCCTCCATGCATCATCGTGAAAAAGAACCAAATGCTTATTTCCTTCGCTTCACGTGATTTTAGCTTTGTAGCTGAAGAAAGTCTTAGTTTGATCTTTGGAGAGTTGTATAAGCTAGGTATCAAGGCACATATCAGCCAAAATTCAGCGATTAGCTTTCGTATTTGTGTAGATGAAGACCCCTTTAAAGTGCAGCCATTTATCGAAGCGGTGTCGAGCCATTTTGATGTGTCTACCGAAGGAGGCCTTTCGTTATGGACCTTACGCCATCAAAGTGAGAAGCTAGAAAAGGGTTTGATTTCAGGCAAGACTGTACTTTTGGAACAGCGATCAAAGTCTGCCGTACAATATGTTTTAAGGTAAAAATCCTTTGAATCAGATTTTCCGTTAATTTCGTGTAAATGCCTATTATGCTGCGTTTCAGTGGGATTCTCTTGTTTGTTTTTTTTAGTCTGTTTTCAAAAACTTTTGCACAGCAAAATCGGCTGTGCGGACAAGATGAATTGCATCGCTTGCACCCTGAATGGCAACAACTTCAAAAAGAGCGTAAGGCCTTTAATGAATTCGCAACACAATTTCAGGCCACAGAACAAACGGCTAACATCATAAAAATACCTGTGGTGGTGCACATCATGCATTTGCCTTCTGAGGCTTATGGTGTACAGTCCAACATTACCGATGAACAAATCCGTTCACAAATAGAGGTGTTGAATGAAGATTTTGGAAAGGTATTTGGTACGCGCGGGTATAACGTAAATCCGGTGGGCGAGAATACAGAAATTGAATTTTGTTTAGCCACGCGGGATCCAAGCGGGAACCCAACCACAGGGATTAATAGAGTGCCATATGCTGGTTCGAGCAACTTTCAGTTATCGCAAGATCGCAATATGAAAGACTTAAGTCGCTGGCCTGTTAATCGTTACTTGAACATTTGGGTAGTTAAAAGCATCCAAAGTGGGATTTTGGGATATGCCTATTTGCCCGAAGTGATGGCATCAGATCCGGAAAGGTCTTTTGTTGACGGAGTTGTGATGGGGGCTTTTTACTTTGGCAGCAGAGATAAACAGCTCCTTGGGCAGAATTTTTATCTCAGCAATACTTTTGCATACGGCCGTACCGCTACGCACGAAGTTGGTCATTTCTTGAATTTGAAACATACCTGGGGCGACGGGGGCTGCGAAATTGATGATGATGTAGACGACACACCTTTGTGCAGCGGTCAGTATTTTGGCTGCCCTCCAAGTCCTTCACGTCCTTTTCAGTGCGGTTTTAATCGCATGGTTGAAAATTATATGGATTATTCGGATGATGCCTGCTTTAATATTTTTACCCTCGGACAAAAGACCAGAATGCGAGCCGCATTGCAGTTTTATCCATTTAGAGCCAGTCTTGTAAGTTTGGCCAATGTGGCAGCCACGGGTTGTGCCGATAGTGGCGGAAGCATTTCCTTTGCTGATACCATTGTTAAAATTTCAGGAGATTCACAGGTTATTAGAGTTGGTCGTAACACGGAAGAGGTTTTCCGCATTCGGATATTGAATCAATTGAGGGTTGGATTTAACAATGAGGAGGTGCGCTGGCAGGTGATTTCGCAGCCATTTGGTGCTGGACTGGTTTTTGATACCTTAGTGAGAACATCGGGAGGAGGCTTTGCCACAATGAATGTTGGTTTGGCTAATTTCCCTGGACGCTATGTGTTCAGAGCGAGTGCAAATACATTGAGGACCCCAAATTTTGTGGATTTCAGAATTGAAGCCATGGCTGCCACCAATGCTTATCCCAATCCATTTAAAGATGAAATCGTGCTAGCCATAGAATTGCCCAACATTAACCCAGTGCAGCTGCGGGTAACCGATTTACAAGGTAAAGTAGTTATGGATTTTACAACAGAAGCCAAGGAAGCAGTAGTGCTAAATATGGCGGGTTATCCTGATAATTTTTATCTGGTGACGGTAATAAGCCCACAGCTCATTGATTATTTCAAAATTATTAAAATCACGCCTTGATGAAAATAGGCTTGCTAAGTGATACCCATGGCTGGTTAGAGGATCGTATTTTTCATCATTTTGCCGATTGTGATGAGATTTGGCATGCTGGTGACATTGGAGATGTAACGTTGACAGATAAACTAGCCGCCTTTAAGCCTTTGAGAGCAGTATATGGTAATGTCGATGGTGGTGTATTACGCCGAATTTACCCGGAAGATTTGCACTTTGAAGTCGCTGGTCTGAAGGTGTATATGACGCACATTGGCGGCTATCCTGGAAAATATCCCGCCCGGGTTTTCACACAATTGCTCAACGAAAAGCCTGGCCTGTTTATTTGCGGGCACTCCCATATTTTGAAAGTGATGCCTGATCGTCAATTGCAATTATTGCATATTAATCCGGGCGCTGCCGGCAATCATGGCTTCCACAAGGTTAAAACCTTGGTACGATTTGAAATCAATCAAGGAAAAATCGAATGCTTGCAAGCGATTGAGCTTGGGCCGCGTTCGGGAGCGGAAAGCCTTTAAATTAGGCTTTGATTTCGTTCAACATGGGGTCAAAGCGCCTAACTCCACCTCCTTGCTTTTCTAAAAAAGTTATTACTTGACCTTTTTTGGTGTAAACTTCTTCGGCAGGGAAACCATAGGGTTGTAAGAAGGATTGCAGTACTGTACCGTAAACGCCATCTTCCCAAGGTCTAAAGGCTTCTTCTTCCTTTTTGTCGTCCTGGATTTTAAGCGTCACGAAGGTGGTTGGATCGGCTTCGTCGGGCCAGGCAATGCCATAATCGAAAACCGGATTCATGAGCCAAGTTTTATAGCTCAACTTCGCAAATAGCTCGTCAACCTGAATGGGGTGTAGCACTACGCCATCGAAATTTCTGAAATACTGCTCAAAAAACGACATTTGGCTGCCGTTGTCGAGCAGACTGGTCATAATGCTCAATTCGCCCATTCGGATGCTCATGGCCAAGGTATTCGTACTTACTTTTAAGTCGTAATTGGCTCTTGGATTTTCATAGGCATGGCTTTGCACTACAAAAACTGAACCTGGGTCGAAGTTCATGAATTCGACTGGACGAATGGCACTCGAAAGCGCCAAATGCATCAATTTAAAACGCTGCTGATAACTGTCCTGCAACAAAAATGCATTGCGCATATTTTTCTCGCGCAGTGCCTCTTGCATTTCATAATACAAAATGCCCTGAAAAACCCAATTGAGCCATTGATAAAGCATTTCCGGTTTCAGCCATTTGAATGCTTCAAATCCGGCACCTAGCAAATCTCCAATGGCGCGCTGTAGGTAGTCAATGCCGCCTTCCCGCGCTTCTTTACCTATGGGCAATTTTAAGTCTTTGTAAGCCAACTTTTTTCCACTCATCAGGGTAACCGTTTGGTCTTTTAGCTGAAACCTTTCTTGTAGCCACTCTGGGAAAATGGGCAATAGGTCTGTTCTTGGGTCGATGGGTGTACCGTTTAAATAGCAGCGGTCAAGATAAAACTCTCCTTTGTCGAAAGGATTATAGGGAATAAGGCTGTTGGAGCTCACTTTTTGGGATTATTGTTGATGAAAACAGCATTTTTATCTGTTTCAAAATAAGGGAAGGCATTTTTGTTATGGCCATAGGGACAGTGCAAACAATTGAGCAAGCAACAATGACCTCGTTTTTTGAGGTATACTTCAGTAAAAACGTACTGTCCTTTCGGATTGATGTAGTAATCGAGGCCTTCTTCCATGAATCAAATCCCGGTATAATTCCAAGGACTAATATCGTGTAATTCTGCTTTCACACCAAATGAAACATCCAGACTTTCTATAAAGGCGTGTATACTTTCAGCGGTAATTGCTGAGTTGGTGCGCGTTAAGGCCTTCAAGGCTTCGTAAGGTTTTTCATAGCCTTCTCTGCGCAAAATGGTTTGAATGGCTTCTGCCACTACTGCCCAATTAGCTTCGAGGTCGGTAAGCATGGCTTTTTCATCTACCAGTAGCTTTTTTAAACCCTTGGTGGTGGAGGTATAGGCAATGAGTGTATGTGCAAAAGGCACGCCTAAATTGCGCAATACGGTGCTATCAGTGAGGTCGCGTTGCAAGCGCGAAACAGGTAACTTGGCAGCCATATGCTCTAAAAGGGCATTTGCTACACCTAAATTCCCTTCAGCATTTTCAAAGTCTATGGGATTTACCTTATGCGGCATGGCAGAACTGCCCACTTCCCCTGCTTTGATTTGTTGCCGGAAGTAGTTCATCGAAATGTAGGTCCAAAAGTCGCGACATAGGTCCACTAAAATGTTGTTGATGCGTTTTTGTGCGTCGAGCAAGGCCGCCAAATAATCGTAATGCTCAATTTGAGTAGTGAATTGATAGCGGTGTAAACCTAAGGTAAGACCCACGAACTGATTGCCGAAGGCTTGCCAGTCGATACTTGGATAAGCCACATGATGGGCGTTGAAATTTCCTGTAGCTCCGCCAAACTTTGCTGCGATGGGAACTTGCTGCAGCATTTCAGCCTGATTTTGCAGGCGCTCCACAAACACCCGCATTTCTTTGCCCAATCGGGTAGGTGACGCTGGTTGCCCGTGTGTATGGGCAAGCATTGGAATGTGATCCCATTGGGTCGCCAGCTCGTCGAGTTCACCAATGAGGGTGTGTAGTTGTGGGAGCAGACTTTCTTCCAAAGCATGCTTCAGCGAAAGCGGTACAGCAGTATTATTGATGTCTTGTGAGGTGAGCCCAAAGTGGATGAATTCGCTAAATTGATCTAAGCCATGTTTGCTGAACTTCTCTTTCAGAAAGTACTCAACCGCTTTTACATCGTGGTTGGTAGTTTTTTCCGTGTTTTTGATTTCTATGGCATCTGCTTCCGAAAATTGCTCGTACCAAGATCGCAAGGCCGGGAAGTGCTTAGCATCAAAGCCTTCAAGTTGAGGCAGGGGCATTTCGCATAAAGCAATAAAATATTCTACTTCAATCCATACCCGGTAGCGAATGAGGGCAAATTCAGAAAACCAAGCGCTTAGCGGTGCTGTAACGCGATGGTAGCGGCCGTCAATTGGTGAAATGGCAGTAAGTGGGCTGAGATTCATATAGAAGTAATAGTTGAGAACACTTTTTAGCGGATATTTGCAGTTATCTAAATGCGCTGTAAAATTAGCAAAGCCCGTTGAATGAAGCTTTTAAAAACCACTTTAATCCTTATTTGTATGTTGTCTGCGCAACAGCTGCAAGCGCAAGTGGTTGTTATACAGCCTACTAAGGGGGAGTTTCCAGCCTATATTGATGCGAATGGAGACACTATTCCTGTGGTATTTTTACCTTCCATAACCATTTCAAGCAAGCGTGTTTTTAAAAGTCCAAGGGATGAAAAGCGATATAATCGTTTGTATTACAATGTTTTAAAGGCGTATCCTTTGGCTAAAGTAGCGGGCAAACGATTGCAAGAGCTTGAGGCGGAGTTGCCGGGAATTCCCGAGCACAAGCGGCAAAAGCACATCAAAGGGGTAGAAGAGGAGCTGAAAAAGAAGTACAAACAAGATTTGCTTAATTTGACAGTGACGCAAGGTAAAATCCTGATTAAATTGATTGATCGGGAGACGAGCAGGACGAGCTACGAGGTGATTAAAGAATTTAGGGGAAGTTTTCAGGCCTTTATGTGGCAAAGTTTGGCTGGATTATTTGGCACCAACCTTAAAACGGGATATGATGATCAAGAAGATCGTGACATTGAATTGATACTTCAAGAAATTGAGGGGGAACACTACCAGCCTCCTTATAAGTATCGTTAGACCGCAATCACCGTAATTTCCTTCACTAACTGTATCTTTGCGCATGTTCAAGTTAGATATTTTGGCATTTGCTGCCCACCCAGATGATGTTGAGTTGAGTTGCAGTGGGACCCTCATTCGGCACATTGAGGCGGGTAAACGTGTGGGAATTGTGGATTTAACTAAAGGTGAATTAGGGTCAAGAGGAAGTGCTGATTTGCGCAAGGCGGAAGCCGCGGCAGCATCTCAAGTAATGGGGATTCATTATCGCGCCAACTTAGGTATGCGTGATGGTTTTTTTACGATTGATGAAGCTCATCAGCGCCTGATTATTCAACAAATCAGGCACACTCGGCCGGATATTGTATTGGCCAATGCCGTTAGTGATCGCCACATTGACCATGGCAGAGCAGCTAAATTGGTTGCTGAATCTACTTTTTTAAGTGGTTTGCGGCGAATTGAAACCCAGTTTGAAGGAGAATTCCAGGAAGCATGGAGACCGCGGGTATTGTATCATTATATACAAGACCGGTACATAAAGCCCGATTTTGTGGTAGACATTACAGAACAGTTTGAGCGCAAGCTAGCGGCTGTAAGGGCATTTGGTTCACAGTTTTATGATCCAAACAGTCAAGAGCCCATGACACCGATTTCGAGACCTGATTTTTTAGATTTTATTGAGGCCCGGGCCAGAGAAATGGGTCGATTGGTCCCCGTAACCTATGGGGAAGGCTTTACAGTAGAAAGAGCAATAGGTGTGAATGACTTAAGTCAATTGCTTTAATCGAAAGTTTCATTAACTTATTTTTTCACCAATATCTTCCATTTCGCCTCTTTCGAGGGTAATGAGGGTGACTTCTGGTAAAATACCAACACGACCAGGGTAGCCAATGAAGCCAAATCCTCGGTTTACGTACAAAAATTGTTTCCCAAATTTGTATAAACCAGCCCAATACGGATATACCCAAGCGCTTGGGCTCCATTTAATATAACCAGGAATTTCTACCCCAAACTGCATGCCATGGGTATGGCCTGATAAAGTAAGGTCAATATCTGATTGGTGTTGGTTTACTTCTTCCTGAAAGTGAGAAGGATCGTGGCTGAGCAGAATTTTGAATGAAACCTGTTCCGTTCCTTTTAGCGCCTGTTGCAATCTGCCATATTGGGCAAATCGGCCTTTTTTACCCCAATTTTCTACGCCGACCAAGGCAATTTGCTCACCCTCCTTTTCAAGGAGTTCGTTTTCATTTAATAGTAAGCGCCAGCCAAGTTTTTGGTGCGCCTCGTACATATGTTGCATGTTTTTAGCCTTTTCCTCTTGACTTGACCATTTGGCATAGTCTCCATAATCGTGGTTGCCCAAAATGCTAAAAATCCCCTTTTTAGCTCTCAATTGACTCAAATGTCCCATCCAACGGTTCACTTCCTCGGTGCGGTTATTGACCAGATCACCTGTAAAAAAAATATAATCGGCTTGCTGTTCATTTACCAAGTCAATTCCACGCTGCACGGCACTGTAAGAATCAAAGGAGCCTACATGTATGTCGCTAAGCTGCACAATTGTGGTGCCATGAAATGCTTCAGGTAGGTTAGGGAAGCGTAATCGTACCTTACGCAACTGGTAGTTGTAGGCGCCTTTGATCATGCCATAACCTAAACTTAAAAAGGGTAAGGCGGCTGTGAGAATAGCGGCACGGCTGATGAATTCAGATCGTGTAAGACCATTACTTTTACCAGGTTCAATGGGTTTGACCTCTTGGGAGAGAATACCTGTTTTTTTAAATATCCAATGAAAAAAGGCAAGCACATCATCGATGAACAAAAAAGGCAAGGCTGCCAATTTTGAAAAAAACAACAAACCAAAACCGCCGATGATGAAATTACGAGCGGCAGGATTTGCTAAATCGTAACCATAAATATTCAAACCAAATACAGCAGCGTAAGCGAGTGCATTGATAATCCAAAAAAGTTGTTTGCTGAGTTTAGGCGGCTTTTTATGCTTTCTGTACCTGAAAATGAGCCTGTAGGCATACAAATCCATCAACAATGCAATGGCCAAAAAAATCAAAACAAGCGGTGCTGAACGCATTTATAAAGGAATATTACTTTCGACAAAAGTGCAGTTAAATTCGAAATTAAGGTGTTAAATCCTGCTAAATGCTATAACTGCAAACCGATGCCTAAAGTGCCAAAACCTTTATGTCCCATGCCAACTTCAAAACGACCTAACCAACGACCTGAACCAAATGTAACCGATAGCGGGATAATTTGAAAAGCAGGACGTCTGTACAAGGATACAAAATAGGCATTGAAATTATCTGTGGTAGTGGTTTCACCAAAACGAAAGCCTAAAGCGAGTTGAGAGCTTACTTGATATTTTTCGTCATTTACCCAGTAATAATCAAAATGTGGAAGGATGCAAAAAAAACGATGCGACCGGGATTGTGTCCACCTCTCTTGCTCCAACTGGCGACTAAAAACAGAAACTCCTACACCTAAACGATTCGCACTTAATCTGTATTCGAGCAGGCCAAGTCCTGGCAAACCATAGGAACTGCCATCCGAACCAAAAAAATTTTCTAGATAGCTGAAATCTAAAATACCTGCGCTTAGAAAAACCTGTTGTTTGAGTTGATCTTCTTGTGCCTTGGCGGTAAAAGCTGCCCAAAGGCAAATAGAAAACAGGAATATTCGTAATTTCATGTTTTGAAATTTATGGTCAAATATAAAATTTTATTAGGTGCATTGGTTTGCTTCTTGGTGTGTGATGTTGTGTATGCACAGTCGTTTTCTCAGGCAGACAGTTTAAGAGGCCAAATAACGCCAGCAAGGGCTTGTTACAATGTGTTGAAATATGAAATTGATGTCAAGTTTCCATACTTAACTGGTGAGCGCGATGCAGCGGGTAAGCTCAAATATCCCATCCAAGGTTCAGTTTTATTTATCGCTGCCAATACCTCAGACCACCAACGACTTCAGCTAGATTTATTTGCCCACTTAGTTATTGACAGCATTGTATGGAAAGAAAGGCATTTAAGTTTTACGAGAATTGCAAATGCAGTGTTTGTTGACTTTCCGGAATTGCAGCGAGCCGGCGAGGATTTGGCGTTCACTGTACATTACCATGGCGATTTGATTATTGCCAAACGCGCTCCTTGGGATGGTGGCTTTGTATTTACAACCGATAATGCTAAAAAACCATGGATTGGTGTTGCCTGTGAAGGTTTCGGTGCCAGTAGTTGGTGGCCGTGTAAAGACCATCTCAGTGATGAACCCGATAAGGGTGTTCGACTTAATATTCACATCCCTCCAAACAGCGGTTTGCTGGCCGTGGGTAACGGCAGACTAACGAGCCAAAAAACATCAGCTGATTGGGAGGTGTTTAGCTGGGAAGTGCGCAATCCCATTAATACCTACAATGTAACTGTGAATATTGGCGATTATACCCATTTTTCCGATAATTATTCGGATGCGGATGGAGAGGAGCGCCTGTTGGACTATTATGTTTTGTCGTACCAACTTGCCCGTGCCCAAGCGCATTTTAAGCAGGTAGGGCCCATGTTGCAATGCTTTGAAAAAGTATTTGGGCCTTATGCTTTTTGGGAAGATGGCTACAAACTTGTAGAAACGCCTTATTGGGGCATGGAGCATCAAAGTGCGGTGGCCTATGGCAATAATTATAAGAACAACAAATGGGGCTTTGATTTTATCATCATCCACGAAAGTGCACATGAATGGTGGGGCAACAGCGTGAGTGTGGCCGATCATGCTGATATGTGGATTCACGAAGGATTCACGACCTATGCCGAAACCATTTATTTGGAATGCCAATCCAACCAAGCTAACGCCAGCACCTACCTGCTCGAGCAACGAAAGCGCATTGCCTTAAAGCAGCCTATGGTAGGGCCTTATGAGGTGAATTTTACTGATGCAGATACCGATGTTTACTACAAAGGGGCCTGGATGTTGCATAGCATGCGCAATAGTTTAGCTAACGACAGCTTGTTTTTTACTTATTTGAAGCGTTGTTACCAACAGTTTTACAAGCAGGTTACCCATACCGACGCCATGCTCGACTTTTGGATATTGCAAATGGGAGAAAATTATCGGCCAGCTTGGGAGCATTACCTCTTTAAAATAACTTTACCTGTTTTGGCTTGGCAACAGCGAGGTAAGGGCAAAAAAGCCAAGTGGTATTACCGCTATGAAGGTGTGGAGGATGGTTTTTACTTGCCGCTGACGTTGTCTGATGGACGACGAATAGTGCCAGGCAAGTTATGGCAGCTATATGAAGGCGACTTTAATGCAACCACGGAACAGCATATTTTGACACGCTACTTATTGGATGTCAAAAAGATGAATTGATTACAAGGTTTTTCTTTCACCATACGGTTGAAGCACTTCCGCTAAGATGATGGCCTGGCGCCAGTCGATTTCATCAAACGCATTGTTGGTGGTTGATTTTTTGCCGATTTCGTATGCTGATACATCATCTGCGTCAATAGAAGATTCGCTCACATCGCCTGGCATGTCTGAAATACTGGCTTTGCGTTTAGCATAAAGTGCCATCAAATCTGGTTTGACGTCTTCCACCACTAGTTTTTCGCTCTTCGGTTGGCGGTTGTATTTGGTGATGGTTTCGGTTTCGATGCGACGGCTGCTACTGTCGGCCTCAGGTTTGTTAGCAGGCGTGGCCATGGCCCTAGGGGCAGGGGGTGCAGCTTCTGTAACGGTACGAGGGGCAGGTTTAGGTTGGGCTTCTTCAAAGGCTTCCCCGAAAATTTCCTTCATCCACTCTGGAACTTCAGGTTTTGCTTCGCCTTGCGCAGGTTTTTGTGCATTTTTGCCCGCTTTACTCTTTTTCCACCAAGTGAAAAGCGAATAGGCGCCAAGGGCAAGCAAATAAACCAGCGTAGGAAAATCCATATAAATATCAAATTGGTGGACAATGTAAAGTTAAGAGCAATTATGTTTGTATGTAGCGTTTTGCACGAATTGTTGAAAGAAGTATGCGGTTAAAGTCCATCGAAATAAAAGGCTTCAAAAGCTTTGGCGATAAAGTCACCATCCATTTTAATGATGGGGTGACGGGTATTGTAGGACCCAATGGTTGCGGAAAAAGCAATGTGGTGGATGCCATGCGCTGGGTGTTGGGCGAGCAAAAGTCGCGAATGCTCCGCAGCGATAAAATGGAAAATGTGCTGTTTAATGGCACCAAAAGCCGGAAACAAGCACATCTGGCAGAGGTGCATTTGAGTTTTGAAAATTCTAAAAATATCCTGCCTACTGAATTTAACGAGGTGACCATCACCCGTAAACTCTATCGCAGCGGTGAAAGCGAATATCAGCTCAATGGGGTGAATTGTAGGCTCAAAGACATTACGAACCTATTTTTAGATACGGGTATTGGCAGTGATTCGTATGCCATCATGGAGTTGAAAATGATTGATGACATTCTCAATGACAAAGAAAATTCGCGCCGATTGCTCTTTGAAGAGGCCTCTGGGGTATCGAAATACAAAATCCGTAAAAAAGAAACCCTCAGTAAACTGCAGGATACCGAAAATGATCTTAACCGGGTAGATGATTTGCTCTTTGAGATTGATAAAAATCTCAAAATGCTGCAGGCGCAAGCCCGTAAAACCGAGCGCTTTTACAAAATGCGGGAGGACTACAAGGCTGCAAGCTTAGATTTGGCCTATTTCAGCTTGCTAGGTTTTAAAGAACAAATTGCTGAGCAACAGGAAAAGGAGCAACAACTGCGCGACAAACGGCAGGGCATAGAGGCGACTATTAGCAAGGATGAAGCGAGCATACAGGCAGTTAAGTTAGAGATTGTAGAGCGCGAAAAGCTACTAGCCAGCCGCCAAAAAGCTACTAATGAGTTTATAGCATCCATCCGCCAATATGAAAACGAGCAGCGCCTACAAAACGAAAGACACCGGTTTCTAACCGATAAAGAGCAAAGTCTGCAAAAGCAATTGAGGGATGATGCCGAGCATTTGCAATACATCAGTACAGAGCTACAAAAACTCAGTCTTCAGCTCACGGAGGTGCAATCGCAAGTAGTTGCTAAAGAGTTAGATGCTAAGGGAAAGCAGGCTTTGTTGGAAGAAAGCAGGGCCACGCATAAAAGTCTGCAAGAGCAACTTCAGCAAGCCCAGCAAAAGCTCAATACGCAGCGCAACGAAGCCCATCAGCTCGAAAAACAGGTGGCTGTATACCGCATTCAAATGGAATCGTTGGGGCAGGAGCTAAGTCGAAACCAAAACGACCGCATCTCCAAAACCACCGAGTTGGATGGTTTTGCGGAGGGACTCGATAGTCTGCAAGCCCGTACCAGCCAATTACAACGTGATTTTGCACAACTACAGCAGTCTGAGCAGCAGTTGCAAGAAAAACTCCGTTTGCTGCGCGCTCAAATGGAGCAGAGCAGGGGTCGGACAGTGGATGTTAACCGCCAACTCGACAAGCTGACCAATGAATACAACTTGACTAAAAGTCTGGTCGACAACCTCGAAGGCTACCCCGATTCGCTGAAGTTTTTGAAAAAGAGCACCAACTGGACCAAAAATGCGCAGTTATTAAGCGATGTACTCACCGTAAAACCTGAATACAAAGCGGCCATTGAGAATTACCTAGAGCCTTATTTAAACTACTATGTAGTAAATACCTATGCAGAAGCCCGTGCCGGGGTTGATTTGTTGAGCGATTCGGGCAAGGGTCGAGCCAGTTTTTTTGTACTGGAGGCTGTTGAAAAGCTGCGCCAAAACCAGCCACATATGTTGCCTGACTGCATCGATGCTTTGAGCATTACTGAATGTGATGTGGCTTATGTGAATCTCATCAATCATTTGCTCGGCAATGTGTACATCAGCAGCAGTGAAGATTTTGAAACGGCGCTCAAAACGCACAGCTCCCAATATCCTGGTATTGTACTTATAAGTAAATCGGGTAAGTACACTGGCAGCGGTTTGAGTTTGGCAGGGGGGAGTTTGGGCTTGTTTGAAGGCAAACGCATCGGCCGCAAACGCAACCTCGAGTTGTTGCAAAAGCAGATTCAGCAATTGGAGGCCAAAGCTAAAGAAGAACGCGACTTACTGATTCAATTACAGCGACAAGAACAAGAGGGTGTGGCGGCGTCGCAGGCCAATCAAATCGAAAGCACGCGTGCCGATTTGAACAAGGCAGAGCGCGAGTTGGCCTTGATGCTGAGTCAGCAAGACCAGCACAAAAAGTTTCTTGAGGCCAACCGAAATAGGCAGGATGAACTAGAATTAAAGCTCAAAGAATCAACTGATTTGCTTTCTTTAAGCGAACCTAAACTTGAGATTATTTTTGAGGCAGTAAATCGGCTTCAGGAGCAAGTAGCACAACTCCAGCAGGCCTACAACAGCATCAATGAAAAGGTGCAGGTACAGTCGGCGGCCTTCAACCAGGCCAACATCAGCTATCACCAGGAGTTTAACCGCTTGAGCGGCTTGGAGAAAGACCGGGATTTTAAAAATAGTCAGATTGAAGTACTCAACAAGCGCACTACCGACAATACTCGTATTTTAGGTGAAGTACAGGCCGAAATCAAGACTGTTTTGGGAAGCACCGATTTCAGCGATACCAAATTGCTGGATATGTACGAGCAAAAAGAGCATATGGAAAAAGCGGTACAAGAAGCTGAGGTGGCCTATTATCAATCGAGAGGAAAGTTAGACGAGCTTGAGAACCATATTCGTGACCAGCGGCGTGAAAATGAGCAAAACAATTACCTCTTGCAACAACTTCAAGAGGCGATGAATCAATTGCGACTGCAGGAAAACGGTCTTACCGAACGCCTATCGGTAGAATTTGAAGTCGATGTAGCGGCTTTACGTGGCCGAGACGTGGCGCCGGTGCTCGAAGCAGCTGTCCTCAAACAAATGGTGGCCGATATGAAGCAGAAGCTCGATAATTTTGGTCCCATTAACCCAATGGCCATTGAGGCTTACCAGGAAATTGAGAGCCGACATGTCTTTATCACCACCCAACGTGATGATTTGCTAAATGCCAAGTCTTCTTTGCTCCAAACCATTGCCGAAATTGATGAAACCGCCCGAGTGAAGTTCATGGCAGCCTTTAATACCATTCGTGATAATTTTATCGTGGTTTTTCGCTCCTTATTCACAGAGGAAGATGCTTGTGATTTGGTATTGGTTGATCCTGCCAATCCGCTCGAGTCGCCCATCAACATCATTGCCAAGCCTAAGGGTAAAAAGCCATTAACCATCAACCAGCTTTCGGGTGGGGAGAAAACGCTTACTGCTACAGCTTTGCTTTTTGCCATTTACCTTTTCAAACCAGCTCCTTTCTGCATTTTTGATGAAGTTGATGCTCCGTTGGACGATCACAACATCGATAAATTTAATAAGCTCATTCGTCGCTTTAGCGAGCATTCGCAATTCATTATTGTGACGCATAATAAAAAGACCATGGAAACTACCGATATCATTTATGGGGTAACGATGGTGGAGCAAGGTGTAAGCCGGGTAGTACCAGTAGATTTTAGAGGATTGGTTTTGAATTGATTAGAAAGAACCAAAAGTATTTTATAATCACAAAGTTTATAAAACATACTTTTAGCAAGAGATAAATGAAATAGACTTGCTATTGAATGGAAGTTATTTCATGCGCACGCTCTCTTTCTAATCGAAGCGAATGGCCTCTACTGGCTTAATTCGGGCAATGGCCAGGGAAGGTAGCACCAACAGTAGCACACAAACGCTCAAGGTAGCTACATTGAGTACAATCAATTCTATGGCCGAAATTTCTAAAGGCACCGCCGACACATAGTAATTGCTTTCGTCTAATGTAATTAACTCAAAGCGTTTCTGTAGCCAGTACAACAGCAAGGCGAGCCCGTTGCCGATGAGCATGCCGACGCCTGCGATGTAAGTGCCAGTAAGCAAAAACAAACGACGGATGTCTCTATTTTGCATGCCAAAAGCCTTAAACAAGCCAATGGTTTGTGTGCGTTCCAAAATCAAAATGAGCAAGGCCGAAATCATATTTATGCCGGCCACTAAAAGCATGATCACCATTAACACCTGCTTGTTCAAATCAAACAAATTCAGCCAGCTAAACAAATTTGGATAGAGTTCTTCAATGGTATAAGCCTCCAAATTGAGGTCCACCATATCGCTGATTTTATAAGCTGTATTTTGTAACGCAGCTTTTGGTAGCAGGTGCACTTCCAGACTGCCACACTCATCAGGCTCCCAATTATTGAGCCGTTGAATATGGCGTAAATCGCTAATTACGAATGGCTTGCTAAACTCTCCTTCAATGCCTAATTTGTAAACGCCCACCACGGTAAACAACCGCAATCGCGGCGGATCCTGGATAAAATAGAATTGAATCTTATCGCCGAGTTTCAATTTCAAGCGCTTGAGTACACTTTCAGGCAATAATATTTCGTTTGAATTATCGCCGGTTGCAAAATCTGGCAATCGCCCTGCCACCAAACAACTCGCTAAAAACGACTGGTCATAGCTTGCGTCAATACCTTTTAATACCACGCCTTCAAAACTTTCCTCCGTACGAATAATGCCTGCCTTGGTAGCATAGGGTGCCACCCAATCGACTTCGGGCAAGGCCTGAATGGAGTCGAGCATATCGCTGCGAATTGCAAAAGGCTGTTGTTCAAAAGATTGACTTATTTCGAGTCTACTTACTTGAATATGGCCCCAAAAGCCGGTAAATTTGGCGGGAATACTTTGTTGAAAGCCATTTACAATGGCCGTCGCCGCCAAAATTACCACAATGCCCACCGCAACACCAGCAATGGCGATGCGCACAACCAGTCGGGACAGGTGGTTACCTTGGTCGAGGGCCAAACGCTTGAATAAAAAGCTAACCAGTTGCAATGAGAAACAATTTGCCCAAAATTAGGAAAGCCGCAGCACTTCTGGGGTTATTATTTATCAATGTTTGCAGCGTAGTGGCGCAAAGCAGTCCACTATTGATGGGTGCCGATCAAGCCGATCGCTGGTTGCCTTTGGTAGAGGGAAAGAAGCTTGGGCTGGTGGTGAACCATACTGCAACGGCTAAAGGACAACATTTGCTCGATTTTTTGTTGGCTGAAGGTCAGGATGTACGCCTCGTTTTTGCACCCGAACATGGTTTTAGGGGAGAAGCAGAGGCAGGAGCCAACATCAAAGACGGCAAGGATAGCAAAACGGGTACTCCGGTAGTATCGCTTTACGGCGCCAAAAAGAAGCCCACGGCCTCAGATTTAAGTCAGGTGGATCTTCTTGTTTTTGATATTCAGGATGTTGGCGCTCGTTTTTATACTTACATCAGCACGTTGCATTATGTGATGGAAGCTTGTGCCGAGCAGGACTTGCCGCTTTTGATTTTGGACCGACCCAATCCCAATGGCCATTACATCGACGGCCCTATCTTAGACACCGCTTTTCGCTCCTTTGTAGGCATGCATCCCATTCCAGTGGTGCACGGCATGACCATTGGCGAGTATGCCTGCATGATCAATGGCGAGCGCTGGTTAGCGGGAGGTATTCAGTGTAAGCTTGAAATCGTGACAGTTGTAGGCTATCACCACCAAGTATTTTACGAACTGCCCATTCCTCCTTCACCCAATTTGCCAGATATGCGCTCTATTTACCTTTACCCATCGATTTGCTTTTTTGAAGGCACGCCAGTGAGTTTAGGTAGGGGTACCGACAAGCCCTTTCAGCGGGTTGGTGCTCCATGGTTCAAGGGTGGACCGACCAGTTTTACCCCCGTCTCTATTCCAGGAAAAGCCGCTAAACCGCCTTTTATGAATGAAAAGTGCTTTGGCTTCGATTACTCCAATGCATCGCTTGAAAGCCTCCGAGAAAAAAAGCAACTCGATTTGCAGCCACTCATTGATTTTTACCAGCAAGCGCCTAAAAAAACCGAATTTTTCATCCCCTTCTTTGAAAAACTGGCGGGAACCAGCGAGTTGCGCAAGCAAATTGAAAAGGGTAAGAGTATTGCTGAAATACGGGCCAGTTGGCAGCCTGGCTTGGAAGCTTTTGCAAAGGTGCGAGCCAAGTACTTACTATATCCAGAGAATTAATCATGCACAATAAACGCGTAATCTTTTTAGGCACACCCGATTTTGCCGTAGCTTCATTGAAAGCTTTGGTGGAAGGAGGGGTAAATGTGGTGGCGGTAGTCACCATGCCTGATAAACCAGCAGGGCGGGGACAAAAACTGCAACAATCGTCAGTAAAACAGTATGCTGTGGCACAAAACATTCCTGTTTTGCAACCAGAGCGGCTGAAAAATCCTGAATTTTTGCAAATACTCAAGTCGTATCAAGCCGATTTACAGGTGGTAGTAGCCTTTCGCATGCTGCCAGAAGTGGTTTGGAACATGCCGGCACTAGGCACTTTTAACCTACATGCGTCGCTGCTGCCGCAATACCGAGGTGCAGCTCCTATCAATTGGGCGCTCATCAATGGGGAGCTGGAAACCGGCATTACCACCTTTAAACTCAAGCATGAAATTGATACGGGGGACCTTGTTCACCAACAAAAGGTAGCCATTACGCCAAACATGAATGCTGGTGAATTGCACGATTTATTAATGGAAGAAGGGGCGAAGTTAATGCTGCAAACAGTCCAAGAAGTTTTGGCAGGAGAGGTGACCTATATTGCTCAAACGGCTAGCTCGAGCGAGCTCCAACATGCTCCCAAGCTTTTTAAAGAGCATTGTATGATCGACTGGCAGCAGTCGGGTGGTCAAATCCACAACCTGGTACGGGGCCTGTCGCCTTACCCTGCCGCTTTCACCAGGGTGAATGGATTGGTGTTGAAAATTTATGCCATACGATTTGAAGCCATGAAGCAAGCCTTGGCAGTGGGCCAAGGTTATTTAGAAAACGGCAACTGGTATGTGGCAGTACAGGATGGACGGATGACCTTACTTGAAGTGCAATTAGAAGGCAAAAAGCGGATGTCTACCGCCGCTTTTCTGTTAGGAAATGCTGCCTTGGCTCAGTTACCATTAGGGTAACTACGCTTGCGTAAGACTTTGGAGGGCCAGCTGATTGAGGTCATCGACCAAAATGCTAGCCTGTTTTTTAAAATAACGCTTCGTTCGCCAGCCACCCACCCAGCGTAATCCGGAGATGGCGTTGGTTAAATACACTTCGTCGGCGGTTTGGAGGTCGTTGTGAGCAAGCAGTTGCTCCTTGATTTTGTATCCCAATGCCGGAAGCTTTTCCATCATTACCCGTCGCAGGATACCGGGTAAACAACCGTCTTCTAAACGAGGGGTGAGCAAGACTCCCTGTTTCAATATAAAAACGTTGCTGCTGCTGCTTTCCAGCAAGCCACCTTCGCTGTGGTATAAAAAGGCATCATCCCAATTGGCGGCTTTGGCTTCACGAGCCGCCAGCACATATTGCAAGGCATTGGTGGTTTTTACATCTGGCTGGAAAAGTGCTTGTTTTATGATTTTACTGTCGCCCAACTGCAGGCCTTTGGCATTCAGCACAAATTCATTTGGTTCGAGGGCGGTAATTTGCATGAGTTGCATGCCTCCATCGTTTTCGGGCCGGTATAGGCCGCCTGCCCGGCGCCACACATGTACGCGGAGGCGAGCGCCTCCATGGATTTTATTGAGTTCAATTAGCTTTTGAAGCCTTTGTTCGAATTGCAGCTGGGTTTGATGGTAGTGGATACCCAGTTGTTTAAGTCCGTACTGCAGCCGCTCAAAGTGAAAACTGGGCCAAAGCGCTTGACCATACATCACTCTGATGCTTTCAAACACGCCATCTCCGTACAAAAAGCTCCTGTTTTGGGCCAAATCGCCCATTTCTTGGGCCTTTATGCCTTCGCCATCCAGCAACATTAATTCCATCTTACAAAGTTACGCAAGCCTTGGCGATGCCGTTGAAATAGGTTGTTTTTTTTCAGCATCAGCATTTAGAGCGATTTTGCTACCTAACTTGGAATACAATACATAATTTCGTTTTTCGAATAGGATCTTATGGAAAACATCAACCGAGTAGTCACTTTAGGTCAATTTATCATTGAGCGTCAAAAAGAATTCCCTTATTCTAAAGGCCAATTATCGCGTTTGCTGCGGGATATTGGCATTGCCTCTAAAATTGTAAACCGGGAGGTGAACAAGGCCGGACTGGTAAATATTCTGGGTGATGCAGGTGCTACGAATGTTCAAGGAGAAGATGTTAAGAAGTTGGATGTTTTTGCTAATGAGCAGTTTATTGCAGCTTTAAATGCTGGTGGAGAGTGCTGCGCTGTTGCTAGCGAGGAGGATGAAGACATTATTCCAATTTACAGTGAAATCTCCAAGGATGCCAAGTATGTGGTTTTGATAGATCCTTTAGATGGCTCTTCTAATATCGATGTGAATGTATCGATTGGGACGATTTTTTCAATTTATCGCAGAACTTCCTTTAACGGTCCTGGTACCCTTGAAGACTGTCTCCAACCCGGCAGTGAGCAGGTAGGAGCCGGCTACGTGGTTTATGGGTCATCTACCATGCTGGTCTACACTACAGGGCATGGTGTAAACGGTTTCACCCTTGATCCTTCTATCGGCGAGTTTTGTTTGTCGCATCCCGATATGCGCATTCCTGAAAACGGCACAATTTATTCGGTGAACGAGGGCAATTATGTGGATTTTCCGGAAGGCATCAAAAAATACATTAAGTATTGTCAGGAGCCTGATAAAAAGACCAAGCGACCATACAGCTCACGCTACATTGGCTCGATGGTGGCCGATTTCCACCGCAATTTGATCAAAGGTGGGGTGTTTATTTATCCCGCTACTGGCAAAGCTCCTGAAGGTAAACTTCGGCTAGGATATGAGTGTAATCCGCTGTCGTTTATCATTGAACAGGCCGGTGGCAAATCCACCGATGGGTTCAACCGAATTCTCGATCTCAAACCTAAAACTTTGCACCAGCGCACACCAGTGGTAATGGGAAGTAAAAATATGGTAGAAAAGGTAGAGGAGTTTTTAAGGACCTATTCACCAGTGAAGCCTGTGGAGTACTTCATTGGCTAATTCCAACTGAATAAGGTCTTTTCTTAATCTTCCAGATCGTTTTTTAAACTGCTCAGGAAGCTTTTGATTTTGAGCAGACTTTCACGCACAGCCATGGCTTTGTCGAGTTGCTCGGGTTTCTCCTTGAGTTTCTCCTTGGCACCTTTCAAGGTGAACCCACGCTCTTTTATGAGGTGGTAAAGGGTGCGGAGTAGGTCGAGGTCGGCGCGACTATACATCCGGTTTCCTTTGCGGTTTTTTCGTGGTTGCAATTGTTCAAACTCTGTTTCCCAGAAGCGGATGAGGGAAGGACTTACTTCCATCATTTCTGCTACTTCACCAATGCTGAAGTAGGATTTTTCAATTGGTTTGTCTTTATAAGGCATGTTTAGTCGAAGGATTGGTTAAGCATGGATGCTTTTTGAATCATCAAATCGTATTGTTCCGGCGTGATGTCGTTGTAGAAAAAATTTACCGGGTTTACTTTGGAGCCCTCCTTGATCACTTCGTAATGAAGGTGAGGAGCGGTGCTTTTGCCTGTATTACCTACATAGCCAATTACTTCGCCGCGTTTTACGGTTTGACCGTATTGTACGTTAAAGCGCGACATATGTGCATAAAGCGTTTTGTAGCCAAAACCATGATCGATAATTACACAATTGCCGTAGCCACGGTCCATGCGCATAATTGAAGACACCCTTCCATCGCCAGTGGCATAAATTTCTGTGCGAATAGGAGCCGAAAAGTCGATGCCTTCATGCATTTTGATGGTTTTATAAATAGGGTCAATGCGATAACCAAAACCGGAGCCTAGGCGATTCAAATCGTTGTTTTTGATAGGTTGGATGGCAGGTATCGATGCCAGTAGTTTAGCCTTATCTTTAACCATTCCTACAACTTCATCATAGCTTTTACTTTGGATGTACATTTGCTTGGCCAATGTATTGATGCGCTTGGTTGTTTCTATCATTAACTGACTGTTGCTAAAATTCTGTAAGTCGCGATAATTAATTCCTGAAAACCCTGCTGTTCTGGTGGCCTCTGGTATAGGTTCCGCTTCAAAAACTACCCTGTAAATGTTATCATCCCGATTTTGAAGTTCACTTAAAGCCTTTTCCACCAAGTTAACCTTTTGATTTAAAAGGTCGTATTGCAATTCAAGTTGGTTTATTTCACGCTTTAAAACCTTTTCCTTTGGTGAATCTAAATAGGTATAGGCGATGGCAATGATGATAAAAGCGAAGACGGCCGTGGCGGATAAAAAGCCAAAAATGCGGAGCAGGCGCTGCTTCCACGACATCTCTACTTTCTCATACTTCAGCTTTGCTGCATTGTAGTAATACTTTACTCTCGCCATGCTTACGTTTTTATCACTAATTTAGCGCCGCTGAAATTACAACAGCTTTACAGCCTTTGCAAATTTAGTTTCAGTCAAAAACACTATTAATCGGTATATCAGCCATTTATGACAGCTAACGAGATCCGTAAACAATTCCTAGACTTCTTTCAGGAGCGCGGACATCAGATCGAAAACCCAGCACCCATTGTGGTGAAAGGCGACTCTACCCTCATGTTTACCAATGCGGGTATGAATCAATTCAAAGAATTATTTCTCGGAAATCAGCCCATTAAGCACCCCCGCGTAGCCGATACACAACATTGTTTACGGGTTTCAGGCAAGCACAACGACCTGGAGGATGTAGGCCACGACACCTACCACCATACGCTTTTTGAGATGCTGGGCAACTGGAGTTTTGGCGATTATTTCAAAACCGAAGCCATTGCTTGGGCCTGGGAATTGCTCACGGAGGTGTTTAAGCTCGATAAGGATCGTTTGTATGTTACCGTTTTTGAGGGTGATGCCAAAGAGGGGCTAGACTTTGATACCGATGCCAAAAGTGAATGGTTGAAGTGGATTGCTGCAGACCGTATTTTATTGGGCAATAAAAAAGATAATTTTTGGGAGATGGGCGAGCAAGGACCATGCGGACCATGTTCTGAAATTCACATCGATTTGCGTGCTGCTGCTGAAAGGGCGGCTGTATCAGGTGCCAGCTTGGTAAACAACGACCATCCACAGGTGATTGAAGTTTGGAACCTGGTGTTTATGGAGTTTAATCGCAAGGCTGATGGCAGTCTCGAAAAATTACCCGCCAAGCATGTAGATACTGGCATGGGTTTCGAACGACTCTGCAGGGCCATAGCAGCCGCCAGCAGCAATTACGACACCGATGTTTTCCAACCCCTTATACAGCAGCTTGAGCGTCTCTCTGGCAAGAAATACGGCCTGCACGAGGACACCGATATCGCCTTCAGAGTAATTGCCGACCACATCCGTGCCATTACCTTTGTAATAGCGGATGGCCAATTACCTTCGAACAACAAGGCTGGTTACGTTTGTAGACGCATATTACGTCGTGCTATTCGCTACGGTTACACCTTTTTGGGCTTCGAAGAAGCCTTTATGTACCAGTTAGTGCCAACACTCACCGAGCAAATGGGAGCAGTATTCACCCAATTGGCACCGCAGCAAGACTTTCTTCAGCGGATCATTAAAGAAGAAGAAATTGCTTTTTTGCGCACGCTTACCAATGGTTTGCGCCGCATTACCCAAGTACAAAACGAGTTGAAAGCTGCTGGTCAAACTCAAATCGATGGTACAACCGCCTTCGAATTGTTTGATACTTACGGTTTTCCAATCGATTTAACTGCCCTCATCGCACGCGAAAACGGCTACAGCATTGATGAAGCAGGCTTCAAAATCGAAATGGAGAAACAGAAAAGCCGCTCCAGGGAAGCCGCCAAGATTGATGCAGGCGACTGGGTATTGGTTAGTGAGGAGCAAGATGCGGTGCAGTTTGTAGGCTATGATCAATTAGAGGTACAAACCCAGATTCAACGCTATCGCGCTGTAAAATCCAAAAATAAGGAGAGTTTTCAGGTAGTACTACAAGAAACACCTTTTTACGCAGAAAGCGGAGGCCAGGTAGGAGACACCGGTATTCTGCGTGACAGTAGCAACCGGGAAATCAAGGTTTTGAATACCTTCAAAGAAAACAACCTCATTGTACATGAGCTGAGCGAATTGCCTGTGAATCCCGCCGATACCTTTTTGGCTTTGGTAGACAGTGCTTTGCGTTCCGAAACAGCTTCCAACCATAGTGCCACCCATCTTCTGCATGCCGCTTTGCGCTTGGTATTAGGCCAACATGTTGAGCAAAAGGGCAGTTTAGTAAACTCCGATTACTTGCGCTTCGACTTCTCTCACTTTGCGAAAATGAGCGAGGTAGAGTTAGAGGCGGTAGAACGAGAAGTGAATGCCCACATTCGCGCAGCTATCAAACTAGACGAGCGCCGGACGGTACCCATCGAAGAAGCAAAAGCTTTAGGGGCCATGGCTTTGTTTGGGGAGAAATATGGAGATAGGGTGCGTGTAATTACCTTTGATCCGAATTACAGCGTAGAATTATGTGGAGGCACCCATGTGCACAATACTGCTCACATTGGTTTGTTCAAAATTACCAGCGAATCGAGCATTGCCACCGGGGTACGCCGCATCGAGGCCATCACCGGAAAAACAGCATTGAGCTGGATGCAGCAGCAGCTCAATCAATTGCAAGAAGTAAAAGATTTGTTGAAGAATCCTAAAGATTTAAGCGCGCAAGTCCAAAAGTTGCTAGAAGAAACCAATGCACTTCGCAAGGAACTTGAGCAACTTGAACAGGCCCAGCTCAATCAATTGGCCGTCGGCTTGCAGGGGCAATTTGTGGCCAAGGGAGATGCCCAGCTGCTTGCTGTCCAAGTGGAAGTGCGTTCTGCCGAAGGCTTGAAAAAACTAGCTTCTGAATTGCGCAAGCAACACAGCAATAGCTTTGTTGTAGTAGGCGCCGTAGTGGGTGATAAGCCGCAATTGGTGGTGGCCATTGGCGATGATTTGGTGAATAATGCCAAACTCAACGCGGGTAGCATTGTTCGAGAAGCAGCCAAATTGATGCAAGGTGGTGGTGGAGGGCAGCCTTTCTTAGCTACGGCTGGAGGTTCAAATGTGTTGGGACTTCCAGCGGCCATCGAAGCTGCCAAAAACGTGATATAATATGGAATCGACGATATACGATCAGTACGAATTGGTAGTTGGGCTTGAAGTGCACGCCCAGCTCAATACCCAATCAAAGGCTTTTTCATCCGATTCAGCCGCTTATGGTGCCGCACCAAACACCCAGGTGAGTCCCATTTCATTGGGTCACCCGGGCACTTTGCCCAAGCTCAACGAGCGGGCTTTGGAATTTGGGGTTAAGCTAGGACTGGCCATGAATTGCGAAATCCGCCGATGGAACGAGTTTGCGCGCAAGAATTACTTTTATGCCGACTTGCCCAAAGGTTATCAAATTACCCAGCATACCACACCCATTTGCTACAATGGTTGGGTAGATGTGCGCAACGATGACGGGAGCAAACGCCGCATTGGCATTACCCGCATTCACATGGAAGAGGATGCTGGCAAAAGTATGCACGACCAAGATGCTTTTGACTCGCTCATCGACTTAAATCGATGTGGTGTGCCTTTATTGGAGATTGTGAGTGAACCTGACATGCGCACGCCGCGTGAGGCCTATTTATACCTCACCGAAGTGCGCCAATTGGTGCGCTACCTCGATATTTGCGATGGCAATATGGAAGAAGGTAGTCTGCGCTGCGATGCCAACATCAGCGTGCGTAAAAAAGGCGCTACGGAATTTGGTGTGAAGGTGGAAGTCAAAAACATGAACTCCATTCGCAATGTGCAAAGGGCCATCGAACATGAGTTCAAGCGCCAAATCGACATGCTTCAAAAGGGCGAGACCATCTACAGTGAAACCCGCAGTTTTGATGCTGTAAATGGAACCACCTTTGCCTTGCGTTCAAAGGAGCAGGCTAACGATTACCGCTACTTTCCTGAACCAGATTTGCAACCTGTGGTAGTGGAACTTGCCTACATTGAAGAGGTGCGCAACCACATGCCCCTGTTGCCTTCTCAATTGATTGAGCGCTTCACCAACAGTTATGGCTTGAACGAATATGATGCCTTGGTGCTCACCGATAATCGTGAAGTAGCACTTTACTTCAATGAACTTACTTCCCTCACAACCAATTACAAACAAGCTGCTAACTGGGTAATGGGACCGGTGAAATCCTGGATCAATGCTGAAGCCCAAAGCATGGATGCCTTTCCGCTTTCGAGCAAACAGATTGCTGCTTTGATAGCCCTCATCGACGAAGGAGTGGTAAGTAACAGCGTAGCTACGCAAAAGCTTTTTCCTGCCATGCTCGAAAATCCAGCTGCATCACCCATGGATTTAGCTAAGCAAATGAATTTGGTGCAGGAGCGAAATGTAGATGAATTGCGTATGCACGTAGAAGCAGTTTTGGCCGCTTGGCCCGACAAAGTAGCAGAATACAAATCTGGTAAAAAGGGCGTTTTAGGCTTATTCATGGGAGACGTGATGAAACGCACCCAAGGTAAAGCTGACCCCAAAATGACCAGTCAATTATTAAATGAAATCTTATCTAGTTAAACTATGCGCATTTTAAGCATTCTGCTAACCACGCTGTTAGCCTTATCGGCTTGTAATCAAGCCCCAAAAGACCGTTTCACCGTTGAAGGCACCGTTGCAGGTGCAGCTGGTGAAGTAATTAAAATGATAGAATTCACCTTAGAAGATGCCGTGACTGTTGACTCAGCCATCATTGCTGAAGACGGTAGTTTTAGCATTACTTCCAGCAATACGGAGCCAACCGTTTATATGTTGAGCTTGGCCAATGCTGGGCTGATACCTGTTTTGGCTGCTAATGGTGACATAATTAAAATCACCACTTCTGCGGAGCAATACATATCAGAAGCCAAAGTAGAAGGTTCTGAAGGCACCACAGAACTCATTGCTTACTTTAAGCAATTTAACAGCTTTCAGGAACAAGTAGCTGCATTAAATGAGGAGTTGATGCCTTTTGCTGAAACGCCTGAATTTGATCAAAAGCGTGCTGAAGCACAGGAAAAGTACAAGACTTACGAGGCTGGACAAAAAGCTTATGTAAAGTCTTTTATTGATGGCAATAAAAACGGGGTGGTACCTGTTTTTGCTTCTTTGTATGCAGCTAATTTTATTTCTCCTGAATCTGATTTTGATTGGTTTTTCAGCCTTTTAAATCGCTTTAAAGCTGAAAATGCCGAAAGTAAGTATACCGCATGGTTCACCCAATTTGTAGAGCCTTATGCGAATCTAGCTGCACTCCAGCCTGGCAAACCTGCTCCGGATTTTAAACTGCCAACGCCAGAAGGTGACAGCATTTCTTTGAGCGATTATCGTGGGAAATATGTTTTAGTTGACTTTTGGGCATCTTGGTGCGCACCTTGTCGCCAAGAAAATCCCAACATCGTAAAAATGTACAACCGGTTCAAAGACAAGAATTTTGAAATATTAGGTGTTTCCTTGGATAAGGAGCGTGCTGGATGGGTAAAAGCCATAGCCGATGATCAATTGAGCTGGAAGCAAGTAAGCGATTTAAAGTTCTGGGACTCGATGGTAACAGGCTTGTATGCCATACAGTCGATTCCAGCCACCTTATTGGTAGATCCCGACGGAAACATCGTGGCTAGAAACCTGCGCGGACCTGAACTAGAAGAAAAAATCGCTAGTTTGCTGCAGTGATAGGAAGGCGTTGCTGGCTTTTGAATTAATAATAACTTAACAGCCCAGCAATGCCTTTACAACAAAATAGTAGTTTACTTTGGTTAAAATTTAACATATGAGCACCACCAAGTACAAAATTCTTGCGGTTGACGATGAGCCCGATATCCTCGAAATCATTGCCTACAACCTAAATAAAGAAGGTTATGAGGTGCTCACCGCCAGCAATGGTGCCGATGCCATTAAAATTGCCCGGGAAGAAAAACCCGATTTAATTATCCTAGACATCATGATGCCGAAGATGGATGGTATTGAAACTTGTCGGCAGCTACGTGAAATCGAGAAGCTCAAAACTACCTTTATCGTCTTTTTAACGGCACGCGACGAAGAATTTGTAGAAATTATGGGCTTTAATGCTGGTGCTGATGATTATATTTCCAAGCCTATCAAGCCAAGAGCACTTTTAAGTCGTATCAATGCCATTTTACGCAGAGGTGGCAGTAAAGATGATGGGCAGCAGCCAAAAATTGAAGCCAATGGCTTGATTATCGACCGAGAGACGTACATCGTTTACAAAGGTGCCGAGCAAATTTCTCTCGCTAAGAAAGAATTTGAGCTACTCTATTTATTAGCCAGCAAGCCAGGCAAGGTGTTTTCACGCGATATGATTTTAGAGCAAATTTGGGGCAATGACGTGGTAGTGATCAACCGTACCATTGACGTACACATCCGAAAATTGCGCGAAAAGGTAGGCGAAGAATTCATCGTGACGATTAAGGGTGTAGGTTATAAGTTTGGCGTGGAGTGAAAAACCCAACCCCAGCAGCCATTTCTTTTTTGGCAGCGCTTCTCATTAGTTTGCTTTTAGTGCCTGGCACTTGGGTATTGGGCATACGGGATTGGCGTATGCTACTCTTTTTTGTATTTAGTTTTTTGGCGACTTATGCCGTGGTGTTGGCAGCTGTAAAACATTTTATCTACCGCAAAATCAAGCTCATTTACAAAATCATTTACACCCTTAAATCGAGCAAGTTTAATCAGGTAGTGAGCGATAAACTCAGTGAAGATCCCTTGGGTGAAGTGATGCGCGAAGTTCAAAGCTGGGCCAGAGAAAAAGGAGGGGAGATTGATCAAGCCCAGGTGATGGAAACCTATCGAAAAGAATTTCTAGGAAACGTATCTCACGAGCTTAAAACACCTATTTTTAACATACAAGGCTACATACATTCGCTCTTAGATGGGGAACTTGACGATAAAGAGCTTACCCGTCATTTTCTGAACAAAGCTGCCAAAAGCGCTGATCGCATGGAGCATTTGGTAAAAGACCTTTTGGCAATTTCAGAACTTGAAAGTGGCTCAAATAAACTCGACTTGGAAACATTCGATGTATATGAGCTGATTCAAGACATCATTGAGGCCCTTGAGTTTAAGGCTAGGGAAAAGGACATCAGCTTAGGGTTCAAGCATGGCTGCAATCCGCCCTTTTTTGTACGCGCCGATAAAAAGAAAATCCGACAGGTTTTTGTGAACCTCATTACCAATTCAATTAAATACGGGAAAGCAGGTACTCAAACCCTCATTGGTTTGTACGATATGGATAAGAATTACCTTATTGAGGTATCGGACCACGGCATTGGCATTGAAGAAGAGCATTTAAGCCGCTTATTCGAGCGCTTTTACAGGGTTGACAAAGCGCGGGCACGCGATGAAGGCGGAACTGGATTGGGCTTGGCCATTGTGAAACACATCATTGAGGCCCACAATCAAACCATCAATGTGCGCTCAACGCCAGGAATTGGAAGTACTTTTGGAGTAACCTTGTCAAAAGCGCTGGATAAGTGAAGCAATGCCGTATTTTTGCGGCATGAAAAAAGTACAGTTTACCGATCTGATACTGTTTGAAAACGATCAGGTAGTTGTGGTAAACAAGCCGCCCATGCTCAGCTCCCTCGACGAGCGATTTGCTGATGCCCCATCTTTGCTGCGAATGGCTAAAAGTCACCATCCCGAGTTGCGGTTGTGCCACCGCCTCGACAAAGAGACCTCTGGAGCGCTCATCTTAGCTAAAAACGATGCTGCTTACCGCTTTATCTCCATGGAATTTGAACACCGCAGGGTGCTTAAAAAATACCACGCCATTGTAGAAGGCATCCACCAGTTTGATATGGAAGAAGTGGATCTGCCCATTGGTCCACACCGCAATGGCCTGATGAAAGTTGATTTCGGTGGAGGCAAAGAAGCCCTAACTTATTTCAAGTCGATTGCTTACTTCCGCCACTTTACCCTGGTTGAATGCACGCCGATTACAGGTCGCACCCACCAAATACGTGTGCATCTGGCAGCTCGTAAGGCGGTAATCACTAACGATATTGCTTACGGCGGCAAGCCACCTATGCTGTCGAACTTTAAACGCAACTACAACCTCGGCAAATTCGATGAAGAACGGCCTTTGATTGGTCGATTGGCTTTGCACGCCCATGCCGTTACCTTTCGCTATGCCGAAGACCAAGAAGTGACTGCCACGGCCGATTATCCTGCCGATTTTAAAGTATTGCTCAAGCAACTCGAAAAATACGACAGCTAGGATGATTCAACTTGACCAGGCCAAAATCGACAAACTCATCTACCACCGGCTATTTGACGAGGAAGGCGGGGAACCAGACTTGAATGAAGCACCCTATTTCCGCGAGAATGCGGAAGAAGAGGAAGTACTGAAGCGCATTTTCCTCAAGCCTTTTGCCCAAACGGCGGCTACTTTTGAGTTCATGCACGAAGTAGAGCTGAAGCTAAATCCACTTTATAGTTTAAGTAAGGGCTTAGAAAATGGCAGGGATTTTACCGAGACCTCCCAGCTCATCTGCAAGCACCTGCATCAGGTTTCCCGGCATCCAGCCATTCCAGGTGGCGATTTATTTATCATCGCTTTTCAAGATGTGCAAATGGGGAACGCGGTCTATAATGCTTTGGGCATCTACAAAATCGAGAATAAAGATTTCTTTTTAGAAACGGCGGAGGTAATTACAGGAACCCCAGGCTTGCGCATTAAGCAGGGCATAGGCGGCAAGCGATTCGACAAGGCCTGTTTGGTGTTGTTTACCGAAGAGGAGGCCTATACCGTTTTAATGATGGAGAAGGCCGGTAGCGAAACCGACTATTGGCAACGGGCTTTTATCGGCTTAAAATCGAAGCAAGACGATGTAAACCATACCAATGGCTTCTTGACCCTCACCAAAAACTTCGTTACCCAGCAATATCCCGAGGAATTTGTGGTAAGTCGCGCCGACCAAATCGACTTGCTCAATCGATCGGTTGACTTTTTTAAAAAACACGAGCAATTTGATAAGCAGGAGTTTGAAAATGAGGTGCTTCAAGATGCCGAGGTCATCAAAAGCTTCCACGATTACAACAAGCAATTTCAGCGGGAAAACGAGTGGCAGTTGGCCGATCAGTTCGATATTTCAGCTATAGCTGTGAAAAAACAGCAGCGAATTTTCAAAAGTGTGCTCAAACTCGACAAAAACTTCCACATCTACATCCATGGCAACCGCGAACTCATTGAGCAAGGCACCGATCCAGATGGCCGGAAATTTTATAAGATTTACTACGACAACGAAGCTTAAGCCAAAAAGCGCGCTTGGCTCTCTGGGCTAGGAAGCGGACAGTTGTCGAACTTTCCAAACATGCGGTAGCGATTACGGGCCACCAGGTCGTAGGCCCAATTTCTCAAAAAAGAAGGGATGATAAGCCAAATAGCATGCAAGCGCCAAAAGCCGCCCAGTAAGCGCAGCATTTGAATCACGGCGGTGGAGCGTTCGTAAAGCTTGTTGTTGTGCCATAAGAGCACCGAATCGCCTTGGATGGCTAAGTGTTCGGTAGCCAAGCCTTTTACAAAGTTACTATCTAAGGTAGCGAAACGAAAAAGCCGTTTGTGATCATGGCGGAGCAGAAACTGCACTGACCAATGACACAAACGGCAATGTCCGTCAAAAATAATTACTGGGTTCATGCGTCGCGTAACAGCAACAGTTTTTCTTTCAACTGTGCCATTTCATTACGCGCGCGCTCAATTTTTTGTTCAATTTCTTTTCGCAACATATCGGCATTTTTCGATTTCGCGAAGAATTCCATGTTGTTTTGCCATAGCAGGATGTCATTATTCAGATGGCTGATGCGGGTTTGGATCTGGAATTGCTCTTTACGCAAGCCACGGTCACCGTCTTTGCCCGACTTAATGGTCTCAATTTTTTGCTGGAAGTTGAGCTTGGTTTTTTCCTGCGTCGAAATCTTTAACTCATCAAAATGCTTATTTAAGGCATTGCGGTAGCGGTCGTTGATGTCTTTTTTGTCTTTCAAAGGAATAAAGCCAATCTCTAACCACTCACGCTGGAAGTCTTTCAGAGCATCCAGGTCGGTTTTTTGATTGCCTGAACCTACAAAAGCCTCAATTTTTTCAATCAAAGCAATTTTGAGCTTCAGATTTTCTTCATGGCGTGCATCTTGACCACCGAAATGCTGGTTTTTACGTTCAAAGAACGCATCACATGCCTTGCGGAAGCGCTGCCATACTTTGTCACTTGCCTTTCGGTTTACCGCACCAATCTTTTTCCATTCTTTTTGCAAACGGATAATGGTTTCGGTTGTCGCTTTCCAATCTTCACTTTCCATCAAGCCCTCAGCTTGCACGCAAAGGGCCTCTTTGGCTTGCAGATTTTCGATTTGTTCTTGTCGGATGGTGCGATAGAACAGATTTTTAGCGGTGAAAAACTGATCACAAGCTTGCTTAAAGCGTCTCCAAACCACCGAATTGGTGGCTTTTGGTGCAAACCCAATGGTTTTCCATTCCGCTTGAAGTGCTTCTACCTGCTCGCTCAGCTTCTGCCAGCCTTGGTGCTCTTTAGCGGGAGTTTCAAGAATGGCTTCCACCTTTTCGCAAAGGGCAGTTTTCTTCAAGAAGTTGCCTTCACGTTCTGCATCTAAGGTCGAGAAGTAACTTTTGCGCTTATCGTATACTTTATCAGAAGCCGCTTTAAAGCGCTCCCAAATCGAATCTTTTTGTTCACGCGGCACTGGCCCAATTTGTTTCCACTGCTCGTGCAACAAATTCAGGGTTTCGATGGCTTTTTTGATGGAAGGCTCAAGCAACAACTCCTCGGCTTTTTCGCAGAGTTCAACCTTGGCTTCCAAGTTCTTTTGTAAATCAAGTTCCTTTAATTCACGGTTGATGCGTAAATTATCATAGAACTTATCGATGAGGAAATGGTATTTCTGCCACTGCTCGTTGCGATGGGCGGGAGGAACCGCACCAGTTTCTTTCCACTGCTGTTGAATGGTCCGCAGCTTGTCGATATCGGTAATGCCCTTGGTTTCTTCGTCTTCAATGAGCTGATGCAACTGCACCAGCATGGCTTCTTTGGCCTTGAAGTTGGTTAAAAGGGCTTGTTCGCGTGTTTCTTTTTCTTTGCTTCTACGGTGACCGTACTTCGATAAGGTCTCCAAGAACAGCAAGTGCAAAGGATTAGGCGTTGGTGCAAAATCCTCTTCTTTATTGTCGTCAGCAATAAAAGCAGCTAACTTTTCGGCGCGCTCTTGCTCAAAATGATGCTCAATCATGCCCCGCAAAACGTTCATCTTGGTGCGGATGCTGGAGAGATTTTCTTCTTTGGAGGTTTCCACGAAAAGACTAATCAACTGCTCGAGGTTTAAATTGGCGTAAGCCTCCTCGTCATGATGTTCTTCTTCGTGTTCTTCTTCAGCTTCTTCGCTATCATCCACATCGGTAGTTAGCTCCAGCGTAATTTCAGCAGCAGCTGCAAGTGTTACTTCGGGCTCAACAACCGCTTGCGTGGATTCAGAAACCATTTTTGGCATTTCTGAAACATTTTCGGCGGCTACAGCTTCAGGCGCAGCAATGGCAACGTCCTTTTTGGAAACGCGCTTTTTAGCTGGTTTTTCGGCTGCTACAGGCGATTCTGCTGTAGATGGAATTTCCTCTTGCTCGGCTTTGTTAGCTTCTGGAGAGTCTTCGTAAGTATTTGGAGCTTTTTTGTCTGCTTCAAATCCTTCGGATGTGTTTTCTTTGTGCTCTGAATGGGTCATCGATTGTCGCTTAATGGCGGTGTTTTGAAAAAACGCTGAAAATTACGACGATTCGAGCCAAAATCAAAGATAAACCAGCAAAACAAACGCTTTTAGAACGATTATAAGAGATGCAGCCAACTGATTATGCCCTTCAACTGATAGAATGTCCGCGCGATGCGATGCAAGGCATCCACGAATTTATTCCTACCGATTTGAAGGTAGAATACCTCAATTTGCTGCTGGAAGTGGGTTTTGATGTATTAGACTTCGGGAGTTTTGTATCTCCAAAAGCCATTCCGCAACTCAAAGACACTAAAGAAGTGCTCGAAAAATTGGTGTTCATGGGCAGCCAAACAAAATTACTGGCTATTGTCGCAAATCTTCGGGGGGCAGAGGAAGCTGCACCCTACGATCAAATCAAATATCTAGGCTTTCCTTTTTCGGTGAGCGAAACTTTCCAACAGCGCAATACCAACAGTAGCATTGCTGAATCCTTCGAACAAGTAGAACGCATGCAGGAATTATGCTTGCGCACTGGCAAAGAAATGGTGCTTTACTTATCCATGGGCTTTGGTAATCCATATGGAGAAGCCTACAGTCCCGAAATTGTTGCCCATTGGGTGGATAAATTGGCTAGCATCGGCGTGGGCATCATGTCGCTTAGTGATACTGTAGGTGTGAGCACGCCCGAAAACATCAAGGCGCTCTATAGTCACATTACTCCTATGTATCCAAAAGTAACTTTTGGCGTACATCTGCATTCGCACCCTTCAACAAGGGACGAAAAAATAGCCGCTGCCTATGAAAGTGGCTGCAGAAGGTTTGATGGCGCACTGCTGGGTTTTGGTGGTTGCCCCATGGCCAACGACGATATGGTGGGCAATATGGCCACCGAAAACTTGATCGCTTTTAGTCGAAAAAAGAAAATTCAAGTCAATTTAAACATCGACAAATTGCACGAAGCCCAATGGATGGCAACGGGCCTGTTTAGTAGGTACCATTAAGAAATTCATGAAAAAAGCGGCTGATTCCATTTGAATCAGCCGCTTTTCCATTTGGTTGTGACCAGTATGGACCAAGTTTACCTTAGGCCATCAAGGCCAAAATGGACTCATAATCTGCTTTTTGCATGTCAAAATAGCTGCCACGTACTTTGTTCTCAATTAAGGTTTCTACGATCAAAGGGTGCTGCTCGGCCCCGATTTTCCATTGAGATAGCTGCTTTGGAGTGCCTATTGTATCGTAAAAGGCCTCAAGTGCCGCAATAAAGTCCTTGCCGGTCTTACCTGAGCCCAAAGTTCTTTCCGCCATAAAGTCCATTTTGGCCTCAATTTCACCATAAAAGTGCTTCATCCAGGCAGGGTAGATGATCGATAAACCAGCACCATGAGGAATATCGAATAATACGCTCAAAACGTGTTCATAGGCATGTACCCCAAAATCACCATTGCGCTTGCCGGCATTTAAGGTGCCATTGAGGGCTACAGTTGATAACCAAAGTAAATTGGCCCTGGCATCATAATCCTCTGGATGGGTAATCGCCTGAGGTCCATATTCCATTGCCAGTTTGATGATATCGGTAGCCAGGTGATCCGACAAAGGTGCCGCATCCACACCAAAATACAGTTCAAAGGTGTGTGCCATTAAATCTGCAATGCCGTAGGCGGTATAGCCAGCAGGCACACTAAAAGTGTAAACAGGATCGAGGTAGCTGATGTAAGGGTAAAGCAATTCGTTGCCCCAGCCGCGTTTGTGCTTGTTGGCGGTGTCTTGCAGCACCGTAAACCGGTTCATTTCAGTACCAGTAGCAGCCAAAGTAAGCACTACCAAGAGGGGCAGAGCTGCTTTGGGCTTGATGCCTTTACCACTATAAAATTCCCAAACAGAATGATCACTGTAAAAACCTGCACAAACGGCTTTGGCGGTGTCAATTACCGAGCCACCACCAACGGCAATGATCATTTCGGCCCCAAAGGCCTTGGCCTGCGCTACCGCGGCATCAGCATCCTGGTATTCGGGATTTGATTTGATACCCTCAAAGAGCTCGTAGGCCACATTTGCTGCTTTTAGATGAGCGGTAACCTGATCGAGCACGCCGTTCTTTTTTACCGAACCTTTGCCAATGATGATCAAAGCCTTTTTGCCCAAGAATGCTGCATCGGTGCCAATGCTTTTGGTACAATCGCGACCAAATTGGATGCGCGTGGGATTATATGCTGAAAAATTTTCCATGAAACTTTGGTGCTCTTTATTGTTTATACATTTTTACATTCAAAGAACGGATTTTTATATGAGCCTTGTAAAGACTATGCAACATTGGCACCCCCGAAAGGTTTACCTTTTTTTGTTTTTGGGAGGCTTTTTCATCGCTAATGCACTCCTGGCAGAGTTCATAGGGGTTAAAATATTTTCTTTAGAACAAAGCTTGGGCTTTGAGTCGTTGAAAATGAACATACTCGGTTTTGAAGACCTTGGATTCAACTTAACGGCAGGTGTTTTACTTTGGCCCGTGGTTTTTATCATGACCGACATCATCAACGAGTATTTCGGCATGCGCGGAGTGCGGATTTTCTCTTTTTTCACGGCTGGACTCATCATTTATGCTTTTGCTATGGTGTATCTCGCCATTCAGCTCACCCCCGCAGATTTTTGGCCGGGCTCGCAGAGCGAAAAAGGGGTTACAGATTTACAATTAGCTTACCGGGCCATTTTTGGCCAAGGTTTATGGATTATCGTGGGATCACTTACCGCTTTTCTGATTGGTCAATTGGTAGATGTGTTTGTATTTCACAAAGTAAAAGTCATTACCGGCGAACGTTACATTTGGGCTAGGGCTACCGGTTCTACCTTGGTTTCGCAGTTTATCGACAGTTTTGTGGTGCTTTTTATAGCCTTTTACATTGGTGCTGATTGGTCCTTAAAGTTGGTGTTGGGTATTGGCATTGTGAACTATATGTACAAATTTACGGCTGCAGTTGTGCTTACCCCCCTTATTTATGCCGCTCATACGGCCATCGACCGCTACCTCGGAAAAGAACTTTCTGAAAAAATGCGTGCCGAAGCACATGCCGATAAGGCGCTCGCTACGGTTTAATTTCTTATTTTTGGCCACATCTTAGATACGATTATGAAAATAAACAAAAACATACTCATCACAGCTTTGATTTTGGTAGCCGCGGTAACGCGTTTGTTACCACATCCTGTGAATTTTGGACCAATGGCAGCTATTGCTTTGTTTGCAGGCGCACAATTAGGCAATCGCAAATGGGCCATGCTTACCATCCTAACAGCTGCTATGTTTAGTGATTTGCTAGTAAATGCGCTGCTATACAATTATTACAGCTTGAGTTACTTTGTTGGGGCAGGCACCCTCAGTATCTATGCTTGTTATTTGCTCTTCGGTTTATTTGGTAGCAGCATTAAAAATGTTAGCATACCAAGTGTAGGAGGAAGGGCTATTGCAAGCTCCTTGATTTTTTTCTTGGTAACTAATTTTATGGTTTGGATGGGTAGTGGCATGTATACGCCTGATCTGGCCGGCTTAATGACTTCTTATGTGGCGGCTTTGCCATTCTTACAATATACTTTAGCTGGTGACTTAATGTACAGTGCAGCACTTTTTGGTGCGTATGCTTGGGTGGTGAAAGTAGAACCAGCTTGGTTGAAAGCTTAAAGAGTAGTTCACTAAAGATGAAAAGCCCCGCCATCGATTGATAGCGGGGCTTTTACATGAGTATTCAATTTTAATCAGCTCAACTTAGCGATTAAATTGCTGTTCAACTTCTCCAAAAACTCCTCTGTATTGAGGTAATGTTCACCATGATTCACCTTGTTGCCATGGATACAAACGGCCAAATCTTTGGTCATAAAACCTGCTTCAACCGTTTCTACACACACAGCTTCAAGTTTGTGGCAAAAATCAATGAGTGCCTGGTTGCCATCTAATTTACCTCTGAACTCCAAACCTCTGGTCCATGCAAAAATACTAGCAATGGGATTGGTAGAAGTTGCCTTGCCTTGCTGATGATTGCGATAGTGGCGTGTAACCGTACCATGTGCAGCTTCTGCTTCCATGGTTTTGCCATCAGGCGTTACTAAAACGGAAGTCATTAGGCCCAACGAGCCGAAACCTTGCGCGACCGTATCTGACTGTACATCGCCATCATAGTTCTTACACGCCCAAACAAAATTACCGTTCCATTTGAGGGCAGAAGCTACCATATCGTCGATCAAGCGGTGCTCGTACACAATGCCAGCGGCTTCGAAGGCTGTTTTGTAGTCAGCCTGGTAAATCTCTTCAAAAATATCTTTAAACCGTCCGTCGTATTTTTTGAGGATGGTATTTTTGGTGGATAGATATAAAGGCCACTTTTTGCTCAAGGCCTGATTAAAGCAAGCATGTGCAAAGCCCCGAATCGATTCGTCAGTATTGTACATGGCCAAAGCCACACCATCGCCTTTGAAATTATACACTTCAAATTCTTGTACAGTCCCATCTTCACCTTCAAACTTTACCGTGAGCTTACCTTTTCCCTTAGTTACAAAGTCGGTAGCCCGGTATTGATCACCAAAAGCATGGCGGCCAATACAAATAGGGGCGGTCCAGTTTGGTACGAGGCGTGGAATGTTTTGCATCACGATGGGCTCGCGAAAAACGGTGCCATCGAGGATGTTACGGATAGTGCCGTTAGGTGACTTCCACATTTGCTTTAAGCTAAATTCCTTAACTCGCTCTTCATCAGGAGTTATTGTTGCGCACTTGATGCCTACATTGTATTTTTTAATGGCTTCAGCAGCATCAATCGTCACTTGGTCGTTGGTAGCGTCGCGATGCTCTATGCCTAAATCGTAATACTTAATGTCTAAGTCCAAATAGGGTAAAATCAATTTGTCTTTGATATACGCCCATATGATACGGGTCATTTCATCGCCATCTAGTTCGACCACGGGATGAGCAACTTTAATCTTTTGCATTGTAAATAAATTAGAACAGCAATTTTAAGGATTTTTTGAGCGAATCACGAATGATTTGCAGGCATTTTTTGAGCCGCAAGAAGTTCGTCGGCAAGCAGGTTATACATTGGCTTCTGACCGAGCTAGAAGTCTTTTTTGACGGCGGGCGAACTTCAAAGCTAACTGATAACTGATTAATCCCAGCGGAATTATCAGCAGCAGCCAGCCCAATAAAGCGGCCAAAGCCCATTCTCCCAAGGCATAAAACCAGGCCAAACTACCTCCATAATTAACTTGCAAAGCATTTTGAACAGGTAATAGCAATTTACCAACCATTCCAAAAGGCACCATCAAAACCAACTGAAGCGGATAAAGACCATATACAAGCAACATCACCAATGGAAGGTGCAGCCGGAACAGCCAAACCACTAATAAACTAATGACACCAACAGGACCAATAATAGGAAAAAGCCCTGCTGCAAGGCCATAACTCACTGAAATGGCCCAGCCGTGGGGAGTCAAATCCCCTGCCAACATGGCATTCATTTTTTGGCGCAATTGATTTCGCTTCATCTTACAAAGGTCTACTTTGTGTATGAAGTTGATATTAAATCTTACAATTTTAACAAAGCGTCTACAAGTTGTTTTGTATTGAGCCTTATATCACTAATGCTGGCCTCCATCATATAACAGGGAGCCGTAACAATTTTATGCATCACATCTACTTCAATTTGCTGAACGGTGCGCATCACTGCTTTGCTTCCTAAAAGTTCCATGCCGGCACTCACAGCAGCTATATCGTAAGGAGAGGGGGCTGCAGTGCTCCCCACAGTGAGCTGCGGGTGATAATCACTGCCAGCAAGGGCCTTCGCCACCACTGTTGGTCCCATACACATGGCACCAATGGGCTTGTTAAGCCGCATAAAATCGAGGATAAAGGCTTTAACGTCGGGGTCAATGGCGCCATCCGGACCTTTAATCGCCCATTCATTTAGATTTTTGGCCGCACCAAAGCCTCCGGGGATAATGAGGGCGTCAAAATCGATGGCTTTCATATCCTTTAAAGCCTTCACTTTTCCACGGGCAATCCTCGCTGATTCTACCAAAACATTTCTGCTTTCGCTCATGGGTTCGCCTGTGAGGTGGTTTACCACATGAAATTGGGGTTTATCAGGCGCCACACATTGGTAGCTGGCACCCGCTTCATCAAGCGCCAGCAGCGTAAAAACTGCTTCATGAATTTCAGATCCATCGTAAACGCCGCTACCTGCAAGCAAAACGGCAATGTTTTTTTGTGCCATGGTGATATTTTTCCTTAAAATTAGATGTTTTCATCCTAATTTCAGGGCAGAAAACAAATTTTATGGCAACCGACCTCGACATCGCGCGGAAATTCCCGCCCAAGCCCATCCAAGAAATTGCCTCGAAAGCAGGTATCAAGTTATCCGACCTCATTCCATACGGTCATTACAAAGCCAAATTACCACTTTCGCTCATTCGCGAAGATAAAATACAAGCCTCTAAACTCATCCTGGTATCGGCTACCACGCCAACACCAGCAGGTGAGGGCAAAACCACCATCAGTATCGGACTAGCAGATGGCTTGAATAAAATTGGCAAACAAACCATGGCTGCCTTGAGAGAACCCAGCTTGGGTCCAGTTTTTGGCATGAAAGGAGGGGCTACTGGGGGAGGACATGCCCAGGTACAGCCGATGGAGGACATTAATTTGCACTTTACGGGCGACTTTGCGGCCATAGAAAAAGCCCACAATCTGTTGGCGGCTTTGATCGACAATGCCATCCAGGCCAAAGACCCCCATGTACACATCGATCCGCGCACGGTGCGTTGGAAGCGGGTGATGGACATGAACGACCGGGCCTTGCGACAAATAGTAGTAGGCATGGGTGGCAAAAGCAATGGCTTTTTACGCGAAACGGGCTTCGACATCACGGCAGCCTCTGAAGTAATGGCTATTTTATGCTTTTCAAGCAGTATTTCTGACCTCAAAAAACGCCTTGGCAGCATATACATCGGCAACGATTTTGAAGGCAAACCGCTGTTTGCTCGCGACATTAAGGCCGAAGGAGCCATGGCTACCTTGCTCAAAGAGGCCATACAGCCTAACCTCGTGCAAACCCTCGAAGGCAATCCTGTTTTGCTGCACGGCGGTCCTTTTGCTAACATCGCCCAAGGCACCAACACCGTTTTAGCCACCAAAATGGCCATGAGCATGGCCGATTATGTGGTAACCGAAGCTGGTTTTGCCTTTGATTTGGGTGGGGAGAAGTTTTTAGATTTGAAATGCCGCTATGCTGGACTTTCACCCAGCGCAATTGTGCTTGTAACCACGGTGAGAGCTCTGAAATACCATGGAGGCAAGCCGGTGAAGGAACTTACGCAGGAGGATTTAACCGCCATAAAAAAGGGTTTTACCAATTTGCAACGCCATGCTGAAAATGCGCTCAAATTTGGCATTCAGCCGATCATTGCCATCAATCGCTTTCCCTCGGATACCGAGGCCGAACTCGATGCCTTGCTCAGCTTGTGTAAAGCGGCAGGATTAAAAGCTGCTGTTGCTGAAGTTTGGGCAAAGGGAGGGGCTGGTGCCACCGAATTAGCCACTTTGGTAGCCGCCGCCGCCGATGCCCGTCACCCGCAAAAGCACCAATTGCTGTATCAAGATGATGAAAAAATGGTTGATAAAATCAGTCGCATTGCCACTGAAATTTACCGAGCTAAGGCCGTTAATTATACTGCTAAGGCGCTGCAGGACCTCAAGCTCATTGAAAAGCTGGGCTTGGCACACTTGCCCATTTGCATCGCCAAAACCCAGTATTCCTTCACCGATAATGCGAAGCTTATTGGTACTGCCACCGATTTTGAAATCACCATCAGAGAAATAGAAATTGCAGCTGGGGCTGGGTTTGTAATTCCGATCGCTGGTGAAATCATGCGCATGCCGGGTTTGCCCAATACACCAGCCGCAGAATGCATCGATATAAACGATCAGGGACAGATTACGGGCTTGTTTTAACCCGTGATCTCGTCCATTTTACGTTCCCCAATTTGCTGACGCCACATGGCGTAGTAGAGCCCTTTGAGCTCAATGAGCTCATGGTGACGGCCTGTTTCCACAACGCGGCCCTTTTCGAGCACATAAATGCGGTCGGCATGCATGATAGTACTCAAGCGGTGCGCAATCAACACAGTAATGTGGTCTTCCTGCATCGATAATTCCCGTACGGTTTTGCTAATTTCTTCCTCGGTAATGGAATCCAGGGCAGAAGTAGCTTCATCAAACACCAACAGCTTCGGCTTCCGCAACAAGGCCCTGGCAATGCTCAAACGCTGTTTTTCGCCTCCAGAAACCTTTACGCCGCCTTCCCCAATCACCGAATCGAGTCCTTGCTCAGCCCTGGCCATCAAATTATGGCAAGCGGCGCGGTTCAGCGCATCTAAGCAGGCTTCATCTGTGGCGTCCGGCGCGGCAAAAAGCAGGTTTTCACGAATGCTGCCGGCAAACAACTGGGTATCCTGAGTCACAAAGCCGATGCCTGCACGCAACTCGTCCAAGTCGATATCGCTGCTCGAGATGCCGTTGTAACGCACCTGGCCTTGTTGGGGAGGGTAGAGTCCTACAAGCAACTTCACCAAAGTGGTTTTGCCTGATCCTGAAGGTCCAACAAAAGCAATGGTTTCACCCATATTTACTTCAAAACTCACTTCTTCCAAAGCAGCCAATCGCGCTGAGCGGTGTTTGAAGCTCACTTTTTCGAAGGACAACTTTTTCATGATGCCTATTTTTTTAGGAGAGGCAGGCTTTTCTTCCTTTGGGCGACTTAGTATGGTTTTGAAATTATTAAGAGAAACTTCAGCCTCGCGGTATATATTGATGATGTTGCCGAGCTCTTGCAAGGGGCCAAAAATGAAGAAGCTGTAAATAAACAAGCTGAAGAACTGACCAACAGTAATCTTATCACTGAAAATCAAATACAGCATCATCATTAAAATGCCGTTGCGCATCAAATTCACGAAGGTGCCTTGAATAAAGCTAAGGCTACGGATGTATTTTACCTTCTTAAGCTCTAAGCCAAGAATTTTGCCAGTGATATTGTTCAGCCGCTTAGTTTCTTGCGCGGCCAAGCCCAAGCTTTTTACCAACTCAATGTTCCTCAGTGATTCTGTAGTGCTTCCAGCCAAAGCCGTGGTTTCGCCTACAATGGTCTTTTGAATGCGTTTGATGCGTTTGCTCAGCACCGAACTCAATATCCCCAAAAGTGGAATGGCTGCAAAATATACCGGTGCGATGGCCCAGTACACGTTATAAGCGTACACCATTACGAAAATCACCCCTACCAAGGAGGTGAAAAGAATGTTAACGATGGCAGAAACCAATTTTTCGACATCGCTTCGCACTTTTTGGAGGATGCCGAGGGTTTCGCCTGAGCGCTGGTCTTCAAAGTCCTGATAAGGCAAATCCAATGAATGCGTGAGGCCATCGGTGTATATCTGCGCACCCAAACGTTGGGTAATCACATTCACATAATAGTCTTGGAAATTCTTGGCAATGCGACTCACCATGGCCACGCCCATGGCTGCCAAAATAAGCAAACCAGCGCCTTCAATGAAGCCTTTCGCATTGGTAGGCCGATTCACCGCATCTGCCACAACATATTGGTCGATGATTTTCTGGAAAATCCATGGATCAAGTAAGGAGAAGGTTTGGTTGATGGCGGCTAAAACCAGCGCTAAAAGCACTAATTTCCAGTAACCCTTGAGGTAGTTATATAAAATATCCATGAATAATCGAAAGGTAGATGTGGGTGCAAAGGTTCAAATCTATCAAGACTTTCGCAATTTATAGGTCGATTGTCGCCTGCTTATAATATTTTTGTGATGCATACATTAATATACCATGTCCAAGTACTTTTTTCTGCTGCTCTTTCTCTTTAGCACTACCGATGGTTTCGCCCAAATGCGTAGGGCCGATTTTTTTAACGTAGGCATCAATGGTGGAGCAGCAAACTACCGAGACCGGGCGAATAGCCAAGGATTGGGAGTTTCAGTATCTGCAGACTTAAATATCAATCGGATTTTGTTTGTGAATATGGCTTACAACTTTAATGTTTACGGCACAGAGAACAACAATACCATTATGAATTTTGGCATCAAAACATTTGTATATCGAATGGTTTACATCCACCCGTATGCGGGCTTTGTTCGGATTTTGGCGGAGCCAGTCACTGTAAAACGAGGCTCTATGGGCTTGGGCGTAGGTGCGGCAGTTCCGCTAGATATGCGACACATTAATTTTGAAGCTGGAGTAGAAGTGTTGCCTTGGTACGCCGCTGGTACATATTATCTCTTTGGGAAGATGAGCTTTCCACTCTTTTACGGCAATTTGCACGAAGACGATCGCAATCGTCGTAGATAAGCCCAAATTTAGCCCGTATATTTGCGGCTTAAATCAAAATCATGGCTTTAAAGTGTGGCATCGTCGGTTTGCCGAACGTTGGTAAATCAACCTTGTTCAATTGTTTGTCGAATGCGCGTGCTCAAGCGGCAAATTTCCCGTTTTGTACCATCGAACCCAATGTGGGGGTCATTACTGTTCCAGATGCCAGACTGAACAAGCTGGCCGAATTGGTGAAGCCCGAGCGTTTGGTGCCCAATACCATCGAAATCGTTGACATCGCTGGCTTGGTAAAAGGAGCAAGCAAAGGCGAAGGACTGGGTAACAAATTCCTGGGTAATATTCGCGAAACTGATGCGGTTTTGCATGTTTTACGTTGCTTTAGCGACGATAATGTGGTGCACGTACACGGCCATGTAGACCCTATCCGCGACAAAGAAATTATTGATATCGAATTGCAGCTCAAAGACCTCGAGTCGGTTGAAAAAAAGCTTCAAAAAGTAGAGCGTGCAGCCAAAACAGGCGATAAAGAAGGCAAATTGGCTTTCGATGTATTGAGCCGTTATAAGCAACACCTCGAGCAAGGCCTTTCAGCACGCACCGCTCCGGTTGAAGCCGAAGAAAGAGAACACGCTGCCGATTTATTTCTGCTCACCGAAAAGCCGGTAATGTATGTGTGTAATGTAGACGAGGCGGCTTTAAAGACCGAAAATGCCTATGTAGAGCAAGTCCGCAAAATGGCCGAAGCTGAAGGGGCAGGGGTGCTGGTAATCTGCGCTGCCATTGAGTCAGACATTGCTGAACTAGAAAGCTATGAAGATCGTCAATTATTTTTGGAGGATCTAGGCTTGGCCGAAAGTGGCGTAGAAAAGCTCATCCGTGCGGCTTACAAGCTTTTGAAGCTGCAAACCTATTTCACAGCCGGTGAAAAGGAAGTACGGGCCTGGACCATTGCAGAAGGCACTTTGGCGCCACAAGCAGCCGGCGTTATCCATACCGATTTCGAAAAAGGCTTCATCAAGGCCGAGGTAATTCATTATGCCGATTTTGTGCAGTACGGCTCATGGCCTGCTTGCCGTGAAGTGGGCAAGGTGGGCATCGAAGGTAAATCTTATGTGGTACAAGACGGCGACATCATGCTGTTCCGCTTCAACGTTTAATAATGTCGAAATCCCAATACGATCCAAACGGTGTAGGTCAGGCCAACGGCAATTTGTATGGCTTGCCCTTTGGTGTAGAAGAAGCTAGCGTAGCCATCATCCCTGTTCCATGGGATGTAACTGTTTCTTATGCTGATGGTTGTGCAAAGGGACCTCAAGCAATACTTGATGCTTCGCCGCAGCTAGACTTGTTTGATCCAGAGCTTCCAGAGGCCTGGAATATTGGTTTATCCATGCAGGCCATTGATGAAAAATGGCTTGAAAGATCCAAGTCGTTGCGCAAGCAAAGCAGCAAGTATATCCAATGGCTGGAAAGCGGATCGCCCGCAAATAAGCAAAAGGACATGTTGGCCATTTTGGCCGATGTGAACGAAAAATGCGGCTTTTTACTCGATTGGGTAATGGCATCAGCTCGTTTTCGTTTAGATCAAGGTAAAATTGTAGGCATTTTAGGAGGTGATCACAGCAGTCCCTTAGGTTTGATGTACGCCCTTGCTGATACCCACAAGCAATTCGGCATCCTTCAAATTGATGCCCATATGGATTTGAGAGCCGCTTACGAAGGCTTTGAATACAGCCATGCCTCCATCATGTTCAATGCTCTTAAAATCCCTCAAATCAGTCGGCTCACCCAAGTAGGTATTCGTGATTATTGCCTGGCTGAAGCTAAGTTAGCAAAGCAAGACGAACGGGTAAGTGTTTTTTACGACCGCGATTTAGCCAAAGCTGCCTTTGAGGGCGAAAACTGGTCCAAAACTGTTGATCGTATCGTTGCTACCTTGCCACAAAAAGTTTATGTGAGTTTCGATATTGACGGCTTAGATCCTAAACTTTGTCCAAATACCGGCACACCGGTCCCTGGCGGACTCGAATTCGAACAAGCCATGTATCTGATCGAAACTGTTGTAAAAAGTGGCAGAATCATCATAGGATTCGATTTATGCGAAGTGGCTCCAGGCAAAAAAGGCGATTGGGACGCCAATGTAGGAGCGAGGGTGCTTTACCGATTGGCCAACCAGGCTTGGCTGTCTCAACAACCAAAAAGCTAACGATAACTAAACATAAACTTTCACAAAGAGAGAGCAGTTTTTTTACCTTTGTGAAGCAAAAACAAAAAATGGGAAAAGTATTAATCATTGGTGCAGGTGGCGTTGGAGCCGTTGTAACCCATAAATGTGCCCAGGCCAGCGATGTTTTCACCGACATTATGCTCGCCAGCAGAACCAAGTCGAAATGCGACAAAATTGCCGCAGAAGTAGGTGGAAACCGGGTAAAAACCGCCCAGGTAGATGCCGACAATGTAGATGAATTGGTTGCCTTGATCGAAAGTTTTGGTCCAGCCATGGTCATCAACGTAGCCTTGCCTTATCAAGACCTCACCATCATGGAGGCATGTTTGCGTACCAAAGTGCATTACCTCGATACCGCGAACTACGAGCCTAAAGACGTAGCCAAATTCGAATACCATTGGCAGTGGGCCTACCACGACCGCTTCAAGGAAGCCGGCTTGCTGGCGCTATTGGGATGTGGTTTCGACCCAGGTGTGTCAGGTGTTTTCACCGCTCACGCCCTCAAGCACCATTTCGATGAAATCCATTACCTCGACATCATTGATTGTAATGCTGGCGACCATGGAAAGGCCTTCGCTACCAATTTCAACCCCGAAATCAACATCCGCGAAATTACACAGCGTGGCAAATACTGGCAGCACGGCGAGTGGATCGAAATCGACCCTCTGAGCGTACACATGCCTATTTCTTACCCTGAAATTGGCGAAAAAGAGTCTTATTTGCTTTACCACGAAGAACTAGAGTCGTTGGTTAAAAACATCCCCACCATCAAGCGTGCGCGTTTTTGGATGACTTTCAGCCAGAACTACATCAACCATTTGCAGGTGCTTGAGAACATTGGTATGACCAGCATCAAGCCTGTGAAGTTCCAAGGCATGGACATAGTGCCTTTGGAGTTCCTTAAGGCGGTATTACCTGAGCCATCTTCTTTAGGAGAAGGCTACAGCGGCCAAACCTCCATTGGTTGCCAAATCAAAGGCATTAAGGATGGTCAAGAAAAGACCTATTACGTTTGGAACAACTGCGACCATGCTTTGGTGTACAAAGAAATCAAGGCGCAGGCCGTTTCTTACACCACTGGTGTGCCTGCCATGATTGGTGCCATGATGATGCTCACAGGCAAATGGACGGGTAGGGGCGTATTTAACGTGGAAGAGTTTAATCCTGATCCTTTCATGGAAATGCTTCCAAAATACGGCTTGCCTTGGCATGAGGCTGTAAACCAGCCCTTGGCCTTTAACGACTACAATTTGTAAAACGAATCCCGGTGAAAGCCGGGATTTTTTTATGCCCTTTGCATTTTAAGCAAGTCCTGATTCAAGATCTTCCGCATGACCTTGTAAAGTTCGGGATGCGTTTGATTTAATTCCTTGGGCGACTCAAAAAAGGTCTCTACGGCACAAGCAAATAACTCCATGGCGTTTGTAAAGGCATACGGCCGCAAAAAGCCTTTTGCTTTCCAACGCAAAATGTTGTTAGGTTCGGCAATCAGTCGCTTCCATTCATCCTGATAGAGTTTCAAACGAAGGTCAACTCCTTTATCGCGCACCAAAGCGAGCCACAAAGCATGCGAAAACTCATGGATGGCGAGATGCAAATTGTCATTGGTAATTTGAATACCCGATAGGGTATCCTCCCAAGAAAGTACTACCATGCCCGAAAAGTGCGTTTCGCCCTTGTTCGTGCTTTTGGTGGCATGCGAATAATATTCAGAAGGGTAGAGGATGATGTTGGTGAATCCTGCAATCAAAAATCGGCGGTAGCCAAAAGTCAATTTTACCAAAGAAGCTGCCACCAGCACGCGCATTTCGTCTGTAATAACCAATTGATCCCTGCTGATGATCTTAAGTCGTTTGAGCGCTACGGCTAAGCGCGACTGAAACCGTTTTTGGTCTACAACGCTCAAACTTCTGTAATACTCAAAATGCGACATCAATATGTCTTCCAAATGAGGAGCAAGGCGCCTGGGCACATATACCTTTTTCCAAAGATGTCCTTGACCAATGGAGATACTAAAGGCTTCGGCCTGTTCCAAATAGCTTAGCAGAACTACATACACAGCCAAACCAATCATGGACGCTATTAGGCCAACCATGGCTATCATCAGAAAAACATCGAACAATTCCATTGCTAAAGAAACAAATAAAATAAAAACGCCCCGGATTACCGAGGCGTTTTTATTTTCGAACAATGTGCTTATTTGATTACTTGCAGCTTGCGGTGTACAACCGAGTTTCCACTGTTGATTTTAATCATGTACAAGCCCGATGGCAAGGCATTCACAGGCAATTCTAAAGTATGGTTACCCATTTCATAACTGCGCTCAGCTAGGTGAAGCACTTTTTTACCCGTAATGTCAATGACTTCAAGGCTTATTTCAGCATCTTGCTTCAAATCCATTCGGAGTTTAGCATTACCCGTGGTTGGGTTCGGATAAGGTCTTCCGAAAGAAGCATCGTTGGCATTTACTTCACTAACAGAAGTAGTATTCAAGGTGTAATGCACTTCAAAAGGTGCTCCTTGCTGAAAGCCTGTCCCGCCACCATCCATGGCTTGATAGCCAGCAGAAGTTTTCTGTTGTGCATTACCTGTGATTTGGATGCCAGGTAAGGCAATGGCCGACTGCCAAGGACCAGAAGCAATGCTGCCAGCGAAATTCCATTCAATAAAATATCTTACTCCTCCACGTAGCACTACAGGTGTGAAATAAGTACCTACTAATTTCATCAAAGGGCGGGTTGAATCTAATGGTGTATTTGCAGAAGCACGGTAAATTCCTGAGAAATAAAGATTGTCGATGATGTTCTCTAACTCGTCGCCAAAGATCTGAGTACCCCCTTTATTCGGGTCACCTTCCCAAATGGTAGCAAACAAACCTGTAAAGCTTGGCGCGATTCCAGAGCCTGTTTGATATGCCCAAAAGGCCAACGAATCTATAGAATAATTGGAAGTACCTGGCAGAATAAAATCTTCTACAATTTTAAAATTTGCACTCGCATTTGAGCCTAGGGTAGACAAAGGTGGATCAAGGCGACTTAAGTTATTGCCATTATAGCCTCCGCCAGGATGTGTAATCAATGGGCCATTCGTGAATAGGCCAGGAGTAGCGTTTGGATTTTGTACAATGATAGGCGCACGAAGGGTGTCATCTAAACTGTTACCATCGTTGGCAACAGAAATCACATATTGGAAATTGGAGCTACCAACCGCATTTACAACTACCGAATCAAAAAGGACGGTTGTTGTAGAATCCTTGGCCAAGGCAGCAATTAAGCGTGTGGAGGTATAGCCACCAGGACCAGTAGCAGCCACTGTAACGTTACTCACCGGCTGTAGGCCAGAATTTTGAATGGTTAATCCTGGGAAAATCATATCTCCAACGTTGGCAAATTGCTGTCCACGATTCACTCCGCGTCCTACATTGATTTGGGATGGAAAGTTAAAACGGATGGTTGGTTTACGTAGATTGGAAAGAGTAGTCTGGTTAGAGGCAAAGGTATCAACCGTTGCAAGCACATATTTAGTGCTGTTCGCAATGTAAGCTGGTACCGAAGCATCATTGTCATATCCGAAAAGAATCCCAGCACCACTTGCTGCCTGCGTATATTGGATATAAACACTAATATTTCCACCAGTGTAGGTGAAAACGGTATCAAATGGGAAGTTAACAAAGCCATCTGCTGAGCCTAAAAAAGCGGCAGGACTACCATCAAATACTTTTAATGCAGTATTTGCACTATCCACCCAATTAATTGCTCCTGTGCCGTAATCAGCATAAGAGCACGTCCTAATGTAAATTTTCAAGTTTGCACTGAAATTTTGAGCCATTACGACACCAGGACTACGGCGAAAGAATCCAAGACTTGATACCTGACTTCCAACTGGCATGGCCGTAAAAAGTGATGCGGGGTAAATGTAGGCCCATCTTCCCGCAGCAGCTGAAGTCGGTAAATTTCTTATTGGACCGAAATCATTTGTATTTGTAAAGGTAGTGGGAAACTGGTTATTACCAATGGTAATAGACTGTGCTTTGAGCTCTTGTTGAGTACCTAAGGTCATCAAACCCATAGCTCCCCATAAAAGTAGTTTTTTCATCATATCAACACGTTTTAGATATGCGAATATAGTGCATAGACCTTCAAAGTCGTTATTTTATCCGTTTTTTAATGTTTAATAGCGTTTTGTAAGCACCATTTCAGAAATTTGCGCCATGAACATCCCAATCGAATCGCTCCCATCGCCTATTTTCCTTATGCATGAGGAAAAACTCGTTAAAAATCTTGAACTGATGCGCTACGTTCAACAAGCAGCCGGCATCAAAATCATCTTGGCGATGAAGGGATTTTCAATGTATCACACCTTCCCATTGATCCGCCAATACCTACCTGGGAGCACGAGTAGCTCTTTACATGAAGCCCGTTTAGGATTTGAGGAGTTTGGGGGAGAGACCCATGTGTATAGTCCTGCCTACCGTGAAGACGAGTTTGACGAACTGTTAGGCTATGCCAACCATTTTTCATTTAACAGTTTGGCTCAATTTGAGAAGTTTCAGCAAAAACTCTTTCAAACCAAACCCAATGCACAAGCAGGATTGCGCATCAATCCCGAATATTCCACCGTTACCGTAGATTTATACAATCCCTGCATACCTGGTTCGCGGCTAGGGGTGAGGGCAGAAGACCTTCCCGAGACACTTCCCGAAGGCATTGAGTTTTTGCACAGCCACAACCTTTGTGAAAGTGATTCTTATGCCTTGGAGCAAACTTTACAGAACATCGAAAGGCTGTTTGGCCGCTTTTTACCTCATATCAAACTGTTGAATTTGGGCGGCGGTCACCTCATGACACGCGAAGATTACGATGTGGAGCATTTGATCAGCACCCTCAAAAACTTCAAAGCCAAATATCCACACCTACAAATCATTTTAGAACCAGGTTCAGCCGTTGCCTGGCAAACAGGCTATTTGGTGAGCACAGTGCTCGATATTGTGCATTCGAAGGGCATCGATGTGGCCATTTTAGACTGCAGCATCTCAGCCCACATGCCCGATGTGATTGAAATGCCTTACAAGCCCAAAATTCATGGAGCCACCGATCCAGTAGCAGGAAAGCCTACTTATCGTTTTGGGGGACAAACTTGTTTGGCCGGCGATTTTGTAGGGGATTACTCCTTCGATACACCGTTAAAAATCGGTGACAAAATTGTGTTCGACGACATGATGCATTATACGATGGTAAAAACCACCACCTTTAACGGCATTAACTTACCACATATGGGCATTTGGAAAAAAGAAGGGGTGTACGAGCATTTGAAGTCGTTTGGCTATCAAGACTTCAAATCGCGTTTATAAACTATCTCGCGTCGTAATCGATCATTAAGTCGTGGGAAACCGGCATGCCTACGCATGTCAAACAGGCTCCATCTTCAATCTCCGATTCTGAAATGGCTTCCTGTTCTTCAATGAACATCTCACCTTGTACCTTCACCGCGCGACACATGCCGCAAACGCCCATGGTACAAGCGTAGGGAAGGTCAAGTCCATGCGACAAAGCTGTTTCGAGGATGTATTTGCCTTTGGGTACTTTAATTTCATGCACATTCCCATCAAGCTTGAGTTTAATCATTCGACTACCATCATCATTTGCATCTGTGGCAGGTAGGCTAGTGGCTACTTCTTCTGCTGGCTTGTGAGCTAAAAAGAAGCTTTCCTTGTGCACACGCTCTTTCGGGATGCCTTGATTCTCAAGCATATGAAGCACATCATGCATCATACCATCGGGTCCACAGATGTAATAATTGGCCGAAGCATCTGCAAAAATGGCCTTCTCACTGCACAGCGCACTCATGATTTTAGACTCAATCCGGCTTCTGATACCCGTATAACCCTCTGATGCGCGGCTTAGTAAATGTGTAACTTCTAACTTTCCAGGGTATTTGGCTTCCAATTGCTCCAATTGCTCCTTAAAAATGATGCTGTTTTCGCTGCGGTTGCCGTAAAACAAATGAATCTTAGGTGCATGCACTTGTTCAATGGTGCTCTTGATCATCGACATCAAAGGAGTGATGCCGCTACCAGCCCCAATCAATACTAGGGTTGGCAAAACCGCCATTTTATAGTTCAAAGTAAAAGTGCCATAAGGCTCCAAAACTTCTAATACATCGCCTTCCTGGAGGGTATCAAGCAAATGATTCGATACCAAACCGCCATCAACGCGTTTTACGCATACCCCAATTACAGGCAAAGCGGTTGGAGAAGTACAAATGGAGTAGGAGCGTCGCACATTTTGGCCCTTTACATTCAGTACCAAAGTCAAAAACTGACCCGGCCAAAAGTGTGGGATTTGGCCCAATTCATCTCTAAAATAAATGGCGATGGCGTCTTCTGTCTCGCGAATGATGGTTTGTACTGCTAATTTGATCGTTTGCATGCTTAAAATTTCGTAGCGCAAAGATAACGTTAGCGATCCAACTTAGTTTGGACTTTCCCATCAAATTGCACCAAAAGGCCTTAACGGCATAAAAAAGCCGACAAATCTTTCGAAATGTCGGCTTGCTTAAATGCTGTTGCTTTACTGAACTGGATAACGTTGTCCTACCCAAACAAAGCGGCGGTTCACATAATTAGGATCGGTGAAACTCGCATTTCCTGCCGCATTTCCGCCTGTTACGTGGAAATCAGAGAAGGCTGCATGCTGGTTGAGATAAATCGGTCCGGTTAAGTTAAACGATACCGGCACAAATATCTCGGCCATTTCATCGGCAATTTGCTCACAAAGAGCGGTATCAGTACAATATACCCCGCATGAAATGGCACCATGCACCGAAGTAAGTTCTTTCGCCAACTGCACCGACATTTTGGTATCTGCGGTTTTGATGATCAGGGCAATAGGACCAAAGAGCTCTTTTTCATAAGCAGCTTTGTCAGCAGCGTCCACCTCCATTACCAAAGGTGTTGCCGTGCGTGCTTCGGTAAACTCTTCATTTAATATGCTGTTGGAACCAAGCAATACCTTTTTGGCGGAAGCAGCTACTGCCTTCACCCGGTCTGCTGTTGCATCGTTTTGCAAGGCAGCCAATACACCTGGACCCATTTTTGGGTGCTCGGCAATGCCTTTTATAGCTGAAACCAAAGCTTCAACTACTTCATCATAAGTCTTATGACCCTCAGCTGTTTGTATACCAGTGGCAGGCACAAAGAAATTCTGAGGTGCCGTACACATTTGGCCTGCATACAAACTTACCGAAAAGGCCAGGTTATCGCACATGGCCTTTAAATCGTTGGTTGAATCAATCACCACCGGGTTTACACCGGCTTTTTCCGTAAAGACTTCCTTGCCTAAAATCTGTTGCGCCTCCAACCAATTGCCGAAAACCGAATTACCGGTGTAATCAATGAGTTTAACGTCGGGATGGTGCACAAACTCCTTGGCAATGGGGAACTTGGTGCTATCTACCGCCAACTGACAGATATTCGGGTTTAAATGGTGCTCTGCTAATACCTTTTGCAATTCTGCCACCACAATGGCAATCGGCAAAACAGCCTTAGGATGCGGCTTAATGATCACAGGATTGCCAGTTATAAGACTCGCATACATCCCCGGAACCGTGTTCCAAGTGGGGAAGGTAGAGCAACCAATCACCAAAGAAATGCCTTTGGGTACTGGCTTCCAGGTCTTGCGAAGGGTGATGTTGAACTTACCCATCGGCTTGTCCCAGATGGTTTCGGCCGGGAAGCGTGTGAGCTCTTCAAAACCCATGGCCACGGCTTCTAAGGCCCGGTCGGCAGCATGGGGACCACTGGCTTGGAACGACATCATAAATGATTGTCCTGTTGTATGTTGCGTAGCATGGGCAATCTCAAAAAAGCGATTCCGCATGCGATCGAGGCTTTCCACCAAAATGCCAGCACGTTCCTGCACGCTTATTTTTCGCCATTCGGCAAAAGCTTCCTTAGAACGAGCAACCACCACTTTATCGGCAAAAACCGGGTAACGAATGCCCAAACCTGTCTGCAAATAGGGAGAAACTTCTTCGCCTTCAAAGCGAATGGGCTGCTGCTGAAGCAATTCCGAAAAATCGGTATTCATGCTCACCTGAAAAGCATGCAAGCCTGCTGCAGGTGCTTCTTCACCATAAGCCTTTGGGTTTTCGGGATAATGGGCATAAAAGCCGCGCTCTTTATTGGCCTTTACGGCTCTGAGGATGGTTTCCTGGTGTTTTTCGAATAATGACATGTTCAAAAATTGAGGTGCTAAAATAGGGAAAAAGACGCGCTTTCCATCTATTGAGGCGATATTCAGCAGGGGATTGTTTGCTCGGACGTGAAGTTTTTAGTCATTTAGCTTAACTTCGCAACGACAACAGAAATCATGAGCAAAAAAGTAGAACTCTTAGATGCCAAAATAGCAGAGGCTAAACTTGGCGGCGGACAAAAACGCATAGACTCACAACACAATAAAGGAAAGTTAACGGCCCGAGAGCGGGTTGATTTACTACTTGACCCTAATAGTTTTGAAGAAATTGGCATGTTGGTAACCCATCGTTCGCACGACTTTGGCCTCGACAAAGAGGTCTACTTAGGCGATGGTGTTGTAACAGGCTACGGCACCATCAATGGCCGGCCTGTATATGTATTTTCGCAAGATTTCACCGTTTTTGGTGGCTCCTTGAGCGAAACTCATGCTGAGAAAATTTGCAAAATCATGGATTTGGCCATGCGCAATGGCGTGCCTGTGATCGGTTTAAACGATTCAGGTGGTGCGCGCATTCAAGAAGGCGTGGTGTCGCTAGCTGGGTATGCCGATATTTTTTACCGCAATGTGGTAGCCTCAGGGGTTGTGCCACAAATTAGTGCCATCATGGGCCCTTGTGCTGGCGGTGCAGTCTACAGTCCGGCCATCACCGACTTCATTTGCATGGTTGAAAAGACCTCCTATATGTTTGTAACTGGCCCTAACGTTGTTAAAACCGTTACCCACGAAGATGTAACTGCCGAGGAACTCGGTGGTGCCAATACGCATGCATCAAAATCAGGCGTTACGCACTTCGCTTTCGCCAATGAGGTGGCTTGTTTAGAAGGCATCAAGCGGATGTTGAGCTATATGCCCCAGAATTGCGAGGAAATAGCCCCTTCATATGCCTACGAAATGGGAGAGGAGCTGCGTCCAAAACTCGCCAACATCATCCCCGACAACCCCAATCAGCCATACGATATGCGGGAAGTCATTGAGGAATTGGTGGATGCAGGCAGTTTTATGGAGGTTCAAAAAGACTATGCTGAAAATATTGTCGTAGGTTTTGGACATTTAGCAGGCCGCAGCATCGGTATCGTGGCCAACCAACCAGCGTCATTGGCGGGGGTGTTAGACATCAATGCCTCCAAAAAAGCAGCGCGCTTTGTGCGTTTTTGCGACTCCTTTAATGTGCCTTTGCTCGTTCTTGAAGATGTTCCGGGCTTTTTACCAGGCACCGACCAAGAGTGGAACGCCATCATTACCAATGGTGCTAAGCTATTGTATGCCTTCAGCGAAGCCACCGTGCCGCGCATCACCGTTATTACCCGCAAAGCCTACGGAGGTGCCTACGACGTAATGAACAGCAAACACATTGGTGCTGATATGAATTACGCTTGGCCAACGGCTGAAATCGCCGTAATGGGCCCTAAGGGCGCCACAGAAATCATTTTCAAGCATGAAATTGAGACTGCCGATAACCGTGAAGCACGTTTGCAGGTAAAAGTGGATGAGTACACCGAGAAGTTTGCCAATCCTTACAAAGCAGCAGCACGTGGTTTTGTGGATGAAGTAATTAAACCCGAGGAGACCCGTTTAAAACTCATTCGTTCGTTTAAGATGTTAGAAAACAAAGCGGTGTCTTTACCACGTAAAAAGCACGGAAACATTCCTTTATAACTCATTATGAACAATAAACTCCAATCTGGCCTGCTGGCCGTCCTTACAGTTGCGGTCCTCGTACTGTATTATTTGCATTTTTCGAATCGTGCCATCAATAAAACGAATGATTCTGCCGAAACACGCACAACATCGTACGATGAAGGCTTGGAAGATGAGGCCGATGGATTGTTTGATGAACTTTCAGATAGTACCATGAGCAAAATAGCTAATGCGTCAGGTGCAATGAAAATCGTTTTTGTGAACGCCGATTCTATCATAACACAATATAACTACTATAAAAAGTTGCGTACCAATATGGAGGCCAAAGCCATGCGTTCGGAACGTGAATTGGAAGTTGAAGGACGAAAACTCGAGCAGGAATATGCTGATGCCCAGAAGAAAGCTGCTAATATGAGTCAAGAGCAATTGGCATTTACAGAACAAACCTTAATGAAAAAGCAGCAGAATGTAATGATGTTGCGCGAGAGTTTAGCTCAGGAACTTGCCGAGGAAGAAGCCAAACTTGATAAGCAACTGCGCGAAAAAGTACAATCGTACTTTAAGCGACTGAGTAAATTAGAAGGTTATGATTATGTAATGTCGTACCATAATGGAAGCAATGTGATTTATGGCGCAGCTCGCCATGATATAACGTCGCGTGTAATTGCCGACCTGAATGCAGAATACGCTAAAGAGCAAAAGAAGAAGTAAAATTGTAACCATAATTTCAAACAGGGATACGGCGGTTGATGACCGCCTTTTCTTTAAACCTATTTTACTCATAATTTATATTATGTATAATTGTATCAGAAGCATCTGCCCTTATCTTTGATACATGTTTAGTTTTTGGGAAAAGCAACAATACCTCAGCAAATACGACGTACTCATCATCGGCTCAGGCTTCACCGGCCTCTCGGCAGGCATTACCTTGTTAAAATCAAAACCAGCACTCCGGGTTGGCATAGTAGAATCGGCCCTCATTGGAACCTTGGCAAGCTCCAGAAATGCTGGATTTATGTGCTATGGCTCTGCTTCAGAATTGGGCAAAGATCTACAATCCCTCTCGAGCACAACCATGCTCCAAATCATCCGCAACAAGCACAAAGGCATGAAACTGTTGTTGCAATTTGCAGGTAAGCGCGGGATTCAGTTTAAAAAAGTCACCGCCTACGAAATACTTCAACCAAAAGCTGCTGCAACTCTTACTGCCTCTAATCATTACCAAGAGCTCAACAAGCTCTTTAGTGATGCCATAGGCATACCTCAATATTTCACACCAGCCCACAAAGCACATTTTACCAAGGGATTTCAAGATACTTTAGCGTTTGCCTATGAAGGACAGTTAAATCCTGCTGCTACAGTTTTCCAGCTAACCCAACTGTTCAGAAATTTAGGTGGCATCCACCTCAATGCTACCACGGCTTTGAGTCTTGAAAAAAGCGAAGGTCATTTTGTGGTGCCCACTAGTCTTGGCAATTTACAAGCTCAACAAGTAATCATTGCTACCAACGCTTTCACTAGCAACCTTCTTCCGTCGAGCCAAATACAACCTAAACGCGCGCAGGTGCTTATTACCAGTCCCATGGCTAAATTGCCCTATGTAGGCAATTTTCACATGGATTTTGGATATGTATATTTTAGAAACGTTGGCAACAGACTGTTGTTGGGTGGCGCTCGTAATACGGATTTTGAGACCGAGAACACTGCCACACCGGCCTTAAATCAACATATTCAAAAGGTGTTAGATACCCTTCTACACGAGCTGCTCCCTGATCAAAAAATAAAAATTGAGGAACGCTGGGCGGGAATCATGGGGTTCGATGAACACAACAGTCCACAAGTGAGGCTAATTGATTCCAATTTGCTGCTGATAGCAGGAATGAACGGCATGGGAACCGCCTTAGGGCCTGCCTTAGGCTACGAAGCTGCGAATAAGTTATTGTCGGACCGCTTCCCGGGCCACAAACCCATGCGCATCAGTGCGTTTTTATAGGTTAAAACAAACCTAGTTGCTGCGTTTTGACAGCCTCTTTGGTTTGTTGCGTACTACTTGGTTTGCTTTTACCTAAATGTAAATCCCCCCATTTGTTTAGCGTATCCAGAACAGGAACCAAAGTTTTGCCATAATCTGTGAGTTTGTACTCTACCCTAGGCGGAATCTCAGGGTACGATTTGCGGCTGATAATGCCATCTTTTACAAATTCTTTGAGCTGTTGGGTAAGCATTTTTTGGGTAATACCATGTACTTCTTCCTTGATTTCACTAAAACGCTTGGCTTTCGACCGTAAACTCCAAAGAATTTGGATTTTCCACTTGCCACCTATAATAACAAGCGTTGCATCTATCCCTTGCAAAGTGTGCGGTTTTTCTAAGACTTCGTTAGCCATTACGTTTAGTTAAAAGTTTCCAAAGTAAATTAAATATACTAAAGAGTTACGAAAGTAAGTCTAAGCCTCCATTCTTGCAAATGCAATTGCGGAAATTCACAAATTTCTAAACAAAAAGCCGAGCAATCACAAATGTGAAAGCTCGGCTTCAGCTGAAGAACTAACTTACAGTCCTTGTTCGCCTAACCAACGCTCGGCATCGAGCGCAGCCATACAACCCGTTCCTGCAGCGGTTACCGCTTGACGATAATGCTTGTCCTGCGCATCTCCCGATGCGAATACACCAGCCACATTGGTTTTGGTTGTACCAGGTGTGGTTTTGATATAACCTGTCTCATCCATCTCCAAATAAGGTTTGAAGATATCTGTATTGGGCTGGTGACCAATGGCCACAAAAAAGCCTTGGATGTCGAGGGTTTTTGTCTCGCCAGTGATGGTGTGTTTGAGACGAACCCCGCTAACTCCTTGCTCACCAAGAATTTCTTCGGTTTCGTGGTTCCAAATCATTTCTATGTTCTCGGTGCGAAAAACACGGTCTTGCATGGCTTTGGAAGCACGTAGCTCGTCGCGCCGCACTATCATGTATACTTTTTTACAGAGTTTAGCCAAATAAGTTGCCTCTTCCGCCGCCGTATCACCTCCACCTACAATGGCTACATCTTGTCCCCTAAAGAAAAAGCCGTCACACACGGCACAAGCCGATACACCAAAACCGTTTAGACGTTGCTCTGAAGGCAATCCCAGCCATTTGGCAGAAGCACCCGTAGCAATGATGATCGAATCAGCCGATATTTCTTTCTCCATATCAACCACTACTTTATGCGGGTGACCACTAAAGTCTACGCTGGTAACCATGCCATAGCGACAATCGGCCCCCATTCTTACGGCTTGTTTGCGAAAATCTTCCATCATTGCTGGACCTTGTGCCCCATCTGGGTATCCAGGGTAATTTTCAACTTCGGTTGTAATGGTAAGCTGACCTCCAGGCTGCATTCCTTCGTATAAAACCGGGTTTAATCCTGCCCGTGAGGCATAAATGGCTGCTGTATAGCCAGCCGGACCAGAGCCAATGATGAGGCACTTAACGTGTTCTGCTGATGACATATTTAAAATTTTGCTAAAGTTACAAATTGCAATCAAGGTTGCGCGATATAGGTGTAATGAAGACTGCCATAGCCGCCCCAAATGCCTAACCCTCTACCCTTCTTTCCTCGAATGTTCGTTGCTACAATGGTTGGCGTGGCAAAAGGGTTCCCACTTCCGCCCCTTGCACTATTAATAGTGAGCCAGAAGGTATAATGGGCTTTGTCGATGGCACTCCACTTCACCTGAATGGTATCGCCACGCTCAAAATAACCAAACTCATTAAAGGTAAGCGAATCGTTAAATAAGTAGGCCTCTTTGCCCCTCCTTAATACAAAATCGACTGTTTGGCCATTCACCAAATCATCGCTATAAATGCTATTAAAATCACTACTCCACTGCACTTCGCTGTTGCGTTTGGTAAAAGCCCGAACAAAGTTACCTAATGCCGGTGGATCTGGATATCTAAAATACAAGCTAATCAGCTGTTCATCTCGAGCCGTAGGTTGAAACTGCCCTGCCTCTCGAATCAGGTCTGCCCTACTGCGGTGCCAAAGGCTGTCTAGTGGTAAAAAGGCTGGAATGGTAGTTACTGCTTCCAAATCGTAGTCCGCATTTTGAATTCTTAAAGTATAGCTTTTCCCTACCTCACCTCGAATTTTGGTTCCTTTATAATTAAAAAGGGTAAAATGTTGGAAGTTGAAGGCCGGTTCAAGTGTATCGATGATGCCATCAGCGCTTACAGTAACCAAGGCGCCATTCACTAATAAACTCGCAACTAATTGCAGATTTATGGGGTCGAAATAAGGCGAATTTCTTGAAAGACTCACGTAGGCAAACGAATCTGGTTCAATTTGTCCGTGTACAACGAGGTATTCCCGGGGTTCTGGTAGTTCGAGTTCAATAGTCTTTTCGCATGCAAATGCAAGCAGCGCGGTTAAAAGCAAAGGCACTATGTTAAAAAATCTCCGCATTGCTAAAATTTAAAATTCCAACTTACTGAAGGGATGATTGGAAATAGACTCACTTGACGAGCCTCAACGGTCAATGTTTGTTGCTGCAAGGAGCCTTCGTTATTGAGATATACAAAATATGGATTCAAGCGGCTGTACACATTATAAATGGCAAAAACCCATTCGCTTTTCACCTTTTTGCCTTGTTTTCGTGGCGTATATACGGCTGCTACATCAAGCCGATGGTAATTGGCCAAACGATAAGTATTTCGGTCCCCAATTTGATTGATGATGGTTCCTTCTATAAAATAGCGCGACTCAGGAATGGTAAAGGCATTGCCGGTAGCAAACACAAAGGTGCTTGAGAAAATCCAGCGCTCATCAAATTTGTAGGATCCCACCACGGATACATCATGGCGCCGGTCGAACTTATACGGGAACCTCCGGCCATCCATGATATCAGGAAACTGCCGCCATGCCCAAGCCAAAGTATAGCCTATCCAGCCTGTAAAATCCCCAGTTCGCTTTTTGATGAAAAACTCGGAACCATAAGCCTCCCCTCTTCCAAACACAAAGTCGTTTTCGATATTGGTATTGAGTCCATTAACTGCACCATCTCGAAAGTCTATTTGATTTTGCAGGTCTTTGTAATAGAGTTCTACGGATGTTTCATAGGCATTGTCCTTAAAGTTTCTAAAATATCCTATTGAGTATTGTGTACCAATTTGGGGCTTTACCTTGAGTGTACTCGGCACCCACAAATCTGTTGGTAAGGCATTGCCTGAAGAGGATGCTAAATGAATGTATTGGATGTTACGTGTGGCTCCTACCTTGATGCTGGATTTGGTATTGATACTAAAGCGCATCAAAAAACGGGGCTCAAATCCATCATAATTCACTACCCGATCGCCACGGTTAAACCTGCGTTCTTCTACTTTTTCAAGCAAATCGGCGCTGGTAAATCGCTCAAAGAGGTACGGCCCCACTTGCGTATAATTAGAATAACGAATGCCTGCGTTGATTTGAATGCGATCGGTGACGTCCCATTGATCTTGTGCATATAAAGCCATTTCATGTGCATTGAGTTGGGTTACGCCATCAGGACGAAAAACATTGTCACCGCTTTGTGCCTCGACCAAACTAGGGCGAAATTCATGAAAGGTATACTGTCCGCCCCACTTAATGAGGTGATTTACTGCTGGAAAATAATCGAAATCGACTTTGGCTGTGGCATTTTTGACACCCGAATTCAACGAAAAACGAAACTGAGACTGCTCAACCGTGGTGCCAAAATCAAAATCGCTGTAAATGGCACTCACATTCATGAACAATTTGCTGTTGAATAAGTGGTTCCAACGCATGGTGGCTGTGGCATTGCCCCATGGAATCTCAAAGTTTAAGCCGGTTTCTCGGTTTTTGAAGAGAAATACATCCCGGCCAAAATACGCACTGGCATACAGCCGGTCTTTGTCGCTAAAACGGTAGTTTACCTTGGCATTGAGGTCATAAAAATAATAACGGCTGCCTTTAGCAACGGCGTCGCTAGGCACAAAAGGATCGGCTAATACGTCTGCATAGGTTCTTCTACCTGATAAAATAAAAGAACTCTTGTCCTTAACAATGGGTCCTTCTGTAGTGAAGCGCGAAGCAATTAAGCCCACTCCACCTTCCGTTTTATACTCTTGGTTGTTTCCTTCGCGCATATTGATGTCAAGTACAGAAGAAATGCGTCCTCCATATTCTGCCGGCATGCCTCCTTTAATCAAGGTTGTGCTGTTGATGGCATCGGCGTTAAAAACGGAGAAAAAGCCGAAGAGGTGTGCCGCATTGTATACTACTGCATCGTCGAGGAGGATAAGATTTTGGTCGGGACCACCACCTCGCACATAAAAACCAGTATTGCCTTCGCCTGCCGTTTGTACACCAGGTAACAGCTGTATTGCTTTGAGAATATCAACTTCACCAAGCAAAGCGGGTAGCGATTTTACCTGCTCAATGTTTAGGTCGGTTCGCCCCATGCTTACATCCCGGGTATTTTGATCGGCGCGCTCTGCCTCGATGATGATTTCTTGTTTGGTGATGGAAGCACTAAGCAGTTTAAAATTGTATTTAACATCTTTATTGAGCTGCACCTCCACCAAGGCCGCCTGATAACCCAAATAAGTTACTTGTACCTGATAGGAGCCTGGCTCGAGGGTGATAGAATAAAACCCATATTCATTGGAAACCGTACCTTTATTGACCCCTTTTACAAATACGTTTGCCGCAATTAAGGACTCTCCACTTTCACTGCGGATGAATCCACTGAGGGTATGTTTTTGCGCATTGACGTTGGCTAAAACGCCTATAAAAAGAAAAAACGTGAGGAGTACATCACGTTTTTTAAGGATTATGAATTGAAACATTATTGTTTAACGACCTTGGCTATGTGCGTATGATAAGAATTGCTAAGTTCAATAACATAAATGCCAGGTAAAAGGTTTGGTGGGGTTTCAAATCTGAATGCATGCGGGCCATGCGATACAAAGCCAAGGTTTTCGCTGGTCACCAATCTTCCCTGAATATCGCGAAAATAAAGAAATGTGTCTCCAGCGATTGCGTGATCAAAAGTTATATGTAAGTGGTTTTCAAAAGGATTTGGATGTACGCGCAGGTTGTTGGCGCGAGTTTTTAGGTCAGCACTACCCAAAATTGTTAAGGCATATTGCAAATCAGGTAAACCATGTCCTATTTGATTATTAGGTGTTAGGTGATTGTTCCCTGAGCGTTCCAGCCCCCGATAAATATCCATATTACTCAAATTCGGGAAAGCCTGCCATAAGCATGCCGCTAAACCAGCCATAATAGGACCAGAAAACGAAGTGCCACTCACTAAAGTAGTACCTTGGCCAGAAAGTTGACATGAAACAGCTGCAGAACCTTGGGCCATTACATTCGGCTTGAGACGACCATCAGCGGTAGGCCCTAAACTGCTAAAACCAACTCTATTTCCTTCAGCATTAACAGCCCCGATACTTAATACCGAATCTCCATCTGCTGGTGCTCCAATGTAAGTCCAGCCTCCATTACCGTAATTGCCAGCACTTGCAACCACTAAAATCCCTTTTTTAGCTGCTAAATCTGAGGCTTTGGTAATTCTGGCAGTATTACCATTCATGTCAGCATAAGTATAATTCATGCCTGGATCATCAAAAGTAGTGTAAGATAAAGACGTGTTAAACACATCTGCACCTGCACTATCGGCGCGCTCGGCTGCTGCCACCCAATTATCTTCTTCAATTTGATTCTCACTGCCGCCCACGTTATTTTCGGTTCGATACAATAAATACTCGGCCTTGGGTGCAGTACCGATAAGCGCACCTGGAATTACTCCAGCCATGCAGCCTAGAACATATGTTCCGTGACTGTCGAAACCATACACACCGGTTTGTAAGTCTACAAAGTCGTAAGTATCAACAATGCGATTCTGCAAAAAAAGCGAATCAAAACAAGCCAGTACATTTACATTGATGAAACCTGCATCGAAAACTGCTATGCGCATCCCCTGCCCCATGTAGCCTAAATTATGCAAAACATCCCCATTGTGCAGCCTGATTTGGTTGTAGGATGCTCCATAATTAGCATTTGTAAGACGCGCAATGCGAGCTGATGCAGAAGCCGATTGATTAAGCACCATAAATTTATCATCTGCAATTGGAACGGCAGGATTGGAAATCCGACCTGTTTTGCGACTATTTCTTACAAAAGGCAAAGCTTGTATGGCTGCGAGCACATTGGTATCTGGCACTTCAATGCTTGCGCCATTTAACCATTTTGAAGTGTGGCGGATGGTGGCGCCTTTGCTTACTAAACTATCCAAATACACTTTATTCACCGGTAAATCCGAGCTATCTAAAGCAATCGACTGCCGTATGCGCCGGTCGATTGATCGCTGCGACAAGAAGGCATTGGGTGTGTTGAGGCTGTAGGTAGAATTGTTTTTGTCGGTAAAAGCAATCCAATATCGGTTACCTGTTTGTGCCGTTACAGCTTGCGAAAACAGAAGAATAAAAATCAAATATACAATTCTCATAATCAGTTTGTTAATAAGCTATACTTCAAATGATGATTCAATCCATCCTCCACCCACAACATCGTTGCCTTCGTAAAAAACGGCACTTTGTCCAGGCGCAATCGCTTTCACATGCTTGTAAAATTCAGCCACAATGCGGTCACCTTCTTGACGGATGAAAGCAGGACTACCTGGGTCTTTATAGCGAATTTTCGCAATCACATCCAAGCCTTCAGCAGGTAATTCGCTATATTTTTGGAGGTTTACTTTACCCACCCACATGCCATTGCGATCTAAATCGTCAAGCTCACCCAACACTACCGTATTGGTTTCGGGTCGAATTTCAGTCACAAACATTGGCTTGCCCAAGGCTATATCAAGCCCTTTGCGCTGACCAACGGTGTAAAACGGATAACCTTTGTGTTCACCTAGTACATTACCAGCTTTGTCCTGAAAGGTGCCCCCTGCTACCTGTGATTCCAAACCCGGTACCCTGCGCTTTAAGAAGCCGCGATAATCGTTATCAGGCACAAAACAAATCTCGTAACTCTCGCTTTTTTTCGCCAAAGCCTCGTAACCCATATCAATGGCCATTTGTTTAATGTCTGCCTTTTTAAAGCCACCCATTGGAAAAAGTGTGCGCTTTAAGCTCTCTTGTGATAGGCCCCATAGCACATACGACTGATCTTTATTACCATCCAAGCCCGGGGAAATTATATATCGACCATTTTCTTCACGCACCCGAGCATAGTGGCCCGTAGCGATGAATTCACAGTTCAACATATCGGCGCGACGTAAAAGGGCATCCCATTTGATATGCGTATTGCACAAAACGCAAGGATTTGGTGTACGGCCTGCCATGTATTCACCCACAAAATTATCAATAACATAATCCCCAAACTCATTTCGAATGTCGAGAATCATATGTGCAAATCCCTTGTTAACAGCTATTTCACGGGCGTCGTTAATCGAATCTAGGCTGCAACAGCCTGTCTCTTTTTTGCTGCCGCCGGCGCTGGCATAATCCCAAGTCTTCATGGTGATACCCACCACTTCATAGCCCTGTTCATGCAGCATAATCGCAGCTACCGTGCTATCAATGCCACCACTCATGGCCACCAAAACTCTTCCTTTTGTACTCATATGTATAAGATGTGCAAAAATAGCCAAAAAAGGCTGCCATCATTACTACTTGATTCAACCTTATTTCACCATTTTTGTTACCATAACAGCTAATTATTTTGAACAAAAGTTCCCCCGCCTATCTCAAAAAGCTTGAACAACTATTCAAGGAGGCAGGTTTTGTGCTCCGATATGAAAAAGGCAGCTTTAAAGCTGGGCATTGTTTACTGTTAGACCAACAAGTGGTAATCGTGAATAAATTTTACACTACTGAGACCAAAATCAATGCTTTGAGCGACATTGCCCATGGATTGCATTGGGAAGATGAAGCCCTCAGCCCTGAATCCAAAAAAGTGTTACATGAAATCCGCCAAACTGCCTTAAAACTGTGAAAGTTACCATTTTAGGCAGCGGAACTTCACAAGGAGTGCCACTCATTACCTGTCAGTGTAAGGTATGTAGCAGCCCAGATCCGCGCGATAACCGGCTGCGGTGCTCCATCCTGATTGAGCACGGCGATCATTCTATTGTCATCGATACTGGACCGGATTTCCGCCAGCAAATGCTCCGAGCCAAGGTCAAAAAACTCGATGCGGTAGTTTTTACACATTCGCATAAGGATCACATTGCTGGCATGGACGACATACGTGCTTTTAATTATTCGCAGAAGCGCGATATGGATATTTATGCTAGTCAGGAAGTGGAAGAAGCCCTGAAACGGGAGTTTTTTTATGTTTTTATGGCCGAAAAATACCCGGGCGTACCTAGCGTTCAACTTCATACTATCCACAATGAGCCCTTTCAAATAGCTGATGTGCAGCTTCAGCCCATTGCAGTATGGCATCACAAAATGCCTGTTTTTGGCTTCAGAATAGGTGATTTCGCCTACATCACTGATGCCAATGTGATTCCAACAGAAGAAATGCAGAAACTGCAACAGCTAGATGTACTGATTATAAACGCCTTGCGCAAAGAAAGCCATATTTCACACTTCAACCTCGAGCAGGCCCTTGCCATCATTGCTGAGCTCCAGCCCAAAAAAGCCTATTTAACTCACATCAGTCACCAATTGGGTTTGCATGCCGAAGAAGAGCCCCTCCTACCTAATAACGTTTACTTGGCATACGATGGATTGGAATTACAGCTCTGATGGCCATGATGAACCATTATTTCTTCATTCGGCAGCTGGCTTTCGAGCTCAACCAACAGCTCCAAGGCGCAAGCATTGAACAGCTGCTGTCTTCTTCAAAGGACGAATTATTTTTTCAGTTCAAAAAAGACGGGCGTTCTTTTCAGCTGCGTCTGAATTGGGAGACGAATTTATCGTTGTTACAATTTTTGGCTGATACAGAAAGTCTCCCCCGCCAATACGAAAAGCAGCTTTTTGGTGCTTGGGGAAGTGAAGTCCATGGAGTAGATGCTTTTGTGGGTGAGCGCATCATACGCTTACGCTTGTCTGATGACTTAAATATCTACCTCAAACTTTTTGGACCAACCGGAAACGCCTTGTTGATGCAATCGGATAAAGTAGTTTCAGTATTTCGGCGCAGTCGACAAAAGGACTATGAATTCAATCCAGCAAATCTATTGCTCGATGCACCGGAAAAATCGTTTCAGGAAGTATGCAATTCTTTAGGAGTAGCCCACAAAGTCTTTGCCCATGAAAGCCTTTTGCATTGGATAGAGCAGCCAATGGTTGATAAGCAAGCTTGGTTTACCAGTTCGCATTTTGCCATCGAAGGCGAAAAGATATCCCTTATTTATACCCAGTATAAAAAAAGTATATTTAGCACAATAGAGCTTTCAAATCATTTTTTACGGATCTACCTACCCTACTATCTGTTCGATCGGGAAAAGGCTAAATTGCTCAGTCCACTTAAAGCTGAAAAAGAAAAAGTAGAAAAGCGCATGGCGGAAGGCTACAGCAGGTTACAATCGATCGATGGTAAGGATTCGTTTGAACTCAAGGGCCACTTACTCCTTGCCAACGCACATTTGCTGGCCAAGGGCCTAAAAGAAATCACCCTAGAAAACTGGGAAACCCCACCCCAACCCATCCGCATTAAACTACAGCCTAACCTTTCGATTGCGGATAACGCCACCCGATTTTATGAAAAGGGCAAAAATCAGCACATAGAGACGCAAAAGCTCCAAGAATACCTTGAAATGCTCCAAGGTCAACAACAGGAATTGGACGGCAAAATAGCGGCGATAGAAGCGATTGAAAGTCTCAAGGAGCTAAACAAATACATCAAAAAGCAAAAGGCCGTTTCAACCACCATTCAACCCTGGCGGGTAATCCGCTTAAAGGAATTTGAGGTATGGATAGGCAAAAATGCCGCAGGAAATGATGAATTGCTTCGGCAGGTGCATAAAGACGATCTTTGGCTGCATGCGCGATTAGTAACCGGGTCACATGTGGTGATACGCAGCGCAGGACGTAAGGTGCCTCAAAACATCCTTGAACAAGCCGCCTCTTGGGCTGCCTGGTTTTCAAAAAGCAAGCACGAAAGTCTGAGTCCGGTGATTTACACCCCTCGTAAATTTGTACGCAAGCCCAAAGGCGCCAAGCCCGGCGCTGTGCTTGTTGAAAAAGAACAGGTAATAATGGTGCCTCCCGTGTCACCAATGCTTCCAAATCAATGAAATTATGGTGACCTTAGCGGCATCTTAAAAAAAGACATAAAATGGAATTAGGCAGCAAGCTCCCTTACTTCGAATTAAAAGGCTGTGATGATCAGACACATTCATTGGTTGATGTGGCCGATAAATCATGTATTTTGGTTGTTTTCATATGCAACCACTGTCCATATGTACAAGCCTACCTCGATCGTTTAGACAAACTGATCCACAAATTTTATGAAGATAACCTCGGTGTAATTTTCATCAATTCTAATGACGCCACACAATACCCGGCCGACTCCTTCGAAAACATGAAGCGTTTGGCTAGCAAATACAATTGGGAAAGCCTTTACTGGTACGATGAAAGTCAAGAGGTTGCCAAGCTGTTCGATGCCAAAAGAACCCCTGAGGCTTTCCTATTCAATTCTAACCGGGAATTGGTATACAAAGGAGGCATCGATGATTCCTGGGAGAACCCACATTTAGTAACGCGCATTTGGCTGGAAGATGCCATTGAATTTACTTTGGATGGCTTAGAGGTTGACTTTCCTGAAGTGGCGCCTGTAGGTTGCACCATCAAATGGAAACAATAATGCTACAATTTAAATCAACCATAGAAGCCGCGTGGGAAGACCGGAGCATGCTGGCGCAAGCCAATACGGTTGCGGCCATTGAAGCCGTTATTGAAGCCCTCGACAAAGGTAAATTGCGGGTTGCTGAACCCACCGACAACGGCTGGCAGGTGAATGAATGGGTAAAAAAGGCAGTAATCCTTTATTTCCCTATTCGCAAAATGACCACCTTGAATGCTGGTCCGATGGAGTTCCATGATAAAATGGAGCTCAAGCGTAATTATGCCGAGCTTGGTGTGCGCGTAGTGCCACATGCAGTGGCCCGTTACGGCGCCTTTCTTGCCCCTGGGGTGATTTTAATGCCGAGTTATGTAAACATAGGCGCTTTTGTGGATGAAGGCACCATGGTAGATACCTGGGCAACCGTGGGTTCTTGCGCCCAAATTGGTAAACATGTTCATTTAAGTGGCGGGGTTGGTATTGGAGGCGTGTTGGAGCCCGTACAGGCTGCCCCTGTGATTATTGAAGACAATTGCTTTATTGGCTCACGTTGCATAGTGGTGGAAGGTGCACACATTGGTTCAGAAGCCGTGCTCGGCGCCGGCGTAACCATCACTGGTTCAACAAAAATTTTAGACGTAACAGGTTCATCTACCATCACACACCAAGGCTACGTGCCTCCACGTTCTGTAGTGATTCCTGGCTCCTATAACAAAAAATTCCCTGCAGGCGAGTTTCAAGTGCCTTGCGCCTTGATCATCGGTCAACGCAAAGAAAGCACCGACAAAAAAACCTCCCTGAACGACGCCCTACGCGAAAACAACGTTTCAGTTTAAGCTGATGCTATGAAGATTGGATATGACGCGAAGCGTGCATTTAACAACCATACCGGACTAGGTAACTACAGCCGTATGTTGATCAAGAGCATGCTGGCGTTCCATCCTGAGCATGAATACAGCTTATTTACACCAAAAACTGATCATGACTTTGAAGCGCTCAAAGAAAGCTTAGCACTTAGTGTTAATATTTACACCCCTGAGCGGGTGGCGCACCGACTTTTTCATCCCTACTGGAGAAGCGTGAAGGTTGGAAGCCTTATTCAAAATGCGGAACTCGACGTTTTTCACGGCTTAAGCCACGAAATACCCCTCGGCATGAAGAAAAAAGGCATTAAAACGGTGGTCACCATTCATGATCTGATCTTTTTGCGCTACCCTGAATGGTATCCCCGGCTCGACCGTTACTTCTACAAACGTAAATTTTTAGCGGCTTGTCAAGAAGCTGATGTGATTGTAGCCATCAGTGAGCAAACGGCTGACGACATTATTCAATTTTTTAAAATCGCCCCAGAAAAGGTGCGGGTAATTTACCAAGATGTTTTGCCAGAGTTTAGGGCTCCTTTGGATGCCACTTTCGAACTAACATTTCTCGAGAAACTCGGCATAGCACCAGGTTACATCCTCTCTGTGGGTTCGTTTGAAGAACGAAAAAATCAAAAGCGATTACTCAAAGCATACGCACAACTCCCCGATGACCGCCCCGCCCTGCTCTTTGTTGGACGGAAAAACAAACATTGGAAACAACTGGAGGCATTGATTAAAGAATTAGGCATTCAATCGGAAGTGTTTGTATTAGACCAAGTAAACGTGGAAGGCCTCAAAGTGCTTTACAAACATGCTAAATTCACGGCTTATACATCGATTTTTGAAGGATTTGGCCTACCAGTACTTGAAAGTCTGGTTTGCGGAACCCCCGTTTTAGCAGCCAATAACTCTTGTTTGGAAGAGGTAGGTGGTGCCGCTGCCTTTTACGTAAATCCAATGGATGTGGAAGGCACATCTATGCGTATGCGACAGCTGTTGTATGACAACGAAAGCTACGAACTACTCAAGGCCCAATGCCCCGCTCAAGCGGCTGCCTTTAATTTTAAAAAGATGGCCAATGACTTGAACAAGTTATACCTGTCTTTGTAGCCTTACTTCAGCTTGGTTTTAAAAGCTTTTTCCAGCTTTTCCATCTTTGGACGAATCACAAATTGACAATACGGCTGATTTCCATTCAGCTTATAATAATTCTGATGGTAATCCTCCGCTGTATAAAAAGTGGTTACCCAAGTGATTTCAGTTACAATGGGCTTTTCAAAAGCCCCAGAGGCATCCAATTCTTTTTTGAAAAACTCAGCTTCCTCTTTTTGTGCCGCAGTATGGTAAAAAATAGCCGACCTATATTGTGTACCTACATCAGCACCTTGTCGGTTTAAGGTGGTAGGGTCGTGTGTTTGCCAAAACACTTCTAAGAGCTCTTTGAAAGAAACGACTGCCGGGTCGAAGGTGATTTGTGCTACCTCGGCATGACCTGTTTTCCCAGTACAAATTTCTCGGTAAGTAGGATTGGGAATTTTTCCTCCCATATAACCCGAAATAACGGTGTCGACACCCTTAATTTGCTGAAAAACGGCTTCTACGCACCAAAAACAGCCTGCACCAAAAGTGGCTATGGCTTTACCTTGTGGAATATTTTGCATGGTTTGATTTGAAAAAACAGGCTGCTCTTCTTCCTTGCTGGCACCAGAACCGCAAGAAATGGTAGTGATTATGCCGAGGGTGAAAAACAGCGCGATAAACTTCATAAAATCAAAACAAGCATAGACCTGCTTAGTTCTTAAATACGTTTATTTTTCCAAAATAGATTTCAGGTCGGCTGGCGAATAGTTTATCGACTTCATGGTTTTATGGTCGCTGCTGCGAAAAACCAAATACAGACCATCAACTTCTCGGTAATAGCATTGCTCCCCTTTTTTATCGAGATAATGTGCCATGGTAGCTTCCGCCTCGGCAATGTTTTTGCAAGCTTTGCTCATATTTGAGCGTTGTACTTCGTTGAAGAGTTCCACAAATTTACCGGCTAAACCGAACTCCAACACCGCACCTGAAAGTACGTATTGAATGTCGCAAAGGGCATCTGCAATTTCCACCAAATCACCAGCCTGGATGGCTTCTTCAAGTTCTTTGAGCTCTTCGGCTATCAAATTAACACGCAAATCACAGCGATTTGCCGCAGGAATCACTGGTTCTTTTTCAACAGGGTGCTGAAAAGTATGGTGAAAGGCTGCTACTTGATTGAGTGCGTCGAGTTTATCGTACATACTGCTATTTTATTCGGTTTCGTCGCGCTCGTCCTGCCGGTCGAATTGCTCGAAATCGTAATCAGGCATCAATTCGTCCTTCACATGGTCGATGGTTTCTGACAAACCTGCCATGAACTTATTAAAATCCTCCTTGTACAAGAAAATCTTATGTTTCACGAATTGGCCATCTTCAAAACCCCGTTTACTTTCGGTAATGATGAGATAATAATCGTTGCCCCGCGTTGCTTTTACGTCGAAAAAATAAGTGCGCTTACCAGCTCTTACTTTTTTAGAATATACTTCATCCCGCTGACGATCTGATTTGTAGTCAAACTCCTCCATAATCCAATTTATGCACTAAAATTAAAGGTATATTTGATAAGTCCATATCAAAAACTTACCCACAATTGTGTATTTCGTTTTTGCTCAATCCATCTCTGGAAGCTGAGCAGCTGGTTCGCTTTGTTGTTTCGAAAAAATGGAAGCGTAATAACCATTCAAGGCCAGCAGCTCCTCGTGGGCTCCCTGCTCTACCACGGCTCCTTGGTCGAGCACCAAAATATGATCCGCTTCCATCACGGAAGATACCCGGTGACTGATAATTACTGAGGTAACGTTGGAGGTAAAACGGTGGATATTGGTCAAAATTTCCTTCTCCGTATTGGTATCTAGTGCGCTTAAACAGTCGTCAATGACGTATATGGCTGGTTTTTTAAGGATGGCGCGGGCAATCGACAGGCGCTGTTTTTGTCCTCCCGACAAGGTAATCCCCCGTTCCCCCAATACAGTATCATATCCATCTGGCAAGCGCTCAATGGTACTGCGCAATGCTGCCTGCTCGGCAGCCCATGCAATTTGAGATTCGTCAGCCTCTAAACTTCCGAAAGCAATGTTGTTGCGAATGGAATCGCTAAAAAGGAATACATCTTGGGGTACAAAGCCGATTTGGCTTCTATAAAAACCCGGATGCAAGGTGGTTAGCGCCACGCCATCCACCAAAATTTCACCTTCCGTAGGGTCAAACAAGCGGGTAAGCAAATTGGCCAAGGTAGATTTGCCGGATCCTGTTCTGCCAATAATGCCCAAGGTTTCGCCAGGTTTCAAGTCAAACGATACCTCTTTCAAGGCTTCGATGCCATTGTCTGGATAGGTATAACTCACCGCCCTAAACGAAATCTCACCCTGAAGGGTGGTCTTTTGACCTGCTTCTAAATCAATGTCGGGCTTAGCAGCCAATAATTCGTTGATGCGTTTTTGAGAAGCGGCAGCTTGTTGGATGATAGATGCCACCCAGCCCACTGAAGTTACTGGCCAAGTCAGCATATTTACGTAAATCACAAATTCGGCAATATTGCCTGGAGAAATAAGTCCTTTACTTACCTGAATACCCCCAATAAAAATTGTAATGATCGTACTCAGTCCAATAAGCAACAAGGTCAAAGGATAAAAGAGTGCGTCGACTTTGACCAAGTTCATGGAACGCTTGCGAAACTCATCTAATTCCAGCTCAAAATCAGCCCGATAGGCTGGCTCTAAACCGTAAGATTTAATGACACGAATGCCCGAAAAAGTCTCCTGTGCAAAAGTGTTCAACTTAGCCAATTGCTCCTGAATAGCGGTGCTTCTTTGTAAAATGAGGTTGTTTACATAATAAATACCAATCGATAAAATTGGCAAGGGCAACAGCACGTATAAGGTGAGTGTAGGATTAACGCGCACCATCACGGTGATTACAAAAGCAAATAGCACAACCAAGTTGATGCCGTACATCATGGCTGGCCCCACATACATGCGCACCTTGCCTACATCTTCACTCACCCGTGCCATTAAGTCTCCTGTGCTGTTTCTCCGAAAAAAACCAAGCGAAAGCGACTGGTATTTTTCGTAGATCTCGTTTTTCATGTCAAACTCAATCCAGCGCGACATCACAATAATGGTTTGGCGCATGAAATACATGAACAGTCCTTTTAACAACGACAATACCAAAACCAGTCCGGCAAACAGCATCAAATAGCCCGTAAACTGATTAAAAAGCAAGTCTGAAAAGCCGCTGTGCTCGTACAACTTAAACACCTGAATGCTTTCCGCAATTAAATCTACCGAATAACGAATGATTTGAGGTGGCAAAACCCCAAACAGATTCGAGATGATTACGAACAATATTCCCAGAAAAAAACGCAGCCGATATTTATAAAAGTAGCGATTGAGGTGGCTTAGGGGATTCATCGCCACAAATTTAGCTTTTAAATTGGCAAGCACCCACACCTTTGTTTTCAGCATTGAAATCCCTTTCACTGTCGCAACAAGCAAAAAATGGCTACATTTGCGGTCTCAAAACGTTCTTCAACATGAGTGTAATCACCGAAAAAAAAGCCAACGACCTGATTTTCGATAAGATTTCAGCAATGGGCCACGAGCAGGTAGTTTTTTGTCACGATGAAAAAACAGGCCTTCGCGCAATTATCGCCATCCACAACACCGTATTAGGCCCTGCTTTGGGCGGTACACGTATGTGGCAATATGCATCCGATGCAGATGCGATTTTAGATGCGCTGCGCTTATCTGAAGGCATGACCTACAAAGCAGCTGTGGCTGGTTTGAATTTAGGTGGTGGCAAGGCTGTAATTTTGGGTGATCCCCGCAAGGACAAATCAGAACCTTTCTTCCGTCGTTATGGCAAGTTTGTAAACAGCTTAAACGGCAAGTACATTACCGCTGAAGATGTAGGCACCAGCAAGTTGGACATGGAATATATCGCCATGGAAACCAAACATGTAAGTGGCTTGCCCGAGCACAAAGGCGGCAGTGGCGACCCCTCTCCCGTTACCGCGTATGGCGTATTTATGGGCTTGAAGGCATCTGCTAAAAGGGTTTATGGTCACGACAACCTTCAAGGTAAAAAAGTGATGGTGCAAGGTGCAGGTAATGTAGGTCGCTATTTGATCGACAATTTGATGAAAGAAGGAGCACAAGTATTTGTTTCTGACATTTTTGAAGACCAGATCCAGCGCGTAGTAAGTGCCCATTCAAGTGTGAAAGTAATTGCGCCACAAGACGTATACGGCATCGATATGGATATTTATGCTCCTTGTGCTTTAGGTGCCACTTTGAACGACGATACGATTCCACAACTTAAAGCAGCCATCGTTGCCGGTGGTGCCAATAATCAGTTGCAAGACCCTAATCGTCACATGCAAATGTTAATGGACCGCGGCATTCTATATGCACCCGATTTTGTAATCAATGCTGGAGGCTTAATCAACGTATATTCTGAATTAGAAGGATACAACCGTCAAAATGCCTTGGCCAAAACCGAATACATTTACGATCAAACCTTAGCCATTTTTGAAGCGGCGGAGCAAGAGGGCATTTCCACTATGGAAGCGTCTATCCGTCTCGCACAGCGCAGAATTGATGCTGTGGCTAATATCAAAACCAGGCTCTGAAAATAAAAAATGCTCAATAGACGACATTTGCGACTGAAGTTACTTCAGTCGCTTTACGCTTACCACCAATCCGAAGTTCGCGACCTCCAGAAGGGCGAAGCGGACCTCATGCGCAACATTGAAAAGATGACCGAAGCGTACATTCTTTCTTTGAAGCTCATCGACGACCTGATTTATTACACCAATACATGGGCGGACGAACGTGATGGCAAAATGCTGGCGACCATCCAAAACGTAAAAGCACCCCGCAAATTCGCGGAGAACGTTTTTGCCGGTTACCTCAATAATTGCGATGCCTATTTGGCTTTTCTTAAGAAGTATAAAATCAAAGGCCAAACCCTAGATCCGGAATTTTTGAGGAGGTTGTTCATGGATTTTTCCGAGAATGAAGCCTATCAAGAGTACATCAAAACCGAAGAGCGCAGCGAATCTGAGGATTTGCAGCTCATCAATACCCTTTACAAAAAGGTGATCTTGAAAAGTGAGGTAGTGGATGCCTTTTTTGAGGAAAAGACCATTTATTGGGAATCGGACAAAGACCTGGTGGGTGCTTCAGTAGTGAAAACCATTAAAGAAGCCTTCAAAAGTAAGGGTGATTTCCGGCTCATAGAGCTCACCCGTGATTGGGAAGGCGACTGGCTGTTTGCGCAAGGCGTTTTCCGCAAGGCCGTGCTCAGCGATGATACCTTCGATAAACTCATCCAGGAGAAAACACGTGGCTGGGATGTTGATCGCATTGCATTGATGGATGTGTTGATTATTAAATTGGCGATTGCAGAAATGATGGTAGAGACGTCGATCCCGGTAAAAGTGACCATGAACGAATATCTCGAACTATCTAAAAGCTACAGCACACCAAAAAGCAGCAATTTTATCAATGGCATTCTCGACAATTTGAGCAAAGAACTCGTCTCTGCCGGTGAAATTGCTAAAATTGGACGTGGATTGATTGGCTAATTCGTATTTTGCACTCAAACTTTAACGTACATGAACAAGCTAATATTAATAGGAATTGCATCGTTTTTTACGCTTTCAGCTTGTAATTCAGGTGGCAGTGGTGAAGTTAATTCGGAAGCCATTGAAAATCCACTTTCTGCTGATAGCCAAGGAAAAGTAAATACCAGCAAGCTACCCGAAATCACATTTGATAAGGATTTTCATGATTTTGGTAAGATTTCCGAAGGTGAAAAGGTAACCTACGCTTTCCGTTTTAAGAACACAGGTAAAGGCGATTTGATTGTGCAAACAGCCAGTGGTTCATGCGGATGTACGGTTCCTGAAATTCCGCAGAAACCTTTGCGTCCTGGTGAAACCGGCTACATCAAAGTGCAGTTTAACAGCGAAGGCCGCGCTGGCATCCAAGAAAAACAAGTAACCGTAGTAAGTAATACCATTCCCAACACGACTGTCATTCGCATCAAAGCCGAAGTAAACGAAAGATAATATGCTATTTAACACACTCTTTTTAATGGGCCCTCCTGCTCAAGGAGAAGCCGCCGCCAATCCACTTGTTGCCCTGCTCCCTTGGGTACTGATTTTTGTGGTGATCTACTTTTTCATGATCCGTCCGCAAAACAAAAAAGCCAAAGAACAAAAAGCTTTCCGTGAGAGCATCGGCAAAGGCGATCGCATTGTAACCATCGGTGGTGTACACGGAAAAATCGTTGAAACCGAAGAAACAACCGTGATCATCGAAGTGGAAGGCCAAAATCGTTTGAAAATCGAACGTTCTGCCATTTCTGCTGAAAACACTGCGGTGGCTTACCCTGCAGCTAAGAAGTAATTTGGTATGTCTTTCTGGTCCACACAGAGCGGAAAGAGCCCCTTTACAGCCAAGAATAAGAACGGCATAGCTTTTCTTATTTCTTGGCTTTTTGCTTTGATATTGTGGTTGCTTACCTCCTTAAACGCAGAGCGCACCATGGAGGTGAGTTATCGCCTTGCTTTTGAGCACGTTCCGCATCAGATAAGAATAAAAGAACCCATTCAACCCATTACCTTGAGCGTAAAAGGACAAGGTTTAGAGCTTTTTCGCTTTTTACGCCGGAGCAAACGGCAAACCCTCAAGGTAGATTTTGAGTCTGTACGAGATGGACGTTGGTCGCCTCAATTGACAGAACTCAACCGCAGTTTGGGGTTCAATGAGCATATCCGGTTGCTCACGTTCGAGCCAGAATACATCAGCATAGACAGCAAAAGTCTTTATTTTAAAAAATTACCCATCTTAGTTGACAACCAAATGAGTTATACTGAAGGCTATGACAGTATTTCTCCAGCTCGCTTATCCCATGATTCGGTAATCTTGTATGCAGCACAACCTATTCCACAATCGGTTAAGTACATCTACACCGAGCCTCTAAAACAAAAAAGGATTACTAAAACCGTGAATACAACCCTGCGGTTGAAAACTCCCAACTTGGCTGATGCCAAATTGGCCTTTAATCAGATCGAATATCGCTTGGAAGTAGATCAAATCATTGCTAACGAAATTGAAATCAGCATTCAGCAGCTTGGTTTTCCAGCGAACACGCTGCTCATTCCCGCTACTCTGAAAGTGCGCTATTTGGTAGCGGCTAGGGACTATCAAGATGTGCAACACACTGATTTTAAGGCAAGCGTGACCTGGTCGCCATCCGAAAGTCAGTCGTTTTTAGTACCCGAAATCCGCGTGCTCAACAGTTTAGTATTAGACACAGAGATTTTCCCCAAAACCATTGACTATCTTCAACCATGATTAAAGTTGGCATCACTGGCAATATGGGAAGCGGTAAAACTACTGTTTGCAGTATTTTTGCCACCTTGGGTATTCCCATTTATGATGCCGATAGTAGAGCAAAAGCCCTGATGCTTGAACCAAGACTCAAAAATCAAATCATTGCCCTTTTTGGAACGGAGGCCTACGACTTGCAAGGTCAACTCAACACGACGCACATTAGCAAGCAGGCCTTCACAAATGCTACTCTGCTAACCCAATTAAATGAAGCAGTTCACCCTGTTGTGGCAGAAGATGCCCTGGCTTGGCACGCAGCCCAAACGGCTCCTTATACCTTGCGGGAGGCCGCCCTTTTGATTGAGTCAGGAAGTTATAAGCAGTTAGATCAATTGATCCTGGTTACCGCCCCCGAATATAATCGTATCCAAAGGGTACAAATGAGAAATCAGTGGTCATTAGCAGAAATCAAGGCGCGAATGGCCAAACAAATGCCCGAGGAAGAAAAGCGAGCTTATGCCCAGCACATCATTAGCAACGACGGACAGCACTCCCTCATCAAACAAGTGTTGCGTATACATGCCAACCTACTCAGTTACGCGGCAAATCCATTCTGATTTTGTATGGTACAGGAAAGCAGTTTACAAATTTCCCGCGCTTGTTGAAAGCCCAGCCCAGCCGGTGGCCTTGCCAGCTGATTAAAAAATAACCAGTCGGAATCACAGCCGGACTAAAGTCCTTTCGAGCCAAATACCAACGTGCCTGGGTTAAATCGAAATGGTGCGTTTCAAATGTGGTTTCTACGTCTGTACTCAAAGCCAGGGCATGTGCTGGCACAAAGCCATTCTGCGGATGCATCATCCCCATTTCTCCAGCAGCATGAATCACTTTTAATTTTTTAGAAAGCTTTAATACCGTTTCCCATTGTTTGGGAAGCGCTGCGTATTGCTGATTTGCTAGTCCAAAAAGCTCTAAACTGCCTTTAAGCTGTAGCAAAGGGTTCTCAATAGTTGCCACATTTATCTCTAAATGCAGGCTTTGACTGTTTGATGCAGGCTTTTTGAAGGCAGCTATAAAAAAACCTTCACCGCTGGCAAAACCAGGAATGGCTCTAAATGCCTTATTCGCTGGCATATCGTTAAAAATCTCTGCTGAATCTATGAATCCCCAGTCTGATGGCAAATCTAACGCTACCGGCTCCAGTTCATTGGCCTGCAAAAGTTGCCAAATGGCTTCATTTTCGAGCCTACCAAAGGTGCAGGTGCTATAAATCAAATGCCCTCCCGGCGCCAGCGCTGGTAATATATCTTCAAGTATGGAGCTTTGCATTCGGGCACACTGCGCAGGTAAGTCTGGATGCCAATTAACAATGGCATCTGGATCACGCCTAAATAAGCCTTCGCCACTACAAGGCGCGTCAACCAATATCAAATCAAACTCACAGCCAGCGGCCGCTAAATCGGCTGCTGCCCCAGAAACAATACTCACCCGGCTGTTTCCCCAACGAATCACATTTTCTTTGAGGATGTCGGCCCGCTTTGGCACCAGCTCGTTACATATCAAAAAGCCATCTTGCGGTAATCTGTCGGCAATAATCAATGATTTTCCTCCTGGCGCAGCGCATACATCCAAAGCCCGTTTAAAGCTTGGTAATTGAGAAATTACGTGGTCTAAGAGCATGGAGGAAGACTCTTGCACATAATAGGCACCTGCATGGTAAGCCGGGTCTAAAGTAAAAATCGGCCTTTCTTTAAGCCAATATGCCCTTTCAGCCCATGGAATAGAAGTGTCTAATGGCAAGCCTTCTGCCTCTTTTTTCGTTCCATGCTGCCGAATACTCACCCGAGGCGCATTTTCGGAGATGGCGGCAAAAAGTTGATCGGCTTGCTCAGGTAATTCTTGCTGTACCCGACATACAAAGGCATTTGGTAAATTCATAACATAAAAAAAGCTGCTCACAAGGAGCAGCTCAAATGTAAGCGTTCAACTTAAGGTTTTTGGCCATCAGCAGGTTTAGTTGCCTCATCCTTCTTCTTTTTCATAGCTAAAGCCTTATCGTTTTGCTTGGTTTGCGCATAAAGCTGTTGCAAGGAAGTCATGGCGTCTACATCGGCAGGATTGAGCTCATGCGCCTTTTCCAAAAATGGCTGGGCCTTTTCGAAGGCAGCTTTTACCACCACCATGGCTTCATCATATTTTTTTGGCTGATTAAATGGAATTTTATTGGCTTCCTTCAATAGTTCTACAGCCTTGTTAAAGTATAATGCACCCAAGTTGTAGTACGGTTCAAAATAATCTGGCTTTTTCTCAATCGCTTTTTTATAATTAACCGCTGCCAACTCTTCATTCTTTTGACGATCATGAGCGTAACCTAAGGCATAGTACAATGTTGCGTTTTCAGGATCTAATTTGATGGCCTCATTCAAATTAGTTACGATTTCAGCTTGACGGTTTTGAATCATGTAGATGTTCAGTTCATCAATTACCAAGCCCACTTCATTCGGAAAAGCTTTTCTACCAGCTGCTAAGTATTCAATCGCTTTGGCAGTATCCTTTTCCTCTTTCATCATTTGGGCTAAGGTCTGGTAAATGGCAGCTGTTTTAAAGTCAATGGCCAGCAAATTATTGAAATACTTAACCGCTTTAGCGTTATCGTTGAGCTTTTCCGCCGCCAGGGCTGCATTAAAAATCAAATTAGTATCGTTAGGCGTAAACTTCAACAACCTTTCAAAATCCACCAATGCATTTGCAAAATCCTTCTTCGTGTATCGCTCAACACCTCTGTTGTAAATGTTGTTGAATGCAGATCCAACCTTCCTTTTAGAGTCGTCACTAAAGTCGTTTTTGGTATCAAGAGCGATACTTTTGGTGTAACTTTCCAAAGCCACTACAAGTGGATCAGCAGACAAATGCGCGTACTGCTCACTGCCAAAAATTCCTAAATAAATTTCACCACGGTAGTACCAGGTTTTGGCCGATTCCATGGTTTTTGGGTGCACTGCCGCTTCGTCAATGGCTGCTTGCGCTTTGTCGAGCTCGCCGTGACGATTATACAAAATGGCACTTTGCACTTTTTGGTTCTGAGCGAAAAGACTTGCTGTGCTCATGACCAGTACAAGACTTAACAGGATCTTTTTCATGATCTATTTTTTAATTGTTATCATTTGTTGCTTCTGGCGCTGTTGCTTCTCCATCTCCTTCTTCCTCTTCATCCCTTTTCACTTTGGTAATCGAAGCAATTGAATCGCCATCTTTCATTTTAATTAATCGTACCCCTTGGGTGGCTCGTCCCATCACACGCAAATCGGCTACTCCCAGTCTAATGGTTACTCCTTTTTGGTTGATGATCATCAAATCGTCTTCGTCGGTCACATCCAAAATACCCACCAAACGGCCAGTTTTTTCAGTTACATTCAAAGTACGAACGCCTTTTCCACCGCGGTTGGTGATTCGGTACTCATCTAGTTCCGAACGTTTGCCATAGCCAGTCTCAGATACAACGAGAATGGTTGCCTCAGGATTATCTACACATACCATGCCAACCACTTCATCTACCTCATTATCCAAGGTAATGCCTCGCACACCTGTCGAAGAACGACCCATCTGACGCACTTTTTCCTCATTGAAACGAATGGCGCGGCCAGATTTGATAGCCAGGAGGATCTCAGAAGAACCTGTAGTTAACTTGGCTTCGAGCAATTGGTCGCCTTCGTTGATGTTAATGGCGTTGATACCATTCACACGTGGACGGCTGTAAGCCTCGAGCGAAGTTTTCTTAATTACACCTTGCTTGGTACAGAAGATGATGTTGGTGCTATTTAAATATTCGGCATCCGACAAGGTCTTCACGGCAATGTATGCCCTGATTTTATCATCAGGTGGAATACTGATCATGTTTTGAACTGCCCTGCCCTTGGTGTTTTTACCACCTTCAGGAATTTCGTACACCTTCAGCCAGAAACAACGGCCTTGCTCTGTAAAGAAGAGCATGTAATTATGGGTAGAGGCTACAAAAATGTGCTCAATGAAGTCTTCATCTCGCGTTGCACCGCCTTGTGCTCCTCGTCCACCACGGTTTTGCACCTTATAATCGGTTAGTACTGTACGCTTCATATAGCCTAAATGCGAAATGGTAATCACCACTTCTTCATCCGCAATCATGTCTTCCATGCGGAAGTCACCAGAAGCATATTCAATGATGGAACGACGGTCATCGCCGTAACGCTCGCGGATTTCAGTAAGCTCGTCTTTGATGATCTGCATGCGCAAACCCTCGTCGGCCAAAATGGCTTGCAAGCGGGTAATGAAGGCCATGATTTCTTCGTATTCCTTCTTGATTTTATCGCGTTCCATGCCGGTGAGGCGCTGGAGACGTAATTCGAGGATGGCTTTGGCTTGAATTTCACTCAGTCCAAAACGTTCGATTAAGCCGGTCTTGGCGTCATCTGGATTGGCTGAGTTACGAATCAAGCTAATCACTTCATCTAAATGATCTAAGGCAATGAGGTAACCCTGCAAGATGTGTGCCTTTTTCTCGGCCTCGCGAAGCTCGTACTCGGTACGTTTGATTACTACCTCGTGGCGGTGATCTACAAAGTGCACCATGAGGTCTTTGAGGTTCAAGGCCACCGGCCGTCCTTTTACCAAAGCAATGTTGTTTACTGAAAAACTGCTTTGGAGATTGGTATACTTATACAGGTGGTTGAGCACCACGCTAGCCATCGCATCACGCTTAATTTCATAAACGATGCGCATGCCATCGCGGTCCGATTCGTCGCGGATGTCGCTGATGCCTTCAATCTTTTTGTCATTCACCAACTCTGCCGTTTTTTGCAGCATGTCGGCTTTGTTGGTTAAGAAAGGAATCTCGGTTACGATAATGCGCTCACGACCATTGTCGAGCACTTCGATGTTGGTTTTGGCGCGAATTACTACGCGGCCACGCCCCGTTAACAAGGCTTCTCTAACGCCTTCATAACCATAAATGATACCACCGGTAGGGAAATCCGGGGCCTTTACATACTGAATCAACTCTTCGCAAGTAATTTCACGGTTGTCGATGTAGGCCATGATGCCATCCACCACTTCCCGCAAATTGTGCGGCGCCATATTGGTGGCCATACCTACGGCAATACCCGAGGAGCCATTCACCAAAAGATTGGGGAATTTGCTCGGCAATACCGTTGGTTCTTCTAAAGAATCGTCAAAGTTGAGCTGAAAAGCGACTGTTTCTTTGTCGATGTCATTCAACAATTCTTCAGCCATGCGCGTAAGGCGGGCTTCGGTATAACGCATTGCAGCCGGACTGTCGCCGTCTACCGAGCCAAAGTTACCTTGACCATCCACCAAAGGATAGCGCATGCTCCAATCTTGGGCCATGCGCACCATGGTATCGTACACCGAGCTATCACCATGCGGGTGATATTTACCGAGTACCTCACCCACGATCCTGGCTGATTTTTTGTACGCTTTATTGTAATTTACCCCTAGTTCATTCATACCATGTAATACACGACGGTGAACGGGTTTTAAGCCATCGCGTACGTCGGGCAGGGCCCTTGAAACAATCACCGACATCGAATAATCGATGTAGGCCGATTTCATTTCATCTTCAATGTTAATGGGTATGATCTTCTCTCCTTCTGCCATGCTAGAACTAATTATTTAGGTCTGTATTTAACCGCCCGAAAATACGAAAAAGGCCTTAAAAAGCGGGTATAGGGGGGCGTGTAATTGTCATATAATTGATGAAAATAATGCAAAATAGCCCAAGTGTCTGAATAACAGACAGATAGTCTTTTAACAATCTTTCAACAATGCTCCATTAATAATCCACACCTGCTTGCAATGTCCTCTACAGTTGTAAATTTGCTGCAGATACACGATTATCGATTCATTCACGTTAAAGCCAATTATTAACCTAAAGCATGTCGCTCCTACTCCAAATCACCGAAAACGCTGCCACTTCTGTGGCCATGGCCCCCACCGAAGAAAAGATGAACATCTTTGAAATGGTTTTAAAAGGCGGATTTTTTATGATCCCCTTGGTCATCTTGTCGATTTTAGCTGTTTACATTTTTGTTGAACGCTACATCACTATTAAAAAGGCTCGCAAAGAGGACGCTACCTTCATGAATCTCATCAAAGATTTTGTGGCCAGCGGAAACATTCATTCTGCACAGGATTTATGCAATAAAACCGACCATCCATTGGCTCGCATGATGGCCAAAGGCGTAATGCGCATTGGCAGGCCACTTAAAGACATTGAAACAGCCGTTGAGAACGTTGGCAAAATCGAAATCGGCAAATTGGAGAAAAACATGGGTACTCTGGCCACCATTTCAGGTGCTGCGCCGATGATTGGCTTTTTGGGTACCGTAACGGGCATGATCAAGGCCTTCTACAATATGTCGAAAGCCGGCAACAACATCGACCCAGGCGTATTGTCTGGTGGTATATATGAGGCCATGTTAACCACGGCTGCAGGCTTAATCGTGGGCATCATCGCCTACATCGGCTATAACTTATTGGTGTCGATGATCGACAAAGTGATTCACAACCTCGAAGCGCGTTCGGTTGAGTTTTTAGACCTGCTTCAAGAACCTTCTAAAAAATGAATCTAAAAACCCGAAATAAGCGGAACGTTGATTTCAACATGTCGTCGATGACCGACATTGTTTTTTTGTTGCTGATTTTTTTCATGTTGACATCAACCTTAGTATCGCCCAACGCCCTCAAATTGCTATTGCCTAAGAGCTCTGGTAAGACTTTAGCCAAACAATCTGTGTCGGTTAGTATCGATAAAGATTTAAACTTCTACTTCAACAAAGACATGATAAACATCTCTGAATTAGAAGGAAGATTAATTACAATTGCTACTGAAGAAGATGCAACTGTAGTGCTCAACGCTGAAAAGAGTGTACCCATTGAAGAAGTCGTAAAAGTGATGGGTATTGCCAATAAGTTAAAGATTAAAATGATCCTGGCCACTGATCCTGAATAGTATGAATACGGAAGACAAAAACAAATACAAAGGCATTGCAGGCACCGTGTTGTTTCATGGGCTGCTGCTGGTGCTCTTCCTGTTTTTCGGCTTTCGTACGCCTCTACCACTTCCGGCAGAACAAGGCATAGCCATTAATTTTGGCACCTCTGATGAAGGTATGGGAGATGTTCAGCCCGATCAACCCGCCGACAATCAGGTAAAAAATGACCAACCAGCCGCTTCCAATGCCGCCTCTAGCAGCAGCAGTGAAAAGGCTGCCGTTACGCAAGAGGTAGAAGAAGCGCCAGCGGTTAGACCAGTAACCAAGCCTGCAGATCGTCCCAAACCCGTTACCGAACCCACCAAGCCTGTTGAAACGCCAGTAGAAGACCCCAAGCCAAAAGTTAATCCAAGGGCATTATATCCTGGCAGTGGTTCTGGCTCTTCGGGAGGAAGTCAGGGCGAAACTGGCAAACCCGGCGACCAAGGTAAAATTGATGGCAGCAAAGACACCAACAAACAAGGCGATGGTAGTACGGGTGGGTTAACCGGCTCTCCAGAGTTTACCATGGAAGGACGAACGCTTACCCAAAAGCCAACAATCAGCGACCAAAGTCAAAACGAAGGCAAAGTAGTTGTTACCATCAAGGTGAATAGCCGTGGGGAAGTAATTGATGCCAAAGCAGGTGCGCGCGGAACTACCTTAGGTAATTCCTCCATCCAAAAAAAGTGTGAAGATGCTGCCCTAAAAGCCCGTTTTTCACCTTCAGACAGAGAAGAACAAACCGGCACCATCACCTTCATCTTCAAATTACAATGAGTCATAAGGCTTATCAGGCTACGCTGGACTTTTTGTTCAGCCAGTTGCCTATGTTTCAACGGGTAGGTGCGGCCGCTTACAAGAAAGATCTCAGCAATACCAAAGCGCTTTGTAAATATCTGGACCATCCCGAAAAGGAGCTCAAGTGCATTCATATTGCCGGCACCAATGGCAAAGGCTCCACAGCGCATATGCTGGCGGCGGTTTTGCAGTCGGCAGGCTATAAAACAGGCCTGTACACCTCCCCGCACCTGCGCGACTTTCGGGAACGCATTCGCATCAATGGTGAAATGATCAGCGAGCAAGAGGTGGTGAGCTTTACTGAGCAGGTCAAACCACTGATTGAGCGCGTACAGCCGTCATTTTTTGAGCTAACCGTAGGCATGGCCTTTGACTATTTTAAAAGGCATGCAGTAGATATTGCAGTGATTGAAACCGGCTTAGGCGGTCGCCTCGACTCCACCAATGTAATCACTCCCCTGCTTTCGGTCATTACCAATATTGGCTTCGACCATATGGACATGCTTGGCGATACCTTGCCGCTCATTGCTGTGGAAAAAGCTGGGATTATCAAAGCCGACGTGCCTGTAATCATAGGTGAAAAGCAGGAGGAGGTAAATGCTGTTTTTGAAAAGATGGCCAATGAAAAGCGGTCTTTACTTAAATATGCCGACCAGATTTTTGAAGCACGCCCCACATCCAACACCAACAGCTCTCAAACTTTTAGCATTTGGAAAAACAAGCGTTTGCTTTACGAGGCGGTGCGTTTAGATTTAGCCGGTAATTACCAGCAAAAAAATCTTCAAACCGTATTGGCGAGTATCGACCAATTGGTAAATATGGGCTGGGTAATTGAAAGTGAAGCCATTTTAACAGGTTTGGCCCATTGCTGCGCGTTAACTGGCTTTGCTGGTCGCTGGACGGTATTGCAAGAAAAGCCTTTGACCATAGCTGATACTGCTCACAACCTACCAGGAATTGAATTGATGTTAGCGCAATTGGAGCAACTTAGCTTCGATACATTGCACTTTGTAATCAGCATGGTGAAGGACAAAGACATAGACAAAATAATATCTATTCTGCCCAAAAAAGCCATTTATTACTTTTCTAAATCCAGTATACCAAGAGGTCTGGATGCGAGTATTTTAGCGGCTCAAGCAGCCAATTATCACTTAAAAGGAGCTGAATTTGCATCGGTAACCGAAGCCTTTGAAGCCGCAAAAGCCGCTGCAAAAGAAAGCGACTTGATTTTCATAGGTGGTAGTACCTTTACGGTTGCAGAAATTATTTAATGGCACAAATTAGTATTTATACAGACGGGGCCGCCCGTGGTAATCCTGGTCGAGGCGGCTATGGTGCCGTTTTGTTATCGGGTCAACATCGTAAAGAGTTGGCGGCTGGGTACAAGCTTACGACCAACAACCGCATGGAGTTATTAGCGGTGATCATTGCTTTAGAGACGCTCAAGCCCGGAAAGCACGAAATCAAAATTTACTCTGACTCGAAATATGTAGTGGATGCCATCAATAAAAAATGGATTCAGGGCTGGGTGCGTAAAAACTGGAAGGACGTTAAAAACATCGACCTCTGGCAGCGCTTACTTCCTTTGTTGCAAGCCTACAAGCCTGAATTCATTTGGGTAAAGGGTCATGCTGATAATCCTTTAAATAACCGATGTGATGAGTTGGCTACTGCCGCCGCAGATGGAACGGGGCTTTTATCTGATGTAGTTTATGAGGCGGTTCACAAGCTGAAGTAGGTTTTTCTTGCTTTTGTACTTAGAAAGCCGAATTTTTTGGCACTTTTTACGGTCTACATGCATTTTGAAACTGTGCTACGCCATTTACTTTTTTTGTTGCCCTGCAGTTTCAATCTGATAGAAGTAAAATCGTTTGGTCGGGATACGGCATTTTTACATATTTGGATATTTAAGTCATCTATTCTATATTTGAGCCATTCAAACAAACACCCAATGGCTTTGGCCACCTTATGAATAATATGGAGACCTTCAACCACCATAAGTCCTTTGACTTGCATGCCGTACATACTGCCACATCGCAGCAGATTAGAACGATTCCAAACAAGGTTTATGACAAAGAAGTGACAAAAGAGGGACAGAACGTGATGACCTTTGCGTTATCAAAAAAAGAGCGCTTGGATAAATTAACGGTACTTGCATTTACTCACAAACATTTCTACTTGGGTGATTTGGGTAAATTGGTTGTCGAAAAGCATGAATTAGCGGAGAAACTTCAAAATACGCGTGCCAACGCAGCACTCGGCATTGAGGAGCTTTTTTATTTAGCAACTTGTAACCGGGTTGAATTTGTGATGAATACCCCTTCGGGATTCACCACTACCCAAGCCCAAGAGTTATTAGAAACTTTTTATACCAGCTTCTCTCCTACCCAAATATCCAATTTGCTACAATTTGCCAAGATTTACCGCGGCAAAGAGGCCGTGAGACACATCTTTCAAGTTTCCTGTTCTATGGACTCCATGGTGATTGGTGAACGTGAAATTTCGCGTCAACTGCGTCAAGCTTACGAAGATTCGCGCGAGCTCGGAGCTACGGGCGACTTCTTGCGCTTACTCATGAAGCAGGCCGTACGTACTTCCAAGGAAGTTTATACCGAAACACGCATTGCTGCCAAGCCCATTTCTGTGGCCTCCTTGGCCGTTCGCAAGCTCATTGATTACAACTTAGCAGCCGACGCTGGCATCGTGCTCATAGGGGCAGGCGAAACCAATACTTTGGTGGCTAAATACCTCAAGAAAGCCGGCTACAACAACTTTACCATTTACAACCGTACGCTGGAAAAAGCCCAGATACTTGCTAACTATTTAGGTGGCGTGGCCCTTCCGTTGAATGCATTGAAAAAGCATGATCGCCAAGTTTCTGTAGTGATTAGCTGTACCTCTTCTAATGAGCCTTTGGTTACCGAAGAAGTATGGAGCCAGTTTCACATCGAAAGCAGCTTTCCTGCGGTAGTCATTGACCTCGCTGTACCGAATGATGTAGCAGTAGCCGTACGTGAACGTGCCGACATAGAGTACATCAGCATTGAAACCCTCAAACATGAGGTAGAAAAGAACCTCGAATTTAGAGAAGCTGAATTGGGTAAAGCGGCCGAACTGATAGAGAAGTGCATTGAAGACTTCGCCGAAATGAACCGCATTAGAAGTGTAGAGTTAGCACTCAGCAACTTCCCTACCCAAGTAAAAGACATCAAGAAAAAAGCCTTCGACGAGGTTTTTGCCAAGGATTTAAGCAATGTAGATGCGCAAACGCGCGAACTCATCGAAAAAATGATGGGCTATATGGAGAAAAAGTGTATCTCCGTTCCAATCGTACTGGCCAAGCAAATTTTACTCGACAACAGTCCCCAAGAAGGCGAAACGTATATGGCGGTTGAAAAACCCCGACAAACCGGCAAAGTAGCTTAATGCAATCCCCTCCTATTATTACCATTGGCTCACGAGGCAGCGATTTGGCTTTGTGGCAGGCAAACTACGTACAGTCTGAGCTCAAAAAACACGGTTTCGAAAGTAAAATAGAAATCATTGTTACAAAAGGCGACCGCATACAAGACCTGAGCTTCGACAAAATTGAAGGCAAAGGCTTTTTCACCAAAGAAATTGAGGAAGCGCTGCTTGAGCGACGCATCGACTTGGCAGTTCACTCACTCAAAGACTTGCCTACTACTTCGCCAGAAGGGCTGCAAATAGCCGCTTTGAGCTACAGAGAAGACCCGCGCGACTTACTCATTATCCGCAAAGATGCCTATGACCCAAGTACGGGCTTAGGTGTGAAAGCTGGTGGCCGCATTGGCACCTCTTCGGCCAGAAGAAAGGTCCAAATCGCCTTGTTACAAGCCGATCTCGAAATCATTGATTTGCGTGGCAATGTACCTACTCGCATCCAAAAGTGCAGGTCTGGTGCCTATGAAGCCATTATTTTAGCCGCAGCGGGTGTTAGTCGCTTGCAACTCGATATGTCTGATTTTGTGACCATAGCCCTCGACCCCGATCGTTTTGTTCCTGCACCAGCGCAAGGAGTACTCGGCCTACAAATTCGCACAAACGACACTTATACCGAACAAGCGCTTAGCCATTTGCATCGAAAAGATGTAGCAGAAGTGGTGGATGTAGAGCGCCAAACCTTGAATTTATTCGAAGGAGGCTGCCACATGCCTGTTGGGGTGTATTGCACCCATGAAAACGGGATTTTCACCGCACTGGCCGCTAAATCAGCAAACGACAAACAGCTTCCCATTAAAATTGAGCTCAAAAGCGAAACAGCTGTTGGATTACCAGAACGCTTACTCGCACTCTGTAACAAGCCGCGACAGGGAACCATTTTCATTTCGCGCGAGGAATCGGCCTGGCCACAGTTGGGCAAACAACTTCGCGATCATGGCTACGAGACCTTGTTTGAGCCACTTATTGATACCAAAACGGTTTCAAGCGTAGAGCCACCGGCAACCGACTGGCTGTTTTTTGTGAGTCGCAACGCCGTTGCTCACTTCTTGCAGCAGCACCAGCCCATGGCAGGTACCAAGATAGCGGCAGTTGGTGAAGGCACTGCACAAGCCCTGCTGGCTGCTGGCATTTCGGTAGATTTTACTGGCGAAGAAACAGCACTTGCCGAGGTAGGTGCTGCATTTGTGGCTAAATTCGCTGGAAATAGCGTGCTTTTCCCTGTTGGAAATCGCAGTCGCAGGACCATCCAAACCTCCCTCGAAAATCACTGTAGCATCGTTGAAATGCAAGTTTACGAGACCATTTTACTCGAAAAAAAGATAGAAACCAGTTGTGTGGCCTTCGTTTTCACAAGTCCTTCTAGCGCTGAAGCCTTTTTGTTGCACAACCAACTGCATGCCGAACAACTGCTCATTGCCATGGGCGAGTCGACCGCGGCTTTTTTACGCAAACAAGGCCTCTACAACATTGTTACTCCTTCGGGTTACAGACAAGATCATTTAGCAATGGCTATCTTTAGCCATTTGTAAGCGTCTTCTCCCCTCCTATACAACATTAGCATTTATGGTAAGCACTACGCAATCCGAAAATCTTTATAAAGAAGCACGTAACTACTTCCCCGGCGGGGTAAACTCTCCGGTTCGGGCCTTTCGCTCGGTTGGTGGCACCCCTCTTTTCATTACCAAAGGTGATGGCGCCTATGTGTGGGATGCTGATGGGAACAAGTATTTAGACTTTTGTGCTTCGTGGGGACCGCTGATTTTGGGCCACAACAACGCGCAAGTACGTGAAACGGTGATTGAAACCATCCAGAACGGCACTTCCTTCGGCGCTCCTACCATTCAGGAGAACGAATTAGCCCAGCTCATCATCAATAACCACCGCTTTATTGAAAAACTGCGCTTTGTAAGCTCAGGTACTGAGGCGGTGATGTCGGCCATTCGATTGGCACGGGGTTACACCAAACGCGATAAATACATCAAGTTTGAAGGCTGCTACCACGGCCATGCCGACCACCTGTTGGTGAAGGCTGGCTCTGGTTTGGTTACATTTGGAGAAAGCACCTCTGCTGGTGTACCTAAAAGCTTTGTAGACGAAACCATTGTATTACCTTTATTCAATGAGCAAGCCGTTTTAGAGGCTTTTTCGATGTTTAAAGATCAAATTGCAGGTATTATCATTGAACCCGTACCAGCCAACAACGGTTTGTTGCTGCAAACCCGTAAGTTTTTAAAATTCTTGCGAGAACAGTGTGATGCCAATGGTGCTTTGCTCATTTTTGACGAGGTGATCAGCGGTTTTCGCGTGGGATTCGAAGGGGCAGCAGGTCTTTATCGCGTAAAGCCCGACATCTTAACTTTTGGAAAAATCATCGGTGGAGGTTTGCCGGTGGGTGCCTATGGCGCTTCAGCGGCCATTATGTCGACCGTTTCGCCTGAAGGTCCGGTTTACCAAGCAGGTACCCTTTCGGGTAACCCGGTGGCCATGTCTGCTGGCAAGGCACAGCTTTCACAATTGCTAGTACCAGGTTTTTACCGCGGACTGAGTAAAAAAACTGCTCGATTCGTCCGTGCTATTCGCCAGCACATTGCTCAACAGCAGTATCCAGTGCGGGTTTTTCAAATCGGATCGGTATTTTGGATTTCGTTCAGCGAACTCCAGCATGTGCGTGCCGCTGAGCAAATTGATGCTGCCAGCATGACTTATTTTAAGGCATTTTTCCATCACTTGATCAACCACGGCATTTACTTCGGTCCTTCTGGCTACGAAGTGGGCTTTGTATCATCGGTGCACACAGCCGAAGAACTCGAATTTGCCGCCTTCGTGATTTGCGATGCTTTGGACATAGCCATGCGCGAGGCCGTGAAGGTTGAAAATTAAAATCCTTTTGCCCGTTAATTGGTTAAATTTGAATCATGACGTTTAAACCACGGGTAACTTTTTGGTTTGTAATCGGCTACATCTTTTTAGCCTTTGGCTGGTGGACCTTTGCGCACATCGATGATAACGGTCGTATCCAAGGTTTACGAAAGGAACTTTTGGAGATGAAGCGCGTTCAGGCGCAGCGTGACTTGTACGCCAATTTGCTCGAAACAAAATTCAACAGCAGTGCTGGCAATAATTACACCTTATACTTCAATGGCCGTGTGTTTGCTGCTGATACCGTTTTAGTGAATGCCTTTTTCGATGTGAATTACCCGGAAATGGAGCTCGACTTCTTCGAAAATGGCCTAACGGTCATCATCAATCCAGCGGTGATTGCTGCCATCGACCAAAAAGAAACCAATCGCACCTTGATGTTTATTGGCGAAGGATTGGTGTTTGTAAGCCTGTTAATCTGGGGCTTCATGACCATCTTCCGAAGTTATAAAGAGAAAGATGAGCTGAATTTAATGCAGGGAAATTTTGTGATGTCGGTAACCCATGAGCTCAAAACACCGCTGGCCAGTACCAAATTGATGCTCCAAACCCTACTCAAGCGCAAGCTGGAGGAATCCCAAGTGCAGAAGCTTGTTGGCAATAGTCTAGAGGAAATCAACCGCCTAGACGCGCTTATTGAGAAGATTTTGATGGCCTCGCGCTTCGAAAATCCGCACAAGCACATCCAACGCCGCAATATCAACTTATCGGAGCTTTGCAAAGATTCGGTGGAACGCTTGAGTCAAACCGCCAGGCTTGAAGGGCGATTGGTGAGCTCTATTGAAGACAATGTGAACATTCAGGGCGACGTGGCTTTACTCATTTCTGTGCTCACCAATCTCATTGAAAATGCAGGTAAGTACGCTCCAGGCGACAGTCCGGTGCGTGTGATCCTTCGCCAACAACACCAGCAAGCCATTTTGCAGGTAATAGATGAGGGGCCTGGCATCTCCGATCTCGACAAAAAGAACATCTTCAAAAAGTTCTACCGCATCGGAAATGAGGAGACACGGACCGCAAAGGGCACTGGACTTGGTCTTTTTATTGTCAAAAATATCATTTCCGACATGGGTGGGAACATACAAGTGAAGGATAACCTACCCAAAGGTGCTATATTTGAGATAATCATGCCAGCCTTAGAATATGAGTTACAGGATACTTTTAGTTGAAGACGAAGAACACCTCCGGGACACCATTAAGTTGAACCTGGAATTGGAAGGTTACAGCGTTGTGGCTGTAGCCGATGGTTTAGAAGCGCTCAATACGATTCGAGAATCGCGTTTTAACCTGGTGATTTTAGACATCATGATTCCTAATATCAATGGATTAGACGTATGTGAGCGCATTCGCCTCGAAAACCGCGATACGCCTGTACTCATTGTATCGGCCAAAAATACTTCTGAGGACCGGGTAAAGGGGCTTAAAATTGGAGCGAACGATTACCTCACCAAGCCTTTTAACCTCGAAGAACTGTTGCTGCGTGTAAGCATCCTCATCAAAACCGGCTTGAAAGGCACCGAAAGCGAAAAAGACCTTTACAAATATCGTTTTGGCGACAATGAAATCGACTTTAGCACCTTTACCGTAACCACGGCTAAGGGCTCTTTTCAGATTACCAAGCGTGAAACCATGCTGTTGAAGCTCCTTGTAGAAAAAAAGAATCAAGTGGTTTCTCGTGAGCAAATCCTCGAAAAAGTATGGGGATACGATGTTTTTCCGAGCACACGCACCATCGACAACTTCATTTTGGCCTTCAGAAAATATTTTGAGGCCGATCCTAAAAACCCTATCCACTTCCATTCTGTTAGAAGTGTAGGTTATAAGTTTACTGACGCAAATTGATACAATCCAAAACCGGCATCCTGCTTGTTAATTTAGGCACGCCCGATTCCCCCGCTACTTCCGACGTTCGTCGGTATTTAAAAGAATTTTTGTTAGACCCGAGGGTTATCGACATACCAGCCATTCCCAGGAATCTGCTGGTACGCGGCATCATTGCTCCTTTTCGGGCGCCAAAATCGGCCAAGAGCTACAAGGCCATATGGACCGAAAATGGCTCTCCTTTGATGTATTACTCTCAACGTGCGGCTGATTTGCTGCAGGAGTCGTTGGGGGCCGACTACCTTGTTAAATTGGCCATGCGATATGGACAACCATCTATTCCTTCGGTGCTTGCACAATTCGAAAAAGCAGGAATCCAGCGTTTAAGGGTGATCCCCATGTTCCCCCAATACGCCTCCGCAACCACTGGTTCAGTGCACCAACGGGTGATGGAAATTGTGTCAGAATGGCAAACCATCCCTGACATTGAGTTTGTTAATTCTTACCCAGACCACCCGCTTCTTATTGAAACCTTTGCTGACAATGGGAAGGCACAACATCCTGAAAATTACGACCATATCATTTTTAGCTTTCATGGACTACCACAGCGGCAATTGATCAAAGCCGACCAGCACAACTACTGCCAAAAGCAAGATAAGTGTTGTGAAAACTATGGCGCCCACAACCAGTTTTGTTATGGTGCGCAGTGCCAACTCACGGCGCGCAGCATTGCTGAAAAACTAAACATTCCGCGAGAAAAGTATACTGTTTGTTATCAATCGCGCTTAGGTAAAACCCCTTGGATTCAACCTTACACTTCTGTTGTGTTGGAAGAACTTGCGCACAAGGGCGTCAAAAGAGTGCTGGTGTTCTCCCCTGCTTTTGTGGCTGATTGCCTTGAGACCATTTTCGAAATAGGTACAGAGTATCAGGAAGAATACGAAGAAATGGGCGGCGAAAAAGTACAATTAGTACCGAGCCTCAACGAAAATCCTAAGTGGATTGCGACCTTAGCCGACCTGGCAACATCGCCTTTACGATAATCAAAGACGCTTTTTTAAATAAGACATCAAATCAGCCACAGCTCTTGCGCGGTGGCTGATTTTGTTTTTTTCAGCGGCTGCCATCTGTGCAAAAGTGCGTGATTCACCGGTTGGGATAAATAAAGGGTCATAGCCGAAACCAGCCGTACCTACAGGCTCCTCTGCAATGCTACCAGTAACTACTCCTTCAAAAAAGTGTTTTTCGCCTGCTTCAATCAAGCAGAAAACGGTTCGAAATTGGGCTTTGCGGTTGGTTACAGCTGCCATAGCCTCGAGTAGTTTAGCCATATTGTTGGCATCAGACTTAGGCGTTCCTGCATAACGTGCTGAATATACCCCTGGAGCCCCATTCAGTGCTTCTACCTCCAGTCCAGTATCGTCTGCAAAACAATCTTTACCGAACTTTTCATATAAATAGGCAGCTTTAATGGCCGCATTTTCATCCAGGGTTGTTCCGGTTTCAGGAATATCTTCTTGTAAGCCTAAGGCATGCAGTCCTTGCACCTGATAACCCAAGGGGGCAAGCACAGCATTGATCTCTTCTATTTTATGCGCATTCCCGGAGGCAAAAAGCAGCGTTTTCATTTAAAAAACCCTTTCATCGACTCCCAAAGTTTCTTTTTTGAGGCCACATCTTGTTCGAGCTCCCCCAACGATTTGGCAATGATGACCGTAATGGCCTTGCTTCGAACCTGATGATCAGGAACAAAGTCGGTCACAGCACCGAAACTCAAGATTATTTTAGCACTGGCAAAGGCAGTCAGCTCTCTTGCGGCAAAACTTTGGTGGATGTGCACTACGGATGTAGGATCAACAGCCACTGCTGCCAATATTTTGTTAAGGAAACTTATTTCGGAATCAGAAGGCTTTTGCGGACTAAGTACCACTACCCTGTCCTTATGAGCAGGCAGCGTAGGCTTTTGGACTTCCTCCACTGGTACGCTTGGCATTGGAGCAGGCGCTTCAACCTTGACAATAGGCTTTTCTTCTGGTTTTGCTTCAAATTTTGGAGTAGCTGCTTCAGGATTTCCAATGGTTTCAGGCCTTTTGTCAATAGTCTTGCTAACTTCCTCCAGAGGTTGAGGGCTTTCCCCAGCCAAAACAAACGATACATCGTCTATAAAATTGGCTACAAACACAGGATTTTGCGCCAAGGCATTCAATTCGGCTTGTAAATTTTGGGCTTCCTTTGACATCTTGTCCCAAAAATAACGTGTTAAAACCGTATTTTTGGATTTCATCCGAAACGAATTCCATGTTATCAAACATCAAGATCAACCGAATCAGTCAATCAAACATCCAAAATGTAGATTTTGACAATATTCCCTTCGGAAAAGTTTTTTCCGATCATATGTTCATTGCCGATTATCGCGATGGCAAGTGGTGCGATCCGCGCATCGTACCTTACGAACCTATCGCTATGAGTCCAGCTATTTCGGCCCTTCACTACGGCCAATCGATTTTTGAAGGCATGAAAGCCTACCGCAATCCAGAGGGAAAGCCCCTTTTGTTTCGCCCAGAAGCCAATCATAAGCGCATGAATAAGTCGGCCGAGCGCTTGTGCATGCCGAATATTACCAAAGACTTCTTTATTGGCGGTTTATTAGAGCTGCTTAAAGTTGATGAACAGTGGATTCCTAAAAAGGATGGCTACAGCTTGTACATTCGTCCATTCATGTTCGCCATCGATGAATATGTAGGCATTCGCCCCTCCGAATCCTATCGCTTCATCATTTTTACTTGTCCGGTTGGCTCCTATTATACCGCCCCTCTCAATGTAAAAGTAAGCGACAACTACGTACGGGCTTTCCCGCGGGGCACAGGCTACGCCAAGGTGGCTGGTAATTATGCTGCTGGCATGCTCCCGCTCAAATTTGCACGCCAAGAAGGCTTCGACCAATTGGTGTGGCTTGATGGTAAGGAAATGAAGTATGTAGAAGAATCGGGCACCATGAACCTCTTTTTCCAAATCGGAGATACCTTGGTAACTCCTATTGCAGAAGGCACCATTTTAGAGGGCATTACCCGCGATAGCATCCTCAAATTGGCCAAGGATCTGGGCGTGAAAGTAGAAGTCCGGAAATTGAGCATCGAAGAGGTCTTTGAAGCGTACAACAAAGGCAAATTAAAAGATGCTTTCGGAACCGGCACAGCGGCTACCATTGCTCCCATTCAAACCATCACCTACAAAGGCTTTAGAATGGAATTGCCACCGGTAGAAAGCAGATCGGTATCATTGAAACTGCACCATGCCCTTGATGCTATACGTACAGGTAAAAGCGAAGATCCGCACGGCTGGATGATTAAATTGAATGATAAAATAAGTTAACAAAACTCAAAAAGGGCTGATTATTCAGCCCTTTTCAGATATTTAAACAAAATTAACTCCCATGAAAAAACTGTTCTTGTTGTTAGCCATCGGGTTGAGCACCCAACTGGCGACGGCACAAAACAAAATCGAATTCGAGAAATACGAATTAAAGAATGGCATGCGCGTCATCCTGCATGAAGACAAAAGCACGCCGATTGTAGCAGTAACCATTTCTTACCACGTTGGAAGCAAAAATGAGCATCCTGACCGCACTGGTTTTGCCCACTTTTTTGAGCATTTATTATTCGAAGGCAGTGAAAACATCGCCCGCGGCGAATACATGAAGCTGGTGAAGGTAAATGGCGGTGTATTAAATGCCAACACCAATTATGAGCGCACTTTCTATTTCGAAATTCTCCCTTCTAACCAATTGGAAATGGGTTTATGGATGGAAAGTGAGCGCTTGGTTCATGCCAAAATCGAAGACATTGGCATTGAAACCCAGCGAGAGGTAGTAAAGGAAGAACGCAGACAGCGCTACGACAATACGCCATACGGCGGTTTGCTCGATGAAACCATGAAGCGAACCTTTAAGGTGCACCCTTACGGTCGCAGTATCATTGGTTCGATGGACCATTTGAACTCTGCCAAGCGGGATGAGTTTTATGACTTCTACCGTACCTTTTACGTGCCAGAAAATGCCATTTTGAGCATTGCCGGCGATATCAATAAAAAAGAAACCAAAGCCTGGATTGAAAAATATTTTGGCTCCATCCCTAGAGGCGGCAAGCCCATTCCGCGTCCAACGGTGCAAGAACCCGTGCAAACAGCCGAAGTTCGAGACACGGTTTACGACAACATCCAACTGCCAGCTGTGATTCACAGCTACAAAATTCCAGCTTTGGGCAGTGCCGACTATTACGCCTTGAACATGCTCACCAATTTATTGTCGCAAGGACAAAGCAGTCGTTTTCAAAAGAGCATTGTAGATGAGCAGCAAAAAGGCCTTTTTGTAGGTGCCTTTCCGCTGGCGTTGGAAGATGCTGGAACCGCTATCATGTTTGGTATTGTGAATATGGGTGTGAGTCCGCAAGAATTAGAAAATGCGATGATTGCGGAATACAACAAGGTAAAGGCCGATTTGATTTCTGAGACTGAGTTTCAAAAATTGCTCAATCAGGTTGAAAACGATTTTGTAAACGAAAATGCTAGCGTTCAGGGTATAGCAGAAAATCTTTCTGATTATTGGATGTTTCAAGGCGATCCAAATTTGATCAATACCGAAATCGAACGTTACAGAAAAGTAACTCGTGAAGACATCCGTCGCGTTGCCCAGAAATACCTGATTGATAGCAACCGGGTAGCCATTTATTACCTTCCTAAATCAGCCCAATAATTTAAGCCATGAAAAAAATACTCCTATTTATACTAGCCTTGGGCTTTGGATTACAAGCCAGCGCCCAATTAGATCGAAGCCAGCGCCCGAAACCCGGTCCGGCTCCTGAAATCCGTTTAAACGATCCTGCTACCTTTACCCTTCCCAATGGATTGAAAGTATTTGTAGTGCAAAACAACAAATTGCCGCGCCTAAGCGTGTCGCTTGTTTTAGACGTAGATCCGGTGATGGAAGGAGACGCTGTGGGTTATGTGGAAATCATGGGAGACCTCATGCGCACGGGTACCAAATCAAAGTCCAAGGCCGAAATCGATGCCTTTATCGACCAAATAGGTGCCTCGGTAAGCACTTCAGCAACTGGTCTCAATGCCTCTTCTTTGTCGAAGCATAAAACCAAACTGTTTGATATTTTGAGCGAATTGGTTCTGGAAACAGAATTTCGCCAAGAAGAATTGGATCGCATCAAAAAACAATACATTTCAAATTTGCAGACTGAAAAAGACGATGCGAATGCGATTGCCAATAAGGTGCGTAGCGCTCTGCTGTTTGGGAAATCCCACCCCTATGGTCAAATCACAACCGAAAAAACCATAGAACAAGTGAATTTAGCGTTGTGTCGCAAACATTTTGACACCTACTACAAGCCCAACGTAGGCTATTTAGCACTCGTTGGAGATATTACTGTAGCAGAAGCTCGTCAATTAGTAGAAAAAGCCTTTGGTAGCTGGAAAAGCGCTGAAGTGCCACGTCATCAATATGCCATGCCACAGCCTCCAGCTCAAACGCGGGTGATTGTGGTAGATCGCCCTGTTGCCGTACAAACCGTCATCAACATTGCGCATCCGGTTGACCTCAAGCCGGGCTCGGCAGATGCCATTAAAGCCAGCGTCATGAACACCATTTTAGGTGGAGGCGATGCACGTTTGTTCAATAACTTGAGAGAGACCTACGGCTTTACGTATGGCGCTTACTCTAGCTTAAGCCGCAACAGACTTGTGGGGTCCTTTAATGCCAACGCTCAGGTGCGTAGCGCGGTAACAGACAGCTCAGTGATGATGTTCTTGTACGAACTCAACCGCATTCGCGACACCATGGCGGATGTATCTGAGGTGGACGGCATTTTAAAGTATCTCAACGGAACTTTTGCGATTGGACTTCAGAATCCGCAAACCATTGCCAATTTCGCTATTGAAATTGAGCGCTACAATTTACCGAAAGACTACTACCGCAATTATTTAAAAAATTTGGCGGCCATCACCCCTGCCGATGTTCAAAAAACTGCGCAGAAGTATGTATTGCCGGCACAAGCCTACATCATTTGTGTAGGTAATAAATCCGCCATTGCAGAGGGCCTTGCCAAATATGCCGCTTCAGGAAAAGTGGAGTTTTTTGACATGTTCGGCAACGAGGTTAAAGAAGCCCCCATGCCTTTACCAGCTGGTTTGACTGCTGAAAAGGTGATAGAAAACTACATCGCTGCAATAGGTGGACGTAAAAACTGGTCGAAAGTTAAAAACATTGACATGACTATGGGAGCTACTGTTCAAAACATGACTCTGAACATGCAAATGAAAAAGATGCAACCAAACATGGTGATTAATGAAATCACCTTGAATGGTGCCATGACCATGCAAAAAATAGTTTTCGATGGCGAAAAAGGCAAGGCTTCTGGAATGCAAGGAAGCAAGGCTTTAGAGGGCGAGAAATTAGCTGAAATCAAAGAAAGCGCTGCCATTTTACCTGAGCTAAATTATTTGACCGGCAGCACAAAATTGGTCCTAGTGGGCATTGAAAAAATAAATGATCAACCCGCTTACTTGATTTCCGTTGTTAGTCCTTCTGGAAAAAAAACCATGGAATACTATGATATCAAAACAAGCTTCAAAGTGCGTGAAGTAAGTACGGTGGACGGGCCGCAAGGCGAGGCTTCTCAAATTACTGATATAAGCGACTATAGAAATGTTAAGCCTGGCATTTTAATTCCACATACCACAACTTTGGATATGGGCGCTCAGTTAATTAAACTAGAAATGAAATCACTTACCATCAATGGCAAGATGAAAAAATCTGATTTCGCAGTAAATTAAACTTAGGTGCTACACAAAAAAGCCCGTCGTTTGACGGGCTTTTTTTATGTATTCTGTGTAGTAAACAGCATTTTCAATTCTGTAGCTTCGTCGGGCTTCATTCTTCCATCCAAAATGAGGCGTAATTGACGCCTGCGTAAGGCACCGTCATATAAACGAATTTCCTCCTCGGTTTCTGGCTTTAATTCAGGTACATTAATCGGGTTTCCCAACTGATCGACGGCTACGAAGGTGAAATAAGCCTCGTTACACTTATACTTTTGCCCTGCAGGAATGTTCTCGCCCCATACCTCAATATGAACTTCCATGGAAGAATTGAACGACCTGGTGACTTTGGAAGACAGGGTTACCACATCACCTAACTTGATGCCTTTGCTGAAGCTCACATTGTCGACGCTGGCAGTTACCACAATGCGATTACTGTGCTTTTGCGCTGCAATGGCCGCACAAATGTCCATCCAATGCAGGAGCTTCCCCCCCATTAAGTTGTGTAAAGTATTGGTATCGTTGGGAAGCACCAATTCGTTCATGATGGTGAGCGAATCGGTAGGTACTTTGAAGTTCTTACGCATGGATGACTGAATTTGAGCGCAAAGGTACGCATTTTCAACTCAACGACTAAGGATAAGCTTTTGTCTACTTACGAGTTGTCGTTGGTCATGAAGCTCCACTACGTACATACCTATGGGTAAATCGCCTACCAATATGGGGCTGTCAATCTGACTGCCACTCGCAACCACGCGTCCAGTCATGTCTTTGATATTCCATTGCTTCACCGCACATTCACAACGCAAGATTATAAAATCACTTGCTGGATTTGGATACAGCTGCATTCGTAAGTTAGTGATTGTTGGTAGCGCAGTTGGGTATACCAAAGGGCCACCCAAAACAGGACGAATCATCCAGGCCCCTGTGATTAAGGAAGGATTCCATTGCCCTTGGGTGTTAAACCACTTGACTCCTTGTGGATTATTGTTACGATCTAAGCCAATATTAAGCAGTCGCGGCGTAAGCTGTTGCCATCCTACATAAAACGAATCACGTACCACCACGGGAGTATCTAAGGCATAGTACATAAATTGCCCTATACTATCAGCATACCGTGGTCTTAACAACTCTTGTTGTCTTAAAAGCGACTCACTACCCGTAAACTGATTTTCACCAATAAACGACCACACCTTCAGATTGAAGAGCTCTAAGGAAGCATTTTCGGCAGCTTGTGTAAAATACATCCACATTCCTCTGAGGGTATCTGGCGTAGTAACATAAAATTTATAGGCAATACTCCCTCCTATAATATTTAACCCATAGCCCGTTTCCGCGGTGCCGTCATCGAATGCATAATGATTCCAAAAACGTTGAAATCTTCGAACGGTATCATTCCGAGCAAGAAAATCAGGACTATTTTGCAGCAAATAGGTAGTTTGTAAGGTAAGACTATCTGAATTTGAAATGTTTATAGGAAAGGAAGGAAAAGAAAAGGTTACATCTGAACTCCCGCTAAAAGGAGATATGTTTTGAAAGGCGGCATCCACTACAACATCACCATTCAAAAAATTACGCGTCGTAAATTTATAGGCCACATTCCTATCTGCGCCAAGATTTCTTGCTAAAACCGTGTGGTTTAAGGCTTTATACCTAGCTGAATCGGCTTTAAATTGTTTGAACGGCATTTCCTGATATACGTTCAATAAGGAACTTGGGCGGAGCTTAAATCCCACATCAGTAATAGCAGTGTCTACGCTGGTCCGATTGCGCGCTAACCTCACATAATCAAGATGCCAAACGTCTACATTACCAGTCAAATTACCGTAAGAAGTAAATCGAAAACGGAATCCTTGATGAAAAAACAAACTATCGCCCACGCGCACCAATTGTTGGCGAAAAGGCCGGTTAGAAGTACCTGTTACCCTCCATACTGAATACCAATCACCATCTCGTCCAAAAAATTCGAGCGTTAATGAATCTGTTGCTTCAGGTGGGTCACATAAACCCGCTGGCTGCCAAAAAAAACTAAGGTAAATGGAGTCTGCAGCATCATCAGCGCCAAGATTGATGGCCTGAGAAGTCAAACGATCTGCCACACCAGAAGCTGTTGGAGAAAAGATGTCGTATGCAACTCCAAACTGATTTAACCCGTCAAATGTGGCAACGCCAAGCGTTGGTGGAGCCTCCGCCATGTCGGTATTTACATATACGAAACGATCCGTCCACCTAGTTGCCGAAGGTGTAACCTGACTTCCTGAGAAATCATCTACAAAAGGTAAATTAATTGTATCTAGTCGGTTCGCAATTCTAAAATTTGCATTGTATTGCGCCTGCAAAGGATTAGAAGCCAAAGGCGTGATTACCTCTTGCGCCATGCCCTGCTCAAGGCAAAAAAATGCAAGTATGAATAGCGCCCAATGGGTATGTTTCATCATTTTTATTTATTCTACCCAAATATCAACATAAGACATGGTATTGATGGGCTCATCGTCATTTACTTCGGGAAACTGACGTACCACTAACGCTTTTGAACTATCTCTTATTGCCGGAGCATAATTGACGGCACCCAAATAAAGTGCAGTTTCACTCAAATAAAATCTAGCTTCCTCTATTGTTAGACCCACCAAGTTTGGCACATTTACCAATGAATCCACATTGTAAATGCCCACGACCAAGTCTACGATACTGCCTTTTGGTACCTCCTTGCCTGGATACACCTTGCTCCCATTCATCATCATTTCGAGAATAACATTATTGGCAATATCAGGGCGCATAATCAGGTTACCGACTCCTAATCCGAGATTTTTCAAGTCAATGGTAGCTTTTCTGAGACTCAAATCAATAAGGTCGGGCAGCTTTACTTTGGGCGTATTTGAGGCAGTGATCGATAAATATATGGTCCGACCCTCTTTTACCTTGCTCCCTGGCTTAGGATCTTGTCCATATACTAACATAGGTGGCTTTCCTTGTAAATAGGTCGAGTCAATCACCATGTATTTAAGGTCATTCTCGGCCAAAAGTTGTTCCAATTGGTTGATATGTAAATCAGTCAAATCAGGCACCTCAATTTCTTGACCATGATTGGTGTAAAATTTCATGTATTGAACTAGTCCAACAATTAACACAACCGTTAGGCCTAGGATAAAGCCCAACTGAACCAAAAAGGTCTTTGATTTGATAAACTTAATGAAGCTCATGCGTAGGTTTTTTGGGTGCGTCCGTATGCCAATATCTGATCAATAAATTCATAAGGCTTGTAGCCATTAATGGCACACTGGTGAAAAATGCAAGTTGCAGGCGTCATGCCTGGTAAAGAATTGATTTCAATGATGTAAACTTCGATTTTATTCAAATCGTATATCTTCACAAAAGCATCGATGCGACAATAGCCTTCCACATTCAAAATTCGGGCGGCGCGTTCAAGCTCTTTTTTTACAAAAGCACTTACCACTTCGCTATCGGCTTTGTTATCGGTATACCTGGCGGGCGTAATGTTCAATCCCTCACCTGCTAAAAACTTCTCTTCTAATGATAACACCTCGCCTTCTGCCAAACTTTCAGAGGGTTCAAACATCTCGTAAATGATCTCTCCCGCTGCATTGCGATGGGTTAATAGCCCCCCAGTTACTTCCAGAAAAAATGTTGCATCGCCTTTTTCAATGAAGGATTCTACCAAAAAGACTGGCTTTTGGGGAAATTCTTCTTTCAACTTTAGCTTTAATACCGCTGCTGGTTCAGGCAATAATTCCTCCTGATCGCGATAAATCAAGGCGGCATAGGCCAAGAGTTCCTCCTTATTCTTCAGTTTTTTTACGGCTGAGGAACAACCATCATCCACCGGTTTGGCAATAATGGGGAAAGCAAATTTCTCCACAATGTGCGCCACCAGGGCCTCATGCGAAGGGAAATCGCCCTCACGCACCAGCATGTGCCGAGCCACCAACATACCGTTATTGGCCAGCAATTCATTGGTTTCGTATTTATTGATGGTGATGGCGCTCGAACTGGGCTTTGAGCCGTTGTAGGTAAGACCCACTTTTTCGAGCTCGCCTTGCAAGGTGCCATCTTCGCCTGGTCGTCCATGTAAGGCAATAAAAACCTCGTCTACCTGGGCGGCTAACTCTTCGAAACTCAAGCGCCGCGGCTTTAACAGTGCATTAAAAGCAAACAAATCAGTAATATCCTTACACTGCTCTTGGATGGTAGCAATGAGGGGATGCACTTGAAAATGTGCAATTTTCGCTGCAATATCATCGGCATTGTCCTTCAAATGAAGGTTAATGGGGATGGCATACAACTCAAAATGAGCCGCATTACCGGTTAAAAACACACTGATGGGCTCATATTCGACCGAAGAGCTCAGTTTTTCAAAGATGTTTCGACCAGATTCTACCGAAATATGGCGTTCGCTCGAGTAGCCACCCATAATAACGGCCACTTTGCGCTTATTCCCGGCAGCTTTTTGCTCTTGCTTCAGGGCTAAATCGAGTTGCGATAACAAAAAACCAATTGGCATTCCTTTTTTAGCCCTTTGTCGCAAAGAAGTACGAATGATATAGGTCAAAAACTGACTCGGATTTAAACCAATTTCTGCCGCTTGGTGGAAAAAAAAGGACGACGGCATCATGCCTGAAGTAGTATTGGGGTCATTCAATAATACCCGTCCGTTTTTTGTAAAAAAGCCATCAATTCGCGCATACACGTCAAATCCAAAAGCGTGAAATAGCTTTTCGGCCGCGCTGCGGATATGTTGAATGTCAGATGCAGCTAAATCAATAGGCGTTACTTTGCGCGACAAGCCAGGTAGGTACTTAGAACGATAATCGAATAGCTCCTTCCCTTTCACAATGCCCGTTGGTGGTAAGGCTACCGCACTGCCATCTTCTTGCTGAATTACAATACAGGAAAACTCATCACCTTCGATGAAGGCCTCAAATAATAAAGTATGTTCCCCATCAAGGGCTTCTAAACTAACACTTTGGTGCTTTTCAACAAGCTGTTGATTCAGCACCTTTAACAGTTCTTCTGGATGGTAAATTATTTCGCCAGCATTCAAACGCGCAGGTAAGCCAATGTTTGATCGGATATCGGAAAATTCCCTTACAAAACGAATGCGCGCATCCGCATCTAAAGCACCCCAAAAGGCGCCGGTGAGGGTGCTTCTAAACAGTGATTTATCGACTGCTTGTTGGAAGGCCTCAAAATTATTTTCATGTAAAATAGAAATACCAATAGAACTGCCCTGATTGGCGGCTTTCACCACAAAAGGAAGTCCGATTTGCTGCTTCAAACCCTCAAAATAGGCCTGCTGCTCTGCTACGGAAAACGACAACCAGCTGTTTCGATCCAGGACCTTGAAACTCGGCACTTCCATATTAGCAGCACTCATGAGGTGTTTTTGAGCTGCTTTATCCATACCAAAAGCCGATGCCCAAATGCCTGAACCAGAATAGGGAATGCCTTGCCACTCCAATAAACCTTGCAAACGGCCATCTTCCCCATTTTTGCCATGCAAGGCCAAAAAAGCAAAGTCGATGTGTGCTTTGAGCGCTTCCGCCTTTACCGGCTGCCCCAATTCGGCCAGCATCTCGAGTTGTGCAGCTGGCTCTAGATCGCCCAAATGTTCGGCATATACCTGAAAATGATTGGGCGAGGGCTGTAAGGCACTCACTGGCGGGTAAAAATCACGAATAGAGCCCTTGTACAGGTATTGCCAATCTAAAATCACAAAATTGCCAAAGCTGTCCACGAAAATCGGCACGGCGGTAAAAAGCGCCTTGTTCAAATTGTCGTATACAGTGCGGCCACCCGCAAACGAAACCTCCCTTTCGCGAGAATTGCCTCCAAAAAAAATGCCTACGCGCATAAAGCAAATATAGTGTTTGGGTTGCAGGCTTAAATGCCTTCAAATGTAATGTGTAAAAAGAAAGCCACCGAGGTGGCTTCGTATCAATCGAGGTGTAAGGCAGCTTTGCGCAATAAAAGCACTTCTTCGCTTTCTACATGGTCGGGATCGGGCACACAACAGTCAACCGGACAAACGGCTGCACACTGCGGCTCTTCATGAAAACCTACACACTCTGTACATTTATCGGGTACAATGTAATATACGTCGTCAGAAATGGGTGCATGACGTTCGTCAGCATCTACTTCTTCTCCTTTGCTCGTCTTAAAATTGCCTTTTACGCCAGTTCCATCGGCATACGACCAATCCACGCCGCCTTCATAAATGGCGTTGTTCGGACATTCCGGTTCGCAAGCACCACAGTTTATACACTCGTCAGTAATTATTATCGCCATAGTGAAAAATGCTTCAGTAATTTTACATCGCAAAAATACAACTCAAACGCTTACGCACCCAAAATTTTACGGTTTGCAATCACAAATACAAGCATTAAAGCAATTTTCAGAGCTGCTTAGTTCCAAAAGTCGGGCAAGTGACTTTAAAGAAGTGTGTCAATTGGCTATCCAGCAAAATCCCTGGTTCACCGAAGCGAGCATCCAGGCGGCCATTCAGGCCTGGGAACATGCTTTACAACCGGCTTCCATCGAAAAATGGTTGGGCGCTTACAGTGCTGTTAGCAACCAAAAACGAGTGGGACTCATTTTAGCGGGGAACATCCCGCTGGTAGGATTGCATGATTTGATTTGTGTATTGGTTAGCGGCCATAAAGCGGTGGTCAAAACCGCCTCCGACGACAGCATCCTCATGCGTTGGGTAGTGGCTTTATTACAGCAAGCCCATCTCGCTTGGGAAAGTCAAATCGAATTCACAGAAAAAATGACGGGCATCGATGCCATCATCGCCACAGGTAGCAACAACAGCAGCCGGTATTTTGAATACTATTTCAAAGATATCCCGCATATCATCCGCAAAAACCGAAATTCAGTGGCCGTTTTAACGGGAACCGAAAACGACGAAACCCTGATGGAGCTTGGCAAAGATGTATTCGACTATTTTGGCTTAGGTTGCAGAAATGTAAGCAAAGTATACCTGCCAGTTGCAGCCGACCCAACCCGTTTGCTGCAAGTTTGGGAGCCCTACCGTGCCAATCTATTATCGCACAACCGTTACTTCAATAATTTTGAGTATCACTTGGCGCTGCTCATGGTAAATCGCGTAAAGCACTATACCAACAATGCACTCATCTTATTAGAATCGGAGCAAATTGCCTCCCCTGTGAGTATGCTTCACTTTGAATTTTATTCGGATGTAGCAGCGCTGGAGCAACAACTTGCTGCGCAGCGCGACCAAATTCAATGTGTACTCGCTATGAATGGTCACTTCAAGGGCAGTTTGCCTTTTGGACAAAGCCAGCAACCCGAACTTTGGGATTACGCCGACGGAATCGACAGCCTCGCCTTTTTAACGCAACAGGTTTAGGCGGGGTGTAGCTCAAAAATTTGCTTAAGCTGTTCTACCACGTAGTCCACTTCTTCAGTAGTGTTTTGCTTGCCGAATGAAAAACGTACGTTGTGACGGCTCGGGTCTACCCCAATACCCCCCAGCACATGGCTGCCGACATTGCTACCAGAAGAACAAGCACTGCCTCCAGAGGCACAAATTCCTGCGATATCGAGGTTAAAAAGTAGCATTTCTCCTTTGGGGTGGGCCGGAAACGACACATTCAGTACTGTATACAAACTGTTTCCATTGTAGTCGCCATTAAAAGTTACTCCCGGAATATTTTCGACCAGCTTTTCGATCATATAGGAACGAATTCGGCTGATATGCGCTCGTTTGCCTTCCACATCGCGGCATGCAATTTCTAAGGCCTTGGCCAAACCTACAATGCCATAAATGTTTTCAGTACCGCCGCGCATATTACGCTCTTGCGCTCCTCCTTGCAATAAAGGCTTGATACCCAATCCTGCACGGATGTAGATAAAGCCCACACCTTTTGGTCCGTTAAACTTATGTGCTGCCCCATTGATAAAATCAACTGGCACTTCTTGCAAATTGATATCGAAATAGCCCGTGGTTTGTACCGTATCGGAATGAAAATAAGCGCCATATCTTTTACATAGCTTGGCTACCGCTTCCAAATCGATCATGGTGCCAATTTCATTATTGCCATGCATGAGCGTTACCAAAGTCGGTCCTGCCAGTTGCAGCAGCTGCTCCAACTCCTCCATGCTGATACAGCCTTTTTCATCTACTTTCAGATAGCTGATTTTGGCCAAGCCATCTGCCTCAATTCGATCCAAAGTATGCGTTACGGCGTGGTGCTCAATGTGGCTGCTGATGATGTGCTTCACCCCAAGATCGGTTACGCTGCAACGAATGGCCATATTATCAGCCTCAGTACCACCAGAGGTGAAGAAAATTTCTGCCGGCGAACAATGTAATAAAGCCGCCACGGTTTTGCGCGCCTTTTCAATCTCAGTGCGAGCCATCCTGCCCAATCCATGGGTAGAAGAAGGATTACCGTACACTTCCTTCATCACTGGCACCATCGCTTCCAGTACCTCGTCATGCAGCGGTGTGGTGGCAGCATTATCGAAATAAAACTTCTTCATTTCAGGAGTGCTTTAATTTCAGTGATCATTTGGCTGGCTAGGGCGCTGGCTTTATCGGAAGTGCCACTTTCAGCATAAATGCGGATGATTGGCTCGGTATTCGATTTACGCAAATGCACCCACTCTTTATCGAAATCGATGCGTACACCATCGGAGGTGTTGGTTTTTTGCTGACTAAAACGCTGCTTCACTGCTTCTAACAAAGCATCTACGTCAATATCGGGTGTGAGCTCAATCTTGTTTTTGCTAATGAAATAGGCTGGGTAAGAAGCCCGCAACTCTGTCATTTTTTTGCCAGAATGTGCCAAATGGGTTAAGAAAAGGGCAATACCCACCAAGGCATCTCTACCGGCATGTAATTTCGGATAAATAATTCCCCCATTGCCTTCTCCGCCAATGATGGCGTTAATCTCACGCATTTTTTCTACCACATTTACTTCCCCCACGGCACTGGCTTCATAACGCATGCCGTGCCCCTCAGTTACATCCTGCAAGGCACGTGTAGAACTGAGGTTTGAAACCGTATTGCCAGGGATATGTGTTAGTACGTAATCGGCAACCGCTACCAAAGTATATTCTTCGCCAAACATACTGCCGTCCTCATTGATAAGGGCCAGGCGATCTACGTCCGGGTCAACCACAATGCCCAAATCAGCTCCCATTTGCTTTACCAAGGCTGAAATCTCAGTCAAATGTTCGGGCAAAGGTTCTGGATTATGCGGAAAATGGCCGTTCGGCTCACAATACAACTGGTGCACTTGCTTCACGCCTAACTCCTTCAGCAGTTTTGGTACCGCTATGCCCCCGGTTGAATTCACACAATCGATGGCTACCACATATCCTTTCGAACGTATGGCTTCTACATCCACTAAGGGTAACTCCAATATTTTTGTAATGTGAAAGTCAATGGCATCGGTATTCGCATGGCATTGCCCCAAAGCATCTACCTCTGCAAATGAAAAAGCCTCTGTCTCGGCAAGCGCCAATACCTCCGCCCCATCTTGCGCATTGATAAACTCTCCTTTAGCATTCAATAACTTGAGGGCATTCCATTGCTTGGGATTATGTGAAGCAGTAAGGATAATTCCTCCCGCAGCTTTATACTCAGGCACTAGCATTTCTACGGTAGGCGTTGTTGATAAACCCAGGTCGTAAACATCAAATCCCAAACCTTGCAAAGTGCCAATAACCAACCGATTAACCATTTCTCCAGAGATACGTGCATCGCGCCCCACTACAATCACCTTGCTACTACTTTTGGCTTGAAGCCAAGTGCCGAAGGCGGCGGTAAATTTCACTACGTCAACAGGACTTAAACCTTCGCCAGGTTGGCCGCCAATGGTACCACGAATTCCAGAAATTGATTTGATTAAGGTCACTTTTGTAGGATTTAAAATGCAAATATAGCCTTCCCGTTTGGCATAGGAAAGTGAAACACACAAATGCCTGTCTTAACCTTCTTTTACCACCAATTTAAATCCTTTGCCGTGCACATTCATGATTTCAACACGCTCATCGGCGGATAACATTTTGCGTAGCTTAGATATAAAAACATCCATACTTCGCCCATTAAAATAAGAATCGTTGCCCCAGATATTATTCAAAGCTTCATCTCGTGGCACCACTTCATTAATACGCGAGCACAACATGCGCAGTAATTCAGATTCTTTGGAGGTCAAATCGGTGCTTATACCGTTGATGGTAAGGCTTTGGGTGATGGCATTAAACAGGGTGTTGCTAAACTGAAATTGCTCGGCCTCATTGTTTGACTGTGTGTTTTTGCGAAAAGTACGTCTCAAAACGGCGTGAATGCGCACCATCAACTCGTCCATACTAAAAGGCTTGGTGAGATAATCATCAGCCCCAATTTCGAATCCTTTTAAAACATCTTCCTTCATCGACCTTGCAGTTACAAAAATGATAGGCGTGCTCGGATCTGTTTTTCGGATGTCTTTAGCTACCGTAAAGCCATCCTTTACCGGCATCATGATGTCTAAAATAAGTAAATCATATTTTTTCTTCTGATACATGGCCATGGCGATAGCTCCATCTGTGGCAAGGTCTACCTCAAAGCCTTTAGATTTGAGGCGTTCTGATAAAATCAGACCAAGATTTTCATCGTCCTCTGCCATTAACACCTGTACGTGATCGTTTTCAAATGCTTCCATATTATGCGTTGTTTTTTTCGTAGGGTAACTTAATTATAAATGTACTTCCTTTTCCTGGTTCGCTCTGCACTTCTATACTGCCTTTATGTAATTCCACAATACTAAGCACATAGGAAAGGCCGAGACCAAAGCCTTTTACATCATGTACATCACCGGTGGGTACTCGGTAAAATTTATCAAAAATCTTTTTGGTTTGGGCGTTGGTCATGCCGATGCCATTATCGTTAACCGCGAATATAAAATGACTCTCAGTATTTGAAGTTTCAATTGAAACCAATGGCACTTTATTGCAGTATTTCAGAGCATTATCAATTAGATTTGAGATTAAATTAATCATGTGCATCTCATCCACTTCTACCATACTGTTGGTAGCCATCAGCTTCAAAACAAGCTGTCCGCCCCGCTTTTGAATCATCAATTCACTTTGATTGGCAATGCGATTCAGCAAATCGTGCATGTTAAGCTCTTTACTTTTTAAAGAGAAGCCCGACCGTTCTAACAACGCAATGTTCAATATCCGCTCTACATGTCGCTTTAACCGCATATTTTCATCAAAAATGATACGATTGTACTTGTTTATAAGCTGATTTTGATTCGCACCCCCTAACTCAATAAGTGCTTCGCTAGCAAGATTGATGGTGGCAATGGGCGTTTTTAATTCATGGGTCATGTTGTTGATAAAGTCGGTTTTAAGCTCAGAAAGTCGTTTCTGGCGTAAAAGCAAATCTACCAAGAGGTAAAAACTTAGGCCCAAGAGCAAAATTGCACAGAGCGACAACACCATTTGTGCAGAGATATTACTAAAGAAAAAGGCACGCTGATTTTGGAATCGAAATACCAAATAATGGTTTGAACTGAGGTGGTCGCTTGGAAAAAGTTTGGCAAGAAACACATTTTGAGTGCCAGAAGTCTTGTTTTCAGAGGCTACCCGTTTAAAAAACGCATTATCTGCCTTTACCAGCTCATAAACGTAGTCATTCGTGAGTTCATACTTTTGAAAAATGAGGTGCGTAATGGAGTCTAAATGTTCAAGATTTACACGTTGCTCTATTGACTTGGAGCGTGTTAACTGTATTTCACGCATGAAAGCCATCATAAAGCCTTTATTTCCCGAAAGTTGATTATCAGCTAAAATCTTATCAATAACATGTAAGGCACTGTCTTCCTGACTTTCTGACCTGATCAAAGGTTGATAGCCGAATTTTTCGTGCTGATGTTCTGGCCTTCCAAACCCCTCTTGCAAATTACGATCCAAGTTCCCAGGATGGGGCCTGGTTGCAGGAGGCGCGCTTGATAAATGGTCGGCATTGAGCGTGGCACGCATAAAAGCACCCATAGCTTCCTGACTTTCGAGTCTCTTTGAAATCTCATGCACAGCATTATTAGCCAGAATATTGAAATTTTCACGCTGCAATTTCATGGCATTGTTTAACCAGTAAAATTGAAGTCCCAATAAAGATAACAAAGAGATGGCGATGCTCACCACCAGCAATCGTATGTGGTGCGCCTTTACGTTGATATTAAAAATGGCCATAAAGTACAAAAAACCACATTATTCGGCAATTATGATAAGGTCTTGCTTCGGTTAACTATAATTAACAGCTTTAAGCCAATATCGATTTAATTTCTTCAATGTTCAGTTGCTTAACCAGAGATGGTTCAGCACTAACCAGACTATCGCTGATGGAGCGCTTTTTCTGTTGCAGTGACATGATTTTTTCTTCTACCGTGTTTTTGGTGATAAAGCGATAGGAAATGACTTTTCTTTTTTGACCTATACGGTGCGAACGGTCAATAGCTTGTTGTTCTACGGCAGGATTCCACCAAGGGTCGAGTAAAATGACATAATCAGCCGATGTGAGGTTTAGGCCCAGTCCGCCCGCTTTCAAGCTGATTAAAAACACCTTCATTTCGCTGTTTTTATTGAATTTTTCAACCAAATTCCGGCGGTCGTCGCGCGGCGTTTGGCCATCCAAATAGTAATGCGCAATGCCTTCTTTCTCAAGGCGCTTTTTTACCAACCTGAGATGCTTTACAAATTGTGAAAAAACCAAAATCTTATGCCCTTCGAACAAGGCATTTTTCAACATCCGCATGGCTTCTTCAAATTTACCTGAGGAGTCATCGTATTCCGACTCCACCATGGCTGGATGGTTGGCTACTTGCCGCAAAATAGTAAGTCCCCGCAGCAACAGCATCTGAGAGCGTAATAAACCATTTTTTTGGATGGCATCCAGGATTTCATTTCTAAAACCAGCCTTCAAACGCTCATACACCTCTTCCTGAGCAGCCGTCATATCGCAATAATGAATGTGCTCAATGCGGTCGGGCAAATCGGTGGCTACCTGTTTTTTGGTTCGCCGCAGGATAAAAGGATTGATAACCGTACGCAAGCGTGCAGCTGCCAGCTCATCTTTTTCTTTTTCAATCGGATTCACATAATTCTCTCTGAAAAACTTCAGATTTCCGAGCAGGCCTGGATTGGCAAACGCCATGATTGACCATAAATCTAATACCGAATTTTCAACGGGAGTACCGCTCAACACCAACCGATGTTGGGCAGGAATGAGTCGCACCGAACGCGAAATTTGGGAGCCGGGATTTTTAATGTTCTGGCCCTCATCAATGATGGTGTAGTTAAAATGGACCCGCTTAAACATGTCCATATCGATGCGCAATGTGCCAAAGGAAGTAATCACCAAGTCATAAGAATTGAACCAAGTTTCCACCCGATCGCGATTGGTGCCTGCGTGGATCATGATCGTGAGGTCCGGTGCAAATTTCTTAGCCTCAGCATACCAATTATGCAAAATTGACGTAGGTGCGATGAGTAACGAAGGCTTGTGCGTTTCAGCGTTGGCCAGTCGCTCCTGTTTATCTTTGAGCAGCAAGCACAGGGTTTGAACAGTTTTTCCAAGCCCCATATCATCCGCCAAAATGCCGCCAAAGCTGTTTTTACGTAAAAACCAAAGCCAATTAAGTCCTGCTTGCTGATAGTGTCGCAATTGGGCCGTAAAGCCCGACGGCTGCGCCACTTCTTCAATACGTTCGTGGTTGCTAATGGCGTTGATTTGAACCTTCATCTTGGCTTCAGCGCGCGACTCCAGAGCCTCCTGCAGCTCGGTAACCATTTGGTAGTGGTGCCTGTGGAGCCGCACCTGCTCAAGGTCCCCTTCTACATGATCAAACACACTCTTCAACCTGGTGAACCAAGCTTCGGGGATAATAGCAAACTTTCCGTTGGGCAATTCAAACTCACGAATGCCATTCTTAATGTGGTTGCGCAGGCGAATGAAAGGAATTTCGAAGGAGCCGAAAATAATTTTAGCTTGTATATCGAACCAATCGCCTACCTCCGTTACAGTTAAGTCGAGCTGATTGCCTTGGATGTATAAATGTTCTGCACTTTCATCTTGTTCGAAAATGAAACCTGCGTCTTCTAATTTGCTGCGGTGCCCTGATAACCAATCTAACAAACAACCGTGCTCGTCAGAGGCGGCTGTAAGTCCAAACATGGCACCGGAAATAAGGTGCAAGCCAAAGTGATTGAGCTTATCGTGCTGATTGGTTTCCCAAATGTGGGAGCGCACTGTCTTGGTAAACTCATAGGTCTCGCCATTTTTTCGAAGCTTCACCAACACCCGGTTGCGGTTATTAAACAACACATCCTGGTAATCGTATCTGAATAGCAATAGAAGTACGTATTCGCCGTGCAAAGTCTTGCTCAAACGCAAAACTGGCTCCGCCTCGGTTTTACTGCTTCTGATTTGAAATCCTTCAGCCTTTACCTGGTAACGTTCCACAAGCGAAAAAACAAATTTATGCAAATAAGTATCTTCTGACGCCTTAGGCACTTGAATAAAGAATTTATTCAGAAATGGTAGAATCTTATTTCCCTCCATTTCGGGATCAAACTCATAAAGTTGGTCGTTAATCAACAACCAGGCGGGATTCATACACAACAGCAAGGCACCTTGCTGCTGAAATCTTAGCAACTTTCCTTGATGCAGTAGGGTTGGATAATACCGAATTCCCTCTTCATTGCGCTTAAAATGAAAGAGCACCGATACTTTGCCCTCGTTGTATTGAATGGGCTTCCAGGTAGGGTCGTCATCGTCGCCCATGATAAAGATGTCCTTGCCCCTGCACAACTCCAAACAACGTGCAATGCGCTTTTCAATGGTAGGGCGTATGAGTTCGTGCATTTGCTCATTGTATACGGTTTGAAAAAAGTCGACCGGCCGCATCAATTTTTTACCAGCATGTTTTTTAATGATGGTATGCTGGTCACATTCCTCCATCAACTTGATGAGTTCAACATCTGCCTCATCCAACAAATAATCGAATTCCTTACTGGTGATAGAATTGAGCTTTTTATGGGTATAGGTAAAGCTACCGCGTTCATTCAATTGAACAATGTAAGGCGCAATCAACAAGCCCAAGTACTCATGATTGTACAAGGAGTAAACCAATTTATGCGACTGCGCCTGATCTATTTGCACGGTAATTTCTTTCAAGCAAGCTTACGCCGGCCTAGGTTCGTGTTGGTTGAACCTCCAAATTAAAAAAATCTGATAAAATCCGCATTAAAAAATTAGAGTTTTTTAACGATTTACGGAAATAAGGCCTTGGAAGACCTCTTCGGCTGGTCCAATGAGGACAATATGCTGGTAACCTGCTGCAGTTCGTTCAAAACTAACACGCAGCACACCACCTGCTGTATGTACTTCAATGGCCGTATTTCCACGACCCTTGTGCAGCGTATCTATCAGTAATGCAGCCGCTGTTACACCTGTGCCGCAAGAATAGGTCTCAGCTTCCACCCCGCGCTCGTAGGTTCTCACTTTGATCACATGCTCATCCACAACTTCTACAAAATTCACATTGGTGCCCCCGGGTGCATAATGTTCATGCCAGCGAATGGCGTAGCCACGATCACTCACTGGAAAATCAGTGAGCCCCGTTACCACTTCCATGTGGTGCGGTGAACCAGTATTCAAATACCATCCTTCCAAAGCCTTTTGTGGAAGCCCCACATCAATCATCTGTAAATGCACCAAATCACCACTGATATGCGCCTGGTGAGGCCCATCCACAGCTATGAATTCAAAATACTGCTCTACTTCTACCAAACCTAAGGCATGCGCAAATTGAACAGCACAACGTCCACCATTGCCACACATACTTCCCTCCCTGCCATCGGCATTGATGTACACCATTTCGAAGGCATATTGGGGATGGTTTTGCAAAAGAATCACCCCATCTGCTCCAATTCCAAAGCGTCGGTCACACCAAGAGGCAAACAAGGCTTGTTCCAACCGATCAACAACCAAAGCGCGGTTATCGATCATAATGAAATCATTTCCGGTACCCTGGTATTTTCTAAAAATCAAATCCATCTTTGCTTTGTTAGTATTTTACAGGCTTTAACTTTTCATTAACAAATTTCTGTCAAGATGTCACGTTAATTGCCTGTTTGTGCCCGTAAATTCGCAGCGGCACAGAATTGGTGCAAAGTTAATCAGAATTAAAATCAACTATATGAAAAGGTATATCGGAATTTTTGTCATTGCGCTTTTTGGCGCGATCAGCGGTGCTGCCATCGTCAAGTGGATCAGTCCAACCCCACCCACAGCTACAGCTACCTCCCAACCCGTTCAGTTTGCCAATTTTCCTGAACACATTCTCGAGCATCCTAATTTTGTAACCGCGTCGGCCATTTCTACGCCAGCAGTGGTGCACATCAAAACCAAAGCAACGCCTGTAGCTTCAAAAAGATCGAATGATCCTTTCCGGGATTTTTTCGGACCCGAGTTTTTTGGTCCACAAGGTCCACAAATGGGCTCCGGATCCGGCGTTATTCTTACTGCCAATGGATACATAGTAACCAACAACCACGTGATCAATGGCGCCGATGAAATTGAGGTAGTGCTAAACGACAAACGCAGTTTTAATGGCACCATCATCGGAACAGACCCCAGTACCGACATCGCCCTGATTAAGATTCAGGCCAATAACCTGCCTTTTTTAAGCTTCGGCAACAGCGATGAGCTGCAAATTGGCGAGTGGGTGTTGGCCGTTGGCAATCCATTTAACCTTACTTCTACTGTTACTGCCGGCATAGTGTCGGCCAAAGGCAGAAACATCAACATCTTAGGCGGAGGCACGAGCATCGAAAGCTTCATTCAAACCGATGCCGCCGTAAATCCAGGCAATAGCGGGGGTGCGCTGGTGAATGTAAAGGGAGAGTTGGTGGGCATTAATACTGCCATTGCCTCCAACACTGGCAGTTATCAAGGCTATTCATTTGCAGTACCTGCCAACATTGTAAGCAAAGTGGTAGAAGATTTGAAAGAATACGGCACTGTACAACGCGGTTTCCTTGGCGTTCAAATCCAAGATGTGGATGCAACCCTGGCTAATAAAGAGAATTTGTCGGTGACCGCCGGCGCTTATGTAGCCGATTACCTGCCAAACAGTGCAGCTGAAGCGGCAGGACTCAAAAAGGGTGATGTGATTGTGCAAATTGAAGGCGTGGCCGTGAACTCCACCCCACAATTGATGGAAGTGGTAAGTCGCAAACGCCCAGGTGAAAAAGTAGCCATAGTGGTAGATCGAAAAGGCAAGCGCCACGACTATTCGGTGACCTTACGCAATGCTGAAGGAAACACCAGCATAGTGAAGGCCTCACCTAAAGCCGAAGTTGCCAGCATGCTCGGAGCCAATTTTGAAGCACCTTCGGCCAAAGAACTTGAAAGTTTAGGCATTGATGGCGGCGTTAAAATTGCCAAACTCAACAAAGGCAAATTGCAAGAAACCGGCGTACGTGAAGGCTTCATCATCACCAAGGTTGATAAAACCAAGGTCAAAAACAGCAAAGAACTCATTAAAGCATTGGAAGGTAGCAGCGGAGGCGTATTGTTAGAAGGCTTTTATCCCAATGGCTCGAAAGCCTATTATGGTTTCGGGATGTAAAAGCTGTTAAGTTTAATCAGATAGGCTGTCTTTAACGAGACAGCCTTTTTATTTTGCCTAGATAACTGTATTTTCAAACTCCCAGTCCCTGCTTTTGTTCCTGCCCTATGCCCTTTCCACATTCCATCGCTTGGTTTAACGTTAAAAACTGGCAGCCTTTCGACTTTCAGCTAGATTGCTGGGAAGCTGTAGCGGCAGGAAAAAGCGGATTATTGAATGCGCCAACGGGATTTGGAAAAACCTATGCCCTCTTTTTGCCTTTGCTCGAAGAGCTATCGAAGCAAGAAGAAAAATCGAGGAAACCCGGCTTAAAAATGCTCTGGATTACCCCACTGCGGGCACTCACAGCAGACTTAGCGCTGGCCATGCAAGAGGCCGCTATTGGGTTTGGATTACAAATCCGCATTGAAACAAAAACAGGAGATACCGAGGCCTCGGTACGACAAAAACAACGTTTGGCCTTGCCAGATGTGCTACTTACTACCCCTGAAAGTCTTCACCTCCTGCTAAGTACCCCCAGCTGGGAAGAAAAACTGAGCAATTTAGACCATTTTATAGTGGATGAATGGCACGAAATGCTCGGCAACAAGCGAGGTGTAATGCTAGAATTGGCCTTGGCTGTGCTCAAAAACAAAAAGCCTCATCTGCGTATTTGGGGCATTTCGGCCACCATTGGCAACCTTACTGAAGCCATGCAAGTGCTCCTTGCGGATAGCTGGGAAAAGGGTATTTTGGTGCAAAGCCAGTTTCGCAAAAGTACCAGCGTAACCAGCATTATTCCACAAAACTTCGAAAAATACCCTTGGGCTGGGCACTTGGGACTGCAAGTAGTACCCCAACTTATTCCTCTGATTTACAATGCTAAAACTAGCCTCATCTTTACCAATACAAGAGCACAGACCGAGCTCTGGTACCAACGTATTTTGGAGGTAGCGCCAGACTTGAGCGGACAAATTGCCTTGCACCACGGCTCATTAAGCACAGAAATCAGAACCTGGGTAGAAGAAGCACTTCATGCAGGGAAGCTAAAAGCAGTGGTTTGTACTTCGAGTTTGGACTTAGGGGTAGATTTTAAACCTGTTGAGCAAGTTTTCCAAATAGGGAGTCCCAAAAGCGTAGCCCGTTTTTTGCAACGTGCGGGTCGCAGTGGCCATCAACCAGGTGCCAGTAGTCAGATTTACTTTGTACCCACGCATGCATTGGAGCTCATGGAAGCCGCTGCCTTGCAGCAAGCCGTTGCTGAAAATAAACTCGAAGCCCGTCAACCGCTGCTGCTACCCTACGACGTACTCCTGCAATTTATGATGACACTTGCTTGTGGGGATGGCTTTGTGCCCGCGGAGTTATGGAAATTACTGTCCCAAACCTTTGCCTTCCAAAGCATTCAAAAAGAGGCTTTTGATTGGTGCTTGCGGTTTTTGATCAGTGGTGGCGAAAGTTTAGAGGCTTACGATGAATACCAAAAAGTTGGGGTGGTGAATGGCCGGGTACTGGCCTTGAATAAGAAAATAGTCATGAAGCACCGCATGTCGATTGGCACCATTGTGAGTGATACCAATTTGGCCGTGACTTACCTCAATGGTGGACGCATTGGTAGTGTGGAAGAGTGGTTTGTAACGAGTTTGCTACCTGGCGATGTATTTTGGTTCGCTGGCAAGGCATTGGAGTTTGTACGCATCAAAGAGCTACAAGTGCAAGTCAAAAAAAGCAGTCGCACCGATGGCAAAGTGCCTTCCTGGATGGGTGGCCGCATGCCGCTCTCCTCTTCCTTATCGGCTTACCTGCGCCAGCGTTGCGATGACGCCGCCCATCAACTACATCAAGGAGCAGAAATGTTGGCTTTACAAGCACTTTTAGCTGAGCAGCAAAAACGCTCTCATCTCCCCAAAAACAATGAAATACTGGTAGAACTACTGCAGCTCAATGATGGTTACCGCTTGTTGTGCTACCCCTTTGAAGGCCGGCAGGTACATGAGGGATTATCGGCCCTGTTTGCCTACCGCCTCGGTCAATGGAAGCCCATGAGCTACTCTATGGCCATGAACGACTACGGCTTCGAGCTGTTCAGCGACCAGGCCATACCTTTAGATGCCGGTAGCTGGGAACGTCTGTTAAGCACTGATAACCTACGCAACGACTTATTAGCCAGCCTAAATGCCACGGAAATGGCCCGCCGCCAGTTTGGGGAGATTTGTCGCGTGGCTGGACTCGTTTTTCACGGATATCCCGGTGCACCAATTCGTACCAAGCATTTAAAGACTTCCTCCCACTTACTTTTTAATGTATTTTATGAATATGAAAGTAATAATTTGCTCGTACAACAGGCCTTTGAGCAAGTGCTTGAGCAGCAACTAGACGAAAGCCGACTGCGTAGCGCCCTCCTGCGCATGCAGCACCAAAAGCTGATTCTCCACCGCAGCAACAACCCTACCCCCTTTAGCTTTCCGCTGTTAGCCGATCGACTTCGGGAAAAAATTAGCAGCGAGCAATTGGCCGATCGGCTAAAAAAAATGATGCCATCTGCCTCATAATCCTCATTTTTGAGCATATGATGACAGCACAGCTTGAAGTAAGTCTTGGCGGAACCCAGTGGATATTAGACCATCGCAAGGCGGCCTATTTGCCAGCGCACAAACTACTTCTTTTATCAGATGTGCATCTGGGGAAAGTACAACATTTCCGTAAAAACGGCATCGCTGTACCCGCACAAGCCGCATCCCAAAACTTGTCATTAATGCAGTCTCTCCTGACTGATTACCAAGCTACAACCGTTTTGTTTTTGGGAGATTTGTTTCACAGCAGAGACAATACCGAGCACCAGTTACTTGAGCAAATGCACCAAAGTTTCCCCCACGTACAGCTTGCTTTGGTACCTGGGAACCATGATGAATCGATGCTCAAGCAGCTTCCTGCCTTTTTACAGCTTACCAATCCTAGCCACCAACTCGGCAATATGCTGTTCAGCCATCATCCACCACCAAGTTTTCAAAAACAATATTTTCATTGCTACGGTCACCTACACCCAGCTGTAGAAGTACGCGGCAGAGCGCGTCAGCGTATGAAATTTCCAGCCTTTTTATTTACAGCTAACGCCTTGGTCATGCCAGCCTTTGGTCAATTCACAGGTTCGGTTGCCGCCAACCAACATTTACCTCATGCTAACCAAGTGTTATGTACACCAGAAGGCCTTTGGTGCATCGAAAATCACAAATTTTCCTAAGTATGCAACCGCAATGCCAACTGTTTCGTCTATTTGCTGTGTGACTTATTAGCATTTTTGTCATGCGATATTTTTCACGAAGTTTATACCTTTAAAAGCCCTGTTATGGAAAGAAGAATTTACAGATTGCGTACCGATCGGGTACTGGCCGGTGTTGCCAGCGGTATCGCACGTCATTTTAAAACCGACCCTGTACTCATCCGCGTGCTTTTTGTTGCTATGGCCTTGGTGGGTGGTGGTGGCATATTAGCTTACATCATTCTTTGGGCTATCATTCCTGAAGAACCATTTGGCAGTTTTGAGTCCACCGCAACCACCAATTCAGATACGAGCGCCGATAATTCCTTTACCTTCGCAGAAAGCAATGTACCACAAGCGCGCACAGGCTCTTTGATTGCTGGAATAGTATTGATTGTAATGGGTACGTTGTTTTTGGCTGATGAGTTTTTACCTGATTTTAACTTTGGCAAATACTGGCCTGTATTGCTGGTAGCCATTGGCATTGCTTTATTGTTCACCGCTCGTAAAAAAGAAAAATCATGAAAGCAGATCGTATATTTTGGGGTGTCATCCTCATCCTTTTTGGCGTCTTGTTTTTCTTACAAAACTTAGGGTATGTAAGTTTTCAATTTGGCGCTATCTGGAAACTTTGGCCGTTGGCACTCATATATTGGGGCTTTTCTGCCCTGCTTAAAGATAAATCAGGAAGTGCAAACCCTGTGCTTTATGGCATCCAAATCATCATTCTTGCTGTAGTCGTTTACTTTTTGGTTAAGCCTATCCAACCTAAATCGACTAGCTTTTATGATTTTCATCCTGAATGGAAAGAAGGTGCCGAAGGCTTTGACGAGGGGTCTTCTAAAAAAGAAAAAAAACGAGCACATGCCTTTGAAATACCTTGGAATGCTGGACTAGAAACGGCTAGTTTGGAGGTAGACTTTGGTGCAGGAAATTTGAACATTGCAGGTGAAACCACTGAGCTTTTAAAAGCAGATGCTTCTACCAATTTCGGCAATTATGCCTTTGAAAATAAAGTAACTGGCAATACGGCGACTATTGAACTGTCGTACAACGCCAAGGAGGTTAATATGAATAGGAAGTTTAAAAACGATTTAAACATCCAGCTGCATCCCGCGCCCATTTGGTCGCTCTCCCTCGAAACAGGAGCCTCGGCAAGCGATATTGATTTATCACCCTACAAAATCGAAAAGCTCAAAATTGATGGTGGCGCCATGAGCATGGATTTAAAATTAGGGCTGCCTGTGAAGGTGATGGAAGTAGATATTCAGGCAGGTGCCTCTTCTTTCGATATTAAAATCCCGAAAAAAGCAAGTTGTGAAATCAAAATTCAAGGTGGCTTGAGCAGTCTCGATATCACTGGTTTTGAAAAAATAAGCAAGGGTTTGTACAGAAGTACGGGCTTTGACGCAGGAAAGCCACATATTCAGCTGAATGTTGAAACAGGTGTGAGCTCTGTGAGCATAAATACCTACGATTAATCGAAACAAACTGCCTATTTTTTCCTTTTACAAACGTGGATTTTATCTTTAAGAATAGCAAGCTGTTACTTCTGGTAACAGCTTTTTTAACGTTGGGCGCCTTCTATCGGGCTACCAAAATCTCCTTTATTTACGATTTAGAAGCTTTTTTTCCGAAAGACGATCCCGATGTCGCCTTCATGGCCTCTTTCAAAGAGCGCTTGCAACGTGACGATTTGTTTTTGATGGTTGCCATCGATCGCGAGCAAGACATATATGATGTAGCCTTTTTAAAAAAGGTGAATGCCTTCACCTTAGCTTGTAAAGCGCTACCCAACATCCAAAGTGCGGAGTCAGTCACTACCCTTAAAGAGCCTTTAAAAACCCCCTTCGGCTTAAGTTCGCGGCGTTTACTGCATTGGGAAGACAGTAGTAGATTAGAAAACGACCGCCTGGTGATTAGGGCGGATGAACGGATTCGAAACAATTTGGTTTCAGCCGATGAACAGGCCTTGGTAGTAAGCATGACCACCACGGGACAGCTGAGTCAAGCGGAAGCTAATTTGCTGAATTACCAAATCGATTCGTTAATAAACGCATACGAATTCCACAAAACGCATACAGCCGGTGTAATCACTACCCAGGCCGTTTTTGTGCAAAAGATTGAAGAAGAGCTGCTGCTCTACATTGCGCTTTCTATCTTGATTGTGACCATTGTGCTTTTTTTCTTGTACAAAAGCTTTTGGGGCATTGTCATTCCCCTCGCTTCTGTGGTAGTGTCATTGGCTGTTTTTTTGGGCTATATGGAATTGAGCGGACAATCTTTCGACGTAATCAGCACCATGTTCCCCACGCTGATGTTGATTTTTGGGATGTCCGACGTCATCCACTTACAAAGCAAATACATCGATGAGCTCGAAAAAAACAAAAGTCGCTGGCAAGCTATGCGAACGGCCTTTAAAGAAATTGGAACCGCTTTGCTCCTTACCTCCATTACTACAGCCATTGGTTTTGGCTCCTTACTGCTTTCCAGCATTCCAGCCATCCAACGATTTGGATTGAATGCTGCTGTAGGCGTTCTCATTGCCTATGTATTTGTGTTGATTTTTGCGAGTGCCGCCTTGCTACATTTTGATCGGCCCCAACTTCAGAACATTCGTAAACAGCGCAGTAATTGGCGCAAATTCAGTCTCACACTCTATCTCCAAAACCGAAAATATCCTGTTCAGATTAGCCTCATCGCCGTTTTTGTATTGCTATTATCGGCTTTTGGCATTTCTAAAATATCCACCAACAGTTACTTACTTGGCGACATTCCGCGGGAAAGCAAACTGCGTCAAGACTTCCTATTCTTTGAATCCAAATTTGCCGGGGTTCGTCCTTTTGAAATTGCCATCCTACCCGCAACTGGTAAAAAAATACTTGACCAAGATGTGATTATACAAACGGCCAAGCTCACAGATTATCTTCAGTCAAAATTTGCCATTGGTGCCATTCAGTCGCCCGTGGTTTTTATTAAGAGCATTCACAAAAGCTGGAATGGCGGCGCTGCTGATCAGTACAGCATACCGGAAAGCACCGAGGCCTATGATGACATTCGAAAAGTTGCTGTGAATTTTGCGAAACGCGCCGCTTACAAACTCTTCGACGAAGATCAAACAATTGGACGCATCAGTGCACGCATTCAGGACACCGGCTCCGATAGTTTAGCCTTAGACATGGTGGAAATTGAAAATTGGATGACGCAAAACATCGATCCGAGCGTGGCCAGCTTTAAGATGACGGGATCGGTGCTTTTGGTAGATAAAAACCACGAATACTTAAGAAAAAACCTGTTCCAAGGACTTTTGCTGGCTTTCTTCTTGGTAGGGATTATATTTTCGGTGTTGTTCAAGGACTGGCGCATGGTCTTAGTAAGCATCATTCCGAATATTGTGCCCATGATCATTGCGGGCGCAGCCTTGGGCTTTACGGGCATTGAACTCAAAGCAGTTACGGCCGTTATTTTCACCGTTTCGTTTGGAATTGCGGTAGACGACACCATCCATTTTTTAACACGCTATAAACTCGAACGTACCAAAGGCCGTAGTGTAGATGCATCGCTGCGCCAAACTTTTTTGGTAAGCGTTAAAGCCATTACCATTACCACTATCATCCTCATCTTTGGCTTTATAAGTTTGATATTTAGCAGCTTTACCGGCACGTATTATGTGGGAGTATTGGTCTGCATTACCCTAATTAGTGCACTGATTGCAGACATTTACATTATCCCGCAACTCTTGTATTGGATCAATCCAGGAAGTAGGCCTAAGGCTGGTAAACGCGGTGCTTCACAAAAATAGAGTCATTTAAAGCGTGTAAAAACTGCTCTAAATCCTGCAATTCTGATGGCGACAAACCCAGTGGTTTGATACGTGAATCTTGTCCCGGATAACCATCACCTCCCCTGTTGTAATAGGCCAAAACTTCGCTCAAGCTGTTGTAGCGCCCATCGTGCATGTATGGCGCGCTAAAGCCTAAGTTCCGCAAACTTGAGGTTTTAAACTTGGCGAAATCCTCGGCTCGGTTCGAAATGCGCGCCCTACCGGTATCGAGCTGGGCATCCATATTTAAGCCAATATTGTGGAATTGGAAGTCGGTAAAATTCACCCCGCTATGACAGCTTGCACATTGCGTTCGATTACTGAAAAACAAATCTTTCCCTCGGCTTTCTGAGGCATTTAGCACTTGTGCAGAATTGTATAGATAGTTATCGTACTTACTATTGGCGGATACCAAACTCAACTGAAACCACATCAAAGCGCGTGTGATGCTGAACGGGTCGGGCTGTCGTTGATAGATTTTTTCAATTTCTGAAACGTAAAAGTCGCTCGTTCGTAAGCGCAATGACAGCTCCTGCAAGGGCAAATCGAGCTCATGGTGGTCATCCATGGGCGCCATGGCTACTTCTTCCAAACGAGGAATACCGCCATCTTTGAAAAACGATTGTGGAAAAAACAGATTGAATAGCGGTGGTGCATTGCGGCGCCCGCTACCGCCATGGGCCCCCACGCTAAAAGGAAGACCGTCTCCAAAAGCCAAGGCTTGCTTATGACAGGAGGCGCAACTTACCGAACTGTCTCGCGAAAGCCCCCGGTCGTAAAACAGCGCTCGTCCAAGTTCTATTTGGAGCTTATTGCGCTCCGACAAGTACCGGATGCTATCGGGTATCGGAAAATCAGCTGGTATTTCTGGTAAATCAAACTTTAGCTCCGGCTTACTTTCGCAGGCAAATGCGGCCAACAGCAACAAAGCCGCCCAGCTTTTCATTAGAAAGGACTCTTGTATGCTGGATTGTTCAAATAAACAGAATCGGTAAGGGTGTGCAAAAAGGCAATGATGTCGGCTTTGTCTTGCGCTGACAAACCAAGTCCCACACCTTGTGATTTCAAATTAGGGTCTAAGGTAGGACTTGATTTCAAATGCTCGTTGTAATGGTCCATCACATCCTCCAAGGTAGCAAAACGCCCGTCATGCATGTAAGGCCCCGTTACAGCAACATTACGCAAGCTTGGTGTTTTAAACTTACCGATGTCGGTGGGGTCGTTAGTCACGATACTGAACCCTACAGCCGGATTCTCATCCAAACCGTTGTTTGTAAAGTTATTTACAGTAAATAAATGTGTTCCGTGGCAGTGGAAGCAGTCTGCTCCCGTAGGTCGACCGCTACCAGGGGGACTAAACTCTCGCATAAAGAGGTTAAATCCACGCGTTTCTTCGGAATTCAATGGGTTTAGTACCGGATTTACGCGAAACCTATCAAACTTAGAATCGGTAGATTGGATGCTCAAAATAAACTGCTCCAAGGCTTTGGCCATTCTCTCTGTCGTAACTACATCGCTACCAAAGGCTTTGCCAAATAAATCGGGATAAAGGTTGGTTTGCTGCAATTTAGCCACTGCGTTCTGCAAACTTTCATGCATTTCAATAGGATCTTCAATGGGGAGTAAAACTTGTTGACGCATGGTAGCAACTCTACCATCCCAAAAAAAGCGATTGGTCCACATCAAATTAAACAATGCCATGCTGTTACGTGAGCCAACTGCTCCTGTAATGCCTACGCTAAAACGCCTACCATTGTCGGTGAAAGCCAATTCCTGGTTGTGACAACTGGCGCAAGACTGTGTATTATCACCACTTAATTTGGTTTCATAAAACAAATGACGTCCCAATTCTATGCCTTGTACCGTGAGGGGATTATCAGCAGGTACAACTGCTGGTGGAAAGAATGGCTTTTGCGCTAAAGAAACGGGCGTTGGTGCTGGATACTCCTTTGCAGGTTTCAAGTCAGGCTTACAAGCGCTAAAACCCAGCATTAAAATACTTACAAATAGCAGTCGATTCATCTCAATCCTTGATAATTAAATTGGACATATTGCCATGCAAAATCTCCGCCACTGGATCACCATAAGCGCTGTGGCTAAACAAAGCTGAATCACGCATAATGTGCTGGTGCGGGCTTTCAAAGAAATTTTTAGCTTCAAAACGCATCGGCAAAACAACCACATTATCATTGTAGTTAAAGCTGATGTTTTCGAAAGTATATTGGGTAATCAAGTCGTCTCTACCAATGTGATAAGAGTACGCGCCTTGAATGGGAGCGTCTTTGAAAAAACGGCCTTCAATTTTACAGAAAATGTAGCCTGCATTCCAGCTCCAGTGCATGGTTCCACCACGCATGATGCTCAAAGGGTGCTCATTGGGCCATAAAGCAGGATCAGCGTGGTTCTTAGCTGAATCTACGCCAAGCTTGAAACGAATGCCTTGGTAGGCTCCTTTAGGAAAGTTTGGAAATACCAAAGTGTCAATGGGCGTTTGACGCGCCATGATTAAAGCTTGATAATCAAACGGCATCCAACTGCCATCAGGCTTTTTAAACTCAAAATCGGTTAGGAAATAGCTTAATTCAGCGAAACTGATCAGGTTGTGAGTAGTATTGTACTCAACGCTGTTAAATTTTATCAATTCCCCATCAAACTCGTGACGGATTACCATTTTAACGGCAGGCGTTTCGGTAGGAATCACCGGGTCGACAGTCTTTTCTTTACAGCTGCTTATCAATAAAACCAACATCAAGATGGCAAAAGGGGAAAGGGACTTTCTCATGTCCGAAAATTAAGCATTTATTTCATCGATTCCAATAGGTTTTTAGGTTCACAAAGGCCCTGAGACCTTCTTTACTCAATTCCCTACCCAAACCCGAGGCTTTAATGCCTCCGAATGGCAGGCCTGGATGTGACTTCATCAAACCATTTATAAAAACGCTTCCCGACTCCATATTGTTTAAACAATATTGTTGTATTTCAAGATCTTGCGTAAAAATAGTCGCACCTAATCCAAACTTACTGTCATTGGCCAGAGCAATTGCCTGTTCAGGGGTGGTAAACGACATCACCACAGCCACTGGACCGAAAAGCTCTTCCTTGGCCACCAACATATGAGCGCGTACGCCTGTCAATATGGTAGGTAAGTAAAAAGCCTCATTTTGTGGCCATTTCCCCCCTCCCACAAATACCTCCGCTCCTTCAGCCACAGAATGCTCAACTTGTTTGGCCAATTCATCCACAAAACTACCATTGGCCAAGGGTGCTAAACTGGTTTGAGCCTCTTTTGGATCTCCTAAAACATAGCCTTCTGCAATCTCCTTACAGCGAAGCAAAAACGCATCATACACACGCTGTTGCACAATAAAACGTTTGGCCGCGATACAACTTTGGCCAGCATTCTGGAAGCGCGACTGCATGGCTGTTTTGGCAGCCAGCTCCAAATCTGCATCTTCAAAAACCAAAAAAGGATCATTCCCGCCTAATTCCAATACCATGGGCTTGAGTGCTGCACCTGCCCAACCTCCTACCTGGCGACCAACCGCCTCGCTACCTGTTAGGCTCACTCCTGCCACGAGCGCGTGCTGCACCACTTGCTGCATCTGGGCCCCTGGCAAAAGCAAAGTGCGCATGCAATTGGCTGGAAATCCTGCCTGTATAAAGAGTTGTTCAATGGCCAGCGCACAGCCGCTTACATTGCTGGCATGCTTTAAAACGGCTGTATTGCCTGCTATCAGTGTGGGCACTAAAAAACGAAAGGCTTGCCAAAAAGGAAAATTCCAGGGCATGATGCCTAATATGACCCCAAGCGGCTGGTAAAGAACACCACTCTGCCGGGCATCGGATAAGCGCTCCTCAGGCGCCAGTTGCTCCTCAGCATGCTCCAAATAGTAAGCGCACAAAGCCATGCATTTGTCTACTTCCGACTTGGCCTCTACCAATAGCTTGCCCATTTCCATAGTAGCAAGTAGGGCTAATTGATCGCGCTCAATGCGCATTAGCTCGATGAGCCGTGAGAAAAACGCTAGCCTATCGGCTAATGGCATGGCCTTCCAGTTGAAAAAGGCCTGCTGCGACTGCTGCAGTACCGCTTCTACCTCCTGTGCACCCATCACAGGGTAAGATTGCAGCACTTCCCCTGTGTATGGATGAACAGATTGCAGCATTTTAGAAATTAAAATCGTTGGGTTGCTCGGCCGACCAAAGGGTGCGGATGTCGTCTTTGGTAATGAGTACTACTCTAAACGGATTGGGGATGTAAGTAATGCGCGCATCCATCGGCTTGCCTTTGGCATCTTTGAGAATGGTTTCTACCAGGATACCGGAGTCGGGCCCCAAATCAAATGAACCTTCTTCTATGGCACTAGGAATGTATTCTTTGGCGAGATAGGCGGTCGGAAGCAGCACTTCTACATCAGGACAGATAGCCTCGTGAATGCGATCCAAAACGTTTTCGAGCTCATCGCCATATTTATCGTTGAATGTATCCTCAAAATCGTGGATTTCATCCTCCAGATCGTCGTAGGATTCGTCAGAAAAGTCGAGTTCATTTAGCTCGTTGCGCATTTCAATCAAGTCGACCAGGTCAGAATTCAATCTCGTGTAGTTCATGCTGCAAAATTATGGTTTGAATTAGCTTTTCAAACGAATTAGAAATTAAATTATCGGCAATTTTATTGCTTAATTCTGTACAGAGCTATTTCTGGTAGGGATAGGCTATCTTTGCAGCAAGTAGTTGGTCTTGTCGCTCCGGCAACGGGGAGGAAAGTCCGGGCAACACAGAGCGCCAGGCTTTGGAAAGCAAAGGTTGGGGTAACCTAACAGACAGTGCCACAGAAAATTACCGCCTTTCGAGGTAAGGGTGAAAACGTGAGGTAAGAGCTCACGACCGTTGTTGGCGACAGCAGCGGGGGGTAAACCTCCTGGGTTGAAAGACCATGTATACCGGTGAAGCGCTGCTCGCGTGTTTCCGGGGGGTAGGTCGCTTAGATAAATGACAAGAGCCTTTGGCTTGCCAAGGGTACAGGACCCGGCTTAAAAGACTGCTTCAATTAAAGGCCCCTTTGGGGTCTTTTTTGTTTAGCATTCAAGCAAAGCTGTTAATTTAGCAGCACAATTGAATTCCATGGCACGTATACTCATTATTGACGACGAAAGAAGTGTAAGATCCAGCTTGCGAGAAACCTTAGAATTTGAGGATTATGAGGTGGATGAAGCCGTAGACGGGGCCGAAGGCTGGGAAAAAATTCAGCAAGGCAATTACGACTTGGTATTTTGCGATATTAAAATGCCGCGCATGGATGGCATGGAGGTGTTGGCACTGATTCAAAAGCACCAGGTCGAACTTCCGGTTTTAATGATTTCTGGCCATGGCACTATCGAAAACGCGATAGAAGCTACCCGCTTGGGTGCTTTCGATTTTATTTCTAAACCACCAGATTTGAACCGCTTGCTCATTACGGTTCGCAACGCCCTGGAAAAAAAGCATTTGGTAACCGAAACCAAGGTGCTCAAGCAAAAAGTCTATAAAACTCAGGACATTATTGGGGAATCGGCAGGCATTCAACAAATCAAAGACAACATCGACCGGGTGGCCCCTACCGATGCGCGCATTTTAATTACGGGCGAAAATGGAACGGGAAAGGAGCTTGTGGCTCGTTGGATCCACGAAAAAAGCTTGCGTAGCAAAGGCCCACTCATTGAAGTCAATTGTGCTGCCATCCCTGGCGAACTCATCGAAAGTGAACTCTTTGGACATGAAAAAGGTGCTTTTACCTCTGCCATCAAGCAGCGGATTGGCAAATTTGAGCAGGCCAATGGCGGTACATTGTTTTTAGATGAAATTGGCGACATGCCCTTGGCGGCTCAAGCCAAGGTGTTGCGAGCCTTGCAGGAAAATCGCATCACCCGGGTGGGTGGCGAAAAAGACATCCCTGTGAATGTGCGCATCGTTGCAGCCACAAACAAGGATTTGGTTAAAGAAATTGATCAAAATAATTTTAGACTTGACCTGTACCATCGCTTAAGTGTGATCATTATACATGTGCCATCGCTCAATGCGCGAAAAGAAGACATTCCTGCAATAGCGAAGCAATTCATCAAAAACATCTGCGATGACTACAACATGCCAGTAAAACAATTTAGCACTGAAGCATTATCGCTTTTACAAGATTACAATTGGACTGGAAACATTAGAGAGTTGCGCAACGTAATCGAGCGACTGGTGATATTGGGGGATGCCAATATTACCGCAGCAAACGTCTTGAAATACACTTTCCCTTTGGGATTAAGCAACCAGCGTTTGGAAGAATCTGTTGTCAGCACTGCTACACCATCCGCTCCTTTAGTAGATGCGTTGGAAATGGACACTTTCGATGATTTTCAAGCGTACAAAGACCACGCTGAAAAATTATTCATAGCGCGCAAACTTCGGCAACATGCTTGGAACGTTGCTAAAACTGCAGAAGTTATTGGCATTCAAAGAAGTCACCTTTACAATAAAATAGATAAGTATCAACTCAAAAGAGACGATACGTAACGCCTTGTTTCGCAATCCATGCAGCTGCAGGGAAGATGTATCCCCCCGACCAACTCCATCTTGCCAGCTGATCTAAAGCGCCTGAACTTCGTGGAAAAAAATCATGAAGAAGAACTGGGAATTGATTTTAGCTGAGCAACAGGTGAGCGGCCAAAGTATCAAGCGTTTTTGCGAAGAACGAGGATTGAGTTTAGGCGTTTTTCACTACCACAAGAAGCGCAAGAAAGAAGCTGGGACTGGTAGTTTTGTGGAAGTTGAAGGTGATTTTGGCAATGGCCATCTGATTGAGATTTGTTATCCGAGTGGTGTTCGGTTAAAATTGAGCGGTAAGGTGCCGTTTGCTGAGCTGAGCAGGTTGCTGCATGTTTAGCCTAGGCAACAGCCAGCGCTATTTGCTTTACAACCAGCCGTGCGATATGCGCAAGGGTTTTGATGGCTTGTGTGGTTTGGTAACGAACCAATTGAACCGCAGCGTGCTCGATGGCGGAGTGTATATTTTCATTAACAAGCAGCGTAATCAGATCAAATTGTTGTGTTGGGAGCCTGGCGGTTTAGTTTTGTACCACAAGCGTTTGGAGCGTGGGCGCTTCAGTGTGCCGGATCTAACTCAAAGTTCTGGGCTGTTAAAGTGGCCCGATTTGGTACTGATTGTTGAGGGTATCGAACTAAGTTCGGTGAAGAAAAAATTGCGATTTTCTGATACAAAAAGTGCATAAAAGCTTGTTTAATCGGGCTCAAAGCGCTATTTTTATGTTATTCAAATCGCGGAAAATTGACCACTGAACAGGAAAATGTATTGCTAAAAGAGCGCATTGCTGCACTTGAAAACACTGTTCAAAGTCAGCAAGATTTAATTCGACGTATTCAGCAAATGCTCTTTGGTCAAAAGCGCGAACGTTTTGAGCAGCCCGATAACCAGCTTGATTTATTTGCCCCCGTGCCAGAGCCAGTCAAAGAAGAACTGGAGCAACAAGCAGCCGAGCAAATTACAGTTACTTACACCCGCCAAAAGCAGGCACATCCAGGTCGCTGCGAGATGCCTGCTAACTTAGAAGTTGTTGAAACCATCATTGAGCCCGATTGCGATACTACGGATATGGTATGCATTGGTGAAGAAGTGAGCGACAAACTGGGTTATCAGCCCGAGCGTTTTTACATCGAGCGCACCATCCGCCGCAAGTATGCTCCTAAATCGGGTGAAGGCGCCTTTGCCATTGCCCCCATGCCAGAGCAGGTAATCGAAAAAGGCATCCCTACAGCGAGTTTACTTACCCAAATACTCATTGATAAATACGTAGATCACCAGCCGCTGCACCGCATCAGGGCACGTTTTGCACGAAGCAACATCATCATCCCCGAATCGACCATGGATGGCTGGGTAAAAACCTGCCTCGAACGCCTTCAAATACTTTATGATTATTGCCACGGCTTGCTAAAGGCACAAACCTATTTGCAGGTTGATGAAACTACCATCAAGGTTCAGGATCCAAAAATCAAAGGCGATACGTTCTTGGGTTACTATTGGGCATATCATGCTCCCATCACGCAATTGGTGCTTTTTGAATATAAGCCTGGTCGTGGTGGAAAGCATGTATGGCAAACTTTGAGCGAGTTTTACGGCTATTTACAAACCGATGGATATGCTGGCTATAATCAAATAGCTGCGCGTTCAGGTATTGTACATCTGGCTTGTATGGCACACATCCGGCGTAAGTTCTTTGATGCCCAAAACAACGATAAAATCAGGGCGCAAAAGGCGCTGCTGTACATCCAAAAGTTGTATGCCATCGAAAGCAAGGCAACTGAGCTGCACCTTACAGCCGAACAGCGCAAGGAACTACGATTAACAGAGGCGTTGCCAATTATCAATGAAATGGCCAAATGGATAGCTGCAGAAAATAAACTGGTGTTACCTAAAAGCGCCATCGGAAAGGCCTTCCTCTACGCCATTGAACGCTGGCAAGAAATGAGCAATTACCTGCTCAATGGAAACCTGCTGCTTGATAATAACCTGATCGAAAATCAAATCAGACCCATAGCTCTCGGACGCAAAAACTACCTGTTTGCCGGTAGTCACGAAGCCGCACAGCGTGCAGCCGTTATTTACACCTTTATGGCGCAATGTAAAAAGGCCAATGTAAACCCCAACGAGTGGCTTGCATACGTACTCACCGACTTACAAACCACCAAAATCAATCAGCTCGAAAAGCTCCTACCCATTAACTTTGGAAAATAACAAGATGGGGTTGGTCGGGGGGATACGGGAAGATGGTATTGCGAATTTACCAAGATTAAACACATAGCGGGTTTAAAACAAAGAAGGGGCGCATCTTTTGGATGCGCCCCTTCTTTGTTTATTGAATAATTACTTGATGATTTTGAGTGTACCTTGATACTGCTTATCGTTTAGCTGATCAAACACATACAGGTGGTAGTAATAGTTACCTGCCGATAAACCTTCCCCTCCCCAATTGTTGCGGTAGTCCATTGAACTGTAGAGTTCTTGTCCCCAACGGTTGAAGATGTACAAACGTGCACCAGGGTAATATTCGAGGTTCTCGATAAAGAAAACATCATTTGCACCATCGCCATTCGGAGTGATTACATTCGGTATTTCTATTTCTCTGCCAGGCACTTCGTAATCAATTGGATTAGAGAATGACTGCAAAGGTGCGTTAGGATTGCGCGTTACAACACGCAATTGGTATTGGCCTTTAGGTTTTGGCTTTTCCCGCACATAAGAAGTGTCGGTGAAAGGTCCTGCTACAACTTGCCATCCTTCTTGCACTTTGTTGCCATCAAATTCTTGAACAACGTATTCAGGATTTGCCCAACCATTGTAACGGGTCCATTTAATGAGTACAGTTTCATCATCTGCCACTGACGGAGGATCGTTAATCAAACGCATGCTGGTTACTGTATTGGAGCGCAGGTTTTGTTTGCCATTGATGAGAATGAGATTCATATTGAAACTAATCGGCGCATCTTTTGGCAAAACAGGACTGTATACATCTCTGAAGGAGCGCACCATCGGATCAAACTCCTGATGGAACCGCTTTTCGGTAGATAAAATATTCTCTCCCGGTGCGGCTCTATGTAGATTATAAGCCAAAAACCAGTTGTAATTCAAGGTATCAGGCTCTGCCCATTGTAAAATCAAAGCATTAGGGTTGATGGTGTCAACAGAGACATTGATGATTTCCATGGGTTTACGATATTCGGGACAATTGCTCACCGATATCACCAAAGTATCGAACAAGTCCATAAACTTTTGACATTGGTTTCCTAAAGTATTGCCATCAGAACCAGTTCTTGAAACCAAGTAGTAGAAACCATTTTCATCTAAAGGATTTACCAAACGCAGGTTTACTACAGTGGTGCGGTCTTGCGCATCGCAAATGCCTGGCGCTGCACTACGAAGCTGGATTAATTGACCACTTGGATTATACAATCTAAATTCTGAGGCATCAGTGGAGATGGTATTGCACTGAACGCGTGATGCTAGATTCACCACAAAGTCTAAATCTGTAGGCGTGCCACATTGCACAGCTACTGTGTCGTTTAAATAGGTAGGCGTGATGTTATCGCAAAAACGACCTGTACCTAAAATCACCTGTACATCCACCTTCACATAACCTATTAATACTCCATTCCTGAATTCATCAATTTTCAGACAAAAAACTACGGTTTGAGGCGTAGTGCTAAAGAAACTTAGATTTCCGTTGTTCGGGTCAATAGTAATGGTATTGTTTAGAACAGCTGCAGGCACCGCTGCCGATTTTCCGGCTTGATAATTAGAAGGCTGATTCCAACCTGTAGAAGCGGCAACCAGTGAATATACTACTGAGTCACCATCGATTTCTGAAACGTCAAAACGAACAGTTACAGGCTCCGATACACAATAGGCAGGTACTTCGAAACTAGCCAAACGAGCCGAATTATTACCGGGCGTAATGTTATTGTTGAGGTAGGAATCTATAAAGAAATTTACAGCTCCTGTACCACCGCCACCTGGGGCGTTAGATAAAGAGTTGTTGTTATTCCTACAGCATAAACCAGCAGTAGCAGTTTGACCCCAAGTGAAGTAAAACTCATTACATGCTGCCGTAGTAGAGGTTGGTAAGGTAACCGTTCCTTCCCAATCGAAGCGCTGAATACCATATCGGGTACCCCCCTGGCAAGTACTGGGGTCGTCTACACATGGTGTAGGAACTTCTACCCCTGTTCCGGGCATTGGAAACACAGTAACTGCAAAAGGCGCGCCTCCACAGTTGTTTCTTACAAAAATAGTTGCTGGTGGCGGCGGGGTAGTTGGCGAACCGAAAGGCGTAATGAATGCTCCAGAACAGTCTCTATACAAAGTAAGTGTAAGAATGTACTGATTTGGACCAATGTTGCGATAGGTAATATTACCTCCTGCTACGTGCGATGCTTTCAGCGAAGGAACCATTACCAATAACGCAATTATTAAGGCATACAGCTTTTTCATAAATTTTAAGTTTATTTCGAATGCTCTAAATTAGGCATTGTGCTATTAAAGCGAAATTAAATGTGCTCAATGAGGATTAAATAAGGATTAAAACTAATAGAGCTGCTTTTTATCAAAATTTGACCAATCATAAAAAACATGCTTAGCCAGTTCCATGTCTACTCTATAAGTAGGTATTTTTCTTTGCCCAATGCTTTTAACCATTTCCTCATATAAAAAGGCATCATCAAAACCAATGGCCGCGGCATCCTCCCTTGAATTGGCAAAATAGATGGCATCGATTCTTGCCCAATAGATGGCAGCTAAGCACATGGGACAGGGTTCACAACTAGAATAGATGACGCATCCTGCCAAATCAAAATTATTGAGTTTACTGCTGGCAGCACGAATAGCTTGGACCTCGGCATGAGCTGTAGGATCATTGTTACCAAGCACCTCATTCACACCGGTGGCAATAATTTCTCCATCCTTTACGATCACGGCACCAAAGGGACCTCCTTTTAAGTTTTCTAAACAACCTGCCGACAATGCTACCGCCTTGGCTAAAAAACGCTCGTGCACTGTATTCATAGTATTTTTTACTTAATGATTTTTATAGGACCCTGTACCAAATCCCTTTCAGGAATAATGATTTTATAAATATAAGTGCCCGCTTCCAGGTTGGTTGGACTAAACTGATTGGCATAGTTTTGTGCGCTGAAAACACGCTGTCCCCAGCGATTGTATAATTCTACAGTATTGACCGGAAAAAACTCTATGCCTTCTATCCATAAATAATCATTGGCGCCATCTCCATTGGGCGTAATAACGTTCGGTACTGTGATCTCACGTAAAATCATCTCAAAAGGAACAAAATTGCTTAAGGCAATTCTTGGCTCTACCGGATGCTTAGTGAGTACTTGTACCCGATACTTGCCGATTTCAATGGGTTTTTCGAAGCTGTAGAAAGTATCGGTAGTGCTGCCCAGCAAAGTACCAAGACTTGTGTCAGACCAAGCAGCTACATACACCTCATAGGTGGCAGGTGTCCAGCCCTTGTAAGGCGACCATTGAACAGAGGCCATACCACGAAGTCCGTTATCGAGTTGATCACCCAAAGCCCGGAGCCAAATATTGTTGATAGAATCTCCATTGCTTCTTAAATCCCCATAAAACTTCAACCTGAGAACAGCCCGAAAATCTTTAGTTTCTGAAATCGGTCGAGCTTCACTGGTTATAAGCGTTGTGTCGTCGATCATTGGAATATACACAAACTCACGCCACCGTAGACTGGTAACTGAGTCCTTTACAAAGACTTTATAACCGTCAAAAAAATTAGGATCAAAATTGGGAGGTTTGTTCCAGGTTAAAGTTGACGACTCATTGTCTCTATTCACCGATACATTGAGCATATTTACCTGAGTATCATACGTGTAACAATCCCCTAAACGCACAATAACAGTATCAAAAGCAAAAGCGCCTGTGCCACATTCACCCATGAGGCCATCTCCATCAATGCCATTGCGCACTACCAAATAGTGATCACCGTTGAATAAAAACTGATCGGCCAACTCAATGGTTAAACTATCGGTACGACCATTGACACAACTGGCAGCTACCGTACGTGTTTGAAGCAGGGTGCCTTGGGGCGTGTATAATCTAATTTCTGAGCCATTTGGATCAATGGTGCTACATACTAATTCTCCTTCGCCAACTTTGAGTCCAATCGTGGTAGTGTAACAATTAGCCGCTACCACGGGCCAAAATGACGTTGTATCGATAGAAGCAAAGCCATTGAAGGCACTGCCTGCACAAGATCCATCTGGAATGAACTCCCAACCCTCTGGAGTGGCTGGCAGCACAACCCAATTTGTAGAATTTCGACCAGCAACTGTAGTTGCCACAGTTCCTGTTGCATTATGAACTCCTAATACAGCATTACCACCAACAAAAGAACAAGGTGGTTTGCTAAGAATAAAAACTTCTATCAAGTTTGAACATTCGTACAATACAATTTGAAAGGTTCCCAAATTTTGGTTGCATCCGTACATCGGCACGTTCAGGTAGCTTACCACTAATCTCCGAAAAGGTGCAGTTCCAGCAGTTTGATACATTACATTTCCCCCAACTCCGGGTTCCCAATCTTGCCAAGGTGCCATGATGCAATTGCGAGGAACGTTACCTCCAGGATTTGGAATTGCTACGGAAGTAAAGTTTTGGACACTAGTTTGCGTAAATGTTATCCAACCATTAGCACTAATGTAGAATTGGTTATATGTGTTTCCATAAAAGCAAAAATCAAATCCAATTGGAAGTGCTCCAGTAACACCATCCTCGGCTGGACTTCCAATAAATGTTCCTAATACCGAAATGCCGACAAAAGGCTGAGGATTGTATGGGATAGAACTGATAGCATATGATTGGGCAATGGATTTCATAAAACTAAAAGGCAGGATCATGGATATTAATAAAATTAGTTTTGTTAAGGATAACATGTGATTTAGTTTTCTTTTTGATTTCACTATATTCTGCTTGTAACTATTTTCGTGTCTCCGAATAAATGAAATTTATTACACCTCAAATTAAAGAAGAAAAAAATCATTTTATTAAAAACTTTTTACTTGACGCAGTACCATTTAAATCAACAACTGTAACGATAAAAAAATCAGAATCAATTTTAACTATCTCTCTAATGTGCTTTGAACCATCTCCCTTTTTAGATTTATTAGATCTTCCAATTCCATCGATTACTTGGAAATGTGCTATTCCTTGTTCATTAATTATTTCCAAAACATAACTTTCCTTATTGTATATAATTTGTAGAGATTCAGGACTTTTGTTACTTGTCAATTTTTCACCTTTCATTTCACTACTACCACTGGTCCGAAGAGGGTTATTTACCCCAAGATATCCTCGTTTGTAACCAATTCTAGAAGTTGTACTTTCATAAAATGCCAAATCAACCCAATACAAATTTCCAGAAATCGAAACCACTGATTGGTCGAATCCATACATCCACCCCTCACCTACTACAAAATAATCGAAATCGAAAGAAGCTGGAACAGAGTACTTGAAACCAAAACTCCCAGTCAAATTTTGAAAACTAGTATTGTAAGGGGGCTGACTTATATTATTGTCAGCAATAGGGAATATTCTTCTAAGTAAAATTTCATCTGTTTGATATCTTACCGAATTATTATCAGACCAATTCCATGCAGTATTATTTATCATATTGCCAATCATAGCAACTACAGGCTTTTTATTTGGCGAATCTTCAATTGATAAATTTGGCGGACTCAATTGATTATTAAAAGGCGCAGGTGCCGGACTTGTAGTGATGCCAACATTAGCATTCAAAACATCAGAAATCCATTCTGTGGTTGGCCATGCTGGTGGATTGTAGGAGTGATCAATAACATAATAATCTGGTGGTGAAATAGGGTTAAGTTCTAATCCGCTATCATAGGTATATCTGACACTACTTCCGACAAAAGTCCTACTTCCTTCAATTAACTCATAAACCACACTACAATCGTATCTTGCCTGATTATGGTAAAAATGTGGCCGACTATCGTAGTACGTGTGTGCGTCAATACGTGGGTATTGAACTTTAGTTGGGATTATTCCGCCTGCATGTTCAACTTTGTGAATATAATCAAAACACCAAGGGTTTTGGTGTATTCCAAATTTTCCTACAACCACTATCTCACCAACTCCCTTAAAATCTTGCACAAAAACATAAGAAACATATGTTTTGCCATCCAAAGTATACAAAGCAACATCTGGTTGAATGGCGTCCTTTAAACCGCAATTAGGATCATTTACTAAGCCTATTAACCCAAAAGTATTTGAATTAAATCCATAACGAATTGTTTCAATTTTAGAATTGTTTTCCCAAACCACTACAGATATCCCTTTATCAATATGTCCACTTGGGTAAGTTGCAGCATCAATATTTGGATAAACACCGTTTTGCGATAACATGAACAACCCATCATTGCCATAATTTAAGTCAGGAAATGGATTTCCGCTCCCAAAATCCCAAAGTTCCGACCAAATTGAATAACCATTACCATTGTCAACTTGATAGACTACATGAGCTTTCATTGATCCATTGTAATCCCAAACCACATCTGGATCACTTATTCTCAAGCCATTGGTATAACCTAATAAAGGAAAACACCAGCTTTGATTAATAGGAACAGGGATTGGCCCACCAGTAATAATTGTGTATTCGATGAATGTGATCGATGGTTCATTACCGTCGTTAACAATTACCTGAAAATCCTTATACGTAGATGAACCAGTATTTTGAACATTTTCTGTTGGACATTGGTTATAATTATCATGTGTAACTGGATTTGTAAACTGCCCATTCACTGAAAGAACAATTAAATTTGTCAAGAAAACAAGTATAATCACAATGAGGATTTTACTTTTGATTAGGCTATAGGATTGCATCTTTTTTTCTTTCAAAAATAATAATTTCATCTGAATAAAAATAGTATTAGCTAAAAAGTAATCTGTTCATCCGCTAGTTAGCAAGTAAAATCATTGATTGACAAGAGGCGTTTTGGTTTAGGCTGAATTTCAAGAAAAAAAGCCATGCGATTATTGACCTTTTTTGATGAATTCAGCACTGAGGAAGCTTGCAAGCTTCATTTTAAAGCAATGAGAGACAAGCAGGGGATTATTTGTAATAGGTGTCAATGCGAAAAGCATTACTGGCTCCAAAATGAATGGAAGTATCAGTGTGCCTCATGTAATTACAGGACGAGCTTAAAAAAGGGCACAATGATGGAGCACTCGAAGCTGAAGTTCATGACCTGGTATGCCATTATGATGCTCATGACAGCTACCAAAAAAGGGTTTTCTGCTTCAGAAATCCAGCGACCGTTGGGCAAAAAGCGCTATGAGCCCATTTGGAGAGCCATGCATAAACTTCGGGCAGCCATGGGACAGCGTGATGATCTGTATGTTCTAGAAGATATGATTGAGCTTGATGACGCATTTTTTGAAACAGAAACCTCGGAAAATCAGAAGAACAAACTCAAAAGAGGTCGAGGGAGTAGGAAGCAAACCAAAGCGCTGGTTGCAGTTGAATCTACCCCGTTAGAGGATATCAATACAGGTCTTCAAACCTCAAGCTGCAGATTTTTCAAGATGAAAGTTTGTGATTCCTTCATGGCCGAACATAACGACGAAATTATCACGGCGATCATAGGTGAAAATGCAGTTGTAACCACCGATAAAAGCACCTCCTATGTGAATATCAGCAATTACGTGGAGGTACATGTCACTGAAAAATCCACCAAAGAAACCACCAAAAACGCTCTCAAATGGGCTAATGTGACCATCAGCAATGCAAAAAGGACGTTTTTAGGGATCCATCACAAAATCAAGGCAAAGTACTTGCAAGCCTATTTAGACGAGTTTATTTACAAGCTGAACCGAAGATATTTTGGAGAAAATCTATTTCAGAGGCTCGTAATCGCACTTTCAAGCTCTCACTTGCCATCATGCGGATAAGCAGAAAAAGTAATATTGACGATATCTACAATCCGAGTTTCACCGCAGCAATTCATTAAAAAAGATTCATTTTTCAAGCTAACTTTGCGCTTCGATGAAAAATATCAGAAACTTTTGCATCATTGCACACATCGACCATGGTAAAAGTACTTTGGCCGACCGATTACTTCAGGTAACCAATACCGTGGATGTGAGGGATTTACAGGCCCAAACACTCGACGATATGGATTTGGAAAGAGAGCGCGGTATCACCATTAAGAGCCACGCCATCCAAATGGATTATACCTACAAAGGCGAAAAATATACGCTCAACTTGATTGACACCCCCGGTCACGTAGACTTTTCATACGAAGTTTCACGGGCCATTGCCTCTTGTGAAGGGGCTTTGTTGGTGGTAGATGCTTCTCAAGGCATTGAGGCGCAAACCATTTCCAATTTATACCTGGCGTTGGAGCACGACCTCCACATCATTCCGGTTTTAAACAAAATGGACCTTCCAGGCGCTAATCCAGAAGAAGTAAAAGACCAAATTGTAGAGCTTTTGGGCTGCGATATTGCCGACATTTTGCCTGCGAGTGGTAAAACCGGCTTTGGCGTAGATGTCTTGCTGGAACAGATTGTAGAACGCATTCCTGCACCCAAAGGCGATCCTGATGCGCCGTTGCAAGCTTTGATTTTTGACTCAGTTTACAACAATTACCGCGGTATTGTGGCTTATTTTAGGGTATTTAACGGCAGCATTAAGTCGGGCGAAAAGGTAAAATTCTTCAATACCGGCAAAGAATATTATGCCGAGGAAATTGGCATCCTCAAAATGAAGCAGCAACCGCGCAAGCGTGTTGAAACGGGCGATGTAGGCTACATCATCAGCGGTATTAAAACTGCCAAAGAAGTGCAAGTGGGCGATACCATCACCAGCATGGAAAGGCCAGCGACCGAAGGCATCCAGGGTTTTGAGTTGGTTAAACCCATGGTTTTTGCCGGCATTTACCCCGTTGACACCGAAGATTACGAAGAATTGCGCGACAGCATGGACAAGCTGCAGCTGAACGATGCGAGCTTGGTTTTTGAACCAGAATCGTCGGCAGCCCTCGGCTTTGGCTTTCGTTGCGGCTTTTTGGGCATGCTCCACATGGAGATCATCCAAGAGCGTTTGGAGCGGGAATTCAACATGACCGTGATTACCACCGTACCCAACGTATCGTACTATTGTACTACGACCAAGGGCATTAAAATGACGGTGAATAATCCGAGTGACCTCCCCGACCCTAGCACCATCGACTTCATTGAAGAACCTTATATCAACGCACAAGTTATTACCAAGGCCGATTACATTGGAGCGGTAATTGAACTCTGCATGAGCAAGCGGGGCATCATTAAAAACCAGGTGTACCTTACCTCTAACCGGGTAGAAATCACCTTCGAAATGCCGTTAGGTGAGATTGTATTCGACTTTTACGACCGTTTAAAGACCATTTCGCGGGGTTATGCCAGTTTCGATTACCACCAAATTGGCTATCGTGAATCGCGTTTGGTGCGCATGGACATTCGCCTCAACAGCGAGCCTGTTGATGCTTTATCGTCGCTCATTCACACCGACAAAGCCTATGAACTTGGCAAAAAGATGTGTGAAAAATTGCGTGAGCTCCTGCCCCGCCAACAATTCGACATTGCCATTCAAGCTTCTATTGGTGCCAAAATCATTGCCCGCGAAACCATCAAGGCCTTGCGTAAAGACGTAACGGCTAAGTGCTACGGCGGTGACATCTCCCGGAAACGTAAATTATTAGAAAAGCAAAAGAAGGGTAAAAAGCGCATGCGTCAGGTGGGCAACGTAGAAATCCCGCAAAACGCCTTTTTAGCTGTTCTCAAATTAGATTAAGATGTATCAAATCATTGACGGTAAGGCTACTGCGGCCACTATCAGAGCTGAAATTGCGGCGGAGGTGGCTGCATTAATCTCCAAAGGAGCCCGCAAACCCCATTTAGCAGCCGTTTTGGTTGGTACAGATGGAGGCAGCGAGACCTACGTGGCCAACAAAATAAAGGCTTGTGAAGATGCCGGCTTTAGCTCTACCCTCTTGCGATTTGACGAACATTTGTCAGAGGCCGAACTGCTGGCTACTGTGCAGCAATTGAATGCCGATGCCGAAATTGACGGTTTTATAGTGCAGTTACCACTGCCTAAGCACATCAATGCCGACCGAATTAACGAAGCCATCGACCCTAAAAAGGATGTTGACGGCTTTCATGCAGTAAATATTGGTCGGATGGTGTTGAACCTGCCTTGTTATTTACCTGCTACGCCGCACGGCATTGTTGAGTTGCTCAAACGCTATAACATTGAAACCGAGGGTAAACATTGTGTGGTGCTCGGTAGAAGTAATATTGTAGGCTCTCCAGTGAGCATTTTGCTGGCGCGCCAGGCTAATCCCGGCAATTGCACCGTTACCCTGTGTCACAGTCGCACCAAAAACCTCAAAGAGCACCTTTTGCAGGCCGATATCATTGTGGCCGCACTCGGCAAACCTGAGTTTGTGCGGGCTGATATGGTAAAGCCTGGTGCTGTTGTGATTGATGTGGGTACGACCCGTGTAGTAGATGCTTCACGCAAATCGGGCTTCAGACTGTCGGGAGATGTAGCTTTTGAAGAAGTAGCTCCCAAGTGCAGTTACATTACGCCTGTGCCAGGTGGTGTTGGTCCGATGACCATCGCCATGTTGCTCAAAAACACCTTGCATGCCGCCAAAAAGGACTTTTATGGCTGAGATGACATTGCCTGTGATGGAATCCTTTTACACCATTCAGGGTGAGGGACATAACCAGGGCAAAGCGGCATTTTTTATCCGTTTGGGGGGATGTGATGTGGGTTGCGTTTGGTGCGATGTAAAAGAATCGTGGCCGGCAGAAGCCCATCCGCAGCGCACTGTAGCAGAAATTTGCGCCGAAGTGCAAGCTAGCGGCGCTCCTAATGTGGTGATTACGGGTGGGGAACCGAGTTTATACGACTTAACTGCTTTAACCACTGCCTTAAAAGCCCTAGGATTGCAGGTGTGGATTGAAACCGCGGGTACCAATCCTTTGCTTGGCATTTTCGATTGGATTTGTGTTTCTCCGAAAAAATTTAAGCCAGTTCTACCACAAAATCTAGCCCTTGCTCACGAATTAAAAGTGATTATTTATCATAAAAGTGATTTTGATTGGGCCAAAACGCATCAAAATCACTTGAATAAAGCAGCCAAGCAGTATCTTCAACCCGAATGGAGCAAGGAAAATGAAATGCTTCCGTTAATAATCGAATATGTGAAGGCAAATCCAGATTGGCAAATCTCTTTGCAAACACATAAGTATATGAATATACCCTAAGTAGCTTAATGAGACTTTTTGCTTTAATTTCTGTTTTATCGTATTTCATTGCTTTACAAGCGACTGCACAACAGCGTGTATCTGCAAAGGCGGAAAAACAATACCAAGAAGCTATTTCATTAATTAATGACAACCGAGTAGATGATGCGCAAAAAATATTAACCAAAGTTTTCAATAAAAACCCTCATTATGCACGTGCTGGGGTGACTTTGGGTGACATTTACATCCAGCAGCAAAAAAACAAGCAAGCTCGGGAAGTATATGAGTCGGTAGTTCGCAACAATCCAGATTTTTCGTATCGTCCGCATTTTCAATTGGGCAGGATGTGTTTGTTGGAGGCAGACTACCGACAAGGAAAAATGTATTTTGAGCAGGTAATGCGCTTTAAACCTTTGCCTGCCAGTACCCAGCAGGATGCTGGTTTGTATTTGAATCAATGTAATTTTGCCATCGAAGCCTTGGGGCAGCCGGTACCATTTACCCCCATCAACTTAGGCGATAGTATTAATAGCGAGCACGACGAATATTTACCGGCGCTTACGGCGGACGATGAAACCATCATTTATACGCGAAAAGACGAGGCTGGAGAAGATTTTTACGTGAGCAGCAAATTAGCAGATGGCAGCTGGGCCAAGGCACAAGCCCTTCCCCCACCACTCAAAACCACTTTAAATGAAGGCGCGCACTGTTTAACAGCAGATGGCAAGACTATTTTTTTTACAGCTTGCTACCGAAACGACAGTAGAGGCGGCTGTGATTTGTACATGAGCAAACTTACACCCGAAGGCTGGTCGGTGCCCGTGAACCTCGGCGACCAAATCAACACCAAGCATTGGGAAACGCAGCCCTCGCTGAGTTATGACGGTCAAACCTTGTATTTTGTAAGCAACCGACCGGGTGGCTTCGGCGGTAGCGATATTTGGATGAGCAAGCGTTTGGCCAGTGGCGAATGGGGATTGCCCGAAAACATGGGGCCTTATATCAATTCGCGTAAGGACGAGATCTCTCCTTTTATTCACTATGACGATCAAACCCTATATTTTGCAAGCGAAGGCATGGCAGGTATGGGCAAGTTGGATATCTATTTGAGCCGGCGCATGCATGATGGAGAATTTGGTCCGGCCCGAAACCTCGGCTACCCCATCAACACCGAAAAAGACGAAAGCAGCTTGTTTGTGAACATGGCTGGCAACCTTGCGCTCTTTAGCTCCGAATCGGGTGATACACGCGGTGGCAACGACATTTACTTCTTTGAAATGCCAGAGGAGCTGCGCCCGGCAAAGGCCATTTATGTAAAAGGTAAAGTAACCGACATCCAAAACAAGCTACCGCTTAATAGCTCCGTGGAAGTTGTGGATTTGGCAAACGGACAAGTGGTGTTCAAAACCGAAACCTTTAAACGAGACGGTGCCTTTTTGGTGAGCCTGCCTACTGGTAAATCTTTTGCCTTTAATGTGAGTCGCCAGGGCTACTTGTTTTTTAGTGAAAACTTTAGTCTCACGGCCGACCGATCTACATCTGAAATCTATAAAATAGAGCTGCAGCCCATTGAAACGGGCAGTGAGGTGATTTTAAAGAATATTTTCTATGCAGTGAATTCATTTACCCTTGAAGAAAAGTCGCTGATTGAGTTGCGCAAACTGCAGGAGTTTTTAAAGCTGAACCCTGCTCTGGTAATTGAAATTCAAGGGCATACCGATAATGTAGGCGCTGCCAAATACAACCTTGATCTCTCGCAGCAGCGTGCCAAAATGGTGTACGAAGCGCTGATTCGTTTTGGTACCGACCCTAAGCAATTGCAATTTAAAGGCTATGGCGATGCCCAACCCATTGCCGATAATCAATCGGAAGCAGGCCGCAGTGCCAACCGTCGCACCCAGTTTAAGGTGCTAAAGGTTAAATAATCGCTTGACGCAAGCGGGTTAATTGCTCCATCAAACCTTCAAACTTACTTAAGTGCAACATATTGGCGCCATCCGATAGGGCATTGGCTGGGTCGGGATGTGTTTCTAAAAAGAGTCCATCTGCCCCCACTGCAATGGCAGCTTTGGCAATGGTACCAATCATTTCAGGTCTTCCTCCCGTAACCCCGCTCCCTTGGTTGGGCTGCTGAAGTGAGTGCGTAATGTCGACCACTACTGGCACTTTAAAGGCTTGCATTTCGGGGATGCCGCGAAAATCGACCACCATATCGCCATAACCAAACATGGTACCGCGATCGGTTACAAAAACCTGGGCATTGCCACTGTCGCGCACCTTTTCTACCGCAAAACGCATAGAGCTGGGCGCTAAAAACTGTCCTTTTTTGATGTTCACCCACTTCCCTGTAGCCGCTGCTGCTTGCAGGATATCGGTTTGGCGGCATAAAAAAGCAGGTATTTGCAATACATCTACATAAGCAGCTGCCATGGCTGCCTCATTGGCGGCATGGATGTCGGTAACCACTGGAATATTGAACTCCGCCTTCACCTTCGCCAGAATTTTCAACGCTTTTTCATCGCCAATACCTGTAAAAGAGTTGATGCTGGAGCGATTGGCTTTGCGATAAGAGCCTTTAAAGATGTAAGGAATTTGCAAGCGTTCACACACTTTTACCGCGTGTTCGGCAATGTGCATGCACATGCTTTCTGATTCAACAGCACACGGACCAGCCATCAAAAAAAACTGATTGGCGGTATTTTCACCTAACAAAGACTTTGTATCCATGATGCAAAATTAAATCATTATCGATCGTATTGACTAAAAGCGAAAAAAATCGGCATTTATCGTAATTTTACGCTCATGGGTAGCAGCAAAACCGAAGGCTTTACGGAAGAACAAAACAAAATCGCCTTATTGGCCAAGGCCATGGCACATCCGGCGCGTATTGCCATTTTGCAATACCTGATGCAGCAAAAAAGCTGTGTTTGTGGGGATATTGTAGAAGAATTGCCGTTGGCACAAGCCACGGTAAGTCAGCATTTAAAAGAGCTGAAAGCCGCCGGCATTATTCAAGGCGAAATTGAAGGCACCAAAACCTGCTACTGCATTTCTGCCGAAGGTTGGGAGATGCTCAAAAGTTATTTTGAAGGCTTTCTGAATGCTTATACGGGCCAACAGAGCTGCTGTTAATCGAGTAGCTGTCCACTCAACCGCAGCAATTCGGTTTGATTCACCACCATTAAAAAGCGGGCTTGAATGAGGCGGCTTTCGGCGGCCACATACTGCCGCTGGGCTTCTCGCAACTCAATGGCAGGCAAAGCACCCAATTTGTAGCGATCGTTGGCAATTTCAAGGTTTTGAGCGGCAATTTCGAGGTTTTCAGTCTCCATCTCTACCAATACCCGGTTGTTATCGAAAGCGGTATAGGTGCTACTCAAGGCCGATAAAATGCTTTGCTTTTGCTGCTCAAAGGCGATGTCGGCGCTCATGATTTGAATGCGGGCATTTTGACGTTGACGTTGTACCCTGAAACCGTCGAAAACATTGATAGAGGCGCGCAAACCAAAATCTACCCCCCTGTTTTGGTTACTGGCGAGGAAGCCAGCTTCGGATTGGAGGCGATTGAAGTGGTAGCCCCCTATTAAATCGATTTGAGGCAACATTTGCGCACCAATTTGCTGGCGATTGAGCGCTGCTACTTTTTGATTGAGTCCAGCCACCGCCAACCAAGTATTCTGTTTTTCGGCTTGGGACCGTAAATCGGCATAATCAAGTTCCCTCACCGCCTGGATACTGTCGCTTGGCACAAAGTCCAAATTAACTTCCCTGCTGAGCAAGTCGTTTAGGGCGATTTTACTTAGTTTGTAAGCTTCTAACTGCTGCAAATAGCTGGTACGATCGGCATTGTAATCGACTTTGGCCTGAAGGAACTCGAGTTTGGAACTGCTGCCTAATTGGTAGCGCTGCTCGGCCAATTTAAGGCGCTCTTCGCTGATGCTGAGCGATTTTTCGGCCAATTCGAGCTGTTGTTTACGTTGTACGATTTCGAAGTAGGTCATCGTAACATCGGCCATTACCTGCTCAATGGCGGCTTTGGCTTGGAGCTTGCCCATGCTTTCGAGCTGACCCAAGCGCTTGTAGCTGGTAAACATGGCCATGCCGTCGAAAATGGTCCAGTTCATGAGGGCGTTTACGTTAAGCGACTGTTGGGCGGCACTCGGGTTTTCGAGCACATTGCCCGTTAAAAACTCCTGTCGGATGTTGTTTACCGAGCCTGCTTGGTCGAGCGACAAAGCCACATTGGGCAAAAATCCCGCCTCGCCCCAACTGTGGTTGTTTTTGGCAATGGCAGCGTCGTTTTGCGCGATGCGGATGTCGAAATTGTCTTCCAAAGCGATGGCCAAGGCCTGCTGCAAACTCAAACTTTCTTGCGCTGATAAGGGCTGCTGTATGGCCATCAGCATGAGGAGGAAGAGAATCGCCTTAAAGCTTTTCATTTTGCTTCTTTTTTAAATCTACCGATATGTAACTGTAGATGGCTGGAATGATGTACAAGGTAAGGAAGGTGCTAAACAGCATCCCTCCTACAACAGCAATGCCCATGGGCACGCGACTTTCGGAACCTTCTCCCAAAGCCAAGGCGATAGGCAAAATACCTAAAATGGTAGAAAGCGAGGTCATGAGGATGGGTCTGAAGCGCGATTCTGCCGCATCAATGATGGCGTTCATTTTTTGCATACCGGCCTCTTTGCGCTGGTTGGCAAATTCTACAATGAGAATGCCGTTTTTGGTAACCAAGCCAATCAACATGATGATGCCGATTTGGCTAAAAATGTTAATGGTTTGGTTGAAGAGGTACAGCGAAAAAATGGCTCCTGCCAAGGCTAAAGGAACGGTAAACATGATGATGAAAGGATCCCGGAAGCTTTCGAACTGCGCTGCCAGCACCATGTAAATTAAGATAAGGGCGAGCAAAAAGGCAAATTGTAGGCTGGAACTCGATTCGCGGAATTCCTTCGAGGGGCCATCTAAAGCCGTCCGAAAGTCATCGGGAAGCACTTCAGCGGCAATGGCATCCATGGCATCGATGCCCTGACCAATGGTTTTGCCGGGGGCTGGATTGGCGGAGATGGTGGCCGACACAAAGCGATTGAAGCGGAAGCGCTGCAGTGGACTGGTTTCTTCGGTCAAAATCACCAGGTTATCGAGTTGGATCATCTCCCCGCGGTCGTTTCGTACGAATAAGCCGCGTAAATCACCCGGGTCGTTTCGGTTCGGTCGATCGAGCTGACCAATAACCTGATACTGCTTGCCGTCGAGAATGAAATAATCGAAACGCTGTCCGCTCAAGCCAAACTGCAAGGTCTGGGCAATGTCGAGCACCGAAACCCCTAAATTCCGTGCCTTCTCTCTATCAATTTGAATCGAAATTTCAGGCTTGTTGATTTTGAGGTTCACATCCACAAAGCTGAAGGTCGAGTCCTTCATGGCACGCGCCAAAAATTCGGGCATGATTTCTTTCAAACGCTCAAAGTTGGGCGCTTGAAGCACGTATTGCACTGGAAGGCCTGCATTTCTAGCACCAAAAGTTTGCTGCTGGAATACAAAAGAACGGGCTTCAGGCAATCGGTTTACCACTTTGGTGAGCTCATCGGCCACTTGCATTTGGGTACGACTGCGGTCTTTAGGGGCTTTGAGGATGATGCGCGAAAAGCCAGAATTGGTAGAAGAGGACGCGCCAAAACCGGGTGAAGTAACGGTGATGATGGAGGCATGTTCTGGCACTTCGGTCTTTACAAAGGCCAACAGCTCGTTCATATACGTATCCATGAACTCAAAGGTGGCTCCTTCTTGGGCGGTAGCAAAAACCCGGATATCGCTGCGGTCCTCTAAAGGCGCCAACTCCGACGGCAACTTGGCACCAAACCAAACAATGGCAGCAATCGATACAGCCAAGGCCACAAAAGCCAGCCAGCGTCGGCGCATGAGCCACACCAAACTGCGCTTGTAGCCCAGATTTAGACTGGTAAATTGCGCTTCACTCCATTTCCAAATGCTGCTGTGGCCTTTCGATTTTTTGAGAATACGGCCCGAAAGCATAGGGGTAAGCGTTAAGGCTACAAAGGAAGAAATGACCACCGCACCGGCAATGACCAAGCCGAACTCGGTAAAAAGTTTACCGGTGATGCCCTGTAAGAAAATGATTGGCAAAAACACCGCCACGAGTGTAATGGTGGTGGCAATCACGGCAAAGAAAATTTCGCCAGATCCTTTGATGGCAGCTTCCATCGGCGGCATCCCCTCTTCTATTTTCGAATAGATGTTTTCGAGCACCACAATGGCATCGTCTACCACCAAACCAATGGCCAATACGATGCCGAGCAAGGTGAGCACATTGATCGAAAATCCAGCCAAATACATCACAAAAAAGGTACCTATCAAAGAAATGGGGATTACCAAAACGGGGATAATGGTGGTTCTCCAGTTTCTGAGGAAGATAAAAATGATGATTACCACTAAGAAGAAAGCCAAATAAATGGTGCTTTGTACTTCTTTGATGGAGTTGCGGATGTATTCGGTGGTGTCGAAGCCAATCTGCACCTCAATGTCATCGGGCAGGTTGCGCTTGATTTCTTCTACCCTTTCGTAAAACTGATCGGCAATGTCGATGTAGTTGGAACCGGGTTGGGGGATGATGACGGTGCCCACCATGGGCGTGCCGTCGCGGCGCAATAAAGTACGCAGGTTTTCTGCCTCCATTTTGGCATAACCCACATCTTTGAGTCGCACCACCTGGTCACCATTGGTTTTTAATATGAGCCGCTCAAAATCTTCGGTGCTTACCAAACGTCCCGAAGTACGTACCGTAAGTTCGATGTCGCGGCCTTCTACAGCACCAGAAGGTAATTCCACGTTTTCGCGCAAAAGCGCCGACCGTACGTCGAGTGGCGTAAGCTGGTAAGCCACCAAACGCGCCGGATCGAGCCACAGGCGCATGGAGTATTTTTTTTGTCCCCATATTCGCACCTCGCTCACCCCAGAAATGGTTTGAAGGCGCTCTTTAAACACCCGCTCGGCTATGTCCGACAAATCGAGCATGTCGCGGGTACTGCTTTTAATATTTAGAAAGAGGATGGGGTTGGCATCCGCATCAGCCTTGCTTACGGTGGGTGGATCAACATCCTGCGGCAAGTTAGAAATGGCCCTCGAAACGCGGTCGCGCACGTCGTTCGCAGCAGCTTCGAGGTCGATTTCGAGTTCAAACTCAACCGTTATGGTCGACCTGCCGTCCCTACTTACCGAGGTAATCGATCGTATGCCGGCAATGCCATTGAGCGATTCTTCGAGCGGCTCGGTGACCTGCGATTCGATGATATCGGCATTGGCGCCTACATAATTGGTGCTCACGGTAATGATGGGGGCTTCTACACTCGGATACTCCCGAACGCCCAAAAAACGGAAGGCAATGAAGCCCAGTAGTAAAATAACAAGCGAAAATACGATCGTTAGGACCGGTCGCTTGATGGATATTTCAGATAACCCCATCTTATGGCTGCTCCAAAATTTCGACAGCGATACCAGGGCGAACTTTCAAAACACCGGCTGTGATTACCGTATCGCCTGCAGATAGGCCAGTACTTACGACCACCCGATTGGCCGTGCGGTTAGAAGTGGTGATGACCACCGGCTTAACCACGCCATCTTTAATCAAAAACAATTTTTTGGCATTCATTTCAGGTACAACGGCCGTATTCGAAACCAACAGGGCATCTGGAATTTCGTTCAGCTTTAATATTACCTTAGCAAAAGCTCCTGCAATGAGCTCGTTTTTAGTATTTTTAGTAACTGCCCGTACCTGTAAAGTGCGTGTATTGGCATCGATGCGCGGGGCAATGGCTTTCACATCAGCGCTAAAAGTGTCGGGCAAATTTTCGACTGTGAAATTTAGCCGCATACCCGTTCTGATTTGAGAGGCGTACTTTTCGGGCACCGAAAAATCGATGTACATTGGATCGGCATTCACCAATTCAGCGATGCGTGAATTTTGATTAACAAAAGCACCCAGACTCACATAGCGGAGACCTACCCTGCCCGAAAAAGGTGCCCGTACCTCGGTTTTTGCAATTTGTGCCTTCACCAAGGCCAAATCGGCTTTTACCACCGCCATTTCGGCACTAAATTGATCGTACTCTTGCTGGCTGATGGCTTCTTTGGCCAAAAGGGCTTTTTGACGGGTATCCCGGCTGCTCAGCTCCTTTAATAAAGCTTCTGACCTTTGGAGTTGGGCCTGCAAATCATCGCTGTTTAGGCGCATGAGCACCTCACCTTTTTGTACCCTGCTGCCTTCTTGTAAATTTAGGAAGGTAATGCGACCGGCTGCTTCTGACATCAAATTGACTTCTTCGCTGGCCGTGAGGCTACCGCTTAGACTAATCACTTCGCTAAAAGCCTCGGGTTGTACCACTTGAATTTTAACAGTAGGCTTGGTTTGAGGCACCGAACTGGCAGCAGGCAGTTCTTTGCTTTGCGACGGCTTGAACTTATTCCATGCCAGTAGACCGATCACTGCCGTGATGGCAATTAATATTAAAACTCGTAGGGATGATTTGCTCATTAATGGTGGTTGTAGCCTTTTTTTCCGCGGAACATGCTCCATAATTTCAGCTTGATTACACCGAAGGCTGCTTCTTTAACAATTCCTTTCGACATTTTGCTTTGACCGAGGGTACGATCAGTGAATATGATGGGCACTTCCGTGAGTTTAAAACCATAAAACCACGATTTAAATTTCATTTCTATCTGAAAAGCGTAACCAACGAATTGAATTTTATCTAACCGTATGGTTTTCAGCACAATTCTTTTGTAACATTTAAAGCCTGCCGTGGCATCATTGATGGGCATGCCAGTGATAAAACGCACATATTTGGAGGCGAAGTACGATAAAATCACACGCCCCATGGGCCAATTCACCACATTTACCCCGGTTACATAACGCGAGCCTACAGCCAAATCTGCGCCGTTTACACAGGCCTCCCGTAACCGCAACAAATCCTCCGGATTGTGTGATGAGTCGGCATCCATTTCAAAAATGTACTCGTAATCACGCTCCAGCGCCCAGCGGAAACCGGCAATATAGGCTGTGCCTAAACCTTGTTTGCCACTTCTGGCTAGCAAATGGAGATTTGGATATTCGATTTGCAGACGTCGTACAATGTCCTGGGTACCATCAGGCGAATTGTCGTCCACAATCAACAAATCGAATGGATGTGCCAAAGAAAACACCTTCCTGATGATCATTTCAGCGTTTTCCTTTTCGTTGTAAGTTGGTATAATTACGAGAGAATCGTTCAAAACTGATTTAAATTAAGCTGTGAAATTAACAAATTATGCCGCAAGTCGTTTGCTGTGCAGCTCATTAATTGAAGTTTAAACATTTTTTAATGTTCAGATGAAAATTGCGCTTTAATTCTGCAAACCATCGCGACAATTCATAAAAAACGTATTTTTGAAGGATGCGCAACAACCCATTAGACGGCAGTGAAGACCATTTGGAGGGTCCGGATAAAGACATTGAAAAATTCCTGAGACCCAGGACTTTCGATGATTTCACCGGGCAGCGGAAGGTGCTCGATAATTTGCTGATTTTTGTGCAAGCCGCGCGGATGCGACAAGAGCCGCTCGACCATGTACTGCTGCACGGACCTCCAGGTTTGGGTAAAACTACCTTGGCGCACATCATTGCCAATGAAATGGGAGCTGGCATCAAGGTTACCAGCGGTCCTGTGCTCGAAAAACCAGGAGATTTAGCGGGCTTGCTCACAGGCTTGGATGAAGGTGATTTGCTTTTTATTGACGAAATACATCGATTGAGTCCTGTTGTGGAAGAATACCTGTATTCGGCGATGGAGGACTACAAAATCGATATCATGATTGATACGGGTCCAAATGCCCGCAGCGTGCAAATCGCCATTAGTCCATTTACCTTGGTAGGCGCCACCACCCGATCTGGCTTGTTAACCGCTCCCTTAAGGGCACGTTTTGGTATTAATTCAAGACTTGAATACTATGATGCTAAATTACTGACTAGCATTGTTGTAAGATCAAGTGAAATACTGAATGTGGCGATTGAAGAAACGGGTGCATTTGAAATTGCACGCCGCTCACGTGGCACGCCGCGTATTGCCAACGCTTTGTTGCGTCGTACCCGTGATTTTGCGCAGGTCAAAGGCAACGGCATCATTACCAGCGACATTGCTAAGATGGCTTTGGAAGCGTTAAATGTGGATCAGCATGGTTTGGATGAGATGGACAACAAGATTTTGAGCACCATCATCGATAAATTTAAGGGCGGACCTGTTGGCTTAACCACCATTGCCACAGCGGTAAGTGAAGATGCGGGCACCATTGAAGAGGTGTATGAACCCTTTTTGATTCAGGAAGGCTATTTAAAGCGCACGCCACGTGGTCGGGAAGTTACCGAAGCGGCTTACAAGCATTTAAACAAGAAATTTCCGGGACAGGCGGGTACTTTGTTCGCTTAGACAGGGCTGTGGCTTGGCGATTTAGAGTCCAAGCACATCTCTCATGGTAAACACCCCTATTTTGCCATTTAACCATTCGGCAGCCATTACTGCGCCGCTGGCAAAGCCATGCCGGTTGTGGGCTATATGCGAAAGCACAATCTCATCTTCTTTACTACTGAAGCGCACTTCGTGGGTACCTGGCACTTCATCGATGCGATGGGCGTAAATAGGCAAAGTTTGGCCTTCGGAGCCGTTTAGGGACCAGCCTTTATGCTTCAAATGCTCCAATAATCGCTCTGCAATGGTAATGGCCGTACCACTTGGTGCATCCTTTTTATGTATGTGGTGGGTTTCGTCGATTCGTACTTCGTAGCCTGGATGCTGTGCCATCACTGAGCCCATCCAACTGCTCAAAGCAAAAAACAGGTTAACTCCCAAGCTAAAATTGGTGGCCGTGAGCATGGCACCCTGCTTGGTCCTCGCCAATGCCACTAAGCTTTCGTACTGCTCGTACCAACCAGTAGTCCCAACCACAACAGGCACTCCCGCTTCTAAACAAAGCTGAATGTGATGCGCAGCGGCATCTGGGGCACTAAATTCAATGGCCACATCTGCTTGACGAAGGGCATCAATGGTGAGGTCGTTGCTGTTTTCAGCACCAATCACCAATACAATCTGATGGCCACGGGCTTCTGCCATTTGGCCAATCAATTGCCCCATTTTGCCGTATCCAAGAAGTGCTATTTTCATAATTTCCAAGTCAAAGTAGCTACAGGAAATTGCCAATTTCCGGTAGCCAGGTTGTAGTGAGGACTGTCGCGAAGCAGCCGAACACTCAAGTCATCACTCACATTAAAGTGAAAAAGATGTGCATCCACACTGGCATCTACCAGATTAAGGGCATACACCCCAAGTGTCAAAATCCAATTTAAATCGCGCGCTTGGCGGTATATGTCGCGGTTTCGCTGCAACTCCCTGGCTGTTTGCAAGCCATCAAATTCATCAACCGTGGCAGGATCACCATCCGACCGCAGCCTGTAGGCATCACGATGGCGGATGTACAGCTTTTGATTTTGCAACGCAGAATAGACTGTAAAGCCTCCAAGACCATAAATAATGGGTATTTTCCAATATTTGCGATTGTAAGTTTGTCCCAAGCCCGGCAGCATGGCCGAATAACGCACCGCTTTTTTTACCGAATGCTCATAGGCCTCGGGAACAACGATGGAAAAGGAATCCGACTCCCGAATATAAACCGAGTCGTTGGTTTGGGCCTTGGCTGAAACCAGCTGTAACAATAAGCTTAAGCAGAGCAGCCAAGCACGCATCACGACTCTAATAAGTCCAAAATTCGATTTAAATCGTCGGTGCTGGCAAAAGGAATAAGAATCTCGCCTTTTCCTTTGTCGTTGGCCTTGATTTGGATGCGGGCTTCAAACTTTTGCTGCAGACTGTCTTGTACCGCTTTGTAAGCCGAAGGAGTTCCCTCCTCTTTTTTCTTGCTGCCGCCTTTTGCAGGTGCATCGTCGCTGTTCATTTCACGTACCAAAGCCTCTACTTTGCGCACGCTCAAGCCTTCTGCCACCGTTTTGCGGTACACAAAAAGCTGCTGCTCGGTTTTTGTCAGGCCCAAAAGCGCCCGTGCATGCCCCATCCCTATGGCTGCATTGCGCAAGCCCAATTGAATTTCAGGGGGAAGTTTGAGCAAGCGTAAATAGTTGGCTACCGTAGCGCGGTCTTTACCCACGCGCTCTCCTAGTTCTTCTTGTTTGATCTGACACTCTTCCTGCAGGCGCTTAAAGCTAATGGCTACCTCAATGGCATTAAGATCTTGACGCTGAATGTTTTCAATCAAAGCCATCTCCAGCATGCCCTGCTGATTGGCTTCGAGCACATAGGCAGGTACTTCTTCGAGTCCTACCAACTTAGAAGCCCGCAAACGGCGCTCGCCTGATACCAATTGGTACTGGCCAGCGGTTAATTTCCGAACCGTTAGTGGTTGGATTACGCCATGGATTCGAATCGAATCGGCCAATTCCTTCAAGGCTACCTCTTCAAAATCGGTGCGGGGCTGAAAGGGATTGGCTTCAATTTGTGTAACCGGAATCATCCAATTGGTAGTGGCTTGCGTCACTACAGCTGCTGCTTCATCGGCCGACAATAAGGCACCCAGCCCTCTTCCCAGGGCATTTCTCTTCGTTGCGTTCATCTCTATTAATTCATGGTGCGTTCTTCTGCAGGAATACGGGTGAGGTTGTTTTTCTGCAGAATTTCACGGGCTAAGTTCAAATAATTGGTGGCGCCTTTACTGCCGGCGTCGTGCATGATGGCCGACATGCCAAAGCTTGGCGCCTCGCTCAATTTGGTGTTGCGGTGAATGATGGTGTCGAAGGTCATATCCCCCAAATTTTGGCGCACATCCTCTACCACTTGGTTGGCGAGGCGTAGTCGGCCGTCGTACATGGTGAGCAGAATTCCCTCTATTTTCAGGTCCGCATTAAAGCGGGTTTGTACAATTTTGATGGTATTGAGCAATTTGCCAAGACCTTCGAGGGCAAAATATTCGCATTGAACTGGCACAATCACCGAATCGGCGGCATTCAAACTGTTTACGGTAATCAATCCGAGCGAGGGACTACAATCGATGATGATAAAATCGTACTGTTTCCGCACGGCTTCCAGCACGTTTTTCAGTATTTTTTCTCGGTTCGGACGGTTGATCATTTCAATTTCGGCACCAACCAAGTCGATGGTTGCTGGCAATAAATCGAGAAATGGCACTTCGGTTTGCAAAACGTTGTGTGCTACGGGCACATCATTCACCATGCATTCGTAAATGCCCGTTTTGATGGCTTTAGGATCAAAACCGATGCCTGAAGTGGCATTGGCTTGAGGGTCTGCATCGATCAACAAGGTCTTAAATTCCAACACCGCCAGGCTGCTAGCGAGATTTATGGCTGTCGTGGTTTTTCCAACTCCCCCCTTCTGATTTGCAATCGCGATAACCTTGCTCATGTTGTAATTGTGCTAAATGCGTTAAATGGTGTAGATTCCTGTATTTTTGACAGCAGAATCAAGCCTCTAAGATAATACCATAAGCAGGAATGAGAAAGACCATCGCGTTCATTTTATCCACCATCTTCATAATACAAGCTTGTGAGGCTCCCAAGGGCCCATCTAACAAGCAAATTTTTCGCTATAACCAGGAAAGTGGCATCAGTTCGCTCGATCCAGCCTTTGCCCGAGACCAAGCCAGCGGCTGGGCCGTGAACATGCTGTTTAACGGCCTGGTGCAGCTCGATTCAAATTTGCAGGTAGTTCCCGCCATTGCCAAGCATTGGGAACTCTCCGAAGATGGTACAATATATCGATTTACACTTCGCACAGATGTTCGTTTTCATGAGAATAAATGTTTCAAAGAGAATAATTTCAAATATGTTACCGCAGGTGACTTTGTATACTCATTCAACCGATTGATACAGCCTAAACTCGCATCACCGGGGGCTTGGATTTTCAGCGGCAAGCTGGCAGAAAATCCTTTTCAAGCTACTAACGACAGTATCTTTGAGATACATTTAAATGCAGCTTATCCTCCATTGCTGGGCATGTTGAGCATGGGTTATTGCAGTGTAGTACCCGCCGAAGCGATCAATTATTATGGCGCAGCCTTTCGCGAAAACCCCGTGGGTACTGGTCCCTTTAAACTCGCTTTTTGGGAAGAGAACGAAGCATTGGTACTTCACAAAAACGAGCACTACTTCGAAAAAGCAGGTGCAGATGCCCTCCCTTATTTAGATGCCGTGATGGTGCAGTTTTTACCCGACAAACAAAGCGCCTTTTTAGCCTTCCTGCAAGGTAAACTCGATTTTATTTCGGGTATCGATCCTGCCTTTAAAGACGAAGTGCTGCTGGCCGATGGCAGTTTGCAACCCAAGTACAAAGACCGCATTCAGTTGCAGCGTTCCGCTTATTTGAACACCGAATACTTGGGCTTCTTAACCAATGGCGATAAAAAAGCGGCACATCCGGCCTTGCTCGACAAGAGGGTTCGCCAGGCACTGAACTACGCCATCGACCGCAAGCAGATGATGTATTTCTTGCGCAACAACGTGGGCATACCCGGCACAGCAGGTCTCATTCCCCCCGGTTTGCCAGGCTTCGACAGCACCGCCTTTGACCATTTTAGCTACCAGCCCGAAAAGGCCAAAGCACTTTTAAAAGAAGCTGGTTATGCGCCCGGAAGCATCCTAATCGCGCTGGAGACCAATCCAGCCTACCTCGACCTTTGCATCTTTATCCAGCGGCAGTTGCAAAGCATTGGGGTGCAACTCGATATCAACACCAGTCCCGGCCCCACCCTCCGCCAACTCATCAGCAAAGGTGAAGTGAGCATGTTTCGGGGCAGCTGGATTGCCGATTACCCAGATGCGGAAAACTACCTGGCCTTGGCCTATGGTCCAAACCGCGCCCCAGCTGGACCTAATTACACCCAGTTTCAAAATGCCAGCTTCGACCGTTTGTACGCGGCCGCGCTGCAACAACCCAACGACAGTCTGCGTGCCCTGCTCTACCAGCAAATGGACGCGCTGATTCGCGAAGAGGCACCCTTTATGGTCTTGTACTACGATCAGGTCTTGCGCCTTGTGAATCCCGCTGTTACTGGCCTCAGCACCAATGCCATGAATGTATTGGATTTAAAGCGGGTAAAGCTCAATGCTTCTTCGCAAAAACCTTAAAATAAAAGCCAAAACAGCCTGAAAATCGGTAATTTTGCAGGCTTTATGAAAAAATCCGAGCTTTCTCGCACCTTAAAACTGGCCTGGCCAATCGTCATTGGTCAGTTGAGCCACATTGCCCTTGGCGTCATCGATTCGGTGATGGTGGGGCGCTTGGGTGCCGACGAGCTCGCTGCCGTTTCTGTTTCAGTGGGCCTGTTTTCTATTTTGATGGTATTTGGCATTGGCGTATCCTTTGCCATCTCCCCATTAACGGCCATTGCCAACGGGGAAGGCGACCACCACAAGGCAGAGGCCATCCTCAAAAACGGCTTTTACATGGCCTTGGCGGTGGGCAGTGGCTTGGCCATCCTCATGATTTTGCTGGCACCGGTGCTTCAGCTGCTCAACCAGCCCGAGGCAGTTACCCAGCTATCGATTCCATATCTGCGCATTTTAGGGCTTTCGATGCTGCCAGTGATGATTTACCAGGCCTTCAGGCAATTTAGCGAAGGTTTGGAGATTATGTATCCAGCTTTGATCATTGGCATTTTGATGATTCCGATCAATGCTTTTGGCAATTGGCTGCTCATTTTTGGAAATTGGGGCTTCCCGGCGATGGGATTGGAAGGCGCAGGATGGGCAACTACCCTGACGCGGGTATTGGCAGCAGCTACGATGATGGTCTTTGTACTCAAAAACAGACGTTTTCGGGTGTATGAACCCATGAAATTGGGCTTAGATAGTTTACAGCGGACGGTGATGACCCGCATTTTAAAACTGGGTATTCCTGGTGGCATTCAATACATTTTTGAAACATCTGCCTTTGCCTTTGCTGCAGTAATGATTGGTTGGTTGGGTAGCAAGCCATTGGCAGCACATCAAATCGCCATTAATTTGGCCAGCATCAGCTTTATGGTGGCCATTGGTTTATCGTCGGCGAGCGCTATTCGCATTGGTCATGCCCAAGGCAAAAACGATTTTGTGTTGGCGCGAAAGATTGGTAAGAGTTCTTTTTGGTTGTCGGGTGGCTTTATGGGGCTCTGTGGAATTGTGTTTATTCTAGGACGCTTTTATTTCCCTGCTTTATACATTAACGATCCAGAGGTAATTAATTTGGCGGCTCAATTGCTGTTGGTGGCTGCCGCCTTTCAAATTGTAGATGGCATACAGGCTGTGGGCGTGGGTTTGTTACGGGGCATGGAAGATGTAAAAAGGCCTACCTTGTATGTGATGATAGCTTATTGGGTGATTGCCTTGCCTTTGGGCGGCTTGCTGGCTTTTCAACTCAATTATGGGGTGATGGGTGTGTGGGTGGCTTTGGCTTTAGGCTTGATGGCATCGGCCATCATGTTGAGCTATCGATTCTTTAGGCTGGTGGGACAGAAAATCAAGGCGCACGCCTAAACTCCAGTTAAGCTAAAATTCATTTTAATTTCTCGCTGCGCCCTCAAAACGGTGTTTTGGGGCTGGAATCGGATTGGCGTCCTACGGCCGCCATGCCTGAATGGGGAGGCTGTTCAACCCAAAACCCGCTGGCGCTGCGCTGCCAGCTTGGTTTTTTAATTTCTCGCTGCGCCCTCAAAACAAGTTTTGGGGCTGGCGAGAAATTAAAAAACCCGATTTCTTGCGAAATCGGGTTTTGGGTTGGCGGAGAGAGAGGGATTCGAACCCCCGGACCTGTAACAGTCAACGGTTTTCAAGACCGCCGCATTCGACCGCTCTGCCATCTCTCCGAGGGCAAAGGTAAGTAAAATGGCATTTTAGACAGCCTAAGCGACATAAAAAATCGCAACTTTCTATTATGTCCTGATTATCAATTCAATGGAATCAAATTATTGCAGATTGTTCTCCATTTTATTTTGTATTGGGGCGAGAAATGCTTAGATTCAAATTCTAAAATTTGTTATATGAAAAAGTTTTTACTGTTCGGTTTGGCATTCATCAGCCTACAGGTCCATGCTCAACTTGGTGCCGGTGGTCCTGATGCCTATGGTTACACTTGGAAAGATTCTAATGAGCCTGGTGGACCAACTTTTGCGTGGTTTAACATTACCACCATCGGCACGCAAGTCACAGGTTTAAGCGATGACAATGTGGTAGGACCTTTTGGCTTTGTGAGCGGCTTTAAATATTACTGGTACAATCCAGAGCAGGTTTGGATTGGGTCGAATGGCTATTTGAGCTTTAATGGCGCCAACATTGCTTCCCCCTTCCCTATTATTCCCAGCACGGTGGCACCGCAAGATTTTATCGCCCCGTTTTTATCAGACCTTAATTTTGCAGGAACCGCTAATCCAGGCAGCTGTTACTTTTACAGCTCTGGAGATACCATCTGCGTAAGCTGGCTCAATGTTCCTTTTTGGGTAAATGCCAATCCCTCTTACACCGGCTCAAATAGTTTTCAAGTGATTTTAAATAGAGCAGACAGCTCCATTACCTTTAATTATTTAGCTCAAAGCGGCTTAACACAATCGAACGACATCACCATTGGTATAGAAAACATCACTGGCCAACTTGGATTGCAGCATAGTAAAAACGTTTACCCCGTGGCCAATTACTCCATTAAATTCTATCATCCACAAACCACCACCTACCAAGCTAGGGATGGCGGAGTTAACTGGAATTTGAATGAAGGTAACGGGGCCGTATTTACCAAAACCAATAGCCCTAAAGTACTCTCAAGTAGTATCAAAAACTTTGGAAACCAACCACTGTCCAACATCATCGTAAATAGCACCGTAACGCGCACTGGCTTTACTAGCCTGAACAACACAGGTGCGGTGGGATCATTGGCAGCAGGACAAGACTCAGTAATAGCGTTCACCAACACCTTAACGCCTCCAACACCCGGCATCTACAATATGAACACCGTTGTTTCTGGCATAACAGGGGATCTTGTTGCCGCAAACAATACGCTTCGTGCCAAGATCATTGCTGTTGATACTACAGCCTTAAGTATAGATTTAGACTATTCCGACGGCCTACCTGACGGTGCCGGTTTGAGCTGGTCGGGTGGGTCAGGAGGCATCGGCTACTACATTACTCCGCCATATTATCCATGTAAAATTGATGCTTACCGCATGTACATCACTGCAGATGCTACTATGTCGGGCTGCATCCTGAAAATTTTTGATGACAATGGCTTGAATGGCGGTCCCGGTACCCTACTCGATTCTACCTTTGCTGTTTCGGGCACTTTTGCGCTGAATAGTTACAGCAACGTGGTATTAAGTACTCCTGTCACTATTTCTTCGGGTGGATTTTATGTGCTTTGGGAAATGCCAGGTGGGTCTTCGATTACCTTAGCACGCGACCTAACCTTACCCATATCTTACCGCGCTTTCGAGGTATTAGGAGGAAGTTGGGCAGGGTATCGTGCCCGTTCTACCGAGGATTTTCTTTTGGGTGTGCAAACCAGCGTCATCCTAGTAGAAGACATCGCTGCCTCGCAATTGATACAACCAACACCCAATACTACCCTTACGAGTCCAACCGCCCCTATCCTAAAAATCAGAAATGAAGGGGTCTTGATAAATAGAGCCATCAGTCTCAAATACCGCTTCGGTAGCAATCCTGTGGTAACCGAAAACCTGTTTGCTAATATCCTGGGGCCAGGTGATTCGCTGACCTACACCTTCAATACACCTATTAGTGCAAGTACGACTACATCCGCAAATTTGTGCATATGGGTAGAAATGAATGGCGACCTAATTCGCGGCAATGACACCATCTGTATTCCCATTACCTATCAGGTTAGCAATACTAGTATCAGTGAAGTCAATAGCTTTAACGCACGTATTTACCCAAATCCTGTTAAGGACATTATGACGCTAGACTTAGGAACGGCAGAAAATGTAATTCACATTACCATCAGCGATGTTCAAGGCCGCAAGGTTAAAGAGCTCCAATACAACAATGAAGATGGTACATCGAGCTTGGTATTAAACACTGAAGGCTGGAGTCCTGGTGTATACCACCTAAAGCTCACCGACGGCAAAGCGCAGCAGCTGCTGAGATTTGTAAAAATGTAAATTGCAGTGAATGCAAAAGGCCTGTCAAGTAGTTGACAGGCCTTTTTTTGTATGTGCCCAGGACTGGACTCGAACCAGCACAGGAATACTCCCACTACCCCCTCAAAGTAGCGTGTCTACCAATTTCACCACCTGGGCTCAGATGAGAGTGCAAAGATAAGAGCATTCTTATTTGTAGCAAGCTATGACCTCTTTTTTTAAATAATTAATCGAGATCTGCTTCTTTGATTTTATCAACCGCCTCTCTTTGTCGTGCTTCTATCAATAATGACCGATTGATATAAATGGCAGCATTAAGCTCAAAGCCAACAAGTATGATTAAAGAATTCAAATTCATCCACAACATCACCACGATTAATGTACCGATTGAACCGTATAACTTATTATAGGTACCAAAGTGATTGATGTAGTACGAAAAGGCTGTAGAAGTAACCACGAATAACAAAGTAGCCACAACAGAGCCAATTGAAAAGAATTTCCACCTTCTATTTACGGCAGGACCAAAATAATACAACAAGCTTACCCCTATGTAAATAAGCACCAAAATGATTACCCATTCCATCACCCGAAATAATACGGCGATATAGCTGGCCTTGATCAGACCATACATTACCAGTACATCAATGGCCACACTGCCGCCTAAGATGAGCACTACCGCCACTACCAAAACCGCCAGTTCAAGCAAGGTAAGCAGCAATGCCATCCCTCTTTGGTACAAAAAACTACGAGATTCAAAAATGTCATAGGATTTGTTGAACGACTCCATCAGGGCATTGAGTCCGTTAGTTGAAAAGTACAGCGCCATCAAGATACCAAACGACAATAAACCCGTTTGCTGCTTGCTTACGATGTCGGAAATGGTTGTTTTTACGGCTTCAAAAGCACTATCTGGCATTACCTCGCTAAAAAAGTCTAGGATAATCACGTCCAAGTCGGCAATCGGAATGTAAGGGATGAGCGTAAACAAAAACAAGGTCCCTGGAAAAAGCGCCAAGAAGAAACTGAAAGTAATGGCTGAGGCACGCATGGTAAGGTCGGGCTTGGTAATTTCCCTAAAAAAGAACACCAGTACGTCGTATAACGGCACTTGGTATTGCTTTCCCAACTTAATGCGCTTGAGCATAAGCATGAACAAGCGTACTGGGCGCCATTCGAGCAGTTTAGCGATCCACTTGTTCATTTGAAGAAGCTTTGAAGAGCCACTAAAAAATCGGCCGGGGCCTTACACGGCTTATTGGTTTGTTTGTTCACAAACACCAAGGTGGTAAATCCTTCGTTTAAAAGCACGTTTTGCTCATTAAACACCTCGTATTTAAACTTAATGCGTACCGAAGGCAGCTCCAAGACGGTAGTTTGAATTTGCAACAACTCATCGTAACGGGCTGGTTGCAGGAATTTCGATTGTAAATCCAGCACCGGCATCATGATGCCTGCTTCTTCAAACGCACGGTAAGAAAAGCCGAGGGCTCGCATGGCTTCTACCCTGCCAATCTCGTACAAACGCGCATAATTCCCGTAATACATATATTGCATTTGGTCGGTATCGGCATAACAAACGCGGTATGTAGTTGGGTGCGTATACATTTAACGGAGGATATTCCTTTGATTGAGCGCTTTTTGGTACTTCTGCGCATTGAGTTGGTGGTCGCGATAGTTTTTAGCGAAGCTATGAAAGCCCGAAAAATCCTCCCGCGCACAAAAATACAGATAATCGTTGGGACTGCTGTTTAAAACTGCATCAATGGTTGGAATAGAGGGTGTGCAAATAGGTCCCGGAGGTAAGCCTTCAGCATAATAGGTGTTGTAGGGAGATGCATGGTTGAGCATGGCACCCCGCACCCGTTTGATGCTGAAATCGCCAATGGCAAAACGCACGGTTGGGTCGGCTTGTAGCTTCATGCCAATATTCAGGCGGTTTAAGTATACCCTCGCAATGGTGCCTTTTTCCTCAAGCTGATTGGTTTCTTCTTCTACGATGGAGGCCAAAATCATCACTTCAGCAGGCGTTAAGCCCAATCTACGCGCTTTTTCTTTGCGTTCTGCAGTCCAAAACACTTCGTTTTCTTTGCGCATCTTTTCCAAAAACTCCAGTGCGCTGGTATTCCACCAAAACTCATAAGTATTGGGGATGATCATGGCCAATGAATTTTCTTCGTTGAAACCGTACTTACGCATGAGCTTGCCGTCGGTAAATAGCTGCGCCAGTCGTGTAGAATCGGCTTCAAGGCGGCGGGCAACAGCTCCAAACAAATCGTATTTATCGCGAAACTTATTGATGACCAAACGCACAGGCTCTTGTCTACCCGAGGCCAACATCTTTACCAACTCAATATTATTCATGCCCTGCTCCATCTTATAGCGACCTGGCAACACTCGTTCGGGATAACCAGCCTTTTGCGCCACCCATTCAAAAGAAGGCACATCACGCAGAAAATTGCCTTGCTGGAGCAAAAAGAGCACATCTCGCCATTCACTTCCCGTTGGAATCTCCAAATAAACAAACTCACCTGGTAAGGTTGTACTCACATTGGTGCGGTAGGTACGTTCATACAAGTTGTAGGCTAGCAATAGGCCCGAAAATACGGTGACCCCGAGCAAGGCATATAATAAACGTTTGATTTTTGAAGTATTTGGTTGGGATGCTGCTGCTCGCCGCGGTTTTCGTTTGGCCATAAATTAGGAAAGCGATTGAAGAATTTGTTGCGCTTGCAAATGTCCGGGATATTTTTTCAAAATCTGCTGCAATTTAATTTTGGCTGCGGCATTTTGCCCTCTGTAAAGCATCAAGCCCACCATATTCATTTCGGCTGCCTGATTGTCGGGATCAAGCCGCAATGCCAAGCGATACAAACGCTCTGCTTCTTTGTCTTCGCCCATTTGCAAATTGATGAAGCCCAAATTGGTCATGGCCGGCACATAGTCGGGTTGCTGTTTCAACAGCTGCTCTAACCTGCGCTTTGCCTCCAAAGGCCGATTCAACTGCATTTCTGAAATGGCTAACTTAAGCTGAAAATCGAGTTGCTCAGGCATACCTTCCACCGCTTTGCGGAAAAATTGATTGGCCTCAACCATTTGCTGCTTCTGTAATTGCATCTCGCCGATGCGGTAGGCCGACCAACCAGCGGTGGCTTCGGCAAGACCAGGATGCTGTTTGATATGCCTTAACATATTATCAGCATCACCCCTTAAAAACAGCCAGTGCACCTTGGCCTCAAACCAAGCTTGCTGGTTGGGATGACCTTCCGCCTTGCGGAGGTAGAAGGCTGCAGAATCTAAATGACTGCGTTTGCCATCAAAACGCTCGTAATACTGCAGCCAAGCAGTAGCCATGGTGAGCGCCTCGGGACGTTTTTCGTTGATGCTGGCGATGCCTGTGAAAATACTGCTGGCTTTTTTCTGGGATTGTTGATCAGGCTTGCGAATCCAGTGGTCGGTAATGGTCACGTGCGGAATATCGCTGGTGCCCGATTTTGGCATGTGGCAGCTCACACAGTTGTTTTGAGCACTGAGGCGCTGGCCCATGGGTAAACTGCAGGGATCAGATTCGGTATGACATTGTCCACAAGCATTGTTGTAATGTACCGATGGCGTGATTTCGATGCTTTTGTGCGGATTATGGCAGCTGATGCAGCTGAGTTGTTCGCCAGATTTTTTAAAGCAGTCGGACTGCATCATGCGGTCGGGGTGCGAAGCCATGGTGAAATTTGACTGATCTCCCTCGTACCGGGGCAAAAACACACTCACTACATCCTCGAGCATCATGCCCGGCTTGAAATCAAAAAACGATTTGCCTGGCTTGAGCACCGCATTGCCTTGCATGTGACAACGTTGGCAGATGCTCATTTGCAGCGTAACAGGCAGCCGCTTGGGATTCACGATGCTGTAATCGGGACCTTTGGCGGTATCTACAATCTTACCAGCCAGCTTTTCTTGCACGTGCAATGCACCAGGACCGTGGCAACGTTCGCAGTCGATACCCTCCTGCACCTTCAAATACTTATGTTCAGAACCCGGCACTTGGGTAGGGTAAGCGTTGTGACAAGTCATGCACTCGGTTTGGATAGTGCGTGTAAAACGACTGTTATTGCCCCCTTCAAAGCCTGGCGGCAGGTCCCAGCGACCTTCCTGCGTATAATAGGTCATGGGCATTTGGTACACAAAACCGTTGATATTCATCAAATGGCTATTGGTGTGTTGTCCGCTGCCCACAATGTAACTTATTTGGGCGATGCGCTGGTGCACCGTGTCTTTGCCCTCGAGCCTAAACTCGCGCATGAACAAGGCACTGTCGCGGGTAAAAGCCTGGTAATATAAATTCAATTTTTCGTCGTACACCAGTTCATGTCCCGACCAATCGGCCTTCGAGCGGTGTAAATCGGCCAAGCCAAACGAGCGGCCCATACCTGTTTGCAAAAAGCTATCGTAAATATCGGCATGGCAGCTGCGGCAAACTTCTTTGCCGACATACTTCACCGAATCGTGCAAGTTTAAAAACTGTGCGCCAAAATCCCTATCTGCCTGAGCCTGACCCCCTGAGGGCTGGCATTGTACCACCAACCACCACGAACCGAGCAGCACCCCCACCCAACTCGTCCATCTTAATAAGCGCCTGTGCTTTTGTTTAAATTCGTTCATCTCAGCTTTCTGTCCGAAAAATACTACCTCTATTCAGCATTTCCATTCTTCTGACGTATTTTTGCAGCTTGTTTACGCAAATTCATCATGAGCATAGCTACTAAATATTCGCCCGAAGGTATAGAATCACAATGGTATCAACGTTGGATGGCCGCTGGTTGTTTCAAATCGCAGCCCGACAATCGTGAAGCCTACACCGTGGTTATTCCGCCGCCCAACGTAACGGGCGTATTGCACATGGGGCATATGCTCAACAACACCATTCAGGACGTGCTCATTCGCAAGGCCCGCATGCAAGGCAAAAACGCTTGTTGGGTGCCGGGTACCGACCATGCTTCTATTGCTACCGAAGCTAAAGTAGTGGCCATGTTGCGTGAGCGCGGCATCGACAAAAACGACATTGGTCGCGAAAAATTCCTCGAGTACGCCTGGGAATGGAAAGAAAAATACGGCGGCATCATCCTCGAGCAGCTCAAAAAACTGGGGGCTTCATTGGATTGGGACCGCACGGCCTTCACCATGGACCCACACATGAGCGCGGCGGTAATCGACGTATTCATCGACCTGTTCGAAAAAGGCTACATCTACCGCGGTATTCGCATGGTGAACTGGGACCCGCAAGGGCTCACCGCTTTGGCCGATGACGAGGTGATTTTTAAAGATGTGAACAGTAAAATGTACCACATCCGCTATCAAATCGAAGGCAGCGAAGAGTACGTAACCATCGCTACCGTAAGACCGGAGACCATCATGGCCGACAGCGCCATCTGCATTCACCCCGAGGACGAGCGTTTTGCGCATCTCAAAGGCAAGCGCGCCATCATCCCACTCATCAACCGCAGCATACCCATTATTGAAGATGCGTATGTGAGCATGGATTTTGGTACGGGCTGCTTAAAAGTCACACCGGCGCACGACCCAAACGACTACGAATTGGGGCAGAAGCACAATTTACCAGTGATTGACATCCTCAACGACAACGGTACCTTAAACGAAAAAGCGCAGATTTTGGTGGGCGAAGACCGCTTCATTGCCCGCAAAAAAATAGCCAAGTTGCTTGAAAAGAGCGGCAATCTGGTGAAAGCTGAGGACTACAAAAGCAATGTAGGCCACAGCGAACGTACCAATGCCGTGGTGGAACCCCGCTTGAGCATGCAGTGGTTTGTGAAGATGGACCAAATTACCAAGCCTGCTTTGGAATACGTGATGAATGGCGACATCAAACTTGTGCCCGAAAAATTCATCAATACCTACAAGCATTGGATGGAAAATGTGCGCGATTGGTGTATTTCAAGGCAATTGTGGTGGGGACAGCGCATTCCGGCTTGGTATGCCCCCGATGGCCAAATTTTGGTGGGTCGCACCGCCGAAGAAGCTGCCGCCAAGTCGCAAGGCAAATATGCTGCCGCCGATTTGCGACAGGATGAAGACGTGCTCGACACCTGGTTTTCTAGCTGGTTATGGCCGTTAACGGTTTTTGACCCTGAGATTGTGCGCAAAACGCCAGCCACAGCCAATGCCGATTTAAACTACTACTACCCTACCGCGGTGCTCGTAACCGCGCCCGAGATTTTATTCTTTTGGGTAGCTAGAATGATTATTGCCGGACATGAGTACATGGGGCAAATTCCGTTTAAAGATGTGTATTTGACGGGAATTGTACGCGACAAGCAAGGCCGCAAGATGTCGAAGTCGTTGGGCAACAGTCCCGATCCCCTCGACCTCATTGCTCAATACGGCGCCGATAGTGTTCGTTTAGGAATGTTGTTTAGCTCTCCCGCGGGCAACGACCTATTATTTGACATCAGTCAGATTGAGCAAGGCCGCAACTTCGCCAATAAAATCTGGAATGCCTTCCGCCTCATTAAAGGCTGGGAGGTTGTACCAGGCGATGCACAAAATCCTGCTGTAAAATGGTTTGGTGAACGTTTAAAGGCTGCCATCATTGAAATCGAAAAGGACTACAAAAGCTATCGCCTTTCTGAGATGATTCGTACGTTGTATAAGCTTATTTGGGATGACTATTGCTCTTGGTACCTCGAAATGATCAAACCAGCTTACCAGCAGCCTATAGATCAAGCTACTTATGATGCCACCATTGGTTATTTCGACCAGCTCATGGGCTTGTTGCACCCGTTGATGCCATTTATTACTGAAGAACTCTGGCACGAGATTGACGAAAAACGTGCGGATGACGAGTTTTTGTGCTTGGCTGCTTACCCTAGCGCCAGCAGCTTCGACGAAAAGTATCTGCAAGCCACCGAAAAAGTGCAGGAGCTTATTAGCGAAATTCGAAATATCCGCAATCAAAAGCAGGTACCAGTTAAAGATTTGGTGGAATTATTCATCACTTCTAAGGACCCGATTTACCAAGAATTCAATGGCATTATCTGCAAATTAGCAAATGTTGAAAAAATCAATTTTGTAGCAGATAAGCCTGCCGACTTGGTGGCCTTTTTGGTGCGTACCGACGAGTGTTTCTTAGATTTGAAGCTCGAAATTGATGTGGAAGCAGAAATAGAAAAGTTACAAAAGGACCTTTTTTACCAACTTGGCTTTCTAGCATCTGTAGAGAAAAAACTCAGCAACGAAAAATTCGTAGCGGGTGCGCCCGAACAGGTCTTGGCTAATGAACGTAAGAAACAGGCGGATGCTGAAAGTAAAATTACGCAGTTGAAAGAAGCGATAAACCGACTAACTCATTAGGCGGCTTTTCGTTTCACTTTTCCGTGCTGAACTACATTGTTGCGTATATAATGCCGTATGCGCTCATGTTCCGCTGCATTTCTAATGATTCGATCATGATACCTTGTTTGCCACGCAAATTTTGGGATTTGTAACCTGGCGCCTTTAGTTACACCTACCTTAAATCCCCGAACAACCGAGGCAAGGTTCAGGGATTGAGGGCCAAATCTGTTTGTTACTTTTTCTTCTGAATTGTTCAGCTTTTTTGTGAAGATTAGGATGCCATGCACATGATCGGGCATCACCACAAACTCATCGATGACCACATCAGGAAAATGCTGTGGTATCTCCTTCCAACAATCAACTGCACATTGTCCTGCATTGGATAAGGCCATTTGTTCACCCACAACCTTTCCAAAAAAAGGCACTCTGTTTTGGGTAACTATGGTAATGAAATAAGCAGCTGCATTGGAATAATCCCAAAAATCTGCCCTAATCTTTTTCCGCTGAGGAAGGATGGTGATTTTTTGCATATCCTATGATTAATGTGAATATGAAAATAATCAATCTCTGCGAAAGATTCGGTACGGACGCAAAATTTTGCGTCCACCACAGAGGCTAAACTAACTAACTACCCCCACCAATTGCCTAGCAAAAACCTCCCAACTAAACTCCTGTTTTTTGATGGCCACCTCTGCAGACATGGCGGCGAAACGGTCGTTTTCGAGGAAATCGAGCAAACAATCGGCTATTTGGATCGGATTGCGGTCGCATACATAGCCCGATTTGCGGTCGGCTACCAACTCTGCCAGCCCTCCCACATTGGTTACCAACATAGGTGTATCGAACTGAAAGCCTACCTGGGTTACTCCGCTTTGGGTAGCATGGTGATAGGTTTGGGTAACCAACGACGCCGCCGAAAATAGGTATTTCACCTGCTCGTCGGGAATAAACTGGGTCATCATCACCAACCGATCGGCTAGATTGTGCTCACGCACCATGCGGTAATAACGGTCTGGATTTTCGTAGAACTCGCCCGCAATGATTAGTTTCACCGGAAAGCGCTTTAAACGCGCATCGGCAAATGACTGCAACAGTAAATCGAGTCCTTTGTAATGCCGAATGAAACCAAAAAAGAGGAAATAGGTGTATTTAGGATCCAGCTTCAGGACAGCCAAGGCCTCTTCCCTATCCACTTTCTCCCCATAATTGTCATAAAGCGGATGCTTTAATAGCTGAGAAGGCCTCTCGAACCGAAAAGCTTTCAAATCTTCCATTACCGAAGCCGACATGGTTGAAACTCCGTCCATTTGCCTTAAAAAGAAGTTGGTAAGCGGCTTTGATAGGGGAAATTTTTCGTGCGGAACAATGTTGTCGGCAATGGCCAGTCGCTTGGCTTTGCTACCAAAACGTTTACTCAATCGGGCAATTTGTCCCAAGCAAGGTGCCATAAAAGGCATCCAATACCTGAAAATCAAAAAGTCGGGTTGCTGCTTCGCAATGTAACGTGCCGTTTTGATCCAGGAAAAAGGGTTTACCGAGTTAATCATCACCCGGATGCTCAATCCAGCAGGCGCCGCTTCTTCCGATAATTGACTATTGCCTGGAAACAAAAAGCTAGGGTACTGCAAACTAAAGGTAACAATTTCTACCTCATATCCTAAAGTCTGATACTCTGAGGCCAAACGCTCGTTAAAGGTAGACATGCCACCACCTCGTAAAGGCCAGGCGGGACCCACAATAATAATTTTACTCAAGACCCGTCCTTTGCTTTATCAAATAGCGATTTCTATCGGCTGAACTCCGCGAAACCAATTCCGCTAAAAAGCCAGTCACAAACAGTTGAACCCCTACTATCACTAAAACCAAGGCTAAAAAGAATAATGGCTGACTCGTAATGTCACGGTGTGGAAGCTCGTTGGCTATTTTAAACAGTTTATCGAAAATCACCACAACGGTTATCACACCTCCAGAAAAAAACGACAACGAACCCAGCAATCCAAAAAAGTGCATGGGTTTCTTGCCAAAGCGAGATACAAAATAGATGGAAAGCAAATCTAAGAAGCCATTTACAAAGCGCTCTAAGCCAAATTTAGTATGACCATACTTGCGAGCACGATGCTCTACCACCTGCTCTTCAATCTTCTTAAATCCAGCCCAATTGGCAATAACCGGAATGTAGCGGTGCATTTCGCCGTACACCTCGATGCTTTTCACTACTTCGGCGCGGTACACCTTGAGGCCGCAATTAAAATCGTGCAAATTATTTACCCCTGAAACCTTACGTGTGGCCCAATTAAAGAGCTTGGTAGGGATGGTTTTGCTCAATGGATCGTAACGCTTCTTCTTCCAGCCAGAAATCAGGTCGAGGCCTTCTTCATGCAAGCGGCGATAGAGCACAGGCAACTCGTCAGGACTGTCCTGCAAATCGGCATCCATGGTAAATATGGTTTTACCCAAAGCCGCTTCGAAACCCACATTTAACGCTGCTGATTTGCCGTAATTACGCTGAAAACGAATGCCTTTTACACAAGGGTTGGCTTGATTTTGCGCTTCAATTACCGACCAAGAACCGTCGGTACTTCCATCGTCGATGAGCAGTACTTCGTAGCTGAAACCCTCCTTATCCATTACACGAGCAATCCACTCGCACAATTCGGGCAAAGATTCTTCCTCATTTAAGAGGGGTATGACGATGGAAATATCCAGTTTTTGCATCAGGCTTCTTCTTCAAACAATGGGGCTTCTTTTTTAACAAAAGCAGCCACAATGAGTGCTACAAAGGTGCTAAAAATGGCCGTAATGAGCAAAGCGGTAAACGAGGCTCTTAAGTCTTGCTTAAACTGGCGCTCATCCATATTGGCCATGGCCTGATCGATGGTTTCTTCGGATGCTCCCATGCTTTCCATCATGCCGAGTGTCTTTTCCAAAGTCAATTCGCGAATGGTTTCTGGTAAGGTAGGATCAATGTAATTGTAGAGAATGGCATTAAACAGCACACCAATGATGCTCGAAATGACACCAACCGCCAAGCCAGTAACCACGCCATGACCATAAGATAAACCACCGCCGTTGGCTGAACGCTGTTCTTTCATTGCCAGCACCATGAAGGTGACCAACAGCACCAAGCTGATGGCTGAATTCCAAAAGGAAATCAGTAAACTCACATCAATGAGGTATAAAACCAAGATGTACGCCACATTCAAGCCCCCTAAGTACAATCCCCATTTCACCATGGGCTTTTGAAAAATTCCTTGCTGTTCCATAATTTTAATTTCGGTAATAGATGGATATCATAAAGCCTACTAATAGACTCCAAAGTAAGCGAAAAACAAAGGTAAATACCGCCAAATATGATTTACTCGCATTTCGAATGCTGTCTTGCAACATTTCTATTTGTCCAGCATTGTAATTCTTTTCGATGGTTGCCCGCCCCTGCTCTAAGGTGCGCAGCTGATCGTTGATGTGCAGCATCCACAATTTATCTGAAAACGAAATCCATACAAAAAGGGTCAACGAATACAACAAGGCACTCACCAAACCCACCGCCAAAGCCACCATAAAGCCATGCGTAACATTCATACTGCCCTGGTTATAGATGTATTTGTAGTTGCGCATGGCCAAAATCATTACCGCCACCGTCACCAAACCCAACAGCAGCCGAAACTGCCCCATAGGGTCAAACTTCAAGGAAAACAATATCAACGCCGCAAGCAACGATAAACCGGCAGCATAGGATCCATAGCGGAACCCAACCGTTACCATGGCGTATCGAAACATTTCTCTCATGACCTTATATTAGTGAAACTCAAATTTAAGTTGTTCTGTTTAATATTCAGCTGTGTTCAAGCCACAGTTGAATTAATTAACAAAGACGCAGGAATGCCTGCAATTCCCTTATAAAAGAACAACATGGCCAAACAAACAGGTAGATTTCGCTTTACCTTGCCCCCAGCACTGGCTGTAGCTAATAAATTGATTTGGGCTTTTTCGGGACTCTTAAAAAAGCAAAATAGCGGCGTAAATAGCTCAGGAATAGCAGTTTCCTCTTCCATTGCCTCCGCCTTTGCTACCATTTCAACATAGGTAAGGTCAAGCCAATCTCGATTTGTAATCAACTCTTCATACACTTCCAAATCGTCTTGAAACTCGAGCTCATCATCGGTCAGATAGCCTTCAATAAAATCATCAAGGGTGGCTTTCATTTCAGAATCGCGCACTTCTTGCAAATACATGAGCATGTGTAACATTTCGGTGCCGCGCTCAGCAACCTTGTCTTCGATGCGCTGCCATTCAGGCGATTCCATCCAATCTTCATCGCCGGCTTCCTCCTGCTGGCTCAACCATGCTACATAAAGCAGGTCAAACAGATATTCTTTATACTCAGACAAAGCCTTGTATTGCGCCACCAAGGCGTCTAAGGATTTGATGTCGTTCATCAAATCGGCAGTTTGGGCTAAAAGTGCAGTAAATTCCGAATAAGCCGCTTGCACTTCTTGCTCGGCAGTTTCAGCTGCTTGCTTTTGCAGCGCGGCTTCTAAAAACTGTTGTACGTCTTCAGGCTTTTTACCTTTTATTTGGTCGATATGTGGTAGCTGTGCCAGTCTGATACCCGTAAAAAGGCCCGTGGCAGCATTCATTAAGTCGTTATGCATGGGAAATGTAATGATGATGGCCGCGCACTACCAAGCGAATAGGTGCTTTTAAGTTTTGACCGATGAAAGGATTGTTGATGCCTTTGGTTCTGAGATTTGCTTTTTCAACCATGTAGGTTTCAGCTACATCAAAAACAACCAAATCGGCTGGCGCTCCTGCTTCGAAGCTCACTGCTGGGAGCCCCAACAATTGAGCAGGTCGCTGGTTAAGAGCTGGCAAAACTGCCGCCAATTCTTTTGGCGAGCAAGCGCTGGCAACTACGGAAAAAGCCGTTTCTATGCCTGCAATGCCTGGTTTAGCCAAATCAAATTCTAGAAATTTATGTTCTACGTCTTCCGGCTGGTGGTCGGAACAAATAACGTCGATTACGCCCTCGGCCACTGCTTTGAGCAGGGCAAGCCGATCGGTTTCGGTTCGTAAAGGCGGCATTACCTTGTAATTGGTATCGAAGCCTGGTAGGACCTCGTGGTTGAGTAGCAAATGATGCGCACTCACGCCACAACTCACTTGCATGCCCGCAGCTTTGGCTTCCCGAATGAGTTCTACGCTGCGCGCCGAGCTTATTTTGGAGAAGTGTAAGCGGCCTCCTGTATAACTTAACAGGGCCAAATCACGTGCAATCTGCATTTCTTCTGCCAAAGCGGGAATGCCTTTGAGCCCCAACTGAGTGCTCACTACGCCTTCGTGCACCTGTCCCGATTTGCTTAAATACGCATCATTGGGATAGCTCATCACCAAGGCGTTTACATGCTGTGCGTATTGCAAAGCCCGCATTTGAGCACTGGTATCTGCTACTGCTTTATCGCCATTTGAAAAGCAAATGGCTCCTGCCCGATGCATATCGAGCATTTCGGTGATGTCTTTACCCTCTAAATTTTCGGTGAGGGCTCCTGCCACCAATACTTGTATGGGCGCATTTGCAGCTTTGCTCAGCATCGCCTGCACTTCACCTTTGGTTTGGATGTAAGGAAAAGTATCGGGCTGCAACAAAACGCGCGTGAATCCTCCGCGGAAAGCCGCTTCACAACCACTGGCCAAATCTTCCTTGTACTCGAAGCCGGGGTCCCTAAAAAAAGCATACGTATCTACAAAACCGGCACTCACCCAAAGTTCCTTGCCGGTAATTTCGGTGGCCCCAGGAGCCGACAATTCCGCCCCAATACGCTGAATTATACCTGCTTTTACTTCAATATCTACTACTTGCAAGTGATGAGCATTGGCTTCGTTGAAAAGCTTGGCCGATTTTATTAGCAGATGCATCTAGCGAATAAATTTAATGATGAGGGTTTCGAGCAGTAAAAATACCAAAACTAGCAGCAATAACCACTTCCAAAGTGTACTATCGCTGGCTGAAATTTGAAATTGACCCGCTAAATCGGCTTTTTTAAGCTCAAAAGCTTCCCAGCCTGCTTTTGCAGCAAAATCCAACAAATCCTCTGATGGCCAAAAAGCTAAGCGAGACTCAGAAGCATCGCCGTTCAAAGCAAGAGCCATGTCTGGTACAGCGCTTTGGTCCTCATACAATTGGTAATGCCCAGGAACAAGCTCTCCACTGCGAATATCCAAAACCAATCGATTGCCTTGCTTGCGAACCTCTGGCAGATAATTGAGCTGATCCGACCGTAAAGCAATAGATCCATTCAAACTTCTTCCTGCCAAGGGCATAGAAATACTGGCCTGACCGCTCAGTCGGTAAGCTAGTTGTCCTGAATACCCCCCCAACATGGCTGCTCTGTAAAGTGTAGGCACAAATAGGGCATGCTGCTGAAAATCAGACCATTCAGACTTCAATGCAGCTAACAAAATCAATACATGTCCCTGACCCAGGCTTCGGCGAATTAAAAAAGGAGCACCATTTGTCATGCGCATCAGCACCCGGTCATCTGGCTTTAAAGCATAACTGAAGTATTGGTTAACGGCCGGCAAAGACAACTGCTCAGGCAAATAACTAAATGTTTGCTCGTACAACAAGTCATTTACCTCCAGAGAAGTTACGTTTTGTTTTAATGACACCATAGGTCCCAATACGCCAGCACCCAAACCTTGTAAAAGCTCATTGAAGGCTGTTTGGTCTTTTGCATCTGCTGGTATGAGTATCAGGGAGGCACCTTCCTCAGTCATGCGCTTTAAGCTATTCATCAAACCCGAACCTATGGTTTCAACACCATCGAGTACAACAGCTTTGTAGGCAGGCAATGTATTATAATCTAGCCGCGCCAGCAGTTGCTGGTCCATACGTACAAAGTCATCTGCACTAAATAAGGCCTGTAGGTATGGTGATGTCTTTTTTTCCTGAATCAATAATAGCGGCAAAGCCTCTTGAACCTGGATTTGCATGTACCAAGCATCATCATATGGAAAAACCCGATCATCGAGCGATAATACCGCTTTTTGAAGCCCAGTAGCGTCCGGACTGAAATCTATGGTATCGAGTATTCTACCGTTTGCTGGTACATCCACATTCGATAAGCCTTTTTGAACCTCATTTATCCGCAACAGTACACGTACATCTTTAGCAGCTGCTTCTCCTCCATTTCGAATGCTAAAAACCAATTTGGCCGGCTCATTTTTCCTTAAAATGGGCTGCGTTAACCAGCAACTATCAACGTACAAATTGGCTGTTGCATTGGCCTTTAATTGAAACAAGTAAATTTTACTTCCGCCATCAAGCGGTAGTGCCTCTAAATCACTGACCGATTTTTGGAAGTCTGTTAAAAAATAAACATGGGTGCTATAACGATCGGCAGTATTAAGCAGGAGTGCTCGTTGCCGCTCATAAACCAAACTCAGTTCATTGCTGCGATTGCTCAACGCCACCCCATCCACTAACTCAACAAATCGATCTTTAGAAACCCAACGTTGAGAAGCAGGCAAAAACTCTTGGGTAATTAACTGAAAGCGATCGTCGGGACGTGCCTGCCCAGCAATGGCACGGGCAGCTGCTTTGGCTTGCTCTAGAAGTATTCCTTCACCACCTTCGAGCGCCATGCTAGGACTGTTGTCTATAAAAACCGAGTGATGTACAACGCCCCCAGAATTGGTAGTGCCTGCAGCTGAGCCCCATTGTGGTTTTGCAAAGGCTAAAACCACCCCAGCAATCGCCGCCATGCGCAAAAAAAGTAGCAGTAAATGCTTTAATTGGCTTTTGCGCCGACTTTCCTCCTTCACTTCCCGCAAAAACTGGAGATTGCTAAAGTACACGCGCTTCACCGTTCTGAAGCTAAACAGGTGAACGACAATGGGTAAGGCTAGCAGAAGTAAGCCCCAAAGGGCTGCAGGATTGGCGAAACTCATCAAATCCAAAAATAAGGCTAAATGCCGAAGCAATTGAAATTTTATGCATAATTCGACCAAAAGCTTAAAATATGTTATTTTAGGTTTCCTAAAACGAAAGGCATGCGCAAAATAGACCAGCTTTTACATGAATATGGCGATAGCCATCAAGATGCAACCAATAAGATGGTGCACTGGGTATGTGTACCTTTGATAATGTTCAGTTTGATTGGGTTACTGTGGAACATTCCCGTTACAGGGGTCAAGTTTCTGCTTGGACAAGCCCAAAATCCATGGATCAATTGGGGTGTTTTATTCCTTCTTTTAGCCTCTCTGTATTATGTGAGATTGTCTTTTAGCTTATTTATAGGCATGCTACTCCTTTGTTGGGGCATGGCATTTGGCAATCTAAAGCTCCAGGAATTAGGGGCGAGTGCTCATGTTTTTATTTCGATTGGCATTTTTGTAGTGGCCTGGATTGGTCAATTCATCGGCCATAAAATTGAAGGTAAAAAACCTTCTTTTTTAAAGGACTTGCAGTTTTTACTAGTAGGACCTGCTTGGCTCATGCATTTTATCTACAAAAAAATGGGAATACCGTATTGATGCTCCAGCTGCGCTCCTTGCTTCTTACTGCGCTTGTTGCTTTTTCCAGCTGCCAACAGCCTGTTAAGGATTATTATATGTTTGATCCGCATTCGGCTGCCCGTCCCAACGACGCCGTTACCACACATTTAGAGTGGGAAGCTGAAGTTCGTTTCGAGAAAAAGCAAATCATTGCCACTGCGCATTGGGTCATCAGCCATAAACCGGGCGTTAAAGAAATTATTTTTGATACTGATGGGTTAAATATCGAACGGGTTTGGCTAGACGATGGAGACAGTACCAATTGGCGCTTGGGAAAGGAACAAGCTTATATTGGAAGTGCACTCGTTGTAAAAATTACTGACAATACCCAGATGGTGCACATACGTTATACAACGGGTGAAGAAGCCAAAGGATTGCAGTGGCTTGAGCCTGGTCAAACACACGACAAGTCAGCCCCTTTCCTATTTACGCAAGGTCAGGCCGTTTTAACAAGAAGTTGGTTACCTTGTCAAGACAGCCCAGGCATCCGATTCAGCTTTGCAGCTCGTGTACAGGTACCTGAGGGCCTCTTTGCTATCATGAGTGCAGTAAATCCACGCCAGCATGAGGACAATGGCATTTATCGCTTTAAAAACGACAAGGCCATTCCAGCTTACCTCTTTGCCTTAGCCGTTGGCAACATCAGCTTTAAACCTTATGATGGCAGAAGCGGCGTATATGCTGAACCAGGCATGTTGCAAAAAGCCTGGTGGGAATTTGCCGAGCTACCCGCAATGATTAGAGCTGCTGAGCAGGAATTCGGCCCCTATCCTTGGGATCGATACGATGTGTTGGTGCTTCCTCCAAGTTTTCCTTTTGGAGGTATGGAAAACCCGATGATTATGTTTGCAACGCCCACCATCATTGCCGGAGATCGAAGTTTGACCAATCTCATTGCCCACGAGCTCTCGCACAGCTGGTCGGGCAACTTAATCACCAACGCTACTTGGAACGATTTCTGGATCAATGAAGGCTTTACTACCTACATCGAGAGGAGAATAATAGAGCTCATCCATGGTCCTGAATATGCCGAAATGTTGCAAGCACTCGGCAATCAAGATTTGGAGGTTGCGATTGCTGAAAGCAGTCACCAACCCGAACTAACCGCCCTCAAGTTGGCATTGGAAGGGAAAAATCCGGACGATGCGCTGAGCATAATTCCCTATCAAAAAGGCTTTGCGTTTTTAAAGATGATAGAGAAAGAAGTGGGTAGGAGTCGCATGGACAGCTTCATAAAGGCGAATTACGCTGCCCATGCTTTTTCGAGCATGACTACGGAGGATTTTTTGGCTTTTTTACGTTCGAACCTACTCAACGATGAGCAATTTGAAAGACTTCAAATAAACAATTGGGTATATGCCGAGGGATTGCCAAGTAACTATCAACGACAGAGTTCCATTCGCTTTTCACTAGCGAATGAGGCAGTTGCCCTTTGGGAGGATGACAAGCCACTCCTTTCTCTTCCAACAGCTGGTTGGTCGACGTATGAGTGGATTTATTTTTTCAGGAAGATTGAACCCAAGGCGAGTGCCTCACAGCTAGAAGCATTAGACGAGGCTTTTGAATTCAGCAATAGTGGAAATGCAGAATTATTAACTGCTTGGTTTGTTCTGAGTATCAAAAAAAATCACGAAGCAGCTTACCCACAGATAGAAAAATTTCTGCAAACTGTTGGACGAAGAAAGCTTCTTGTACCGGTATACCGTGAACTAATGGCACATAAGCATAGCGGCGCGATGGGCCTAAATTGGTACTCAAAATTTAGAGTTAATTACCACCAAGTAAGTCGAAATACACTAGATGTGTTGGTGGGATATCCGATAAAATAAAAAAGGTGCCTCCCGGCACCTTTTTTCGTCTGAAAACTAAACTAAACCTATGAAAACTACTTCAGAGCATACACCCTGAAATACTTTGAGACAAACTTAGTGAAATTTCCAAAAAAGAAAAACTTTTTTCCCAAAAAAGGAAAAAACAAGAGGGTTAATCCTTCAGAATCCAAACGCCTGGGCTGATTTCATTTTGGGCCTTTGCTAAAAAATCTTCAGCTGATATAGTCGAACTGGGCGAAAATACAACCACTCTGTGAAGCTTACCCACCAAAATGCTCTTATTTTCAGCTATTTGAAAGCCTTTGCTTCTTAACTCTGCTTTGTACTTCTCAGCATTTTCGAGCGACTGAAATGACCCAACCACGATAAATGTGCTAGCTTGGCCTGAAACACTATCTGTTTTTTTTGTTTTTTTATCAACACCCTCTGCAGAAATCAGACCTTTGGCAAGGTTATTTTTTGAATTTGCTGATTTATTGTCGGAAGACGGCTGCGGTGCACTCAACACTTTAGCCGGAGCAGCCGCCGAAGCGCTGACTTTAGTACTAGACTGTACGGGCGGTTTACTTTCCGCCGCTTTAGAAACAACAGGAATTTCTTGTTTGTTTAAAGGCTTGCCCTGTTTTTCAATTTTACGCTCATCTAGTTTTTGATTACCAAACACATTTCTTTTGAGGTGTATATCACTGTCCAATTTCATAATCGGAGCAATTTTAGACAATGAATCGATGTACATGGCAGCCGTTTCACTAGCCACTGCCCGTTCATACATGACGGAATCGGCTACCTGATTAATTCCCTCTAAAATATCCTCAATGTTGCTACTGCGCTCCCTAATCAAAGGGGCTTGATAAAGTGTTTCGCGCTCAGGACTAAAAATGTTCATTCCTGCTTCTTGCCTCAAAAACAACTGTCCATCAGAGCTCAAATATTGAAAAGCAACCATGCTTAAAAGTAAAAAGCCTAAAAAGACAGCTGCAGCCTTTAAAATAGTATTTGACGGCGTCACCGATTTGACATTCGAGGGCGACAGCTCACTCGGCAAAACTGTCCTGATTTTGTTAACGCTAAGCGGCATCAATCCATAATGCTGATTAGCCCCAATCAGATGCCCAGGCTCCGGCATGAGTTCATAACAACCCACTTGCTTATAAAAAAGTCCTAACCCCGGTATTTCAAAACTCTCCCCCTTTTCGCTATTGGCAAGCAGTTTCGAAGCCAGGGTTTCGCTAGCTGTAAATGTTGAAGCAGTAGCCGACACAAAAGCCGGACTCCCTAAGCAAAAACTCCAGCCATAACGAGGCTGAACAATGGTTCGACCATCTGAACTAAGACTCGCGGCTTTGTAAGAAGGCTTAAACACACCAATTCCTTTTACAACAAGTTCCTTGTTGCAATAAAGAAGTGCCCGCTTAAGTTCCTGGATTTCGTTCATGCCTCGGTATTAAAACCGGATGTTTAATCCGCCTAAGACATTAAAACCGTATGTTGGATAATTATACCATCTAAAATAGCGGGCGGAGGTCACGTTGTTCAGATTTAGAAAAAAGCCAAACGTTTTATTGTAGTCATAATTCACTCCTAAATTCAAATCAAATACGCCGTTGAGTCTTTCAAGTTGTTGATTTTCTGTCAAATAGGCCACCCCATTAAACATCACCGCTTCCGCCATGAACCTGAGTTTGGATTGTAAATTGTACGAGCCTCCAGCGCGAAAAGCCGCTGTAGGCTGCATAAAAGGTGCTTCAAGATTACTTAAGCTGAAGCTTTTTAAATCCATCTTTAAATGCGCAGCATATCTGTCGCCAAACTTGCGTAAAATTTCAGCCCTCAGATTTAATATATTAGTATTACTATCATATACAGGTATCAATCGACTGAAATCAAGACTGTCGTTCAAGAAAAACATGGCTTGTGATACCCGCTGAAAACTTCCCATCACATTGTAGGACGTCATTTCGTCTAAACTGCCCTTCAAACCTGCGTAAAACTGTATACGATTATTCAAGTTCCTAATGTCTAAGTCTTGTCCAACAAAAGGATTGATGCGCACAATATCCTGATAACTTACGCGCTCGGTATTTCCAGTAACTCCCCCATAGGCAAGTAGGTAAACATCCTTCACTAAATAGGTAAAATCAATGTGCGGGTAAATACGAAATTCTGAAATACCCCCACTGGCCTCCATTGCAAGATTTAAGCCTGCATTGAGGATAAATCTACTTTTTTGCAGGTTATATCTAGGCTGGAAATACACCAAACTCCGCGTGTTGTTTAGTCCAGATAAAGTAGTGTAGTTCGTATGATCAAATGCGAAATCAAAAGTCACCTTATTCTCATCTAAACGCACCATTAAACCACCATCAAGTCTCAAATTATTTTCTTGCTGGTCGAAACGATCATTTAAACTGTAAAAAGAAAACTTTGCATTGTAAGCTACCTGATCGGCTTCCACCTGATGAGAAGCTATCCCTAAGGCTCCTCCAATGCGGTTAAATACTTGTCGAATTGAATCCTTAGGTATATCAATCGGTTGATGAGCACCATAAAAATGCCGCACCTGACGATCATAATCAAAGTTTGAATGAATGAATAATTTATTCAAATATCGCTTTCCATGAACACCTAAATGATTATCGCTAAAGTCTGCATGATTGAACTTCATTGTGTCCACCCGTAAATTTCCGGCTGCTGAAAAATGACGAGCTGTCAAACCATATTCAAATTTAGGATCGCGCTTGCTTGTGAGTCGCAAATCAGCCAGAGGCATTCGATAGTTACCAGCACCCAATCGCAGATGTCCCCCGCCAATCGCAGATGGCGGCTCTGCCAAGGCTCTTAGGGGACTGAGTGGTGCCAATTCTACCGAGGTGGGGGCCATGCGATTGATACCAGTATAGGTTAACAGTTTACGCTCAGTTTGTACTGTTGGCAGCTGCGGCACAGGACCTACTTTTAGTGCGTCTGCTAACACGGCTTCATACGTACGAACTACGCGGATAGGGTCTGTGGTAAAGCCTGAGCCCGTGCCGCGTTCCTGTGCTTGAACCGACATGGCGCTAGCCAGTATCAAAGCAATGGTTTTTGCAAGCTTAATCATTATTCGGCTCTCCTTTCATCGAATCATTGTTATTCGTTCCTTGTTTACGCTCCCCATCTTTGCCCATTCCGTTATCTCCATCTCCATTTGACGGGATGTTATTATTGAGCTGCTGGGTACTGGATCGCTTTTGTACCTGTCGCGCTTTGATTTCAGTTAAGCGCATTCGCGCCTGATTAGAAATTGCATCGACAGGCCTGTTTTCGATAATGCTCTGGAGCGTTGCTATGGCTTGAAAATCTTCATCTAAGGCCACATAAGTCTCCGCCAACAATAAAAAGGCCTTTCCTATCCACTCGTCGTAGTAAGGTATTTTATCTACAAGTTCAAAAATGGTATTCTGACTAGGCACAAACTCCTTACGCTTGAATTGAATTTCGGCGATAAAAAATTTAGCAGCGGCCCCATACTCACTTTTGGTTTGTTCATAAAGTCCAGTAAAGGCAAGTAATGCATTCGACAACTCATCATTGATGAGAAGCAATCTGGCTAAAATGAGTTTAGCTTCCCAAATGGCCGTTTCATTACTATGCTCGTAAGCCACCACTTTATTGGCATAAGCACGTGCTTCGCTCCATTGGCTAAGCGCAAAATTGGAACGCATCAAACCTTGGTAAGCATCCAGTACATTCCAACGTGAATCACTGTTTTGTTCTAATTTGGAATAGAAAACGATAGCATTGTTATAGTCTTTACGCTCAAAATAGTACTTTGATAAGCGTGCAAAAGTGCGTTCACTGTACATATTCCGCGGCTGATCGGCAACGAATGTTAAATCTTGAACCATCAAATCTTGTTTGTTGGTACGCGCATAACAATCGGCACGCAAAAACCTGGCATTCACTGCAAAGAAACCATCTGGAAACTTATTCAAATACCTTGTCAATTCAGGAATCGCCTTGTCACAGTCACTTTGATTATAAACCAATTCTACCGCTTGAAAGGTAATCGAATCTTGCTCTGTGAGTGTTACACGGGCCGAAGGAACCGTTGCGGCATATTGTAAATACGTCTCTACTTTATTGAGCTGTATGTAAATATTCTTAATGCCAGCCAATGCATCACGGGCTTCCTGAGTTTTAGGATAGTTGCTAATTACTTGTTTATAAGCAGCAATGGCGGGTTCATACTGCTCATTATTGTATAAAATTAAACCCTTTACCAATAAAGCATTTTTCACTAAAAAACTGTTGGGACGCTTCATAATTAAACTATCCAACTGTTTGAGCGCCTCTTCAAATTGGTCATTGATAAAATAGGTGTTGGCTAACTCCAACATGGCATTATCGAGATACAGCGAACCAGGATATTTGCGTATCAAGGTTTTTAAGGAAGCTACTTTTTTGTCTTTGCTATTTGCAAGTCCCTGCAAAATGGCCTCCTGGTAATTAGCATAGTCCGCACCAGCGAGATTTCGAGACATCACCATTTGATAATAGTTAATGGCTTGCGGATAGGCATTGATGGCGAAATGGGCATCTCCTAGTCTTAACAACAAATCTCCAAAAATTGATTGTACAAACTGATGTTGTTGTATTTTGCTGTCACTCGCTTGAATTTCCTTGCTCGCATTTTCAAAGTGACTAATAGCGAGCAAGTAATCTTGCTGCTTGAAATAGCAATATCCCAAGGCGTAATGCGCGGCAATCAACGAATTTTCTGGCTCTAAGCCATTGGTAACGGGAAAGGCTTGTATGAATTTCTGAAATTCCGTAACCGCCGACCTCAAACTTCCTAAGCGATACAGCGACTCCCCCTTCCAAAAATAGGCCATTGCACTGATGTTCTTGTCAAGCGACTGCGTGAGGGATTTGTCAAAATACCGTATGGCTTCTTGAAAAACACCTTGATTAAACAGCTCAACACCTCGGTAGTAAGCTACTTTTTGATAAGACCGATTGATGGTAAGGTTGCGGTTGTTGATGCCTTCTATAACATCTACGGCCTCCTTGAAATTTTTGGTAGAAAGCAACAAATTACCTAAATGCTCCCTCGCCTCATCTCCATACTTTGAACGGGGATAATTGGTAACGAAATCTTTTAACCATGTTAACGACTGCGGATGGATATTCAGTTCATATCCTAATTTGGCGTGATTAAAAGCCGCCGTTTCTTGAACCTCTAAATCAAAACTTAGGCGTGAAGCTGCATAAAAGCTCGTTAATGCCTGCTCCTTTTTATCCAACCTCAAATAACAATCGCCTAAAATAAAAGTCGCGCTCTGCCCTACGCTATCATTTCGCGAGGCTGCTTTCGACAAGTTCGTCACCGCAGTTTTATAATCTTTGCCCACGTATGCCGCATAGCCTAACTGATAATAATCTTCGCTCACCAATTGCCCCCCCTGCTCCTGGTAGCGCTTCAAATACGGAATGGCTTTTACAAACTCTGACTTTTTAAAATACGCCTGAGCGATGAGATAATTGATATTGGCTAGCTGTTTGACCTCCTTATTCGCTGAGAGTGGCAGCGCATAAGCCAACAACTCATCGTACATACCCAGTTCAAATTGCAATTTACAGATGTAGTAAGGAATGATTCTGCTATAATTCGCCGATTCTTTCAGCAAATTAAAGTAGGCTAGCGCGGCAGGACCATTACCCTCTTCATAGGTGATCACCCCCAGATAATAATTCGCAGGATAGTGATACTCATTTTTCAATCCACTGATTTGAAGGAATGCGCGTTTGGCATCTTTGAACATATCGCGGGTGAAATAACTGTATCCCAAATAGTAATGAGCCGCCGCTGCTTGTTGAATTGGGAGCAAGGAAGCATCTAAAGACGCCAATACAGGTATAACCTCCTTGTATTTTTTTGAAATAAAATAAAACTGCCCCAGATAGAACTTAGCCTCATTTACTTCTAAGGCTTCCGGAAAATCTTCAATGAACGACAATAATTGAAAATCAGCATCCTTTTGGCGCAATTGAGCAGAACTCAAAGCCCGATAAAAGCGTGCCTCCCGATATAGGCGTTTCTCTTCCTCCATGTCCGAGGGAGGAAATACCTGGTCAATGATTTTTTCAAATTGCTTTTTTGCAGCTACATAACGCTCTTGCTCATACAACCGAATGGCCGTACGTAGGCTTTCTTCAGGTTGATTAAAAATCTGCGTAGGTTGTGCAGTGGCAAATAAACCAGTCAGAATCCAAAAAGAGGTGATCGCGACTTTAATTAGGCTGTGCATGCTTGAAGTTTGTAAACCTGTATAAAACGTCGTTAACAAGTAAAATTGCTTTCGACTACAGTTAAACAAAATTAGGCATATGAAAACCTAAAACCCTGTTTAGAGCGCTGTTTGGGAGAGAGAATTTACTAACAGTGTGGATAACATCAGTCCATTTTTATGGACGAATGTTGACATATTGTTTAAAACGACAAGGTCATGCCAAAACTAGGCAGGATGGGCAATTGGTTCACCCTTGTAAACCTCACGCGATCAAAATAAAATATGTTATCACGATTGTAAAAATTACTGATGCTGAAATTAAAATCTAATTCCGAACGATCACTAATGGCCATAGTGTGCTTAATTGACACATCTAAACGGTGATATGTGGGCAAGCGGCCCTGATTAAAATCACCGTAAATGATACCCAAATTCCCATTTTGTGATAAATAATCAGTATTTATTCCTCCACCGAAGTTAACATCGGGAAAGAAGCCTTGGGTTTGCGTGAAAGGAAATCCAGAGCCAAGATTCCACCGACCACTAAATTCCCAATTCAAATGCTTTCCGAAAATATAAGTACTCACCAAGTTCACATTGTGACGTCGGTCGAAGCTTGGATTGTAGGTACGAATACCATCAAAACGATCCACATAAGTCCAAGAATAAGTACCCCAAACATAAAAACGCTTTCGGTCGTATTTCAAACGAAAATCAAAGCCATAGGCCTTGCCGCGCTCAATTATAAAATCCTTTTTAAGAAAGTCAGGCTTGTCTTCAAATGCCAAAATATCCTCATAAATCTTGTCCCTATTGAGATTTGTCAATTGATTAAAATCCTTGATATAAGTCTCAAAATTAAATTCCAAGTACTTCCCAAAATCGAGCTCCACACCAGCGATGGCATGTCGGGCTTTTTGAAGTTTGGAAGTTACCGGTGCACCATCAAAAGTGCGCGGGAGATTATCTGGGCCAGATAAAAAGCCGTAAAAAAGGTTTACGATGTCCCTATCGGATTGAGCACTGATAAGGTTTTGAGAATACAAACCTCCTGCAAACTTTAACCGAACCTTTTTTGTAAGGTTATACTTGGCACCTAGCCGCGGTTCTAGCGACATTTCGCCCAAGGAAGAATAATAATGTGCCCGGAAGCCCGGCTCAAAAACCAACTTATCTGTCAAGTACTTATACTTAACAAAACCAGCCAGTTCGGTTGTATTTGCATCTTGATTTAGAATAATACCACTTGGATTGGTAAATTGAAAATTGGTACCGAAACCTACTACGTCGAAACCAAAAATCACTTCATCTTTTGCCAAAAACTGAGTGATTGTTAAATTGCCATTGAAACCTGCAATCCCACTCACCCGAGGTGCACCATCTGCCTCTACTTGCGTAGCTTGGTAATCGGAATAGGCCATTGTACCACTGATTAAGCTGGTAGAGCCGCTAGGAATAATTACAAAATTGGCCCCTGCTCCTACCGAGTTCCAGCCAATATCAGCTACTTGACGAAAGTTTACCCGGTCATTAAAATTAAAACCAAACAAACTCAATTTGCTCCCATTATCGGCCTTAAATGTGACTTTACCATAAATGTCATTGAAACTGAATGGCAAGCCGTTGCTATCGGCATAACTATACAAAATGGGTGAAGTACGATTGAGATAAGAAGATTTACCAGCAAGGATAAATGAAGGGGCTTGCTTTTCGGGATTTTTTGACTTAGACAACGGTCCTTCTAAAATAATACGACCTAAAAAGGGACTTGCCCCCACCTTACCACTTAAGCGCTTTTGATTGCCATCTCGTGTTGTGACATCCATTACAGCAGAGATACGACCGCCGTGATTTGAATTGTAACCACCTGTATGCACTTCGGCATTTTTAATGATATCTGTTTCAAATACTGAAAACAAGCCGATGGAGTGAAATGGATTATACAAAATCATCCCATCGAGCATCACTTTATTTTGTACTGGTGAGCCTCCACGGATGTACAGCTGGCCGCCTTGGTCGCCTGTGAATACAACGCCTGGCAAAATCTGTAAATACTGAGCAATATCAGCTTCACCACCAACACTCACAATTTGGGAGATCTGTTTGGCGGTCACAGTTTCTACCGATACTTTTACCGCGGTTAACTGTTCTTGTTTCTCAGCGCTTACTTCAATGGCATTGAGCTGAATCGACGATTTGTTGATGTATAACTTTTGATTTACGATGCCGCCCGCTTTCACTGTAATTGGGGCTTGCGCAGTGTCATAGCCCAAATAAGTACTCATCAAGGTGTAAGTTCCAACCGGAACCCTTGTTATGGAGAAAAAGCCGTTTACATCGGTGCTGGCCCCATAAGTTGTACCCTTGAGGTAAACATTTGTAAACAAAATCGGCTCACCTGTTCCTTTGTCATAAACAAAACCACGAACTGTTCCTGAATTATCCTGGGCTTGAGAAAAAGTTGCTGCAAAAACAAATAAAACTACAAAGAGCAACTTCTCGACTACTTCCTTCATGTAAAAAAATTAGAACGTCGAATTTAGGCTTATCTTCATCAAAAGCCAACAAAAACATTCATTTTCCTTTTGAAAGATTGAAATTTTAATAAAATCAGACAAAGTTGTTACAAAATCGACAAGTCGCCTTTGCCTTCTCTCAAAATTTCAATTTCATCTCCGGTGCAATCTAGCACTGTGGAGGCTTCATTATCGCCAAACCCACCATCTACCAATAAATCAATTTGATCTTCATAACGTTCATAAATCAAATCAGGGTCGGTAGTATATTCAATCACCTCGTCGTCATCGTGTATTGAGGAAGAGATGATGGGGTTGCCTAAAGCTTCCACAATAGCCCGTGCAATGGCATTATCAGGCACTCGAATACCAATGGTTTTCTTTTTACTGTGGAAGAGCTTAGGGACTTGGTTATTGGCCTTAAGGATGAAGGTGTACGGCCCTGGCAATGCCCGCTTCATCATGCGAAAAATATCATTACTAATTTGGAGCGTATAATCAGATAAATTGCTCAAATCATGACAAATAATCGAATAATTCGCCGATTCACTTATTTTTTTCAGGCGGCTGATTTTTTCAACGGCCTTTGAATTGTACATATCAGCTCCAAAGGCATACACCGTATCTGTTGGATAGATAATCACCCCTCCTTTTTTCAAACAATCTACCACCTGGTCTAATTGCTTGGCATTCACATTTTCCTCGTACAATCGGATACGCATCTTCAAAAATACGAAAAGCAGGGCGTTAACCCTGCTTTTCGATATATAATGTGTTGTAAATTAATTACCCATCACCGATTTAACCAAATCAGCAGCTTCTTTCAATTCCACGGCAGCCATTAATTTGAGGCCCGATGAATCTAAAATCGCCTTGGCTTCTTCGGCATTGGTACCTTGCAAGCGCACAATAATCGGCACCTTGATGTCGCCAATTTGCTTGTAGGCATCCACAATGCCATTCGCCACGCGGTCGCAACGAACGATACCACCGAAAATATTCACCAGGATGGCTTTCACATTCGGGTCTTTGAGGATAATGTTAAAGGCATTCGCTACCCGCTCAGCATTGGCGGTGCCACCTACGTCTAAAAAGTTAGCAGGCTCACCACCTGCGAGCTTGATGATGTCCATGGTAGCCATGGCCAAACCTGCACCATTCACCATGCAACCCACGTTACCGTCGAGCTTTACATAGTTTAGGTTAAATTCTCCAGCTTCCACTTCGGTAGCATCTTCTTCAAGGGTATCGCGCATGGCCGCAATATCACCATGACGATATAAGGCGTTTTCATCGATATTTACCTTTGCATCTACAGCAATGATCTTATCGTCTGAAGTTTTAAGTACCGGGTTAATCTCGAACATATCGGCATCAGTAGCCTCATAAGCTTTCACCAGGGCGGTAACAAACTTCACCATCTCTTTGAAAGCATTACCCGACAAACCCAAATTAAAGGCGATTTTACGAGCCTGAAAGCCTTGCAATCCCACACGTGGATCAATGGTTTCTTTGAAAATGAGGTGGGGAGTATGCTCAGCAACCTCCTCAATGTCCATTCCACCCTCGGTAGAATACATCACAATGGTGCGGGCATTGGCTCGGTCGAGCAATACCGACATGTAGAACTCTTTCGTTTCAGAGGCACCAGGATAATATACATCTTGGGCGATGAGCACTTTATGCACTTTTTTACCCTCAGCAGTGGTTTGAGGCGTAATCAGTTGCATGCCAATAATATCAGAAGCCTTGGCTTTTACATCGTCGAGTGATTTGGCCAACTTAACACCACCACCCTTACCCCTGCCACCGGCATGAATTTGAGCTTTTACAACCCACCAGCCTGTGCCGGTTTGCTCTTGTAGTTTTTTGGCAGCTTCAACAGCCTCTTCTGGCGTATGTGCAACAATGCCTTCTTGAATGGCTACGCCATAACGCTTCAGCAACTCTTTACCTTGGTATTCGTGAATATTCATGCAGTCTTTGTATTAAGCTGGCCAAAAATAGGGCGAAATAGCGTGATTGCAAAGCTATTTATCTGCATTTATCGCTGCGACTTCAGGAAATGGCTTACTCCAAAGGCTTAACGAATTAATAGAAAATCGGTGGATTTCACACTTATTTCGCCAAACAGTGGCTGATAGCGAATCACACACACGTAATTTCCTGAGGGTGATGGTTGCGAGCCTTGCCAACCATTCCACCCCATACCTAAGTCTTTCGCCATAAAAATCAACTCCCCCCAGCGATTATAAATGGCCCAATCCAGTAATTCAGCGTTATATATATAGGGCAGATAATAATCGTTGATACCATCATTATTCGGACTAAAAGCTGTGGGCACTAAAACCACGGAGCTATCGAAAGCAGTAATAGACATAACAGCGGAATCAGAACAGTTGGTCAGTGTATCTTTAACCACCAATTTGATCTCAAAGCGACCACGCCTTTCGAAAACATACTGCCAAATGGAATCAGCATGCATTAAACTTCCGTTTAAATACCACTGAAAATGCTGGCCACCACGGCCTAAACGTTCAAAATCAACACTTAGAGGTATATTTCCAGCGTTGCTACTCGCGCTAATATCAACCAATAGCTCGGCTTTATACACATACAAGGCGTCTAGCCAAAGGGTATCTGGGTTACAAGGTGCAGCAGGTATCACCGCTAACTGGTAAAGCCCAGTTTCAGATACTGTTAAAACTGAATCGGTGGCCGAAGAAATCAGCACCCCGTCCTTATACCAATAATACGCCAAGGCAACACCTGTACTCCACAAGGTAGCTGTTTGATTGTCACACAATAATAAACGATCAAATTGCAGCTGAGCTGGGTAATCGGCTGGATATAGTTCAAAAAAAGAAGTGTCAAAAGTACAGTTTGATGTTTGGTACCAGAGCGCATAGCCCCCTACTTGATTCAAATCAAGAGAATCTTCAAGACTAATATCTACGATGCTACCATCAGGCGAGCGCAAATAAACGCGCCCGCTACCCACAGCACTTGCATGGAGAAGCAATACTTCGCTGCCCGGACATAAAATGCTATCACTGAGCTGAAAAACCACCGCTATTTCAGGCTCCACAAAAATCGCTAAGCTAGCCGTGGTGTCTGGTTCACCACATGGTGTGGAGGCAACTGCATAATAGACCCCTGTATTTTGCACAACCAAGCTATCCGAAGTAGCTCCCGCAATGGCACCTCCTTGGTTAAACCACTGGCGGTTAGTACCAGCCAGCATTTGATTTCTAAGCACCAAGGTATCTCCTTGGCAAATGGTATCGCGCGTGGGAGGTAGCAACAGTATATTCGACAAGCTTGGCCCCACCTCTAAGTATATGGAATCGACTCGTTTAATACAGTTATGCTCTATCATTTCCAATTTGTACCAGCCTGAATGAACAGCGGTAAAGCCTTGAATTCTAACGGTGTCTTGTAGCAATACCGAACCATTAGGCAAAGTCCATTTGGCTGTGGCATTGTGCGTGTATATTGCTTTGATTTCAACTGTATCTCCTTCGCATATGAGGGTATCTGCCTGAATTTCAAAAAGCGGATCTCCCCGATAATCTCCAAAATAAAGAAAACGCATTCCTTGGGTAGGATTTCCATGTCGAATGCCTAAAGAAAAGCCCACTGGAGCGCTTATACGAACGGGCATTCCCGCTCCGATGATATTACTATTCAATTCAAAAATGGCCCACCAAAATGAAATATTGGTGCCTGGAAGTGGATTAAACTGCACACCAGGTATTATAAAGCCAGGTGGGCCCCCGTTAACTCGAATGGAATCCTGATAAGCCACAGGTACAACGAAATTAAAAATAAGCGGATCATTGTTTACCCGCACATATTCATAAACAGAATCGAGCATACAACCTAAGCCTGGTACAACCGACATGCCTACACTACAGCCTATGCCGCTGTATTGTACCAAGGCAACTGGTTTGTTGGCAAACACTGTTTGTACAGCAACATTCGATAAAAAGCTACGGTATTCGCCCGCATTCAAAGTAATGGTAGACTGGGCACTGCCTTCAAAAGCAATCCTTGTTCGATCATAAACAGCCACTACCGTTATAACATCGGCACCCTGCATATTTCCCTTGAGGATAGGATACTGTGATTTTAAGCTTGTTACAGGCAAAATCTGATCCCCAGTCAAATCTCCGCAAGTCCCTATTCTCACTTGTTCATCCTTAATGGTGATTGCAATGCGCTTGCTAGAGGTAATTTTAACAGCATTGGGCTTATTCTGTCGGCGCCAATCAATGGATCTTATCGAATAAGTCTGACCCGCATTTAACGTTACAGTTACTGGTATGTTAGCGGAAATCCCAAACAGATTGACGGGCGACTCAATGGTAATTACGGTCGCGTTTTCCACGGCCACCATGTCGATACTCGCATAAGGCACGAAGCTTAGACTACTATCACTGTGCAATTGATCTTGGAAAGCAGTATAAAATACATTCCCTAATGCAGGGTCGCCTTTCAAATTAAACAGTTCCTGATTACACCTACAATCGATGCTTCCTACTTCATAATATGCTTGTATTTTACGGCTTGCTCGAATGCGCACCCCTCTGTTCTGAGGGATATTTGGCAATTGATTCACCAAATTGACTGAAAACGCACTCACATTGATAAAACCTGAAGAAGCAGGCAAGAGTTGTAAAGTACTAGGTAAGATGGCTGTGTTGGCAGGTACGTCCAAAATCACGTTTACCGTATCAGAACTGGGATTAATAAAATGAAAGCGGTAAGGAAAATCTGGTTGAACAGTGGTATGTTGTACATGCGGTACTGCAAACCAAAAAAGCGTATCCGACTGCGCAGTAACGGTGTGCAGATTCAAAAGTAACGAAAGGCAGAAAAAACAAACAAATCTCATATTGTACCTGTTCGAAATTCTAATTTACACAAGACATGCTCAAGGTACAATCAAGATCCTGACTAAAAGTCACTTGTTTGTCAGACTACGCGAAATCCTCATCATGATCAAACATAAAAGAGCTGATGCACAGTGTCACCTGATCAACTTGAGCACTCCCGACTTTACTCCACGCTCACCTATACTGGGCAGGTAGTAAAATATATATGCATATACTCCAGATTCGGCAGGCGTATTATTGATATACCCATCCCAACCTTCTTCCCAATTGCTCGTCTCAAACAGCAACTGCCCCCAACGATTGTAAATAGCTAAAAATCCTTCTTCAAATCCTTCTCCATACACCCTAAAACGATCATTAACTGCATCGCCATTTGGTGTAAAAGTATTTGGAATAAAAATGAGTAAGGTATCTACAACTTCGATGGTTGTGGTGGTACTGTCTTTACAGCCAAAAAGACTGTCTAAAGCCAAAAGTTTTATAGTATAAATGCCTGTTGACTCAAATAAATAGCTCAAATTCAATTGGTTTCCAACCAAGGAATCACCTTTAAACCATTCATAACTCGTTGCACCAATCGAACTATTAGAAAAATCAACTTGTAACGGCCTGACTCCTTTTCGCCTGTTCGCCTGCAAGGATGCCTCAATATCGTGGTTCAAAATTAACCTCGACAGCCTGAAAGTTGTGTCTACACAAGGGTTTTGAAGCCGTACTTCAACCTCAAATACACCTCTTTCGGTACTCGTAAATACGCTGTCTATCGCGTTTGGCATCACAACGCCATTCAAATACCATTGATATCCTTGTGCTAGTTGTGGCACAAACAAAGTAACAGGATCACCTTTGCATAGTATGCTGTCAGGCACGAGCGAAATATTACCAAAATTCAATACACCTCCAACTATAGTAAAGTTCACAACGCTTGAGCTACAATTGCCAACAATATGCACAATACTATAGTTTCCACTTGCAAAAAGAAATAAAACTGAATCAGTCAAATTATTACTTACACCTCTGGAATCAATCAAATGATAAGAACCAATTGGAGTATAATTTCTAATCAGCAATCGCACACTATCATCGTCACAAATGGAGGTCCCGGATAGCTGAATATCTGGCGTTTGCGCTGATAAAACAACTATACGAATGAGTGTACTGGAGTCCCTAACATTACAACTGTCCGTCCATCTAACGTAATAACTTCCCGCATTAAATAGCGAAACGCTATTTCCCGTAATTGTAAGACTATTCCCAGCCCCATCAATTAAATCAACTCGCTGTAATGCACCTGAACGTGAAAGGAGCAATTGAACAGTATCCCCCGCGCAAATCGTATCATTACCCAACAAAGTAACATTTACCTGACCAGGTGCAATCAGACTTAAGTAAACACTATCTAAAAGTGGACCACAAGCACTCGAATCACTTACTACATACCAACCAGTATCCGACTGACTAAAGGACGAGATCTGTAATTGACTTGTTAACTGTTGACTACCATTCGGACGTCTCCATAACACGCTCATGGTAATGTTTGTCCTGAGAACTACACTATCTCCTAAACAAAATCTTCCATCCGGCTTATTGCTAAGAATCTCCAATGGATCATATTGACTAAAGTTTGAGTAAAAAGCATATCTCGTCCCTTCTGTATGAAATCCGTGCAATACTCCTAACACAAAAGGTTGCGTAAGATTTGAAACTCTACCAACCTGTAGGGCAGGCAATTGTGCTGTTGTTACCAAGATATCGGCATAAAAATAAGCATTTGCGCTTCCTGGAACTGGGAGCCAACTCACGGCACCAAATAGTCCAACAGCACCATTAAACCTAAAGCCCCCTTGGCCTCCAGCAGGGACAATAATTTGCAAGCGATAGGCACGATTATTCCTTCGGGGGACCTGAAACTCTGTACCAGTGATACAAGTTAATCCAGGCAAAATGGCATTTCCAAGTTCACAAGTAAAGCCACTGAAATGACTTACCAAGAATGGCTCTGCTGAGGATATGTATGTTGCAGCGCCTGCAGAGGTAGTAGAAATGGGAACACCTGCAGTCGTTATTCCAACGCTAACGCCATTCACAAGTACAGGCACACCACTTACAGAAGGTATTATGATGATAACATCTGGAATGGTTAGAGCACCTCTAATTACTGCATATTCCTTCGAATAACTACTAACTGGTATAAGCTGATCGCCGGTCAAATCAGCGCAAAAACCACTTTGAGGTCTCACTAAATCGTCCTTTATAGTTATTGCTACTGGCTTATTAGATGTGACCCTGCTACCCGAAGGTCGCTGGCCTGCTAAATGGGTAGCTGCTGTCGCAGAATAGGATTGCCCCCTATTGAGCACTATTTGGAATGATACTCCTGCTGGCCTGCCAACCAAAGCTGTAGTAGGCAAAATTTGAACAAGCGTAGAATCAGCAGTTGCTACAATATCAAAACTCGCTACCGGCTGTGGCGAATACAAATTGTCATTTGGCCATGACTGCTGGAAAGGCACATAAAACAATTGGCCCAATCCAGACTTTCCTTTTAAAGTAAAGATCTCCGGATTACACTCACAAAAGCCACTCACTACTTCATATGTAACCTGTACAGCTTGACTAGAGGATATTTTTATTCCTCGATTCAAAACTACATTAGGTATATCATGAATAATTTGCGCATTAAATGATGTCATGTTCACGAAAGAAACCCCTCCAGCAGCTACAATAGTCACGATAGGAATAAACGCTGGATTGGCAGGCATTTCAACTGTTACAGTTGCTGGGCTTGTGTTAGGATTGGAAACTATAAATTGAATCGGTATGTGAAAATTTTGGGTTGTATTTACCCAAGTGTGGGGGGCCGCAAACCAAAATACAGTGTCAATCTGCGCTAGGGCAGAATGAAACCAGCAAAAAAAGCAACATAAAAGCAAAAAATGTTTACGCATAAAAAAAGTCGCCCGAAGGCGACTCAATATACACTAAAAACATTAACCTCCAAAATCATCGAAGCTCACGTGCTCTTCTGGAATACCCCAGTCGTCGCACATTTTAACAACGGCCGCGTTCATCATTGGCGGTCCGCAGAAATAGAACTCAATTTCTTCTGGATCGCTATGCTTAGATAGATAATTATCGATGAAGGCCTGGTGTACAAATCCTAAAAATCCATCACCTTCACGGTCTTCTACCCCTGTAACCACTTTCCAATTGTCTTCTGGCATCGGCTCAGAAAGCACTACATGGAAACGGAAATTCGGAAACTCCTTTTCAATAGCCCGGAACTCATCGATATAGAAAAGTTCACGCTTTGAACGGCCACCATACCAGAAACTCACTTTACGATCGGTACGCAACGTATGGAAAAGGTGATAAATGTGGCTTCTCAATGGCGCCATACCAGCACCACCACCTATGTACACCATTTCGTTTTGCGTTGGGCGGATGAAAAACTCACCGTACGGACCCGAAATCGTTACTTTATCGCCTGGCTTTTGTGCAAACACAAATGACGAGCAAATACCAGGATTCACTTGCATCCAACGGTTGTTGGCACGGTCCCATGGTGGGGTTGCAATACGAATGTTCAACATGATGATGTTGCCTTCGGCAGGGTGGTTAGCCATGGAGTAGGCACGGAAGATTGGTTCAGGATTTTTCATCTTGAGGTCCCACAAATTGAATTTGTCCCAATCTTCTTTGAACTTGTCTTTGCCAGCCGGATCGTTTGGATGCGGGGCAATGTCCATGGTGCTGAAATCAACATCACAAGCAGGCACATCCACTTGAATATAACCACCTGATTCGAAATCGAGGTGTTCGCCCTCAGGCAAACGTACCACAAACTCCTTGATGAAGGTAGCCACGTTGTAGTTAGACACCACTTCACACTCCCACTTCTTAATGCCAAATACCTCTTCAGGTACATGCACCACCATGTCGTTTTTAACTTTTACCTGACAAGCCAAGCGCCAGTTATCGGCTTGCTCCTTGCGCGACAAATGACCTTTTTCGGTAGGGAGCACATCGCCACCACCGTCGATCACCTGGCACTTACACATGGCACAAGTTCCGCCACCACCACAAGCTGATGGCAGAAATAACTTGCGCTCGCTTAAAGTGGTTAACAAAGTGCTTCCTGGCTTGGTAATGATGGGATTGGCTTCATCGCCATTCACCACAATTTTGATATCCCCGGAAGGCACTAATTTCTTCTGAGCGAACATCAGTACAAACACTAACGTGAGGATCACGAATAAAAACGCTCCTACGCTCAAACCTATAATCGTAAATGTATCGAGAATCAACATACTGCTCTATTAAAGATTAATACCCAAAAAGCTCATGAAGGCAATGCCCATCAAACCGGTAATGATGAACGTAATACCTAAACCACGCAATGGCTTCGGTACGTCAGAATAACGGATTTTCATACGAATGGCAGCAATGGCTACAATGGCAATCAACCAACCCACGCCTGAACCCAAACCAAATACAGTAGCCTCAGACAATGTGTAGTCACGTTCTTGCATAAACAACGAACCACCCAAAATCGAACAGTTTACCGCAATCAACGGCAAGAAAATACCTAATGAGCCGTACAAGGTTGGAGATACTTTTTCAATGATCATTTCAACCAATTGCACCATAGAGGCAATGGTGGCAATGAACATGATGAAAGCCAAGAAGCTCAAATCTACTTCGGCAAAAGCTGGCGACAACCAAGTCAAACCACCCTCTTTCAATACACCATTCAACAACAACCAATTGATAGGTACAGTAATGCCAAGTACGAAAATAACGGCTGCACCCAAACCGATGGCTGTTTTTACGTTTTTGGAAACGGCCAAGTACGAACACATACCTAAGAAGTAGGCGAAAATCATATTGTCGACAAAAATCGACTTAACGAAAATGCTGATTAAATCAACTGCTAAAAACATCATGCTTAGGCCTCCTCAAATTTTTGATTGATCGAACGTTGAATCCAAATGATAATGGCAATTACAAATAAGGCTCCCGCAGGAATAAGCATCAAGCCATTATTTACATAGCCCATCTGATAAACAGCATCGGGAATCACTTGGAAACCGAACAATTTGCCTGAACCAAACAACTCGCGTGCAAAAGCCACAGCCAAAATAATCCAACCATAGCCGGCTGCATTACCCAAGGCATCTAAAACTGAAGGCCCTGGCTTGTTGCCCATCGCAAACGCTTCCAATCGACCCATGATGATACAGTTGGTGATGATCAAACCTACGAATACCGACAACTGCTTGCTTACATCGTAAACAAAGGCCTGCAAAATCTGGTCAACCAAAATTACTAAAACCGAAATAACAGTCAATTGCACAATGATTCGGATACGTGAAGGAATGGCATTGCGAAGCAACGACACCGTTAAATTCGCAAAAACCAATACCGCCAATACCGAAATGGCCATTACCGCGGTCGGTTTCATCTGTGTAGTTACCGCCAAAGCTGAACAAATACCCAGTACTTGAATGGTAATTGGATTGTTGTCGCTCAATGGATCCACCATTAAAGCGCGATCCTTTTTCGAAAGAAGCGGCTTGGCTTCTTTTACTTTCGTCTCTACTGCACTCATGACTGAGATTTATTAAGATAAGCTAAATAAAACTGAATGTCTTCCATCAACATATTCGATACCCCGTTGGAAGTGATGGTACCACCTGAAATGGCATCTACTTTGTGCATTTCACCTTCGGGCTTGGCACCTTTGGTTACTTGTACGCTCACAAACTCATTGTTTTCGTTAAAAATGCGTTTGTTTTGAAATTGAGATTCAAATGCAGCGGTGTTGATTTCTGCACCCAAACCTGGCGTTTCGCCTTTGTGGTCGAAAACTACTTCTTTGATGGTTTTACCATCTTCATCCAAGGCCACATAACCCCAAATCGGTCCCCACAAACCTACCCCTGCCAATTGCAAGATATAAGTCTTCTTACCATTCTCCTCAAAAACATACAACGGATAGTTCAATTTATGAGAAGCATCTTTGGCTTTGATGCGCTTGTCCATGGCCAAATCAATATCAAAAGCCTTGATACCTTCTACAACGCTACCATTTTCGTCGATTACCAACGAAGTGATAAGTTCGTCGAACCGCTTATAGTCGTTCTCCCCTGTTTTACCTACTACGGTAAGGATGTTTTGTTGCTTTTCCTTTTTACGGTTAGCATCTTGCATGGGCTTCAGAAAAGTAGCTGCACCTGCCAAAAGCACGGCTGCTACCAAGGTCATAATCACCGCAAAGGTGAGTACATAATTATTTGAACTACGCACGGGCTAATCTCCTTTTGATGTTTGCTTGAACTACAAAATAATCGATCAAAGGCGCCATCACATTGCCAAACAAAATGGCCAACATGATGCCTTCGGGATAGGCTGGATTGAATACTCGGATCATTACCGCCATCAAACCAATTAAAAATCCATAATACCATTTGCCACGCTCTGTTTGCGCAGCCGTTACCGGGTCGGTAGCCATAAATACAGCACCAAACACCAAACCACCCATTAAAAAGTGGTAGTAGAAAGGCACTTGCATGAATTCGTTTAAAGCCAACCCGTTAAATACCAAGCCCATAAAGGCAGCACCCATGAATACCGACAACATGATCTTCCAGCTGCCAATGCCGGTGAGAATCAAAAAGGCTGCACCGATGAGGATGGCAATCTTGCTCGTTTCTCCTACTGAGCCTGGTATAAAGCCCATCAACATATCGCTAACACTGTAACCAGGTGACCCTGCGATAGAATTGGCCAAGGCCGTTGCACCACTGTAGGCATCTGCTTTATCGGCAATCCACACCGTGTCGCCAGACATAAAAGTAGGATAGGCAAAGAACAAAAACACCCGTGCCGTTAAAGCTACGTTTAAGATGTTCATACCTGTACCACCAAATACCTCTTTGGCAAAAATTACCGCAAAAGCTGTAGCTACAGCCACCATCCACAATGGAATGGCTGGCGGCATTACCAAGGGTATGAGCAAGCCCGATACCAAGAAGCCTTCGTTGATGGCATGGCCCTTTTTAGAAGCAATGAAGAACTCAATGCCTAATCCCACACCATAAGAAACCACCACCAAAGGCAATACTTGAATGGCGCCAAAAATCAGTTTATCGATCAAGCCTTCACCGTAACCCAAAAACTCACCATTGCTGATGAAATGCTGGTGACCTACGTTGTACATCCCAAATAGCAAGGCAGGAACCATGGCAATCACCACAAAAAACATGGTGCGCTTTAAATCGATGCCCGCTTTGATGTGCGTACCGCCGTGTGTTACATGGTCGGGAGTGAATAAAAAGGTTGAAAAACCATCAAAAACCGTGTGGAATTTCTCGTATTTCCCACCCTTTTCGAATTGCGGTCTAAACTCTAATATTTTTTCCTTCAGAAACTTCATATTCCGATTTTAAATTATTGTTCTTCTTGATACATGAGGTCCAAACCTTCGCGGATGATTTTCTGCACCGGAATTTTGGAGGTACACACAAATTCACATAAAGCCATGTCTTCTTCAGCGATCTCGTAAATGCCGAGCTCTTCCATCTCTTCAATGTCCTTGTATATGATAGACTTCAGCAAAAAAGTCGGCAGGATGTCCATCGGTAAAACTTCCTCATACTGACCCGTTACCACAAAGGCACGCTCTTCACCATGCATATTTGTATTGGCCTTGTAAGTGCGGTTTTTGAACCAACCACTGAGGAAACTCTTGGAGATATCAGGACGCGGGTAGCTTGGTACCAACCAACCCAAAAACTCTAAATCATCGCCTTCAGGAATGGCCGTGATTTGCTGATCGTAAAAGCCGAGGAAGCCATCGGCACTGGACTGGGTGCCTGTGAGCACGTTGCCAGTAATGATACGCACCTTGCCTGGCTTGAGGTTGCCGTTTACCACACTCGACAACTGCGCGCCGACAATGGTCTTATAATATTGTGGCTTCTCAAATTCGCTACCCGTAGCAGCTATTACGCGAGCCATATCGAGTTTGCCCGTCAAAAACAAACGACCGATGATCACCACATCACATGGATGGATGTGCCAAACGCGCTCGCCTTTTTTGATGGCATCGAGGTGGTGAATTTGTACACCAACGTTGCCGGCTGGGTGCTGGCCTTCGATTTTGTTAATAGTGACGTTTTTGGCTTGGGTTAACACCTCTGACTTCGATTTGCTGCTGTGCAAATTGAGGTGGATGTTTACGCCAGTCATTTTTTTGATGGCATCGATACCTGCTTGAAAAGCGGCTGCCTCTCCTGCGATGGCAAAATCAACCGAAGGCGCTAAAGGAGCCGTGTCAAAACCTGAGATGAAAACCGACTTCGGTAATTCGTCGGGATTGGCCAAAACATTGTAAGGACGTTGACGTAAGAATGCCCAAGCACCTGAAGCCAATAACTTGGCTTTGATGTCTTCGGCCGACAATTGGTTGGGATTGGTAGCACCGAAATCTACATATTCGGTTTTGCCATCGGCTAAAATGACAATGGCCTCCAACACACGCTTATCGCCCCGGCGTACTTCCACCACTTCGCCACTAACTGGAGAGGTGATTTGTAAGTCGGGATGCGCCTTGTCGTACATCAGTGGGGAACCTGCCTTCACTTCCGTGCCGACTTCTACCACTACTTTAAATTTGGTGTGCCGAAACTCCTGCGGCTTGATGGCAAAGGTTTTGGGCATAGATGCCGCCACAACCTGTTGTTGTGCCTCGCCAACGAGTTTGATGTCGTAGCCCTTTTTGAGCTTAATGGTTTTGGACATACTGCTTCCTAGCAAATTTTAAAACGCCGTTATACTCGTAAAAAGAAAGAAAACCCGTTTAGATTTTCGAACAGCAAAATTAGAAAAATGTTTGAAAAGAAGGGAGATAAAGTAAGAAAATCGAAAGAGCATTTTAAGGCATAAAACCTTTGGCCGAAAAGCGGTTACTTTGCAGCTTCATGATTACTGTACAAGGACTCCATTTTGGTTTTGGTGGGCAAGAGCTCTACCATGACGTATCTTTTGATATTCATCCCGGTGAACGCATTGGCCTGATTGGTCGCAATGGCACCGGCAAATCTTCCATCCTGCGTTTATTGCATGGTGATTATCAGGGTGGTTCGGCCATTCAAAAAATGCGCGGCCTCAAAACCGCCTTCTTCAACCAAGATTTATTATCGTACCAAAGCGACGAAGGCATCCTTTGGGTAGCCTCTCAAGCCTTCGCTGATTTGCTAGTGAAACGCGAGCAATACGAAGCCATTACATTGGGTTTGGCCGAAAAACACGACCAAGAAACCCTTGAATTGCATGCTCAATTGTACGAAGAGCTGGAACTGGCCGATGCATTTCACATTGAAGTGAAGGTGGAAAAGACGCTTCGTGGCCTCGGCTTCAGCAATGCCGACATGCAAAAGCCCTTTTCGCAATTCAGCGGTGGCTGGCGCATGCGGGTAATGCTGGCCAAGTGCCTGCTTGAGGCACCCGATTTGCTGATGCTCGACGAACCAACCAACCACCTCGACTTACCAGCCATCCAGTGGCTCGAGACCTATTTAAAAGGTTACGATGGCTGCGTGTTGATTGTTTCGCACGACCGCCGCTTCCTCAATCAGATTTGCTTGCGCATCATGGAGGTTGAAAACAAGTCGATTCGCAGCTACAAAGGCAATTACGAAAGCTTTGAAGAGCAAAAAGCCTTGCGCTTGGAGCTCGAAATGCAGACCTACAAAAACCAGCAAAAGCAATTAGACCAAGAAATGCGCTTCATTGAGCGCTTCCGCTCCAAAGCCTCCAAAGCCAAAGCAGTACAGTCGCGGGTTAAACTCATCGAAAAGCGCGAATTGGTAACTTTGAGTGAAACCGACAACCGCCGCATCAATATGAATTTACGTATTGCGCGGCAGCCAGGCAAAATCATTGCCGAGTTGGAAAACGTGAGCAAGGCCTATCCCGGCATCCAAATCTTGCAAAACGCATCGGCTATGATTGAGCGCGGTGATAAAATCGCGTTGATTGGTCCCAATGGTAAAGGTAAGTCCACCCTGCTGCGCATGATCCACGGCTCGGAAGCCATGGAAGGCGAAGTGAAACACGGCTATGCGGTAAGCATGTCGTTTTACGCCCAGCACCAGCTTGAGTCGCTGCGCCTCACCAACACCATTTTAGAAGAAGCTCAGCGCCTCTCCCACAACCGTACCGAGCAGGAGCTTCGAAACACCCTTGGGGCCTTCCTTTTTAGCAATGAAGAAGTGGAGAAGAAGGTAAAAGTGCTTTCGGGTGGTGAAAAAGCCCGGGTAGCCTTGGCGGGCATCATGTTGTCGGAAGCCAACTTTTTGCTTTTTGACGAGCCAACCAACCACCTCGACATGGAGGCGGTGGATATGCTCATTGAATCGTTGCAGCAATACGAAGGCAGTTTTATTGTGGTATCGCACGATCGCTATTTCCTGGAAGAAGTGGCCAACAAGCTGTGGTACATTCAGGATGGCGAAATAAAGGTGTATCCTGGTGATTACCGGGCCTTTGTTGAGCAATATGGGGAAGAGTTTTTCTTCCAAAAGGACAGCAGCATTACTGAAACCCCGGCCAAAAAAGCGGAAGCAGCTGCCAGCAAAGGCGGTGGCAAGGCTGAGTATGAGCGCCAAAAAGAGCTCCGTAAGCAACTCAACAAGCTGCAAAATCAGTTACAGAAGCTCGAGGCCGAAATCGAAAAATCGGAATCCCGCAAGGCTGAGCTCCAGAAAAAAATTGCACAGGAAGAAATTTTTAACGATTTTGACACGTTACAGGCTTGTCAGATTGAAATCGGCACCCTTGAAAAAAGCCTCAAAGGACTGCACGAGCAATGGGAAAAGCTCTACATCGACATAGAAAAAACAGAAGCCACGGCATGAAAAAATTGACCCTCCTGCTCCTTTGCGCATTGACTTACACATTACAGGCTCAAGATTTCGACAACGTAATTTTTGAGGATGTTACCTATGTAGACAATATCAAAACCGTGCAAATGGTAGTCGAGGGAAAGCCATTTTCTAACGCCATCTACAACATGGATGTGCCTGCAGAACGGCTCTTACTCAGCTTCGACGATTTAAATGGGGGATTTGCCAATTATGTGTATACCATTATTCATTGCAATGCCGACTGGACGCCGACCAACCTCTTCCAAAACCAATACCTAGGAGGCTTTTTCGAAGATCAGTTTTCGAAGCAAATGCAATCGTTCAACACCCTCACTAAATACACCCATTACGAGCTGCTGATCCCCAACGAAAACATGCAGATGAAGCTGTCGGGCAATTATGTAGTACATGTATACAAGGATTTCAATAAGTCAGAGCCCATATTAACCCGCCGTTTTTTTGTGCTGAAGAACACCATGGCGGTAATTCCGTACTTGCGGCGTCCGAGTAGGCCCGATGCCATCCAAACCTCGCACGAAATCGATTTTGACATCAACACCAGCGGCACCACGATTTTCAATCCGTTTGAAGAGATTAAAGTAGTAATTCGGCAGAATAACCGTTGGGATAACCAGGTAGTTGGCTTGTTGCCGCTTTTTATCCGCGACAACGTTCTTACTTACGATTATGCCGACCGCAACATCATAAAAGCAGGCAATGAATTCCGAAAAGTGGACCTGCGTAACATTCGCTTTCGAGGTGAGCGTGTAGCCCGATTGGAAATTGAAGGCGATGACATATATGCTTGGGTGAGTCCAGAAGATGGGCGAGCACACATGCGCTACTTGGCTTATCAAGACCTCAACGGCCGCTACCTCATTCAAACCCGCGAAGGACGCGAGGCCAAAACCGATGGCGACTACCTCATCACCACCTTCACCCTTTATAACCAGGGGCCATTGGCGGGTGGCGAGGTGCATATTTTAGGGCAGCTCACCGACTGGCAAATTACCGAAGGCACCAAGCTTAGATACGATTACGAATTAGGCGCCTACCAAATCACCCTGTTGCTCAAACAAGGCTTTTACGACTATATGTATGTGTTTAAGCGCGATGGCGCCAAGCTGGTAGACGACACTTGGTTTGAAGGCAGTTACGAAGACACCGAAAATGACTACGAGATATTTGTGTACCACCGCCCTCCTACCAGCATGCAATTCGACCGGTTGGTGGCTTACACGAAGATCAATTCGATGAATCGGTTTGGGCGGTAAGTTTTTTAGTTATTTCAGTCTGAAGGTTCGTTTTGAAACTTCACAAATCCAAAAACTTCTATAGTATTGCCAGTCAATCTAAAAACGACTATGTAACCCTTAAATATCAGATCTCGAACTGTTTCATCTTCGAAATAAACGATTTTCTATGGCTTAAGGGCCTTTTAGGGATTGCCTTAATTTTCGCTAACAGCTCTACTTTAAATTTCCGTGCCCTAGCTGGGCTATCTTTTGAGATATACGCTACTTGACTTTCAAGACGATAAAGGAAAGATTCACTAAAAAGTATTTTCATGCTTTATGATGATATACTCTAAACGCTGTTCGACCTCATCAAGCTCAATCAACTTTGCCTTGCCTTTTACTAAATCATCCAACTCAACAGCCAAATGCTCTTGATTCATTTTAAAATCCATATCCATGGGTTCAGAAATGACTTCCACTTCATCCTTTTCAAATTTGCTCAGCAGTGAGAGTAGCTCCTCGTAAACACCTTCTTTCACTTTTAATTTTACAGTTTGCATATCTGACTAGATTATATATGCTAAGTTAAGGAGAAATGCCATTTACACCTAATAATGGTTTCAAATTGAGAGCTTTAGAGATTGAAACCAGCTCAAAAACAATAGACGAGACATTCTCTTACCTATATCAACTTGGAGCTATGATAAACCCAATCAAGAAAACTGCAATTCTTTGCTCCAATAGTGTAACACTTTCCCATGGCCAATGACCTAGGTTTGTAGTAGCTCATTTTATGCAGCATATCCCTCTAAATCACGAACGGCCGTGCAACTACCAACATTCCCTAATAACAAAGCCATGCAAACGCAAAACCAAGGTCAAAACCTCAGCATCCCCGTCAACAACTTTCATGTATCGTACGACGATTTAGGCGAAGGCATCATTCCCATCATTTTCCTGCACGGCTACCCTTTCAACAAAAGTATGTGGCAGGCGCAACTCGAATTCCTGAGTCCGCATTACCGCATCATCCTGTGCGATATTCGGGGCTTTGGCGCTTCTACCGACGAAGGTACAAGCCTCAGCATCGACCTCTTTGCCGACGATTTAAAGGACTTTATGGATGCCTTGCTAATTGAGAAGGCTGTGATATGTGGTTTGTCTATGGGCGGATTTATTGCCCTCAATGCTATGAAACGCTTTCCAGAGCGCTTCGAAGCCCTTATTTTGTGCGACACCATGTGTATTGCCGATACCGCCGAAGTAAAAGTCGCGCGCTATACCACCATCAAAGATATTGAAGCCGGAGGCCTTGAGGTTTTTAATGAAAAGTTTATCAAAAGTGTATTTCACGAGGATACTTTGGCCAATCAAAAGAAAGTGGTAGCCAACTTAAGGAGCATGGTGTTTGCCAATACGCAAAACATCATCACCAAAGGGCTGGTGGCACTGGCTGAGCGTTCCGAAACCTGCGACAATTTGGCCAACATTACCCTGCCCACACTTCTCATTTGCGGCCGTGCCGACGAAGTAACACCGCTGGCCGAATCCGAATTTATGGCTGCCCACATCCCTGGTGCTGTGTTGCAAATCATTGATAATGCCGGGCATGTTTCTAACCTCGAACAACCCGCGGCCTTTAACCAACACCTGCTAAATTTCCTCAAAACGCTCACCAACCTCGATTTTGAGAAGATTAACGGGGAAAAGCGGATGAATTGAAGATCTTCAAAGTCAAAATTCTCGATTGTTGCCCTATTCTTTTCCGATATTCAAATTTTAGAAAATTTGAACCTAACAAAGTTTAATTGAAGCTGTTAGATAAAACGACTATAGGGTATTTTTGACAATTAAGGAAGGAGTAACAACACGCTAAGGACCTTTTTTTTCAACATTTGAAAATTCAAAATAATTGCTTTTCATGTACTGTACTAACTGCTCTCTCAATTCCTTTAATATAGTTTCATCCTTAATGTCGAAGCCATACAATAAAAGATAGTTCTCTGGATACTCAGCTGCCATCAAACCCAAACCCCTGCTATTACTGAAGATGCGCATGAGGTAAATACTTCCATGTTGAAAATCATATCTAATTTGGAAAGATGTTGACGTATAACCATTGGGACGAACAACAACAGGCTTAAAATCAGGGTATTTTTTCGATAACAATTCAAATAAATACGTTCCGCTACCCAGCAACATGGTCGTCATTAAAGTATTTATTTCCGGCAATGTAGCTGCTTCAATTTTTCCGTTTTTAAAATTATTGAAGCTCATTAACAAGCCTTTTTCCTTTTCACGAGCACATAAAAGATGATCATAATTGGATGGCATCTTCTTCAAATATTTGTCTTTTACTTGAGCAAATCCGCATTGCGTAAGTAATACAAAAATGATACAGATCCTTAATAAAAATGGCATGTAGATGATTTAACAACAGAGAAAAAATCTCAGTCGAAGCAAAAAAACGAACTCAAACCAAAAATCACAACAACTCGTTCGCCAAGTTCGCCAAATCCGAACGCTCGCCTTTTTCGAGGGTGATGTGCGCAAATAAACTTTGGCCCTTGAGGCGCTCGATGAGGTAGCTCAAGCCATTCGACTGGGCATCGAGGTACGGGGTGTCGATTTGGTTGATATCGCCGGTGAAAATGATTTTGGTGCCCTCGCCTGCCCGGGTAATGATGGTTTTAACCTCGTGCGGCGTTAGGTTTTGGGCTTCGTCTACAATAAAACAAATGCCCGAAAAGCTGCGACCGCGTATGTAAGCCAAAGGTGTTATGGTGAGCTTTTCTTGCTGCACCAATTCGTTGATTTTCTGGTAGTCCTTATCGCCCTCGTTAAACTGATTTTGGATGAATTTGAGGTTGTCCCACAGCGGCTCCATGTACGGATTGAGCTTCGACTTGATGTCGCCGGGCAAATAGCCGATGTCTTTGTTGCTCAGTGGCACAATGGGTCGGGCCAAATACAGCTGTTTATAATAACGGCGCTGTTCGAGGGCACCAGCGAGGGCCAATAACGTTTTTCCGGTACCGGCCACCCCTTGCAGGGTTACCAGGCGGATGTTTTCCGACATCACCGCATGTAGTGCAAAAGCCTGCTCGGCATTCCGCGGCTTGATGCCATAGGCCAAACGCTTCTCCACCTTCTCCAAACGCCCTTCAAAGGCATTGTAGCAAGCCATCACCGAATCCTTGCCGTTACGCAAAATGTAATAGTGATTAGGCACGGCATCTACCAAACCTACATCCTCGGGCAAGCAATAGCCATCTTGGTAAAAACGGTCGATGATGTCGGAACTGATGCCCGTTACCACGGTTTTGCCAGTATAAAAGCCGTCGGTGGTTTTTACCTTGCCGTAGCGGTAATCTTCGGCGGCTAAATCGAGGGCTTTGGCTTTCAAACGCAGGTTCACGTCCTTGGTTACCATGATCACCTTGCGGTCGGGATAGGCCTCACGCAGGTACATGGCCCCATTGAGAATTCGGTGGTCGGCTTTGCGCTCACCAAACACCTTTTGTGCGTCGATGGTAGCGCTTTCATTCATTTCTACGTGAAAACGCCCCCCTTCCTGGTTGCCGAGCGGAATCCATTCTTGCAGACTGTGGTCGGCCGATAGTTTATCGAGAAAGCGAATAAACTCGCGGGCCTCGAAATTCAGGCTGTCGTTGCCCTTTTTAAACTGGTCCAACTCTTCCAACACCGTGATTGGAATGGCCACATCGTGCTCGTGAAAGTTATTGATGGCGTTATGATCGTGGAGAATAACAGAAGTATCGAGTACAAAAATCTTCTTCTCTTTTGCGGTAGCAGTAGTTTTCTTGGCCATTTGGTAGATGAAAGTTAACAACCTAAAATAGCCCAAATAAGTCGGTAAAAACAAGCACGACTTTTACACCGCCTTGTGCAAAACTTTTATTGTTTTTGCCCAGGATACTCCACCCTAACGTGGTAAATGCTGTTGAGCATTTTTTTGAACAGCTTTTTAATGCGAGAGATGTCTTTTAAAGTAATATCCGCATTGATAAACTGCTCTTTTTGCAATTGTTTTTCGATGATGGCATCTACCAATTCCCCGATGCTTTGGGCAGTGGGCTCTTTCAAACTGCGGGAAGCGGCCTCTACCGAGTCGGCCATCATCAGTACCGCCGTTTCTTTGGAGAAGGGCTTGGGGCCAGGATATCGGAATTTTTGCTCATCAACCTCTTGTTCAGGGAAATTACGAAGGTAGGACTGGTAAAAGTATTCTACCCGCTGGTCGCCATGATGGGTACGTATAAAATCGATGAGTACGTTGGGCAGCTTGTAGCTTTTGGCCAGGCTGATACCATCTAGCACATGCCCAATAATGATTTGGGCACTTTCCTCAAAGGGCAGGTCATCGTGCGGATTGATGGCTGCGTTCTGGTTTTCAATGAAGTAGATGGGATTGGTGAGCTTGCCAATGTCGTGATACAAAGCCCCCACCCGCGTAAGCAGCGCATTGCCTCCCACCTCAAAAATAGCGGCTTCGGCCAAATTAGCCACCTGTAGGGTGTGCTGAAAAGTGCCTGGGGCTTCGTAAGACAAGCGGCGAAGCAATGGACTGTTGGTGTCGCTCAGCTCCATCAAGCTCACGTCCGACACAAATCCAAACACCTTTTCGTAGCCAAAAAGCATGGGCGAAGCGATGAGGGTAAGCAAGGCGTTTACCGCAAAATAGCCATAATACAGGGGTATCAATTCGCTCAAATCACCTTTGCTAACCAAGGTATAAGCTGTATAGCCGAGCGCATACACCAAAAACACAATGCCCGAGCTCAAATAAAACTGGGAGCGTTTGCGAATGCTGATCAAACTAAAAATGGCTGCCATGCCGGCAGTAAGCTGCAGCACCATAAATTCGGATGGATAGCCCGAGAAAAAGGCTGTGAGCAAGGTGGCCACTAACAGCAACATGATGGCCAGCCAGGCATCGAACAAAGCCCTGGTAATCATGGGCAAGATGGCCAAAGGAATCAAATAAACCGAGGGAATGCTTTGGGCGCTCGCAAAGCTGAACACGGCGATGGTAAGGGTGAGGTTGAGCATCAATACCATCAGTCGATTCAGATCTTCAAATAGCAACTTCCTAAAAAAGTACAAATAGTAAATAAACATGCTCAAAATCAAACTTACCAACAGCAACTGACCTATCCACGCCAACCATTTTTGTCGGCCTGAAAAGCTGGTGCCCCCATACTCCCGCTCTAGGGAGCTAACCTTAGCAAAAACCTCATCCTTCACCAAGCTGCCCTTGGCAATGATCAGCTCACCGGCCAGCACCATGCCTTCAGTTGACACAATTTTGCGGAGTAATTCGGCTTTTACCTTTTCGGTGAAAGTTTCATCATATACCAAATTGGGTCTGATTTTTTGGGTCCCGAATACCAACAAGCTGTCGCGAAGCGAGGCTGAAAGCCCAAGTGCATTCACTGTGACCTTAAAATTGTCGTATGCCTGTTGAATTACCAATACCTCTGACAAACGCTTAAGTACCCGTTTATTACCCTCATCCAGCAAGTAAAAACTACCTTGCTCGTTCAGTGGGGCCGACTGAACCACCCCAATGGCATAGCCTGCTTGGAGCTCATTTTGCAAACGCATTAAGTCTGCCCTGCTAAGTACAGCCGAAAAATCACGTTCTAATGCCTTTTGTAAATCTACTGGCAGCTGTTGATCAAGTTGATAATATGGCAAATGCGACTTCAAAGCCTCACTCCGCTCCTGTTCAATTTGAGAGGCAGCCTTGTATACAGGAAAATCGAAAGGAGCAATTAAATCTTTATAGCCCCAAGGCTTATTCAGCTCATATTGATAGCGAAAATTAATTTTATGCGGCAGCAGCAGCGTAATCACCATGGCCGTACTCACCAATAATACAATCCTTAGGATTGATTTTCCCTGCAGTCGAAAAAACGCATTTACGCTATGTAGCAGGGTTTGGAGGGATATTGGCTTCATAAACGGAACAAATGGGGCAAATAAACGCTAACTTTGCGCTGCAAGTTAATCTGATTTGATCAAAATTTAACCTTTATGAAAGAAGTGTATATCGTAGCGGCGGCGCGCACGCCCATCGGAAGTTTCAACGGCAGCCTTGCTGCGGTAGCTGCCACACAACTCGGCGCTATTGCCATTAAGAAGGCTATGGAAAACATCAAACTTGATCCTACCCAGGTAGATGAGTTGTTTATGGGCAATGTAATTGCGGCTAATCTCGGGCAAGCACCTGCCACCCAGGCCGGTATTTTTGCAGGCATCAGCAATACCACTCCTTTTACTACGGTTAATAAAGTTTGCGCCAGCGGCATGAAAGCCATCATGTTAGGTGCGCAAAGCATTCAGCTTGGTCAAAACGAAATAGTGATTGCCGGCGGCATGGAAAGCATGAGCAATGTGCCTTATTACCTCGACAAAGCCCGCAATGGCATGCGTTTGGGTCACGGCCAAATCACCGATGGCATATTGAAGGACGGCCTAACCGACGTTTACAACAATTACCACATGGGCAATGCAGCCGAGCTATGTGCTTCAGAAATGAAAATTTCGCGCGAAGAACAGGATGCCTATGCCATCTCTTCTTACACCCGCGCAGCAGCTGCTTGGGCAGCCGGCAAATTTGATGCGGAAATTGCCCCTGTTGAAATCCCTGTGAAAGGTAAAGACCCGGTAGTGGTGCGGGAAGATGAAGATTTCCGCAAAGTGAGCTTCGATAAATTGCCTGGTTTACGCCCGGTATTCGATAAAAACGGCACCGTAACGGCTGCGAACGCCTCTAACCTCAACGATGGCGCTTCGGCGGTAATTTTGATGAGCAAAGAAAAGTGCGAAGCCCTCGGCTTGAAACCTTTGGCAAAAATCATAGGTTATGCCGATGCACAGCAGGCCCCAGAATGGTTTACCACTGCTCCGGCCAAAGCCATTCCTTTGGCCATGGCTCGTGCCGGTGTGAAGCCAGAGGACGTAGATTTTTATGAAATCAACGAGGCCTTTTCGGTGGTATGTATCGCCAACAACCAATTGCTGAAACTTGATCCAGCCAAAGTAAATGTTTATGGCGGGGGTGTGTCAATTGGCCACCCCATTGGTAGCTCTGGCGCTCGCATTGTAGCTACACTCTGCCACGTTTTGCACCAAGAAGGTGGAAAAATTGGTGTGGCAGGCATCTGTAATGGTGGCGGTGGTGCCAGTGCCATTGTTATTGAGAAACTCTAAGCAGTCCGTTTTTATCTAAAAAAGCCTTCGCCCGTTAAAGGAGAAGGCTTTTTTGATGGGCACCTGCTGAAATGTAATTACAAGGTCACATTGAGATTGCCACTTACATAATTGATGTGACATTTATCAGCCGCAATGCCATAACTTTGGTTTACCACCAAAGAATCGTTGATAAATCCTTTGAAAACAAAGTTTTCGGTACGGCCTTCAATCACCGATTGAAAACTATCATCTAAAATAGGATAAACACCCGCCATACCTCCAACATTCTCTTGACTGATGCGAATGGTATCACCTGTAGCAGTCCGCAAGGTATAATACGAGGTTAATGCAGGACCCGTTACAGTAACCGTCACAGTGCGGAACTCCATGGTGCAAGCCACGGGGTCTTCTTTACAAGCTACTACGGTTCCCAAAAGCAGGGCTACAAGGAAGATTTTTTTGATGTTCATTTGTTTCGATTTAACGAGCTAAAAACGTGTACTTAAGGATCATATTACATGGCAAAACTAATTATTTACTACCAACTTCCATCCACTTTTGGGTAGTGATATTACCTGCTCCGTTTTGTATTTTAAATGCTTAAGAAAAGCCCCCTCATTTTGCCCTGTAGCAGGCTCTGTTTCGATTAGGCTATATAAAACCCATAACATGTAACAGCACTCGATTTTAAACTTTGGGACTTGTTAAAGGGAATTTGATGGTAAACGTAGTCCCCTTGCCGACTTCACTCTCCACAGAAATGCTGCCTCCCATGGCCTCAATGTGGTTTTTGGTTATGAATAAGCCGAGCCCTTTGGAGTCCTTGTGACCATGGAAGGTCTTGTACATGCCAAAAAGCTTGGCGCCATGCCGCGCCAAATCAATGCCTAAGCCGTTGTCTTCAAAACGCAATTGGATGGCTTGATCCAGCTTTTCCAAGCTGATTTTTACATAAGAAGAACGGTCTTCCGACCTAAATTTAATAGCATTGGTGAGCATGTTCAATACAATGCTGTCCATATAAGCCGGAACAGCATCTACAAACACCTCCTCGGTCGACTCAAAATCTATCTCCACGCCGGCATTTTTGGCCAATAAAGAGATGCTACTGATGGCTGTTTCAATGGTGCCATTGAGCTGAACACGCACAATCTTCTCCTTGGCAGTCAAATTAATGTCAAGCACTTGGTTGAGGTGCGCAATGGTTTGGGTGAGATTTTCCGCCGCTGATTTGATCATGCTGATGTATTCTTGCTCCAGCAATTCCGACTGCTCCAGCTCCAACAAGCTAAAAATGCCCATCATGTTAGCCGTATGAGACCTCAGATTATGTGATACAATGTGGGTAAAATTCCGCAAGCGTTTGTTTTGCTCTTCTTCGTTTTGTAGGAGACTTTCGATTCGCTTAAGGTGATTCACCGATTCGGTGATGTCGGTTGAGAAGCCTAACAAGCCCGCAACCTTAGTTTTGTCGTTTTTCTTATAGAAGGGCGACTTAATATCAAGTAAATAAAGGGTATTGCCCGCCTGATCAACCGTATCAAGTTGCTCGGAGGTTTGTTCTCCAGCAAAAACACGTTGATCAATAAGCCGTAGCTTCTGAGCTGTTTCAGGCGGAAATAGTTCGGTATCCTGCATACCAATTACATCCTCTAAACTCAGTTGAAAGAGCTCTAAAACGAGCTCATTGGCATAGGTATATTTCGAATCCAAATCCTTCATGTAAACATAAATAGGTACATGGTCGAGCGCATTACGTAAAATTTCCAGCTCTTCGAAAGCTGCATTCAACTTTTGTTGAGAAGAGATTCGTTCGGTAATGTCTTGCCCTTGAGCGATGGTTTCTAACAAAGCCTTCCCTTCCTGATCATAAATATTGGCTGAATTCCACAAGGCGGTGCGGATAGCGCCATCTTTGCGCTTCACCTGTATCTCTACTGAATCCCAGTTATCCCCTCCTGAAGCAGCTTTTACCTTGGCAAGAGAGTCATTAATTTCTTGCGGCGGAAACAAAAAAGAAAGGTTTTGACCAAGAACCTCCTCTGATTGATAGCCGGTTAATCGCTCAAAGGCGTGGTTAAAACGGGTGATATTGAAAGCTGCATCCCAAGTAATGATGGGCGCATTGGCGTAATTGAGTAGATTAGCCAAGTAGCTGCTGGTTTTGCGCAATCGCTCCTCCACCTCCTTGCGTTCGGTGATGATCTCGGTATACAAAACAATGCCCCCAATGCTACCATCCAGCTCGTACCATGGGCGGCAATCCCAGCGGGTCCATATGAGCTCCCCTTGCGCATTTAGATAATAATCTTCATCGGCGCTTAAACTTTCACCCTGGAGGGCACGCTGATGGATGTCCCTCCACTTTTGCGGCAAATCGGGAAAAAGCTCGTAATGATGCTTGCCGATGATCTCATGATCTTCTAAATGAAAGTCTTGTATATACTTCTGACTCACAAATACATAGTTCAACTGGGTATCGTGTACCGCCACCGCACTGGTATTGTGATTGATGATGTAGCGCATCAAGTCGCGTGAATGCGTGAGCTGTGCCTCACTATCCCGCAGCCTTTGCTCGTAGGCTTTTTGGGTGGTGATATCGCTAATGATGCCATACCAAAGGGTACTGCCATCAGGCATTCGCTCTGGCCGTGCATTCGACAAGCGCCACTCAGGCTCCTTACCTGGTAAAATCACCCGGTATTCGCAATGAAAAATGCTGAGTTTTTCGGCCGACTCAAAAATATCGGCAGTAACCCGTTCGCGGTCGCCAGGATGCAGTCGTTCGAATACCAAGGTAGCATCTTCAACTACCTCTTCTGGAGCAACGCCATAGATTTGCCGGATACCAGGACTGGCATACGGAAAACAAGTCCTACCATCTTGAAACAACTGAAACTGGTACACCACCCCTGGCACCTGTGCAGCCAGTTTGGTAAGTTTTTCATGGGTCTCACGTAAAGCTTTTTCGGTGTGCTTTTGCTTGGTAATGTTTCGTGCTACGCCAAACATCACGCCTTCTGCAGGATAAGGGTAGGAATTCCAAGATAACCAGATGTAGCTTCCGTCTTTACAGCGGTAGCGGTTTTCGAATTGCAATACTTCTTGTCCCTCCACAATGACCGAGGTAATCTCGTTGGTTTTCAGGATGTCGTCGGGATGCACAAAGCTATTCCAAGGCAACTGCAACAATTCTTCAATTGACCAGCCAAGTTGGCGTTCCCAAGCTGGGTTCAGCACCTTAAAATAGCCATCATAACCAGCAATACACAAAAGATCAAGCGTATTGTGAAATACACTGTTGCTCTTGTAAACCTCCTCTTCATATTTGCGGATGTGCGTAATGTCTTGGATGGTGCCCATGGTTTTAAGAGGCCTCCCTGCGGCATCATAGGTGGTTTTGCCGTGTGCATCAATGTATTTGATCCTGCCATCCTCAAAAAGCAAACGATGTTGATTAGAAAAAGGTATTTTGTTGGCAATAGCCGCATCAAAGGCCCTCTGAAAAGCTGGTAAATCTTCGGGATGAATGCGGGCCAGCAGCTTTTCATCGGTAGGTTTGTAATCTTGCTTATCTACTTCATGAATACGAAATAACTCGTCGGAACAAAGCAAGGTTTGATTTAGATGATTGACTTCCCAATGACCAAGCTGGGCGAGGTGTTGCGCATCGTCGTATCTCTTTAAATCGGGATTTAACCTCGATTTCAGGGCGTCCTTGTGGCCAGGCACAGGCTGCATGGCACCGATTAACAAATCGGGTGCAGCTGTCTCATCCAATGAAATGTGTAAAAAGCATTGCACTTGAATTACCCTCAGCTCTTTACTTACCAACTGAAGTTCCAGTTCGAGCTCCCGCGTTTGGGTTTGCGCGTAACTTTCGGCAAAAGCTTTGATGGTCTCCCAGGATTTAGGCGTGATACAGGCAAGCCAATCAACTAAGCTTACTTCTTGGTAGCCCAAAAAAGCAGCACCCCTTGGGTTCATCCAAAAATGTTGTGTGTTTTTTAAATCTAGCAACCAAACGCCTTGACAGCTGTGACTTTCAACCAAGTCGAACAGCTCCATATTCCGGGCCAATAGGCGGTGGTAAGCCACCTTCAGATTTCGCATGTTGGTGTAGGGTTTAGAGGCTCTCGGAATGGCGTAATCTCTTAACTAGGTGCCCTTCTGCGGCTTAGATCAAAGGTATACTGGATTTTTTGAAAATAAAAATATTAATACATTTTTATCCACTATTTGGAATCGATATAATTCTTTAACAAAGCAAATCAACGCCATCGGAATGCCAAAGAAACTCCCGAAATTGGTCCAATGAAAAAGCTATTTCTCCTCGTTTGGCTCCTCCTACCTGCCCTACTTTCGGCCCAAAAGATTGATTATAAAAAACTAGACGCGTATTTTGAGCAGGCTCGGAAGGACTGGAACACGCCAGGCATGACGGTTGGCATCGTGAAAGATGGTAAATTGGTATTTGCCAAAGGATATGGCGAGAAAGAATTAGGTAAAGGAGTTAAGCCCGATGAAAACACCCTCTTTGCCATCGCCTCCAATTCTAAAGCCTTCACTTCAGCGGCCATTGCCTTGCTGGTGCAAGAAGGCAAATTGGGCTGGAACGACAAGGTAAAGGACCACCTACCCTACTTTGAACTGTACGACCCTATTGTAACCCATATGACTACCATCCGGGATATTTTATCGCACAGGGTAGGACTAGGCACCTTCAGCGGGGATGTAATGTGGTATTTGTCGGAGTTATCGGCCGAAGAAATGATCAAGCGTGCCAAGCACATCGAAAAAGCATTTGAGTTTAGAGCAGGCTACGGCTATTCAAATGTGATGTACATTACTGCGGGCGAAATCATCACTAAAGTAACTGGCAAAAGCTGGGGTGAATTTGTAAATGAACGCTTTCTACAGCCTCTGGGCATGCACCGTAGCATTTATTTGTTGGCCGACTTGGAGAAAAAGGGCAATTATGCTACGCCGCATGGACTACAAGCTGGGGTCAACTCCCCCATCCCCTGGGCCAATTGGGAGCGCGTAGCGGCTACAGGTGGCTTGATCAGTTCGGTAAAAGACCTGTCGCAATGGCTGATATTTAACATGAACAATGGCATATGGGGTAATGACACCATCTTAAGCAAAAGCTCACGTAATTTAATGTGGACACCTCACAACAATTTTGCGGTAGATCATACGAATCCAGTCAAAACAAGCGATTTTTCAGGCTACGGTTTGGGCTGGCAGCTGAGCGATTACAAAGGTCACTTCAGGGTGAGCCATACCGGTGGCTACGACGGCATGATATCGGCCATTCAGCTCTTTCCAAACGAAAAACTGGGCATCATTGTGCTCACTAACGGCCTAAGGGCACCTATTGGCGCCTTGACTAATTACATTGCCGATGCCTTTTTAACTGGCAAAAACAACAAAGACTGGTCGAAAGACATGCTCTCTAGCCGCGAACGTTGGGAGAAATCCGACACCCGCATTGCCGATCGAAAAGCAGCTCGGGTACTCAATACCCAACCAGCGCTATCGAAAGATCAAATGGCAGGCACCTACAACAGTCTGTTGTATGGTAAAATTGAAGTCAAACAAGAAGGCGAGCTGCTTAAGGTGATCTATGAACACACTCCCAACTACAATTGCAGTCTGCGCCACTGGCACTACGACACCTGGGAAATTGTGTGGGATGTACCACAAGCCTGGTTTGAGCATGGTACCATCAAATTCAACTATGACAACAATATGAAAGTGCTCGGCTTGGAGTATGATGTGCCCAATGATGATATCTTTTTCGAAGAAATTAAGGCCGTTAAACGCTAATGAAAAGCCAGCTACAGCAACAAGCTTGTTAAACTTGGCAGTATCCGATTTATACCTTATTTTGAACGCTTTAAACGTATTTGGGAATGAGATATATTTGGACTATTTGGATAACGTTGCTGGCTTTTTCACAGGTACAGGGTCAAAATGCTGCAATTGGCAACAAGTTACAGCAATGGCTGGCCAATGAACCGGCTAGTAACCGTACCGAAAATATCATCATTACCTTTAGTGAGCAGCTCGCTGTAGCCGATTTGCTGTATGCTTTTGAACGTGATTTTACGCCATTAGACCGACGAGCCCGCCACATTATTTCGGCAAGCATGCAGCTTTCTGCCCAAACGCAGGCCAGCTTTCTTCCCCAATTTGAAGTCCTCCAGCAACAAGCAGGAGTAACTTTGGAAGTGGTGTCGTTTTATTGGATTGCCAATGCGGTAGAAGTGAGCGCCAATGCCGCTGCTATTACAGCGCTGCAGCAATTACCGGGTTTAATGGAGCTCGAACTGAGCAATGCTTACCAATTTATGTTAGAGAAACCAACTGCTGAAGAACCTTCGGTGGAAAGTCCCAATGGCAAAGAACCTGGTCTCTCAGTAATCGGCGCCCCTGCCCTTTGGCAAATGGGCTATACTGGCAAGGCACGCAAGGCTTTGCTGATTGATACAGGTGTTTGGCCTACGCACCCTGCTATTAGTGGACAATTTCTTGGCAATCGGCAGCCGCTTTCACAAACCTGGTTGCCCTACGATTTTCAAACGCCAGCCGATAAAAGTGGTAACCATGGCACCCACGTTATTGGTACCGTTTTAGGACTGGATTCTGCCACCAACGACACCATCGGGGTGGCCTTTGGAGCCTATTTTATTGCTACCGACCCGGTGGCTAATTCCCAAACCACTTCAAAACCCATCCTCGATTACATCCGGGCCTATCAGTGGTCGCTGAATCCTGACAACGACACCACCACTACCAACGACATTCCTGATGTGATCAATAATAGCTGGGGACGCACCAATGTGGGAAACGACAGTCTTTGCACCCATCCGCTCATGCAACAAGCCTTATTAGCGGTAGAAGCGGCAGGCATTGCCAACGTTTTTTCGGCAGGGAACAATGGCCCTAGTACCTCAACTACTGGCTTTTTAGCCTCTATCGCCATAGATACGCTCAATGTATTTTCAATTGGTGCCCTCGATGGCAACAATACTACCTTCCCTATTGCAGGTTTTTCAAGCCGGGGACCAACCACTTGTCTTGCCCCGGCTGGAAGCTCCTTGGCCATCAAACCTGAGGTTTCGGCACCAGGCGTGAATGTACGCTCAGCCGACGGCCCTACAGGCTACGGCAGCAAATCGGGCACGAGTATGGCCGCACCCCATGTGAGTGGCGCCGTACTTTTGCTAAAAGAAGCCTTTCCACAACTCTCGGGCCGTCAGGTTCTAAACGCCCTTTACCAAACTACTACCGATTTGGGCAATCCAGGTGAGGACAATACTTATGGACGCGGCCTAATCAACTTGCCTGCAGCCTACAGCTTCTTGGCTGCTACACACACCCCTGCAGCACCTGCAAGCAAGTCCTATGACCTGGCTATAGCCGGCATTGATAGTCCCTCAATAGAGCTCTTTGGCAGCTTTAACTGTGACCAATTGAGTCCAAACGTTTTGGATTATATGAGAGCCGTGGTGGTAAACCTTGGCGACAGCACCGTGAATAATTTCAAATTAGTGTTCCGTCTGAATGGTTCCACAGACACCATAGATGTAATGCAACCCTTACTTGCGGGTCAGCAAACAACCGTGACTTTTCCGCTTTACAACCTACATCCGGCAACGGTTGGAAGCAGCTTGCTGAATGATTTGCATCTGGAGTTGCTACCAACCCTCAACGAAGTCGATTTACTAAACAACCATTGGCAGCTTTATTTCAGAAGCCAAAACATTTATAATGTAGAAATAGCCAATGAAACATTTGACAGTACTAGAACCAATTCAAGTGTAGATTTGGCCGATTGGTTAATAAAAAATCCGGATCAGGATGCCACCACCTGGATTTTTACACAAATTCCTGCCCCGAATGCCAGCAATACAGCAGCAGCCATGCTCATGCGTAATTATGGGCCACGCAATGGACAAATCGACGAACTCATCAGTCCCGCCATCAACATTGTTATGTTCCCTGTGGTGAGCAGTGGCAGTCCCACCATCACCTTTGACATGGCCTATAGCAACCGTACTAATTTCCGGGATTCGTTATTTATTGAGTTTCAAGCCAGCTGCGAACGCCCATTTTTTCAAGTGTACAAAACCGGTGGCGACAGCATGCGCACCTTCGGCGGCGTAAATCCTACCGACAGTAGCCAATGGCGGCGGGTAACCGCCACTTTTTCGCAAGACAGCTTGGTGCCATTTGGCTTGGCAAGATTGAAATTAAAGACCAAAAATGACTTTGGCGGCAATTTATACATTACCAATTTGGGCTTTTACTACATGACTGGCAATGTAAAGGACCTGAGCATGCCACAGCTTAAAGTATACCCCAATCCCGTGTCCGACATCCTCCATCTTGAATTAGAAAGCGGTCGGATGCTGCAGCTCGACTTACTCGATATGCAAGGTAAAAGACTGCAAAGCTGGCCAGCAGCCGAAGCCAATCAAATGCAAATACAACTAACAGGCCTTCCAGCCGGTATGTATTTGCTTCGGCTAACCACCGACAAAGGAAACATCCATTCACGCATCATCAAGCCATAATATGCGCCTATACCCTTTTTTACTATTATTGATTTGCTTATTGACCAATGTTCAATGGAGCAGTGCTCAAAACGCCTGGCTGCATCCCGAACTCGAAAAAATTGTGCAAGAAAATCAGCGCGAACGCGTTCGTATTGGCATCTACCTACACGAGCAAGTGAATGCACCCGCCCTTAAAGTGCAAATGGCACAGCAAAAACTCGACGCGAATGAGCGGGCAAAGGCGGTTATTAAAGCGGCTTATGCCCTTCAAAACAGCTCCCAAAAGCCTTTTATAGCGCGTCTGCATGGAATGTCGGATGAAATTGAAATCGTGCATGCCTTTTGGCTCGCCAACATTTTGATTGTGGACGTGCCACTTTCACTGGTACCTCGTTTACAGCGGATGCCAGAGATTTTTTGGCTTTTTGCCGACGAAAGTTTCGAAACAGCGCTCATTGAACCCACTGAAGTGGAAGTTCTTGAACACGCACCTGAGGTGGTTAACGGTCGCGAGCCGGGCCTCAATGTAATCAACGCACCGGCACTCTGGGCCATGGGCTACACCGGGCGCAACCGCAAAGCTTTTACTGTGGATACAGGCACCTGGACCGACCATCCCGCCTTGAAACACCGTTTTTTAGGCCATTATCGGCCCTTATCGGAAGGTTGGTTTAGCCTTGAAAGCAAATTCCCTGTTGATCGTCCTTCGCACCATGGCACCCATGTGAATGGCACTATCTTGGGCCTAGATACGGCCACCAATGACACCATTGGAGCGGCCTTCAATGCCTACTTCATGGCTTCAAATCCACTCACCCACAGCAACCTTACCCCGCTCAGTATTAACCTATTGAGCTTTGAATGGGCTATGAATCCCGATGGCGACACCAGTACCACCAACGATATCCCAGATGTGATCAACAACAGTTGGGGGCAGGCTGGGGCTGCCGATACCAGCATTTGCGTGAGCTGGGCTACCCAGATTTTCGACATGGTGGAAGCCGCTGGCGTGGCCATTATCTTTTCTGCAGGCAACGATGGTCCCGGACCATCCACCGTTAAGCATCCCCAGTTCGTAAATACCAACGACGTCAACATCTTCTCTATAGGTGCCATCGACGGCAACTCCGCGGCCTTACCCATTGCCAACTTCTCGAGCCGCGGTCCCAGTTTATGCGGAGGCACTGGTTCTCTTTTGGTGAAGCCTGAAGTGGTGGCACCAGGAGTAAATGTACGTTCGGCTTATGGCAAAACCGGCTACGCCAATCTTTCCGGCACCTCCATGAGCAGTCCGCATGTTTCCGGAGCCATTGTACTGCTCAAAGAGGCCTTCCCTTACCTCGGAGGCGACAGCTTGATGTATGCCCTCTATCACTCGGCCATCGATATGGGCGATCCAGGAGAAGATAATACTTTCGGCAGGGGTCGTATCAATGTACTAGCCGCGTTCAATTACCTCAGTAATAATCATACCGCCGTACCTCCTCGCAGGGGTTTTGACCTGGCCGTGCAGCAATTGAGTTTACCTGCTGCTGAACAATATTGCCAGCACAGCTTCCCTAACGGACTTACTGCCCAGCTGCGTCTCTCCAACAAAGGTGATAGCAGCATTACCGCTGCTACTGTCACTTATCGGGTGAACAACAGCAACTGGCAAACAGTGAATTTTGTGGGAAGTTTAGCAGTAGGTGCCACAACTGCGAATATTGCCTTGCCTAACATCCCACTGCAAGCTGGTTGGAATGAGTTGCAAGTGCGTTCTCAGATTTCTGGCATTTCCAATGAAATCGACGATATCAATAATTTTCGATCACTTAGCTTCTATGTGTTCGCTACTGATACCTTGTTGCTGAATAACAACCCAAGCGCCTATGCCATTCGGGCCGATGACTTCGTTCGAGATAGCAGCGTGCGCATCATCGACCGAAACAACGACGACATTACTTGGGACACCATGAGCGTAGCTGGATTGCTTCGCGACGACAAAGCCTTTGTTATGCGCCACGCTAATTATGGTGTACGCCAAAGGCAGCAAGACGATCTAGTAACCCGTCAATATTTTGGGGGAACTGGGCATTTAGAAGCCTTCGAAGCCATCAGTTTTCGCTTGGCATACCGCAACCGAAATACTGCTTTCCGTGATAGTTTGCGTATAACTGTAGAATGCGATTGCGGCGCAAATGTGCGTACTTTGTATTACAGCGGTGGCGATAGTATGAAAACCTACGCTGCTGGCACCGCACCGAGCGACAGCAGTCACTGGCGTAGCTTTGAATTTAGAAATCTTAATCTAACGAGCGGCCCTTGTTTTATCCGGTTTCGCACCATCAACGACTTTGGGGGTAATCTCTACATAGGTGATATGCAGATCCGGCACAGTACCACCTCTACCATACCAAACCTTCAGCAAAGTGGCCTCCAGGTATACCCTAACCCCTTTAGCAGCCATATTACTGTAGCCAGCAGCGAAGACGATTGGCTCGAGCGCATTGAAATAACAGATTTAGCCGGACGCAGGCTATACATCCGTGAAAGGCTGCAAAGCCCTCGTTTTGAAATTGAATCAGATTTTCTGCCGAGTGGCTTATATCTATTGCATGCAAAAACAAGTCGAGGAAGTGTCGTTAAACGCTTAGTAAAGCAATAAATTTGCCGTCTACAAGTTAAACAGCCATGCGCCTAACCCTGCTTTTAGGTCTGCTTTTATACAGCAGTCTCACATTCGCCCAAAAAAACAAAGACGCCAGCGTGCTGCGAACTGATTTTGATGCCAGTTTGTATGAAGAGCAGTTACGGCTCACAGAGCTTATGTATTGGTCACAACACGGCGACAGCACCTTCGATCGCAACGACGCTAATTACCTCTTTATTCGCGGCTTGGTGCGTGCACTGAGAACCGAGGGGGCCTTTGAATTTCCATTCGATTCGCTGCGCTACATTTCCAAATTATACACTCCCGACCGTAAATACAGGATTTTCACCTGGCAGGTGAAGCAACAATTTGGTACCTATCGTCATTTTGGTTGTATTCTACCAAGCGACCCTAAAGCCGCCATCTTGCCGTTGATCGACCAAAGTGATGTATACATTGGTCGCGACGACACCATCCTTACCAATAAAGCTTGGTATGGAGCTGCCTACTTTCAAATAGTGCCTGAAATTATCAAAATCAAAGGAATTAGCTACTATACCCTCATCGGTTACGATCCACACGAGCCCTTTTCACAACGAAAAATGATTGATTTTTTGTGGTTTGATAAAACTGGAACGCCCCATTTTGGCGCTCCCTTGCTTGAAACTCCCAAAGGCATCAAACATCGCTTTTATATTGAATACGCGAGCGATGTAATGGTTCAATTGCGATACGACCTCAATGCTCAAAAAATCGTGTACGACCATCTCATTCCTCGCAACAGTGAGAATGCCGGTTTAGGGTTCGATGATGTACCCGATGGCAGCTTCAACGCCTTTGTTCTAAAGAAAAAAATGTGGCGCTTTGAGGACAATACCGACATCCGTTTGCAGTTTGGATCTCCGGAGCCAGAAAAAAAGCCAGGGAGTGCCCCTAAAAAACCTCAATCGGGCCTGTTGCCCCCTGAAAATTAAGCCCTTAACCAGGAGCATACAATCCCTGTGGCCACAGCCGCATTCAGCGATTCAGCCGCCCCAAAGGCCGGAATGGTGAGTAAATGGCCTGCCTGTGCGCGCAACTCAGCAGAAAGGCCAAACGACTCGCTTCCCACCAGCACCACGCCTCCGTCACCAAACTGTGTTTTACGCAAATCTTCGCCTCCTAAAACCGTCGCAAACACGCGACTAGGGTCTTCTTTCACTAAAAATGCGGGCAAGTCTCGGTAACACACCGGCACCCGAAACACCGAGCCCATTGAAGCTTGCAGGCATTTGTGGTTCCAAATCTCTACTGTATCAGGCGAGCACACAATACCTGCGAGACCAAACCAATCGGCAATGCGGATGATGGTTCCAAGGTTACCCGGATCTTTGATTTGATCAAGAGCCAAAACAAAATTAGCAGCTCCAGCATGCCAGCTCCAAGGCAATTCTCGCTGCTTAAAAACAGCTAGAACAGGTGAGGGACTACTCAACTGCGTCATTTTTTCCATCTCCAACAAATTGATTTCAGCTAATTTCTGGGCCAAAAACAGTGTGGGCAAATCGTGTTTTGCATACCAGTCCGACCTGATAATCAGCCGATCACATTCCCAACCAGCCCCTAAAGCCTCCAATACACTCTTCTCGCCTTCCACAATAAAAAGCCCAGTTTCTTGCCGAAACTTCTTGAGTTTTAAGGAAGCAATTATCTTTACCTCTGCCTTGCTTAACATTTTGTCGCTTTTGAAAACATATCGCCTTGTTTTGATGCTGCTGAGCATGCTCCTGCTTGGCGCTTGCAACGTTACCAAAACTCTGTACGAAGATGAGGTTTTAGTAACAAAGAACAAGGTGTCGGGTATCGATAAAAAAGCGCGGGACGAAATGAAGGTGCTTATACGGCCACGAACCAACCGAAAATTTATCGGCACTTTCCGAATCAAGGCATGGGTATATCAAAAAACTAAAAAGGGTCGCCAAACAAATTTCAAGGAGAGTTTACGTAGCAGTTATGGCGAGCCGCCAGCGCTGCTCGATACCATAAGTTTACGCGAGAGCACGGTCAATATCCAGCGTTATTTGTACGATAAAGGTTATTTCTATGGCACGGTAACCGGTAATGTTGAACTTGCTAAACGCAATCCTAAAAAAGCGGTCGTCCATTTTCGTATTGCCGCTGGTAAGCAATATACCCTGCAAAAAATCGATTTTGAACCCACCCATTCCCCGATCGATGCCTTTGTAGCTTTTCACATGCAGCAAAGCAATAACTTTTTACTTGTTCCTAACCAAGCCTTTGATGCCGATAAAATGGCCGCTGAACGCACACAATTAGCCAACTACCTCAGAGAAATGGGCTTTTTTTACTTCAATAGGGATTTGATTTATTTTGAAGTAGACTCAGCCTTGGGCAACCATAAAGTTGACATTAAACTTAAAATCAAACGTCCGAGAGAACCCTTTGTGTTTGAACAATTTTCCTTCGATTCCATTTTTGTGAATGTAGATTACCAGGCTTTTCAAAACTTAAACGACACCCTGGCTTACGATACGATCCGTCGAAGCGATTATATTTTTATTGACCGTAATCCCCCCATTATTCGCAAAGACATTTTGGTGCAGAATATGCTCTTTAAAAAGAACCTTATTTTTTCAGAATCAGCCATGCGCCTAACACAGGGCAGGATGGGTGATTTGAAGGTTTTTGGTTATAATAACATCCGGATACAGCCCAACGATTCACTGCGAAAGCTTGACGTTTTTGTTAACCTCGCTCCTGCTAACCGAAGGCAGCTCAAACTTGAAAGTGAAGTTTCCACGAATAGTATTTCACTTTTTGGTATTGCCGGAAGTATCACAGAAACACGCCGAAACGTATTTAAGGGTGCAGAAATGCTCGAAATTAGGGCCAATGCAGGTATTGAATCGCAGCAAAACGTAACCGCCACCGATGTGCTTTCGCGCACCACCTTTAATACCTTGGAGTACGGACTCAGTGTTTCCATAACCGTTCCCCGCTTTTTATGGCCTTTCCATACTTGGAATGAGCGTTTTTATACTGCACCACGAACCCGTTTTGGAATTCGATACAACCGACAAATACGCCTCGATTTCACGCGAGAAATCTTACAAGCCAACGTGGGTTATCTTTGGATGAACAAGGCGCGTGAACGTTACGAATTTTTTCCAGCCGAAATATCCTTGGCCAGAACCGCTCGCATCAGCGACAACCTCAGTAATTTACTTGATCAGCTCAGCGATCCCTTCTTGCAATTCAGCTTTACCAATTACATCAACTTAGCAACACGTTTCGCCTATTCTGTCGATAATTTAACACGTAGAGGCACTTTTATGCGTGTAAATATCGAATATGCAGGCAATACCCTGCATGCGCTCTACAACGCATTTGAGTTTCAAACTGAAGAACAAACAAGACGCTTTTTAGGTCTTCCCTACTTCCAATACGTACGGTCGGATCTTGAGTATCGCAAATACTGGAAGCATGGTGATGCCTCTACCTTGGCCAGTCGCATTTTTGTGGGCGCTGGACTACCGCTTCAAAACTCCATCATCTTGCCTTTGGAAAAACGCTATTTTGCCGGTGGAACCAACAGCATTCGTGCTTGGCTCGCGCGCTCCTTGGGTCCAGGCGGATTTGGAGGCTACGGTCAACGACTCGATCAATTTGGCGAAATCCGGCTCGAAGGCAACCTAGAGGAGCGTTTTCCCATCATTGGTAAATTTCAAGGCGCAGTTTTTTTAGATGCCGGCAACATTTGGACGTTAAAAGATACGACAGCCGTAAAGCGTGACTTAGCTAATTTTAAAGCCAATCGCTTCTATCGAGAAATAGCTATTGGCACAGGATTCGGACTAAGATACGATTTCGACTATTTTGTTCTGCGCATAGACATTGGTCTTAAAGCACATGACCCGGCCTTCAATGCTGGCGATCGCTGGGTCATCAACAATATTTTTGATCGAAACTGGAGGCGCAACGATTGGCGCAATGATCTCAATATTCCCCTACCAGAGAATAGCACGCTCCGCTATCCATTCACAAGCTTTAACGTCGGAATTAACTATCCCTTTTGATCTTTTTGCATAATTCTTGTATACTTTCAATCTTTCGCTTATCTTTGCAGTTCTAAAATTCGCACGAAATATGTTTGCTATTGTTGACATTCAAGGACAACAATTTAAGGTTTCAAAGAACCAACACGTTTATGTGCATCGTTTGCCAGCCGAAGAAGGTACTACCATTACCCTCGACAAAGTGCTGTTAGTAAATGATGACAAAGGCGTTGCAGTTGGTGCACCTTATGTGTCCGGTACTACTATCTCAGCTAAAGTTGTCTCTCACCTAAAGGGCGACAAAGTGCTGGTATTCAAGAAAAAACGTCGTAAAGGCTATCAGAAGATGAACGGTCATCGCCAGTCTTTCACGAAAATCACCATCGAATCAATCGGTTAAAACAGGAGAAATAATCCATGGCCCACAAGAAAGGCGTCGGTAGTTCGAAGAACGGACGCGAATCAGAAAGCAAACGACTTGGCGTAAAGATCTTTGGTGGTCAGTACGCTGCAAGCGGTAATATCATTGTTCGTCAGCGTGGCACCAAGCACCACCCTGGTCAGAACGTTGGCATCGGTAAAGACCACACCCTCTTCGCTTTGGTAGATGGTAAGGTTCAGTTCCGCAAAGGACATTCAGATCGTTCTTTCGTTTCTGTAGTTCCTGTTGAAGTAGAAGCAACAGAAGCTAACTAAAAGCGCACAACACATAAAAGCCTCATTCTTCATTGAATGAGGCTTTTTTTATGCAAAAAAATAGCCTCCCATAAGGAAAGCTATACTTAAGCAAAACGAAGATGCTCTATTCTTCGCGGGCAATTAAGTACTCAGCAAAGGCTTTAAGTTTGGCTTTCGCATGTTCATTGGCGCTTTCAATGCCATCTAAAGCAGCAAAGGCCCGCTGCAAAAGCGCTTGCATCTCTCCTTCAGCCATTTCCCGAATGCCCAAGCTTCTAAACAAATGCGTGACCTCTAATACTTTTGCTTCTGAATCAGGAGCCGCATACCAGCTATTTAGAGCAACACGTGTTGTTTGATCGGCAATTTCCATGGCCTTAACTCTGAGGTAAGTGTTTTTATTGGCTAAAATATCACCACCAGGTTTCTTTCCAAATTTTTCAGGGTCTCCAAATACATCTAATAAATCATCCTGCACCTGAAAAGCAAGGCCCGTGTATAAACCAAAATCATAGGCCCTTTGCTGATCGGCAGCATGAGCACCCGCTTGAATGGCACCCATCTTCATGGCAGCCCCCAATAAAACCGAGGTTTTGAGTTTGATCATGCGCATGTATTCCTCCGTGGTAACGCGTTCACGGTCTTGAAAGTCCATATCGTATTGCTGGCCCTCACACACCTCCAGAGCAACCTTATTAATTTCATGCAATAAAGCCGGCAGTTGGGTGGCATCAGCTGGTAATAATTGCTGGTAGGCCAACACCATCAGCGCATCACCCGAAAGAATGGCAACGTTAGCATCGTATTTTTCATGCACCGTTTGCTTACCACGACGCAAAGGAGCCTTGTCCATGATATCGTCGTGCAACAAGGTGAAATTATGAAACAACTCCACAGCCAAAGCCGATGGCATGGCTGTAGCTGCTTCCTTGCCAAACAATTCAGCCGCAAGTAAAGCCAGTACCGGCCGCAAGCGCTTGCCACCAATGCTCATAAAATAGCTGATGGGCTCGTACAAGCGATTTGGATGCTCAGGCAAATCTAAATTCATCACCTTTTGGTGCACTAAATGCTGTAAAATGGCGATGTGTTGCTTTATTTCAGTAATCTGACTCATTTGGAGGCTTCGGGTAAATATTCAAAATCTACTTGTCGGGTACGAAGATCGGCTTTTTTGAGCTCCACTTGTACTTTTTGGCCCAGACGAATTTTGCGGCCGGAGCGATTGGCCACCACGCAGTACTCGTCCTCATCAAAGAAGTACTTATCATCGCGCATCGCTGCAAAACGTACCATGCCTTCACAATGGTTGTAATCAATCACCACATAAAATCCAAAATCGGTGATGCTGCCCACCAATCCTTCAAAAACTTCACCTACCCGGTCTTTGATCATTTCTATTTGCTTGTACTTGGTGGAGGCGCGCTCGGCTTGCGTTGCTGCTCGTTCCCGTTCGCTGCAATGCATGCAGTCCTTTTCGAGCTGCTCCTGCTGGGCAGGTTTGGCGCCCGACATGTACATATCAAGCAAGCGATGTACCAGTACGTCTGGGTACCGGCGAATGGGCGAGGTAAAATGGCTATAGTGCTGAAATGCTAAGCCATAGTGCCCAATATTTTTAGTGGTATAGATGGCTTTGGCCATGGTACGGATGGCCATCGACTCAATGATGTCTGCTTCTTCTTTTCCATCCAAATCTTCTACGAGCTTGTTGAAGGAAGCGCTGATCTCCTTGCGTCCTTTGGTATTGATTTCGTAGCCAAAGCGCTCCACGAAGCGTGCAAAGGTACGTAGGCGCTCCATGTCTGGGGCATCGTGTACGCGGTAAACGAAGGAAGCGCGGAATTGGCCGCCCGACAAAGCCGATACATAAGCCGAAACCATGCGATTGGCCAGTAACATAAAGTCTTCGACCAGCATGTGGGCATCTTTGCGCTCTTTTACAAAAACCGACAATGGCTTGCCGTTTTCATCGAGCTTAAACTTAAGTTCTTCCGATTCAAAACGAATGGAACCACGACGGAAACGTTCTTCCCGCAACTCGTGGGCGAGCTGGTTGAGCAACAGTACTTCCTTGGCAAAGGGACCTTCCTTGCTTTCTATGATTTTTTGAACCTCGTCGTAGGTGAAGCGGTGATCCGAATAAATGATGGTGCGGCCAAACCATTCTTGCACCACCTCACCCTTCGGGGTCATTTGAAATACGGCCGAATAACAGAGTTTGTCCTCTTTGGGCCGCAATGAACACACCATATTACTGAGGTTTTCAGGCAGCATAGGCACCACACGGTCGACTAAATACACCGAGGTAGCACGTCTGTATGCTTCTTTGTCGAGGGGACTCCCCGGCGTTACATAATGCGAAACGTCGGCAATGTGGATGCCGATTTCATAGTTGCCATTATCGAGGTACTCCAAGGAAAGCGCATCGTCAAAATCCTTTGCATCATCGGGGTCAATGGTGAAGGTGGTGATGCCTCTAAAGTCGCGGCGCTTGTCGATTTCGGCTTGTTCGATTTTCAAACTGAATTTTTCAGCTTGGGCAATCACCTCTGGCGGAAATTGCAGTGGAAAACCAAATTCGGCAGTAATCGACATCATTTCGGTGTCGTGATCACCAGGCGAACCTAAAATCTCTGTGATTTCTCCGTTAGGATTGTCGCGATGCGCAGGCCAATCGATGAGCTTCACAATCACCTTCTGGCCATGCTTGGCCCCCATCAGTTTATCACGCGCCACTAAAAAATCGATGCCCATGTCCTTGCTATCTGGCGTCACAAAAGCATATTGGTCGGTAATGGCTACTACTCCCACGAAAAACTCCCGGAAACGACTCACAATTTCGACTACCTCTGCCTCACGTTTCCCAGAACCGCCCCTTCCCTTTTTCACCCTAACCTTCACGGTATCGTTCGGTAAGGCATTGTTCAATTTACTTTCGGGAATAAAAAGGTCGTCTTCGCCCTCTTCAGTGATCAAAAAACCGAAACCCTTGGCAGTAATCGATACTTTCCCTTCCATGGTCTCTTCTTTCTTACGCAGCCGATAAGAGCCAGGACGCATTTCTTCCAAAGTCTCTTGTGCAAACAGCTTTTCTACTACTTGCTGCACCATGGCACGCCCCATTTCGTCGGTAACGCGCAATTTGGCCGCAATTTCTTTGTAATTATAGGATTTGTCGTTTTTCGAAGCTCGGAAAATCCGCAAAACTTCATCCGACAAATTAATAAGTTCTTTTTTCAGTTTATTTTGAGGTGCTTTTGCCATAATTAATAGAATTTAGTTTCGGGAATGGCTGCAATCAGTTGGCGCGTATATGCTGTTTGAGGGTGCAAATACAAGGCATCCGCCTCTTGCAATTCTTCACATTTGCCAGCTTTTAAAACCATCACCCGGTCGGATAGGTGTTTGACAACCGACAAATCGTGTGAAATAAATATATAAGTTAAACCTAGTTCCTTTTGTAAACTTTTAAGTAAATTTAAAACTTGAGCTTGTACAGACACGTCTAGCGCCGAAACCGACTCATCGCAAACGATAAACTCAGGTTCCATAGCCAAACAACGTGCAATCACAATGCGCTGACGCTGGCCACCACTGAATTCATGGGGATATTTACGTAAGACCGAGGCTGGTAAACTCACCTGCTCTAGTAATTCAACCAACCGCTTTTGTCGTTCCGAAGCCGACTTTCGCAAACCATGCACTTTTATTGGCTCTTCCAAAGCTTCGCCTATGGTCATACGTGGATTCAAACTACCAAAAGGATCTTGAAAAATTACTTGAACCTTACGGCGAAACAGTTTACGAATCGCTCCATTCATTTGGTCATACACCACTCCCTTATAACTTAAGCTTCCGGAAGTTGGTTCCTGAAGACCTGCAACCAATTTTCCAATAGTGCTTTTACCAGAACCTGATTCACCCACTAATCCCAAAGTTTCGTGGGGGAAAACCGTGAAACTCACCCCATCTACAGCCTTAACATAACTGGGCTTTTGCCAAAAGACTTCCTTTTGTGGATACCAAAGCTTTAAATCGTGTACCTCTAAAAGCGGCTGCTGCGCATACAATACTTGCAAATGTGCGGTGCGAATGTCAGGGGCTTGCACTGGCAATTTCAAGTCTTCCTCAGAAGAAGCTTCCAAAAAGTCTTTTACCGTTAATAAACGCTCGTAACGTTGTCCCAATACAGGCCTACAAGCCAATAAACCCTTGGTGTAACTGCTCTTTGGCTGTTGAAAAACCTGTGATACCTTCCCAAATTCCATTTGCTTACCTTGATACATCACCAAAACTTCGTCGGCCATTTGGGCAATGACCCCCAAATCGTGCGTGATAAAAATTACAGAAAGCCCCCTGCTTTCACTCAATGACCGCAGCAGGGCTAAAATAGTGGCTTGCACGGTCACATCCAAGGCAGTGGTGGGTTCGTCGGCAATAAGCAGCGCCGGGTTACAACTCAAAGCTATGGCAATCATCACCCGCTGCCGCTGACCACCACTCAGTTCATGCGGATACGATTGTACCAAAACTTCTGCCCGAGGCAGCTGCACTTCCTTAAAAAGCGCAATAACTTGGTCCTGTACCTCCTTTTCCGTCAAGTCAGGCTGGTGCAGCCGAATGGCCTCTGCTACTTGCTCACCGCAGCGCATCACAGGATTGAGGGCAGACATAGGTTCCTGAAAAATCATGGCCATTCCTTTACCACGAAGCGCTCGATGGGCGTCTTTTGAAAGCCCCACTAGCTCTACCGCGCGTCCGGCAAATTGAAACTCGATACTACCTGTTTCAATGCGCGCAAAATCTTTAGGCAATAACCCCATGATGGCGAGCGAGGTAACCGATTTTCCTGAACCGGACTCTCCTACTATACCCAAAACCTTCCCTGGCATAAGCTCAAAGTCAACACCATGGGTTACCTGATGAAACGTACCCGCCTGTAAAAAGGAAACCGAAAGATTTTGAACCCGCAAGAGGCGCCGCAGAAAAACTTCATTAGACATGCACAAGCAAAATAACAGCTTTTATGGCAGGTCGTGTAAAATGCCTCTTAAATTTTCTGAAAGAAAAAGAGATATCCACACAAGCCGCTAATACCACAAGATGAAGTGAATATTTAAAATGCAAAACATACGTTTTTTCAACAAAAGCAGTTAACAACTAGGAAAAGCGCGATAATAAGTTTGTGATACAAAGCTTTAGCTTATTTTTGCACCCAAATCTATTCAAAGCCCTTATAAAATGACCGAAGACAAAAAACCTAATTCCAAGAGGCTAGCCCTCATCATAGTAATTATCCTGCTCATTTTGCTGAATGGCGTTTTCATTTACATTTGGAATACCAACCGGGTCTTGAAGGAAGAATCACAACGGCTTTTACTTCAAAAGGAAGTTGAATTCCAAAAGGCAGTAGGTGAATTAAACCTTTTCAAGGGCAAAAATGCACAGTTGGATAGTCTAGTAGAAGCCGCCAACCTAGAATTGGCAAGCAAAAGCGCCTCGTTAGACAGTTTACTACAAATCAATAAACTGTCGGCCCAACAAATCGAAAAGTTTAAACGGGAAAACGGAAAGCTGAACTACTATAAGAAGATTTATCTCGAAAAAATCGACTCATTGATCAAGGCCAATGAGTTTCTGCAAGTTGAAAATCGATCGCTCAAAGCGGTAATTAAGTCGGAGCAACGCAAAACAGAGCAGCTCACTGATGAGAATGTGATGTTAACCAACAAGGTGGCATTGGGCGCTGTCCTTAAAGTATCTAATTTATCGGTTGAAGGCATCCGGATGCGCTCAGGTGGTAAAGAGGTATCTACCAGTCGCGCTCGAAATGTAGAAAAAATCAAAGCCTGCTTTACCTTGAGCGAAAACCGGGTGGCTAATCGCGGTAACAAGAACATCTACTTGCGGGTAATTAGCCCTGAGGGCTCTTCCCTTTGGATTGAAGACGCAGGTTCTGGTAAATTTATGGCCGCTGGGCAGGAAACCTTGTACACCGCCAAAGCAACTGTAGATTATCAGCAGGAAGAGTTACCCATCTGTATTTATTGGACCAAAGGCTCCCCATTCACAGAAGGCACCTACAAAGCGGAAGTTTATGCCGATGGCATCCTGATTGGAGAATCAAGTTTCGACTTGCGTTAAACCTTAAAAGCAGCATAAAAAAACCTCCCACGGGAGGTTTTTTTATGCCTGTACTTTCGGATTTGAAATCGCAACGACCTTAGTCCTGCATGCCCCCGGGGCCAAGTCGTTTGTTCACATACACCGCAATCATATCGCGCAAAGTTTCAATCTCCTTCACCTTATCGAGCTTCTTCTCTTCCTGATACGACCCGATGAGGTTATTGCACACCCTGGTTACAATTTCGAAAACAGAGCAAGCTTTGTAAAAACGGGCTTCAGGCTCCTTTTTGATTAATTGCAAGAACTGGTCAATTTCTTTCTTACCAAATACCATCCCTTTATTAAACGGATTGATGTAAAATAAGGGTTCGCGCTGTTCCATCGGCAAATTTTCGGCTGCTTCTGAATCATCGAGGTAGGCCAAAATGAAATGCTGTGGCAAATTGATGCCGTAAATGGGCACATTCAAACGCTGGGCAATAATCATGTATAATACGCAGAGGCTAATGGGATTGCCTTTTCGTGTTTCTAACACCTTATTGATAAAGCTATTCTGTGGATCGTTGTAATGGTCGGTATTGCCCGAAAAGCCATGAATCCTAAAAAAAATATGGTTCAGGATGCGTACCTTCTCCAGTGCAGTAAGGTAATAGTTCATCTCCATCCAGGCATCAATCCTGATCGATTCGATGTGGTTACGCACCCTGTTTTCTTGCAAATCGGGGTATTGGTAGCGGGCTATGATGAGCATGGCTTGCAGCAAATCGTGTCGACTGCTTTCCAACCAAGTATGCAGCGCATCGTGGGTTTGCTGAAACTGAATTTTATGGATGATGTTTTCGATGCGCTCCTGCAGCTGCAAATCGCGCAAATCCTCCCAAACATGCTCCAAACGGGGAATGATTTCGTTGCCGTACGACAAAAGCTGCTCAGTGACATGCGCCACCACCTCTTCGTCGCTGTCATCCAGCAACGAAATGAGGGCCTTCAGCCTTTCGTCTGTTACGTTTTCGTTGTTCATGCGTTAATAAGGTGAAGCAACAAAAAATCGTTCAGAGTATATCGACAAATTATCCCCGTTTTTTGGCGCGGGGACTTTTCTTCGTGCTTTCTGGTGTGTTTGCTATAATCTCCAAACAAGCTTCTATGGTCAAACCTTGGGCATCGGTGCCTTTGGGAATCTTGTAATTCTTCTTGTTTTGGGTGATATATGGTCCATACATGCCATTTAGTACCTGCACACCTTCGGCTTCGAAATCATGAATCATACGATTGGCATCTTTGGCGCGCTTTTCTTGAATGAGCTCGATAGCCTCCTCTGCTGTGATAGCCAAAGGATCTTGCTCCTTCTTCAGCGATACAAATTTGCCATCGTGGCGTACATAAGGACCAAACCGGCCTACGCCTATCACCATTTCTTTGTCTTCATACATGCCTACCTCTCGCGGCAGCTTAAACAGCTCCATCGCGTCTTCAAAAGTAAGCTGCTCGATGTGCATGCCCTGGCGCAAATTGGCGTACAACGGCTTGGCTTCGGCATCTTCGAGGTTGGTTTTAACGGCAATAGGACCAAAACGGCCCATCCGCACCGACACTTGCCAGCCTGTAGTTGGATCGGCGCCTAAAATCCGCTCACCCGTGATGCGTTCGCTATTTTCAATGGTATCTTCCACATTTGCATGAAAAGGCTTGTAGAAGGTTTCGATCATCTGTTTCCAATCTAAATTGCCCTCTGCAATGTGGTCAAACTCCTCTTCAACATTGGCGGTGAACTGGAAGTCCATCACCTTTGGAAAATGTACCATCAGGAAATCATTCACCAGCATCCCGATATCCGTTGGCGCGAGCTTGCCTTTGTCTGCACCCGTGGTTTCAGTCTTCTCCTGACGGCTAATGGCATCTTTAGCAAGTTCCAACACCACGAAATTCCGCTGAAAACCTTCTATTTCGGTACGTTCTACATAGCCACGCTTTTGAATGGTGCTGATGGTGGGCGCGTAAGTAGATGGACGGCCTATACCCAATTCTTCTAACTTTTTAACCAAACTGGCTTCGGTGTAGCGGCTGGGTGGACGACTGTAACGCTGGGTAGCGGTGATGCTGCGAGCCTCCAACAAATCTCCCTTAGTAACAGCTGGGAGGTTATTTGAGGTTTCTTCATCGCCCGATTCATCATCATCCGACTCGAGATATACCTTCAAAAAGCCTTCAAACTGAATGATTTCGCCTTCGGCTTGGAAAAACTGATTGAGGCCATCGGGACGAATCTTCAAAACAGTCTTTTCAATTTCCGCCTCACTCATTTGCGAGGCAATGGCGCGCTTCCAGATCAATTCATATAATGAAATCAGGTCCTTTTCGCCTTCAATGCTGTGGTTTTCGAAATAAGTCGGGCGAATGGCCTCATGCGCTTCCTGCGCAGATGCAGATTTGGTTTTGAACTGGCGTTGCTTGTGAAACTCCTGGCCATAGGCACTGATGATTTCATTGCGTGCACCTTCTTGAGCAGTTTGCGACAAATTCACGCTATCGGTACGCATATAAGTAATGTAACCCGCTTCGTACAACTGCTGGGCCATGCGCATGGTTTTTGTTACCGAGAAACGTAATTTTCGTGAAGCCTCCTGTTGCAAGGTTGAAGTGGTAAAGGGCGGCGCTGGCGACTTTTTCAAAGGGCGCTTTTCAACGCTATCTACCGTAAAGTTTTTACCTATGAGTTGCTTGAGGAAGACTTCAGCTTCTGCCTCGGTCTGAAAGCGCTCAGGCAATTCAGACTTGATTTGTTGTTTGCTTTTGCCGGATGCCAAGGTGAAGATGGCGTTCACCCGAAAGGCTGGCGTGGCATTAAAAGCTTGCACTTCGCGCTCACGGTCTACTACAAGCCTTACTGAAACTGACTGCACTCTACCAGCTGACAATGAAGGCTTTACTTTACGCCACAAAACCGGAGATATTTCAAATCCCACCAGCCGGTCGAGCACCCTACGCGCTTGCTGGGCGTTTACCAAATTATAATCAATGCCGCGTGGTTGTTCAATGGCGCGCAGGATGGCAGGCTTGGTAATTTCATGGAAAACGATGCGTTTAATTTTTTCTTCTTTGAGTTTTAGTACCTCTTTGAGATGCCAAGAAATGGCCTCTCCTTCGCGGTCTTCATCGGAAGCAAGCCAAACTACCTGCGCCTCGTCTGCCAACTTTTTCAGCTCTGAAACCACTGTTTTTTTGTCTGCTGATACCTCATATACAGGCTCAAATTGCTCTTCAATAAGCACGCCTTTATTACCCTTTTTCAGGTCTCTGATATGCCCAAAGCTCGATTTCACTAAAAATTCCTTGCCAAGAAAACCTTCAATCGTTTTTGCCTTGGCAGGCGACTCCACAATTACCAAATTCTTCACCATCTGATGCTTCACCTTTATTAATTCGAACGCAAATTAAAGGATAAGATATTGGAAAGGACAATTTCACTGCAAAAACATAAAAAGTTGCGCAATTCGCAACGATTTAGGTTTCGCTGAAAATCCCTACTTTTGCGATTATTTTCACCTTATGTCTGAGCAGCCCATACAGAAGCTTTCCATCGTCATTCCCGCCTACAATGAAGGCCGGTACATCCACAACATCTTAAACAAGGTTAAAGACGTTCAATTGCTTGGAAATGTTCAAAAGGAGCTCATTTTAGTGAACGATTGTTCGAAAGACGATACTGAAGAAGCCATTTTAGAATTCATCGCGGCACATCCTGAAATGGACATGAAGTACTTCAAACACGAAGTTAACAAAGGCAAAGGTGCGGCCCTACACACCGGCATTAGCAAGGCCACAGGTGAGTTTTTGATTATTCAGGACGCGGATTTAGAGTATGACCCGCAGGAATACAACGACTTGCTCAAGCCGGTACTCGCTGGCATGGCCGATGTAGTATATGGATCCCGCTTTATTGGTGGTAACCCGCACCGCATCCTCTTCTTTTGGCATACCATTGGCAACAAATTCCTCACTTTTTTGAGCAATATGTTTACCAATCTGAATCTCACTGATATGGAAACTTGCTACAAATTATTCAGAACCAGCACCATTCAGTCGCTGCCCTTAAAAGAGCACCGTTTTGGCTTTGAACCCGAAGTAACCGCCAAAATTGCGCGTATTCCCAACATCCGCATTTACGAAGTGGGCATCTCCTATTATGGCCGTACCTATGCCGAGGGCAAAAAAATCAATTGGAAAGACGGTTTTAGGGCCATTTATTGCATTCTGAAGTACAACTTATTCTGATGAGCAGCCGCCTCAAGCAATTGCTTTGGGTGCTGCTTCCCTTGGGTTTGCTGGTCGTAGTGGCCGGTATGCAGGTGGATGTGATGGAGGTTGATTCCGCGCAATACGCCTCTATTGCCAGAGAAATGCTGCATAATGGCTCCTGGTTGGAGATTTACGAGCACAACCAGACCTATAATTCCAGAGGATTCCCCGATAAACCCCCACTTGTTTTTTGGACAGGAGCAGCGGGTATGTGGTTATTAGGCGAAAACAACATCGGTTTTAAGCTTTTTTCGGTGCTAGCTGCCTTGATTGGCATTTATGCTGTGGGCCGCTGGGCACAACTTCTTTATGGAGATGCCGCCAAACTGCCGGCGATGCTTTTTGCTGGACTCAATGTGGGAATGTTGCTCATGCTGCAAGACATTCGTACCGATACGCTGCTGGTTGGCATGCTGTCGTTAAGCTTGTGGCAGTTCGAAGCCTATTTCCGAAATTCCAGTAAAACCGCCTTTGTGGTGGCTTTTGTGGCGCTCGCCTTGGCCATGCTAGCGAAGGGCCCTATTGCGCTGGTAGCAGTTATTGTGGCATTTGGGGGTGATTTGCTGGTGCGCGGCGATTGGCAGCGGTTGTTTCGTAAAGAATGGCTACTGGGCTTGGGGATTGTATTGTTGCTGCTCAGTCCGATGCTGTACGGCCTCTACCACCAGTGGGGCTGGGAAAAAGGCATTAAATATTACTTCTGGACCCAAAGTTTTGGTCGCATTACGGGTGAAAATGTTTGGAAAAACGACCTGGGTCCACTTTTCTTGGTAGAAACCTATTTGTGGGCCTATTTGCCGTGGGTGCCCTTGATGCTGATGGCTATTTGGGCTGCCATCCAACAAAAAGCCAAATTTTTTAGGATGAAAGGCGGTTGGGCAGCGCCCATTGGTTTTGTGCTATTGTTCGTGGCCATGTCGACCAGCCAATATAAATTGCCGCATTACATTTACATCGTTTGGCCGTTTGCGGCCATTTGGCTCAGCGGTTGGTATGTGCAGCTTTCCAATAAAAAGATTTCTCAACATGTACTCGTCGCCTTTTGCTCGATACTGTTTGTGATCTCGGCCATAATGCTCTTTTACGTTTCACAGGCTAATATTTGGTTAGCTGGGTTTGTAACCCTGTGTATGGTGCTCCTTGCTTGGAGATACTGGAAGTCAGAGGATACGGACCTCCAGCTTTTTGGTCCGGCGAGCATGGCCTTCCTATATTTAGGTATGGTGGCTAATTTTTGGTTTTATCCCATGCTCCTTCAATACCAAGCCTCAAGTGAAGGCGGTAAATGGGTGCAGCAAAACTTAAACGAGCAGACTTGCTATTATTTTGACCTTCAAAACCACAGTACCCACGCCTTGCACTTTTACAGCAGGCAGGTTATACCGATGCTAAGCAATCTGGACCAACTTCCAACCAACAAACGCACTTACATCTACACCACGCAAAGTGGCTTAGAGGCAATCCAAGCGTCTGGATTGAACCACAACATCCGCCAAGAACTACCCAGTTTCAAAGTCACTCATTTAAGTGGTCCTTTTCTAAACCCCGCTACCCGCAAAGAAACCTTAGAAAAGCACTACATCCTATCGGTGAGTCCTTAACTTTGCGCCTCGCATGCCAAAAAACATTGACCTTCCCCACGAGATTTTCGCTCCCATCCAAAAGCTGGCAGCCGAGCGCAATACCGCTTGTTATGCGGTGGGAGGCTATGTACGCGACTTGCTGTTGGGCAGATCCAACAAAGACATCGATGTTTTGGTGATTGGTGGCGGCATAGACTTCGCCCAAGCCCTCAGCACAAAGTTGCCAGGAAAGCCTCATGTGTCTATCTTCAAAAGTTATGGCACAGCCATGATTCGCTTGCCCGATTTAGAATTGGAGTTTGTAGGCGCCCGCAAGGAGTCCTACCGCCATGATTCGCGCAAACCCCTTGTAGAAGATGGCAGTTTGGAGGATGATTTGGCGCGGCGCGACTTCACGATCAATGCCATGGCGGTAGAATTATACCCCAATTACGGCACGCTCGTTGATTTGTATCAAGGAGAAACCGACTTGGAAAACCGCCGATTGGTAACGCCCCTCGAGCCCAACATCACCTTCAGCGACGATCCGCTACGCATGATGCGGGCCATCAGATTTGCCACCCAGCTGCAGTTCACCATTGATCCGGTAACCCTGCGCGCCATCAAAGCCAATGCCGATCGGCTCGAAATTGTGTCGATGGAGCGCATCACCGACGAACTCAACAAAATCATTTTGGCTCCAAAGCCCAGCATTGGTTTTCGTTTGCTGTTTGATACGGGCATCTTACACCTCATTTTTCCTGAAATGGCGGCGCTCCAAGGCGTGAAAACCATTGATGGGTTATCGCATAAGGACAATTTTTACCATACGCTCAAGGTGCTCGACAACATTTCGGGCTACACCGACGATTTGTGGTTACGCTGGTCGGCCATCCTGCACGACATCGCCAAGCCTCCTACCCAGCGTTTTGAGCCCAAAATCGGCTGGACCTTCCATGGGCACGAAGAACTCGGCGCCAAAATGGTTCCGAAAATTTTCCGCCGGCTCAAACTCCCGCTGCATGAAGAGATGCGTCGCGTTCAAAAGCTTGTGAAGCTGCATTTGCGGCCCATTGCACTCACCAAAACGGTCGTTACAGATTCGGCGGTTCGCCGCTTGATTTTCGAGGTTGGAGAAGACATTGATGCGCTCATGAAACTGTGTAGAGCCGACATCACCTCAAAAAATGAATTAAAAGTTCGGAGGTATTTACAAAACTTCGTTATTTTAGAGGAGAAACTACAAGCAGTTGTGGAGTCTGACCGGGTGCGCCTCTGGCAACCCCCCATTACCGGCGACGACATCATGAACTACTTCGGTATCAGTGCAGGTAGAGAAGTTGGCATCATCAAAAACACCATTAAAGATGCCATTCTCGAAGGTGAAATAGAAAATGATAAAACCCAAGCTTGGGACTTAATGATTAAAAAAGGAAAAGAATTAGGGTTGACGCAATCTTAATTGTTCCTATTTTTGGCGCAAAATCAGATAAAATATGGCCATATACCGCTTTCATGTCGAGATTGAAGACTACGAAGGAATCAGCAGAGAAATTGATGTAAAATCGACCCAAACGTTCGAAGATTTACACTATGCCATTCTTCGTGCCTACGGTTTTGATTTGAAGCACCCTGCCTCCTTCTTCTATAGCGACGATTTGTGGCATATGGAAGATGAAATTGCTTTCAAAGACATGCAATACAGCGTGATCAACAATCCGATGCCGATGAACAAAACGCGCATCAGCGATTACATTGATGATCCGCACCAGCGCTTTTTGTATGTATACCAGTCGGACGAAGGTTGGGCTTTTTTGGTAGAGCTATACAAAATTGATACTGGCAATGGGGACGGCGGAACGTATCCGCGGATGGTTAAATCTGTTGGAGAAGCCCCTAAGCAATATCCAGTTAAAACCATCATCAAACCGAAAGCCGACGAAAAATCAGCTCCGCTGTTAGATGTTTTGGAAGATGATGGCGAAGAGGCTGCAGATGAATTAGTGGTGTTCGAATCACTCGAAGCTGGAACTAAAAGCGGCAAGGCAGCCGACATTGACCTCGATTTAAGCATCGATGAGGATGATGATTTGGGCAGCGACGAGGACGAAGAGGACGAACTGGACGATGAAGAGGATGCCGATGACGACGATGATTTTGGTGGCGGCGGTCGCAAAGGTCGCGGCAATAACTACGACGATGACGATTACTAAAAACGAGCCGGGGTTTTCCCGGCTTTTTTAATGCGAATGGATGTCTGCTAAACCCTTACTGGTGATGGTGGTAGGCCCAACGGCCAGCGGTAAAACGGCTTTGGCCATTACCTTGGCGCAAGCTTTATCTACCGAAATCATCTCTTTTGATTCGCGACAATTTTACAGAGAGCTGCTAATTGGTGCCGCCATTCCCAGCGCTGAAGAACTGGAACAAGTGAAGCATCATTTTATAGCCGACCGCTCCTTCAACGAACACCTGAGTGCAGGGGCCTTTGAAAGGGAGAGCAACGAGCGATTGGCTACGCTTTTCCAAACCAAAAAGGTGGTGGTGGCTGTTGGAGGCTCTGGTCTGTTTGCCCAAGCCATGGTGGACGGCTTTGACGACATTGTGGTGAAAAATGAAGCTTCTAGAGCGCACTGGCGGCAGCAATTCGAAGCAAACGGACTCGCGCCCCTCCAAGAGTCCTTGCTGGCCAGAGATCCAGCGTATGCCACGCAGGTTGACATGCAGAACCACCAGCGCCTCATTCGTGCCCTAGAAGTAATCGACAGCACCGGTCAGCCTTACAGTCATTTTCGTTTGCGCACCAAAAAAAATCGGCCATATCGTACCCTGTGGCTAGGCATCGACCTTGAGCGGAGCCTGTTGCATGAGCGCATCGACCAGCGGGTTTTGCAGATGATAGAGGCCGGTTTAGAAGCCGAAGCCCGCTCCCTTTACCCCTTTCGCGCTGCAGAAAGCCTCATTACGGTTGGTTACCGCGAATTATTTGCTCACTTTGGTGGCGAATACCCGCTCGAAGAAGCTGTCCGTCTGATTCAGCGCAATACCCGCCACTTTGCTCGGCGACAGCTCACTTGGTTCCGAAAAAACGAACAAATCCATTGGTTTGAGCCCCAACAGCAGGAGCAGATGTTGGAATTGATACGTAGTTTTGAGTCGCAAGCAAGCTGATGGAATATTATTATCAAGAGCAACTGCCTGAATCGGGCCGTTTTTTACTAGAAGTTGACGAGGCCTTTCATGCCGTAAAAACACGGCGCCGGAAGGTGGGCGATCATATTCACCTTACCAATGGCAAAGGAGCAGTTGCGGAAGTGAAACTTACCCAAGCTGATGCACGTAAGTGTGAAGTAGAAATGCTGCATTATACCATTGAAAAGCCTTTTGAACCGCTATTCAAGCTGGCAGTCTCTCCCCTCAAGCAAGAAGCCCGCTTTGAGTGGCTCATCGAAAAAGCTGTTGAAATGGGCGTAAGCGACATCATTCCTTTGCAATGTGAACGCACCGAAAAGGTACATCTGAAATTCCCGCGGCTCGAAAGACTGATGATTGCAGCCATGAAGCAGTCATTGAAAGCTTTTTTACCTAGGCTCCACCCCGTAACAAGCTTCAAGACTTTAAGTGCAGGCTTCGATCAACAGCATTTTCTGGCGCACTGCTTACCAAGCCCCAAAACCCTCCTTTTACCAAGCAATATCCATTCAGGAGCTACTTTATTAATTGGTCCAGAAGGTGACTTCAGTGAAACTGAAATAGAAACAGCCCTAAAATTAGGCGTTCAAGCCATATCTTTGGGAGAAGCACGTTTAAGAACCGAAACGGCTGCTTTGGTGGCTTTAGGACAAGCTCACCACGCCTACCAAATCAAAAACAGAAATGATTAAAAAATATACCTTATTACTTATAGCAACTTTTGGGCTTACGCTGGCTGTTAATGCACAGTCTTACCCCTACAAAATTGCCAAGCTTAAGTATCGAGGGGGTGGCGACTGGTATGCAAACCCTACCTCTCTTCCCAATTTGATCAAATTTGTGAACAAAGAACTCGGCACCAACATCGACCCGCAGGAAGCCGTGGTAGATGTGGCTAGTCCCGAGTTGTTCCGTTACCCCTTCGTACACATGACAGGCCACGGCAATGTGGTTTTTTCGCGTGAAGACGCTGAAAATCTTCGTAATTACCTTACCTCAGGTGGCTTTTTACACATCGACGATAACTACGGTATGGATCCATTCATCCGTACCGAAATCAAAAAGGTATTTCCGGATGCCAACTGGGTAGAACTTCCTTTTAACCATCCTATTTACCAGCAAAAATTCAAGTTTAGCAGTGGTTTGCCTAAAATTCACGAGCATGATGGCAAGCCTGCACAAGGTTTCGGCATCTTTCACAATGGCAAACTTGTGGTTTTTTACACCTATGAGTGCGATTTAGGCAATGGCTGGGAAGATGAAGAAGTGCATAATGACCCCAAAGAAGTACGTTTAAAAGCATTGCAGATGGGAGCCAACATGCTGCAGTACGTTTTTCTCAACTAAAATAGAAAATCGCTAGGCTTATTTAGACAGCTTTCGGCCCTGTTTAGCTATGGCTTTCACCAAGGCTGGACCCGCATACACAAAACCTGTGTAGAGCTGAACCAAACTGGCACCAGCTTCAAATTTCGCTTGTGCATCGGCGGCTGTCATAACGCCTCCTACCCCAATAATCGGAAAGCGACCAGCGGCTTTGCTTTGCAATTGCCTTAAAAGTCGGGTCGAAGGCTCAAAAGCAGGCTTTCCACTGAGTCCCCCAGCACCAATGGCTTCAATGGTGGCTGCATCACTGCGCAAGTCTGCCCTCGAAATGGTGGTATTGGTTGCCACAACACCTTGAATTTGCGAAGCAACCACAATATCAACGATGTCATCGACCTGGCCCTCGGTTAAATCTGGGGCAATTTTGAGGAAGATGGGCTTGGGCTGTGCTTTAGCGGCGTTCAACGCTTGCAAACGCATCAAAAGGGCTGTTAAAGGCTCTTTTTCCTGCAATTCACGCAGATTGGGGGTATTGGGCGAGCTCACATTTACGGTAAAATAGTCGACGTAGGGATGCAGCTTTTCAAAGCAAATCTCATAGTCTTGGGCCGCCAATTCGTTTGGAGTAACCTTATTCTTGCCAATATTACCACCAATTACCAAGCCTTTAGGTCGGTTTTTGAGCTTCTCCACGGCATAGTCCACCCCTTTATTGTTAAATCCTAGCCTGTTGATCAGCGCTTGGTCTACTGGCAAACGAAACAATCGTGGCTGGTCGTTGCCAGGCTGTGGCAAAGGTGTAACAGTACCAATTTCCATGTGACCAAAGCCCAGGGCCTTAAATACGTCCATAAAACGGGCATCTTTATCAAAACCCGCAGCTAGTCCCACGCGGTTCGGAAAGCGTATGCCAGCCACTTCCACTGGATCCTTTACCCGGCGGTACAGCAGCTTAAAAATCCATGCGGTAAGCAAAAACCTGCAAAAAAACTGCAGCAGATGCATGGTTACATAATGGGCACGCTCGGGTGGGAGCATAAAAAGAATGGAACGGATGAGTTTAAACATGTTTTGGTTTGGTTATGCGCATCATTTCGCGCTTTCCTGGAGGTCCAGCTAATTTTTCGGCTTGTAAACCCAGCGCAATAAACTGCCTGCGGATGTAGCCACGGATGCAATAGGTAACCAGCACCCCGCCGGGGGCCAGCAAAGATGCTACTTTGGCGATACTCGCTTCATCCCACATATCGGCCTGACTGCTGGGTGAAAAGGCATCGTAAAAAATGAGGTCAAATGCTCGATCACTTTCAAAATCCAACAATGCTTTTTGAACGATGTTCGCCTCAAATAACGGGGTTTTCCAGCACTCCCCTGCTAAAAGCTTAGGATAGGAAGTTGCGTAACTTGCAAACAAATCTCTTCCAACAAAACCCCCATAATTTAGCATATTTTGTACTTCAGGATCAATAGGATAAGGCTCTAAACCTGAATAAACAATTGAAGTATTTTGCTGAGCAGCAAATTGTGCAGCCAGTAGCAAATTTAGCCCTGTCCCTACTCCCACTTCTAACAAACGGATGTTGTTGGGAGGACTAAGCAATGATTTCAATCCAGCATCCACAAATACATGCACCGATTCGGTATAAGCGCCAAAAATGCTGTGGTAGTGCTCACCGGTGGTTTCATTGCGAAGACTGTGGGAGCCGTCGTGGGTTAGCACCAAAGTGGTATGAGCAAGAGTTGGAATCACGCTGCAAATTTACGTTAAGTTTTAGGCTTGCATCAACCTTTTTACGCTTTTACAATTGTGTGAGCAAATGCTGCTTAATGCGGGAGGAATGGTATTTTTGTAAAACATGAACAATGCTCCTTTAGCCGAACGCATGCGGCCCAAAAAGCTGGATGACTATGTGGGACAAACCCATTTGGTAGGTCCTAATGGCATCATCCGGCGCATGATTCAGCAGCAGAACTTACCTTCTTTATTGTTTTGGGGACCGCCGGGTGTAGGTAAAACCACTTTGGCGCAACTCATCGCGCAGTCTATGAAGCGCCCCTTTCATGTGCTCAGCGCCGTGCAAGCAGGTGTAAAGGATGTGCGCGAGGTGATTGGTCGTGGGGGTGGCATGTTTGCACCGGTATTGTTCATCGACGAAATCCACCGTTTTAGTAAGAGTCAGCAAGACGCCTTGCTAGCCGCTGTAGAAAAAGGCCAAATCACCCTCATTGGCGCCACCACCGAAAATCCTTCTTTTGAAGTCAATGCGGCCCTATTGAGCCGTTGTCAGGTGTACTTACTAGAAAGCTTAAGCAAAGACGAGCTCTTGCAAATCGTTACACATGCCTTGGAAAAGGATGAGCTTTTAAGCAAACGAAAGATTGAAGTCGCAGAACACCAGGTGCTTTTGCAACTCAGCGGTGGCGATGCTCGCAAATTACTTAATCTAATTGAATTGGTGGCCGATAGTCAGGCGCCTGACCAGCCTACCACCATCACCGATGAATTGGTGCTTGCTTGCGCCCAGCAGCACATTGCGCGCTACGACAAATCGGGCGAGCAGCATTACGACATCATTTCGGCCTTCATCAAATCGCTGCGGGGCAGTGACCCCAATGCAGCGGTGTATTATTTGGCCCGCATGATTGTGGGCGGTGAAGATCCTACTTTTATTGCCCGGCGCATGTTGATCATGGCTTCAGAAGACATCGGAAATGCCAACCCAACTGCCATGATTTTGGCTAAAAGCTGCATGGATGCAGTTAAAATGCTTGGCTACCCCGAGGCACGCATCGTTTTGTCGCAAACCGCCGTTTACCTGGCCACCTCTGCCAAAAGCAACGCCAGCTATGTAGCCATTGACGCAGCCATCGACCTGGTGAATAAAACTGGAGACCTACCCGTGCCATTGCACTTACGCAACGCTCCTACCAAGCTCATGAAGGAGATTGGCTACGGCAAGGGCTATCAATACAGTCACGATGGTCCGGGAAACTTCATCCGCCAAGAGTTTTTGCCTGATGATATTATAGGTGCGATGTTATTTGACCCAGGTGGTAATCCAAGAGAAAAGGAAATGCGCGAACAGCTCAAAAAATGGTGGGGTGATAAATACAAGTATTAAGATAGATGGTACTTCAGCATTCTTTCACACTTTAACATTTTTCAACCCTATACTTCATTTTCGTTTCATTCGCTTTATGTAATGCTCGTAGCCCAGTGCTTTTACAAATTATTTTAAGCTATGTAATTCAGGTAACACAGTAAGTTTAATAAATACCTGAATTTTGTTTCAAGAAATTCAATACCCCAAATAAAGCAATGAAAACGATCAAAGAAATTCTTCAACAGCCACAAGCCACCATCATCGATGTTCGCAGTCCTATGGAATATGCAAGTGGCCACGTAGATGGTGCAGTGAACATTCCCGTGGATGAAATTGCCCATGAGATGGAGCAGCTCAAAACCCTCACGCCTCCTTACATTTTGTATTGCCGCAGTGGTGCACGTAGCAGCATGGCAGCACATTACATGACCCAAGCTGGCTTCAAAGAGGTGTACAATGCTGGTGGTTTGGCCGACATTCGCATCTTGATGATGTAATTGGCCGCTACTTCTGTATTTTTACTTCATCCTTTTTAAATTTAATTCAATGAAATACTGGTTTAACTTAGGCAATTGGCGATATGTAATTGGCGTTTTGCTCGGCGCGGCAACTGGCTATGGCTACTGGTATTTTTATGGCTGTGTAAATGGCTGCACCATTACAGGTTCAGCGCTAAACAGTAGCTTGTATTTTGCTTTTATGGGTTATTTGTTGGCGGGAATGTTTAAGCCCGAATCCAAAAAAACGGCTCCAAACGACCCGAACTAAGTAATTATATTTTCTAGCATGACATTCAATCCGGCATCAGCCGGATTTTTTCGTTGATAGTCCGGCTACCTCCTACTCAAGAAGACTTAGGAGCGCCTGTTTGCCAGCAAAGGCGGTGGCTCTCCATTAAAGGGGTTGCTGCGGCCAATGGTAGTGGCCATGATCCCCGACGCCCGCAGCACTGCCCTGTCGCCATAACGGTCCCTGATTTTATCCATGGCCGAGTACAGACTGATGAGCTCCTCTGTATCATCAAACAAACTGATTTGGTATCCCCCTTGCACCAAATCACTATAACGAACCCCAATTAAGCGTACCAACAAACGCTTGTTGTACAGCTTATCAAATAGCTCCAGCACTTTGGGAATGAGCAAATGATCGGCCGAGGTATAAGGAATATGTTGCTGCAAGGTGTAGGTATTGAAGTCGGAATACCGAACCTTGACCATGATACAGGAAGTAAGTTTATGTCCCCTGCGCAACTGAAAAGCCAGGTTTTCGGCCATGGCCGATAAAATGCCTTTGAGTTTTTGTACATCGGTGGTATCGCGGTCGAAGGTGCGCTCGGTAGAAATGGACTTGCGCTCGTGAAAGGGCTCTACGGGACTGTTATCGATGCCATTGGCTTTTTTCCAGAGCTGGTTGCCGTGCTGACCAAACACCCGCTGCAGCAAATCTACAGGCATTTCCTGAAGGGTACCCACATAACGCACACCCAGTCCCCGCAAGGTCTGATACATTTTATCGCCCACCATGGGTATTTTTTTAACCGATAAAGGCGCCAAAAAAGGCTTCTCAGTACCTTTTAAGATATGTATCTGGTTATTGGGCTTGGCTTCTCCTGTGGCCACTTTCGAAACGGTTTTATTGACCGACATTCCAAAAGAAATGGGCAAACCCGACTCTCGAATTACCTTCTCCCTCAACTCAGTAGCCAACTTAAAACAGCCAAAAAAGCGGTCCATCCCCGTTAAATCCACATAAAACTCATCAATCGAAGTCTTTTCAAACAAAGGAACCTCGCTTTCTACAATGTCGGTAACCAGTTTGCTGTATTTGGTATAATTGGCGGTATTGCCGCGAATCACCACGGCCTCGGGACAAAGATTACGTGCCATTTTCATAGCCATGCCCGAGTGCACCCCAAAAGCGCGCGCTTCATAGCTGCACGAAGCCACCACCCCCCGGTCGCTTGTACCGCCAATCAAAATCGGACGCTTTTGCAATCGGCTGTCGAGCAAACGCTCCACCGACACAAAAAATGTATCTAAATCCATATGCACAATGGTTCTATCCAGCTGCGCATCTACTTCTGCTCGTTTTTTCACCTGTTTCCCTCCTTTTCAAATATCACGCTCAGCATTGACAACTTGTGTCAGTGTATTTCAACTGCCCTAACCCAACCTGTCCTCCTTTCTAACTCTTAACCAGCCAATCGCCCTGCCCGACCTTCGGCATAACGCGGATCTTCCACAATGGCCAGCTTTTCTAATCGCACCACTTCTACGATGTAGCAATCAAATTCTTCGGTAACCTTCCCCCAAAGTGCATAAATGCCCCTGCCTCGAAAAGGGTAGCGCATGGCCACGGGTGGAAAGTGAACAGAATCCATGTATTCTCCAGCTTTGTCAATGAAGGTGCCGAACTGCATGCGGTCGCCTTTGGCCGTACGGGTGTCTTTTACCGTCACCAAATAGCCAACTACGCAAACTTGTTTGCCAACAAAGTGCTTTAGTTCGGCAGCAGGAACATGGGGTGGCGGTTTGTCGAGGAGCAAATCAAACGGACTGCACAACGGAAATCCCAGCAATTCGAGCTCATCAAAAGCGTCTTCAAGTGCAGCATGATCGAGGGGCGGCAATACATAGTCCTTATTATTTACCACGAAAAGCTCTGGCACTGGCTGTTGTGTGTTTTTGGGTACCGCTCCCAAATGTGCCTCCCAAAGAAGGGCCTTTTTGCTTTTTCCCGTAAACCGAAAAGCACCGATGCGAATCAAAAGCGATAACTGCTCAACCGAAACAGGCACGCGCTTGCAAAAATCGGTGAGCGATTTAAAAGCTCCGTCTGCTCGTCTGGCCGCCAGCAAATGACCCACCAACTGTGTCTCCAAGCCTTTCACCATTCCCAATCCCAGCCACAATTCCACGCCCCGCACCACCACCTCTAAATTGCTTCGGTTCACACAAGGTGCCTCCACCAAAGCCCCCTGCATACGCGCCTCGTGTACATAATGCTCCGCACTGTAAAAGCCTCCGGCATTGTTTAAGGTGGCAGCCATGTATTCGATGGGATAGTAGGCCTTTAAAAAAAGACTCTGGTAACTCTCCACTGCATAAGAAGCAGAATGTCCTTTGGCAAAGGCATAACCCGCAAAGCTTTCAATTTGTCGCCAAATCTCCTTGCTCATGGCCTCTTCATAGCCCTTCTGCCGGCAATTATCAAAGAATTTCTGCCGCACTTGCTCAAACTCCTCCCGTCCTCTAAACTTCCCACTCATGCCCCGACGCAATACATCCGCCTCGGCCAGCGACAAGCCTGCAAAGTAGTGCGCCACCTTGATTACATCTTCCTGATACACCATCACCCCATAGGTCTCGGGCATGATTTTCAACATCACTGGGTGGGCCTCCTTTCTACGCTCAGGAAAGCGATAACGCAATATATAAGTGCGCATCATCCCCGAATTCGATACGCCTGGCCGAATTACCGAGCTGGCCGCCACCAAGCCCAAATAGTCATCTACCCGCAACTTGCGCATGAGCATCCGCATGGCCGGCGACTCTACATAAAAACAGCCGATGGCACGGGCCGTTCGCAGCATCTCCTTGATGCGCTCATCAGCTTTAAACCGGTTGATGTCGTGCACATCAAATGCCTCATCATCAGGCTTATTATACGCAATGATATCAAGCGATTCGCGTATTTTTCCCAGTCCCCGTTGGCTCAAAATATCAAATTTATACAAGCCAGCATCTTCAGCCACAACCATGTCGAACATGGTTGTAGGAAAGCCTTTAGGAGGTAAGAAAGTAGCTGAAAAAGCCGTAATCGGTCGGTCTGCAATCAAAATACCGCCCGCATGTATGCTCAGGTGATTGGGAATGTCTTTCAAAAGGCTTGCGTACTGCAAAAGTAGTTGTGCAGTACGGTCAAGGGCATTTACATCAAACTTACCTTCCGACAAACGATCAATCTCTTCCTTGGGTAACCCAAACACCTTGCCCAACTCCCGCACCACCGCTTTAAACTGAAAGGTAATGTAGGTGCCGAGCAGTGCTACGTAAGGGAACCGACTAAAAATGAAGCGAATCACATCGTCGCGATCCGACCATGAAAAATCGATATCAAAATCAGGTGGATTGCGTCGGTACAAATTGATGAAGCGCTCAAAGTATAAGTCCAATTCAATAGGATCCACATCCGTAATGCGCAATACATAGGCCACCAAACTATTGGCCCCGCTGCCTCGTCCTACATAAAAATAGCGCTTCGACCGGGCGTATTTCAGGATTTTCCAATTGATCAGGAAGTAAGACACATAACGCTTTTGGCGGATGATCTCCAACTCCTTTTCTAAACGCGAAAGCACTTGCTCAGATGGTTTGGGGTAACGATAGGTCAGCTGGCTGTAACACAAATGCTTCATTAAGCGAAAGTCGAGCTGCTCATTACCCGTATAACTCTTTAAATTTTTATGTGGAAACTGCTCGCCATACTCAAAACTGATTCTGCAACTATCAAGTAATACCCGCGTATTATAAATAAGCTCAGGAAAGTCGGCAAACTGCTCCAATAGCTTTTCAAGCGGCATCCAGCAGTTTTCAAGCGCACCTATTTCGGTTTCAGGAAGCTTACTGAGCAAGCAATTATTGTCGATGGCTCGCAGCAAACGATGTGCATTCCAGTCTTGCTTGCCCCTAAAAGTAGTTGGCTGCAAAATCACCGCTTGGTGCAAGGGATACTTTTTGGGATGTACCCGAATGTGATTCAAATCACGCAAACCAATGCCCAAGCGTTCATACGACTTCAAGCGATGTCCATCCCAATTGCTAAGCGGATACACCACAATGGCCTGTCGAAATGCCGGCGCTCGCCGCGGAAAATCCTCTCCACCATGCAAATGCGCACTCAAAAAATCACAGATTTCCTGATAGCCATTGTTGTTTAAGGCCAATACCACATACAAAGGCTGCACCCCTTGCCTAAAGTCTACCCCAACCACCGGCCGAACGCCAAACTTAGGTGCCAAGCGCACAAAATCAAGCACGGCCGATGTATTGTTAATATCGGTAAGTGCCAAACAGTCGATACCCGCTGTTTTGGCTTGTTCTAGTAACTTAATTGGTGATAATAGCCCGTATTTGAGACTAAACCAGCTGTGCACATTGATGTACATTCCCCTCCTCCTTTTTGCATCTACTACTTTTTTGTACCCTGCGCCTGGCCCACCAACGTACGTAACTCTCCCAGCAACTGCTGCCATTCGGGTGCCGCTCCAAGCTCGCCTGGGACTGGCAATTTAAAACTCAAATAGCCCAAGGCTCTCCAAACTTCCAGCACTTCCTCTGCCAAAATACGATAGGGCGCATAGGCGGGATTGTCGGAACGCAACTCTAAATAGCCCTGTTCGAGTTGGTTGACAATACGCTTATAAACTACTCCTTCCCCTTTAGACACTACAATGCAGGACTGATAATCGCGCAAACGGCGCCAATCTTGTACATATTCGGCAATGATGTAGGACCCGTTAGGAATGGGCAACATGCTGTCGCCCTTGATTTGAAACAACCGATATGAGCGTTCTGCCCCTAATTCTGCCACAGGCAGATTAAAAGCTGGAAGTTTTGCCACAAAATCAGTGTCCCGATAGCCATCTAAATAACCAGCCGCTGCTTGTACTGGCACCACACTTATTTGCTCTTCACCCCCATTTTGCACGGCCACGGGTAAAATGCGCAAACTTTTGCCGGCAACATCCACCACAGACCGCTGCCCGGGGGCCTTTAGAATGTCCTGCTGCAGCAAAGCATCAATGCTGCAGCCAAATAAATCGGCCAGCGACAGCAACACCGATAAACGTGGCTCTGCCCGCCCCTCTTCATACGCTCCCAATGCCGACCGCGTTACGCCGATGCGCACCGCCAGCTCCTCTTGCGTAAGCCCCAAGGCCTTTCGTTTGCCTTTGATATTTACTTTTAACTGCTCCATCATTTCAGGATGCTAATTTAATTAGTTTTCTATTTTAATTAGCAAAAAACAAGCGCTTACTTTTCCACAATTTTTCTTTCCATATTATTTGGATATAATTATCCTTATATCTAATTTTATGTCATGATATAAAACCTAAACCACCAATCATGAAAGCAGTCATTATAGGCGGCAATTTTGCGGGATTCACCGCAGCCCTCGAACTTCGACGAAAAGCAGGTCCAGATGTACAAATCACCGTCATCGACCGCTCTCCCTATTTCCTGTTCATTCCCTCCCTCATCTGGGTGCCCTTTAAAAGAAGAAACGTAGAAGACATCCAGGTCCGCAAAGACATCATCTTCAAAAAGAAAGGCATTCACTTCTTAGAAGCGGAGGCCTTGAAAGTTGACCCTATCAAACAAACCGTGAGCACTTCAAAAGGCGAAGTAGCGTATGATCATTTGGTAATCGCCTCTGGTCCTAAAGTCAATTTCGACATCGCCCCTGGTGTAAAAGAGCACTCCTATTATATAGGTACTCCTCCACACGCCATGAAAACACGTGAAAAGCTCGAAGCCTTCCTTCAAAACCCAGGTCCTGCCGTCATTGCCGCCACCCAAGGTGCAGGCTGTATGGGCGCTGCTTACGAATTCCTATTCAATCTTGAAGAGTGGTTGCGTGAAAAGGGAGTGCGTAAAAAAGTTGACCTCTACTGGGTAACCCCTGAACCCTACCTTGGCCACTTTGGCATCGATGGTATGCCAGGTGGAGAGACCATGCTAACTGGCTTTATGAAGATGTTTAACATCCACTACCGCACCTCCAGCGCCATCCAGGAAGTAACCGCTGAGCAAGTTATTCTAAGCTCCGGCGAAGCCATCAATAGTAGCTTTACCATGGTAATGCCACCATTTGTGGGTCAAGATTTCATTAAAAACTCGCCAAATCTGGTATCAACACCAGTAGGTTATATCCCCGTAGGTGAAGACTACCGGCACCCCAACCATCCCAATATTTGGGCGGCAGGCATTGCCGTTGACGTAAAGCCTCCGTTTGAAGCTGGAAAAATACCTTTCAACGCACCAAAAACCGGCTATCCAAGCGACGAAACCGGCAAAATTGTGGCAGAGAACATACTTAGAATTGAAAAAGGATCAACCAAACTTGTGAAAAAGGCCTGGGGACGTATTCCCGGCCTCTGTATCATGGATGCTGGTAAAAAAGAGGTGATTCTATTGAGCGACCATTTATTTAAACCTAGAAGATTTGCGATCATGATTCCGAATGTCTTCTATGACGTATTTAAAGTGCTCTTTGAGAAGTACTTCTTATGGAAAACAAGGCGGGGTTTATCATACCTGCCTTGATGATTGGTGTTTGTAGGTAAGTCCGGCCGGGAGGTCGGACTTTTTTTTGACATAAAAAAAGCCGAACAAACATTGTTCGGCTTTTGGCGGTCTCGTAGGAACTGCGATTTTTGTCATAACTTACTAATTATCAGTTCGCTTATTTTTTTTGGTCCAACGTTGGTCCAACATCAGGCTTGTTTTGGCGGTAAATCGCTAATAATTCCTCCAGTAAGCGCACCTTTTCTTTGCAA
>JAUXNJ010000034.1 GCA_030682795.1 Sphingobacteriaceae bacterium
TTTGGGTAAAACTTGACCACATACAAGTCGTGATCGAGCTCTGTCATTTCAATAAAATACCTACGATTATTAACGTCTGTATCAAACATAAAGGCCATGCAATTTTTTGCATGGCCTATGTACTCTAGTGGTACTGATTTGTGGTGAGGGTAGTGCTTGTAAGCTACTTCAAGCATTAGGGAAGAATAAGGATATACTTATCGACTCTTAATTTCTGAATCTCTTCTTCTGAGATTGCCATTAAATTTGGCTCTGGCAGCTTGACTTTGTTGGTTGGAGTGCATGCCATTGCTAGTCGATCAGTTAGAACATTTCTATGAAAAACATCCATCGGATTGTTTTTCATTTTCAAAAATGTCTTTTTCATTTGAAGATTTTTGGTTAGGGAAGCGTCGTTGTCTTAAATTGGTAGCACAAATATGCTACATAATTACACATATATACACATTTTGTGTCGAAAAAGTTTGAAATCCCGAAAAGAGTACAACAGCCAGTAAAATAGACACTTGGCAAAAATGATTGTATAATAAGTGCTTTTTAAGCGCCAAAAACGCACTTTGTGAACATCAAAATATAATCTTAAAGGAGAAATTGATGATATAAAGGATTGAGAGAAATCTCAGGTATGACAAAGCAATGACAATTTAAACCGCCGCAAACTGCTCTAGCCTTGGCCCCAGCGGAAACAAAACGAACTCAGATGGATGGCGCTGGCTCATGCTGTCAACCTTGATCATGCGGCTGGCTAGCTTCATAATTTTTAGCATGCTGCGGAGAGCCAGCTGAAAATCCTCGTCGGTGGCAACTTCTTCGTTGAGGCCAGCTTGCAACTTAATGAGGCCTTCTTTAAAGGCTTCAAAGCCGTCGGTGTCTACCTCCCAAAGCTCGTTGAGTAGGTTAACCATGGTTTCAAACTCAACGTAGTGGAAACCCATTTGAACGAGCTTACCCTTGCCCATGCTGGGCGTATTAGCGCTTTGCGCCTGCTCTGCTTGCTGTGCCATATTGTAAGGTTCCTTTTTGAATTGCTGCAATTTTGTTTACGGTGCGTGAGCGGTGGTAGTAGTCGCTAAAATCAAACTCAATTACCTTTTTGCGCTTTTGCCAGCTGGCTGTGCTCTTGGCATCCTTTTTTAGTGAGCGCACAATAAACTGCAGGCCACGCAAGGCGGCGGCATATTCTTCAATATCGAGTAAATCGGTGCGGCCTGCCTTTATGAGTTTCATGGCATCTTCAAAATATTGTAGGCCTGCTGGCCCCATCATTTCTAATTCGCCAAACACTTCTTCAAGCGCATCAAAGCTGATGCAGTAGCCCGAAATGTTCACTAAATACTTCTCTTTCATTGCCTAAGCGTTTATTGGCAGGCCCCACCGGACGGAAAGACGGTGGGGGTGGTCTGCGCTAAAGCATGTTGATTCATGCCAACTTGACACAAACTAACTCATAAAAAGTTAGTATTGCAATACTGGTGACAAAATATTTTATTTGTGTCATGATTGATATGCGCGTCAAAATTTCGGAGAAAGCTCATGCGAAGCTTTTGCAAATTCAGCTTGAGAGAAAGCTGAAAAAAGAAAAAAGGACTTCATTGGCTGAAATAGCCGCCGATGTCCTTGATGAATATCTAGTAACTGAAAAGGCCCCACCGAAGTGAGGCCTTTTTTATTTATAGTTGTAAAATTTTGCTTATTTCTGCAAAGTTCTTTCAAATTCAAGCTCTTCACCAGCTTTTCGCAGATCATCCGCGCCTTCAATTAATAAGTAGTAACCATTTACTGCCAACAATACGGCCACCACACCAAAGCCTCCTGTTATTATGCCTGCCGCTAAAAGGCTAGTTTGAGATACCACTACACCGGCGATTGCTCCTATGTTTGAAACCAAAACTGATCCTATGAGGCGCTTATAAGCTCGGCTTTGCTTATCTCCTGAGCTTTTCATTAATTGGTAACCTGTTAATTCACGCCCAGCAATGCGCTGCTCTACTTTGCTTTGGTAAACAATTTGAAACATTCGGTTATTTTTTGCCCAAGTATTGGCTTGAGTTGAATCTTGAATAAAAAGAAACTCAACCAAATTCAAACTTACCTGTTTTACTTGGCTGCTGTCCCTCAAGTCTATATAATTCAAGTTTGCTCCTTGAACATCAGTGATTCTACAGTTAAACGTTTTACCATTCTGTATTCGCATTTGGTCTTGGGCCCCAGCCACTGTGGCCAGAAATAGCAAACCCAAAAGAATAAGTTGTTTCATGCGACCAATATAACACAAAACCTGAATTTCGCAGCGCTGTCAGCTATTACCAATCTTGCGTTGGCTTTAATATTTCATTTCGGAAATCAAGAATCGTGAGATCAATCCAGTCTTGAAGCCTTTCACAGTGATCTTGGTACTCATATAGTGATTCGACATATTTCTTTTCTGAAATGTATTTGGGGTATGTCCGCTTCAGATTTATCCAAAGAGAATGTTCTTCAATTATAGTTTGGTAATAAATGCCAATTCTCAGCCTGTTTTCACGACATTCAATTTTCATTCTGTGATTATATGGCTTGCTAATGGTCTGTGATTTGTAGCCAGTAGTAAGCGTAAGGTTGTTCGTGCCTGATGTCATAATCACTCCAGTATTACTATCCGCCATTTGGATTATTGCTGGATAGCCCGGGTACCACTCTGCCATTAGTGCATGGACTTTGTGGTAAATTTCGATTTTACTCATAGGGAGACTGTCAATGACATGGTATTGATAATCCATGAGCTTTTCGCATTTACTCAAATCTTGCGCAGATAAACTGATTCCAGAGAAGATCAGTAACAGAGAGTATAAAATTTTCATCTAGCTAAAATAGCAATTTACTTGAATCGTGCATTACTCTCATATTTATCTAGCTTATCAGTGCGTTCTTTAATTTGGTAAATTTGATCATCACCAATTGCAAAGCCCTTTTCTATAGCTTCTGATATGTGCTTCAGCTCTTCCAGCACTTTTTCCATAGGGTCTTTATTACTCGAATCCTCTTTCGTTTCTCGATGGCTCTTTATGGAATTAATGGCTTTCATTACATTGTAAGTGGCAGGATTGGTAGCCCTTATGAATGAATTTAAAATATTTTGAGCATTACCTGCAAAGCCACCATTAAAATAGCCTTGTTGCCCCGTGCGCTCTTTCTCTAGCCAATTTACAACATTAGCATACTGCGGTTCTCTGAGCATCCATTGCGGGACTACATATTCGTTTTCATGCACAACGCCTGCTACTTTAGCGCCAGATTTGTCTGGCCTTCCGAAACCAGCCCCAGTATGCCCTCCCTCTTTAAACCCTTGAATTTCCTGAATAGTTTGCGCACCTATAATAGCTATGCTTGCCCCCATTCTTGCATTGACCAGCTGAGCTCGGACATTACCAAGAAGGCCCGTCGGATCTAATGGAAGCGACGCTAAACGAACCGCGGCTTTTTCTATTTGGGCTTTGATTACAATTTCTGCAATAGCAGCTGCCTTTGTTGCCACTAAGGCAGCTTTGGCAAGCATAGAGTTTTCCTTAAAAAACCCTCTTGATGCGGCCAGCATGTCTGTTAAATTCTCTTGCTGAACTATTGAAATTTGTTGCAGTACTTTGCCTTTTTCTTCTGCAAGTTCCTTTTCCGTTAATAGGGATTTAGAAGCATATCCCTGCTTAAGCTTTTCGAATTTAGCTTTGGCTTCTGCAATTTTCTTCTCTATGTCAATTACGGCATCACCATAAGCCTCATGCGCAGCCTTCATAATTTCAAGGCTACCTATTTTAAATTCTTGGAGTTGTTTTTCATAATGCCATTCATCAATAATTCTATTGGCATAGTTTTCATGAATCAATGCTTCTTCTTCAGCCAGCGCATTTTTTATCGCTTCAAAAGCTAGTTTTTTATTTTCAGCTTCAAGCTTGGCATCTTCGTTCATTCGCTTAATTCTGAAATCAACCAGCTCCATTTCAATAGCCGAGCTTTCAGCGTTGTAAAGCTTTGCAGCCGACAAGCGGTCGTTTATGTGTTTAAAATCAAGCTCAACTACTTGTGCATCGTACTCTTGTTTGGTAATAAGCTTATCGGCCAGCTGGCTTTTGAGCATGTATAAATCTACATCGTACAGCTTTTTGAGCTGTGCAATGGTTTGGTCGTAATTTTGAGCACCGCCGCCACCGCCCCCATTTGCTATATTTTTCACTTCATCTGTAACCTCCCCAATAAACTGCTGAATGCTTACAAATTTTTGCTTCAGCGCTTCTATCTGGTTTTTAGTGCCGCCTAAAACTTTAAGCGCTGCTTGTTCTTGCGCATCCAATTGATCTTCTAATGCCTGAAATAAAGCGGGGTCAAAATTGTCTTGTCTGTTTTTCATGCGTTGCTGCTCTATTTGGTAAAGCATTTCAGCGGCCGCATGTTGTCGCTGAAGAATTAAAGCCATTTCTTCTTCATACCGCATCATGTTCATTTTGGTTGTCATGTTGCTGTTGAATTGCCGCTGCAGGTTTATAATGTCCCTCAAGGTGGCTTGTTCATCAATTAAATTCGGCAAGTATTCCCCATATGCTTTATTTACTTCACCAATTAGACGTTTGCGCTCGCCTTGCGAAAAGTTACCAGCATGTAAAATTTGTAACTGGGCGTTTATTTCATTGGTAAGTCTTTGCGTCGTTTTTATAGAGCTTTCAGCAGCGGGCAAAAAGCCAGCAAAATAGTTTACCATGTTTTTTATTCCACTAGCTATGGCTCCATTGGTAAACAGGTTTGCAAAATATTTTTGGAGCTTTTCTACATTGGCAGCTAAGTTGGTGTTTTTGGTGTTGAATTCATCTAAAACAGAAGTTCCATCTTTAAAGCCTTTGCTAGCAATGTCCATCTGCTTTTTGAGCATTTCGGTATTTTGGGCAAGCGCACCAAATACACCAGTGGCACGGCCGCCTTCAATGCCCAAATCGCCAAGGGTTTCTACAAGTTTGATAATGCCACCTTCGGTTTTACCAGCCGCTTCAAGCACCATCATAAATGCCTCAAGGGCATTTTCATCCATCTTCTTTTTGAACTCGTCAGTACTTACACCTGCAATTTTTGCGTATTTGTCGGCTTCGCTGGCCATTTTAACAAACATTTTGCTAAGGGCAGTAGAGCTCACTTCTGCGGTTTGGCCCAAGGCATCGAGGGTGGCGCCGAGTGCCAGCGTTTGATCGATGCTGATGTTTGCCAAAGGTGCAATACCACCCATGCGGTTGAGGAAGTTCACCAAAAAGCCTTCGCTGGCTTCACTACTCATGCCCAAATCGTTGATGGCACTAGCTACTTTGATCATCGACTGCTCAAGGCCAAATTCTTCTTTGAGCTGAAAAACGTTTACGAGCTTACCTATTTGCTTGATTGCATCTTTCCCAAGGTCTTCACCTAGCGCCACGTTTATTTTGTCGGCTGCTTTTACAAACTCTTCAATTTCGTTTTTGCCTGTAATACCTAATTTACCAGCATCACGAGCAAGCATAAGCAATTCAGCTCTTGCGGTACGCGTGTCGTAATTCTTTAAGGTTTTATCGAGCTTGCGAACTTCGGCTTCGGTAAGTCCGGTTGTTTTTTGAACGTCGGCAAAGCTGTCGCTCATCTCAGCATTTTTCTTAATGAGGCTGCTGATTTTGCCGGTAATGGCATCAAAGCCTAAATAGGCCAAGGCCATGGTGCCAAACTTGCCAATCTCGGCTTGTATTTGCCCAAAAATACTTTTGGTTTGCTGTAAGCTGCCGTTTACATCGGTGATGCGCTTTTGCACTTCTTTAAAGCGCTCTGCTTTGGCGGCAAACTTATCGCTCTCGGGCGAAAGATTGGCCAATTCGTTTCTAAGTTTCTTCGCCTCTTCGCGTAACGATTTGAGGGTGGCATCAGCGGCAATGCCATTGATGTATATATTGGCTGTACTTTTTGCTTGCATGGCGTTATTTTATCATTAATCGTTTGGCGGCTATTTCGGCTTTATGCTTGGCTGCGGTATTGGCCAAGTCTTGCAAATTCTTTTCAATCACGTTGTTGAACCAGGGCTTAGGCACTCTGCCTTTTTTGCCACTAGATGCGCTCCACGCATCGGCATTTGCCCTTACTCGGCTAATAGGCCAACCACGGCCAACGCCTTTGTGCACGTAAACCATGTGCTTGTCAAACTTAAATTGTATGCGGTCTACGGTATTGTATCGCTGGTATGCTTTCCAGTTGAGCGAGGCTGATCCGTCGCCACTTACCCCAATGCGCAGCTTAAATATTTCTCTTTGGATTTCTCGAAAGGAGCGCGCACCCCAACGCTTGATAGCCTCGTTGAAGTTTTTTTGTTGAAGCTCTATGTTAGGTTCGTTCAATGGCTCCATCAGTACTTATACATTTCGGCCTCCGCTGGCTGGCGATAGGGCAGGGTTATGTCAATGTGCTTTATAAAATAGTGGGTGCCTTCAATTACCTTTTTGCGGGTAATGTCGAAGCTCAGCAGCTCGCCAGGGGGCAAATTGATGCGGCGCTTCACTAAAAAAGTGTTGCGCATAAAATTGAGGTAGTCGGCCAGCCATACGGCAAGTCGGCCTTTTGGCCCATCAAAAGCCATTGTGTAGTTAAACGATGCATCATAATTTGGGTCTACATCATCGCTGCTGGCATAGGGCAGTAAGTAGTCGGGATCGTCGCTGCTTCCTAATAGGCCACGGTAAAACAGCAACCTAGTAAGGGGGCTAAAATCGGCATTCAAATCAAAGCCATTTATACCTCCTTGATTGCCAAAAAAAGGCATGCGGGTTGTAATGTCGGCATTAATGCGAACAGCATCTTTTGAAGCCGCAATACCAAACTTCGACGCTTTTACAACCACTTCGCCAGCACCAGCAAAT
>JAUXNJ010000035.1 GCA_030682795.1 Sphingobacteriaceae bacterium
TTTGGGTAAAACTTGACCACATACAAGTCGTGATCGAGCTCTGTCATTTCAATAAAATACCTACGATTATTAACGTCTGTATCAAACATAAAGGCCATGCAATTTTTTGCATGGCCTATGTACTCTAGTGGTACTGATTTGCGGTGAGGGTAGTGCTTGTAAGCTACTTCAAGCATTAGGGAAAAATAAGGATATACTTATCGACTCTTAATTTCTGAATCTCTTCTTCTGAGATTGCCATTAAATTTGGCTCAGGCAGCTTGATTTTGTTTGTTGGAGTGCATGCCATTGCTAGTCGATCAGTTAGAACATTTCTATGAAAAACATCCATCGGATGGTTTTTCATTTTCAAAAATGTCTTTTTCATTTAACGTTGTTTTGGTTAGGGAAGCGTAGTTATCTTGAATTGGTAGCACAAATATGTGGAATACTCTCCACTTATACACACAATCTGTCGAAAAAGTTTGATATATCAAAGCAATTCCAACTATCAGAAAACGAGCGATATAGGTATAGAACGGCCATTAAAAACGGCCTTTAAAGGCTGAAAAGCGTAGATTTAGAATGATTCTAAAGACGCGAAAGCTGGCAAATGAGTAGTTTTTTTACAAGGATTTAACAAAAAAATGACAATTCAAACCGCCGCAAACTGCTCCAGCCTTGGCCCCAGCGGAAACAAAACAAACTCCGAGGGATGGCGCTGGCTCATGCTGTCGACCTTGATCATGCGGCTTGCGAGCTTCATAATTTTGAGCATGCTGCGGAGAGCCAGCTGAAAATCTTCGTCGGTGGCCACCTCTTCGTTGAGGCCAGCTTGCAACTTAATTAGGCCTTCCTTAAAGGCATCAAAGCCGTCGGTGTCTACCTCCCAAAGCTCGTTGAGCAGGTTAACCATGGTGTCGAACTCAACGTAGTGGAAACCCATTTGAACGAGCTTACCCTTGCCCATGCTGGGCGTATTAGCGCTTTGCGCTTGCTCTGCTTGCTGTGCCATATTGTAAGGTTCCTTTTTGAATTGCTGCAATTTTGTGTACGGTGCGTGAGCGCTGGTAGTAGTCGCTAAAATCAAACTCAATTACCTTTTTGCGCTTTTGCCAGCTGGCTGTGCTCTTGGCATCCTTTTTTAGTGAGCGCACAATGAACTGTAGGCCACGCAAAGCGGCGGCATATTCTTCAATATCGAGCAAATCGGTGCGGCCCGCCTTTATGAGTTTCATGGCATCTTCAAAATACTGAAGGCCTGCTGGTCCCATCATTTCTAATTCGCCAAACACTTCTTCAAGCGCATCAAAGCTGATGCAGTATCCCGAAATGTTCACTAAATACTTCTCTTTCATTGCCTAAGCGTTATTGGCAGGCCCCACCGGACGGAAAGACGGTGGGGGTGTTCTGCGTGCTATAATGTGACAAATATAAACACAAAAATACACGGTGCAACAATTTGTGTCAAAATGTAATAAAAAACAGGTATTGACAAACAATCACAAATGTTGTTTATTTGTGTCATGATACACATTCGCATACAAGTCACAGAAGAAACCCACATAAAACTTCTGGAGGAGCAGTTTCGCAGGAAAGCGAACAAAATACCGCGAACCACACTTGCGGAGGTTGCATCAGATATGCTGCATCAATACCTAGTAACTGAAAAGGCCCCACCGAAGTGAGGCCTTTTTTATTTAAAGTGGTTTGTTAGTCCAGAGTATAAATCACTTTATCATAGCCATCAGAGAATCCGACTTTTTTAAAACCAAAGCGCTTGCCTGATTCTTGAAAAGCGTTAAAGTCAGTTTGAATATTTCGGTTTAAAGAATATCTGTAGCCTTCAAATTCGATGTAAGTGTCCGTATGCTTCACTTTAATATCATCTACCCAAAGCTTTTCTTTGTACTCAAGAGCTATTAGTTTTCTTGCCTTTTTATACAGTGGATCTCTCTTTGAACTAGCTAGTTTTATAAGTTTTTGAGTTAGAGCTTTAGTACTATCAGGATCATTGCCACTTACTTCATATTTTGAATACTTTTCAAGATCAATGAGACTAGTATGAAGCTGATTTAAGTTGTTGATTTTTGCTGGCTCAATGTTTTTTACAACATAAATGGCATCCATGATCTCTTGGTGCTTTCTTTTATGACGCTTCACTTCTTGACGTTCGAAATTCACGCGCGCGATACTGTCGTATTCGTAAGCGCTTAAAGTTGGGGGCTTGACCGTCTCTGACTCACTTTCCTCAGAAACAGTTTTAGCAGCATATTGACATCCGCTTGCAATTAATAGTAATGCAAAAATTATTTTTTTCATGGCTAGATATTTATGTTCTGCTAAAATATAAAATCACCTGAATTTTGCATTCTCTTGTGACTTAACAAGCTTGTCTTGTCGTTCACGCATTTTCCATATTTCATCATCTCCAATATTCACTCCGTTTGCTGTGTTGTCTTCAATCTTTTTTAAGATATCCCTAGATTCCTGAAGCAAACCTATTATTTCAGCATCAGTAGCCTTTCCTCTTTCAAAGCTTTCAATTTCTGCCCTCCACGAATTTTTTTGATTTATTTTGGTCCCCGATTCGGTGTTATTTCTAGCTCTTCTTCGATCACGGCGTGTCATTCCACCTTCCGAAAATCCATCATATGAATGTCCTGATCTTTGGCTCTCTAACCAATCGACAACGTTTGCGTATTCAGGCTTTCTTAACATCCATGCAGGAACGACGTATTCATTTTCATGAACAACTCCAGCTACCTTAAATCCACTTTTATCGGGCGTTCCTTGTCCAGGCCCCGTATATCCACCACCAGCAAAACCTCCTATCTCTTGAACTGTTTGTGCGGCAATTAATGCAATGCTTGTTGCCATTCTGGCATTAGTCATTTGGTTTTGTATGAGAGCGACTGCTTTACCTCCTGGTATAAATGACATTCGAGCAGTAGTTGCTGCTTTTTCAATTTGAGCCCTGATAATTACTTCAGAAATTGCAGATGCTTTCATAGCTATAAAAGCCATCTTCTGAAGCGCAGAGCCTTCTGTCATAAATACTTTAGTTGCCGCAATTAAGTCAGACATGTTTTGCTGTCTAACTAACTTCAGTTGCAATTCAGCCATTTCTATTGCCTCCAAGTCCTGAATAGTTAATTCTGCTGTCTCAAGGCTGTATTTTTGCTTAATTTTCTCAAGCTTAGCTTTGTTTTCGGCAATTTTTTTATCTATATCAATTACTTCGTCTCCATACGCCTCATGAGCGGCTTTCATTATTTCTAATCCGCCAATTTTTAATTCCTGAAGTTGTAACTCATGCTGCTGCTGATTAATGATGCGGTTCGCAAAGTTTTCATTAATTAAATTTTCCTCTTCTATCAAAGCATTTTGAATAGCCTCAAAGGCCATCTTTTTTGCCTCTGCTTCACGCTTCACTTCATCTTCGGCTAGCTTAATGCGGTTGTCGGCAATTTGCAGTTCAATGTCGCTGGTATCTTTTTTGAATTTCTCAAGCAGCTCTTTGCGCATGTTGAGCTGTCGGGTTTCTACCTCAAGCAGCTGAGCTTCGTAGGTGCCGCGGTTTTCCAAATCGGCAGCCATGTTGGTTTTAATGATGGCCTTTTCGGTGGCAAAATATTGGTTCAGCTTGTCGAGTGCATTTTTATAGGCATCATCCTGCGCTTTTTCGTTAGGTATGCCGGGGGCCGCTGCGGATGTTTCGGCATCTGCACCAGCGGAAATATTCCTGAACACCTTTTTATCTGAGTCTTGAATGCCAAGCCTTTTCATAAGCTCGTCGCGCGCCTCGAGCAAAACGGTACCGCGCTCTTCTTGCTGGTTGAGGGCGGTAAGTGCTTTGGCATAATTGCCATAAGCTATGGCTAATTGCTGGCGGCCGCTGGCTAAATCAAGTGCCGGGCTACCGGAGCTTTCAACCTCCTTGAGCACGTTAAGTGCTTGCTGTACATCGTTGAGGCCATCTTTCAGCTGAACGTTATTTTTTTCGGCTGTTTTGATTATTTGCGCACGTAGCTTATCCTCACGCTCAATAAATGTCAGGCGCTTTTGAGCCGTTTTTTCGTTGTTGCGCTGTATGTTTTCGTCTTCCTTTTGGAGGATGATTTTGTTGATCATTTCATCATTCAACGACTTGAGCGATTTCCTGAGTTCATCATTGCTTACACGCTCAGCATCTAAGCTGCCAAAGTATTCGGGATATTGATCCTGAAGCTCTTTGATCAGCGCCACTCTGTCGGCTTGGGGTAAATTGGTGTTGAGCAACTGCAGCTCTAGCTTACGCAACTCGATGCGCTCTTGCTCCATTTTTTGGGATAGGGGAGTGGCCACCAGGCGTACACCAAAATCGACCATGGCCTTAAGGCCTTCCAAAAAGCTGCTGTTAATGAATAAGCCAGCAAAGTATTTTTGAAGCTTTTCGACCTTGGCGGCAAGGTTTTCGTTTTTTACATTGAATTCGTCAATTACCGAAGTGCCCTCTTTAAAGCCCTTGTTGGCAATGTCCATCTGCTTTTTGAGCATATCGGTGTTTTTGGCGAGCGCTCCAAATACACCGGTGGCGCGGCCACCTTCAATACCCAAATCGCCGAGGGTTTCGGTGAGCTGAATAATGCCACCTTCGGTTTTGCCAGCAGCTTCAAGTACCATGATGAATGCTTCGAGGGCGTTTTCATCCATCTTTTTCTTGAACTCGTCAGTACTTACACCTGCAATTTTTGCGTATTTGTCGGCCTCGCTGGCCATTTTAACAAACATTTTGCTGAGCGCAGTGGAGCTTACTTCAGCCGTTTGGCCTAAGGCATCGAGCGTAGCACCGAGTGCCAGCGTTTGGTCGATGCTGATGTTTGCCAGGGGTGCAATACCACCCATGCGGTTGAGGAAGTTTACCAAAAAGCCTTCACTGGCTTCGCTGCTCATCCCCAAATCGTTGATGGCACTGGCCACTTTGATCATCGATTGCTCTAGACCAAATTCTTCTTTGAGCTGGAATACGTTTACCAGCTTACCAATCTGCTTGATGGCATCTGCTCCAAGGTCTTCACCCAGCGCCACGCTGATTTTGTCGGCGGCTTTTACAAATTCCTCGATGTCGCGCTTGCCGGTAATGCCTAATTTACCAGCATCACGAGCCAAGGCCAAAAGCTCGCTTCTGGCGGTGCGGGTATCGTAATTTTTAAGTTCCGAGCTGAGTTTTTTTACTTCCTGCTCGGTTAGTCCTGTGGTTTTTTGAACGTCCGCAAAGCTGTCGCTCAGCTTGGCGTTTTGGCTGATCATGTTGCCGAGCTTACCAGTGATGGCGTCAAAGCCTAAATAAGCCAAAGCCAAGGTGCCAAACTTACCTATTTCAGCCTGAATTTGCCCGAAAACTCCTTTGGTTTGGCGCAGACTACCATTTACTTCTTCAATGCGCCCTTGCACCTGTTTAAACTGTGCCGCTTTGGCGGCAAACTTATCGCTCTCGGGCGAAAGGTTTGAAAGTTCGTTCCTCAGTTTGCTGGCCTCGGCGCGTAACGATTTGAGCGTGGCATCAGCGGCTATACCGTTGATGTATATATTGGCTGTGCTTTTTGTCTGCATGGCTTTATTTTATCATTAATCTACGTGCGGCTATTTCGGCTTTGTGTTTGGCAGCGGTATCGGCCAATTCTTGAAGTTGCTTTTCAATTACATTGTTAAACCAGGGCTTTGGTACCCGGCGTTTGCCGCTGGCTGCTGCGCTCCAAGCTCCGGCATTGGCTCTTACTCGGCTAATGGGCCAGCCTTTACCGACGCCCTTGTGCACAAATACCATATAGCGCTCGAACTTGTAGCTCAGCTTATCTACACTTCCGTATTTCATGTACGATGCCCATTTCATCGATGCCGATGCATCGCCACTTACGCCAATGCGTAGCCGAAATATTTCACGCTGCAGCTCTCTAAAGGAGCGAGCTCCCCAACCGCGGATGGCATCGTTAAATGCTTTTTGCTCGGCTTGTACGTTTGGCTCCATTAGTACTTGTACATTTCGGCCTCCGCTGGCTGGCGGTAGGGCAGGGTTATGTCGATGTGCTTTATAAAATAGTGGGTGCCTTCAATTACCTTTTTGCGGGTAATATCAAAGCTCAGCAGCTCACCTGGTGGCAGGTTGATGCGGCGCTTTACTAAAAAAGTGTTGCGCATAAAATCGAGATAATCAGCCAGCCATACGGCAAGTCGGCCTTTTGGACCGTCGAATTTTGCCGTGTAATTAAAGGAGGCATCTAAATAGGGGTCTACATCATCGCTGCTAGCATAGGGCAGCAAGTAATCGGGATCGTCGGTGCTCGACACTAGCCCACGGTAAAATAGTAAACGAGTAAGGGGGCTAAAATCAGGATCTAAATCAAAGCCATTTATACCTCCTTGATTGCCAAAAAAAGGCATGCGGGTTGTAATGTCGGCATTAATGCGAACAGCATCTTTTGAAGCCGCAATACCAAACTTCGACGCTTTTACAACCACTTCGCCAGCACCAGCAAAT
>JAUXNJ010000036.1 GCA_030682795.1 Sphingobacteriaceae bacterium
CTTGAAATCGAAACACCATCCTTCAGCCATACGTACGCGGTCGCTGAACTTGTTGAAGCGAGTACCACTGAATCACCAGCACAGAAGTGGAGTGAGCCGCTGGAGTCGATGGTGGCAACGGGTAGGGGATTGACAACCACCGAAACTACAGCTGATGAATCAACACAGCCGAAGGCGTTCGTTAAAACCAGCTGATAGTTACCTGCAGCCGAAACTGAAACGCTGGAATCGCTTGAAATCGAAACACCATCCTTCAGCCATACGTACGCGGTCGCTGAACTTGTTGAAGCGAGTACCACTGAATCACCAGCACAGAAGTGGAGTGAGCCGCTGGAGTCGATGGTGGCAACGGGCAGGGGATTGACAACCACCGAAACTACTGCTGATGAATCAACACAGCCGAAGGCGTTCGTTAAAACCAGCTGATAGTTACCTGCAGCCGAAACTGAAACGCTGGAATCTGAAGAGAAGGTGAGTCCATCTTTCAACCATACATAACCGGTCGCTGAGCTTGTTGAAGCGAGCACCACTGAATCACCAGCACAGAAGTGGAGTGGTCCGCTGGAGTCGATGGCTGCATTTGGAACCGGCTGTAAGATTATGAAAATTGCCGAAGACGTATCAGAACATCCAGCAGCATTGTAGGCGATGACCCGATAGCTACCGGCTGTTTGCACCAACAAAACCGCACTGTCGGCCCCAGTAACCAGGGTGTCTTGATGCAACCAGGCATAACGGGTTCCTCCAGTAGCAGTTAAGATTCCTGTTTCTCCGGTACAAAGACTATCTGAGCTTGCGCTCAAGTCCGCTATAGGTGTGCTGAACACGGTAATTTGTACCGACTGTGATGAATCCACGCAGCTATCACTGTTCATGACCACCACTTTGTAGGTGCCGTCGACTCGAACTACTAAAAAAGAATCTGTTTGTCCTGATAAAACCTGCCCATTGCGCAGCCAGGTATATTGGTAGCCACCCGCGGTAAATAAACGAGCGCTGTCTCCTACGCAAAAAGTAGTGTCACCAGCTATTCCTAACTGTTTATCGGGAAGTGGGAATACCGTTACTTCAATCGCATCCGCGGTGTCTTTACAACCAAATTCATTGGTCACAACGGCATAATAGTCTCCTTCCTCCCATACTACATAAAATGAGTCATTGACCCCAGAAATTAAGGTATTATTTTTATACCATTGGTAGTTAACGCCACCACCTGTAATCAAGGTAACGCTGTCGTACCTACAAAATTCCACTGCGCTCAAGGGGGTTATAACGGGCCGCGGAAATACGTAGATTTCTGTGAAAGTAGTGTCGCTACTGCAGCCGTCAAGCTCTGTAATGAGGCGGTAGGTACCCCCGTTAACAAAATCAGCCTGAGTAATCACTGGATTTTGGTTGTTGCTGCTGAAACCGTTTGGACCAATCCAGTGATAGGCTACACCCGGAATGGTTGCAGCAAAAAGGCGTATGGTGCTTCCGTGACAATAATCAGGACCATCGTTGGTGGCCAGGGCTTCATTAGGTCGTGGCTTGATTACGATATTGATCGAATCGATGCGACTGATGCAGTTGTCAACCGTAGCAGTGACCGTGTACAGGCCCGTATCCGCAAAAGTTACTTGAGGAAAGTTAATTACCCGAGCGCTGCTATTGAAGCCATTCGGTCCGGTCCAGCTGTAAGTAGCCTTAAAAATGGAGTCGACTTGTAAAAAAACAGCTGAAGACTGGCAGGCAGGTGCTTCTACCGTGCTATTACTTGTGGCTTTGATATTAACTTGTGCAAAGCCAGAAAAATAGCCATAACGGCAACCTGAAGAATTTCCGCCATTGATAATACCTAAATGGAAATTACCACTGGTATTAGTAAGGATGTAACCAGTAGAAAGGTTAAAGTCTGAGGTATCGTTGGCGCCTCTAAAAATTCGTGCATAGGACCATTCACCATTGGTGCCAGGTACGATGTTGAAATTTAGGTTAATGGCTACATTATTTAACGAAAACGCATTTTTATGCACAGTTCGTGTTGTAACGGTAATACCAAATTGCTCTGCCGTAGACCTTCGAAATCCCACTAAAGAAGAGCCAGTACAGCTGATGGCTGGAATGACAGCCATGCCTGTTTCGCAGCCAAAACCGCTGATATGAATTACATACACAATTTTACTCGCCAAAAGGTGGGTAACTGGCGTATTGCTCCCCATTCTACGTTCGTAAGTTTCGCCTGCATTTAAGGTAGCCACTGCTGTCGAACTGCCATCAATATAAATGTGCGTGTTGTTTTCTACAGCCATTACAATAACCCGTTCGCTTCTATTAGCAGAAGTATCAACGTTTAAAAAGCCTCTTTGAACAATGAATTCTAGGCCGAGTGCAGCAATTGGAATGAGTTGATCACCTAATAAATCCCGGCAGCTGCCCGAATAAATCTCGCCACCTCTTACCGAATCGTCAATGAGGGTAATGGCGATGGGTTTATTGGCCGACACAGTAGTACCTGTTAATTTATCTCCTATACCTGTACCCGCCGCTCGGCATGAAAAGGTTTCGCCCTTATTGAGTATAACGGTGAAGGCTACGTTGGCAGCTCGACCACCTTCAAGGGCTTTGGTGGGCTTAATGGTGATGGTCGTATTATTTTCGGTAGCTACAATGTCAAAGGCATTCTTTCCATTGCCATTACTCATGAAGTTTTGGCCTGGAATCATGAAGCTGGTGCCCAAAGCGGTTTTTCCTTTAAGGGAAAAGATATCTGGGTTGTTTGTAGCGTTAACTTCGTAATAGGCGGTAATGGGTGCCGTAGAAGAGATGAGCAACCCTTTTTGTGCTACCACATTGGGGGTAAGATTCTCGAGTTCGTCAATAAAGGTGCTTAAGTTGATACTCGATACACCGTTGGCAGCAACCTGCACTTGAATGGGGGTGAAGCTGGGTGTAGCTGGTTGGCTAATGGTGACTTGTGCCGCAAGTCCTTGAGAAGTGAATCTTAAAAATATTGGTCTGTCGGCGTGACTGCTGGCAACCTCTGGCACTGCAAACCAAAAGGTGGTATCGGTTTGTGCGGAGACTTGATGGGTGCAAAAAGACAAAAACCAAAACAACCCTGTCAGCAGAGGGGTGATGTGGTGGCGTCTGAATACAACTTTTTTTCTCATTTTACCCAAATAGCTACGCGTTGGTTGCGATTTTGGATTTAGAAAAGTTATTCAGACCATGGCATTCCAATAGCTGGAATTGAGCGCAATATAAAAACTATGCCATTATTAAAATGTGTAGAAAAAATTAAATTTTCCACAAGAAAGCAGTGTGTTTGTTGCTTTGAAAGTTTTTGATTGTTTTTCTAAAAACTGTGGTAATTGGGTATGTTTTTGCGGACCGGTAGTTCCGTTTTTTTTGCCGACAGCCGATCATTTTGGCAGTTTTGCCTGCCAGTTTTGTCAGGTTGTTCCTTTGCTTTCGTCAAAGCTGTCAGCCATTCTTGCCATTTTATGAATTGGCACAATAGCTGTCAAGTGAACAGCATCCAATTAAAACACAAATTCAAAACAATATGTCAGTAAAAATTCAACCGATTGCAGACCGCGTGCTCGTAGAAGCAGCTGCTGCAGAAGAAAAGACTGCGGGTGGTATCATCATCCCCGACACTGCCAAAGAAAAGCCACAGCGCGGTAAAGTAATCGCTGTAGGTAAAGGCAAAGTCGATGAGCCGATGACGGTGAAGCCAGGTCAGAACATTCTGTATGGCAAATACGCTGGTACCGAAATCAACATCGATGGCAACGATTACCTGATCATGCGTGAGTCAGACATCCTCGCAATTATTGACTAATTCTAAACCCTCAAAACGAACATAACAACATGGCAAGTAAGAATATTCATTTCGACACAGAAGCCCGCGAAGCCCTCAAAAGAGGCGTAGATGCTTTGGCAAATGCAGTTAAAGTAACACTTGGTCCAAAAGGCCGTAACGTAGTGATTGACAAAAAATTTGGTTCTCCCAGCGTAACCAAAGATGGCGTGTCAGTAGCCCGTGAAATTGAGTTGAAAGATCCCGTTGAAAACATGGGCGCACAACTCGTTAAAGAGGTAGCTTCTAAAACTGCCGATCAAGCAGGTGATGGAACAACCACCGCCACAGTATTGGCACAAGCCATCGTTAAGGCTGGTTTGAAAAACGTAGCAGCGGGTGCCAATCCAATGGACCTGAAGCGCGGCATCGACAAAGCGGTTATTTCTGCCGTGAAGTCATTGCGCAGCCTCAGTATGGAAGTAGGCGACGATTTTTCTAAAATCGAGCAAATCGCTACCATCTCTGCCAACAGCGACGCCGTAATAGGCAAGCTCATCGCCGACGCCATGAAGCGCGTAACCAAAGAAGGTGTAATCACTGTAGAAGAAGCCAAATCAACTGAAACCTATGTGGATGTGGTAGAAGGCATGCAGTTCGACCGTGGTTACGTATCTCCTTATTTCGTGACCAATGCCGATAAGATGGAAGCGGAACTCGAAAATCCTTACATCCTGATCTACGACAAGAAGATTTCTGCGATGAAGGAATTGCTTCCAGTATTGGAAAAAGTGGTTCAGACTGGTCGCCCGCTCCTCATCATCGCTGAAGATGTAGACGGAGAGGCCTTGGCTACCTTGGTAGTTAACAAAATCCGTGGCTCACTCAAAATTGCCGCTGTAAAAGCCCCAGGCTTTGGCGACCGCCGCAAGGCCATGCTCGAAGACATTGCCATCCTCACCGGCGGTACTGTGATCAGCGAGGAGCGCGGGTACAAGCTTGACGCTGCTGACCTCACTTATTTGGGTCGCGCTGAAAAAGTAACCATCGACAAAGACAATACCACAGTGGTAAACGGTGCTGGCAACAGTGAGGACATTAAAGCACGTGTTGGCCAAATAAAAGCCCAAATCGAAAGCACCACCAGTGATTACGACCGTGAAAAGTTGCAGGAGCGTTTGGCCAAATTGGCTGGCGGTGTAGCCGTATTGTACGTAGGTGCCGCTTCTGAAGTGGAAATGAAAGAGAAAAAAGACCGCATCGACGACGCTTTGCACGCTACCCGTGCAGCCGTTGAAGAAGGCGTAGTTCCTGGCGGTGGAGTAGCCTTTATCCGCGCCATCAAAGCCCTCGACCGCGTAGTAACGGTGAATGCCGACGAAAAAACCGGTGTAGCCATCGTGAAGCGTGCCTTGGAAGAGCCATTGCGTCAAATCGCTGAAAACGGTGGTGTAGATGGTTCAATCATCGTGCAGAAGGTGAAAGAAGGCAATGGCAACTTCGGTTACAATGCCCGTCTCGACAAATTCCAAAACATGTTGGTAGCTGGTGTCATCGACCCAACCAAGGTAGCGCGTGTAGCTTTAGAAAACGCAGCCTCTATCGCGGGTATGTTGCTCACTACCGAATGTGTGATTTCGGAAGATCCTGCTAACGAGCCTGCCCCAGCCATGCCAGGCGGCGGCATGGGAGGCATGATGTAAACTAAGTTTCTTTAAGTAATTTTTAAGCCTCGGGTGTTTCATCCGGGGCTTTTTGTTTTTTAATTGGGCTGGCTGCAGCGTTACTTTTGGTGATAGCGAGGTCATTACCAATAGCAACAAACAGACTTGACCACAGGCGCTGCGCGGCAGCTTGTAGCACCGTTTTATTCAGTGCTTCAGTCTTGCCTTATTTAGATTTAATTTAAACAGCGATTTTGCATGCTTTCCTGCCAAACAAACTTGTGAACTGCGCTGCCTACGCTTATTTTTGCGTAGTTCTAAAATATTACTATTCTTCAGATGAATAAGTTTACTACACTTTTACGCTCTTCTTTGGGGCGTAAATTGATGATGGCACTGACCGGACTCTTCCTGATTTTATTCTTGGTAATCCACCTCATTGGCAACCTACAGCTGTTGGCAGGGGATGGAGGAGAGGCTTTTAATCGCTATTCGTACTTCATGGCGAATAACGGATTGATCCAATTGGTATCAAAGCTCAACTTTACCTTCATTGTGTTGCATGTGATCTATAGCATTTGGCTGGCACGTACAAATGCTGCGGCGCGGCCAATTCCCTATGGCGGTAAAGCCAAAAGTGTACAAGCCACTTGGAATTCACGGAATATGGGTATCCTCGGAACCCTTATTTTACTCTTCCTGATCGTTCATCTCAAGAGTTTTTGGTTCGAATTTAAGTTTGGAACGGGCTTGCCGATGATCGAAGCAGGCACCTACGATGGTTTGAATTTTGCCATCTTGGATGCCTATACCGTAGTGGCTACCGCCTACAGCACCTTGCCGTATATGCTCATTTATGTGGTGGGTATGTTGGTTTTATCATTTCATCTGTACCATGGGTTTCAAAGTGCTTTCCAAACTTTGGGACTAGGTTTTAGCAGTTACAAAAAACTCATTGAAGTCATTGGTGTTGTTTATGCTATCATCGTCCCCTTGCTCTTTGCAATCATTCCGGTAGCGATGTATCTTCAACAAGCTTAAAATATACAAGGCATGAAGCTCGACTCTAAAATACCCGCTGGTCCTATTACCGACAAATGGACTAAGTTTAAATCAACGGTAAGACTGGTTAGTCCAGCCAACAAACGCAAACTCGACATTATCGTAGTGGGAACTGGCCTTGCTGGTGCCTCTGCGGCTGCCTCCCTGGCCGAATTGGGTTATAAGGTCAAGGCGTTTTGTTTTCAAGACAGTCCCCGCCGTGCCCACTCCATTGCGGCCCAAGGGGGTATCAATGCAGCCAAAAATTATCAAAACGATGGCGATAGTACTTATCGCTTGTTTTACGATACCGTGAAGGGCGGCGACTACCGTGCCCGCGAAGCCAACGTATATCGTTTGGCAGAAGTGAGTGCCAGCATCATCGATCAGTGTGTGGCGCAAGGTGTACCTTTTGCCCGCGATTATGGTGGCTTGCTCGACAACCGTTCTTTCGGGGGTACCCAGGTATCGCGTACGTTTTATGCCCGTGGTCAAACCGGACAGCAGCTTTTGCTCGGCGCTTATTCAGCCCTCAACCGTCAAATCGAAAAAGGACAAGTAGAAATGCTGTCTCGGCACGAAATGGTTGAAGTGGTGATGATTGACGGAAAAGCAAGAGGAATCATTGCCCGTAACTTAATTACCGGTGAATTAGAGCGGCACAGTGCACACGCTGTGGTCATTGCAAGCGGTGGATACGGCAATGTATTTTATTTGAGCACCAACGCCATGGGTTCCAACGTTACTGCTGCTTGGAAAGCGCACAAGCAAGGTGCTTACTTCGGTAACCCATGCTTTACGCAAATTCACCCAACCTGCTTGCCGCAGTCGGGCGAGTACCAGTCTAAACTCACCCTCATGTCGGAGTCGTTGCGTAACGACGGCCGTGTGTGGGTACCCAAGCACAAAGCCGATGCTGAAGCCATCCAGCAAGGCAAAAAAGTAGCGTCAGATTTACCTGAGGAGGCACGCGATTATTTCCTCGAGCGCAAGTATCCAGCCTTTGGTAACCTCGTGCCGCGCGATGTGGCTTCACGTGCTTCTAAGGATGTGTGTGACGAGGGGCGCGGCGTTGCACCCACAGGACTAGCTGTTTTCCTTGATTTTCGTGATTCCATCAACCGCCTTGGACAAGATGTAATTAGTGCACGTTATGGAAACCTTTTCGAAATGTACGAGAAGATTACCGGCGACAATCCTTACAAAACCCCCATGAAAATTTATCCTGCGGTGCATTATACCATGGGCGGATTGTGGGTTGATTATAACCTCATGACCACTGTACCTGGCTTGTATGCCATTGGAGAAGCCAATTTTTCGGAGCATGGTGCAAATCGCTTAGGCGCTTCTGCCCTCATGCAAGGTTTGGCTGACGGTTATTTCGTATTGCCATACACCATTGGTGATTATTTGGCCGATGAAATTGCTACAGGTAAAATCGACACCAACCAAGAGGCTTTTGTAGCTGCCGAAAAAGCTGTAGCCGATCGCTACAAGCAATTTATGAGCATTGGCGGCAAGCAGTCTCCAGAGAGTTTCCACCGTCGTTTAGGCAAAATCATGTGGGAATATTGCGGCATGGCTAGGAGCGAAGAGGGCTTAACCAAAGCCATCGGTCTTATTCAAGATTTGCGCAAAGAGTTTTGGAGCGACCTGCGCCTGTCGGGCAGCATCGACGAGTTCAATCCAGAGCTCGACAAAGCGATGCGCGTGGCCGACTTCATAGAATTGGGAGAGCTCATGGTTCGTGATGCGCTCAATCGCAATGAATCGTGTGGTGGTCACTTCAGGCTCGAAAGTCAAACCGAAGAAGGTGAAGCCAAGCGCGATGATGAGAACTACGCCTATGTATCAGCATGGGAATATAAGGGAGAAAATGCAGAGCCAGTTTTGCACAAAGAAAACCTAGAATTTGAAGTTGTTAAACTCACACAAAGGAGCTACAAATAATGAGTAAAGAGTCGTTAAATCTCACGCTGAAAGTTTGGCGTCAGAAAGGCAGCAAGGATAAAGGTAAGTTCGAAACTTACAAGCTGAAGGAGGTATCTACCCACGCCTCTTTCTTAGAAATGATGGATGTGCTCAATGAGCAATTGATTACCGATAACAAAGAGCCGGTGGCCTTCGACCACGACTGTCGCGAAGGCATTTGTGGTATGTGCAGTATGTACATCAACGGTCGCGCCCACGGTCCACAACGCGGCACCACCACTTGTCAGTTGCACATGCGCCATTTCGAAGATGGCGAAACCATCACCATTGAGCCTTGGAGAGCCAAGCCTTTTCCGGTATTGAAAGATTTAGTGGTTGATCGTTCAGCTTTTGATGAGATTCAGCGGGCTGGCGGTTATGTTTCCATAAATACAGGAAATGCACCAGACGGTAATGCCGTTCCCATTGCTAAAAAAGATGCTGACGAAGCCTTCAACGCGGCAGCTTGTATTGGTTGTGGAGCTTGTGTAGCGGCTTGTAAAAATGCTTCGGCCATGTTGTTTGTATCGGCCAAGGTATCGCAGTTTGCCTTGTTGCCGCAAGGACAGCCAGAGCGTAAGGAGCGTGTAGGTAAAATGGTAGCCAAAATGGATGAATTAGGCTTTGGAAACTGTACCAATACGGGTGCATGTGAAGCCGAATGTCCGAAAGGCATCAGCATCAGCAACATCGCCCGCATGAACCGCGAATACCTCGGTGCCATGCTAGGTCCAGGCAACTAAACGTCATATTTTTGTTAAGAAATCCAGTAACGTTTGTTGCTGGATTTTTTTATGCTTAAATTTCACCTTAACATGCAACAAAACAGGACGTTTTTGCATTGTATGATGTATGGGTAAAAGTTTACTAAAATGTATGTTGTTTCTGCTCTCGGTGCTCCTCTTGGGGCCTGTGGCGGTTCAGGCTACCCATAACCGGGGAGGTGAAATTACTTTTAGGCATCTCAACAACTTAACCTACGAAATCAGGGTGGTAACCTATACCAAAGACCGGGATGCTGCAGACCGAGAATTTCTGCCAGTATCGTTTAATTATGGCAACCCTGTGAAGATGGATACGATACAGCGATCTTCCCGGGTGTTTGTAGGTAACGATATCGTCCGCAACATCTACCTAACCACCCATACCTTTCCAGGGGCAGGCACTTACACCATATCGGTTACCGATCCCAACCGCATAGGCGGGATCAACAACATTCCCAGTTCTATTAACTTGCCGTTTCACATTGAAACACAGCTCGTTATCAATCCCTTTTTGGGCGTTAATAGCTCTCCAGTTCTCAATTTCCCACCTATCGACAACGGCTGTGTTAGACGGCTTTTTGTACATAATCCTGGTGCTGTGGATCCTGATGGTGATTCTCTTTCGTTTGAACTTACCCCTTGTAGAGGTGCTGGCGGTTTACCAATAGCAACCTTTTACTACCCAAATCTGCCACCTATACTCACCATTAATAGTAGAACAGGCGATTTTACATGGAATACGCCAGATACAGCAGGCACTTATAACTTTGCCATCATTATACGAGAATGGCGCAATGGTGTACAAATCGGCAACATTATTCGCGATTTTCAGGTAACGATTACGGTTTGTATCAATCGTCCACCAGTGATTGTTGTTCCCAACGATACCTGTATCATCGCAGGAACTTTGCTTACAGCTGTGATTACCGCTTCCGATAGCGACGGAAATATTGTAAGTCTCACCGGTGTGGGAGCCCCACTTCCTCCAGCAAGAGGCATTCTTAGCACGAATCCCGCCACCTTCAACGATGCCACAGCTCAAACGGTGGTAGGGTCGGCCTTTAGTTGGCAAACCGATTGCAGTCACATTCGACGGGATCCTTATCAGATGATTTTCAGGGCAGAAGATAACGGCAATCCACGCCTCACTGCCTACAAAGTATGGAACATTCGCATCATCCCGCCGCCTGTTGAAAATATACAGGCCAATTCAAGCGGTGGAAAAATCACCGTTACCTTTGATCCCCATACGTGTAATGAAGCACTTGGGTACAAGATTTATCGCAAGCAGGGTACAGGTCCCTTTACACCCGGTATCTGTGAAACCGGCGTTCCCGCCAGCACAGGTTATGTGCTCATCGATACCTTGATGGGTAGAAATCGCACTACTTATGTAGATGATAATAACGGCTTGGGCTTGCCAGCAGGGGAAGAGTTTTGCTACCGGGTTACCGCCTTTTTCAGTCAAGCACGTTTTAACCCACTTGGTGGCACAGAAAGTCTTACCTCAGACGAGGTTTGTGAAGTGGTTCTGCGTGATTTACCCTTGCTAACCCAAGTGAGCGTGGTGGCAACCGGTCGAAACAACGGCAGCATCGGCTTAAAATGGACGGGCCCCGTTGAACTCGATACCCTACAGTTTCCGGCCCCATATCGCTATCGTTTTTATCGCAGTGAAGGTTTGCAAATGTCAGCCAATCGTACACCTATTGCCACCCGCACTTACAACAGTTTTGCAGCAGTGCTTCAGGACAGTTTGTTTACCGATCAGAACCTCAATACAGCCGAAAAGCAATACGTTTATCAAATCGATTTTGATGCCTTGGGCAATACCGAAGTAGGTAAGGCAACGGCTTCATCTTCGGTCTTTTTAAATATCCGCAGCTTTGATAGTCAATTGTTGTTACAGTGGGAAGCCAATACCAATTGGCTGAATGATTCGGTGCATATTTACAAAGAAAATCTTGCTGGAGCTTTTCAATACTTGGCTACTACCACAGCCACGAGCTATTTAGATACAGCCCTGATTAACGGCGTGATGTACTGTTACTACCTGACTACTTTTGGTGGTTTTGAAAGCCCGTTTTTGCCAGATTCCTTGCTTAATGATTCGCAGATTGCCTGTAAAATGCCCACCGATACCATTCCGCCTTGTCCCCCAGACATAGGCGTAGTTCCCGATTGTGATCGTTTTATGAATACGGTAAGCTGGACCCAGGAGTCTTTGTGTGCCGAAGACCTCTTGCGCTGGCGCATTTATTACAGACAGAATTTATTGTCACCCTATGTCTTAATTGATTCAGTTGCCGCTAATCGTCCCTTGCGTTTTGAGCACTTAAATCTGCAAAATTCATTAGCGGGTTGTTACAAGCTAAGCGCAGTAGATAGCAGCTTGAACGAGAGTATTTATAGCAACGAAATTTGCGTTGACAACTGTAATTTATACGAGCTCCCTAACATCTTTACACCAAACGGGGATGGCTTTAACGATTTCTTTGGTCCACTACCTGGCTGGCGTTTTGTAGATCGTATCGATTTAATTATCCTCAATCGTTGGGGGCAAGAGGTTTTCCGGACCACCGATCCTGAAATTCGTTGGAATGGCAAAAACCAGCTTGGCGATGATTTAGAAGCAGCCACCTATTACTACCGCATTAAAATAAACTTCAGAACCTTGGAAGGCATTACGCAAGTCGATCGGACGGGTGTTGTGGCCATCAAGCGTTAAAATCTACCTATGTTTACAGGAATCATTGAAGCGCTTGGCACAGTGGTGAACATCCGCCAAGAAGCACAAAACATCCATTATACCATTGCCTCATCTATATCGGGCGCTTTAAAAGTCGACCAAAGCGTATCGCATAACGGCGTTTGTTTAACGGTGGTAGACTTATCACCCAGCCAACACACGGTAACAGCCATTTTAGAGACGCTGCAGAAAACCAATTTAAAAGCCTGGGAAGTAGGAGCCAAAATCAACCTGGAGCGCTGCATGCCTGCGGATGGGCGATTTGATGGACACATCGTACAGGGCCATGTAGATCAAACGGCCGAATGTATTGCGGTAGCCGATGAGGGGGGAAGCTGGCGGTATCGCTTTGCATTTGATCCTAGCAAGGGCAATATGGTAGTGGAAAAAGGCTCCATTTGCGTGAATGGTGTGTCGCTAACCGTGGTAGATGCCGCCGATGATGCCTTTTCGGTGGCCATCATTCCCTATACCTATGAGCACACCAGCTTCCATCAATTGCAGTTGGGTAGTATTGTGAATTTAGAATTTGATATTGTAGGGAAATACATTCAACGGATGATGCAAAAGCAGTTGTCATGAAGTCACAGCCAGCTGCACTAGATTTTGCCTCCTTGTATAGCTTTTTGGAGGAATTGAAGGAGCATAACTACAAAGCCTGGTTCGATACTCAGCGCGAACGATACCAGCAGTTGCGCCTAGATTTTATAGCTTTTGTGGCTGATTTGGTAGAGCGCGCCAGCTTGGTGGATCCAAATCTGGCTGGATTAGAAGCTAAAAACTGTATTTTTCGCATCAACCGGGATGTGCGTTTTTCAGCGAACAAAAACCCCTACAAGACCAATTTTTCGGCTTACCTCGCTCAAGGAGGTAAAAAATTTCCCGGTGCCGGCTATTATTTCCACTTTGAGCCAGGTGCCAGCTTCATGGCAGCGGGCATTTGGATGCCCGAGGCACCGCTGCTGAAAAACATCCGACAGGAAATAGATTATGGCTTTACAGCCTTCAAAGAAATTGTAGAAAATCCTGCTTTAGGGGTTTTTGAATTGGAAAGCGACCGGCTTTCTCGCCCTCCTAAAGGCTATGAAGCCGATAATCCCGCCATTGAATTTTTAAAGCTGAAGAGTTTTGTGCTCAGCAGGTCATTTGATCCGCTCGATTTTAAATCAAACACCAAACTGGCAGCGCACTTCCAAGAAAACATCACCACCTTGGTGCCCTTTGTCGAATTTCTAAATCAAGCTTTAACGACAGATTGAAAGTGCTCAGGACTGTAGTTTCGCAGGGTAGCGAACAACTGCTCGTTCTCTAAAGGCTTTGCTAAAATGGCATTCATGCCACACGCCAAGCCTTTTTTCGTGCTTTCATCAAATACATCTGCGGTGACCCCAATGATGGGGATGTTAGGATTACGCACAGTCGTATTCGCTGACCGAATGTAAGTTGTTGCCTCGAAACCATCCATTACTGGCATTCTAAAGTCCATCAAGACAATATCAAAGTCGCGTTCCTCCAATAATCGAATAGCTTCCTTTCCATTGGCAGCCATCACGGGTTGGATGTTCAAGGTTTTAAGCACCAAGCTCATCACTTTTTGATTCATCAAGTTATCCTCAACATAAAGAACACTTAAAGGTGGCACTTGCGCGGCACTTACGGCTTCAATGAGCGGTTCTGTTGTGGTTGGCAATGAAGCTAACTTAAACTCGAGCTCGAAGCTAAAGGTGCTTCCTACCTGCGGGGTCGACCAAACAAAAATTTCGCCACCGAGCATTTCCACGAGGTGTTTGCTGATGCTTAGTCCTAGGCCCGTTCCACCATAGATGCGGTGGATTTCAGCACTTCCTTGCGCAAAACGCTTGAAGATATGCGGTAGCATTTGCTCTGAAATACCAATGCCAGTATCCTGCACTTTAAACTGTAGCTTGCACCTATTCCCGTTTTTTTCGAGGAGACTAATGCCTACTTTAATCTCTCCCTTAGAGGTGAATTTTATTGCGTTGCTGCATAAGTTTAGGAGCACCTGGTATAAACGCGTGGGGTCACTAATCACAGCAGGAGGGAGCGCCGGGTCAATTACGAAGTTGAATTGTAGTCCTTTTTGAACGGCACGAGGCCCCATACTGCTTTTTAATTCTTTTAATAAACGCTGAAGGTCGGTTGGTATTTGCTCTAGTTTTACCTTGCCATTTTCTATGCTCGCCAAGTCTAAAATATCGTTGATGATGACCAAAAGCACATCAGCAGAGTAACGTACCGATTGCAGTTTGTCGAGCATATCACTTGAGCGGGCTTCGCGTATTAATAAGTCGGTTAACCCAATGATCGAATTCATGGGGGTTCGAATTTCATGACTCATTTGAGACAGAAAATCGGACTTGGCCTTGAGTAGTTTTTCGGCTTGGGCTTTGGCTTCACTGAGGGCGGTGTTTTGAATGGCCACCTCCGTATTTTTGAGTGCCAGCATTTCGCTGGTTTGTTGCAGTCTTCGGTTTACCCGGTTTTTATGATAAAGTAAATAGCCGATAATGACCAAGGCAATCAGGGCAAGCAACGCAAAAATAATGAGCAAGGTAGATTGTACTTGTTTGGCGGCCAAGGCTTGTTGGCTTAATAAGAGTTCTCTTTCTTTTTGCTCAACTGTGTTTCTGGCCTCCATCGAGAGCAATTTGCGATCTACTTCTTGGTCCCGTATTTCGTCAGCTATTTTGTTGAAAGCTTCTAATGCGGCCAAAGCTTTCTCTGGCTTATTTTGCAATTTATACAGGGCATGCAGTTTTTGATGGGCCATTTTTGCCGCTAGCAAATTGTCAATTTCATGGGCTAAGTCAAGAATTTTGTAGTACTGTCGCTCAGCTTCTGCGTAATTTTTACACTTTAAAGCCACATCTGCCAAAACCTGGTGGTAAAACTCCAGCTTTTCGGTCATATTGTGCTGCAAAAGTAAGGCATGTGCTTGCTCCAAGACGGCATCGGCCTCTGTATGCCGCTGCAGCGCGGTTAAGAGCCGGGCTTTGTTGGTGTAGGCAATAATTAATTCTGAATAAACGCCGTATTTGCGCATGGTGTCGATCACCTGCTCGGCTACCTCTAAACCTTGTGCATAGTCGCCTTTACGGTAAAAAAGACCACTGATATAATTTAAAGAGTGTGCCGATAAGCCTGTAAATCCAGCCTTCATCCGCAAATCAGCCGAACGCCTAAACAACTTTTCAGCTACATCATACATACCCATTTCTCGGTATACCAAGCCCATGTTATTAATACTCACGGCTTGACAAAGCGGCAAATTGCTTTCTTCTGATCCTTTGAGCGCCTTGTTGTAATAAGCCAGCGCTGATTTGTAGTCTGCCTGATCGTAATAAATATTGCCAATATCAATCATGCCATAATAGAAATGATCATCCTTTGGCTGGTTCCTTTTTATTTGATGACTTTTGATATAAGCCTCTAAAGCTAGGTCGAGGTAGCCTCTTGCCCTGAATATATGGCCTTTAAAGGTGTAAAATTTGGCCGTGCTTTGTGGTTCACCTACCTCACTTGAGAGTAAAATGCCTTTTTCAGCTATGTCCAACCCCTTGAGCGGATTGAAAGAGATAAGCTTCTCTGTTAATTCTGCTAGTGGATCTAAAAGCGTTGTGTTGCGTACTCCAGCTTTTTCCAGGGAATCACAGAGGAATTCCAAATGGTTAATTTCTTGTACTTTGTATTGGTAAGGAGAGAGCAACAATTTGTCGCTAAGTGTTGCCTGTGCACCTAGCAACAAAGGCATGAACCCCAAGAGTGCGGCAACAGCTATTGTGCGGAAAGCGTGGCGTATCATGTGCTGTGTAAATATACGGAGCTTTGCGACTTTCTAACCGAAGGGCATAAAAAAACCGGGACGAGCCCGGTTTTAATTTAGATGTTTTGGGGTTTATGACTTGTTCGCAGCAAGATTTAACTCGATGCCGATTTCGTCGTAAATTACTTTGTCACCAATTTCTGGGAAAATTTTGCCTGAACGGTATTTGATGTCCCATAAAGTACGGTCAATGTCAAATTTTGCGCTGGCGTTGATGCCGTTGGCGTTGTTTTCTACTTTGGCAGGAAAGCTAATGCCCTTGGTGATGCCCTTGATGGTGAGATTACCAGTGATGGTGTGGGTATTGCCGGAAGCATCAGCTGTTGCCAAGGCTTCTACGCCCGTTATTTCAAACTTGGCAGCATTGTACTGAGCCACATTGAAAAAATCTTCTGAGAACAAGTGGTCGGTCAAATCTTTGTTTTTCGCTGCGTCTGTCAGGTCTTCTACCGTAATGGTATTCATGTCAATGGTGAATGAACCGCCGCTTAATTGGTCGCCGTCAACGAACAATTGGCCTTCAGCAATTTGAATCTTACCATAATGTTCGCCGGTTAATTTTTTACCAGTCCACTTCACGCTGCTTTCAGCAATGGTTAATACATTGGCATCGCCAGCTTCAACAGCACTTCCTACTTCCGTAGTTTCAGCTGTATTGGCCGAGTTTCCACAAGCTGTAGCAATAGCAGCTACGGCAAACAACATCCATAATTTTTTCATAGTGATAGATTTTAACATAGAAGTATAACCCACCACTGACCTAAAATGTTCAAAGTTTTTAAGGTTTGTAGAAAAGGGGAGCACCAGGACCAATCGGCAAATCGAAAGTTATCCATACGGCGAACAGCAACAACCAACCAATTAAAAACACGACCGAATAGGGTAGCATGGTGCTGATGACCGTTCCGATGCCTGCTTTTTTGTCGTAGCGCTGAATGAAGGCCACAATCAACGCAAAATACGACATCATGGGCGAGATGATGTTGGTAACGCTGTCGCCAATGCGGTAAGCACTTTGCGTAAATTCAGGCGAATAGCCCAGCAGCATAAACATGGGAATAAATACAGGGGCCATGATGGCCCATTTGGCCGAAGCACTGCCCATGACCAAATTGATGATGGCAGCAATAAAGATGAAGCCAGTCATGAGGGCCATGTCGTTGAGACCACTCGATTTCAACACTTCGGCTCCTTGGATGGCGAAAATGAGGCCGAGGTTGGTCCAGTTAAAATACGCCACAAACTGCGCGGCAAAAAACACCAACACGATGTAGGAACCCAGGGTTTCCATCGATTTGGCCATGCCTTTCATTACATCGCTATCGTTTTTGAAGGTCTTGGCGCCCACCCCATAGGCAATCCCGCAAAAAGCTGCAGCCAAAAAGATGAAAGCCACGATGCCCGACATAAACGGAGATTTGAGGATGCCGCCATCCACCGGATTACGCAAATAGCCATCTGCCGGCAGCAATCCACCCAAAATAAAGGCCATGAAGAGCAAGAGCGCAATGCCGCTGTACAGCAAGCCGCGTTTTTCTTCTTTGTTGAGGAAGCGGATTTCTTCCGCTTTTTCATCTCCGGTATATTCGCCAAGCCTGGGGACCACGATTTTTTCGGTTACCCAAGTGCCCAAACCGGCAATCAAAAAGGTGCTCACAAACATGAAGTAGTAGTTGCAAGCAGGATTTACGGTATAGCTCGGATCGATGATGCGTGCCGCCTCCTCCGATAATCCCGCCAAAAGTGGGTCGATGGTGCCTAACAGTAAGTTGGCACTGTAGCCACCCGATACCCCGGCAAAAGCCGCTGCCAAGCCAGCCAATGGATGCCTGCCCGCTGCCAAAAAGATCACTGCTGCCAAAGGCACAAGCAATACGTAGCCTACTTCACTGGCGGTATTGGAGATTACGCCGGCAAACACAATCACAAAAGTGAGGAGCTTTTTAGGGGAGGAAAGCACCACCAAACGCAGTACCGTGCCGATTAAGCCGCTTCCTTCAGCTATTCCTATACCCAGCAAGGCCACCAAAACGGTTCCTAAGGGTGCAAAAGCGGTGAAATTCACTACCATCTTCTCCAAAATCATGTGCAAGCCTTTGGCCGAGAGCAGGTTGAAGGGGGTTACTACCTCGCCTGTTCCCGGATGGATCACACTGATGTCGAATTGGGCCACTACCCACGACAAAATAACAACCAACAAAGCAAAACCCGCAAACAAGGTGGCGGGATGCGGCAGGGCATTGCCTACCTTTTCGATGATGCCAAGAAAACGATCTACGGCACTGGTTTTTTTCATATTCATTTTAAAAGGATGAGGGCTTGAATGGTGGGCGATAGGGTAGTGTCGAGGCTCGACTTACGAAAGCTGCCTGCTTCGGTTAGGAGGGTGTTGGCTTTTTGGGTGGCAGGACCGCCAGCTTTGGGGTTGTGCTTCGGACTCAGCAGCACCAGCAGGCCTTCGCTTTCGAGGTTGCGACCAAAGAGCTCAAGCAAATCTACCTGCTCCTGTGCACTTAAGGCTTCCTTACTGCGGTCTACCAAAATACGCGAATAGCTCTTTTGCGTGCGTAAACCGCCTTTACTCAAGATTACCTGCTGTGGTGAAAGGGCACTGAGTTCGCTGTTGTTTAGAAATTCCAGCCATTGCGCTTCGGTACCCGCTAAGTCTATGGGTTCCGCCAGGCCACGCAGCGCATCTAAAAAGTACAAACTATCACCTGGCACATACAAAAAACTGCGCGCGGAGGAGAGTTCTAAATGGCCAAGAACTTGGTCGAGGGGCATTGGAAAATAGGCTTGATTAGGTGCGCTCACTTTTTTGGGGGCACTGCAGCCCATCCACAAAGCAAACAAAAGCAAGAGGTATTTCTTCGACATGGCCGCTAAGATAATCACCCGCGCACAGCTTGCAAACCATTATCGCCTTTGGATGGTTATTTTTGCCACGTGTTAATGATTGCTTACCATCCGCTTTACGCCCATCCGCTGCCCGAAGGCCATCGTTTCCCGATGCTTAAATACGAACTCATTCCCGAGCAATTGCTGTACGAAGGTACCATTGCTGCTGAACAGCTTTTTGCCCCAGCCCCTTGCTCCGAGGAGGATATTTTGCGGGTGCATACTGCCGATTATTGGCAAAGAATGCAGGCGTTACAACTCACGACCAAGGAGATCCGAAAAATTGGCTTTCCATTGAGTGCGGCTTTGGTGCAGCGCGAAATCACCATTGCCCAAGGCACCATTGACGGGGCCTATTTTGCCAGACAATACGGGGTGGCCATGAATGTAGCCGGGGGCACGCACCATGCCTATGCCGATAGTGGGGAAGGCTTTTGTTTGCTCAACGACCAGGCCATAGCTGCTGCGCATCTGCTGGCGCATGGCTTGGCGCAGCGGGTGCTGGTGGTAGATTTAGACGTGCACCAAGGCAACGGTACGGCCAAAATTTTTGAAAACGAGCCAAGGGTGTTTACGTTTAGCATGCACGGCAAAGACAATTACCCGCACCATAAAGAACAATCGGACCTCGATCTGCCGCTGCCCAACGGCATAGGGGATGCCGACTACTTGGCGCTGTTAGACCAGCACTTAAGCCGCATTCTGGCCGAGTTTAAGCCCGATTTTATGTTTTACCAAGCAGGGGTGGATGTGCTGGCTACCGACAAACTCGGCAAATTGGGTTTAACGCTCGATGGTTGTGCCGCCCGCGATGCCTACGTTCTCCGTCAAGCTAAGCAGCTCCAAATTCCCGTAGTGGTATGCATGGGCGGCGGCTACTCTGCCGACATCCGCCACATCCTCGAAGCGCATTGTAATACATATCGCCTCGCGCAGCAGCTCTTCTTCGAATAAATAGACCGCTCGCGTTGTTCGCTGAGAGAAAGTGCAGACGCTGACGATTTATGATTTCTGATTTAAGACGTCGGATTTCATGATGATGCCTAAAATTGGTTGTCAAAAAGTAAAGTGTAGGGTAAAAATGTCCTTTTAGCCCTAGACTGCCCAACGCAAGGGCCCGATCCAACTTTCAGCGAGTCACGCGATCGTTCTTTGGAACGCTGAACCACCATGTTGCCTAAACCTACCACCACCCAACAACTTTCAGCAGCCAGCTCTGTCTGAAAAGCAAACGAAGTGCAGCGGTCTGATGTCTGAAAAGGGAGTGCAGCGACCGGTCTGTCAGGGAACAAAGTGACCGGTCTGTCAGCGCCAGCGGTCTGTGAGGGAGCGAAGCGACCGCTCTAAATAAACTCCGTGTCCTCCGTGCCCACCGTGTTTCTAAAAAAAAGACACACACCTTTTCCCGCTCAGCCCTATTTTTGAAAAAACAAAACAATGAAACATATTCTCACCCTACTGCTGCTCACGATAAGCCTCACTCTCTCCGCCCAAAAAACCTTCGAAGGTACCCTTCACTTCCAACTCAATTTCCTCAACGCTTCCCCCGAAATGGAAATGGCCAAGGCCATGCTACCCACCGGCTTCGTCCTCAAACTCAAAGGCGAAAACTCCCGCCTCAGTACCGAGGGTGGTATGATGGCTGCCATGTTTGGTGATGTGGTGACTCATGCGGCTAGTAAAAAGACTTTCTTCCTAAACGACGCCGCCAAAACCGTTACCCTCATCAGCGAGCAGGAACAACTGCCTTCGCCCGCAGCCAGTGATTACGACATTACCGAAGGCAACGACCCTCGCAGCATCCTGGGCTACCCATGCAAGCATTATGTGGTTACCTCTAAAGTCGATGCCAGCATCCGTATGGAGTTTTGGATGGCGACAGCACTGCGCGTGAAGTTGGCCAAGACTTCGAGCACTGGCTTGTTGGCTCAGAGTGGTATGTATGGACTCGAGGGCTTGGCGCTGCGCTCGGTGGTTGACCAGCTGGGTATGAAAATGGTGGTAGAAGCCACGGCCATCACCCCTGAAATTTTACCTGCGGCTTTGTTCGAGATGCCCAAAGCCTACAAGGTCATCGACCGTATGCCCGCCATGTTCGATTTTGGAGGTGGTAATGATTGATGAGCAGCACAATCCCTGGCAAATTTTAGCCGAAAAGGAGGTCTATAGCAATCCTTGGATCCGTCTCACTGAATTTGAGGTGCTCAATCCCAACGGCAACCCCGGTATTTACGGCAAGGTGCATTTTAAAAACTTGGCCATTGGCATTGTGGCTTTCGATGAGCAGGAGCGCTTGTGGCTGGTAGGGCAGTACCGTTTTCCGCTTAACGCCTACAGCTGGGAGCTGCCCGAAGGGGGAGGACCCTTAACCGCCGACCCGCTCAGCTCGGCCCGTCGCGAGTTGCTCGAAGAAACAGGTTGCACGGCCAGCCACTGGGAAGAGCTGTTGCGGCTGCATTTGTCTAATTCGGTGAGCGACGAGCTGGCCATTGTGTACATTGCCCGGGACTTACAGCAATTTGAGCCCGAACCCGAAGACACCGAGCAGCTGCAACGCAAAAAAGTGAGCCTAGACGAGGCCTATGCGCTGGTAAAGTCGGGCCAAATTACCGACGCCATTACCGTGGCGGCCATCCAGGCGGTGGTGTTGCGTAAGCTGATGGGGGCTGAATAAGAGATTTTGCCTGCTGGACTGGCTACTTTGGGAGCCAGGAAAAGTTTTTGTAAGCTTATTGGTCGTCCTTCAAGCGGTTACGGCAGTCTGCTGGTGCCTAGGTGTGTTTTTATTGCGCCTGAACTTCTGCAACTGTGCTTTGCCTTTGTGAAAAATATTATTTGCGCTTTAATGGGCAAAACATTAGCTTGTGGATGAAAAAGAGAGGCTTATAAGTAAGTTATGCCTAATGCGCCATGAAAAAAATACAGACAAATATGCTATTCACTTTAAATACAAAAATCGACTTACTTGATATTTTGACATTAATTATTAGCGTCTTAGCCCTAACAGCGACACTTCGCAAAAAGGAATACGGTAAATTTTATTTAATCCCTAAAAACGACACTCAAAAGGAAGTTTGGATTAAGCTAATTAAAGCAGACATCTATAATGTTAAATTTAAGTGCAAGCCTTACGCAAGAATGAAATGTAGAATCGATTTACTTCATCCGGATGCAAGCAAGGACTCGGCTTTGGCTTCTATTAGCGAGCTTAAACCTTCCTTTGAGTGCGGATCAATTAAAGCAAACACGATTGTAAAATTTAATAATTGTAAATCAACAAAAATCCATGTGACGTTTAGTGACAAATACAATAATTTTTATTCTCAATGTATTACTCAAGACGACATCGGGAGAAGATATCATAAAAACATATGGAACTTGACTTTTGTTGGGACATAAAACTGTGTGTAGCGCAAATGGCATAACACGCGTTTGGCTGCAATAAGGGTTTTAGTGCTAAGTCGAAACTTCTCCGTACTTTGGTACAACGTGCTGGTAATCAATTGTGGTTCACCTTTCCCGATAGCAATCGGGACCTATTACGCCAAGAGCGGGAACACCAACCATTTGTAAATCCCATCTTATGTGCAATAAACGGACTACTTACACTTCCACTCGCCAATTCCTTACGTATCCTCCGCTGAGCCTCTGATGCATTTTTACGAGCCACTTAAGCCATTTTTTCGTTTTTTTACATCCGATGCACATACTCATCATAGAAGACGACCAAAGGATTGCCGAGCTCATACAACGGGGCTTGCGCGAGCAGGGTTTTGAAACCACCCTGGCTTATGATGGCGTATTGGGCCGCAAGCTCGCCCTGCAAAACAGCTACGATTTGGTGATTACCGATGTGGTGCTGCCCAAGCTCGATGGACTGGAACTTTGTAAAGACATCCGGGCACAGCAGCCTGAACTGCCTATTCTCATGCTTACGGCCTTGGGCACCACCGACGATAAGGTGGAAGGCTTTGATGCCGGCGCCGACGATTACTTGGTGAAGCCCTTCGAAATGCGAGAGCTGCTAGCCCGCATAGGCGCCTTGCTCAAGCGCAATGCCAAAGCCGCCACTCGGCCGTCGGAGTTGCTCAAATACAGCAGTCTGGAGCTCAATTTACACACCAAAATTGTCAAGCGCGAGGGCATCGAAATCGACCTTACGCCCAAAGAATTTAACCTGTTGGCCTATATGCTCCAGCATCCCGAACGGGTGCTTTCAAGGACTGAAATTGCGGAGCATGTGTGGGACACCCATTTCGATACCGGCACCAATTTTATCGACGTTTACATCAATTATCTGCGCAAAAAGGTTGATAAGGCCTTCGATACCAAGCTCATCCACACCAAGTCGGGCATGGGCTTTGTTTTAAAAGAGGAAAAATGAAAATCCGCACCCGGCTCACCATTCTTTTTAGTCTGATCACCGCAGCCATATTGTTGGCTTTTGCCATGGTGATTTATTTCTCGGCCAAGGAAAACCGGGAGCGCGAATTTTATGCCCTGCTTAAAAAAGAAGCCATAACTAAGGCCAATTTATTTTTAAATGCAGAGGTGGCGGCGCCTTTGCTTCAAAACATCTACCGAAACAACCGGGAAATACTAAACGAGGTGGAGGTGGCCATTTACGACACCGCCTTTCAACTGCTGTACCACGATGCGGTGGACATTGATGTGGTGAAAGAAACCGAGGCCATGACCAGAGACATCTTGAAAAACGGCGAAATCTGTTTTTACCAGTCGAACTGGCAGGTGGTGGGCTTGACTTACCGTTTTCAAAACCAAACCTACGTCATTACAGCCGCAGCTTACGATGCCTACGGCTTCAAGAAGCTCAACAGCATGCTTCAAAACAGCATCCTGGTGTTCATCTGCGCCATCTTAATCATTTACCTGGCGGGACGCTTTTTTACCCGCAAGGCCTTGGCACCGGTGCGTGAAATGACCGACAAAGCCCAGCGCATTACCGCCACCAAGCTCGACTTACGTTTGCCGGTGGAAGGCAATAAAGATGAATTGTCGGAGCTGGCCAACACCTTCAACCAAATGCTCAACCGGCTTGAGCGCTCCTTTGACGCACAAAAGCACTTTGTTTCGAACATTTCGCATGAGTTGCGCACCCCCTTAGCAGCCATGATTGCCGAATTGGAGTTGGGGGCTGCGGGTGAGCGCTCTTTGCAAGACTGTCAGTTGGCCCTTCAAAATGCCTTGTCGGATGCCAAAAAGCTCGTGCGTTTGTCAAACAGTTTGCTCGATTTCGCCAAAGCCAGCTACGATCCCAGCGAAATTGCCTTCAAGCCAACGCGCATCGACGAAGTGCTGTTGGATGCACGCCAGCAGCTGCAGCGGGCCAATGCTGATTACAAAATCGACCTGCACTTTGAGCTCGATGCTGAGGGGCAAGCCGACGATAAGCAGCTGAGGGTGCAGGGCAATGCCTACCTTTTGCAAGTGGCTTTTGCCAATTTGATGGAAAATGCCTGTAAATTTTCGGACAACCACAGCTGTTCGGTGTCGATTTTGGTTGACCAGCCAGGGACTATTCGGCTTGATTTTAAAGACCAAGGCATGGGCATTGCCCAGGACGACCTCGCGCAACTTTTTGCCCCATTTTTTCGGGGCGCCAACCGGCAGCAGGCTGAGGGTAACGGCATTGGCTTGTCGCTCACGCAGAAAATCGTATGGTTGCATCAGGGCAGCATTGCAGTGGAGTCGGTGCAGGGGCAGGGCAGTTGCTTTTCGCTCCATTTGCCCCATGCCTGAGGCTTTCTAATAAAATTCTAATGTTTTTCTAGCAGTTCTCTAACGGCCATTCCTAGTCCGATGGACTAATTTTGCGGTCTGAAAGGAGCGGCTATGAGAAAAATATTGATGTTGTTATGGATGTGGGGTTGGAGTGCTATGGCCTTTGGGCAGCAGCACGACAGCACCGTTGCGGCTGCTGGCTTGCCTTTTTTCATTGATCCATCTAAAAAAATCCCTGATTTTGAGCTGGCCGAGAAAAAGGAAGGCACCTTTGTTACCGGCTTGCCGCGTTTTGAGTTTGATCCCATTCGGGGTTTTGGCTTTGGGGGCAATGTCAACCTCTTTTTGAATGATACGAAGGCCGATCCTTTCTTCGATTATACCGCTTACCGACACCGCCTCAATGCTGAGTTTTTTATCTTCCAAAATGGTCGCATCCGCTATGCGTTAAATTACGATGCGCCTTACATCTTTAACTCAAAATGGCGCCTGCGGGCCGATTTGGTGCATTGGGAGGATCCAAATGCGCAGTACTGGGGCATTGGCCGGTCTTCTTTAAATGCTTTGCGCTTTAGAGATAAAAGCAGTGGCATTACCCGCGATTTCAGTCGCATGGCAGCCTATGAAGCCAATTTGGCCTTGGCCGAATTGGCGGAGGATGGCAATTATTACAACGATTTCCACTTTCACCACATGCAACAGCGCGAGCAATTGTACAATGTACTTGGCGAACGCGTGATGCTAGGGGGCAAGCTGCGGTTTATGTTTGGCTACGAGGCGCTGTTTACGTCGTTCAGCTCTTACAACGGCTTGGCGGCAGAAGAGGCTTTTACCGCGGATGGCGAGGCAGTAACGGCCATCAGCAATCCCACCTTGGTGGATTTGCAAAAAGCGGATGGCACCTGGGAGCGCTTTAATCTGGGCGGCTTTACCAATAGCAACGACTATATGTTTACTAGCATGCTGGCGAGCGCCTTGATTTACGATACCCGGGATTTTGAGCCAGATCCTTCCAAGGGCCTGTTTCTCCAATATTCGCATGAGTATTCGGCGCCTTGGCTGGGTTCGCAGTTCAACTTTCATAAGTTCATGCTGCAAGCACAAGTGGTGCATACCCTCAAGCGCTGGAACAACAACAAGGGGCGTTTAACCTTTGCGGGATTGGCGGCCATGGGGCATATTTTTGGCAGTCACATCAATTTTATAGAAATGTGGGACTTAAGCAGTCAGGCCGAAGCCGGTGGCATCCTGGTGCTAGGGGGAGCACGTTCGCTTCGGGGCTACCGAGAAGCCCGCTTTTTGGCTCCAACAGTGGCGTTGGTTAATTTAGAAATGCGCATGAGGTTCTATGATTTTAAGTTCCTCAACCAGCACATTACCTTGGGACTAACACCCTTTTTTGATGCGGGCAGCGTTTGGGACCAGCCGGCCGATATGAGTTTTAAAGAATGGCGGGGTGCACCAGGTTTGGGAGGGCGTATTGCCTGGAACCAGTCTACCATTCTGCGGCTCGACTATGCCCAAAGCCGTGAAGGCCGGCAGTTCTTTTTTGGCTTTGGTCACATTTTTTAAACGCCAAGCAAGCTAAAGGCCTTTGCTTTCACTGCCAAGGCAATTGTTTACAAAAGGATAATGGCAAAGTGGCCCAATCGCTTGCGTCATTGCGCTGCATTCTACATGCAAAACCCTATTTTTGTTTTATGAAGACCGTGCACGCCGTTTTTGCCTTATTGGCCGTATTGATGATGGGCTGTAACAGCCAAAAGGAAATGTTGGTACATCCCACTGCCTCCTCCGCAGCTATTCCCATTCCCGCCCCCAAACCACCTAAAAACGTAATTTTATTGATTGGCGACGGCATGGGCACGAGCCAAATTTACGGCGGCATGATTGCCAACCACAATGTGCTGGCTTTGGAGCGCTTCAAACACATTGGCTTTATCAAAACCTATAGCTTCGACAACATTATTACCGACTCTGGTGCGGGGGCAACGGCTTTCAGCATCGGTCAAAAAGCCTACAACAACGCCATTGGCGTTTCGGCCGACACCCTGGCGCATGAAACCGTGCTCGAATCGGCCGCCAAAGCAGGGAAGGCTACGGGCCTCATTGCTACCAGCAGCATTACCCACGCCACACCAGCTTCGTTTGTGGCCCATGTGCCGCACCGCGAAATGCATGACGACATCGCTTGGGAGATCGTAAACAGTCCGTTACAGTTGTTCATCGGCGGTGGTCGTCAGTACTTCAACAAGCGCGAAGACGGTCGCGATTTGATTGCAGAAGCCCAGCAACGCGGCTATTTTATGGTCGACAATGAAAAGGCCATGAACGAGCTACCTGCGCATGTGCGCTTTGGGGCGCTTTTGTGGGAAGATGCGGCGCCAAAAAAGACTGATGGACGCGATGATATTTTGCCCCGCGCTACCAGCTTTGCGCTCGACCGGCTGTCGCAGAACGAAAAAGGCTTTTTTTTGATGGTCGAAGGCTCGCAAATAGACTGGGGCGGTCATGCCAATGATGCTGATTACATCGTGCAAGAAATGATTGACTTCGACAAAGCCGTGGCCATGGCGCTAGATTTTGCTGAAAAAGATGGTGAAACACTTGTCATTGTAACGGCCGACCACGAAACCGGCGGCTTTGCCATCAACGGTGGAGACTTTAAAACCGGTGCGGTGAAGGGGGCTTTCACTACCAAAAAACATACAGCGGTGATGGTGCCCGTATTTGCCTTTGGGCCTGGTGCCGAGTACTTTATGGGCATCCAAGAAAATACCGATTTGTACGCACATATGATGCATTTAATGGAATTGAAGGTGAGTCGTGCGCCGCAGAGCTGGCGAGCCATTAAAAGAAATTAATGGGCTGTAAGCGATAGCATGCCGATTGGGGCTCCTTAACATAGCTTGCAGCTTTTTTGACCCTTCTAAAGCGCTGAATCAAAGTATCAAAAATTTTCGTTTAGCTGTCATTTGGTTTTGATAACGAGCATTATGTGCTAAATTGCTGGCTAATTCATTTGGTTTGTTTGCTAATATCATCAATAAACTGATCGATACCCGAGAGAAGGGTGCTGAGGCAGATATAACGAGGCGCGCACGCATGTTGCGCATTTTTATTTGGATGTCGTTATTAGGCTTGCTGGCCACAAGCATTTCAGATTATCTGCAGGATGTTCCTTCTAGTTTTTTAGCTGTGGGCATTTCCTTTGTTTTATTGTTGTTGTTTCTGTTTTTGGTTGAAAAGCGCAAAGTAGATCCTGCCGCTTACGGCTTGCTATTTACTATGTGTGGACTGGTGTATGTAGACACACTCGTGGTAGGCGCACAGCTAGGCTCCTTTATCTACTTAATTCTGATCATGCTTTCTGTACCTTTTGTAGCCAATACAGAAAAGCCATATCAAGTAGAGATTTTTGCCTCCATCCCTTTGGTGTTTGTGATTTTGTGTTTGTACGCAGCACCATCACCTACCCATGCTTTATCGCCAGAGGCTTATTGGACCGGCATGAAATTTAATATGTTGATCTATGCCTTCGCTACGGTGTTTTTCATGTATTCTACCGTGTATGTGAATAAGAAGTTAAATCGAAAGCTCGAAACTACTGCGTATCGATTAGAGAGTTTGTTGGAACAAACGAGCTACCTGATTTGGTCGGTCAATAAGAATTTTCAGCTCGAACAAGCCAATAAAAATTTCCTCAGTTATTTCGAAAAGCATTTTGAGCGGCCAATATTGGTGGGAGAATCGGTCTTAACTGGCTTATCCGCGGAGCAGCAGCGCTTTTGGGTGGAAAAATACAATCGCGCCTTTTTGGGTGAATCTGTTGATTTTACTTATACCTCTGAGCCGCTTAAAGGCGTTGTTCGCACTGCAGAAATCAGCATACACCCAGTGAAGGGGGAGCTTGGTGAATTGAGCTCTGTGGTGTGTTATTCGAATGATATTACCGATCGGATTCAAGTGAGTAAGGCCTTACAAAGAAGCGAGCAAGTACTCAAAGATACCCTGCAATTAGCCAAGGTGGGGATATGGTCGGCGATGCCAGCGGAAGATAAAATCGTATGGGATGCGCGTACCTCCGAAATCATGGGTATGCCAGCCACTACCCACATCTTGCCTACAAAAGCTTATTACGAGCGCATCCACCCACAGGATCTTGAACGCGTGATGGCGGCCATTCAGTCTTTTGAGCTGGCAGGAAAGGAACTCAATGTAGAGCACCGCATTGTGACTTTACAAGGTGAAGAGAAATATGTGCTTGAAAAGGCAGTGGTTGAACGGAATGATTTTGGGAAAATAGTATCGCTGAACGGCTATACCCAAGACATTACGGAGTTGCGCAGGGAGGAGCATTTGAATGTACAAACCACCAACTTGCTGCAGGAGGTAAAATTAGCTACCGAGGAATTATTGGCGTTTGAAGATTTTGATGATTCAGTAGCGCGTGCCATTACCAGGGTGGCAAAAGCCATTCAGGCCGATTACGCCTGGGTATTTCAGCACCGGATTTTCCCGCAAGGAATAGGAGCTGCTTTGTTAACGCCCAATTTAATAGGCGCTGATTTACCCAAACCGCTGCTCGATAGCTTGGTGACTGGACGTGCCTACGAAGAGATGGGAGTGCTCGATTGGTACGAACTCCTGAGCAAAGGAGGCGTAAAGCAGGGGGATACGTCGAAGGAAGAGACTTCAGAGTTTTTACGACTGTGCAACCTCAAACGTTATGTGGTGCTGCCGATTTTTCTGAAAGACCATTTTTGGGGCTTTGTGGGCTTTGATGCCATGGATCCGTATCGGCATTGGACCAAAAATGATGAAAACATCCTACAAGGCTTTTGCAATACGCTGGGCTCGGTGATTCGCATGAGTCAGTACCAAGACAGTCTCAAACAAGCCAAAGAGCTGGCCGAGCATGCCACCCAAACCAAAACCAATTTCCTGTCTAACATCTCACATGAAATACGCACGCCCATGAACGCCATCATAGGGCTCACCGACTTGCTCATGCCAGGTGAAAAGGAAGAAGAACGGCTCGAATACCTGCATGCCATTAAGTTTTCGGGCGATAATTTGCTGCGTTTGATCAACGACTTGCTTGATTTGAGTAAGATTGAGGCTAATAAAATGAACCTCGACAGCCAGCCTTTTCCCATAAAAGAGCTGCTGCGGCAGTTTGAAAAGGTGATGCGCTACCTCACCAAAGAAAAGCAGCTAGACCTTAAATTTACTATCGATAAAAAGCTACCCAACCTGCTGGCGGGCGACCAGGTACGCTTGAATCAGATTTTATTAAATCTGGGTAGCAATGCAGCTAAATTTACCGAGAAGGGAGAGGTGCGTTTTGAGGTGAAGCTGGAGGCGACCAAACTCGATAGCTATTGGCTCGAAATTACCATGGCCGATACGGGCATTGGCATTGAGCAGGATAAATTAAGCCTCATTTTCGATAGTTTTGAGCAGGCCGAAAAGTACATCAGCCGCAAATTCGGTGGCACAGGCTTGGGGCTCACCATCACCCATAAACTGGTAGAATTGATGGGAGGCAGCATAACGGTTTCTAGTAAGAAGGGTGAAGGTTCAGTATTTACTGTTCGCCTTCCCCTCGGCAAAGTAGCTGGCGACCTTACCAACGAATTGCGCTATTCGGCTTTGGCAGAGAAGGATTTGAAGGCTTGCCGCATTTTGGTCGTGGAAGACAATAAAATCAACATCTTACTGGTGTCGCGCTTGCTAAAGTCGTGGAAAGCCCAATTTGAAGTGGCAGAAAACGGCTTGGAAGCGCAGGAAATGTTGAAGGAGCAGCGCTACGACTTGATTTTACTTGACTTGCAAATGCCTATCATGAACGGCTTTGAGCTGATGGAGAAGTTGCGCACGGGTGAGGCTGGCCCGCAAATCGACATTCCAGTGATGGCCCTTACCGCTGATGCCTACGAACAAACCCGTGGCAAGGCTCTGTCGCTGGGCTTCAACGACTTCATCACCAAGCCCATTCAAGCTGACGATCTCTACCAGAAAATTTACACCTTGGTGCACGACTGAGGCGCCCTATCCACATAAAAAAAGCCGGAACACATGCCCCGGCTTTTTTGATTGCTTTGATGCTGCTTATTTTTTGATGTACATCACTTCTTTTACAGCCTTCACCACTTTTTCTACAGATGGCAAATAGGCCTGCACCAGGTTCATGGCGTAAGGCATCGATACATCTGATCCATTTACCCGTACCACTGGGGCATCTAGGTAATCAAAGGCGTCTTTCTGTACGCGGTAAGCAATTTCCGAAGAAATGCCGCCGTAAGGCCAGCTTTCGTCGATTACTACCAAGCGATTGGTTTTTTTAACGCTGTTGAGGATGGTGGTGTGGTCGAGCGGACGAATGGTACGCAAATCAATCACCTCGGCAGAAATGCCTTCAGCAGCTAACGCTTCAGCCGAAGCCAGCGCTACTTTCATCATTTTATTGTACGAAACGAGGGTAATGTCGGTGCCAGCACGCTTCACATCGGCCACGCCAATTGGAATGAGGTATTCGCCTTCAGGCACTTCGCCTTTGTCGCCGTACATTTGCTCCGACTCCATAAAAATCACAGGGTCGTTGTCGCGGATGGCAGCTTTTAGCAAGCCTTTGGCGTCGTATGGGGTAGAAGGGGAGATGACTTTGAGTCCGGGTACGTTCGCATACCAGCTTTCAAACACCTGTGAGTGTTGTGCGCCGAGGGTGCCGGCTGAGCCCGAGGGACCACGGAACACCATGGGTGCGCCAAATTGGCCGCCCGACATCGACAATACTTTTGCAGCGGCGTTTACAATCTGGTCGATGGCCACCAACGAAAAGTTGAAGGTCATAAACTCGATGATCGGACGCAAGCCGTTCATGGCTGCACCTACGCCAATGCCCGCAAAACCAAGCTCGGCAATGGGTGTGTCAATGATGCGGCGGTCGCCAAATTCGTCGAGCATGCCCTGACTCACTTTGTAGGCACCGTTGTATTGGGCAACTTCTTCACCCATTAAAAACACGCGATCGTCTCTGCGCATTTCTTCCTGCATGGCTTCTCGCAGGGCTTCGCGCATTTGAATTTCTCTCATGTATAGTTGTTTATTTCAAGACTTTTTTGCGACTGCAATAATAGGCATAAAAGCGTTAAGGGAGAAAAAAGCAGGGTATAAATTAGGGTATCTATTTACGCCAAGAGACTTTGTGTCGCTGACTCATTGAAAGAGCGAAGCATCAAGTTAAGATTTCTTACCCTTCGGCTGCAAGGGCCTGATTTCCACATCCACCGTCAAAAAGTTTGGCGATGATTCTAACAATTGCAATAAAAGAAGGGCTACGTCTTGCGGCTGTAACATATTCGGATTGGTCGTAACTCCCTCCACTTCATCGAAAAAATTGGTGGCTACCGAGCCGGGGTATACGCAGCTCACCTTAATGCCATCTTCCCGTAATTCGGCATACAACGAATGACTGATACCCCGCACGGCAAATTTGGTGGCCGAATAGCCGCTGCCCTGCACAATGCCATTCAAGCCTGCAATAGAGCTGATGTTGATGATGTGGCCGGCTTGTTGCGCTTTGAGCAAAGGCACCACAGCCCTGCTGCAATACATCAAACCGTGCACATTGGTATCGAACATGGCGTGCCATTTTTCAATAGGGAGGTCCTCAAGCTTGCCAAAATGACCAAAACCAGCGTTGTTAATGAGTCCGAACACCGCCTCGCCCAGCTTTTTACGCGTTTGCTCCATGGCGGCATTCACCTGCTCTAGTTTAGAAACATCGCAGCTGAAAAAATGAAAGTTGGGATGGGTGTAAGCCGGTGCATTGCGGCCCCAGCCAGCTACGGTATAACCTTTTTCATTCAAAAGTTGGGCTGTGGCTAAGCCAATGCCTTTGCTTACGCCGGTAATAATGGTGTAGTGGGATGTTTGCATGGTACGAATCTAAGGTAATTTTAGGGGCTTCAGACCCCTGGTGTGAGCAAAACCTTGAGCTCGTGCAAATGGTTCGCTTGCTCTGGGAGTTTATCTTGCCGCCAGCGTAAAATCCTGGGAAAACGCACCGCTACCCCAGCTTTGTGACGCTTGCTCAGTTGCAGTCCCTCAAAGGCAATCTCAAATACAAGCTGTGGTTTTACCGTACGCACGGGACCAAATTTTTCGAGGGTATTGGCTTTGATGAAGGCGTCAACGGCTTTGATTTCTTTGTCGGTGAGACCGCTGTACGCCTTGGCAAAGGTCACCAACTGATCACCCTCCCAAAGGGCGAAGGTGTAGTCGGTAAACAGATTGGCGCGCCTACCATGGCCTTTTTGCGCATACAGCAATACCGCATCAATGCTCAACGGATTAACTTTCCACTTCCACCAGCTGCCTTTTTTGCGGCCCTGCTCGTAAGGTGCGTCCAAGCGCTTGAGCATGAGTCCTTCGGCAAGTTGTGCGCGCCCCTGGTCGCGGAACAGGCCGAGCTGCTGCCAATCCTCAAAAACCAAACTTTCGGATAAAAGCAAGGCAGATGAGGTATTTTCAGCCAGCAGTTCTTTGAGTTGCTGGCGGCGTTGGCGGAGGGGGAGGGAGCGAAGGTCCTGCCCAGCAAATTCTAGTAAATCGTAGGCCATGAGGGCCACGGGCATGCTTTGCTGCATTTTTTTGGAAGGCTTTTTGCGTCCCAAGCGCTGTTGCAGGGCATTAAATGATAAAATTTGTCTGTTTTCTACGCACAGCAGCTCGCCGTCGAGCACCGTGCCGTTGGGCAAATCCTGCAGGGCTGCGCACAAATCGGGAAACTGCTCATTGAGCAATTCTTCGCCGCGCGACCATAAATACACCGCATCAGCCCGTTTGATAAGCTGCGCCCGAATCCCATCCCATTTCCATTCGGCCTGCCAAGCTTCCGTTGCGCCCAATTCAGCCAATGGCTGTTCTAAGGGATAGGCCAAAAAGAAAGGGTAGGGTTTAGAAGCATCACTGGCCGCATCTGAGGCCAACAAGGCTTCTAACGAAAGGGCGGCAGGCTGCCATTTGCCCATGAGGGCATACAGCACAGCGGCTTCGTCTTTTTGATACACCCGCGCCAAGGCTTTGGCCACCAGTTTTTCGGAAACACCCACCCGAAAGCCGCCTGTGAGCAGTTTGTTAAATAAAAAGCGCTGGGTGGTAGGTAATTGCGCCCATTGGTCTATCACAAAAGCTTTTTTACTGCCTTCATCGGCTTGCTGGAGCCCTTGCAGATGGCTTAACATTTGGTTTAGGGGGATTTCATTGCTGTTAGCATGCGGCTCAGGCAAGACCAAAGCCAGTGTTTCGGCCAAATCGCCCACTTGTTGGTAGCATTCTGCGAGCATCCAGTCGCTCAACCCGCTTACTTCTGCCGCCCAAAGCTGCAATTGGGTGCTGGTGATTTGGCGTTTGGGTCGCCGACCACTGAACAAGGCTACTGTCCAGATGGCATCCTCAGGAGCCGCATTACGAAAGTAGCTTTCTAAAGCGGCCACCTTAGACAAGGTGCTGTTGCTTCGGTCGAGGGACTCAAAAAGGGCGGCAAAAGCTTTCATTCGGTTTCCTCCTGGGCTGCAGCACCGCCTTCTCCCATAAATAAGGTGTGTTCTTCTTGGGCATCCAGTCCCATCTCGCGCAGTTGTCTGCTAAAAAGCGCCGTAAAACCATGGGTGCAAATCACTTTTTCGGCCCCTGTGGCACTGATGGCTTGTAGCAAGCCCGGGTAGTCAGCATGGTCACTAATCACAAAACCCCGATCGAGCGATTGCCGTCGCCGGTTGCCTCGCACTTGCACCCAGCCCGAGGCCGTGGCATCGGTATAAGGCTCGAGTTTTTTCTGCCAATGGCCGTCGGCCGCACCAGGAGGGGCCAGTACCAGCACCCCTGTGCCGTGTAGCTTGCGGTTGTAGCTGCTCAAAGGCAGGGTAGCAGGCAGCTGAAAGCCTACTGCTGCCAAGGCTTCATTCATTTGTGCAATGCTGGGATGCACGAAAATGGGTCCGATGCTTGGGTCTATACCACTCAACAGCCGCTGCGCCTTGCCCAGCGAATAGCCGAAAAGCACACAGTTTTGTCCCGCAGCCGCCGCCTCCATCCACCATTGATTGATGGCAGCAAAGGCCACCGACTGCGGTTGCCAGCGGTAAATGGGCATGCCAAAGGTGCATTCGGTAATAAATGTGTGACAAGGCACCGGCTCAAATGCAGGTGTAAGGCCATCGTTTTCTACTTTGTAATCGCCCGAGGCTACCCAAATTTCGCCTCGATGTTCTACCCTGATTTGGGCCGAGCCGGGAATGTGCCCAGCCGGATGCCAGCTAAAACGCACCCCGTTTATAGAAATCGATTCCCCATAGGCCACCGTTTGCAACGAAATATCTTTTCCCAAACGCGCCCGCAAAACCTGCTCATTATGCTCCTGGGCCACATAATGCCGCTGTCCCCAACGCGCATGGTCGGCATGGGCATGGGTAATCAACGCCCGCTCTACCTTGCGCCAGGGGTCGATGTACACATTGGCTGGGGGACAAAAAATACCTTCAGGCTTAAAAACGAGCAGCGACATATTCAAAGGTAAGGAGGGCAGCAGACATCTTTTGTCAACAAATAAACGGACTTGCAGTTTGCCACCTTAAATTTCTTGTGGATGCAATCTCCCGCACTTCCGTAACTTTGTGGCTTCATGTGGAGCAATAAAAAAATCAGCTTTCTGTTTGTGGTCTTTGTACTCACCGGTGTAGCCGTGCTGCTTACCCGTTTGGCCAACGACCAACACCTGCTCGCTCGTATACGAGTGGTTCCGCACGATGGCAGCTTGGTGAGTGGGGGGCAACAGCGCTTGGCAGCTTTACTGGTCGATTCGCTCTACAGCGGGGTGTTTTATGAACAGCACAGTCATCACTTCATGATGCCCTTTCCAGATGAGCTTGATAGCGTTATTCTGCAGCCTTTTCAAGTAAACTCCAGCTTGAAATGGCACAACATTACGCCTGATACGCTTTTTTTGCGTGCCTTTTCGCTGAGTTATGCCAATATGCTGTACAAAGTACCCGCGGCACAAACCGACTCCCTGAATCAATACAACAGCCAAAATGAACGCCTACGCAGACTGGCGGTGCTGGCTAAAGGACCACAGCGTGATACTTTGTTGCTGCAACTTCATGCACCGATTGACCAATGGACAGCGGGACAGTCGGATAAACTACGGAAACGCTATGTGAACCAATTGCTGGCACAAATGAGCAAAAAGGTGCTGACTGAACCGGGTAAAGCTTGGATTTTATTGGTGGATGTAGAGCATTATGCTGACCTAAAAGTCAAAATTAAAGGAGCCAATCGATTTGAATGGATGGACTAAAGGCGCATTAATTGGCCTGTTATTGCTGTTAAGCACTGCTTCTTTCGCACAAATTTTAAATGCCGAGGCTTTTCAAAGTCAGAACGAGCCGCTTGAAAAATGGCGAGGACAAACGGCATTTGGCATCAACCTCGACAAGCAGCAGGCTTTGGTTTACAGCGTTTTTACGGATGTGGATGCTGCCCTGCGGATCAAAAACAAATCGCTGCTCACCGCTTCCCGAGTGCGGGTTACGGGTACCGGCGACGATTTATTACTGAACGGCGGCTTCATGCACCTGCGCTTGCGGGACAATACGGGCAAGCTGTTGCTACTCGAACACTATACCCAATATCAGTGGGATGGCGTGCGGGGCCTCAAAAATCGTTACCTGCTTGGCACCAATATTCGGCAACTTTTGCAACGCGACAGTCTCGGCAGTCTTTACGCCGGCTTTGGTGCTTTTTACGAATTTGAGCAATGGGGCTATGGGGCAGTACCTCGTGAGCGCCGGCCTTTGGTGCTCGACGACCGCAATATCAGCCTCCTCAAGTTTAACACTTACATCCGCTTTTTTAGGAGAATCGCGCCGAATTTGCGCATCGGAACCACTTTTTACTACCAAGCAAGGCCAGAATATTTTTTCAACGACTACCGCCTGGCGGGCAACCTCGAATTTGTGTTTTTGGTAAGTAAAAACCTGGAATTCCGCCTGAATTACGATGGTATTTACGATACTCAACCCGTAGTGCCCATCGATAAATTTTATTTTACCCTTTCGAATCGCTTTGTGTTTAGATTTTAGCGCATTTTAATGCCTGAATGCCTATTTTTACGTTGGTGAAAAATGTTTTGCAGGCGTTAAAGGCGCAAGTTAGACTTTGGTTGATGCTAATATGCTGTCTTCCGCAGCTACTTTTTGCGCACGACCAACACGAGGGTGGGGCTTATTTTGTGCCCAACAAGGGCCAATTTCCAGCAGAAGTACTGGCACAGCTCGATTTACCCGCCCTCCGTATTTTTGTTTTAAAGGATGGTTTTACCTGGCTCAGCAGCAGTGCCAACGACCTCAACGCCATCCATAAAGGCAATCATCCCACCAATTTGGTAAGGCAACACGCCTGGAAAACCCATTTTGAAGGCAGTAGTTTTACAGGAGTAATTGCCTGGGAAGAGGTTCAGCCGTTTGAGCTTAATTATTTCATAGGTCAAGATCCCAGCCGCTGGGCCAGTGCCATCCGCCCATATAAAATCATGGTGCTCAAAGATTTTTATCCTGGCATCGACCTGCGCCTTGATGCCCATGCAGGCTTCAAATACGAATTTCATGTGCAGCCTGGTGCCAATCCGGCACTTGTTCGGGCCAGCATTCAAGGACTGCAAACTGAATTAATGCCTGATGGCCGACTGCATTATCCCGCCCAAACCAGTAGTTATTTTGAGTTGCCTCCCAAAGCTTGGAATGAAACGACTGCTGGGCCACTTCAGGTCGACATTGCTTTTGAAAGTCACCCGAAAGGTTGGCATTTTCGGCTAGGACCATACCAGGCGGAGTATAAGCTCGTGCTCGACCCTACGCTGGTTGCTAGCACGTATACTGGCTCAAATACAAGTAATTGGGGATTTACAGCAACATACGACTCAGCGGAAAATATTTATCTGGGGGGCATCAACTTTAATCCCGGTTACCCTACCACTTTAGGAGCTTTTCAAACGGTTTTCGGAGGAGATGTTGACATGACCATCTCCAAGTTTTCTGCCACCGGTTCCGCTCTGCTTTACAGCACCTACATCGGAGGAGCAGGTGCAGATTATGCCCTGAGTTTAGTGGTGAATGCCGCCAATAACCTGTTTATTTTGGGCAAGTCTAATTCTACCAATTTCCCTACTACCGTTTCGGCTTACGACCGTACCCACAATGGGGGATATGACTTGGTGGTGAGCCGATTGAGTGCTGCAGGAAGCGTTTTGGTTGGCTCTACGTACATCGGAGGTAGTGCCGATGAATCACAAAACAATGGCAACAACGCGCGCTATAATTTATCGGCCTTGGAGTTTAACTATGGAGACGATGGGCGAGGGGAAGTGCTTATTGATCAACAAGGAAATGTTTTAGTGGCTAGCAATACAAATTCAGCCAATTTTCCCACAGTGAATGCCGCACAAGCCCTTTTTGGAGGTGTACAAGATGGTGTATTGATAAAGCTTAATCCCGGACTTACGAGTTTGCTTTACAGTACTTTTCTTGGCGGCAGTGGGATGGATGCTGCATACGGGGTAAAAAGTGCTGGTGGTGACACCGTGTTGGTAACGGGCAGTACTTTTAGCGCTAATTTCCCAATTGCAACGTTAACTTCAGGTTTCCAGAGAACGCAACAGGGTGCTAGTGATGGTTTTTTGGTGCGCTTAAGAACATCCGCAGGACCGCTACTATCAGGTACTTTTTTGGGTACCTCTAGCTACGATCAGTCTTATTTGATTGACACAGATGTGAGTGGGAAAGTTTATGTTTTAGGCATTAGTTTCGGGAATTTTCCTGTCTTGCCCACTGGCATTTATCAAGTGCCTAATTCGCGACACTTTATTCAGCGCTACAGTCCCGATTTAAATACGCTCGAGCTTTCTACCGCTTTTGGGGTCGCAAATGCCGCAGGTCCAGCTTTGTCACCAACTGCTTTTTTAGTGGATGTTTGTGGCAAAATTTACGTTACTGGCTGGGGAGGCTCCACCAATTTTGGTAGGAATGCTTTCACAAGCCCTATGAATAACCTGCCCACCACCAGCAATGGTCTCCAAACCGTTACAGATGGTAGTGATATGTATATCGCTGTTTTCGAAGCGAATATGCAAAGTTTATTGTACGCTACTTTTTTTGGAGGTAGCGCCTCTGATGAACATGTAGATGGCGGTACTTGTCGCTTTTCGAAAGAAGGCGTTATCTATCATGCAGTATGTGCAGGATGTGGTGGCAATAGCGATTTTCCTACTACGCCAGGGGCATGGTCGGCTACCAATAATGCTTCTAGTGGACTAGGTAGCTGCAATGCGGCTGTTTTTAAAATAGACTTAGAATATGTGAATCCTGTGGCTCAGTTTACCACGCAATATCTCGATACATCGGTTTGCCTCAATACCCCCGTGCAATTCCGCCCAACAGCAACACAGGTGGGTGATTTTTATTGGAGCTTTGGCATTCCTGGCGCAACCTCCACTTTGCCATCACCAGTATTTACATACACCAGTCCGGGTACATACCAAGTGCAACTCATCATTGTAACTTGTTTTGGCGCCGATACCATTCTTCAAAACATCGTGGTTCAGCCCCTGCCCACTGTGCAGATCGATCAAATAGGCGCTGCTTGTCCTGGAGATACGGTAGTTTTACGGGCTAGTGGGGGACAGCAATATCGTTGGCAAGCCGACTCCACTTTGTCGAATGCTAATACAAACGAAGCGCGTGTATTGGCTAGCTCAAGCCGCTGGTATGTGGTTTCAGTAACCGACACCCGCGGTTGTGTGGCTACTGATAGCATTTTTTTAAATGTGATTGAACCTACCTCGCCTTTTCGAGGCATCAATGCCACTTGGTGCTACGGCGATACGCTACAGCTCGACCCCGCTCAAGCAGCTGGATTTTCGGCTTACAACTGGCTGCCAGATGTCGACATAACAGATCCGAGCCGTTGGCAGCAAAGCTTTAGCAGTCTCCCCTCACGATGGGTGTATCTGTTGCTTACCGATACCGCTGGTTGTAGTTATATCGATAGCATTCGTTTGAACCCTGAAGTGAGGGTGCAGGCAAACGGTGGTCCCGACCGCTACGTTTGCAACGACGATACCATCACACTTCGGGCTACTGGTGGTACGCGTTATCTTTGGAGCACAGGCGATACCACTGCCAGTATTCGTGCTACCACAGCTACTCAAGCTAGTTTTTGGGTAATTGCCTATCTCGGAACCTGCAGGTCGTTGGCCGATACTGTTGTCTTAACCAACGCTACCGTGGCTGCCGATTTTATCTTTAGTCCCGATACAGGTTATGCCCCCCAATTGGTTAATTTTACGAATCTAAGTTCGGCTGTAAACCAATCTCGTTTTCTTTGGGATTTTGGCGATGGTACCGGGAGTAGCGAGCCCAATCCGCAACATATTTATCGTGCCCCTGGCGCCTATCGCGTACGCCTTCAAGTCCTTAATTTTGTTACTGGCTGCAGTGATAGTCTCATCTATGAGTTCGTGATCATAGATAGCATACAGATACTACTACCTAACGCTTTTACACCGAATGGAGATGGGGTCAATGATGTGTTTAAAGGTGTGATACGAAATTTTGCAGATTTCGATTTTTTGGTGTACGATCGTTGGGGTAGCTTGGTATACAATGCCAATACCGAAAATTTCAGTTGGGATGGAACCCAGAATGGAGAAGCATTACCGCCGGGAGTTTATCCCTACGTATTGAAGGCCAGGGGTAAAAACGGGAGGCCTTATAACCGTACCGGCCAAATCGTATTAATCAGATGATGCGGATAGTTGAAGTGAACAATAAATCATTGGCCCAAACCTTTGTGCAAATTCCCGATTTGTTATTTGGCGATTGGCCACAGTATGTGGCGGTACCCACACACATAGTGCAGCAACTTTTCGACCCCGCTTACAATCAAAAAGCAGCCAGTTTGCGTATAAAACGCTGGGTGCTTTTTAACAACAAGCAACCAATAGGACGCATTGCAGCTTTCGATCATCCTAAAAAAGCCGCTAACGACAATGCTGGCGCACTGGGTTTTTTTGCTTGCATCCAAGATCCCGATGCAGCAGCTTTATTGCTTAGTACAGCCGAAAATTGGTTAAAGACTCAAGGCTACGATTGGGTCGATGGTCCGCTCAATGTGGGGGAAAACGACCAATACTGGGGGGTGCTTGTGGAGGGCTTCGAAAGACCTTCTTTTGGCATGAATTGGAATCCAGCTTATTACGAAAGCTTCTTTAGATCGGCGGCGTATGAACCTTACTACGAACAGCTCACCAATTATTTTGACCTACAAAAAGGCTTGCCTGAACGTTTTCATAAAATCGCAGATTGGGCAGCTGCCAAGTCCAACATACAAGCGAAACAGCTCGATTTAAAGCGGTTTCATTTCTTTGCCGAGGCTGTTGTGGAGGTCTTTAACAGCGCTTGGGTAGATTTTGAGAATTTTCAACCCATTGATGTTGCTAAGGTTCAAAATGATTTTCGCCGCATGAAGCCTATTTTGTTGGAAGACTTGGTGTGGTTTGCTTTTGTAAACGAGGCACCAGCAGCCTTTTTGATCATGCTCCCCGATTTAAATGAGGTGCTGGAACGAACTGGACCAGTAGATAGTCTTTGGGGCAAGCTTAAGTTTCTGTATTATCGACGCATCACCAAGTTTCGCAAATTAAAAATTGTGGCCATGGGTGTGCATCAACGTTTTCAAAACATGGGTGTAGAATCGGTTTTACTTCAAAAAGCGTACAAGCAATTAGGTCAAGCGCATCCCAGTTTTCAAGAAGTGGAGTTGGCTTGGGTAGGAGATTTTAATAAAAAGATGCTCGCGCTGCATGCCGCTGCCGGTGCTGTGCCACTACGAAAGCACATTACTTTCCGGAAATCCTTCCAAAAAGACCAGCAGGTAAAAAAGTTTGAGATCAAAACCGCTTGATTATCAATCATACAGGGCTTTTGGTGCTGCTTTTTATGCTTTTTTATGCATCTCCTTTTGCTTTTTCGGTCGATACCTCTATCTTTGCACAACCTTTTCAAAACCACGGTTTGAAAACGATTCTGTAGCTCAGCTGGTAGAGCAATACACTTTTAATGTATGGGTCCTGGGTTCGAATCCCAGCGGAATCACAAAGAGAGCATTACCTAACGGTGATGCTTTTTTTTTGCACTTGTTTGGACAGCTTTTTCTGCCGCAGGGAGGGGCTATTGAGGGACCAAGTACAAAAGTTGTGGAGGAGTAAATATTTGAGGAGCTTTGTAGGGATAAATAAACTGCTTGATGGACACTTCTTTTCAATCGCTCATACCACTTTTACTACCTGCTGGTTTAACCGATTATTTTGCATTGACT
>JAUXNJ010000038.1 GCA_030682795.1 Sphingobacteriaceae bacterium
AGTCAATGCAAAATAATCGGTTAAACCAGCAGGTAGTAAAAGTGGTATGAGCGATTGAAAAGAAGTGTCCATCAAGCAGTTTATTTATCCCTACAAAGCTCCTCAAATATTTACTCCTCCACAACTTTTGTACTTGGTCCCAAATTAGTTCTTTGAGACAATGTAAAATAAAAAAACGCAACAATTAAGTCACTTAAAACCGAAAAACCCTCTCAAAAATTGCTTCTGAGAGGGTTTTTGCGGTCCGGACGGGACTCGAACCCGCGACCCCATGCGTGACAGGCATGTATTCTAACCAACTGAACTACCGAACCGTGATTATGGCTGCAAAGATACGGGGCTTTTGCACTTGCGCAATAGTTGTATTAAAAAAATGTTGCGTCAAAGGCACAAATAGACCTGTTTTTGCCCGTATGCTTGTTTTAAGCCTTTCTATTTAAATGAATTAGCATGGCGGTTGCCGGCAAAAATTATTTTCGTAACGATGCCCTTACTTCAAACGTCGGCAGTATTTCAAGCCGCGTATCAGAGGTTAAAAGCTGCCTGGTGGTGGCCTGCACGCGCAAACTCACACTTTCTTTCACGATGTATTCTTTGTAATTGGTCTCCAAATCGGTGGTCAATAGCAGGCTGCGGGTACCATTTTCGGGGATGTCGGTAGCCCAAGCAATTTCCCTTTCCGCCAAACCATCGGCGCTCATATAAATACGGATGCTGCGGAGAAAATCGAAGGTGGTCTGATTCGGACTTTTGATTTTTAGCTCCAATTGTTTCATTTTAATGTCCCGCACCAAAGCAGGTGTGGTTTGGTTGGCTTCAAAAGTGCCCCCACTATTGGTGGTGAGGTCGGGAGCCAGAATGTTGATGGGCAAATTGATGCCGGTGGAGGAGGGGATTACGGTTTCAGCATTGAATGCATAGGTGAATGTTACACCTTTGTTTTCTTTACTGCAGCTTGAAAACAGCATGGCAACCATCCATACTAGTGTAATTGAAAGTACTCTCATTGGTTTTTAAAGTTGATGGTGATTACGGTGCCTTTCCCTATTTCGCTGTGAATTGCTATTTGCCCTTGGTGGCGCTCCACGAAGTCTTTAACGAGTAAAAGCCCAATGCCTGTGCCTTTTTCGTTATTGGTGCCGATACTGGTGTAACGTTGCTCCCAGTTGAAGAGCTTGTGGAGTTGTGCTTCTGTCATGCCCACACCTTGGTCGGTGATTTTGAGCTGCCATCGGTCACTACCTAAGGTGCTGGTGCACACTAAAATCTCTGAATTTTCTGAAAATTTAATGGCATTGCCGATAAGGTTTCGGAAAATGAATTTGATCATTTCGGCATCGCCAACCACTTTGTTTATTTCGAGCGAGATTTTTAATGTGAGTTTTTTCTTGGCCAGCATGGCAGCATACAACTCCTGAATGTCGTTAGTAACGGATGTGAAGTCGATTGACTCCACCTTTAAACCACTGCGATCGTCAATATTTTTGGCCCAGTTCAAGATGTTTTCTACCAAATCACCGGTTCTATGAGCAACTTTTTCGATTTCAACCGCGGCTTGAGTAATCTCTTCTATTCCCATATCGTCTTCAGTCATGTAGCCAGCAAGCAGGGCTAAACTTTTTAGTGGGCCCTTTACATCATGCGCAATCACCGAAAGCAAGCGGTTGCGGGTTTCCATACTGCGCTGGAGTTCGAAATTACGGATACGGAGCTCCATCAACTTAATCACCTGATTGGCCAATATTTGTAAGGCGAACCGCTGGTGTTCATTGAGTTTTTTGGGCTTGCTATCGATAACGCACAAGGTGCCTAAGCGATAGCCATCTTGGGTTTCCAAGGGCATGCCAGCGTAAAAACGAATGCGAGGGTCGTCGAGCACCAACGGATTATCGAAAAAGCGGTGGTCTTCATGGGTATCCTGCACCTCCATAATTTTATCATCGTGGATGGCATGGGCGCAAAAGGCAATATCGCGCTCCGTTTCGTCGGCATCCAAACCTATTTTGGCTTTGAACCATTGTCTAGATTCATCAATCAATGAAATTAAACTGATTTCAGACTCGCAAATTTTAGAAGCTAGAGCAACGATCTCGTCAAACTCAATTTCTTCTGCTGAATCTAAAATCTCAAAATCCCTGAGGGTTTGAAGTCTTTGCGCTTCATTATCAGGCTTTGGGGCCACTACCATGTGCTTTTCTTTAATTATCAAAAGTAAAATATTTAGATCAAAAAATCGATTTTATGTGAATTCTACAAATCGAATGTCGTTTGAACCCTTCTTCAAAAGTGGTGTTACAAATGCACCACCGATTCTATGAACGAGAAAAAACTACTCTTGGTTCTTGCCGCCATCCAATTTACCAACATCCTCGATTTTATGATCATGATGCCATTGGGCCCGCAGCTCATGCGTATTTTTGATATCAGTCCCGCTCAATTCAGTGCCCTCGTATCGGCCTACACCTTTAGTGCTGGCGTGGTAGGCTTTGCGGCTGCCTTTTTTATAGACCGATTTGAGCGCAAATCGATGCTCAAATGGGTGTATGCTGGTTTTATTTTGGGCACCTTTGCCTGCGCTTTGTCGCCGGGCTATGGCTGGCTACTAGCCAGTCGTGTGCTCACCGGCGCTTTTGGGGGCATGCTAGGTGCCTTGGTGCTGAGTGTAGTTGGCGATACCATTCCTCTCGAACGCCGTGCGGCTGCCATGGGTAAAATCATGGCGGCATTTAGTGCTGCTTCGGTGCTCGGGGTGCCCTTTAGTCTATATATCGCTTCTATCACCAATTGGCACGCGCCTTTTTTCATTCTGGCTATCATAGGTATCGGCATTTGGTTCGGCATCCGCTATTATGTGCCTGATTTAAAACATACACCTACGCTAAGCGGCAAACCCATGCGCCCCATGGAAATCATCCGAACCGTAATTGAACAACGTAATTTGCGAATCGCCTTGCTACTGATGATGGTAATGATGCTGGGCAATTTTACCATCACACCCTTTATCAGTCCATACATGGTAGCCAATGTGGGTTTTTCAGAGCGCGAACTTACTTACATTTACCTGGCTGGCGGCTTTATCACCTTGTTCAGCTCTCCTTGGGTGGGACGTTTGTCGGACAAATATGGTCCCGCTAAAGTGTTTACGGTTTTTGTATTCATCTCCCTTTTACCAATTGCCATCATCACCAATTTACAAGCCACGCCGATTCCCATCGTGCTGCTGGTCACCACTTCGTATTTTGTAGTAAGCGGAGGTCGCATGATTCCCGCCCAAACCATGATAACTTCGGCCGTGAAGCCAGAAATGCGGGGCAGTTTTATGAGCCTCAACAGTTCTGTGCAACAATTGGCTACGGCGGCGGCGGCGTTTATTGCGGGACTCATCATGGTACGTAACCCCGACGGTACCCTCTCGAACTACAGTTACGTGGGTTTTTTATCGATGACACTGTGCTTGCTGAGTATTTTAGTAGCCCGCCGCGTAAAAGCTGTTTCATGAAAAAACGCCCCGAAGGGCGTTGTAATAGGCGGAACCGGAAAGTTGATTTTAATTTTGGGTGAAAGACTGCCCCTTGTTTTTGGCGTTGAAGCCGAAAGAGAGTCCAAATCGCGCACCGTTGTTCGAAGGGATGAAGTAACCATTTACGGGGAGGTTCATATGGCCCGACTTAAATGTGCGACCGAAGGCGATGATGAAGCCACTGGTAAGACCAGGTAAACCACGGCTATCTAAGCGGTTATAAATGATTGCTCCCGCAGGCGCTACTTCATTATTGCCGATATCGTAGAGTTTACCTGTTGCATCCTTGGCCCATTCCCTGCTTTTAACAAAGCTAATCGTTGGTCCAAAGGCAATTTCCCAGCCCTTATAATTGTCGCGAAAACCGTTCATGATGGTTAAACTTGGGATAAATAATTGTTGGTCAATGCCAGTAATCATAGGGATAAACTCAAATAAAGCCTGATAGCGTCCTTCATTGAGGTACTGCTTTTCGAATTGATAGCCAAATTGAAACATCATCGGGAAGGCTTCGTAGCCGCCTGTTGAGCGGCTTTCACCCAATCGCTCAGCACTGGTGCCAGTAAATACTGTAAATCCCATGCGTGGACCATCGCTCGCCAAGCGGTATTCTGTTGGATTATTGATGAGGTTGTCGAAGTCATATTGTTTGGTTAGCTTCCGCTTTACATCAGCAGTTACCGGTATTTCGAAAAACTCCTTTAGGGTGATACTCACCATTTCCGGGACTTCTTTAGGGATGTTAAGGTATTGCCGGATGATGGAACGCTCAATTTGTTCGGCCTGCACATTGATGAGGCGAAAATGGGTGATAATCATGTCACCAGCTAGTTCCACGCTTCCACTGAGGATGTAATCGAGATTGAGCACTTTGCCTACGCCACTCAAACAAATAGCACCATAACAGCCAGTGATGTTGAGTTGATTTTTTTCAATGAGGTACTCTAAGTCGTAACGATCGATGAGTCGGTATTGCGCTGTTTTTTCAAGTTCTACGCGTACCAGGTTGCCCATTTGTACTGGGTCGAAATTTAATCCTTTGGTATCGATATGTAAAACAGCGGCGAGGGGTGCAGTAGCTTTGGTAGAGCTTTGTGCAAAGGCAGTTGGGTTTCCAGTCAACGCGGTTAAGCCAATGAACAGGAGGGTGTAGATGTTAGATTTCATTTTGAGTGAATTTGGTATTGCAAGGTTCGAGACTTTGATGCAAGCCGTAAAATCGACTTTTGCGTCAATACCCTGGTAATTGGTGCAGCGTGCTAAATTTGGGTTAATTGTGCCCGAGCGCAGCATCTATTTGGCTAGATTTGCTACAACAGTTTTAAGTATTTGCATTTTTTGCAAATTCCATCTTAACTTGTGGTTTAAATCATAAAAAATGAGTCAGCGCCCAAACTACCAAATGCTCTTTATGGAGAAAATAAAGGGACTGTTATCGCCGCAGCAGGCTCTGGCCGATGTGTTGGCCGATTTGTTGTCGGTGAGTAAAGATAGCGCTTACCGCCGCATCCGCTGCGAAACCGATTTGACCTTAGAAGAGGTACTGGTGATTTGCGAACATTTCCGAATAACGTTTGAGTCGCTGAGCAATCCCAATGCCGTTACCTTTCAGTTTAAGCAGCTGAAGCCTGAAATTGCCAGTTTTCGCGATTACCTTACCAATATGCTGGGGGACTTGCAGCGGATTAAGAGCTTTGAAAATGCCGAAATCATTTATGCAGCTGAAGACATCCCTGTTTTTCACCATTTTCCTTTCCCCTTGTTGTCGTCTTTTAAGACCTACTACTGGATGCGCTCTATTATGAATGTGAAGGCATTTGAGGGAACACGCTTTAATTATGGCTTGATTGATGAAGATGTGTTAGAGCTCGGTCGGCAAATCCATAAAACTTATTTGAGTATTCCATCGGCTGAAATATGGACCGATGAAACCATCTCAAGTACCCTCAATCAAATTGAATACTACTGGGAGGCTGGCTTGTTCGAAAATGCCGATGTGGGCAGGGCTGTATGCGATGAGTTTATTGCAGAATTACGTGGCATTCAAAATCTTTGTGAAATCGGCAGTAAACAGCATGTGGGCTTTCGTTTTTACCACAACGACATTATGATTGGCAACAATTGTATCCTGATCAAGGCTGGTACCACGCGCTTTTGCTATTTGAGTCACCACAGCTTTAATTTTATGCTTACCACCGACTTTGCTTTTTCGGGAGAAACCGAAAGTTGGCTCGAAAACATGATGAAACGCTCTATGCTAATCAGTGGGGTATCAGAAAAACAACGCAATATTTTCTTCTCACAATTGATAAAAAGAGTGGAAGATGTGAGGGAAGAAATGCGATAAGAGGCCCAGGAAGCATTAAATGCAGCTGCGCTTCTATTCGTTGTGGCTTATATTTGAGAAGCTTAATGCTAAGCTCATAATAAATGCCTACTTTTGCAGCGATTTTAGAATATGCAAGCTTTAAGAAACATTGCGATCATCGCACACGTTGACCACGGCAAAACGACCTTGGTTGACAAGATCCTCCACCAAACCAATTTGTTCAAAGAACACGAAGAAGTAGGCGACCTCATCCTCGACAGCAATGACCTGGAACGTGAGCGTGGCATCACCATCTTCTCGAAAAACGTTTCGGTACAGTACAAAGACGTAAAAATCAACATCATCGATACCCCGGGTCACAGTGACTTTGGCGGAGAAGTAGAGCGGGTGTTGAAAATGGCCGACGGTGTATTGTTACTGGTAGATGCTTTCGAAGGCCCCATGCCGCAAACCCGTTTTGTGTTGCAGAAAGCCTTGGCGCTTGGCTTGCATCCCATTGTAGTTATTAATAAGGTAGATAAAGAAAACTGCAGACCCGATGAGGTACACGATGCGGTTTTCGAATTGTTCTTTAACCTCAACGCCACCGAAGAGCAGTTGGATTTTCCAACCATATATGGTTCTTCGAAGCAAGGCTGGATGGGCACCGATTGGAAAACCCCTACCACCGATTTTACTGCTTTGTTGGATGCTATTTTGGAGCATGTACCTTCTCCCACAAAATTTGAAGGCACGCCGCAAATGCAAATCACTTCACTTGACTTCAGCAGTTTCGTAGGCCGTATTGCCATTGGCAAGGTGGCTCGTGGCACCCTTACCGAAGGCATGAATGTGACCTTGGTGAAGAACGACGGGGGCAAAGCCCGCGCCAAAATCAAAGAATTGTATACTTTCTTGGGCTTGGGCCGCATACGCGCTACCCAAGTACATGCAGGTGATATTTGTGCGGTGGTTGGTTTGGAAGACTTCCAAATTGGTGATACCATTGCCGATTACGAAAATCCAGAAGGATTGGCACCGATTAAGGTCGACGAGCCTACCATGAGCATGATGTTCACCATCAACAACTCGCCCTTTTTTGGTAAAGAAGGCAAGTTTGTGACTTCCCGTCACTTGCGCGACCGTCTTTTCAAAGAAACGGAGAAGAACTTGGCGTTGAAAGTCGAAATTACCGATTCAGCTGATAGCTATTTGGTGTACGGTCGCGGCATCCTCCATTTGTCGGTGTTGATCGAGACCATGCGTCGCGAAGGATATGAACTGCAAGTGGGCCAGCCAGCAGTATTGATCAAGGAAATTGACGGTGTGAAGCACGAGCCTATCGAACATTTGGTGGTAGACGTACCTGAGCATTTGTCGGGCAAAGTAATTGAGCAAGCTACCCAACGTAAAGGTGAAATGCAGGTGATGGAGCCAAAGGGCGATATGATTCACCTCGAATTCAACATTCCATCACGTGGCTTGATTGGCTTGCGTTCAAATTTATTGACAGCTACCCAGGGTGAGGCCATCATGTCGCACCGCTTTGTGGCCTATGAGCCATTTAAAGGACCAATTCCTGGTCGTATCAACGGTTCTTTGGTGTCGATGGATACGGGTATGACCACGGGTTATAGCATCGATAAGCTGCAAGACCGCGGTATTTTCTTCGTAGATCCGAACGAGGAAATTTACGAAGGCCAGGTAATCGGCGAAAACAACCGTCCAGCCGACTTGGTAATTAACCTCGTAAAAGGCAAGCAGTTGAACAACATGCGTGCCTCGGGCAAGGACGACAGCATGCGCATCGCTCCCAAGAAACTTTTCTCTTTGGAAGAAGCCATGGAATACATCCAAGACGACGAATACATCGAAATTACCCCTAAGTCGATGCGTCTGCGTAAAATCTTCTTGAAAGAACACGACCGCAAGCGCAAAGGCTAAGATGGCAAAACAAAAAAGCGATACTTTCCAACTACTGAGCAACGAATGGGCAGTGCCTTATTGGTTGCTCGGTGTTGGTGCGCTTTTATTGGGCATGTTGAGCTACTTGGTGCAGTTGTATGCACCCGCGCAAACAGGCCTTTTTAACAATATCATGTTTTTGGTATTGCTGGTGCTTTTGAGCATCTTTTATAAGAAGTTATACATTACCAAGGTAGAGGTACGGCTAACGCCTGAAAGCATGGAAGTGCGTTACCTCAAATTGGTGCTGCCAACGCGTAAAAGCTTTGCCTTGGAAGAGGTTACCGGGCTGGGAGTGGAGCGAACTGAAGCCATCAAGGGCTTGGTAAGTGTGCCCGAAAAAAACTGGATTTTGATTAAACTTGGGAAGAAAAAGGTTTACTTCTACGAGCAAGAGGGTCACAACAATGTCAAAGGTTTGTTAAATCTGCTTAGAAATAGTTGTCCAGATGCCGAGCGCCTCGAAAACATCCTAAAATAATCGTTTTTCTGTTGTTTATTTGAGGATGCGATTGTTGTGTTTGCTTTGGTTTATTATTGCTACGGTCTTTTACACTAGACCGGTAGTTGCACAACACAGTTTAGCACATGCAGCAAGTTCTTTTAGCGGATTGCATGGCGCTGCGGTGAATCCAGCGCAGCTCAGTTTTAATCAAAGGCCGTGGGGCATTCATTTACCAGCTGCAGGGGCTAACTTTCAAAACAACAGCTTGGTAGTCGACCGCATCAATTTGCTGGCTTTAGCTTTTGGTCGTACCTACAGCTTTGAAGTAGATAATGCCTTGAATAGGGCCTCCAACGCCCAAGCAGAAGTGTTTTTAAGGGCGAATTTTGATAATCCGCTGGACCTTCGTTTGCAAAATTGGGTGATGGGACTTGGAGGCTTTATACAGTCGGGCCGCCACGCCTTTGGCCTCAGTGCAGGGGCGAGGTCGTTTTTGGAGTTGAGTCGCATAAGTTCAGCCATGGCTACACAATTGTACGAGGGCCTGAGATTTGATAGCTTATTGAACCAGCAAATTAGTTCGCCTGGACTCCGCTTGAATTTAATGGGTTTCTCAGAAACGAATTTGACCTGGTCCTATCGTATTTTAGACAAGCGTACCAAGGCTGCTTCCGTGGGCGTGACAGCCAAATTGATGAATGTGCAGCAAAGTGCGCACCTGGCTTTAGAGCAATTCGATTATACGGTAAGTAGTGTTTCTGATACTTTTCTAATAAATAATTTGGTAGGCACCTATGGACGAGCTGTAGGCACAAGGGGTATTTTATCTGGAGGAGGTTTGGCTTTTGATTTGGGCTTTACGTATGTGAAGGTAGATGAAGAAGCTGCAGCTAATCGTAACACTTCCAGGGGCATCGATTGTTTTCAATTTCGGGGCTTCAAATTGAAGAAGATAGCCCCGCCGCCTATGCATTATTGGAAGTTGGGCATTTCTTTGCTAGATGTAGGATTGATGCGGGTAAATAGCTTTGATTTTTTAATGGCGGGTCAAAATGTGCCCATTGGCTTACGGGAACAGCTGTTTAATTTTTCGGAGGATCCTTTTGATGCTACTTTGGTGGATAGGGTGGATGGTTTTGGCTTATTGGTGCCTACAAATAATTATACGGTTGGTGCTCCTACCGCATTGAGCGTGCAATTTGATTATCAGGTGCTCCCTCAGTTTTTTGTGAATGCCAGTTGGATGCAGCGCATGCCGATGTTCGGACAATACCGTTTAGGCCGTATCAATCAATTGATGGTTGCGCCGCGACTTCAAACATTTTGGGCCGAAATTGGCTTGCCTTTGAGTTTAATAGAATATCGTTACCCCCAGGTGGGTTTGTCAGCCCGCCTGGGGCCGGTAAGTTTTGGTACCGACCGTCTGGGCGAATTGTTTGGCTTGAAGCGGGTTCGAGGACTTGACGCCTATGTGTCGGTAGATTTGTTCAGGTTCTGGCGCTGAGTAGGTTTTTGACCCAAATAATCACCTTATCTAATTGTTCTTGCTCGCTCAAGTAACTGTTGTCGAGTACTCTGGCGTCTGTCGCTTGCCGCAAGGGGTTTTCTTCCCGGGTACTGTCAATGCGGTCGCGCTCCTTTAGGTTCTCTATCACCTCGTCCATGCTCCACTTTTCGCCTTTGGCTTGGAGTTCAGCAAATCGGCGTTTGGCGCGCACCAAAGGGTCAGCTGTCATGAATATTTTTAATTCGGCCTCTGGAAAAACATGCGTGCCAATATCCCGGCCATCCATCACAATCGATTTGTTGATAGCTGCCTTTCGTTGCAATGCTACCATGGCGGTGCGAACGGCTTTGATGGTGGCTACAGGACTTACCAAGTCTGATACGGGTTTCGAACGAATCTCATCTTCAACCATACGCTCATTGAGGTAGGTTTCGTTGCGGCGATGTTCTGGATTGTATTCGAAATGAATGTGAATAGCCTCCAATGCCTTTTCTATAGCGTCGTTATCCGCCAAACCAATTTGTTGTTCAATAAAATAGAGGGTAACGGCTCGATACATGGCCCCAGAATCAACATAAGCGAAGCCAAAACGGGCGGCCAGGGCTTTCGCCAAAGTGCTTTTTCCACAAGATGAATAGCCGTCGATGGCGATAATGATCGGTTTCACGCTGCAAAAGTAGCCAATTATGGGACTTCTTCTTATATAAAGCATTGAAGGCTTGCGTAAATGACGGCTATCCCATAAATTAAGTGTATCTTTGCGGTTTCATGGAGGATTTAATCTCCTGAGTATTAGTATTACATGTCATCATTTGAGAGTTTAGGATTACGGCCAGAATTATTGTCGGCCATCAACGAGTTAGGATTTACAGCACCCACACCCATTCAAGAGCAGGCCATTCCGGTTTTGTTGAGCGGAACCAAGGATTTTGTAGGTCTAGCACAAACCGGTACAGGTAAAACTGCGGCATTTGGCTTGCCCGCTGTTCACTTGATCGATGAGAGTAAAAGAGAAGTACAAGTTTTGGTTTTGAGTCCTACCCGCGAATTGTGTTTGCAAATCACGGCCGACTTAAAAACCTTCAGCAAAAATGTGCGTGGATTTAACGTTACGGCCGTTTACGGTGGTAGCAGCATCCAGCAGCAGATTCGCGAACTCAAAGGCGGACCACAAATTGTGGCTGCAACGCCAGGTCGTTTGATCGACTTGATCGACCGCAAGGCCATCCAACTCAGTACTGTGAAGTATGTGGTATTGGATGAGGCCGACGAGATGCTCAACATGGGCTTCCGTGACGATTTGGATTATATTTTACAAAACACCACCTCTCGCGAGGCTACCTGGTTGTTTTCAGCTACCATGCCGCAGGGCGTGCGTCAGATTGCGAGTAATTACATGACCAATCCCGCTGAAATTTCAGTAGGACAGCGCAATGCTTCGGCAGCGAACATTTCGCACCAGTATTTTCAGCTGAATGCCTCTAGCAAGTTTGAAGCCTTGAAGCGTTTGGTAGATTACAACCCAGGCATGTACGGTATTATTTTTACCCGTACCAAAGCAGAAGCGCAGGATACCACCGAGCGTTTGTTGCGCGAGGGATACGATATTGAGGCTTTGCATGGCGATTTATCGCAGCAGCAGCGCGACAAAGTAATGGCACGTTTCCGTGAAAAGACCTTGCAGCTGCTTATTGCTACCGACGTGGCAGCACGTGGTATCGACGTAACGGGCATCACCCACGTTATTAACTACACTTTGCCAGATGATCCAGAGGTGTATACGCACCGTGCTGGACGTACAGCGCGTGCTGGTAAATCAGGCATTTGTATGTCGCTGGTTACGAGTCGTGAAATGAGCCGCATCCGTCAAATCGAGAAGATGATCAAAGCGCCCATTGAGCGTGCTGACATTCCTGATGGACATGATGTGACCGAAAAGCAATTCATCCACTTTCTCGACAAAATTGTGAATGCAGAAGTGAATGCCGTGGATTACGAGCGCTTTTTGCCCATGATCGAAGAGAAATTCAGTGAGATTTCGAAGGAAGATTTGGTGAAAAAGATCGCTTCTTTAGAGTTTGAGCGCTTTTTGAAGTACTACCGCAATGCTACCAATTTGAATATTCAAGACAAAGGTGGCAAGGTAAGGGGTATGGACAGCGTTGGTGGCGGCGAAGAACGTCAGTCATACGGCGGGGGCAGCAATTACACCAAATTGTTCATCAACTTGGGTATCAAAGACGGCTTTTATAAGGCGAGCTTCCTCCAATTTATCCTCGACAATTCGGGCTTGAAAAAAGCAGATTTGGGTCGGGTGGACATTGGTGAAACCCGCAGTTATTTAGAAGTTGAGAATGGTTTAGATAAAAAAATCTCAGAAACTTTCGACGGTGCCCAGTTCCACGGTCGCCGCATTCGGGTGGAGCAAACTACTGGCAATGCTGGTGGTGGTGGTTATGCCCGTGGAGGCAGAGATGGCCGTCCGCCGCGTCATGGTGTGAGCAATGTGCCACAGCACAGCAGCGAGCACGGTCGCCGAGATCGCAAGCCGTATCGCAGTCGCTCTTAAGCTTCGGTGCAAAACAAAAAAGCCTGTATGACATTCATACAGGCTTTTTTTATAGAGTGAAGTTAGCTTAAATGGCAAACGAAGTGCCGCAACCACAAGTACTGCTGGCGTTAGGGTTTTCGAAAATGAAACCTCGGTTGTCGAGGCCTGTGCCAAAATCGAGCTTCACACCCTGTAAATACAAGGCCTGACCTTTGTTTACAGCTACTTTAAGGGCATCAAATTGTAAAATATAGTCGTTTTCTTCAGCTGCGGTTTGATCCAAAATGTAGGTCAATCCTGAGCAGCCACCGCCTTTCACCCCAATGCGAATCATTTGTCCAGCTTCAAAAGTGGTGCTTAAACGCTGCAATTCTGCCAAAGCAGCTGGGGTAATGTCGATGAGGTGTTCTGTTGTCGTTTCCATATGCACAGCTTACAAAATGTAAAAATAAGGCATTAGGTTCATTTTACGTTAAAATCATCTACTTGGTAAAGCGATTCCTTATTTTTGGGAGATGGAACAAATGATTGTTGAATTGGTGATTTATGGCCTTTTGTGGCTGATAGTAATAAGTGGCTTGGCCTACACCGCGAGTAAGTTGATTCGCAGTCACTGGGCATCCCGCAAGCAAAGTCAGCTGCTGCAGCATCAATTAGAAGTGAAAAAGCATTTAGTGCCGTACCAATTGCAAGCAGCCGAGCGCTTGGTGCTGTTGGTGGAGCGCATTCGTCCCGAAGGACTGGTCAACCGCATGGCTGCCGGAGAAAGCACGGCGGCTGGACTCCAACTGGCCATGTTGGCCCAAATTCGGATGGAAATGGAGCATAACCTCGCGCAACAGGTTTATGTACAAGCGCGGGTATGGCAAGCGGTAATAGCCGCTCGCGACGAGGTTTTGGGCATCATCCACCGAGCTGCGGCACAAACCCCGCCCAACGAGGCTGCCATTCAATTTAGCAGAAACCTCTTTCAAGTTTTGCAGCAGCAACCGCTAACAGCTTGCGATCAAGCCATTCAAAGCTTGCGCAACGAAATTCAACAGCTGCAGCATGATTAAGCAGCTTTTTTTAATCATAGGTCTTGGCGGGCTATTAGGCTGCAGCCCCAGTTTGCGGCCTGTGGGTTTCACAAGTCAACAGTATGTGATGCAGGCCGATAGTCTTGGCGCAGATGCTACCATGCTCGAGCTGATTGCACCCTTTAGAGCTGAGCTCGAAAGTCAAGTGCTGGAAGTGGTGGGCGTAAGTGCGGAGCAATTGCAAAAAGGGCTTCCCGAATCTGCTTTGGGCAATTTGCTGGCTGATCTTGCTTTAAAAGCTGGACGCATGGAGTTTGGAGCCGGCGACTTGGCCATGCTCAATTACGGTGGCATTCGGGCGGCTTTGCCCGCAGATACCATCCGACGTGGGCATGTAATGGAGATGCTTCCTTTTGCCAATATGTTGCAATTGGTGCGCATGGATGGGATGTTGTTGCAGACCTTTCTCGACCATTGGGCCGCTAAAGGTGGAACACCCATGGCAGGTGTGCGCTTTGGCATTGTTGATGGTAAAGCAGTGGAGGTGTTGATAAATGGTAAGCCTCTGGTTACAAGTGATATGTATGCGGTGATTATGCCAGATTATGTGGCCAATGGAGGAGATGGCTGTGGCTTTTTAAGCGAGGCCATATCGCATCAATTGGGTAGCCAGTTGCTTCTCGAAGTGGCTATGATTGGACTCAAGGAGATTTATTTGCAAGAAGGCATCATCCAAGCAAAAAAAGATGGCAGAATATACAAACGATAGACGCAGTTTCGTAAAACAAGTGGCTGTGATGGCCGGGGTAGCAGGTTCTGGCTTGTTGCCTATGGCCTTACAGGCAGCCAACCGCACGGTCATTACCATCCTCCATACCAACGATACCCACAGCAGGATAGACCCATACACAGACGGTCCGCATGCCGGCAAAGGTGGTGTTGCGGCCCGTCGGAAGCTTATTGAAAGCATCCGAAAAGAGCAACCGCATGTATTGCTATTTGATGCAGGCGATGTATTTCAAGGCACGCCTTACTTTAACTTTTTCAAAGGAGCCTTGGAGATGCGGGCCATGCAATTAATGGGCTACGATGCCGCTACAATGGGCAATCACGACTTCGACGAAGGCATTGAAAATTTTGATAAACAGCTACAGCATGTGCGCTTTCCTTTTTTAGTGGCGAATTACGACTTTAGTCAGACTGTCTTAGCTGGGAAAATTGAACCTTACCGGGTTTTTGAACGTGGTGGCATCCGAATTGGGGTATTTGGACTGGGCATCAACCCGCAAGGACTTATTCCCGATGCACATTTTGGAAAGACGGTTTTTGAAGACCCCTATACGGCTGCAGTACGTACGACTGCCCTTTTAAAACAAAAAGAGAAGTGTCAGGTAGTGATTTGTTTGTCGCACCTTGGTTACCGTTATCAAGATGGCCGACCGAGTGATTGCCGCTTGGCGGAAACGGTTTCAGGCATAGACCTGATCTTAGGTGGACATACGCACACCTTTTTATCAACACCCGAGCTCATTGTAGGTCCAAATGGTGGAAAAACTTTGGTTGCTCAAGTAGGTCATAGCGGCTTGGTTTTGGGACGCATTGACTTGGTTTGTGACCGTAAAAAAGGGCGAATTGATTGGACTTCAACGCCGCTAGATATAAAGGAAAGTTAGTACCTAAATGCAACAAATAGGCCTGCTTTTCGTAGTACTTGCATAGGCTTTTGGTTTTCAACGTTTTGCTGTTAATAAATCGTTACCAAATAGTTAAAGTTTTTATAACTTATTTACTTTCAATTAGTTGTGAAAAAGTAATGAAATGCAAGTGCTAGATGAAAAAGTTTTAATAAAAAAATTCACAGATAAAAATTGCGCAAAAGAAGTGCTATTCAGGTCTTTGACCCGCCAAAGTGTTAATACCATACAACTTCATTTTTTCTACAACTATTTTTATACCATCTTCGACCTCCCCACACCGAAATGGGGAAGTAAAAAATAAGAGGACTAGCCTATGGAGCGGACGATGGAAACGATTTGGAGCAACTGTTTGTCGATCATCAAAGACAACGTGAACCCGCAAAGTTTTAAAACCTGGTTTGAACCTATCAAGCCTGTAAGATTGCGTGAGAACGTATTGACAATTCAGGTGCCTAGTCAGTTTTTCTATGAGTGGCTCGAGGAGCATTATGTGAATTTGCTGCATAAAACGGTGAAGCGTGAGCTTGGCAGTGAAGGGCGTCTCGAGTACAGCATTGTGATGGACAATCAGGGTAATGAAAAGTCACCCTACACCATCAATGTACCGGGTTCGCAAGCCAGAAATAAAAACCCTGATTTGGCAGTAGCGGTGAATATCGGCGCCTCTATTAAAAATCCTTTCATCATTCCTGGCCTCAAAAAAATCAATGTTGATTCTCAATTGAATCAGCGCTACACCTTTGACAATTACGTTGAAGGCGATTGTAATCGTTTGGCGCGTAGCGCAGGTATGGCCGTGGCAGCAAAGCCAGGAGGCACCTCTTTTAATCCTTTAATGATTTATGGTAATGTAGGATTGGGTAAAAGTCATTTGGTACAAGCCATCGGCAACCAAATCAAATCTAATTTTCCTAACAAAACCGTTTTATACGTAACAGCTGAAAAGTTTACCCAGCAGTTTATCGATTCGCTCAAAAATAACTCTGCGAACGATTTTGTGAATTTCTACCAATTAATGGATGTACTCATTTTAGATGACGTTCACAATTTGGCTAATAAAGAAAAAACGCAAGATGTATTCTTCCATATTTTCAATCACCTACATCAAACGGGTAAGCAGCTCATTTTAACGAGCGACCGTGCTCCTAAAGACATCAAAGGGATGGAAGAACGGTTGTTGTCGCGCTTCAAGTGGGGCTTGAGCACCGATTTACAAATGCCTGATTTTGAAACCCGTGTGGCTATTTTGGAGATGAAGATGTATGCCGACGGAATCGATTTGCCGAGGGAAGTAGTAGAATTTATTGCGCACAACATCAGTTCTAGCATTCGGGAGCTTGAAGGGGCACTTACTTCGCTGCTGGCCTACACCACGCTGAGCAAAAAAATGCCGGATTTGGATTTGGCCAAAATGGTGATGCGGAACTTCGTCAAAAACGTAAGTCTCGAAATTTCCATTGAATCGATTCAATCGTTGGTATGTGAATTTTTCGATTTGAATGTAGATCTCCTGAAAGCCAAAACGCGCAAGCGCGAAGTGGTTCAAGCCCGTCAGATCTCTATGTATTTTGCTAAGAAGCTGACGAAGAATAGCTTGAAGACCATTGGCGAGTACTTTGGTGGGCGAGATCACTCCACTGTAATCCACAGTTGCCAAACCGTTGAGGACCTCATGGAGACCGATCGACGCTTTAAAGGCTACGTGGAAGAAATTCAGAAGAAAATTAAGATCAGTACCGTGTAATTTTGTCCGGACAAACTCACCGGATGGCAACTATAAAACCAAGCCTGGCCAGGGGAACCCGCGACTTCGGTCCCGACCTCATGGCTAAACGCAAATACATTTTCGGCATCATTGAGTCGGTGTTTAGGCTCTACGGCTATCAGCCGCTCGAAACACCGGCCATGGAAAGCCTGCAAACCCTCACTGGCAAGTATGGGGAAGAGGGTGACCGACTGATTTTTAAGATCCTGAACTCAGGCGACTATTTTAAAGATATTCAATCTACACAGCTGGATGAAGCCGTGGCCACGCAGTCACGCTCCCTCACACCGTTGATTTCTGAGAAAGCCTTACGTTACGACTTAACTGTTCCGCTGGCACGTTATGTGGCCATGAACCGCGGTCAGCTCAATCTTCCCTTTAAACGCTACCAAATACAGCCGGTATGGCGTGCTGATCGTCCCCAAAAGGGCCGTTACCGCGAGTTTTACCAATGTGATGTGGATGTGATAGGCTCGGCCTCTTTGTTTAACGAAGCGGAGCTGATTGCCATTTATGTGACAGTTTTTCAGCAACTCGGCTTCAAAGCTTTTACCGTGCGCATTAATAACCGCAAATTTTTCGCGGGATTGGCGGCCTATGTTGGTTTGGCAGAGCAAGTAGGTAGTTTTGTAGTCACCCTCGACAAGCTCGATAAAATTGGTGCGGAAGCTGTGGAGCAAGAATTACTTGCTCTTGGCGCCAAAGCCAAGGAGTTAGCGGAAGTATTGACTTTATTGCAGCTCAAAGAGCGGGCGGCGTTGGTAAAGGGACTTGAAGGTTTTTCGGCAGACGCGGGCGTGGCTTTAGGTCTGCAAGAAATGCAGCAACTTTTTGCGCATTTAGAACTGCTTGGACTATCGCAAGCCCATGTGGCCTTCGATTTAACTTTGGCGCGTGGGCTTGATTATTACACGGGTACCATTATGGAAGTGGTTACCCATGAAGTAGCCATGGGCAGCATTGGTGGTGGCGGACGTTACGACAACCTCACTGGTATTTTTGGGGTTGATGGCCTTACTGGCGTGGGCGTATCCTTTGGAGCAGAGCGTATATTAGATGTGATGGAGCAACTTAGTCTGTTCCCCGATACGGTGGTGCAGTCCAGTAAAATCCTGCTCTTTACCTTCTCTGAAAAGGAAATGCCTTATGCCATTCAGCTTCTCAAAACCTTGCGAACTGCAGGCATTGCTGCCGAATGGTATGCTGAAGGCGGCAAGATGAAAAAGGCTTTCACCTACGCAGAAGGCAAGCACATTCCATACCTCGCTATTTTAGGAGAGGATGAAGTGCAGCAACAAACAATTAGCTTAAAAAACATCCAAACAGGCGAGCAAAGGAGTGTTAGACACAATGCGCTGCTTGATTTGCTTAAAGATTAACCATGTTTACCATCAACCAACAGCTGTCGCTGCAGGCGCTTAAGCCACTCATGCAGGCTGGCAACCAAATTCAGTTAGCACCCGAAGCCGTTCAGCGCATCCAAAAAGGTAAAAAGTACCTCGACGATAAATTGGCTGGCAGTGATGCGTTGTTTTATGGAATAAATACGGGCTTTGGCGCATTGTGCAACATCGGTATCTCCAAAAGTGAGCTCAACACCCTGCAGCACAACCTCATTCGGTCGCATGCGTGCGGCATGGGAGAGGAAGTGCCTGCTGAAATCGTGCGCTTGATGCTCCTGCTGAAGGTGCAGTCGCTGGCCTTCGGTCATTCAGGCGTAGCACTTGAAACAGTGCAGCGACTGATAGATTTTTACAACATGGATATTTTGCCAGTGGTGTACCAACAGGGCTCTTTAGGTGCATCTGGCGACTTAGCCCCATTAGCACATTTGAGTTTGCCATTGATAGGAGAAGGGGAGGTGATTTATGCAGGTAAAAGACAATCGACTTCCTTGCTTTTTGAGGCCTTAGGATGGAAATCCCTGCAATTGCAAGCCAAAGAAGGCTTGGCACTGCTTAACGGCACCCAGTTTATGAGTGCTTATGGGGTGCATGCCTTGCTAAAATCGTCGGATATGCTCAACAAGGCCGATTTTATTGCGGCAGCGTCCTTGGATGCCTTTGATGGGCGATTGGAGCCGTTTCACCCAGCCATCCATGCCGTGAGGCCACATCCTGGTCAAATGAAGGTAGCCGATAATGTTTGTGAATTTCTGGAAGGAAGTGCCTTACAGGCGCAAGTCAAAACATCTGTGCAAGATCCTTACTCTTTTCGTTGCATTCCACAAGTGCATGGGGCTACGCGTGATGTATGGGACTTTGTAGCTGCGGTTTTTGAGCGCGAAATTAATTCGGTAAGCGATAATCCAAATATTTTCCCGGAACTCGACCTAATCATCAGTGGAGGAAATTTTCACGGCCAGCCACTGGCCATGGCGCTCGATCAGTTGGCCATTGCTTTGTCAGAAATAGGCTCTATTAGTGAGCGTCGAATTTTTCAATTGATTTCAGGAACTCGTGGATTACCGCCTTTTTTAACGGCCAACTCAGGGCTCAACTCGGGCTTTATGATTCCGCAGTATACCGCTGCTTCGATTGCTTCTCAGAATAAGCAATTGGCGGTGCCAGCGAGCATCGACAGCATCACTTCATCGAATGGACAAGAAGATCACGTGAGTATGGGCGCCAATGCAGCTACCAAGCTATACCGACTGTTAGAGAATGTGCAGCGGATTTTGAGCATCGAATGGATGAATGCCTGTCAGGCCCTAGACTTTAGAACCGCAAAAAGTTCTCCGCGTATCGAAGCTGCCAAAGCCGACTACCGAAAAGTAGTGGCGCATTTAGATGGTGATCGTTATTTGCATGAGGACATGCTGAAGAGCGAAACTTTTATAGCTGATTGGAAGTGGTGACTTGACCACTCCTCCAAATCAAATAGATACCCAAGGCAATCAACGGCAAGCTCAACAGCTGCCCCATATTGAGTTGCATGCTCTTTTCAAACTCTACTTGCACATCTTTGATAAATTCGATTACAAATCGGAAACCAAAAATTAAGATGAGGAAGGTGCCAAATAGTCTTCCTGCATACGCGCCTGCTTGCTGCTTCCAATACATAGTATACAGGATGCCAAAGGAGATAAGGTAAAAAATGGCCTCGTACAATTGACTTGGGTGGCGGGCAAAGTCTTCTCCTAAGCGCTCAAATACAAATCCCCATGGCAAATCAGTTGGGGCACCTACAATTTCAGAATTCATCAAATTACCCAAACGAATGAGCGTGGCTGCCAGTGCTACCACAATCACCAAACGATCAGTGACCCAAAAAAAGCCAGTTTCTTTAAATTTCCGGCCGTAAAGATAATTAGCGAGTAAGATGCCAATTACGGCGCCATGGCTCGCTAGTCCACCTTCCCAAATTTTGAGGATTTCAATGGGATTAGCTAAGTAGTAAGCAGGTTCGTAAAACAGGCAGTGACCAATTCGAGCGCCTAAGATGGTACCTGCACCAACGTAAATCGAAAGGCTATCGAGCAGGGTGAGGGATTTTTTTTCTTTTTTGAATATGCGTTCGAGGATATAATAGCCGAATACAAAGCCCGACATAAAAAGTAAACCGTACCAGCGAACGGGTAAAAAATCAGGAAAAATCTCAGGATTAACGTTCCAGTGAATCTGCAGCAGCATAATCGAATTTGCTGCTAAGGTATAAAAGGTTCTGTGTTTCTTACGAATTAGAGTTAAAAAAGAGCTTCAAGAAAATGGAGCTTTTTGTCGCAAAGTGTAAAGCATCTTATACACGTCTTGTTGTTATCTTTGTCAAACCAAAAAAAAAGGAATATGAAAAAGTTTATTTTCTCATCCATCATGCTCTGCCTTACTTTTCAATTAAGTATGGCAGCCGAAAAGCCTTTCGTAAAAAAAAGGAATGACTCTCAAACGACGAAGCATGTAGAAGCTCGTAAAAAGCAATTAATGCCCGTGCTACAGCTTGCTGCTGCTAATCAGCGAATAAGCAACGTTACCCCTGATTCGGTTACGCTTTATGAGTACAACAATGGAAACTGGGATTTGGCCTTCACTGCTAAGCTTACCTACCACACATCGGGTGCTATTTCTGGACTGTTGTTGTATTTGCCACCGCCATTGTCCTTGCCTATTGGTAACTATGTGATTACCTATAATGCGGCAGGTAAATTAACGTCTTTGCAGCAAAACATTTTTCTGCCTACCCCATCTGTAGAATTTAAAATCGAGCAGCGGTATGATGCCAATCAGAACTTAGTATCTGTAAGGTATTTTGAAAATATGAATGGCAGCTTGGTGTTGAGTTCTGGTGATTCGGCTACCTATACTTACAGCGGTGGTGCATTGGTAGGTGTAGAAACAAGTTATTATGACGATTTTCTGAGCAGCTGGCAGAAGTCATCACGGTATACAAATATGCAGTTTAATGCCCAAAGTCATGTTACAGGAGTTAGAATGCAGTTTTGGGATGACTTTTCTAATCAGTGGTCCACTGAAATTTTGCAATATAGTGGTGTAGAATGGGGGCTAGGGTTTCCGGGCCTGAACTATTTGACTGGAATAGAAGAAATAAAAGCAAGCGATTTGTTCGCAATCCAAATTGTTCCTGATTACTTGCCTGTTACATCACCAACGGCCTACATGGAAGTGGCAGTGATTGGTACTGTTTTGGATACCTTGTCACGTGCTAGTTCAACAATTACTTCGGGTAGAGTTTCGCGTATTACCACTGAAACTTACACTTCTGGAAGCTGGTTGCAGGATTACAGATCGAATTACACTTATGACGCCAATAACCGTATCGTTATGGTGGTGGAGCAAGGCTACAATGGTCTTACTTGGGAAGATGATTATAAGTATGAGTGGACCTTCAATGCTCAAAATAGCTTAACTAAACAAGAAGAGTGGTTTAACAACGGTACGTCACTTCAAATTGGTTACGGTCAAGCCTACGAGTACCTCTACATGGCCAATAATTTCCCTTTTCAAATTATCGATAAGTACTACGACAGCTTTTTAATGAGCTATGTGAATTCAGAAAAGCGAGTTTATAATTTTGGGTCATTTAATACTGGAGTTGCAGAATTAAAAGCCTCATCTTTGGAAGTGTATCCAAATCCAGTTCAAGACGTGCTTAAGGTGCGCTTCAAGTCCGAAACTACAGGTATGGCAACCCTCAAGGTGTTGAATGTACAAGGACAAGCCGTTTACATGCAGGAAATAGCCGTTTTTGATGGAGAAAATACCACTCAAATTCCTTTTCAGGAAATGACAGCTGGAATTTATTTACTCAAGGTAGAAACCGCAGGAAAGAGCCAAGTGATTCGCATTGTCAAATAAGTGCTGCTCACGAAATATGAATGCAACCGCCTCCATCTTGGAGGCGGTTTTGTATTTTATGTGTGGTTTCGTAGTACCGCATTTTATTCTTTTAGACAAAATTTTAGCTCATCCCTACTTTACTACAGTTCTTAGAGCGTTTTATTAATTAGTAAATGGCCGATTTCTTATTGGCATATACGAAGCAGTGGAGAACGCTGAAAGGGATGTGAAGCCTTCACTCTGAGTATGGTTAAGAAAGCATTTGCAGTCGTTTACGAACGTTTGCAATACCGCTTTAGCGAGCACAGCCTAAAGCGTTAGACACCTCCTGCCCAACCTATACGTATAGGTTACGCCACCAACTTCAGCCATCATAGCCACATAGGATAAATGGCACATTGGGCTTAAAGCTACTTTTACAGGACTGTTATTTTTCTACCAATACATCTTCCTTATCATCCACCAATAAGTTTAACAGGCCAGCTACCAACATGCTTGCGCCACCAATTATTAATGCCATGATCGCTTCATTATTGAATAAGTTTTTGAGGATAAATCCTAAAATGCCCGCAGCTACTATTTGCGGAATCACAATGAAAAAATTGAAAACGCCCATGTAATAGCCCATTTTATTGGCTGGTAATGCCCCAGATAGCATGGCATAGGGTATCGAGAGTATGCTTGCCCAAGCTACACCAACGCCTATCATCGACACCAGCAACATCATAGGATTACTCACAAAATAAATAGAGAACAAACCAGCCGCACCACAGCTTAATGCAAATAAATGGGTGCCTTTTCGAGTAATTTTACTACTCAACCAAGGGAGTCCAAGTGCTGCAAAAGCTGCTATACCATTGTACATAGCGAAACAGATCCCTACCCAGCCTGCGCCTTCGTTATATAAAACACTGGTGGTATCGGAGGTGCCGTAAACATGACTGGTTACTGCTGATGTGGTATAAATCCACATGGCAAAAAGGGCAAACCAGCTGAAAAATTGCACAAAGGCTAGTTGTACCATGGTTTTAGGCATCTTAAAAATACCGGTGAAAGCCTCTGCCAAGCCTTGCCACATGCCAATCGCAGCATTTTCTTTTCGAAAGGCGTCTAAATCTTCTGGTGGATACTCTTTGGTCTTCACTACCGTCCAAATAACCGCACTTAAGAAGGCAACAGCGCCTATGTAAAAACTCCATTTCACCGAATCGGGAATCACGCCCGGTGCGGCAGTGTTCGATACATTAAACACATTGGAAAAGATCCATGGTAAACTGGATGCCACAACCGCACCTATGCCTATAAAAAAGCTTTGCATAGCAAACCCTTTGGTGCGTTGAGAAGCTGGCAACATATCACCTACAAAGGCCCTGAATGGTTCCATGCTGATGTTGATTGAAGCGTCCATGATCCACAACATACCAGCAGCCATCCACAAGGCCACAGAATTGGGCATAAAAATAAGTGCTATGGAGGCCAGGATAGCACCCAGTAAGAAAAACGGACGTCGTCTTCCCCAGCGAGGATGCCAAGTGCGATCACTTAAATAGCCAATGATGGGTTGAACCAAAAGGCCAGTTACAGGTGCTGCAAGCCATAAAATGGGAAGCTGATCTTTATCAGCTCCCAAGGTTTCAAAAATTCGGCTGACATTCGCATTTTGAAGGGCGAACCCAAATTGTATGCCTAAAAATCCGAAACTCATATTCCAGATTTGCCAAAACGATAACTTTTTCTTTTCCATGGAAAGGTAAACTGAGAAATGCTTTCCAATATGCATAAATCTAGAAGAATCACCATGCATTTTTGACACTAATTTTAAAGTCTTTTATGATTTTTTATTAACCCATTCTGCCTTTTTAGACGTTATTTTGAGGTGTTAACGCCGATGAGACTCTTTTTTCTTTTGCCGCTGATTTTAGTATTGCTTGCATCATGTAGCGATAAGTCCTGCACCAGTGCCTTAATCCCCGTGGAAGACTTTTTTAAGAATCCTGATAAGGCTTATTATAAACTCTCGCCAGACGGCATGCAATTGAGTTATCTAGCTCCTTATGAGTCGCGTATGAATGTTTTTGTTCGTAACCTAGCAACAGATTCGGTGCGTCAGTTAACCTATATCACTGATAGAGACATTGTGCAGTATGGCTGGGCAGGCAACAACAGCATCTACTTTTTGAAAGATATTGATGGAGACGAGAATTATTATCTGTCAATCATCCATTTAAAAGATGGACTTGTGCGGGAAATGACTCGCTTTAACGGAGTACGTACTGAAATAGTAGATGAGCTGAACTTTGATGAGGAGGAGATGCTGCTTTCGCTAAATCGGCGGAATCCTCAGATTTTTGATGTGTATCGCTTGCATTTATCGACTGGCGAGTTAAGCTTGGAACTGGAGAATCCTGGAAATTATTCGAGTTTTTTAACAGATGAAACAGGACTCATCAGGTTAGTAACCACAACCGATGGGACCAATAACGGTTTTTTGTACCGTGCAGCCAAGGAAGAAGGCTTCAAAAACGTATTGGAGGTGGATTTCAAAAATTCTTTTCAACCGGTTGCCTTTGTTGCGGGCAGTAGCCATTTGGTATATGCCTTGTCGAATTTGAATCGGGATAAAACTGCAGCCGTTTTATACGATTTAACCGCCGGAAAGGAAGTGGAGGTGATTTTTGAGCACCCCAAGTTTGATGCTGATTGGCTGATCATGTCGGAGAAGACTAAAAAGCCCCTCATGGTACATTATACCGATTGGAAAAGTAGGTACCACTTTTTAGATGAACGGGTGAAATCCCTTCATAATTTACTTCGTAAGACAATTCCAGAAGATGAAATAACCTTTACGGGGGCCGATGAGTCAGAAAACAAAGTGATTGTGCGCACCTTTTCGGATAAGACGATGGGTGCTTATTATCTTTTTAATACCCAAAGCGAGGAGTTGGAATTGTTAGCAGAAGTAAGTCCTTGGTTAGATAAAAAGCAGATGGCCGCTGTTCAGCCTATCCAATACCTCTCCAGAGATGGTCTTCAGATTCATGGTTACCTAACCATCCCGAACGGCTTGGATCCCAAAAACTTGCCCGTGGTGGTGATGCCACATGGTGGGCCTTGGATGCGTGATGTATGGCGATTTGATCGAAATGTACAGTTTTTAGCCAATCGCGGCTACGCAGTTTTTCAAATGAATTTTAGAGGATCTACTGGCTATGGGCGCGCCTTTTGGGAAGCAAGCTTCAAACAGTGGGGCAAAAACATGCAAAACGACATTACCGATGGCGTACAGTATTTAATTGATCAAGGGATTGCAAATCCAAAGCGGATTGCCATTTATGGCTCTAGCTATGGAGGTTATGCGGTTTTGGCAGGATTGGCTTTTACGCCAGACTTGTATGCTTGTGGAATCGATTATGTAGGGGTTTCCAATTTATTTACGCTCATGCAAACCATCCCACCTTATTGGGAGCCTGGAAGGCAAATGTTTTACGAAATGATTGGGCATCCGCAGTCCGACAGCATGCATTATGTACAGGCATCTCCCATATTTCATGCTGACAAAATTAAAGTACCACTTATGGTGGTGCAGGGAGCCATGGATCCTAGGGTTAAAAAGTCGGAAGCCGATCAAATTGTGGAAGCACTGGCTGCGCGTGGGGTAGAAGTAGATTACATTTTACGCGAAGACGAGGGCCACGGATTTTACAAGCAAGAAAATCGAATAGCCCTGTACGAGGCCATCGAGGTTTTCCTGTCGCGTCATTTAACTCAATAACTTATTTCAATAGCTTCGCTTTGGTAGGCGAATTCGATGAACGGCACGTTGAGGTGCTGCCAAGGATGCGAGGTATTGGTGAAGAATGGGTCGAAATTGCTTATCGGCGCTATAAACTGCACGTTTTCTTTGCCTGCTGTATAGGCAATGTGCTGGATATTTGGTGTGAGGCTCTCTATGCCATGAAAATAGATGCGTATTTTTTGATAGGCCACCTTAAAGTCACCTTGTTGGTGGCTAATGATTAGCGTTCTTTCTGTTCCTAAATGGGTAATTAAACGCTCACAATAACCTCCGAGAAGCTGGTCATAGCTGGTGCCATCATCTTCATACCAATTTTGAACGCTGGTGGTGTTTCCGGCGAAAAGGTGTAGATCGAGTGTATCTGAGGCAACCTCATCGATGTGCTGCCCAGGAAGGTGCATAGGAAGTACGGCTCCGGCCTTAACAAATACGGGCAATACCTCCTGACCGGTTTCAACCATATGTACCTGATTACCCGTGTACAATTGACCATGGTAGAAGTCGTACCAGTTACCTTCTGGTAGGTACACTTTTTGAATCGGCATCCAGGAATTGACTGCCGCCACGAGTACAGATGGGCCAAAAAGGTATTGATGACCCCAGGCACGATTGTAAATTTCTACATCATGCGGATAGGCGAATGCCAAGCTTCGTGCAATAGGCAGTCCGTTTTTGGCACTTTCGTGAAATGCAGTGTAGAGATAAGGCATCAAACGATACCGCAAACGAATGAAATTGCGACTGATTTCCTCTGCCTCTTCGCCATAGGACCAAGGCTCTGAATCGCGACTGTTGATCATGGTGTGGCCCCGAAAAAGAGGAGAAAATGCACCAATCTGCATCCAACGCGTAAATAATTTTGGATTTGCCTCTCCAACAAAACCACCGATATCCACCCCAGTAAAACTCAGTCCTGCTAAACCCATACTCAACATCAAACGAACGCCTAACAGCATGTGGTCGTCAGAGGCAGAATTGTCGCCGGTCCAGCTGGCGGCGAACCGCTGACTGCCGCTGAAGCCTGCGCGACTTAGGATAAACGCCCGTTCGTTGGGTAGTAGTTGCTGCACGCCCTCAGCTGTAGCACGCGCCATTTGCATACCATATACATTGTGAGCCTTGCGATGGGTGGCACGATGTCCATCGAATTCAAACTCAAGGAGATCGGGCAGCTTTTTGCCCCAGGTAACGGGCTCATTCATATCATTCCAGAAACCACTTATACCTATATCAACCAGTGATTTGAACTGTTCTCCCCACCAAAGGCGTGTTTTTGCAGCTGTGAAATCAGGAAAATGACAGGTGCCAGGCCAAACTTCGCCGCTATAATAGCTGCCATCTGGGTATTTTACAAATAAATCAGCGGCCTTGGCCGTTTCATAAGCGTGGTAGCCCTGCTCCACCTTCACTCCTGGGTCTATGATCACCACAACCCTAAAGTTCATTTCCTTTAAGGCCTGCACAAAGGCAGCTGGATCAGGGAATTCCTTGTTATTCCAGGTGAAAAGTTTGTATTGATCCATGTAATGGATGTCGAGATAGATGACATCGCAAGGGATTTGTTTTTCACGAAAAGTACGGGCTACGTTGAGTACTTCTTTGTCTGGATAGTAGCTGTAGCGACATTGCTGATACCCCAAACTCCATTTGGGTGGGAGCGAAGGGGTACCCGTTAGCCAGGTATAAGCCATTACTGTTTCGGCCACATCGCCAGCTTTGATTAGGTAATAATCAAGTGCTCCATCAGGTATTTGAAAATAGCTGAAGCGATCGTTAGAGGCACCAAAGTTGAAAACGCTTCGATAGGTATTGTCTAAAAAAATGCCATATACCTTGCTTTTTGTGATTCCCATATAAAAGGGAGTACTCATGTACAAAGGATCCTCCTCCTCTCCATAGGCAAAAGCGTCGGTATTCCAATGTTCATACCATTTACCACGGCGGTCAAGATGGCCCGTTTTTTCGCCTAAACCAATGAAACGCTCATCTGCTTGTAGGGCTTTGTAGTTGTACCACTCATGACCAATACGACTGATACCAAAGGAGGGGTCATCTGCATTCACCAAAGTGCCGTCGAGGTCGTACAGGGTAAAACGAATTGGAGACCGGTTAATGTGCAGGCGAAGTTTGGCAGTAGTGATTTGCCAGCCTGCTTCGTTTTGAATTATTTCAAAGGAAGTGTTGGTTGGCCGTGCAATTACCGCATATGAAAAATCCTCCCACTCTTGTTGCCTATCAATGGCTCTAATGCGGATTATGTCGTCGCGGAAGATGCTCAGCTGTATCTTTGTTTCAGTGGTTTCAAATAGTAATATTTGTCCATTTTGTTCAAAATAGATGCATTCTCCCAAGGATTGGTTAAAATGATCTTGGCCTTTGTATGTCATTATATAAAAATAAGGGCAAGCCCCGGAAGCTGCCTAAGTTGTTTAGCTCAGTTGAGCCGCTTTCAAAATATAGTAATTAAAACCAAGAACATTCAGATTTTGATACAGATTCATCCCTCTTCCGCTCAGTAGGTCTAGCATAGTTTTACCCTGTAGAACTTCAGGTAATTGAAAGTTTACCAAGTCTTTACGAATGTTCACGATAACAAAGATGGCCGCATCTCCACTGCCACGTTGGTAGGCAATGATATCGGGATTAGCTGTTTCAAAGAAAGTGATTTCATCTCCCAAAACCGCAGCTTCTTGATTTCTTACCGTCAGTAATTGTTTGTAAGCATCTCGCATAAAGCCGTTGCTTAACCAGTCTATATTACTTTTTTCAAAGAGATTCATTTTTTGCGGATGCCCCACCTCTTGACCGTTGTACAAAAGTGGAATGCTTGGCAGATAGGTGGAAGCAACAAAGGCTGCCAGGCTACCTTCTCTGGTTTTGAATAGATTCACGGGCACATCGTCCCAGGAAGTTTCATCATGATTGGTGGTAAAACGCAAAATTTTATTGCCAGCGGGTACTTTGGCGGTTTCAGTAGTGGCCAAAGCAGGCAGGCTAACTGCAGATGCTCCCGCAAAAAGTTTTTTCATATGATGATATACTTCCCAACCATACGTGAAGTCGAAGCCTATTTCATGAAACTCCGTCCCGGCAGCTTCAGCCAGCATGATAATGGGTTTGATTTTTCGGATGTTAGCAATGCTATTTTTCCAAAAGTTATTGGGTACCATATAGGCCACATCACACCGATAACCGTCAATGTCGAATTCCTTTACCCAATACTCCATCACCTTGGCCATTTCGGCGGGTACGGCAGCATTTTCATAGTTTAAATCGGCCACATCCGACCAGTCATCTACAGGGGGTATGATTTCTCCCGCTTCGTTTTTGGTGTACCAATCGGGGTGCTCCGTGATCCATTTGTTGTCCCAAGCAGTATGATTAGCCACCAAATCGATGAGAATATGCAGTCCTTTTTCGTGGCAAGCATTCACCAGTGCTTTAAAATCGGCCTTGGTGCCAAATTCAGGATTCACATCGTAAAAATCCTGCACGGCATAGGGCGATCCAAAAGTGCCTTTGCGGTTTTCAACACCAACGGGGTGGATGGGCATGAGCCACAATGTATTCACGCCAAGCTCCTTGAGCTTATCGAGTTGTGGGATGATGGCTTGGAAGGTGCCTTCCGGTGTAAAATTGCGGACGTATATTTCGTAAAGGACTACTTTTTCGATTTCTGGGGCGGGAATGCTCACTTTGTCGGGGCTTGAATTTTCTTTGGATGGACCATTACAGCTGCATAGCGCGATGATCGCGAGCATGGTCAGCGTATAAAGCTTTTTCATGGAATGAGATTGAAGCGCTAAATCTACATTTCGAAGTTGATTTGCACAAATAATCTGACAGAGAATTGGATTTTATGGCAAAAACAAGCCGTTTTTGAGTCAAAATTTTTTCATAATGCTAACAAATTGCAGCCTCTTACATCGCTGTGGTCAAATCTTCCCAAAACTTCAAAGGTATTTTCGTTTGATTTTCGACCCAAATCTTGTGTTTGGATAAAGGCGCAGCTATCGATATTGGCTAGATCGATGATGTTTAAACCACCAGTCCGACCAGCTTCCAAATACCTGAAAGGGTCGTTGGTGTCGCGCACGAGCACTTTCATCCAGGGGGCTTCTTTGTACAGGCCTTGTCCCTGAGAATAGGCTTGCGACAGTAATTCCGTCATGCCGTATTCACTGTGAATGCGCGTGACGCCTAATCCCGAACACAACAGGCTATGTAATTCTTCACGAATCAACTCCTTGCGTCGGCCTTTCATTCCGCCTGTTTCCATTACCACATCTTCTGCTGCTAATTTCAGCATGCGTTTTTCAGCCAAATCTAAAAGAGCGAAGCTTACACCAAGAAGTAATACCTTTTTGCCGGCATGCTTGGCCTGCTGATATTTTTGGCAGAGGGCTTCGTGATTGTGGAGAAAAAAGCCACTTTCAGAGTGACCCGACCGGCGAATGAGCAAATCTACCATGTGAATGAGGCTGGAGCCTTCGCGTTCCAAGTAGGCGGGGAGCAGCGCTAGAATCACCCAATTACTAGTTTCACCATAAGCCCTTTCAAAAAGTTGCACGCAAACTTGTTCATATAATTGGCTATGGTGCACAAAATGCCGACTTTTTTCCATGCCGGTGGTGCCGCTGCTGCTAAAAACCAGGCTGGCTTCAAAGTCATGACTTTTCACCGCGTGGCTTTTAAAAAAGGAGATGGGCAAGTGAGGGATGTCCTCAAGGCGTTCTATCTTGCCGGCATCTCGCCTCAAAGCCTGCAAGTAAGCCTTGTAAACAGCATTGGTTTCTGCCTGAAAATGAAATAATTGTATGGCAAATGCTTCATCAAATCCAGACTCGTTTGTACAGATATGTGCAAAGCGCTTATGGAACTGTTGCGACTGTAACGTAGCTTGGGTGGTGGATAAAGGGTTAGGCATTTTGGCAAAATTACGAGCTTGGGGACCATGCGCACAACTTTAGATGCAGAAATACGTTGATTCTTCGGTATTTTTGTACTTATGCGCAGCATCATGCTTCTGTTAATGGTTTGCTTGATTGGTTTAACGGCCTGTCAGCCCATTCGTTTTTTCGACGAAACGCCCTTAATTGAGTTTGTAGGCGTAGAACCCGGATTGGTACGTGAAGGGGTTGATTCGCTGGTTCTAATCTTTAGTTTTAAAGATGGGGATGGAGATTTGGGGTTAGAACAAGGGGATACCACTAACGATATTACTGTTGTAGACCGCCGTAATGGAGAACCGAATTTCGGAGACATCGAGTACCCATACCGTTTGCCTTTCATTACCCCGCCCGGTCAAAGCAAGCAAATTTCAGGTGAAGTGCGCTTAACCATCCAAAATACTTTCCGCAGGCCAGGTTTGGTGCAGGATACTGCCTATTATCACATCCAAATAAGAGATCGAAAGAACAGATTCAGCAATAAGATTGTAAGCACTCCCGTTGTCATCATTGCCCCTTAAAATTTAGTTTTGAATATAAATAAACGCATTCTACTCAGTTTTTGGCTAGTAATCTTGCTGGCGCAATCAGCTTTGGCACAAATTGGTGGACTGAGTACGTATAATTTCTTGAAATTAACTCCTTCAGCACGGGTAACAGCTTTGGGAGGCTCGGCCCTGGCTACGCACGACAATGATGTGAATTTGGCGTATTTTAATCCTGCCATGCTGAACCAAGAAATGCACCAGCGCATCGGCATGAGCATTGTGAATTATGTGGCTGACATTAATTATGGCAATGTAAGTTTCGCGCATCACCACAGCGACCGCGTGGGGACTTTTGGCGGGGCAGTTTCTTACATCAATTACGGAAAATTTGATCAAACCGACCCTGCTGGCAATGTAACTGGTACCTTTAATGCCAATGAATTGGCCTTGCAACTTGGCTGGGGCAAAGAAATTAACCCCAGAATGCGCACAGGGGCTAATTTGAAATACATTGGCTCTTTTCTTGAATCTTACAGCTCACATGGGGTAGCCGTGGATATGTCGGCCATGTACGTAGATACCGCAAATCGCATTACTGCAGCGTTCATGGTGCGTAATTTTGGAACGCAACTTACTACTTACGAACGGGAGGGGCTGCGGTCAGCCTTGCCCTTGGATGTACAGTTGGCGTTTACGAATCGATTAAAATATGTGCCTTTTCGTTGGGGACTGGTTTTCCACAATTTGCACAACTGGCGCTTGCGCTATAATGACCCTTCGGATGTATACTACCGACAACGTGTGCTTTTGAATGATGGTGAGCAGCAAGTAGAGCAGGGGAATCCCTATGTAGATGAGTTCTTTCGCCACATGATTCTGAATGGCGAGTTGTTGTTGTCTAAAAATTTCCACTTGCGCTTTGGTTATAACCACCAAAGACGCCGTGAATTGTTGATTCCTACAAGATTCGGGGCCAGTGGCTTTTCCTGGGGATTTGGCATTCAGGTGAAGCGTTTTAGGTTTGATTATGGCAGTGGTGCCCTTACTTTGGCAGGCACATCCAACAACTTTAGCATCACCACCAATTTGGGTGATTGGTAATAAAAAAGCCCGAAGCAATTGCCCCGGGCTTAGCGTAAAACCTTAATTACTATTAAGCAAAAGGATATTGATTAGCATCAAGCAATTTTGCTGCAATGCTTCTGCGGATGTTTTTAAGATTTTCGGGTGCCACCTTGGTGAAACGCTTCAATCCCAACAACATCATGCGTTGTTCATCGCCTTCAGCGAAGGCATATATGGCTTCTTTGCCAGCTTTATTGCAAATTTCAGCTGCTTTGTGTAAGAAATTCACAGTCATTTCATAACGCTCCTTACAAGCTTCTTCACCAATTTTTCCGGCAAGTTTTTCGGTTTTGAGGATTGCCGACTCTAGGGCATATACCTGAATGGTCATGTCGGCGAGACTCATCAATACTTCCTGCTCATCGGCCAATTTGGTCTGGAATTTTTGCACTGCAGCTCCGGCAACCATCAAGGTGGCCTTTTTGAGATTGGCTAGCACCTTTTTCTCTTGTGCGAGGTAGCTGGTGTCTTCTTCTGCCCCAAAATCAGGAATGTCCATCAGCTCTTGCGCTACTTTCATGGCTGGCCCAATGAGGTCGAGTTCGCCTTTCATGGCCTTCCGGAGCAGCATATCTACGGTGAGCATGCGGTTGATTTCGTTGGTTCCTTCGTAAATGCGACTGATGCGCGCATCGCGGTAGGCTGCCTCCATAGGCGCATCGGCAGAATATCCCATGCCACCATAAATTTGTACACCTTCATCTGCTACAAAGGCCATGGCTTCTGAGGCGAGTACTTTGATGATGGCACATTCCACAGCATATTCTTCGATGCCTTTGAGTTTGGCTTCGGCCTCAGGCTTTCCAGCAGCAAGCAAACGGTTTTGGTTGTCTTCAATGTCCTGACCAGCACGGTACAAAGCAGCATCTGCTACATAGGCCATGGTGGCCATGTCGGCTATTTTTTGTTGGATGGCTCCGAAAGTACCGATAGTTTTACCGAATTGCTTGCGTTCATTGGCATACTGTACTGCAAAGCCGATTACCTTGAATGCCGCACCCACTACCGCTGCACCTAGTTTGATGCGACCAGCGTTGAGTACATTTACAGCGATTTTAAAGCCACCATCACGCTCTCCGAGCATATTTTCTACTGGTACTTTTACTTTATCGTAGAAAACCTGGCGGGTAGAGGAGGACTTGAGGCCGAGTTTGTGCTCTTCTTCATTCAAGCTCAAACCAGTTACCTCATCTTTGTGAAACACAAAACCTGTGATGTTTTTATCATCTTCAATGCGTGCAAAAACGATGAACACATCTGCAAAACCGGCGTTGGAAATCCAGATTTTTTGGCCTGTAATTTCGTAATGCTTTCCATCTGGGGTAAGCACGGCTTTTGTCTTGCCTGAATTGGCATCTGAACCAGCATCTGGCTCAGTAAGGTTGTAGCAGGCAATCCATTCGCCACTGGCCACTTTAGCCAAATATTTTTCACGAATGGCTTCGCTGCCGTAATACTGTATGGGCAAGGTGCCGATGCCAGTGTGCGCACCAAAGGCAGTAGCCAGCGAGCCTGTCATGCTGCTGATTTCTTCGCAAATAAGCATGGAGGTATTGAAGCCCATGCCCATACCGCCATAATTTTGTGGTACGCTGATGCCGAGCAATCCCATTTCGCCAGCTTTTTTCATCAAGCTTTCTACCAGGGCATAGTCGCCTTTTTCGAAACGAGGTAGATGTGGGAACACTTCGGTTTTCATGAAGTCCTTGGTGGCCTCAAACATCATGAGTTGTTCTTCGCTAAAATCTTCGCGGATGAAGATATTGGCGGCGGTGGTTTCCTTTACCAGGAATTCGCCTCCGCGGAGTTGTTTTTTGGTGGTGGTTTCCATAAGCGTGTCTTTAAATTTTATAATAATTCATAAATGCCTGCTACGCCTTGGCCGCCGCCTACACAAGCGGTTACCATGCCGTATTTTTGATTTCGGCGACGCATTTCGTTGAAGAGCTGCACCGATAGTTTGGCACCGGAGCAACCAAGGGGGTGGCCTAAGGCAATGGCTCCGCCGTTTACGTTGATGCGACTAGGATCGAGGTCAAGTTCTTTGATCACGGCCAGTGATTGTGCTGCAAAAGCTTCGTTGAGCTCAATTTGGTCAATGTCGCTTTGCTTCAACCCTGCTTTTTTGAGGGCGAGGGGAATGGCGGCAACCGGACCAATGCCCATATATCGGGGGTCAACGCCCTGGGTAGCATAGCTGAGCATGCGGGCAATGGGCTTTAAACCGAGCTCATTCACCATTTTTTCGGACATCACCATCACAAAAGATGCGCCATCGGAGGTCTGAGACGAATTTCCAGCAGTTACCGAGCCACCCGCTGCAAATACAGGCTTGAGCTTGGCCAATGCTTCTAAAGAAGTTTCTTGGCGCGGTCCTTCGTCGGTGTCTACCACATAGGTGCGACTGCACTTTTTCATTTTTTCATCTACATACACTTCTTCGACGGTAATGGGCACAATTTCATCTTTGAATTTGCCAGAGGCAATGGCGGAAAGGGCTTTTTCGTGCGACTTCAACGAAAATTCGTCTTGTGCAGCCCGACTGATGCCATATTTGCCAGCTACTTGTTCGGCCGTGAGGCCCATGCTGGTATAATAATCGCCGTGCGTACTGGAGATTTTATAGTTCAAGGCCGTTTTCCAGCCCATTACCGGTACCAAACTCATTGATTCGGTACCACCTGCGATGATACAATCGGCCATGCCGGCATGAATGCGGGTAGCAGCAATGGCAATGGCTTCTAAACCAGAGCCGCAATAACGATTGATGACCATGCCAGGCACATTGATAGGCAAGGAAAGCAGGGAGATGATGCGGCCCATTTGCATGCCTTGTTCGGCTTCGGGTACGGCGTTGCCTACTATGAGGTCGTCGACGCGGGCGGGGTCGAGACTGGGAATAGAGCCCACCAGGTGTTTGATCACGTCAGCGGCTAAATCATCGGGACGGGTAAATCTGAATCCGCCCTTGCTGGCTTTGCCAACGGCGGTGCGATAACCGGCTACAATATATGCGTTCATGTTTTTGCTTTTAGTTACGGAGTGGACGTCCTGTTTTTAATACTGATTGAATGCGTTCGAGGGTCTTCTTTTCACCAAGCAGCGATAAAAAAGCTTCTCTTTCGAGGTCGAGTAAATATTGTTCGCTGACTTCTTGTGGGGCGGTTAAATCTCCGCCGCAGATGACATAGGCCAATTTTTGAGCGATTTTTTGGTCGTGTTCGCTGATGTAATTGCCCATCACCATGCCGTTGATGCCAGCTAAAAAGAGGGCCATGCCGCCACGGCCTTGCACCAGGATGTCGTTGCGTTGCTGAGGCATGGTGTAACCAGCTTCTGCCAATTCAACGGCCAAACGCTTGGCGTCTGCGAGGTGGTTGCGCTCGTTTACCGAGATGCGGTCGCCGCGACGCAAATAGCCCATATCTAAGGCTTCATAAGCCGAAGTAGCTACCTTGGCTGTGGCAATATTCATGAAGGCTTGTTGCAAAGGGTTATAGGCAACATCGCCTTGGCGAACGGCATCTGCCACACGTAGCGCCATTTCTTTGGTACCGCCACCGCCGGGAATCACACCCACGCCTACTTCTACCAAACCAATGTAGGTTTCAGCGGCAGCTTGAATGGCATCGGCATGCAGCGAAAGCTCGCAACCGCCGCCCAAGGTAAGGCCTTTGGGCGCTACCACTACCGGAATGCTTGAATACCGAGCGCGCATGGTAAATTTTTGGAAGGCACGGATGGCGAAGTCGAGTTCGTCATACTCTTGTTCAACGGCCAGCATAAAGACCATACCTAAGTTGGCACCTGCTGAGAAGGTAGCCGAATCGTTGGCAACCACCACAGCGCGGTAGTTTTGCTCGGCTAAATCTACCGCCTTGTTGAAGCCGGCAATGACTTCGCTGCCGATGCTGTTCATTTTGGTATGGAATTCTACGTTTAATACGCCATCTCCAATGTCGAATACGGAGGTGCCGCTGTTTTTCCAAACTACATTCGAGCCACGTAATACGTCTAGCGCAATGATTTTTTCAGCACCGGGAATGACTTTGTAGCTAGCAGAGGCTTTGTCGTAAAATAACTTCTGACCGTTTTCTACCTTGTAAAAGGTGGTATGACCAGCTGCAAGCATGTCGGTTACCCATGCTGCAGGCGGCTGGCCGTACATGGTCATTAAGTTCACCATGTCTTTTACGCCAACGGCATCCCAAGTTGCATAAGGACCCATTTCCCAGCCAAATCCGGCCATCATGGCGTCGTCGATGCGGTAAATTTCGTCCGCAATTTCAGGAATGCGGTGAGATACGTATTTAAAGAGATGGATGAAGTTGAGGCGGAAGAATTCACCAGCCTTATCAGGCATCTGCACCAGCATTTTGAGGCGCTTGCGGAGGTTGTCTTCGGCCTTAATAGGGTCGAGCAGGGGGAATTTTACCTTTTCCTGTGGCCCGTATTCCATGGTTTGGAGGTTGAGCGAAAGGATTTCCTTCTTGCCTGCGTCGTTTTTGGATTTTTTGTAGAAGCCTTGACCGCTTTTATCACCAAGCCAATTGTTTTCTACCAGTTTCGTAAGGAAGGCTGGCTGGGCAAAAAGGGCTTTGGATTCATCATCTGGACAATTTTCAGCTACGCCTTGCGCCACTTTAACTAAGGTATCAATGCCTACTACGTCGCAGGTACGGAAGGTGGCCGATTTCGGGCGACCAATGAGGGGACCAGAAAGTTTGTCGATGGCCTCTACGCTGAGTCCTAGTTTTTCGATACTATTAAAGAGGGCCATGATGCCGAATACACCTACGCGGTTGGCAATGAAGGCAGGGGTGTCTTTGGCATGTACCGTGGTTTTACCGAGGAATTTGCTGCCGTAGTCCATTAAGAAATCTATGATTTCAGGATCGGTATCAGGGCCTGGAATGATCTCGAGCAATTTTAAGTAGCGGGGTGGATTGAAAAAGTGGGTGCCACAGAAATGCTTACGGAAGTCTTCAGAGCGACCAGCATTCATCATATGAATGGGAATGCCTGAAGTATTCGAAGTAATAAGCGTTCCAGCCTTGCGAAACTGCTCTACTTTTTCAAATACGATTTGTTTGATTTTGATGTTTTCTACCACCACTTCCATGATCCAATCTGTGTTGGCGATTCGGTGCAGATCGTCGTCGAAATTGCCGGTTTGAATGCGGCTGGCGAAGCTTTTGTGGTAAAGCGGGGCTGGATTGCTTTTGATGGCAGTTTGAAGGGCGTCGTTTACCAGGCGATTGCGTACGCTTTTATCCTCCAGGGTTTTGCCAGCAGCTTTTTCTTTGTCGTTTAGTTCGCGCGGGACCATGTCGAGCAGCAGTACTTGTACGCCAATATTGGCGAAATGACAAGCAATGCGGGAGCCCATGATGCCCGAACCTAAAATGGTGACGTGTTTAATGAGTCGTTTCATTCGTAACGGTTTGAGTGGATGTGTCGAAAATGTGATTGTTCGCAATGAGTTCGTTGATGGTATCGATGACCCTAAAAAAGGCGGCTAAGTCTTGTGGGCTGGTTTTGGTTTGCACCACCTTATTAAACTGAATGACCTTTTCTTTAGCTACTTCGCGGGCCTCTAAACCTGCATCGGTGAGGTAAATTTTTACAGCTCGGCGATCGTTCCTGTTGTAGCGGCGCCTTTCTATCCAGCCGCGCTCCTCTATATTATTGAGGATGCGTGTCATACTGCTGGCCTCCATCCCTAAAAGGGGGGCTAGCTGCGTTACCTGGGTGCCATCTTCGTCTATGTGTAGCAGGGTGAAGGCGGCAGAGACGTTCAAATCGTAATGTTCGGCCTCGGCATTGTACATCCTGGCGATGTTGAGCCAAGTGATTTTGGTGTCGAAGCAAACCGTTCTTTTCTTTTGCGTCATGATATTCAATTCGATGACCAATATACTATGCTTGCATATTATATGCAAGTCAAATAGAATAAAATTAGAAGAAAGGCTTGGCCATTATCTCAAATTGCGCAAAGGTTATCTCAAATTGCGCATTATAACAAATATTGTTGTTCGATTGAAAAGTGCTTTTTAAATTCGGATTATTAAACCTAACAGCATGAAAAAGATGAACTTAACGCACATGAAAGTGGCAAGGGCATTGGGATGGAATGTTGAAGCTACGTTTTTAAACTATTTAGCCAACTTGGTAAGATTTTACTTCTGGGGGCTAGATGCCTTTAGGGTATTTAGTAGATGGACCCCTAGATTGGGATTGAATTGCTGCTTCATTATTGGAAGTTTGGTGTTTATTAGTTGTCAAAAGTCAGAGAATCAAATGACGGTAATACAGGGAGAGCTCGCGGAATTAGGATCCTTTGAAACTATAAAAGTAAAAGGCCTAAGATTAGCACTTTATAAAAGCTCATCTCAATCAATTTTCCCAACACCTGATTTAAAAGTGGCTGAGTTTACAACTGATGAAAATGGACAGTTTTATTTCGTAACTAGGCTAGATGCCTATTTTGGAATGTACTATATTAAGCTTTTAGATGCGCCAACTGGCTTTTATGCCTTAGATAATTCCAGACGATTGACATCTAGTGTATTCAATTTATTTCAATTGAATATGAATCGTGAAGCCTGGCTGAAGCTTATCCTGAATAATCAAGGCGGAGGGGAGTTCGATTACTTTGTTTTTTCAATAAACGGAATACCTTATACTCACACTGGAGGAGGAAGACCGTCAGTAATTCAAAAAGTCCCTTCTTTAGATACTTGTAAAATCCCTTTTCTGGATTATCGTACAAATCCAGAAACTATTAGCTTTTTTAAGATAATCGTAGTTCCGAACGATACTACGGAATTCGAAATAGACTTACGACGGCCATAGTCAAAAATGAAACAGCCCCATGGGGGTGGGGCTGCGCACAACAATGGATCCATGTTTCACTCCAAATCCATACATCATGTTTTACAAATTTACACAATTGGCAGTTATATGCAGCATGGTGCTGTGTATGTGCCTCGGGTCAAGCGCTCAGACACCGCTTGCGCAACAACACATTGATCGTTACAGCTTGTTGCAACCATTTGTGCCAGAAGGCATTTTGATTGATCGCAGTCCACTGAGCTTGCTTCGAAATCGGGATGGATTAGATCCTGATAAATTTAGCTTAAACCAGTTGGATACAGCTGATTTTTCACTCTTTCGCGATTATTATCGCTTATTTTATCATGCCAGTTATCAAGCAAATCGATTTCCGCTCATTCCTGATACTTTATCAGATATGGCCGAGCGCCAGGCTTATGGGGCTACTTATGGCCTGCCTGCTTTACAGCGAGAGAAGGAATTTGATTTAATCATTGCAGCAATGCGTTTTCAATACCGTGAAATTGCCGAAAACGCTTTAGATTGTTTTTATGTGTATTACGATCAGCCGATTGATAAGTACAGATTAGGCATAGGAAACATCGCCATCTATGACACTGTATGGTTAGATAATACCGGTGCGTCATACACGATTGTAAATTCATCACATTCATTAAACACCCAACAGGCACTAGCCCATTGGTCGGTTATTCGCGATTTTTTTATGTTTACTGCGGATCAATCAACCGCCTATGTATATCCAGGTCAACCTATGCGAGTAAAATTTCCGAGCGAATTGTTTTTTGGAAGTTTGGTGGGTGTCACTTTGCAAATTGATTTTGAAGATGGTATAGGGTTCCGCACTATAACTCCAGGAAGTACTTATTTGGTTAATTATCTTCAAGGAGGCACTAAATATATTAAAGCCCGATTATTAAACGCCGATGGTGGGATTATGACCAACCAAAGCGCAGTTGCTACTGTAAAGGTTGGTATTATGCGTATTGGTCCACCAAGTTCGATTTTGTTCAGTAATACTTCTGGCTGTCAAATTTTAGCTTCAACCCCCGATGGTTTTGGCGCTGCCTTTATTAAGTTGAGTCCGATGAATAACAATCAACTTAGAAAGCCTTACGTGTTGGTAGAGGGCATTGAAACCGAGTCGTATGTTAAAGGAAACAACATACTTGTTCCCGGCAATAATTTGGGATTTGGTGATTTATCATGGCAACAAATCAGCTCAGGAATATTTGGACCTGGAATGGAGCATTTAGAACCTTTAACAGATTTTGTTGATTCCTTAGGTAAGTTAGGTTATGATTTTGTATTTGTTGATTTCTTAACCAATAGGGCAACTATTGAATCCAATGCTAAAGCCTTAGCCAGCCTTATTTCTCAGTTAAATGCTCAACTTGAACTAAATGGATCTACTGAGCAATTGGAAATAATTGGTGCAAGTATGGGGGGATTAATTGCGCGGGTAGCCTTGCGGGAGTTAGAATTAAATGGATGCTGTCACAACGTTAAGCTATTCACTACTTTCTCCACTCCACATCTTGGCGCAAATATTCCGCTAGCCTTTCAGCAAAGTATGAAAGACATGATTTCAAGGTATAATTTCCTTGGAAATATGGACGAACTGCAGAATCAATACCATTCAATTTTGAATTCACCGGCAGCTCGGCAGCTTTTGGTTTATCACGCTGAAGTTGGTGCGGAGACCGAAAGGGCGGCCTTTCATCAGTATTTGCAAAGAATTGGGCATCCTATGGAGGCACGGAAGTTGGCAATAACTAACGGTAGTATTGTAGGTGATATTCAGCGTTCAGATGTTCCACTTTCATCACCATTCTTAACTCCCGGTTCTCAATTGTTATTATTTACAGCAGAGATTTGGGTGCCAACTTCTTTCCCATTACCTCTAAATCAAAGGTCGTATAGACAAGCAGGTTCGAATGGAATGTTTTTGGTAAGATCAGAAGGATTTATTTTACCTCACTCACCAGGCACAGCTTCAAATCAATTGTATTACAAAGGAGGGAAGTCTATTCACTCTAATTTGAATGACGTCTTCCAGGCCCATTTGAAATATTCAATATCTGCATATAAGTTTTTTATAAAAGCTAAGGCAATTACTATTGCGGCAATGACAAATCCAGCAGCTGCTGCTGTTATTATTGCTTCAGGAGCTGTGAAATTAGCAATCTTCTCTGCGGGTGTTAATCAGTCGTTGTTGAATGGATTTAATTCTAACATTTCTGACAATCAAGCTGGGTCTGTATTGCTACATGCCAATTTTCCTAGTCTTGGAGTGGATTATGCCCCTGGTGACTTTGCAGGTTCTGTGAATGACTTGAAAAATGGCTTTATTACGAAACGGCAATTTTCATTAGTTCATACTTTTGTCCCTAGTGTAAGCTCTGTAGATTTTAATTTAGATTTATTCAGTTCGTTGATTTCTGTAAGTCAAAATCCATCCAATGTTTATTCAAGTTTTGAGGGTGTGATTAGTGGGAAATCAGGCCCTGATTTATCAAATATAAATACTCGGCATGTTTCGGTATTACCAAGCTTATTAGAGCCAGTTTATTTAAACCAATTAACAACGAGAAGTTCACACATTAGTTCTTTAGGTGTTTTAACTTCAGATTTGACAGTAGGTAAGCCTATCGCACCTCGTATCGAAACAAATATCCTCAATTCCGACGTCGAAATCTATAACTGGACAATTGCGAATAATGCTAAGTTGAACGTAAACGCTTTTGCGAATCTCAATTATGGGCATTCAGCGCCAGGGGTACCATTAAATATGACCCCTCGCCCTAATTCACATTTTATCACCAAAACAACCACCTATGATTGTGACTCCGTACATGTAACGGTGCAAGGCGGAGGCACTTTTGAATTGGGTGAAATTACACCAGGTAACCGGATGACTGCAGCGGTTCATTTCAGAAAGGCATCTACCTTAACGCTTTTGCCTGGAGCCATGCTCAAAGTCAATAATTTCAGCACGCTGATCATGGAAGCAGGGTCAACGCTTATTGTTCATCCAGGAGCATCGATCCAATTGTTAGGCGATTCAGCCATTTTGGAAATCCAAGGCGATGTGGTCCTCTTAGATCAGGCAATGTTCAGTTTCTCAGGTGGAGGTTTTCTGCGTGTAAATCAAGGCACACTTAATGCGCCTACGGGAGGGTGGTCTATGGGACAAAATAGTCGCATTCAGTTATTAGGTGCGAGTAGAGCTGATCTGCTTGCTGAAGTAATTGGGGAATGGCTCATCGGTCAACCCAACGGCTTGGTTAAAATAACAAATGGACAAGTTTTCCTTCGTCAAAATGCCCGTATGAACTTCCATTCAAGCGTTGAGCTTTATCAAGTACTGCTCACCGGAAATACAAATGCACGGCATGGCGGTTTGGTGCTTCATGGCCAGCCATCAGTTGCCATAAACAAAGTGGAAGTTAGAAATGCTGCCAAAGGCATCACTGCCTATTTGTTGAGCCAGCAAAATGGGTTAACCTTAAATGAGGTGGTACTGAACCACAACCTTATCGGTCTCGAAACGCATGGCAGGGCGGTAAATTTGTTTAATGCAAGGGGCAGTTTTAATGGTACTTTTTGGAAGGCCTTAGATGTTGAAGGTTTTAGCAGGGTGAGAGACTGCAGAATTACGCAAAATTTTAGGGGCATTGACGTAATGGGACAGCATGGTGCCAGACTTGACATCATGAATTCAACACTTGATAGTAACAATATAGCTGTATTCAGTTTCGGCAATATGCAATTGAGGGCTTTTTGCTCGTCCTTCAGTTCGAATTTTAGAGGATTTTATTGTGGTAATACCCAGGTCCTCATTGGAGGTCAGGCCCAAAATCGATTCCGCAATAACGATGTTGCTATTTATTTGGAGGAAGTTGACAACTTATATATTCACAAGGGAGAGAATGACTTTACCGGCAGTAATTGGTACATCACAGGCATGTTCTCCGGTATAGCCAATAACTATCTGCATATGATTCCGAATGTAAATGGCTATTTTTTAAACATACAGGATAACAAAATGCCTTTGGTAGCTCAGCAATTACCGATTGATTTGTTAGATTATGATGGTTTCCCAGTCTTGCCGCATAATTGGACATTTGTTTCCACTGTTCCAACGGCATGCGTGCGTACCAATGGTGCTTCCTTTGAAACGCATGTGATTAGTAATTTGGCGTCTCCACTCCATGTGTATGTGAACGGCCAACTCCAAACACTTGGAAGCGCACTTTTAGACGCTTTGGCTTTAGTAAGTACAGATGAAATAGTTGTAAATCCCAATGACTTAGTGGCTTTGGGAAAATTCAATGAGATTTTTACTTCTTTGAGGGGGCAGAACATTGAAGTTTATACGGATGCCGAACTACTCGTGCTGGACATTGCCTTATCTCGAATGATAGAGGCCTTGAGTAATGCCTATCGATTTAACTTAATTCAAGCCGCACGTGCAAACAAATTTTATCCATTATCTAACGAAATAAATGGAGTGGTTACTGAATTAGCGTATCGCATTCAAAATGCTTCGCAATTGTTTTTACAAGATGAGCGTGCGCTAAAAATGAAGTTAGCCCATGTATATCGTACTGGTGAATATTACGACAAAGCCATGACTGCATTAAGCGACATCATAAGCACGACCGACCTGGGTTCAGATTTAAGAACACAGGCCGAGTATTGGCTGTGTGTATGTGCAGCGGAATCGGAGTTAATCAGTGGAGAAATCAGTGCTCTTGATTTTGAGGCAAGAAGAGCACCTTGTTTGATGTTGATTCCGGAAATGCGCCGTCCAGCAAAGTCCTGGAACCCATTTACCATTCAGCAGCAATTGCAAGAAGTACCAGTTGTAGTGCTTTATCCGAATCCGTCAGTAGGAGCAGTACGCCTTAAGCAAACGGCCGACAATGGAGCAGCGCGTGTTACAGTGGTAAGCATGGATGGCAAAGTGCTGCATAATTTGAGCTGGCCAAGCGCATATGAAGAATTGGTATTGGAGCGAGAGACACTGCCCGCTGGCGTTTATGTTGTGAAAATTGAATTTGAAAACTCAAAAGTAAGCAGGGTTCGTTGGACCATACTGTAAAAAAGAAGGGCCGTCTAACAAAAATAGACGGCCCTTTTCTTTGAATATGTGCTGTTCAGAGTCTAAAAACTTCCTTTATAACATCTTGATGAGAGTTGCCGAAATTGGCTAAACACCATGTAAGCAGGAGGGTTCTTTCGCCGGGACTGATCCATTTCAAACCCTTTTGAAGTTCTTTTCGAAACAGCTCCTTGTCGAAGCTCACCTTGGTTAATACCTGTTGAACAAAACCTAACATCTGTTTCATATGCAAATTTTTTGGTTCTCGTACGAAGCTAATCAAACGCGCTGAAACCGCCAACTGATATTTGAAGATGTTCAAAACTTATCCACATCCCGCTTCTTAACGCAAGCTTAACGAAAGAGATAGGGTTAAAATCCTGATTTCGTATTACTTTTGCGCCATAATCAATAAAATGATGAGAAAATTACTTTTGATGATGGTGACTGTGTTGTTGGCTTACAACGCGCAGGCTCAAACCTACCCTTTGGTTTCAATTGATTCCATTCAGTACATACACCCAGACACTCTTTTACTGGGTAAGACTTTGTCTCCGAAATTAGGAGACACTGTACGTGTGCGTGGTCTGGTAATCTTTAATCCAAGATTTCATGCCCTCAGCGCCAATTTTAAAGGTTCTTACCTGGTCGATACCAATGCATTGGCGACTAATAATTGGAAGGGGCTTTTGATTCGTCTCCCAGCTATTGCTGACTCTTCGGCGACCAATTTCTTTAATAATTTTCAACCCGGCAACATTGTAGAATGTACTGGCAGGGTGAGTGAGTTCCAAGATGCTAGTCCAATATCTGGTGAAACACAATTAGATTTGATTCCGGTGGCTACACAGGTAATTGGGTTTGGTACGCCGCCTGCACCTAAGCCTGTGCAGATAAATACATTCATGCAATTTGACCCGAACGACCCTGCTGTTCCTCAAAAAATACAGAAAACAACGGGAGAGCAATATGAAGGTATGTATGTTGAAATTCCAAATGTTTTTGTTACTGGGGTAAGCACTTTTGGAGGTGGTAGAGTAAGCTGGTTGGTTAGAGATGCTTCGGGTTCAGAAATGAACGTTCGCGACGTTTCACAGTTTTTCCGACCTCCTTTCATTTCTTCAACCGCCTCTAATCCTCCGAATCCTTTTGCACCAGTTTTTGTGCAGCAGGGTAAGGCTTTTGCTTACATCAGAGGTGTGATTACAGAAACAAATTTTGGCACCTTGTATCCACGCTATGAGATTGTGCCTTTATTGGCAACCGATTTAGGTCCAGTTACCGCGGCTCCACCATTTGCAAATGCCATTGTTCTTAATCCTGCCGTTCCTTCCACAGGAACAAGTGTAACTGTTGGAGCACGTATCGAAGATTTGGATGGTTCGGTGAGCAGCGCAAAGTTGTTTTATGCAGTAGGTATATCCAATACAGTATATGATTCAGTAACCATGACCATTGCTGCGGTAGATTCTTTTGTTGGTACCATTCCAGGTGCTGCACTTACGCAAAATGGCGCATATGTGAAGTACTTTATCAAGGCCACTGATAACGACAACAATGTTTCAATTACTCCAGACACATCCTTTACTTTTTCTGTTTTTAGAATTGTCAATGGTGGAATCAATAAAGTAGAGCAATTACAAGAAACGCCTTATCCAAGTGGCCGCTCTATCTATGATGGCGCTGTACTCGATAATTTGAATATTCGTGGCCGCATCATGTCCACTTTGTCAACCAACGATTACAGCCGTATTGTTTTCCAAGATGGAAGGACTCCGTGGTCAGGTATCATGTTGCGTCCTGACAACTTTGGCACAACAGATATTGATATTCGCCAAAGGGGTGATAGCATCCAGATAACGAAAGCATTGGTGGTTGAAGATTTTGGTATCACAACTTTGGAGGTAAGGGCGTACAATTTTATTGGTACAGGAACCCCTTATGCACCTGTAAATGTGCCTATCGATTCTATCATTGCTCGCCGATATGCTTTCACAGAAGGTTATGAATCGATGTTACTGCAGTTTAATGATGTTTTTGTGGTTAATCAAAATCCGGATGCCCCAAGTAATTTCGGTGAATTTTCCATCTACCCGGATTCTACGGCCACTGCAGGTCTTCGTGTAAGGGGAGGTGTAGCTCTTTCCAGTCCTGACCTCGGCCAAAACTTTAATGTTGATTCTTTGACCGCTGGTCAAAAATTGAATTTTATTCGTGGAATTCTAACCTTCAATTTTGGTAATTGGAAAATACAGCCAAGAAATAGAAGCGATGTTTTTGGTTTCACTGCTGGGGGTTCTAATTCATCAGTTGCTGAAATGCTTACGAATGCCAGGGTAAACAAGCTCTATCCTAATCCAAACAATGGTAGCTTCAAAGTAGAGCTTGTATTAGAACGTCCCGAAACAATTGAGTTGGGTGTGTACGATTTGAATGGTAGGTTGTTGTTTAGCCAGCGAGTTGCAGGTAATGCTGGTACCGAGCTTATCAATATCGATCAGCAACAACTTCCCGCTGGTATGTATATGCTGCGTTTAAGTGGCGTTAATAGTCTGCAAAACAGCAGATTCATTGTCCGCTAAAAAAAGTTGATAAATATTTTTGAACGAAGGCTACCTTTTGGTGGCCTTCGTTGTTTATTTAGCAGAATGAACTAATCGGCGACTAAATAAGGTTTAGAGGATTAGTTGTGACAATTAAACGACAGTGCGGCGGGAAAATTGACAAGAAAATCGTTAATTTAGCCTGTGTATAAACGAGCTGTCAGCAAAACATTGACAAGAAAGGAATATGATGGACGCTAAATTTTCACCCAAAGTAAAGGATGTGATTTCTTACAGCAAGGAAGAAGCCATTCGTTTGGGCCATGATTACATTGATCCCTGCCATTTGCTGCTGGGGTTGATTAGGGAGGGAGATGGTCAGGCCATCAAAACGCTCAAAAGTTTGGGTGTTGACTTAACTCGTTTAAAGAAGTCTATTGAAGATGCCATCAAAGGTACCGCCACCTCGAATGTGGTGAATGCCGAGAACATCCCTTTGACTAAACAGGCTGAAAAAATCTTAAAAATCACTTTTTTAGAAGCTAAAATCTTTAAAAGTGAGCTGATTGGTACAGTGCATTTACTGCTTTCGATTTTGAGGGAGGAAGATAGTTTGGCCACCCGCATCCTCGAAAAATTTGACATTACCTATGAGGTGGTGAAGGAAGAGATGGATGCGATGATTGAAGGGCGAGACAAAGTAGAGCCCCCTAAAGCTTCTTACGAAGACACCTTTTCGGATGACGATAAAAAGTCGTTTGAGCAGCCGCGCAAATCAGGCACTACCAAAAGCCGCACCCCGGTACTCGATAATTTTGGTCGGGACTTATCGCAATTGGCCGATGAAGGTAAATTAGATCCGATCATTGGTAGGGATTCAGAAATTGAGCGGGTTTCACAGATTTTAAGTCGCCGTAAAAAGAACAATCCCATCCTCATTGGTGAACCTGGCGTGGGTAAAACTGCCATTGCTGAGGGTTTGGCTTTACGCATCCACCAAAAAAAGGTGTCGCGCGTGCTGTTCAACAAACGCATCGTTACGCTGGATCTGTCTTCTTTAGTGGCCGGTACCAAATACCGCGGTCAGTTTGAAGAGCGCATGAAAGCTGTGATGGGCGAGTTAGAGAAGAGTCCTGATGTGATTTTGTTCATCGATGAAATCCATACCTTAGTAGGTGCTGGTGGTGCGAGTGGTTCCTTAGATGCGAGCAATATGTTCAAACCGGCTTTGGCTAGGGGAGAAGTGCAGTGCATTGGAGCAACTACCTTAAACGAATACCGTCAATACATTGAAAAGGATGGAGCCCTTGATCGTCGTTTCCAAAAAGTGATGGTTGAACCACCTTCCGGGGCCGAAACCGTACAGATTTTGAACAACATCAAGTCGAAGTACGAAGACCATCACAATGTGATTTATACCGATGAGGCCATTGAGGCTTGCGTAAAGTTAACCGAGCGCTACATCACCGATCGTTTTTTGCCAGACAAAGCCATCGATGCTTTGGATGAAGCCGGAGCGAGGGTGCACATCACCAATATCAATGTGCCGCAAATTATTTTGGATTTGGAAGCTCAAATTGAAGAAATAAAAGAGCACAAAAACAAAGTAGTTAAAAGCCAGAAATACGAAGAAGCAGCCCGTTTACGGGATACAGAAAAACGTTTGTTAGAGGATTTGGATAAAGCCAAAAACGAATGGGAAGCTGAATCCAAACTGAAGCGCTACAGCGTTAATGACCAAAACATCGCTGAGGTAGTGGCCATGATGTCGGGTGTGCCGGTAACGCGCATCGCCCAGGCCGAAAGCGAGCGCCTCACTAATATGGGTGTGGAGTTGAAAGGCAAAGTAATTGGCCAAGACAAAGCGGTTGAAGCCATCAGCAAAGCCATTCAGCGTACCAGGGCAGGTTTAAAAGACCCTAAAAAGCCCATTGGTTCCTTCATATTTTTGGGCCCAACAGGTGTAGGTAAAACCGAGTTGGCCAAAGAACTGGCGCGTTTCCTCTTTGATTCTGAAGATGCCTTGATTCGGGTGGATATGAGTGAGTACATGGAGAAATTCAGTGTATCGCGCTTGGTAGGAGCGCCTCCGGGCTATGTAGGTTATGAAGAGGGCGGTCAGCTTACTGAAAAAGTGCGTCGCAAGCCGTACTCTGTGGTATTGCTTGATGAAATAGAAAAAGCTCACCCTGACATTTTCAATTTGCTCTTGCAGGTATTAGACGATGGACAGTTGACAGATGGTTTAGGCCGCAAGGTGGATTTCAAAAACACCATCATCATTCTTACTTCAAATATCGGTTCGCGTCAGTTGAAAGATTTTGGTACGGGTGTGGGCTTTACAACGCCAACCAAAACCAAGTCGCAAGACGAAGAATCACGTTCAGTGATTCAGAATGCTTTGAAAAAGACTTTTTCACCAGAGTTTTTGAACCGTATTGATGATGTGATTGTGTTTAATTCTTTGCAAAAAGAAGACATCTTCAAAATCATCGACATCGCAATCAAGGATGTATTCAAGCGGATCGAAGATCTTGGTTACAAGCTTGAGATCACTGAAAAAGCCAAAAACTTCATTGCAGAAAAAGGCTTTGACCCGCAGTTTGGTGCCCGTCCTTTAAAGCGTGCCATTCAAAAATACGTAGAGGATACGGTTGCTGAAAAAATCATCAGCGGGGCAGTAAAAGAGGGTGAAAAGCTCTTGGTAGATTTGAATGCAGAAAATGAGATTGAGGTAACCACTGCCAAAAAGACTAAAAAATTGAAAGATGCGCCTTCCGAAGAAGAAGGTGCTTAATAAAGAAAGCTGGCGAAAGCCGGCTTTTTTTATACCCAATTGAGTCCTTTTTTCTACAATGGGGCTTTTCGTGTACGGCACTGTGTAATATGAGGCGATGCTTCCGTATTTTAGCGACATGAACAGCATTCTCTTCGACGACCAGCAATCCGAGCAATTACTGCCGTTTACGTTTACACGTCCTGTTGGAACTTTTTTAGTAGGCATCTGGACCATCCGCGAAAAATGGGAATCTGTATTAGGCCGTTCTGTGAGTTTTAAGCCGTATCGCGCTTATTTGACGGCAAAATACCCAACGCATATCGGTCACGATAACCAATACATCAATGGCGCAGCATTGCCGGATTCTGCTTTGGTTACGGCCATAGGGGCTTTGGGCATGCAACAGTTTATAAGTAAAGCAGGCAGGGTACTAGCCGTTCGCTCGGCTGTAGCGGTGGAAAAGTTCGAAGAAGCTGCTTTACAGGCGAGTGGCTTTCAAGGATTGGAATATCCTGCTGAGGTGCGCATGTTACATTATCCTGAAGATGTATTTCGGATGAATGGGGCAGAAATCAAGCAAGATTTTGAAATCATTACACGCGGCCGGGTTTCGGCGGACTGCGACGATACCAACAGACTCATTGCCCGGGAGCAAATTTTCATTGAAGCAGGTGCCAAATTATGCTGTGCTACCATAAACGCAAGTGCTGGGCCTGTTTACATTGCCGCTGATGCCGAAATCATGGAAGGTGCCACCATCAAAGGTCCTTTCTTTTTAGGCCAACACAGTACCATTAAAATGGGCGCAAAGATCTATGGAGATACCAGTATAGGTCCGCATTGCAAAGTAGGTGGCGAAGTGAGTAATTCGGTGATCTTGGGTTATTCAAACAAAGGTCATGATGGTTTTATGGGCAATTCGGTGATAGGTGAGTGGTGCAATTGGGGGGCAGATACCAATAATTCAAACCTCAAAAACAACTATGAAATCGTGAAGTTGTGGGACCATGTTACGGGCAGGTTCCGTTCCACTGGACTTCAATTTGCGGGTCTTATGATGGCCGATCACGCTAAAACTGGCATCAACACCATGTTTAATACAGGCACGGTTGTGGGTGTGGGGGCTAATGTATTTGGTGCAGGCTTTCCTCGTAATTTTTTGCCATCCTTTGCATGGGGTGGTGCACAGGGGATAGAGACTTTCCGCTTTAATAAATTTGTACAAACCGCCGAAAAGGTAATGGAAAGAAGGGGAGTTGCCTTGGATGAAATAGAAATGGCCATCTTACAAGCTGTGTACGACGAAACGTCTTCACAGCGCACATGGGAAAAACAAGCATAGAAAAAAAGACATATGAAACGTACACGTATAGTTGCTGGTAACTGGAAAATGAATAAGGATTTTGAAGCTGGCATGTCGTTGGCTTCTGAAATCATTCCAATGATAGAAAGTGAAGTACATCATGACTTGCTCACGATTTTGTTTCCGCCTTTTGTGCATATTCATGCCTTGGCGAGCTTGAGTGCAGGGAAAAAAGCTTTTGCCATTGGTGCGCAAGATTGCAGTGCTTTTGGGGCAGGTGCCTATACAGGGGAAGTGGCTGCCAGCATGATCAAAAGTGCTGGGGCAGAGTATGTTTTAGTAGGGCACAGCGAACGTCGTCAGTACCACGGCGAAACAGAAGTGATTTGCCTGGAAAAAATAAAGAGAGCCCTCGAGGCAGGTTTGAAGCCTATTTATTGCATCGGTGAACTCAAGGAGCAAAGGGTAGCTGGTACTTTTGAAGCTGTGATTATAAATCAGTTGCAAGGTGCTTTACAGGCTTTGAGTACCGCAGAAATGCAGCAGCTTGTACTGGCTTATGAGCCAGTTTGGGCCATTGGAACTGGTTTAACGGCTAGTCCCGAGCAAGCTCAAGAGGTGCATGCACTTATCCGCAAGTGGTTAGCAGAACAGTTTGGATCTGAAATTGCTGAAAGCACTTCTATTTTGTATGGTGGATCGGTGAATGCTAGCAATGCCCAAGAGCTTTTTGGCATGCCTGATATTGATGGTGGCTTGGTAGGTGGGGCCTCGTTGAAGTCGCGCGATTTTACCGAGATAGCCAAAGCCAATCATTAAGTTATGCAATACTATAGATTTGACATTCGCTTAGAGGAAGATTTCAAAGAAATTTTGCTTGCTGAGCTGGGCGAATTGGCTTTTGAGGCATTTGATGATTCAGAAGCCCGCATCCTTACTGCTTGGGTGCAAAAAGCCTTGCATGACGCACAGGGCTTGGCTGAAATTTTAGAGCGGTACGAGGGCCACATCATTGAGGTGAAAGGTCCTGTAGAGGAAGAAGAACGCAATTGGAATGAGCTTTGGGAATCGCAGTACGAGCCTGTGGTAATCGACGATTTTGTGCATATTCGTGCGCCTTTTCATCCGCACCAGGAAGGCTTTAGATTTGAATTGGAGATTGAGCCCAAGATGTCGTTTGGCACCGGGCACCACGGAACTACTGCTGGTATGGTGCGCATGATGCAACAAATTGATATGCGGCAGAAACGAGTGCTTGATATGGGCAGCGGCACGGGCATTTTGGGTATAGTAGCCATGAAGCTTGGTGCCAAAGCCGTACATGCCATTGATATTGAAGCCTGGGCTGTGGAAAATGCCATTGAAAATGCCAAGCGCAATGCTGTTGAGATGGAAGTTGAGCTCGGTACGGCTTTGCACATGACGGGTACTTACGATGTCATTTTGGCGAATATTAACCGCAACATCATTTTACAAGATATTGCACGCTATGCTGTGCATTGCACGGCTGGTGCCGCTTTGTTGTGCAGCGGTTTTTATATCGAGGATGTGGATATGATTCGCGAAGGTGCTGCGTTAAATAACTTTAAGTTTGAGCGTGAAAGCAACGAAAATAACTGGGCCACCGTCTTATTTACTAAACTTTAGCATGTCGTTGAGATTTTTACTCTTGTTTCCGTTGTTCGCCTTTTTAGGGTATTCCAATGCTTCCGCACAATCAAATACTTCCTTTTCTAACAATTATGAATTGTTTATTAAGGAGTTAACGGAGCAAATGACGGCAGCGAAGCGTGACGATTATAAAAAACTTGCCTCCAATTTTAATGATTCGTGGAATAGTGAATACATTGATGCTCAGCGGGATGTGATCATGAAGGCTGCTAATGACATGAAGCGCAAGCGCCTGCCGATTTATCCTTATTTTGGTAATTATCTCGAACTGCTTCAAAAATTGAAGGCGGTTGATGTGTCTACCAGACGATTTTACGAGTGGCATACTACTTATGCCAAAGTGATGGGACTTAACCAGCGTTCGATTGACCAGTACTTGAAATCGAGCATCGATTTTTTCGGATCTAGCGCGATTTATCTCTCTAATGCCATTAAATGGGAGTTTTATGCTCCAGATTATAAATTTGAGTTTGAAGATAATCAGGTGTTTGTGAGCTTGCCAAGCACCGATTTACGTTGCATGTATTTTAACGACTCCATTGTAATTCGAGGAACGGCAGGTATCTGGTATCTGGTTGACCAACGTTTTGAAGGTCAGGGCGGCGTTATTGATTGGCAACGTGCTAATTTCCCAACAGACTCGATTTATGCCAATTTAAATACCTATCAATTGAATCTGAAGCAATTTCAGATGGCGGCCGATTCAGTGAGCTTCTACAATAAAAATTTGGGTCGATTTATTCCAGGTCGATTGCAAGATAAGTGCACTGCAAATCTCACCACCGAAAACATTAGCTATCCTCGTTTTGCTTCCTATGAAGGGGAGTTGGTACTCAAGGATATCTTTAAAAACGTGACCATTCGAGGGAAATATGCATTGAATGGCAATCGTTATTTAGCTGTTGGAACAAGGGAAGAACCGGCGGAGGTTTTTATTTATAAGAACGACACAACAACCGTTAAGGCCACCTCTCGCCAGTTTGCTATTCGTAAAACGGAGATTTTTTCGGATAATGCGGAGGTGAATGTGCTGCTTAAAAAAGACAGCATTTACCATCCTGGTATTGCCATGCGTTTTACCACGGCCGATCGCAAACTCCTTTTGTTTTTGGAGCCCGGCTCCATCAACAAAATCCCTTTTTCGAATTCTTACCACCAATTGGATACTTATTGTGAGGTGATGAGTTGGAAAATTGATGATCCTTACATCGAATTTAAGATGCAAACCGGCTTGAGTGAGGCCATTGCCGTTTTTACGTCGAAAGACTATTTTGACCAACGAGAATACATGGCCGCTCAAGGTTATGCTACTTACAATCCATTGGTGCGTCTTTTTCAATATGGCCGTCAAACAGGGGAGAATTATTTTCCTGCCGAAGGTTTTGCTGCTTTTATGAAGTTGCCCTTAAATTCGGTGCGCCAGTTGCTTATTGATTTGGCAAACCAAGGCTTTATCTATTACGATAGGGAGCAAGAAGAAGTGACCTTGCTCAAAAAGCTATACCACTACAACAATGCCAGTGCGGGTCGCATCGACTATGATGTAATCAAATTTGTGTCAAAGACGAATTTGGAGAGCAATGCCATGTTGAATATTTCCACCCGTGAATTACAAATTAATGGCGTAAATGTGGTAATCATGAGCGATACGCATACTGTTTTTGCGGTGCCACGGGAGCGAAAAATGCTAATCACCAAAAATCGAGGAATTGAATTTGCGGGGCATGTGCATGTAGGAACCCTCGACTTTTATGGAGAGGGCTTTACTTTTGATTACGACAATTTCAAAATAAAAATGCAGGAGGTCGATTCGTTACGTTTTCAGGTTATGACGGGCGAAATTGATCCAAGAGGACAGCCGGTTTTGGCGCGCATACAGAATGCTTTGGAGAACATTACCGGGACTTTATACATCGATGACCCTCGCAATAAATCGAGCCGCAGCCCCCTCTACCGTTACCCTTATTTTGAGAGTTTAGAAGAGTCCTATGTTTATTACGACCGGCCGAATATCCAAAATGGTGCTTACAAGCGTGATATTTTCTATTTTAAGGTAGAGCCATTTGTGTTAGATAGTCTCGATTTTGCAGGTTCAACGAGCCGTTTACAGTTGAATGGCACCTTGGTGTCGGGTATTTTCCCCGACTTTAAAGAAAAATTACGCTTTCAAGATGACCTATCATTGGGCTTCGCCACTTTTACACCTGAGGCAGGTTATCCGACCTATGGGGGAAAAGGCACTTACTACAACAACATCACTTTAGATAAACAAGGTCTACACGGCTATGGTAAGTTGCAGTACCTCACTTCCATGAGTGAGTCTAATAACTTTGTTTTTAGGCCTGAAAACACTTCTGCCCAACTCGACAAATTCAATATTAAAAAAGGCAGCTATCAGGCTACTTCTTATCCTACTTTAAAAGGAGAGAATGTAGGGATGTTGTGGAAGGCGAAATCCGATTCCATGCTGGTATATCGGGGCCCTGCTCCCTTTGAAGTATACGATGGGGTAGCTCTTTTTGAAGGTGATCTGACCTATACGCCTGAGCAGTTGTATGCCAACGGCACTATTTTGTATGGCCGTGATAAGATCATAAGTCGCACCTTTGCGCTAGAGCAACAAAAAGCCAGCTCTGAACAGTTGCGCCTAGAAATCGCTTCCAACACACCTAATTTATTGGCCTTAAAAACCGACGATTTGGAGGGTGAGGTAGACTTCACTAAGCGCTATGGTACTTTTCGCAACCGCACCGGAGAAACCAAGGTGGAACTGCCTTACAACGAATACAGCGCCAGATTACAGGATTTGGAGTGGGATCTGAGAAATAATAAATTGGTATTGGGTGCTATCAAAGATTTGAAAGCGCCTAAAACCACCTTCCGTTCAGAGCACCCTGGGATGGATGGCTTTAATTTCAAAGCGGCCTATGGGGCCATGGATCTGAACATTTTTGATTTAGATCTTAGAGGCATTCCTGAGATGCGGACTGCTGATGCCATTGTATTGCCCGACAGTGGCAAGGCCTTGGTAACCAAGGAGGCCAGGATGATGCCTTTGAAAAATGCCCGATTGGTATTTGATTCGCTCAAACAAGAGCATCAGGTATATCGTGCTAGTGTAGATGTGTTAGGTCGGAAACGTTATGAAGCAGAAGGTGTATATGATTATGTCAACAGTAACAAACAAAAGCAAGCCATTTTCTTGGACATCATTCGGCCGAATATCAACGGCATTACGGTAGCAAGCGGCACCATTTCGCCCGATTCAAGTTTTATGCTCAATCCTGGTTTTGGATTTAGTGGAGGTGTAGCAGTTACGAGTGCAAAAAAGGCCGTTACTTTCAATGGATTGGTGCGCTTAACCGAATTGCCAGATACAATCCGCCATAGTCCATTTCGATTTAATAGCGACTTTGATCCGCAGGAAACCTTCATCAGAGTTCCAGAGTTCAAAGATGATTTAAATCGCAAAATGTTTGCAGGTCTGATGCTGAATCAGGCAACTTGGCAAATTTATGCCGCATTTGGGGGTTCTAAAATGGCCAGTCAAGATTCGGTGCTCTTGGAAACAGCAGGAGTGGTGCGTTTTACAGAGCGAACAAAAGTTTATGAAATCGGTCCTGAAAAGTTAATCTTAGAGGGCGAGGGCATTGGCAATTCGTTAATTCTTAATCCTGCTTCTGAAAAGGTTACAGCCCGCGGCAAAATCAGGTTGGGATTTGATAAAGATGATATCCGTTTTATGAGTGGCGGGGAAATCAACCATAAATACCTGGAAGGCAAGACTGATTTATTACTCAGTGTACTTATCGACGCCCTTATTCCAGACGATGCTTTGAAAATCTTTTACAATCAATTGGTAGATTATTCTTTTGGTGCTGAGGATGTGAATAATGACCAGGATTATGTTAAAATAGCCTTTAGAAATATGCTAACGGGGAAATCAGCTGAGCGTGTTCTAACTTCCATGGATAATTTCGGAACCATCCCTACTACAGAGGGCACCGATTATGTATTTGTACTTAGTAACCTTGATTTAAGCTGGGATGGTGATACCCGCTCTTTCCGTTCGAAGGAGACGATTGGTTTGGCAAATATGAATGGAGAAACAGTAGGGAAGCGTCTCAATGGCATATTTGAAATACAAATTTTACCGACCGGACGAACTTTTAACCTATTAATCGAGCCTAGTGCTGGGGTTTATTTCTTTTTTAATTACCGCAATAACCGCATTTATCCGGTGTCAAGTATGATGGAATTTAATGAGGCTACGAAAAAAGGTTTGGGTAAGAAGAAGAAAAAAGGCGTAGATAATAAAGTGTCGATGGGAATTACTCAGAACCGCGACAGATTGGTAACGCGGCATTCAAATTGGTTAGGAGAATAGATGATTATATTCGATCCAGCCATATTGCCCTTGTATGTAATGGCCTATTTGCTAGGTTCTATTCCCACAGCTGTGTGGACAGGTAAGTTGTTTTATGGCATCGATGTACGTGAGCACGGCAGTCACAATGCTGGCGCTACCAATACCTATCGTGTTTTGGGTGGTAAAGCAGCTGTTCCAGTGCTATTGGTCGATATTCTAAAAGGCTTTACTGCTACTTCACTCATTCATTTATATCCTGAGCTTTTGGAACGTGATACAAGCAGCTTTGTATTGGTTAAGATTTTTTGCGGCTCTTTAGCCATTTTAGGGCATTTATTTCCGCTTTTTGCTGGATTTAGAGGCGGTAAAGGCGTGGCCACCATGTTCGGCATGATCATCGGTCTACATCCAGCTGCGGCTGGCATTAGTTTTTTGATTTTTCTGCTTACTTATGGAGTCTGGAGTTATGTGTCGTTAGGTAGCATATTGGCTTCTTTTGCTTTTATTTTAGCTGTGGTACTAGTGTTTAAAGACGATAGAACAGCTTTGGTTGTTTTTGCGTTACTGCAATTTGGATTAATTTTATTCACCCATCGAAAGAATATTGAAAGACTGAAATCAGGCAATGAAAAAACAATTCGAATATTCTCGTCAAAACGGAGCCTTTGAGGCGGCTTTGCCTAAAGAATGGCAAGACCAGCAGCATGATGTTTTAGTACTTGAAGAGGAGTCTGAAAGCCTCTCTATTGTGCTCTATAACGATGAAGTAAATACATTTGATCATGTTATAATGTGTTTGGTGAAGTATTGCGAACATTCGGTGATTCAAGCCGAGCAATGTGCTTGGATTACACATTACAAAGGTAAATGCCAGGTCAAGACTGGTGGTTTTGAGCAATTAAGGCCTCAGTGTGAGGCCCTTTTAGAGCAGGGTTTAAGCGCATTTATAGAATAAATATGAAAAACATAGGAATGTTGGTTGTGTTCTTACTTTTGGTAAGCGCATGTAAGAAAGTGGCAATCACTGGCCGTAAGCAGGTGACCTTAATTAAGGAATCGGAATTGGTAGTGATGAGTGATCAAGAGTATCGCAAGTTTTTAAGCCAAAATAAGGTAATCAAAGGCACCAAGGATGCTGAACGTGTACAGCGAATTGGAAAGCAAATTGCAGATGCCGTTGAGCATTATTATCGTAGAAATAAGTTAGACGCGAAAATCAAAGATTTTGCCTGGGAGTTTAATTTGGTTCAAGATTCTTTGGTAAATGCCTGGTGCATGCCTGGAGGTAAAGTTGTTTTTTATACAGGTATTTTGCCCATTTGCGAAGATGATGATGGTTTGGCTGTGGTAATGGGTCATGAGGTGGCGCATGCTGTTGCGCAGCACGGCAATGAACGCATGAGTCAGGGTATGATGGCGCAACTCGGTGCTGCTGCCTTATCAGTGGCTACTACCAGTCAGCCTGAACAAACTCAAAATTTATTTATGCAAGCCTATGGTGCTGGCGCACAATTAGGTGTGCTATTGCCATTTAGTCGTAAGCATGAAACGGAAGCCGATCGGTTAGGATTGGTTTTCATGGCTATGGCAGGGTTTAATCCCGATAAAGCCCCAGCGTTCTGGGAGCGGATGTCGGCATTGAGCGGAGGCAAAGAACCTCCAGTTTTTATAAGTTCGCATCCCAATAGCAAAACCAGGGTGGCTGATTTAAAAGCTTATATTCCGGTGGCCAAAAAATACGCAGCTGAATACGCACAACCTTAAAGCCGATAAAATGCCTTATAAAGTATCTGAGCAACCATTTATAGTGCCTACTACCGATGGCAAGTTGATTGAAGAACATTTTGGTTTGGCGAGCAATGGTCAAGGCCATTTTAGCATTGCCCATATGATTGCTCCGCCAGGCTGGTCAGAGCCGCATCAACAGCCAGCTTTTGACGAGGTAACCATTGTAATTCGCGGGCAAAAGCAGTTTGAAATTGAAGGAGAAACGGTGGTATTGGGGGCAGGACAAACAATCCTCATTCACAGAGGTTCACGTGTTCGTTATAGCAATCCTTTTGAACAAGAAGTAGAATATTGGTCGGTGTGTGTACCCGCCTTTTCCATGGAGGCAGTGAATAGGGAGTCTTAATGCCGCGTTACCCATGGCTCAATCATTATTCTTGAACAGGTATTTTTGGTCGCTGCTAACGCTGCTTTTTTTATCCAGTTGCGGTGCGTCTAAAAAGATAAAGCAGCAAGAGCGGGCCAACAATCAGGTCTTAGTTGAAAAATATACCAAGTATTTGGGGGAGGAGCCATCCACAGAGCATCTGGTTGTTTATAAATTTATTGATGCTTGGTGGGGAGTGCCCCACCGGTTGGGAGGCAATTCTCAAAAAGGGGTAGACTGCTCCGGTTTTGTGGTGCAGTTTTACAGTCAAGTTTATGGCAAAGAGGTAGCTCGTACTACCCAGGGACTATACGCTGATGCCAAGCCAGTGCCGTTGGGGAAGCTTAAAACTGGTGACTTGGTATTTTTTGAGCTCAGTTCAGTAGGTAAAATTACCCATGTGGGTATTTATTTGCAAAATGGTCGTTTTGTACATGCTTCTACGAGTAAAGGTGTACGCATCGACGATATGGAGGATGTATATTACCGCCAAAAAAAGAAATACGGAGGTAGATTGCCATGAGTAAGCCCTTGTTAGTGGTGTTGACCGGCGCTGGCATCAGTGCGGAAAGCGGATTGGCAACTTTTAGGGGAGCTGGAGGCTTGTGGGAGGGGCATGATGTGATGGAAGTAGCTTCGATCGAGGGCTGGCAGCGTAATCCAGCTTTAGTGCTTTCGTTTTACAACAGCCGACGTGAATCGGCTGCCGCGGCCCAACCCAATGCCGGTCATTTAGCTTTGGTTGCCTTGGAGCAAGATTTTGAGGTGCGCATTATTACCCAAAATGTGGATGATTTGCATGAAAGGGCCGGTAGTAGCCAAGTGTTGCATTTACATGGTAAATTGAACGAGCTGCGCTCGGTGCAAAATCCGCACTTGATTACGCCTTACACCCAAGATATTCATTTAGGAGATTTGGCGAGTGACGGGAGTCAGCTGCGTCCAAACATTGTATGGTTTGGTGAAGCAGTGCCGCTTATAGAGCAGGCACAATTGTGGGTTCAACAAGCAGCTGCCTTTGCCGTGATAGGCACTTCCTTGCAAGTATACCCCGCAGCCGGTTTGCTGTATGCTGCGAGTCATACTATTCCGAAATTCTTGATTGACCCTAATGCCGTTAGCAGTGCTTCTGTACCAAACTTACAATGGATAGCAGAACCTGCCACATCTGGTGTTGAAAAAATGGCTGAAGTTTTGCGTAATATCATGGATATTGCATGATTTAGGCGTAATTTCATAGCCAAATGATACTTACCATTGTTTTTCTGATTTTGCTAGGATTACTACTGCTTTTCGCGGAGTTGTTTGTAGTTCCAGGCATGACGGTTGTGGGCATTGCTGGCTTGCTTTTTTTGGGAGCTGGCGTATGGTTTACGTACGATGCCTATGGCTTTTTGGCAGGAAATATCGCCCTCTTTTTAACGGTAGGTGTGAGTGCAGTGGTGCTGATTCGTAGCTTTAGGTCGCGTTTTTGGGAGAAATTCCAGTTGAAGGATGCCATTGAAAGCAAAGCCAACGACGAGGATGCCAGGGATGAAAATCCGGTGGTAGTGGAAGAAATTGGCCTTGCTTTAAGTGCTCTTCGACCAACAGGCACCGCACGTTTCGGGAAGCGTATCAGAGAAGTAGAGTGCATTTCAGGCTTTGCTGCTGCGGGTCAATCGATCCGGGTGGTACGTCGTGACGGCAATAGAATTTATGTTAAAACCAATTGAATAAAATATGTCAGAATTAACCTTTTTGTTGTTGGGTATTGGAGGCGTAGTCTTCTTGCTCTTCGTTTTTTTGTATTTCGTACCGGTCAACCTCTGGATCACAGCGGTTTTCTCTGGTGTAAAAATCAGCATCCTTGATTTAATCTTGATGCGTATCCGTAAAGTGCCACCAAGCATCGTGGTAAATGCGCTCATTACCTCCACCAAGGCAGGATTACGCGTATCTGCGAATGAAATTGAAACGCACTATTTGGCCGGTGGACATGTGAACAATGTCATTCGTGCGCTTATTTCGGCTGAAAAAGCCAACATTGCCCTCGACTTCAAAGCAGCTACTGCCATCGATTTGGCTGGTCGCGACGTTTTTGAAGCGGTGCAGATGTCGGTAAATCCCAAGGTTATTGATACCCCTCCGGTAACTGCGGTGGCTAAAGACGGTATTCAGCTCATTGCCAAAGCCCGAGTTACCGTGCGTGCCAACATCAAACAGTTAGTAGGTGGTGCAGGTGAAGAAACCATTTTGGCTCGTGTAGGCGAAGGTGTTGTATCTTCTATTGGTTCGGCTATCAACCATAAAGAAGTACTTGAAAATCCAGATCAAATCTCCAAAGTAGTGCTTTCAAAGGGATTAGATGCCGGTACGGCTTTCGAAATTCTTTCGATTGACATTGCTGATGTTGACGTAGGTAAAAACATTGGTGCGGTACTACAAACCGACCAGGCCGAAGCAGATAAGAAAATTGCACAGGCAAGGGCAGAAGAGCGGCGTGCTATGGCGGTTGCCTTGGAACAAGAGCATGTAGCCCTGGCGCAGGAGGCTCGTGCGAAAGTAATTGAAGCCGAAGCGCAAATACCTATTGCCATGGCTGAAGCCTTTAGAAATGGACAGCTGGGTGTGATGGATTACTATCGCATGCAAAATATTAAGTCGGATACCGAGATGCGCGATTCCATTGCCCGTCCCGCTGGCTCTACTAAATCAAAGAATAGCTAAAATGTAGCGCATAAAAAAACCGGCATTCAAAAAATGCCGGTTTTTTTATGTTCACTGTTTAGTAAGCTAAGAACTCTGTGAGGTACAAGATGAATTTATCACTGTTGATAATTTCTTTACGCTTGCCAATCCACAATTCAAAATATTTGGCCGAGCTACCATTTTGACCTAAACTCATACTTACCATGAAGTTTTCGTTCAAGTGATATTGAAAAAAGCGGGTCTCTCTCTTAACTCTCAAAGTATCACCTTCAATGTAATTGCTGCGGAGCTGCTTTACCTTTTCGAGTAAATTTTTTGCTTCATTTTCGTCGATGGTGATAAACTGATAGCTGATTTGCGGAAAGCGAGCCGCGTGATACTTAGCTTCGTCCTTACTTCCAATCATGCTGCCATGCTCAAAATCTGCATTTTGATCATTGATTGTTTGCGTGGCTGGAATATGGTGTTTTCCGATGATCAAAGTCTTTTTTCCACTTTCCAAATCTTTAACGGCCACCATTTCAAACGAGGTTTTATCCTTGTTTTGGTTGTAAACCAAGTCTTTGGTCGAGTAACTCATTTTGTCATCATCACCAGATTTAACCAACATGGTTTTGAGGTAATGATCGGTTACTCGCTGTGCGTTAGCGATTTGTGAAAAACTCATGAGGCTGGCTGTAAGCAGCACTGTAACAGGTATGATTCTAACTTTCATAGGTTTGAAATTTATCATGCAAGCTATTAATTCGAGCATTAAAAACCATGAATTTCGTTTAAAAAAATATGAAGAAGGTTTGAAATACCCGATTTAGGGTAAATGTTAGTAAGAATAATAGGAGTAAAACGCTTTCCTGCCATTTTGATCAACACCTTCAATGCTCACTTGTCCACGCATATTTTCCAGTAAATCGATACATTGTGCAGCCTTGGTAACTTCAATTTTGTTAATGTGCGTGATTACAAAACCTTCTCTTAGCCCTAAACGTCGCACATATCCCTGAGTAATATTACTAATGCGTATGCCGTGCGATATTTTTAGTTTGTCTTTTTCAAATTTACCTACAGGTTCAAAATCCGCCCCGAGTTTTGCAGAGCTAACGCTTTCGTTTTTCAACATGTCGAGCGTTCCTTCAATATTGGTAAGTTTGATGTTGATGTTTTTTTGTTTTCCATCCCGAACGTAAACCAGGTTGAGCTGCTCGCCTGGCCGGTAATAGCTCAATTGCTCATCAAAATTAGCTTTGCTGTTTACTGATATGCCGTTTAATTCAATCACCACATCTCCTTCTCGGATGCCAGCTTCAATGGCAGGACCGTAACTGGCAACGCTTGAAATGTATACGCCTTTTAGCGAGGCTAATTTTGCTCTTTCTTGAATTTTTGCATCTAAATCAATTACATCTGCCCCTAAAAACGCCTTTTGAACAGCGCCAAATTCTTTTAAATCGCGTATTACCTTTTTCACAATATTCGCGGGTATGGCAAAACCATAACCGTTATAGGCACCAGTACGCGATAAAATGGCTGTGTTTATGCCAACCAAATCTCCTTCAATATTCACCAAGGCTCCTCCCGAATTACCTGGGTTAATGGCTGCATCGGTTTGGATAAAGCTTTCGATAGGGAACATATTGTTGAGCAGGTTTAGATTGCGGCCCTTGGCACTTACAATGCCTGCAGTGACGGTTGAAGTAAGGTTGAAGGGATTGCCTACGGCCAGTACCCATTCACCAACCTTGAGCTGATTAGAGTTGGTGAAGGCGATGGTTGGTAGATTTTTTGCCTCAATTTTTAGCAAAGCCAAGTCTGTGGAAGGATCTGTGCCGATTAATTTGGCTTCATAAGAAGATTTATCTGTGAGAATTACCTCTAGTTTTACAGATTTTTCAACAACGTGGTTATTGGTAACAATGTAACCATCATTTGATACGATGACACCTGAGCCAGAATTAATCACCAAGCTTTCTCTTCCTGACCCAAATACATCCCCAAAGAACCAGTCGTTAAACGAACGTTGTGGCACATTGGCCGTTGTTTTTATATACACTACTGCAGGGGTACTTTTTTCTGATGCCCCTACAAAATTCACCGGATGATCTACAGCATTGCTGTAGCTATTGGATGCTTGTTGAAATTGACCACGATAATCAATTGAAGGAGCCTCCGAAAAATCAGCTGTAAGTTGAGAACTGCTGAGCTGTCCACCGGCATAACCTGCGCCAACAGCTACTAATAGAAATGCGGAATACTTGAAAATAGCTCTAGACATGGGAATTACTTTTGTGTACGAATTTACGCAAGGATGATAAATGTGTCAAGTTGCCGCTCAATTTACACTATTATCACAGCCTTTTGTTTCGATTCTGCTTCATTTTGTGGGCATTGCGCCGTATTTTTGCACTACATTATACATATAGATATACATATGGCAAATAAAACACCTATTACAGTGGCTTATGGTGACGGCATTGGTCCCGAAATCATGAAAGCTACCTTGCGGGTTTTGGAGGCAGCAGGTGCCCAACTCGATATTGAAACGATTGAAATTGGGGAAAAAGTGTATCTCTCTGGCAATAGCGCGGGTATTACCGATGCTTCATGGGAATCGCTTTTTCGCACCAAAGTTTTTTTGAAAGCACCCATCACCACACCTTTTGGAGGTGGTTATAAGTCTTTGAACGTAACTGCTCGTAAAACCCTGGGTTTATTTGCTAACGTTAGGCCATGTGTTTCATATTCGCCTTATGTGTTTACGCGCTTTCCGAAAATGGATGTGGTGATTATTCGTGAAAATGAGGAAGATTTATACGCAGGCATTGAGCATCGCCAAACACGACAAGTGTATCAGTGTTTGAAGCTTATTTCAGAGCCTGGTTCCGAAAAAATCATTCGCTATGCCTTTGAATATGCCCGCAATAATAAGCGCAAAAAAGTGACTTGTTTTGTGAAAGACAACATCATGAAGCTTACTGATGGGGTGTTTCACCGCATTTTTGACCGCATTGCCGAGGAGTATCCCGATATCCAAGCCGATAGCATGATCATCGACATAGGTACCGCGCGTTTGGCCGATACCCCTGAAATGTTTGATGTGATTGTAACCCAAAACCTTTATGGAGATATTATTTCTGACGTAGCGGCTCAGGTGAGTGGGTCTGTAGGCATCGGTGGTAGCTCTAACATTGGTGATAAATGCGCCATGTTTGAAGCCATTCACGGTTCAGCACCTACCATTGCCGGTCAGGACATTGCCAACCCATCAGGTTTGATCCTATCTGCCATCATGATGTTGGTTCATATCAATCAGCCGAAAATTGCCAGCAAAATTCAAAACGCCTGGTTGCGTACGCTGGAAGCAGGTATTCACACAGCCGACATCTATAAAGACGGCATGAGTAGTCAATTGGTCGGCACCCAAGCGTTTGCGGATGCGGTTATTGCCCGTCTTGGACAGTTACCAGAACGCATGGAGCCCATTCAATTTGCAGAAAATGTAAATCACATCAATCCATCTAGTTGGAAATTGATGTACAGCACCGAGAAAAAGGAGCTGATGGGCGTTGATATTTTCCTCGACTGGAATGAGGGCACGGCTAATGACTTAGGGCATAAACTCGACAAATTGGTCGATGAAAAATTACGCTTGGTGGTCATTTCAAACCGAGGTGTAAAAGTATATCCCAATGCTTTGCCGGGTATATTTTGTACCGACCACTGGCGTTGTCGCTTTGAAACGGTGGATGGTAAAACACCAATCGCGCATGCGGACGTATTACGTCAGTTAGCCACCTTGTCGGCCAATGGCTTCGACTTCATTAAAACTGAACATTTGTACAACTTTGACGGCGAACGAGGCTATTCACTCGCACAAGGTCAATAAAAACATAAATGCCATCTGAAAAGGTGGCATTTTTGCTGTTATGGCGAAATTATTAACGAATATTGGTTGTTTAGTAGGGGTAGACGAGGCAGGCTCAGGCTTTAAAAAGGGCGTGCAAATGCGTCAATTAAATCAAATTGAGCATGCTTGGCTCCTGATTGATGGGCCATACATAGCTGGTTTTGGTCCTATGCAAAGCTTGCCTGCCACGGCCGCATCCACCGAAGTGGTGGATGTGAAAGGTGGCTGGGTATTTCCAGCTTTTTGTGATCCCCATACCCATTTGGTGTTTGCCGCGAGCCGGGAAGGCGAGTTTTTAGATAAACTGCAAGGATTAACCTATGAGCAAATTGCAGCTAGAGGTGGGGGTATTCTTAATTCAGCTGCCAGGTTGCAGCAAATGGACGAGCAGGAGTTATTCGAGCAAAGTGCCTGGCGTTTAGAGCAAGCTGCGCAGCAGGGCATTGGTGCCATCGAAATTAAAAGCGGCTACGGACTAACTTTGGCCGATGAACTTAAAATGCTGAGAGTAGTAAGAAAGCTCAAAGCGCATTCGCCAGTGCTGGTGAAAGCTACATGCTTGGGTTTGCACGCCATTCCTTTGGAGTACAAAAACAACAAGGCTGGTTATGTGAAACTAGTCATCGACCGACTTATTCCGCAGGTAGCCATCGAAGGTTTGGCCGATTTTGTTGATGTTTTTTGCGAAACCAACTATTTCAGCGTAGCCGATATGCTTGCCGTTATGGAGGCAGGAGAGAAGCACGGCTTGAGGGCAAAGCTGCATGTTAATCAATTTAATGCTTTGGGTGGCGTGGCAGCGGCGGCTGCGCATGGTGCCTTATCGGTTGATCATTTGGAGGTTATGGAAGAGGCTGATTTTGAAGCCTTGCAAGCAAGTAATACCATTCCAACGGTCTTGCCAGGTTGTTCCTTTTACCTACGTATTCCTTATGCACCCGCACGTGAAATGATTGACCGAGGCTTGGGAGTGGCCATTGCGAGTGATTTTAATCCTGGTTCATCGCCATCTATGAATCCCGAGTTAAATCTCTCTTTGGCCTGCATTCAACAGCGTTTACTTCCAGAAGAGGCAGTCAATGCGGCTACTATTAATGCCGCGGCAGCGATGGATAGTTTGAGTGAGGTAGGAAGTATTGCCATAAAAAAGAGGGCAAACCTCGCAATTACGCGAGCCATGCCCTCTTTGGCTTATTTACCTTATGCCTTTGGAGAAAGGAAGGTGATGCGTACGATGTTGAACGGGGCCTTTATATAGGCATTAATCGTTAGTGGCATTCGTGACAGCCTTTTTAGGCTGTTCAACGGCCACTGGTGCATCGTCTGAAATCATTTCGCTGCTATTATTTGCAGCTTCTTTTTTGTTCATAACTGCCTTAGGCGCAGTTTCGGTAGCTTTGGCCTGAGTTGTCGATGGTGTAGGTGCAGCTGAAGGTGCCGCATTTGCAGCTTCTGCTTCATCGGTGGCTTGCTCTGGCTCTGATTCCATATCGTCAGTAGCTTCCATTTCTTCGGTAGCTGGACTTTCTGACTCGGTTTCTGTGCCTGCATCTCCACAGGCAGAAATGCCGATGCTCAATGTTAATCCTAATAGGTAAATCCAGGTTTTTTTCATGGTATTGCGTTTTGGTTACACTAAAGATCGAAAAAATATTTGAGACGTGCTGCCAAAAGATCAGTTTTTACCCGATCGATGGGATGCTGGGTGTAGGGTAAAATATCTAGACACGCGTTAGGTAGTTGGTTTTTAATGGCTACTGCGTCGGTGAGTGGAATCATTTTGTCTCTATCACCGAGACCAATAGCGATAGGACAAGCGACGTCTTTAAAGTCTGAAAGGGTAAGTGCAGGGTTTTGACCCAGGCCTAACATCATTTCAGCAGTTTTTTGCAGAAGTGCCTCCCAAAATGGAGCTCCGTGTTTGTTAATTAAGTGTGCGGCGTAGGTAGGGGCTTTTTCAGCAATGGCTTTAGGATTAAGCATGCTGGCTTCTTGTTGGGCGCTTTCTGGTTGCCAAATAAATTTGGTGCCCAGGGTGTATATTTTAGAAAAGTAACCGGTATGTTTATGTAGATAAGTGGCTACGTATCCGCCCATGCTGTATCCAAATACCAAGGCGTTTTGCAAATTATTTTGCACGATAAAGTGCTTGGTTTGGTCTGCAAAGGCAGGAATACTCAATGCTGTTTTTTGCTGAGCTTGAGTACCATGACCGATAAAGTCAAAGGTGTAGCACTCATAGGTTTTAGAAAGAAGTGCTCTCAATGCGTCAAAATCTCGCTGACAGCCCAATGCGCCGTGTAAAAGCAATAATTTTTGCATGTCAATTTTTAAATAAAGGGGTGAATTCAAATTTTTTGCCATCAAAAAGTCCCAAATCGCTGAGTTTTAGGTCGGGAATTACCAATAAAGCCATGAAGGAGAGGGTCATAAAAGGGGCCTGTAAGCGGCAACCCGAGGCCTTAATCATTCGGTCTAACTGGAGGTAGTCGCTTGCTACTTCCTCACAAGAACGGCTACTCATGAGCCCAGCAATCTCTAAGGGCAGTACCGCAACTTTTTGGTCATGCACTGCGCTCAATCCTCCTCGGGTATTAATTACCTGCTGGATGGCCTCTAAAAGCAGTTCATCGCTCGAGCCAACGGCCACAATGTTGTGTGAATCGTGCGCCACGGTTCCGGCTAGAGCCGCATTTTTTAATCCAAATCCTCTGATAAATGCTACAGCAGGTTTAGCTGCCCGATAGCGGTTTAGGACCACGAGTTTGAGCAGGTCTCGGCTTTCATCACAAACCGCCAATCCATCTGCTATTTTAGCTGGATAGGTATTTTGGCCAGTCACTATCTGACCGTCAATGGCCTCAATGACTTTAATTTGTGATGCAGTGGCCATAACCTCTAAGTCTTTTAAACTAATTTGAGGCTCCACGAAATGGTTGATAGACTCAGGGGTGGTGCTTGTGAAATGCACTTTGCCATCTGCATACACAGTTTGCCCATCAATGCAAGTTTCTTGCACTTGAAAGTTCTGAAGGTCATCTACTACAATAAAATCAGCAGGATCCCCAATACGTAAGGTACCTACATCGAGTTTATAATGCTCAACGGGATGAATGCAAGCAGCCCTTAGTACATCGAACAAATCGTAACCTAGTGCAAGGGCTCTTTTTACCACCAAGTCAATGTGTCCCAAAAGTAATTCATCAGGATGTTTGTCGTCGCTACAAAACATTGCAGCTGCGGGATGAGATTTGAGAATTGGGTGCAAAGCATCGAAATTGCGAGCAGCAGATCCCTCGCGGATTAGAATTTTCATGCCATGATTGGCCTTAAAAACGGCTTCTTCCAAGGTGAAGCATTCGTGATCGGTGCTAATCCCAGCCTCTATGTACGCTACGGCCTGCTCACTCATCAGGCCTGGAGCGTGTCCGTCGATGGGTTTGCCAAGTTTTTTGGCGTACTCGAGCTTTTGCATGACTTCAGGGTCTTTAAAAAGAACTCCAGGGTAGTTCATCATTTCGCTCAAGTACTTGATTTCGGGATGCTGCAAGAGCTCTAAAACATCTTCGGGGTTTAACTCTGCTCCGCTTGTTTCAAAGCGGGTGGCAGGTACGCAAGAAGGAGCACCAAAATTGAATTTGAAGGGGCATGTCCTACCATTGTCCATCATAAAATCTATACCTCTTCGGCCTAAAACATTGGATATTTCGTGCGGATCGGATACAGTGGAAATTGTTCCGAATCGCACTGCTTCAGCGGCAAATTTTACAGGAATTAACATCGAACTTTCGATGTGAATGTGCGCATCTACAAATCCGGGCAAAATGTATCTTGAATATATTTTTGTATTTTCTTGCCTATTTATTTTTATTATTTTACCATTTTCTATGCTGATTTCTGCGGGATAAATTTCTCGCTTATATAGATCAACCAGCTGTCCTACCAATGTCCTACTCATGTCCTACTAAAAAGTTTAAAAATCGTGAATTGTATAGAAAATTGTATAGGGTGAAAATTTGTCATCGGCCGAATGCATGTCTAATTTGCCCTCCACAATTCCGGTATTTAACTCAAATAAACTAAAGTCTTATGAAATCAACCGCTATTATTTTCGTAGAGTCGAATGAGGCATTTCGTAAAATCGTAGTTGCTCATTTGCGTCAAGAGTATTTTGTAAAAGAATTCGACCATACCGCAGTGGCCTTGCAATACATGCTGCATCACCCTGCGCATTTGGTTTTATTTTCGGTTTCGCCAGAAAAGTTACCTCCCAGTGGCTTTATTAAAGAAATCAGAAACAGTGTTAAGCTTAAACATCTTCCAATTGTAACCCTTTTACACCGTCAATATTGGGGGCTACAACAAGAATGTTATGAAGCGGGGTCGGATGTTTGTTTAGAAAAGCCATTTGGACTTGAAGTTTTGAATACGGTTATAAAAACAGCAATCAGAAATCGGGATGCTGCGTTTTTATTCGCCAAACGCAAAACACTGCTTCCTCAGGAGTACATCAATATTGAAGCAGAGGATGAGTTCTTTATGCAGCGCCTCAATCGCTTTATCCGCGGCCATGTTTCGAATGTGGAAGTAAGTGTTAGCGGAATGGCTGAGGCGATGTCTTTAAGCGTCAGTCAGCTCGATCGTCGTGTGTCGCGACTGGCGGGTTGTTCCCCAAAACAGTATATCAGGGATTACCGTATGAAGGTCGCCTTTGAATTGTTGGCAGAAAAAAGGGGGAATGTTACAGAGGTAGCCATGCTTACAGGATTCAGAAGTGTTTCTTATTTCAGTACCAAGTTTAGAGAGCACTTCGGGGCCACACCTTCCAAGTTTCGGATTCCTAAGTTATTGGGTCCTTTGCCGGAGGATGATTATCCTCCCAGGGTGGCTTAAGTAGGCGAGGGTAGCTTAGAAAAGACTCAGTTGTTCGTTGTCTGAAGCGCGCCGATTTCTGGATGGACTGGCTCCCATACCGCTGAGCTGAAGTTTTTGCGAAAAGATATAACTGCTTTTTGGAAACAGGGCTGGACCTGCTGGTTGCAAGAGTTTGAGTGATTTGTTAGCTGCATTTTTAATTGCTGTGCTAATTGGGTAAGCATTCCAGTCTAGCTCGGCAGAAGTTTTGAGCAAGTTAGTGACTTCAGCAAGGGGTAATGCAGGATCGAGCCAGTTGCGTTCTTCGCTTCTGGGGAGTACAATGGGAGAACGGTGATGCTTAAAAGTAGTTACAATGTCGAGGGCTGCCCCAGTAATGATGGCAAATCCAAAGCGTATTTCTCCACTTTTGAGGTCTGCCCAGCTTTCCCAAATGCCTGCAAAAGCAAAGGGTGATTCAGATGCATTGGGATAAACGAGGTAGGGTTTTTGTAAGCGCTCTTGCTCAGGACCTTCAATAAAGGCATCAGCAAGTACCAAGCACCGTTGTTGGCGGATGGGCTTCCGAAAAGCTGGTTTTTGAATGATTCCCATAGCACCATGGTATTGTGTGCTGTTTTCGGGGTTATGGTCTCCTTCAGAACGGGCATTTAAAAGGAGCATGCTTTTTTTGGCCCAAGGGGGCTGCATGCCAAAAGACATCAGGGTAATTTCGTGAGGGCTGTTGCTTATAATGACTGGCGCAAAATCAGCAGCACTGATATTGGGGTTGGTATAGGGCGCAAAGTCCGCTTTGGCTTGAAAGCGCTCCTCAATGACCTCCAGTTTCGAAACGAGCGTATAACGACCACACATTTGGTAAAAATAAGCCCCATCTTGGATTTTCAAGACGGGGCTTATGCATTATTTCGAATCGTTCTTACGGTTCTGAACGTCGAGACGGATTTCTTGACACTGGGTCTTAAGATCCTGAAGGCCTTTGCGTACGCGTGTACCAGCTGCGTTGTTACCTGCGTCGTAGAATTTTTGGAAATCTTTTTCCATTGACATAAGCATGTCGTGCAATACTTTAAACTGTTCCATATTTTAATTATTAGTCGGTTGAAAATACGCATTTGAATCGTATACAAAAGCCTTTTACTGATTAATTGTGGAAATATATTGGGAATAGGGGCATTATTTGGGAGGTTATCCACATACCAGCTTAAAATCAAGGTGTTTTTTGACCTGTATTTGAAAAAAAGCCTTTTAGATGCTTCTGGTGCCTTTTCTATTTGTAGCCGCTGCAATAAGTGTACTGTTAGATTTTATTTGAAAAAATATTTCGTTACTGCTCTGAAATATTCGCTGAACCATTATCTTTGCAGTCCAATCGACGCAAGTCAAGGTTTCGTAGCTCAACTGGATAGAGCACCTGACTACGGATCAGGAGGTTTGGGGTTCGAATCCCTACGAGACCGCCAGTACAACAATTTAAGCCCCCAAGGAGCCCAAAAGCCCCTTGGGGGCTTTGTATTTTAAGGTTTTTAAGATATGAAAAAGCGCATTCGTTGGACCAAAGTTGGACCAAGCCTAAAAAGGGAGCGGGGAGAGGTGTTTAGTTCATCCA
>JAUXNJ010000039.1 GCA_030682795.1 Sphingobacteriaceae bacterium
ATTTGCTCAACCAAGAGCGGATACCTGTTGCTAGTGGCGCGTACATCATTCACGTAAACGCTCCTGGCATTGGTGAAAAAGTGGTGAAGTGGTTTGGTGTAATGCGTCCAATTGACCTTGATACTTTCTAATCATAAATGACATTAAGCATGAAATTAGAATTCATAAAAAAATTAGGCCTGGGAATGATGGCGCTGGTAACGGTAGTTACCAGTGCCTATGCAGGCAATCCTGATCGAAGAGGTCAAGCTGGTGGTACTGAATTGTTGATGGTACCTTGGGCACGAAGTGCGGGATGGTTAGGTGTAAATACCTCTACCGTACGTGGTTTAGAGGCTGAGCGCATGAACGTAGCTGGTTTGGCTTTCACCAAGGGGACCGAGTTGAATTTTTCGCGCACTACTTGGTTAAGCGGCACAGATATTTATATCAATGCCTTTGGTCTTGCCCAAAAGCTAAACGAGTCAAGCTCTTTGGCTTTTACTGTGATGTCGATTGATATGGGTGCTATCCAGATTACCACCACGGAAAATCCGGACGGCGGTTTAGGCACATATAAGCCATCTTTTTCGAATATTGGTATTTCTTATGCCAAGTCGTTTTCAGATCGTATTCATGGTGGTGCCACTGTGCGTGTCATTTCTCAGAGCATTTCTGACGTGAGCGCGCAGGGGGTAGCTTTTGATGCCGGTATTCAATATGTAACGGGTCCTAAGGATGCTGTTAAATTTGGTATCTCACTGCGTAACGTAGGAACACCTATGGTATTTGGTGGTGATGGTTTGTCAGCGCGTGGTACCATGCAGGGCAATACGGTAGCTTTAACTTTGAGTCAACGTTCGCAGCAATTTGAGTTGCCATCGCTGATGAATATTGGGGCATCGTACGATTTTTATCCATTAGGTGTAGATGATTACCGTTTAACTGCAGCAGGTAACTTTACTTCAAATTCATTTACGAACGACCAATACGGTGTGGGATTAGAATTTAGTTGGAAGAACATTTTTGCTATCCGAACTGGTTATCAGTATGAAAACAATCTCATTGGAGGCGAGTTTGTGCGTCAGAATGTTTACACTGGTTTTAATGCGGGATTCTCTATTGATGCCCCATTCAACAAGAGTAATTTTGGCTTAGATTATGCATTTCGTTCAACAAATCCTTTTGGAGGAACACATTTATTCGGAATACGTTATTCACTCTAAAATTTTCGTATTTTTGTAAGGAAACGCTCCCCTACGGGTGGGGCGTTTCCTTTTTTATTTAAAGCAAGCATATGAGTCAAGTATCATATTTTACCAAAGAGGGTTTAGAAAAACTCAAGGAAGAGCTAAACGACCTGAAGGGGCGTGGACGCTCTGAAATGGCCAAGGCTATTCAAGAGGCACGCGACAAAGGTGACTTGTCGGAGAATGCCGAATATGATGCCGCTAAGGATGCACAGGGCCTACTCGAGCTGAACATTGGTAAGCTCGAGCAGTTGTTAGCTTCTGCCAGGGTGATTGATGAAACGCAATTGGATTTGTCGAAAGTACAAGCCCTCACCACAGTGAAAATTAAAAATGTGGCCAATGGTGCTGTGATGTCGTACATGCTCGTTTCAGAAAAAGAAGCGGACTTAAAAAGCGGTCGAATATCCGTGAGTTCGCCAATTGGCAGTGGATTATTAGGGAAAAAAGTGGGTGAAACTGCGGAGATTACCATCCCCTCTGGTAAAATTAAATTTGAAATTTTAGACATCAGCATTTAAGATGGCGACCATATTTACCAGGATTATCAAAGGAGAAATTCCTTGTCACAAAGTGGCAGAGGATGAGCATTATTTGGCTTTTTTGGATATTCAACCCTTGGTGGAAGGCCATGTATTAGTGATTCCAAAAGTGGAAGTAGATTACATTTTTGATTTGGAAGATGAGGCATTGACGGGTTTGATGCTTTTTGCTAAGCGGATTGCACCAGCCATTAAAAAAGCCGTGCCTTGCAAGCGTTTAGGTGTATCGGTAATAGGCTTAGAAGTGCCGCATACACATATTCATCTTATTCCAATGAACGAAGTAGGGGATATGAATTTTTCGAAGCGGAAATTAAATCCTTCAAGCCAGGATTTGGCAGATACTGCGGCTACGATCAGAGCTTTCCTATAAGTTTCTCAGGATTTTCTTTTAGAAAAGCTTTCCACCCGCCTTTAGCATTGGGTGTGTTTTTGCTGCTTGTTTGGAAATGGTGGCAAACAGCGGCTGCAAGGGCATCGGTAGCGTCGAGTTTTTCGGTTGATACCTTTGCTTTCAGCAAGGTATCAAGCATTGCCGCCACCTGTTCCTTCGAAGCATTGCCATTACCCGTAATTGATTGTTTGATTTTCTTGGGAGCGTATTCTGTAATGGGAATTTGCCGAGATATGGCAGCAGCGATTGCCACGCCTTGTGCCCTACCGAGTTTGAGCATGCTTTGTACGTTTTTGCCAAAAAAAGGCGCCTCAATGGCTAGTTCATCGGGATGGTGTTTGTCGATCAAACGCAATAGTTCTGTGTAGATATAGCTTAATTTGAGGGCATGATCAGATGTTTTGGTCATAGACAATACGCCCACGTCCATCAGCTCCAAAAAGTTGCCTTCGGTACGGATAATACCATAGCCCATGATGTTGGTGCCTGGGTCGATGCCGAGAATGATTTTTTCGGACGTTTTTAAACTGGATTTCAACAATCTATTTTTAATCTTTGAGGCGTGAAGGGTAAAGATACGTACGGTGCACATTTATTCCGGCTTTTGAAGTGGGTGATTGGACTTCTTTTCTGCTGGTATTTGTACCGCGTGCTACAGGCGGAAGGTAAACCCTGGCCGGTAGGGGGCATGGCTCCCTTTATCACGAGGTCGAACAGCATGTTGCTGTTGCTCGTAATTGTGCTTTTTCCTTTAAATCTTATAATTGAATGGCTGAAGTGGCAATTACTTTTAAAAGAGCGCGTGTCATGGTGGTGGGGCATGCGTACCATTAGTACAGGGATGATGGCGGGACTAGTGAGTTTAAACGGGCTTGGAGATTTTGCAGGTAGGGTAATGTATTTGCCTGTGCATAAACGCATAAGAGGCAGTTGGGCAGCCATTGCCTCGGGATTGATAAATTTTTGGGCGGTTATATTAGTGACCTTACCAATTTTTCCGTTTTTGATGGTGAAAAAGGGATTGTTGCCTGCGGGAAATGCCTCATTACTTTTCAAGATATGCGCGTGGTTAGGGGTGTTTCTTTTGCTACTGTTGTATACGCGGGCCAAGCACCTTCCTCTCATTTTTAGTAAGGTGAAAATTTTAAAGGGCTGGAAGGCAAGTTTTGAAGGTTTAGGGAATTACAGCAGATCGGTAATGGGGAGTGTTTTGGCTTTAGCTGTTTTGCGGTTTCTAATATTTAATACGCAACTCAATATTTTATGGCATGTGTTTGGGTTACAACTTGGCTTTTTGGAGGGATTAGGTTGGAGCATGGGTTTGTATGGTATTTTGGCTTTGGTTCCTACCGTGCTCATTACGGATTTGGGTGTGCGTGGAGGTGTGGCTTTGTGGTTGCTAAGCGACTTTGCCACCTATAGCTGGCAAATTTTACTGCCCACCTATTTGTTGTGGTTGTTGAACGTTATTCTGCCTTCCTTATTCGGCTGGTTGAGCATGTGGTTTTTAAAAAAGCTGCCAGCAGACACGGCTGATTAAGGGGGTGACCAGAACGACGAGCACTATTTTTTGAATATGGCCGTGGATTTTTGTGGAAGTACTAACTTGCAGCATAAGTTTCGTGAAAGGAGTTGGGCTTCTTCTGATGGGGGTAGCGATGGTTAGATTTTTCATTATCAGGATGCAATCCATTTATAAATGAGTGAGAACAGTGTAAGTCGAGTTTTTTGGAAGCGTTTTCGGCATAATAAGCCGGCTGTGTTGGGAGGCTTTTTTCTATTGCTGGCGAGTTTATTAGCGCTGTTTGCTTATGTGTTGGCACCTGATGGCAGCAGCAATGCCAATCAACAAGAATTACGTTTGATAGCGCTATCTCCTGGCAGCAAGGTGGAAGTGGTGGTTTTTGAACCCCAAAAACCGCATAGCACCTCTTTTTGGCAAAAACTGTATACAGGGGAAGCGCATCCCCCCGCTTTTTTTCCCGTGCAACGGCTTCGCAGAGATTCGGATTCGCTGTATTTTCAAATGTACAGGCGAACAACCGATGCAGAGACCGCTTGGGAAGCAGTACCTATTCATAAGCAGGAGGGAAGCTACCGGGTTGAAACACGGCGTTATTGGCTGGGTACCGATGTAATGGGGCGCGATTTATTGAGTAGACTTTTGCTTGGCTTGCGGGTTTCTTTATCGGTAGGCTTCATAGCTGTATTAATTAGTATAGCAGTGGGAGCTAGTTTAGGAGCCATTGCGGGCTATTACCGTGGTTGGGTAGACCAGCTCATTGGCTGGCTCATCAATGTGATTTGGTCGATTCCCTCGCTCTTATTGGTAATTGCTTTTTCTCTGGCTTTGGGTAAGGGCATGTGGCAGGTTTTTTTAGCAGTAGGACTCACCATGTGGGTAGACGTAGCACGAATTGTACGAGGTAGGGTATTGTCGCTACGCGAGCAGGAATTTGTAACGGCCGCACGTGCCATGGGTTTCAGTGATGTGCGCATTATATTCAGGCATCTCATGCCCAATGTAGTAGGTCCTATTGTTATCATGGCGGCGAGTAATTTTGCCACGGCTATCTTGGTAGAATCAGGTTTAAGTTTTTTAGGCCTGGGTTTGCAGCCGCCTGCTGCGAGTTTAGGCATGATGATCAAAGAACATTATCCCTACATCATTATGGATGCGGCTTATTTAGCCTTGGTGCCTGGGGGCGTGATTTTGCTATTGGTATTGGCTTTTAATCTCTTGGGTAACGGACTCAGCGACGCTTTTGATAGTAAGGTCAAAATGATGTAGCTTTGTATTTATAGCCATCTCATGGAAACCAGCCTGCTCGACATGGAGCTTCAGAGCAAAAGACTTGCAGAACTGCAGCAGCAGCTGGCACTTAAAAATGTGCAGTTAGATGCGGTACTCCAGCTCACGCAAGCCATCAATTATAACTTCTCTAATGCGGCACTCTTTGAGATTTACGGTTATTTACTAACCACAGAGCTCCGAATTGGGAGGTTTTTGCTTTATATAGAAGAAGGTGATTGGCGTAAATATGGCAGTAAGGGCCTGGGAGCAGAGCGTTTTGCTGTTAACCCCGATGTTTTTGCAGGCATTCAGCAAATCAAATGGCTAGATGCATCAGCGCAGCAACATTATCCGGGATTTGAGGTACTGATTCCTGTTGTATACAAGCAACAGCCCTTGGCCTATGTGCTCATTGGTGGGTTTGATTGGCCGCAAGAGCGTCAAAAAGATCTTTTCCAGTACATCCAAGCTGTTTCTAACATCTTAGCAGTGGCGAATGAAAACCGCAAGCTTTTTCAGCAGCAAATACAACAGCAGAAAATACAGCAGGAATTGTCGCTAGCTGCACAAATGCAGGGTTTATTAATTCCTGATAAACTACCTCATGACGCTCAAATTGAGATGTCGGCAGTGTATTTACCACATCGTGACGTAGGAGGGGATTATTATGATGTGGTGAAATTTGAAAGTGGGGAACTGGTTTTTTGCGTAGCAGACGTTTCAGGAAAGGGCATTCCTGCTGCGCTGCTGATGTCGAATTTTCAAGCCAACTTACGCGCTTTAATACATTTTCATCCTAACCTTAGAAAATTGGTTGCAGCCTTAAACAAGGCTGTGCTTAACATAACTAAGGGAGATAAATTTATCACCCTGTTTATTGGTAAGTTAGATCCGCGAACAGGATTGCTGAAATACATTAATGCTGGCCATGTGCCGCCTTTTTTACTGCGTGCTGGAGAATTAACCGAGTTGAAGGAAGGAACCACCATTCTGGGTATGTTTGAGGAACTTCCGTTTTTGCAAGTGGGGAAGTTGCACCTCCTGCCAGGCGATGTATTGCTCACGCATACCGATGGAGTATCAGAAGTGAGTGACTACCGCGGGCGGGCATTTGATATGCAACAGCTAGGAGGGGCCTTAGCGCCGAACAAGGAGGAATCGCTGCAGACTGCCAATAAGCGGTTGTTGGAGGCCTTGATTAAGTTTAAAGGTGACCGCAACTTTGCCGACGATCTTACGGTGCTAAGTCTCCGCTACCTGGGTTAGGGCGATTCGGATAGGGTGCTTGATCGTTATGATACACGTCTATGGCTGTAATCATGGCCAAAAAACTCCAGTATAGCAAAGCTGTTTTATCGATGTCGAGGTAGTCGTTGAGTACCCCATGGGTAAGATAGGTGGCCAAGCCCAACATGGCAATAAGTAAGGTGTTTTTGATGTAGGGATCTTGCAGGCGATAGTAGAGTGACATGGCGCGTTGAAGCGAAAAGCCAATGATAAGCATGAACAACACAAAGCCGGGGATGCCCATTTCGACCAGGGGATTGAGGTATTCGCTGTGAATACCACCTACATCAGCAGCATTGGTACTGATGATTGTTTTTTCATCTGGTTTTTGGAAGGGAGCGTATTGAAACATATAGGTGCCTGGTCCCCAGCCCAGCCAAGGCCTTTCTTGCAGCATGCGCCAGCCGCTGGCCCAGCGATTGAGGCGTTCGAGGTTGGAAGCATCGGTGCGCACATTGGAAATGGATTGTACATGTTGACCAAGGTCATCGGCTGAGTCGGTTTTATTTTCCATCAGTGCCATGGTGATTTGCGTTTGGAAGCTGAAGAAAATCACCGCCAGGCTACCTAAGGTAGTGAGTAGGGTCCAAAAACGCAGTCTGAGCTGTAACCAAATGTAAAACCCCAAAGCCGCTGCTACCCCCAGCCAGGCCGCACGCGTATAACTCAGGATAATGCCCACGGTAAAAATCACAAGCAATACAAGCATTAAAAAACTCATGAGCGGTCTTTTGGTAAATACCTTTAGTTTGAAAATATAGACCACAATCATGGGGAAAAAAAAGGCGATCATGGCGCCATATATGCCGTGATTCATTACAAATGGCTCACTTGCCCAATAAGAAGCCTGTTTGGTGAAGCCATAGGTGCTGTGGTTATAAATGCTCCAAAGTATCACAAAGGTGAGCGGCAAGAGGTAAAGCCACAGCCAACGTTGTAAGTTTTCACGTTTACGAAAGAGTTGCAGGGCAATAAAGTAAAAGCAGGTGATGAACCAGAGGTTGGAAAGGAAAAATTTGAAAGACGTGAGCGGCATACTGCTAGAGATGGTGGTGAAAATCATCCAAAGCAAATAAAATACAATAGCAAGACTAATGGGGTGATACAAGGCACGGGTGTCGTAGCGGCCTTCAATGAGCAATTTCAGGTAGAAGAGCAGCATCATGCCAAGTAGCAAAGGCTCAGTAGGCAGGGTGAAGCTGATGCCCAGCTGCTCTACGTCTATCAAGATGCTTAAGGGCGTAATGAAGGTGATAAACAGCAGCGACTTATCGATGGAAAAGGTAATGAAGAAGACGAACCACAAGGCAGCGGGCACGAGCAAAAACCAATATTGTTCTTGCCAAAGCATCATGGCGTTGGCAAGAACAAATAGGATACTGATTACATAGAACCAGGTTTTTCGTAAAGAACCTATGGCCTGTGACATGCTTATTGTTGACGGGCAAGCAGGAATTTGTAGTTTTCAACAGCAATTAGTACGAGTAAACTCATCAGCAAGGCGCCAAAAGTGCTGAGCAGCACAATGATAGAGCGCAATGGATAGGTTTTTTTCTCGGCTACTTTGGCAGAGTTTACCACAAATTTCACTGGGAGCACTTCGTCTACATCCACCTTGGCCCGATCGAAACGCTGGCGGAGTTTTACGAGCTCCTCATTTTCTTTCTCGAGTTGCTCTTTAACACTGGTGTAAGCACCGCCATATTTTCCTAATAAGTCGAGTTGCTGCTGCAGTCTGGCACTACTGGCTTCGTAACCGGCCAAGCGGGCTTCGTTGTTTACAATGCCGGTATCGGTTTCTGCCACTTTTTTATCGCGTAGTACTTTGAGCTTTGCGCGCGATTCTGCTGCTCCAGAGGTGGCCTTCACGTAAACATCGGTGATGTGGTCGATTTGTACTTCGTAATCGAATATACCCAAAGCCCTAAAGAAGTTCAGAGAGTCGTTGAGTTTGTTTACAAACTCACGTTTGGATTGGTATTGGGTTTCAACAATTTTGAGGGCCTTATTGGCCTGTTCACGTTGAATTTTGTTTTTGGTTTCATCGAGTAATGCAGCTATGTCGTTGGCGATACCTGCAGCCACCACAGGGTCTGTGTCGAGGACTTCAATTTCTACCGAAGAATATTCAGTGCGCCGAAATCGAATGTTGTCGCTGAATTTTTTGGATAGCTGCGTATTCCTGAATCTTGCATTCGGTTTGATATCGTAATGGTTCATCAAATCGTATTTTTCGATGATGTACGACTGAATATCGTCGGAGTACAAAATTTGAATCAGCTGTTCTGCTTCCGCTTCTTCCCCAAAAGCCAAAGGGTCACTGCGGTCGTAGGCGTTTTCATTTAGCAGGGCCTTGGAAATGGAGTTGGTAGTTGCGGGATAAAAAACCACAGTGGATTTAAAACGCGGTTTTATAAAGGTAGGACCAGTGAAAATCATGGAAACTACTGCTGCCAGCGAGGTGATGAGCAGCAGAGGCTTGCGCCATTTATAAAGGAATTCAACGACAGATAGAGAATCGAAACTGTAATTTTTTGCGCTAGTAGGCTCACTCATGGTGTGAAATTTGTCCAAAAATAAGGTAATAAGCTTAAAAATGCCTCTCAAATTGTGCTTTTAACCGCTGGTAAATGGGCTGGCCGAAAAATAACAGTAACATGGCCACGCCAAGCAAGCCGCAAAGCGCCAAACTCCAGAGGCTTTTTGGGAAGGGCAGGTAATAGGCCATGCCGAGACTAAGCAATAAAAAGGCGGCAATGCGAAAAACGAAGCGCAGATCGGTGCGCCATTGAAAACGTTGATGGCAACTGAGGTATTGGCCCACCAAAATGAAAATTTGGGTGCTGAGGGTTGCAATGGCTGCGCCAATGGCCCCAGCTTGTGGAATCAGCCAAGCATTGAGTAGGAGGTTGATGCCTAGGCCGCCTAATGCCAACAGATTCATGAGTTTCATGCTGCCCGCTGCGGTGAGGAGGGTGCCAAAAACGTAGTTCAGACTCAAAGGAATAAAGCTTAGCATTAACCATTGGAATACCCGGGTTTGAGTAGGACTGTTGTGTGTGTAGAGTGCCGCAAGCAAGAAGTCGCCATGCAAAAGCAGCACAAGTGCCGAAAGGAAACCGATGCCGCCCAGAAGTAGTGCAGCAGTGCGTGCGAAAGAGGGAGTCAATTCTCTTTTGGCTAAAAGACTAGAAAATTGAGGTAGGAGTACGCCGCTCATGAGTATGGGAACCATGGCCATGGCATCCAGTAGTCGATAGGCTGCAGCATAGATGCCGGCTGCATAAGCACCATTGGGCAAAAGTGCTTCGAGCATTACAGCGTCAATTTTGGTGTAGAGGCCCATGAGTATGCCCAAAGTGGCAAAAGGCAAGGTTTGTTTGAGAAGGTGCCATTGTGCTTTCGGTTCTATGCGAAGGCCAATGGGGGTTTTACGCCCGAGCAAGAGCAATAAAAAGCTACTGCTGAGCAGATAGGCTGCCATTTGAACGAGAATAAAATCTGTGATTAAATGCCCGCTGCCATAACTATGGCCGAGAATGAGCGGGAGTGCACCCAAGCTCATGAGTAATTTATCGAGTACCCCAACCAGGCCATCGAGCTTGAAAAGCTGTAAACCAGCCAGGTTAGACCGCAGGTAGGTGTTTAAAAAATGGAGTCCCTGATTGATGCTGATGAGGAGTAACCACCACAAAGCTATCGGTGGGTAGTTGAGGAAACTTGCGGCGCCTAGGTTGAATAGGAGATATAAGCCAAATAACAAGCTTTTCATCCCCAACAGCTGGGGAAGGTCGCTCATGCCAGCTTCGCGCTGAATGGCTACGCGGCGCGCATTGTAATTTGAAATACCCACATCTAGCAAAGCGCTGAGCAGCAACGAAAAGTTGAGCAGGGCGTAATAGCTGCCATAAACTTCTGGCCCTGCCAAATTTTGAACTTGACGGTCAATCGCAAAAATCCAAAAAGGTTTCACGGTGAGGTTGACCAGTAGGACAAAGCCGATGTTATGTAAAAACTTGAGTCGCATGTTACGGACTTGGTAAATATAGAATGAAAAGCAACGATTTATTCTCAAATTTGCGGCATGCTGGAAGCCGAACGCATTTTATTTTTCTTTTCGTGGTTGGCGGGTTATTGGATCAACCTGTTTAAGCGTCCACTTAAGCGCGAGCCAAAGCGGATTTTGATTATCCGGCTCGATGAATTGGGGGATATGGTTACTACTTTGCCTGTTTTCGAGGCATTTAAAAGCAATTATCCGGCGGCGGAAATTACCGTTTTGTGTAAGCCGCAAATGGCAAAGCTTATCGAAGGGCATCCGATGGTGGATGTAATTGCAACCAGTTGGGAGCAGTTGAAGGGGAAATACAATTACATAGCCGATTTGCGAGGCAACTGGAAAAGCATACGGTTTGCACTGGGCCATGGGGCGCATCGGGTAGACCGAGGTACGCATCGCTTTATAAACAGGTTGTTTAAACGGGAGCAAGGGCATGAAGTGGAGCTCAATTTACGTATCATCAAGCCTTTATTGAGGCAGCCCGTGGTAGGATTAAAGCCGCGTTTGTATCCTTCGCGCCGCAACCAGCAACAGGCAGAGCTGTTTTTACAGCGCTTGCTGATTGAAGATTTTGTGGTGTTTCACACGGGGGCGCGTAAGTTGTTACGCCGGTGGTCGCTGCAAAAATGGGCGGAACTGGCGGTTTTTTTGTACCAGCGTCACGAGTTGCAAATAGTTTTTGCAGGAGGGCAGGAGGATGAAGCCGACATCCGGAAAATACAGTCAAAATTACCTTTTGACACTTACAGCTTTGCAGGACAAGGAAGTTTACTCGATTATGCAGCTTTGGTAAGCAAGGCTAAGTTTATGGTGGGTAATGAAAGCGGTCCTATGCACATTGCTGCCGCCATGGATGTGCCAGTGCTGGCTTTGTTCGGGCCTGGTCAACCTGATATTTTTGCTCCCTACGGCCCTGGCAATAAGTATTTGCACGTGCGTTTGGCTTGTAATCCCTGTGATCAAATTCACTGTGTGTATCCCGACAATCCCTGCATCAATCGCATTGAAGTACAGGATGTATTGAGAGAAGTGAAGGCGTTTATAGGGTAGGCGCTCTACCGCGTTTGCGGTATATTTCAAACTTAATTTTGCGACTCCATTCTTTATTATATTTTTGATAAATAAAACCAACTCCGACTATGAGAAAATTACGTACGTTTTCACTGGCACTGCTCCTTTTGGCGGGTGCTGGTCATTTCCAAGAGGCAAAAGGTCAGGCAGCGGTAATCGATGTTTTAGGCTCTGGCATTAGTGATGCAGACAAGCTTTTAAACGCCTACTTCCAACCTTTTGGCGAGTCTTTTAGCATTGGTCTAGGTCAAAACTGGTATAACACGGCCAAGCCTTTGAAATTACTTCGATTCAATGTTCAAACGGGTGTTTCCGCTATCATGATTCCAACCGACAAACAGGCATTCAATCCACAAGCCTTGGGGATGCAAAATTTACGGCCATTAAGCAATACGGCCCCTACGGTATTTGGGTCAGGTAAAGGCCCAAGTTATGAATTGAGTGTAAATGACCCTAGTAACCCGGGTCAGCGTTTGGTGATAGACACCATTGCTGACATTACTCAGGGACTTGGCCTTGCTTTGAATGCAGTACCTTTTGCTCAATTTAATATCGGGTTGATCAAGGGAACTGAATTAAGCGTTCGTTTTGTGCCCACCATTGACCTGAGCACTTTTGGCCCGGTGAATGGGTCTTTTGGGTTATGGGGTGTAGGCGTAAAACACGATATCCTGCAGTGGATTCCCGTAGCCGACAAATTGCCTTTTAGCTTAAGTGGCTATTTCAATTATTCGAAGTTGAGCTTTGATTTGGGTGTGAACTTGAAGGGGCCAGAGTCAAAAACCTATGACCCTTATACCCCTCCAGTTCCTGGTTCTGAGCCTCCTGTGGTAGGTTTTGATTATACCAACGCTGCCGGTAATTATGCCAATCAAGCCATTGCCATGGATGCCAGCTCCATGGGCTTTGGTATCATTGCTTCTAAAAAGTTATTGTTTGTAACTCCCTATGTTAGCTTAGGTTTTCAGAACGCCAAATTCTCATTGCGTACAGCTGGTGAATATGCCATCCTTTCGGGTATGGCTGTAAATGGTATCAGTGACCCGCAGCCTGGGGCTTTACGGGAGCAGTACACCGTATTTACTGATCCCATTAACATCGAGCCAACAGCTATTAATTCATTCCGCTATGGTGCTGGTCTTCGCTTTAAATTCTTCATTTTTGCGATTCATGCCGAATATTTTGGTGTGGGTGGATACACCGGCGGCAACGTAGGTTTATCGCTGGGCTTCTAATCCCAATCTCTTCCAATAAAAAAACCAGTAGCCTGAACTACTGGTTTTTTTATGACTTCTGATTGTCCCAACTTACCTTTTTATCGCTGCCCAAACTATCGATAAAGCCCAGCACCAAGGCCCAATTCATGCGTAAAAAGTGGCTTAAAAAGCGCAGCGGTTTGATGCTGATGCCGAGGTAGCGTAAGGGGATGTCGATCAGGGCCAGCAAAAAGCAGGCGGTCATGGTGTAAAAGGCCCATGCCAATAAATAACTTTCATTGCTTCCCCAGGCCGCCGCGGTATAGGCCAAGGCAATGAGAAAGGGGGTGAGCCAGCGCAGGGCTTTGTGACTCCAAAAAATGTAGCCCAGTTTGGTTAGCGGGTTAAGCAAATCGCTGAAGTGGCGCAAGTTTTGAAAATTGCCTTTACCGATGCGACGTTTGCGGCGGAATTGTACCTTTCCGTCGGCCGAAACGCTGAGGGTAGTCATGGCGCCCGACTGAAAAACAGTTTGAAAGCCTTGGCGCGAGATATCGGCGAAGGTGTAAAAGTCGTCGACGATGAAGCCGGGCGGTACTGGTCGGAAAAGTGCCCGACGCAAGGCATAGGCGGCACCAAAACCTCCGATAACTACGCCCCATTGGCCCTCGCCAGCTTTGATTTCCATTTCTCGCAGGGTGTAGCTGGCTTCCTGGCGGGCCACCTCGCTGCCTTCGATGGTGCGGATGCGGGCATTGGCTTGCACGCCGCCTACCTGTGGGTCGACGAATGGGTGGATCAGTTCTGGTAAGGTTTTTTCATCAAACAAGGCATCGGCATCGGTTACAATGAGTATTTCGGCTTGGGTGCGGGTAGCCAAGGCGTTGATGATTTGAGGTTTTCCTGAACGCGCATCGAAGCGCTCGAAGTGCAGCTGCGGATAAGTAGCAAGGAGCTTTTGGACGATATCGTCGGTGCCATCGGTGCTGGCATCGGATCCAATCCACACTTCGATTTTATGCTTGGGGTAATTGGTTTTGAAGATGGAGGTGATTTTGGCTTCGATCATGGCCTCCTCGTTGTAAGCTGCCAGCAGTATGGCTAGGGATGGGAATTCCTCCAGCTCGTCCCACTGCCTTTTTTGGCGCCCCAAGCGTTTCATATGCGCCGGAAAGAGCACATAAGTGTGAAAAACGAGGGCGGAAGCCGTTGCGAATAAAAATCCCGACACCAACATCATGTGCGAAGTGCTGTGTAAAAAGCGGTTAATTGATGCGTTAATTGGGCGCGATTGAACTGACTTTCGATCAACTGTCGGCCATTTTGACCCAAATTAAAGGCAAAATCTTCATCTTTTTGCAAGTGCTGCAAGGCTTTTGTGAAACTAGCCGCGTCATCGGCCAAAAGCAGGTGTTTCCCATCTTCTACTGGCAAGCCCTCGGCCCCTAAGCTGGTGCTGATGATGGGCAAGCCGAGGGCCATGGCTTCGAGCAATTTGATGCGGATGCCGCTGCCAGAGCGCATGGGGACGATAAAAATGGGGTGTTGCTGCATGAAGGCTGTGGCATCGGCCACTTCGCCTTGCATTACGAGTTGGTTGCTGGCTAATTGGCGAAGGTTTGCTGGGAAGTTTTTGCCAGCAAAAGTGACGCTGGTGCTGGGGAATTCGGCTTGTAGCTGTGGCCAAATGGCTTGTACAAACCAACGAACAGCTTCTTGATTGGGTTGCCAGTCCATGCTTCCTAAAAACCCCAACCGATCGGTACGCATGGCTGCGCGCTGCAGGGCAGGATATTGACTGAGTTCGAGTCCTGTTGGCAGGTTGATGACAGGTTTTGAGGTAAACTGGCGGATGTATTGTGCGTCGATTTCAGAGATGGCGGCAATGCCATTCACTTCTTGCCAAAGTTTGGTTTCGAAGATTTGCAGGCGCCGGGCTTGGAGCCGCAGGTACCAGGCTTTGAGGGGATTGCGGCAACCTGCGGCCAGGCGTTGCCAAATGAGGTATTCTACATTGTGGGCGCGCAGTACCACTGGGGCCTTGCTGAATTTGCGAAGGAGCGGTAAATACAGACCCACAAAGGGGGCTTCGAGTTGAATGAGGTCGAATTTTTCGGTTTGAAGTAGCTGTTGCAAATCAGCAGCAATGTGAGGCTGGAAAAAGCGGCTGATGTGGAAAGGACTGCCTTCCAGCAAATTAAAAAGCGCTTTGTGCGGAGCTAAATCGGTGTTGAGGGGGTGCAAACTGAGTTGCAAACGCTGCTGCATTTCTGCAGGAATGGCCTCCGGGGCAATGTAGTTGCGACTGGGGTTGAGGGCAAAAAGCCGCACACTAACACCAGCTGCTGCCAGGCCGCTGGCCATACTGTTCACCGCAATGGCGCCTCCATCTTTTAAGGGAAAAGGGGCCTTGTTGTAGAGCAGCAAAACCCGCATCAGTTGGTTTTTACTTTGGTGCCAGGAAGCAAGCGTTTGAACCAGCGCAGGTAGGAACCGGCATCAAAAAGCCGGGAATCGTTGTTGGCTTTAACCGTAAGGAAAAGTCCAATGGGCAACAACACCAAGCTCGAAATCCACATGGCGATGTGCACGTTCACCAGACTGTCGCGGGCCAGTTTTTCGCTCGTCATGCTGATGACGTGGTAAATGAGAAACAGCACAATGCAAAAGAGCATGGGCAGGCCAAGGCCCCCACGGCGAATGATGGCCCCAAGTGGTGCGCCAATTAAAAACAGTACGAAGCAAGCGAAAGCAAGTGCAAATTTGCGGTGTACCTCAAGGTAGTGGCGATTGAGCATGGTGCGACGGCCCTCGAGTTCACGGGCGCGCATGGAGGTATAGCCTTTGATTCCCTGTACATTGTTGATGGCGTCACGCAGTACTTCCTGGCGGTCGTTATCGGGTACTTGTTCAAGCAAGGGTTTACTTGCGAAGCTGCTCAAGGCACTGGCTTCCATACTCACAAAAGCACTATCGTTTTTAAACTGGTAGAAATTGCGGACAATGTCGACTAGCTCCGCATTGCGTTTGGTAAAATCGGTTTCGAGCGAATCGATGGCAGTGCCTAGTTGCTGCACATTGAGCATCGAGTAATAGTCTTTGAACAGCTCCTCATCCGAGCGCTTAAGTGTAAAGGCACTCAAATCGAAATGGATTTCTTGCTCTTGGAAAGAGGTGCGCATGTGCGGCCGGCGGTAATAATTCCCGTCTTTAGCGGGCATTTCTTCGTAGGAATAGCCGTCGAAAAGTTTGAGAGTAAGGTAGCGCTCATCGGCCGATTGTTTCATTTGGCCGGTTTTGGCAACAATGACCATGGTATTGCCTCTGCCGGCGGTATGGTCGTATATCAGTACATCTTCGAGTTGTTGGTTGTCGTCACTCTTATTGGCGATGCGGATGGCGTAGTTTTCGATGTCGGTGTAAAAAAGCCCTTCTTTAATTGATAAAGCTGGTTTTTTTTGCTGGATGTCGTACAGTAAGGAACCGAATTTGAGGCGGGAAACAGGTAAGAGGGTGTTGCTGAAATAGAAGGCGCCTACTGATACCAGTGCAATAAAAAGGGTGAGTGGCAGGGTGAAGCGCCAAAGACTGATGCCGGCGCTTTTGATGGCGGTGAGCTCGTAAAACTCGCCCAAATTGCCGAAAGTCATGATAGAAGCCAATAAAATGGCCAGTGGCAAGGCCAGCGGCACAAAGCTGGCGGAGGCGTAAAAGAGCACTTCGGCAATGATGTACCATTCGAGGCCTTTGCCTACCAGGTCGTCGATGTAGACCCACAAAAATTGCATCACCAGCACAAAAAGCACGATGAGGAAGGTGAGCGCGAAGGGACCGAGGAAAGCGCGCAACAAAAGTCGCGAGAATATTTTCACGCTGGGGAGGTTTTAAGCGCCGAGACGGGTTCGGAGTTGGTTCACGCTCGAATCCCAGAGCATTTGATTTTCTTCTTGCTCAGAGGCATCACAAAAATCGGTGATGGTGAGGGAGAGTTCGCCGGTGAGTTCGTCCTGGCGCACGCGAAATTCGAAATATTCTTCTTCATCTCCATCATTCCAGCGGAAGCGGGTATGGCTGTTGAGGCGATTTTCAAGCAATAGGGCCTGGCGAGAGCTGCCTTCCCAAATAAAATCGAAGGTGTCGTTTTGAATATTCACCTGATCGGCAAACCAAGCTTCTAAATCTGAAGGATTTGATATGTAGCGGTACAACAGCTTGGGTGAGCAGTTGAACAGGTATTCCAGTTTGTGCTTAACGCGATTTTCCATCTTTTCACTCCTTTCCGTTAGCTGTAACGGCACGATTACAATAATAAGGTATTGCGGGCAGCAAAAGAAGCAAAATTTATGAGGGGGTAGATATAATTAACGCATTTAGCTTCATTCTGCCGAAAACTCAAACGATTTGGTAAGGGTGCTTTTTGGTTTGAGCGTAGGATTGACAATGCTTTCACAACGGTAGTCATTTCAACTGACACCTGGTTTATCAATGGCGCAGTTTCAATTGGCGCTGAATGGTGTCGCAAAGAAATGGGCACTTTAGTTAGATACCAGGAAGGTTTAGACCGATTTTGGGCCGGTTGTATGATTTTAGATTTCACGTCAGCAGTTGGAGTTTATTGTTTTTTTTTAACATTACTTTTCTAAACGATAGGAAGGCGTTTTCTGATGAAAAAATCAATTCTTTTAATACTCCTATCTACCATCATGATTGGTAGCTGGGGTTGCGGTAAGCAAAAAGCCTATGACCGTAGAAATTTTTGGGTTACGGTTCAGGAGCGGGGTACGGGTAAGCCAATTCCGAATGCGGAGGTTTATGCTTTTCACAGGGAGAGCCATGGAATTCTTGCTGGTTCCACTACTCATAGAATTGGAATATTTACCACTGATCAAAGTGGAAGGACCTTTATTGAAGGAGGGGATAGGGATGTTTTTAATTTAAAGATTGGAACAGGATTAGATTATTATGATAGTAATCAAGGTGATATTGGTACTACTTATATAACCCAGCCTTTTATCGAATCTGATCCGAAGATCATCGAATTGATTCCATTTGCCTGGCTCAAATTGAGTATGGATTTTAGCATTTATCAAGGGGAGTTTGATTATGTTAGTTATCAAATAACAGGACTATGTACTGGCAGCATAGGAGCAGGAATGCGGGTAACAGAAGCCTGTCAGACGCATGGAAATGGGATAGAATCAATTGCTTTTTTTGGCTATAAAGACGGCAAGCAGGTTAAAACCTGGCAAAATGAGGTTTATGTCGTGGGTCATGATACGGTTACACACGTAGCTACTTACACACCCTAAGCTGCATCACAGCGTATAAAAGCCCCGTTACCTAACCGCAGCGGGGCTTTTTAAATTTTTGAGTTGCTAGCGTTTAAATTATTCACAATTTAACTTTATCCCGCTATATTTGCAACCCGAAATGGCGAGGTAGCTCAGTTGGTTAGAGCGCAGGATTCATAACCCTGAGGTCACGAGTTCAATTCTCGTCCTCGCTACAAAAAGGATGGCTTAGGCCGTCCTTTTTTTTTGCGCTGATTTTTCGCGCGATAGTGGTTGGTGATCTCGCTCCCTTTAAGGTTCTGGCCAATGGACCAAGCCAACGGACCAATGCCAATGGAGCAGGCCAATAAATTGGCCTGATATGGGGTAAGGCTCGTTTAAGTCGGTTATTGATGGCGCATCTAGAACCAGCTAAACAAACGCTGTTTTATTATTTTTCGACGCTGACTCTAAAATATTCACCCACAGCGAATTTGAATTGTTCGATAAAAATTCGCTTAAATGCGCTTAGATGGGAGTGTTCACTAAACTGTGTCAAAGGTAATGAGCGGTAGCCTTCCGGGGGGTACCCCCCGGAAGGCTACCGCTCAAATTTATGGATTTGTAGCCGCTCCCCAAATATTATGTTAAGCTGGGTCAAGGTTTGCCCCCA
>JAUXNJ010000023.1 GCA_030682795.1 Sphingobacteriaceae bacterium
CGAAGGTCTTGCCTTCATACATCTCTTTGATAGCTTGTTTTTTGAAAGCTTCAAAGTCAAACTTCTCTGTTGTGTCCATTTTTTAACTGATAATCAAGTTTACGAAAATTTAAACTTGACACAGTTTAATTTACACCCTCACTTTTTCTCCTGCTGGGTCTGGATTTACCGAAGTAATGTAATCGGTGGTTTTTGTCATCCACGTTTCGCGTAGGTGCTCAAAATCGGAAGTAAGCTGTATGTCAACCTTTATGTATTTGCCTGAAGCTATATCTAATAACCAAACATCTGCGCCGTGTTGGTACACCATCTTACCTGCATGTACATTGGCACTTCGTACATCAAAATCAGTATGGTAGGTATGTTGCTTCAAATCCTTACCAGCTTCATTCATCGACCAAATGTTCTTCATGCCATCTCGGTCGGTGATAAAATAAACCCTGCTGTCATACCACATAGGATTAAAACTTTCACCCAAATGATCCGTAGTCAATTTCACCGCCTCATTTTCACCGTCAAATTTCCAGATTTGACGAGCCCAGCCTCCTTGATACCTTTTCACATGTCCATTGAAACCATTTAGCGGTGAAAAAAACCAGATGCCATTTTCATTTTGGGTACCTTCATTGGCTTGATGGAGCGGTATGATCGACTTTTTTTGCGTATTGACGTCAATGGTTGCCAATCGTGCATTTGTGGCGTTACCAAATTCGGTACTACTGTAAATGATTTCGCCCTTTGGCGTCCAACCAACAACCATGGCTCCTTCTGAATTAGAATACGTCCACCGTTTTGTTTTGCCTCCGTCAATCGCAATGGTGTATACTTCTGGTAGCCCATCATAAGTAGCATCAAAACCAATGGTCTTTCCATCGGGAGAAAATACGGGATGTTTTTCTTCTTCTGTATGCGTGGTTAAACGCTGTGCAAGTCCGCCTTCGATGGCAACTTTCCATATATCGCCTTCGGCTGCAAACACAATCGTGTTGTTGTGAATGTCTGGATGTTGATAGTAGCCTGTTAAACTTTGAGCCACGACCTGGCTTGAACCGATTGTGAAACCAAGTACATAGATCGAAAGGATTTTTATCCAGTTAAAAGAGACCAATATTTTCATTTCCTGTAATGTATTAATTATGCAACATTGTTGCAATAATAAGAAGGGCTGTTGGAAAAATGAAATTTTGAGTCGTATTTTTAGTTGGTATTTTTTTAGGAAAAGTGCCCCCATGCTTTTGTTGCGTGCGACGGCGGATTCAGGTGAGTATTAGTGCATAATTGACCTCACTTTGGGAGGACTTGATAAGTATTGTTCGTATTGCTCGAAAAGCAGACTGCTTAATTGTTAATGCTTCCGCACTGCGCACATTTGGCTAGGTCAGTAGCAATATTTATGTTTTCGCTGGCTAGTGGCTGTTGGCAGAGGGGCAGTGTATGGCGGGCTGCATGTGGGTGGTAGATGGGGGATTGGGCTGCTACTCGTGCTTAGATTTGAGTTTACATTTTTGCAAAAATGTTGGTAGTCTAGATTTTAGGGGGTACATATACCAGTTTTAGTAGGCCAAGTATTTTGTGCAGGATACAAATTCAGTTTTATCACACAAGCGCTTGATGTTAAATATAATTGACAAGTGTAATTTGTAGTATTGGTGTATTCACAAGGAGGTTTAGGCATGGTTCATTTAGAGATAAATGAACCAACTTTGGCAAGATCATCCCGCTTTCCACGCCACAAGCCGCTTTCCTCATCCATCTAGCCTCATCCACATCCACCACGCCTATACCCTCCCAATCAAGGCCTCCCGCCAAAGAAATCTCCCCTCTGCCACCCATCCCCCTGCTAAAATGCTTTTCTTTGTGGAACAGCAGGGGGCACGCGCAGCAGCGGCCGCCTGTACTCACGTCCCCATCTCCCTAAACACACCCCCATGGAAGCCAGCAGCATGCGTCTCAACAAATTTATCAGCGAAAGCGGCCTGTGCTCGCGCCGCGAGGCCGACCGCTTTATTGAAAGTGGGGTGGTGTTTATTAACGGGCGCAAGGCGGTGGTGGGCGACCAGGTGCGGGTGGGCGACCGCGTGCGGGTGAATGGCAGCGAGCTCGAACCGCGCAAGGCCGAAAATGTGATTTTTATTGCGCTCAACAAGCCGGTGGGGGTAACCTCTACCACCGAGGAGGATGTGCGCGACAACATTGTGCAGTTTGTGAACCATGTGAGCCGCATTTTTCCGATTGGGCGGCTCGACAAAGACTCGCAGGGCCTCATTTTTTTGACCAACGATGGCGAAATGGTGAACAAAATTCTGCGGGCCGGCAACAACCACGAAAAGGAATATGTGGTGACCGTAAACAAGCCCCTCACGCCCGAGGTAATCAGCGGCATTGCCAAAGGCGTGCCCATGCTGGGGGTGGTGACCAAAAAATGTAAGATTGTGCAGGAGGGGGCCACCACCTTTAGGATTGTGCTGGTGCAAGGACTCAATCGCCAAATTCGCCGCATGTGCGAGTATTTTGGCTACGAGGTTACCAAGCTCGAGCGGGTGCGGATCATGAACATTACCCTCAAAGGCCTGCCGGTGGGCGATTGGCGGCAGCTCACCGACCAAGAAATGGAAGAAATTTACAGCCTGGTGGCGGAGTCGAAGGCCGAAGCACTGCCGAAGCCGAAGTCGAAGTCGGGCGGCGTGAAGAAGGGGAGTTTGAAGCCCCTCAACGAACGGTCGGGGAGTCCGCGGCAAGATCCCCGCACGGCTACGGCTAGTGCCAGGGCAGCGAAGGCGGGCGGACCGCGGTCGGCGGGTGCCAGCGCCGGTGGCCCAAGAGCTGCTGGGCCCAAAGCGGGAGGTGCCAGGTCAGGCGGACCATCAGCCGGTGGGCCGAGGTCTGGCGCACCCAAGTCGGGTGCAGGCAGGAGCGAAGGGCCGCGCAAGGCCAGCGGCAGACCGAGCCGTCCGGGTGCGTCGGCCGGCAGCAAGTACAACAGCGGCAAACCCAGTCGTTCGAGCGAAGGCAACCGCGGCGCCAAGGGCAAGTCGGGTAGCGGCGGCGGGCGCAAGCCGAGCGGGCGCCGATAGCGTGCTGTTGCGTCGCTGCGCAAGCATTTGCTGGCGGGCGGCTTCCCTATCCAACCAAACCCAATCCCCCCTATATTTGCGGGCATGCAACTTCCTGCCAAACACATCGACATCCGAGAAGTCATTCGACAGAAAAACCCCAATTTATTGCGGCTGATGCCGGCTTTTGTGCTGGGCTACATCCGGCGTATTTTGCATGAAAAGGAGATGAACGACTTCTTGGCCGAGCACGGTTCGTTGGAGGGCTTGCCTTTTGTGGAGCAGGTGCTGAAGACCTTTGGGGTGCGTTTGGAGGTGGTGGGGGCCGAAAACATCCCCCTTTCGGGTGGGGTTATTTTTGCGGCCAATCACCCCATGGGTGGACTTGATGGCTTGGCGATGATGCAGGTGTTGGGACAGCGGCGCAGCGATTTGAAGTTCCTCATCAACGATATTGTGGGGAACGTGAAGCAGCTAGCGCCTTTTTTTGTGGCGGTGAACAAGCATGGGAGTCAGGAAAGGGCTGCGGTGCGTGCGGTTGACGAGGCTTTGCGGTCGGAGAGTGCTTTTGTGGTGTTCCCGGCGGGACTGGTGTCGCGTAAACAAGCCCAGGGCATTGCTGATTTGGAGTGGAAGAAGACCTTTGTGAGTCAAGCCCGCAAGTACCAAAAGCCAGTGGTGCCGGTATATATTGAGGGACAGAATTCTGCTTTTTTTTACAATTTGGCGCGCTTAAGACGTTTTTTTGGTCTCAAAGCCAATATAGAAATGTTTTATTTGGTGGATGAGATGTTTGCGCAGAAAGGCAAAACAATCAGGATGCACTTTGGGAAGCCAATTGAGTACAGCACTTTTGATAGGAGTAGGAAGGATGGGGAGTGGGCCTCATGGGTGCGAGAGCAGGTTTACAGGATGAAGTAGTATTTTTTAACACAGAGTTTTTCCTTGTTCGGGCTTGCGCTTTGCTCAGTTGGTGAGCATGGTGGCGAGATGTAACGAGGTGCAGTTTGAAGCTGTATGTGGAGAAGTTGCCTTTCCTATTAGTAGGCTTGGCTCGGAGGAACACAGATAGCTGCTAAAGCAGCTGATTCCAAATGATGTACGGAATGAGATGAACAGACCGCTCGTTCACAGACCGCTCACAGACCGGTCGTTCCACTCCCTAACAGACCGCTGCGCTGACAGACCGCTCCCTTCGGTCGCTAACAGACAGATCAGGCCCTAGCGTATAAGAATCTGCTCAGAATGGTAATTTTTAGCAGTCGGATGAGGAGGGCGCTTGCTGCCAAATCTTAAATCGCTAATCGAAATCACTGTTGTCCGGAATAATTTTTAAAAAAGCTTAGGCCAAAAAAAGCCCGGTCGAAAGACCAGGCCAATATGGTAACTTTAGAGTACCACCAAAAAAGTTAACCATGGCCAAAAATAGCTTTTTTTCAGGCACCACA
>JAUXNJ010000026.1 GCA_030682795.1 Sphingobacteriaceae bacterium
CCCTAAAGAAGGGTTGTAAATACCATCGGCATCTACGTCTACAAAGGGTGCCATTTTAGGGTCCTGACCAAGGGTTACATCACCCTGCCAAGGCCATTTGCGAATGGCATCTGGAATTACATAGGTAGGGTCCGAAGCAGCAATCGCATTGATGTGCGTTTGAATCTGACTGCGTTCTACTTTCCAGTGTGTATCCCATCTACGGCACTCATCACGGGTAATGTTCGCTGAATCTATGGTAAGCGGTCCAGCCCACCAGCCAATACCCAATGTGCTTGCCTGCCGATAAGTTTGAACGGCTACTCGCAAGGAACTGTTTTGAAAACCACCAATCCAAATCGAACCCGCGAATAACGAGTGTTTTTTAGGCAAGGTTATGTCATCGAGCTTTGGTATCTCGTAGCGCGGAGTAAAGCTACCTCCTTGGTCCCACCACATATCATTGGCACGCAAGATTAACGCGCGCACATTGTTGATATCTAGACTAATACGCGCACCAGGCGGCGTACAATCTGAGGCCACACGTGCAATAAATTGTCTGTTGAGTTGCTCTATTCGTGGCTGAACTGCCAAATCCTCACGGGCAATGGCGCTATTCAAACCAGCCAAGGTAAGTATCCCTACCCATGCCCATAATTTGCTACTCATTATTCATCCTTTCGTTTTTTGTCTTCTTAAAAATTAAACCTCACACTTAAAGGGGGCTTATTAATGGTTTGCTCAAAAAAGTCTACCAATGGTTTTGATACTTTTCGGCCTCATTTAGTTTTAAGCTGCCTCATAACTTGCTTGCGGCAGCGCTAAATATACTAACATTTAATCTCAGTCCTTCAACGACCCTGATTTACTAGCGCCCTACAAATTCGGCGTCAACAAGCATGCATTGTGATTTGGCCATAAGAGGTTCTGGCTACCAAAAGTAGTCCGAGGCTAACTAGGAGGTGTTTCATGGTTTTCATTTTCTAAAAGCTTATGGTATGCTACTCAATGACAAATACGCTTCCTATTTATTTTAAGAACCCTTAGCGTCATACTTACTTGATTAAAATGGGGTCAGTTTAAATTTCCAATACTCGTATACTGCCACTCAAACCCGTAGCAACACCCTCCCCCAAAGGAACTCAAACCCCGGCCCAAAAAACGGCATTTGCATACTAGTGTAACCGTCCTTTTACCCTCCCAACTGCACATTTCACTGCACACTACCAAAAACAAAGGGCATTCTCATCGCTGAAAATACCCCTTAACTATATGATTTACAATTATTTGTAGCCCCGAGCAGAATCGAACTGCTATCTAAAGTTTAGGAAACTTCTAGACGAATGTAAAGTGTTAACTTGTTGATTATTTATATTTTATCTATACAATTTTATCATATTTATGTAGCAATTTGACCATTTACTGCCCACTTTACTGCCCACTTTGAGGGTAGTTTTTTTTATAATACGCTCATTATTAATTGCTTAGAATCCCTAAATTTACAAATACCCTGTCGTTTCGGCGGCATCAAAAGTGTGCAGTAAAGGATGTTGACTATTGGATTTTACAAGCCGAGGGTATAGATATTGGATGCTGCATACAAAGGAAGCACCTTGACCTTGCCATATTCGGCAAAGTTTTCTAAAGATAGCCTTACTCCATATCTCGATTTCTTTTCATCCATAAACAAATACATACTCTGCATCGCTCCTTTTGTGCCCGCTTTTACTTCTACAGGAAATATACACTCTTGATTTTGAATTACGTAGTCCACTTCAGCTTGACTATTCTTTGCTTCGCGATGCCAGTAATACAATGCAGTTCTTTCGTAAGCATCATTGGATTTAAGCAACTCTAATCCAACAAACAACTCAGCGATATTTCCCTTATTAATGACTTCAATATCGTCTTTCAACAAAAGTGAAGCTACATCAAGCCCCAAAATCCTTTGGTAAATTCCAGTGTCAAAAATGAGTAATTTAATTTTCTTAGGATTTGCTTCTGCTCCTAAAGGAATCCCGTTACTTGAAGAATGCGTTACACGATATACCAAGCCTGCCATTTCTAATAAATCAATCACTTGTTTGATTACTGGGTTAGTCAATGAAGTTAAATCGTTGGAGTACTTAAACTTAGTCCCAACCTGCTTTACAATACTTTCAAAAACAGATAAAATGTTCGTTGGAGGTATTTGTCTTTTGTATTTCACAAAATCCGCTTGTATGGCAATAATTAAATCATCTAAAATTCGCTGAACTTCCAATAAATCACCCTTGGCTACATAAGTTTGAACGGCCTGAGGCATTCCCCCGATAATCAAAAACTTCTTAAAATACACTTTTAGCTTTTCGTGAAATATAGGATTTATTGGTCTCTCGGGATTTGATTGCTGCATCATACTCGCCAAGGGCTTTTCATTCAAAGCGCCCAAAAATTCAATAAAAGAGAATGGGTACATAAACACAGATCGAACCCTTCCTACTCCAAAGGAAGGAAGTTCCGATAATGCGAATTCTAACAAAGAACCTGCAGCAATGACATGTAGATTTGGTTTTTTTTCATAAAAATAACGCAGCTTAGAGATTGCAGGTAAACTTGCTTGTATTTCGTCGAGAAAAACCAAGGTCCTCCCTTCAATTATCTCAGTTTGGGTTATAATTGCTAATTGCTCAACTAAATCATTAATATCTGAGGTATTGGCAAACAAACTTTGGTATTCCGGTTGCTCCTCAAAATTTATTTCAATAAAATAGTCGAACTGTTTCGACAAATTTCTTACTGCTGTTGATTTTCCAACTTGTCGCGCTCCTCGGATGAGCAAAGGCTTTCTTGATGACGACCTCTGCCAGGCAAGCAATACATCGTCGATTTTTCTTTGTATATACATTTTTTACTCTACAATTGAATGCAGTGACGTGACAAAAATAAAAAATCCAAATCAATAAACGGGTAAAATTTACAAAAAACAAGACCAATAAAATTCCTTAATTCACAAAAAACAAGACCAGTAAACCAAAACCAAAGATTAACCGTGACACATTAGGCAAAAAATCTGCGAAGAGCGGAGATTTTGTAGAATACCTATTGAAGTCGATGAAAAAGCAAAGACGATGACGAAATTGAACACTTAAATGAGCATTCCGTTTCAAAATGCACCCCCCTCGGGTGAGGTACTCAAAATGCCTGAAAACTCTATTTTAGAACAGTCCGATTTTTTGGGGGAGGTCACTACCAAAAACAAAGGGCATTCTCATCGCTGAAAATACCCCTTAACTATATGATTTACAATTATTTGTAGCCCCGAGCAGAATCGAACTGCTATCTAAAGTTTAGGAAACTTCTATTCTATCCGTTGAACTACGGGGCCAAATGATTTGCAAAATAAGCTAAAAAGCAGGCCATTTTCAAGCACTGCTTTTCATTGTATGCAGCTGGGGGCCTTTTCAGCTTCACCATAGCAAACGAACGACTGCGTAGCATTACAACGTCTCCAACAAACGCCCCTCCTCTTTTCTGCTAAGCACTTGAACTCCAAAGCCAAACATGCTTGTCAAAAAAAATTATTAAGAATTAATCTAAATAAAGATAAGGGTCGTTTATCTTTGCCTCCACATTCAAACATCTATCAAATGCAAAAACATATTCTCCTGTTCGTTATCGCCGCTTTATCGCTGGTGACTTGTAAAAAAGAAGAGACCCCCAATCCATCCCTCAACATCCCCAGCAGCTACAACGACAGCAATTTTAGCACTGATGCCGCTGGTTCACTTGCCCTGCGCAGCCAGCTCAATGCCCTGGTAAACGAGGCCAAAAGAGGCCGCAATACCGCTAATACCGTAGAAGCCGCTACCCTCACTTCCTTGTATACAGCCGCTAGTCCTTCGGTACAAAGTGCCACACTTGCCTATTTCAACGGCCTGCTCAGTGGTTCCAATGGTTGGTTAGCCGAATTGGCGAAAGCCAGTGGAACTACCTATACCCCTGGCATTCCCACCGGTGAAGGCGGCGTATACGGCGGTTATTTATTCGATGAAAACGGTCTCGAAATTGAGCAACTGATCGAAAAAGGACTTTTTGGCGCCATGAACTACTACCAAGCACAGCAGCTTTTACGCACACCAAATGCGGCCAATCTCAACAAAGCCTTGGCCTTGTATGGTGCGCACCCCAGCTTTCCCAATACGCCAACGGCTTCTAAAGCAGAGCATCCTGATGCGCACATGGCCAATTACGCCGCCCGTCGGTCCGATAGCAGCAATGTCAACAGTTTGTACAACCAAATCAAAATCGCCTTCATTACCGCACAGGCGGCCATGGAGCAGGGCGCCGACTTTAACGCCGAGCGCGACGCAGCCCTGGCCAACATTCGCTTGAATTGGGAGAAGGTGAATGCCGCTACCATCATCAATTATTGTCATAGCGTTATTGGCACCATGAGCGGCACTGCCCCTACCGATGCCCAAAAAGCCAACGCACTGCATGCCTATGGAGAAGCAGTGGGCTTTATGCATGGATGGCGCAATCTGCCGGCTGACAGCAAGCGCATTACCGATACCCAAATCGACGAAGTGCTGGCTTTGTTAAGGGCTGAATCGGGACAAACACCTGTTTCATACGTATTCATCACCGAACCCGTAGCCAATTTGCCGCGTTTGCAGCAGGTAATTAGTCGCTTGCAACAGATTTACGGCTTCAGCAATGCCGAAGTGGAAGCCTTCCGCAACAACTGGGTGAACATTCAAAGTCGATAAGCCGTGCAGCGACTGCTTCTACTGAGTTTGCTGCTGGTGGCGCTGGTGGGCTGCAAGGACGAGCCATCGGGCCCCTCTGGTCAGGGCTTCGACCGTGGACAAATGCTGGCCTATTACGCCGATAACCACATCCAACCGGCCTACGACAGCCTGTCGCTGGCCGCACAAGAACTCCATAGCAGGTTGCTAGGTCTCGCCACGCAGCCTCAGTCGGGTGAGCTGACTGAGCTGCGCGCGGCCTGGCTAAGCCTCTACTTGCGCTGGCAGTCGGCCTCGATTTATAACGTTGGTCCTGCCGCCGAGCAAGGTCTGCGCAAGCGCCTGGCCGAGGAACTCGGCACTTTCCCTGTGTCAGAAGCCAAAATTGAGCAGTACCTCAGCGCCGGCGACACCAGTTTTGCCAATTTCGACCGCGACAGTCGGGGTTTGTTTGCCATCGAATACCTACTTTACAAAGGCACTAGTACCGAAGTGCTAGCGCGCCTCGCCCAAACGCCTGTTCGCAATTACTTAATGGCCCTCTCCAACCGCTTCAAAAGCGAAAGCCAACGGGTAGCCAATGAATGGCGCCCCTACCGTGCCGAATTTGTAGGCAGCACTGGCACCAGCGCCGGCAGCTCCACTGTGCAACTGTACAACGAGTTCCTGTTATCGTTCGAAGGCCTCAAAAACTTTAAACTCGGCTTGCCTTTGGGCTTGCGCATGGGACAAAATCAGGCCGAGCCGCAAAAGGTGGAGGCCTTGTACAGCGGCGCCAGCTTGGCAGGCATCGCTCGGCAATGGCAAGCCCTCGAAGCCTTTTGGCGCGGCAACGGCAGCACCGGCTTCAAAGCCTACCTCCTAGCCAGCGCTGGCGGTAACGAACTCGTAAACCGCACCGAGCAGCAGTTGCTTGTGATCAACGCACGGCTTGCAGCTTGCGGCACAGGGCGCCTCGACAGTCTGATCACCACCAACCCCCAGCCCGCCATCGAGCTCCATACCGAGTTGCAGCGCAACACCCGCTTCTTTAAGAGCGATTTATCGTCGCTCCTCGGCCTCACCATCACTTACTCGAGCGGCGACGGCGACTGATGAACCCCCTCCGCCAGGCATACCGTTCCTTGTGGCAACCCGCCTCTCCAGCCCCGCTTACGACCCTCCGCATCGTAACGGGGCTGGTGATGTTGGTCGGTAGCCTGCGCTTTTGGTCGCTCGGCTGGATCGAAACCAACCTACTCGCCGCCCAACTGCAGTTTAAATACGCCGGTTTCGAGTGGGTGCAAATGCCCGAACCCGCCTGGCTGCTGTATGCTGTTTTTGGCGCCATGGTGCTGGCTTCGCTGGGCGTGATGCTCGGCTACCGCTACCGCCTTTCGGCCTGGTTGCTGTGGGGAAGCTTCACCTATGTGGAGCTGCTCGACCTCACTTGGTACCTCAACCACTACTATTTCATCAGTCTGCTGCTGCTCCTACTCGCCCTGCTCCCCGCCCACCGGCATCTGAGTTTAGATGTGCGCCTCGGCAGGGTACAGCCCTTCAGCTCCTTGCCCGGCTGGATGGTGGCCCTGCCCCGCTGGCAGATGGGCATTTTGTACGTTTATGCGGGAATGGCCAAAATTCAGTCCGACTGGCTGCTCGAAGCCATGCCCATGCGGTTGTGGTTGCCGGCGCACAGCTCGGAGCCGCTTCTGGGACCGCTTTTCGCTTGGACCTACACCCCCTGGTTGTTCAGCTGGGCGGGCATGCTGTACGATTGTACGATTCCCTTTTGGCTCAGCTGGCGCAAATCACGCCCTTGGGCTTACCTCACCGTGATTGTTTTTCACGGATTAACCGGCTGGCTTTTCCAAATCGGCATGTTTCCCGTGGTGATGATTGCCATCACCTTGGTGTTTTTCGACGCCAACACCCACCTCCACTGGCAAAAACGCTTTTTTGGAAGCTGGGCGGCAGTGCAGGGAGCTGCTTTTCGCGTTGCCCGGCCTTGGGTGCTGCTCACCGGCTTGTACCTGGCCTTTCAGTTGCTGTTTCCTTGGAGATTTGTACTGTACCCAGGTGATTTCTTTTGGACCGAAGCTGGCTACCGTTTTGGTTGGCGGGTAATGTTGATGGAGAAGGCGGGAACAGCCACTTTTTACGTAACCCGAGCCGATAATGAGCGAGAAGGACTGGTGGACAATGCCGAATTCCTCCTTCCCCACCAAGAAAAGCAGATGGCTATGCAGCCCGATTTGATCGTGCAATATGCCCACTGGCTAAAACAGCATTACGAAAAACAAGGCGTTCCCGTGGCCAAAGTACGGGCCGAGGTGTACGTGACCCTGCAAGGAAAGCCCAGCAGCCTCTATTTCGATCCGCAACTCAATTTGCTCGAACTTAATCCTCGTACCTATCCCCATTGGCTATATCCCGCCCCATGAAAAAAGCACTGTTGATTGTTTTGTGCTGGCTGCTGCTGCTGCCCCTGGCGCAGGCCCAGTCGTTGCAAGGCCAAGTGCTGCTACCCAACGGCGCGCCAGCCATTGCCGCTACGGTGGTGCTGCGGGGCCAATCCGAAAAACAAACCACTTCCGATGCCAATGGTCGGTTTGCTTTTAAAGATGCTGCTCCTGGCATATTGCTGGTGTTTGTGCCCGGGCACCGATTGTGGCAGCAGCGGCTCGATGTGCTCCCTGGCCAGCCTTTGCAAATCCAACTCACCGCCATCCAGCAAAATTTAAACGAGGTGCAAGTGCGCGACAGCCTGCCTCCCGCCCAAGCCATCCGCCAAATGCGCGCCGTGGAGGGCTTTGGCATTTATGCTGCCCGCAAAACCGAGGTAGTGGCCGTGCAGGAAATCACCGCCAACCTGGCCACCAACAACGCCCGGCAAGTGCTCGGACGGGTGGCTGGCTTGAACATTTGGGAATCGGATGGGGCAGGACTGCAGCTGGGCATTGGGGGAAGGGGTTTGAGTCCGAACCGCACCAGCAACTTCAACACCCGGCAAGAGGGCTACGACATGGCCGCCGATGCCCTCGGTTACCCCGAGAGTTATTACACCCCGCCGGTGGAAGCCCTCGACCGCATCGAAATTGTACGGGGCGCGGCCTCGCTCCAATACGGCACCCAGTTTGGGGGAATGGTGAATTTTAGGATGCAGCAAGCGCCCGACAGCGGCTTGCTGATCCGCACCCGCCTGAGCACCGGCAGCTTCGGCTTCCGAAATCTATTTGCCAGCGCCGGCTGGCGGCATGGGCGCAACGATGGATTTGCCTTTGTGCAGCACAAACAAGGCGATGGCTGGCGGCCCAACAGTGGCTTCGATGCCCAAACGGCCTATTTGCAAACCGGCTGGAAGCGTCGCAGCGGCAAATCCTACCAAAAAATAGCCTACACCCACATGCGCTACTTGGCGCAACAGCCGGGCGGACTCACCGATACCCAGTTTGAGCAAGACCCCCGGCAGTCGAACCGTCCCCGCAACTGGTTTGCCATCGACTGGAACCTCTTTGCTCACGAATGGGAGCTCGAGCTGGGGCCCCGTACCCGCTACAATGCCCGAACCTTCGGTCTGTACGCCAGTCGCGCCGCCCTCGGCAACCTCGAGCGCATCAATGTAGCCGATGCCGTGGTGGGCAACCGCACCCTCATCGATGGCAACTACAGGAACATCGGCCACGAAAGCCGGTTGCTGCACCGCATCGGACTGAGCCAGTTGCTCCTCGGTCTCCGCCTCTACCAAGGCATCACCACCGCCCGGCAAGGCGACGCCAGCACCGGTGCCGATGCCGACTTTCGGCTGCTCAACCCCAGCTACCCCGAGGGCAGCGACTACCGTTTTCCCAACCAAAACGCCGCCCTATTTGGCGAATACCTCTGGCAAGTGCTGCCGCAATTCAAAATTACGGCCGGACTCCGAGCCGAATACATTCGCACCCAGGCCCAAGGCTACTACCGCCAGCGTGTGTTCGATTTTGCGGGCAATGTGGTGGTCGACAACCGCATCGACGAAGCCACCGATCGTTCCCGTAGCTTCATCATCGGCGCCCTAGGTGCCAGCTACCAGCTTGGCGAAAACAGCGAAATCTACGCCAACCTCGCCCAAAACTACCGTGCCATCAACTTCAGCGATTTGCGCGTGGTGAACCCCAACTTCCGCATCGACCCCAATTTGCAAGACGAGCGGGGCTATACCGCCGACTTCGGTTACCGCGGCAAGCCGCTCAAATGGCTGCGGATAGATGGCAGCGCCTTCTTGCTTTACTACAACAACAAAATAGGCCAAATTCTGCGTGCCGACCAGCCGCCCCTTTTTCTCGATTACCGCCTGCGCACCAATGTGGCCGCGGCCCGCAGTGTAGGACTCGAAGCCCTGCTCGAAGCCGACCTTTGGAAGGGCCAAGCCGGCCACCAGTGGCAAACCTACCTCAATATGGCCTTCACCCAGGCCCGCTACCTGCGCAGCAACGAACCCGGCATCAGCGGCAAGCAAGTGGAGCTGGTGCCGCCGGTTATTTTGCGCAGTGGCTTACAATACCGCTACAAAAACTGGCGCTCGGCCCTGCAATACAGCTGGGTGGCCGCCCATTTCAGCGACGCCACCAATGCCCGCCGCACCTCCACCGCGGTCGAAGGCCTCATCCCCGCCTATGCCGTGGCCGATTTCAGCTGCTCCTACGCCCACCGCGCTTGGCGTTTCGAAGCCAGCGTCAACAACCTCTTCAATGCCATGTATTTCACCCGTCGCGCCGATGGCTACCCTGGACCGGGCATCATTCCCTCCGACGGCCGAAGCTTCTTTTTGACCCTGCAGTACCAATTCCGGAAATTGTGATCCCAAGCGGCAAGCCTTTACCCCCTTTTTTTCTGCCCGATTACCCCTTTTTCGTTCCCCTGCGTATCTTCGCCCCCGCATGAAAAAAGTGCTGCTTTTGGTTTTGGGGGGATGGCTGCTCAGTACGGCATATAATGCTGCACAAGCACAGTCGGCCGACAACCGCCTGCGGGCCACCTACACCCCCGAAGCCCCGCGCATTGACGGTCAGCTCGACGAAGCCGCATGGCTGCAGGCCCCACGCGTAACCAACTTCACCCAGCGCGAGCTTACCCTCGGCGCCCCCGTGAGCGAACGCACCGAAGTGGCCGTGCTGTACGACGACCAAAAGTTGTATGTGGCCGTGTGGTGCTACGACCGCGAACCCGACAAACTCATAGCCCGCGAGCTGCGGCGCGACTTCGATTACGAGCTCGACGACAACTTCATGCTCATACTCGACACCTACAACGACCAGCGCAACGGATTTATGTTTGTGACCAATCCCGTTGGTGCCCGGGCCGACCTCCAGGTGTTCAACAATGGCGGCTCCACCAATGCCTTTTGGAACGGCGTGTGGGATGTGCGCACCACCGTAACCGAAGAAGGCTGGTTCGCCGAATTCGAAATTCCTTTTTACACCCTCAAATACCGCGTAGGCCTCGAAGAACAGGTGTGGGGCATCAACTTCGAGCGCAACATCCGCCGCAAGCGCGAGCAAGCCCGCTGGCAGGGATGGAGTAGAGATAACCGTTTCCAACAAGTAAACCTTGCTGGCAAACTCGTGGGCCTCAACCAGCTCACCCAAAAGCAATTTGTAGAAATCAAACCCTACGGCATCGGCGGGGGCGAAATCACCCCCCAAAACACACGCCCCACCGGCAACCTCGGCGGCGACGTCAACTACCTCCTCTCGCCCACCTACCGCCTCAACCTCACCTTCAACACCGACTTTGCGCAAGTGGAGGCCGACCAGCAGCAGGTCAACATCACCCGCTTCCCTCTCTTTTTCCCCGAATTGCGGGAGTTTTTTTTAGAAGGCGACGACTTCTTTAACTTTGGCTTTGGCGGCAACCGCATCATTCCCTTTTATACCCGTCGCATTGGCTTAGATGAAAACCGCGAAACCGTGCCTATTTTAGCCGGTGCCCGTTTGTTAGGCAAAGAAGACAACCGCACCCTCGGCCTCATGACCCTGCAAACAGCCGCCACCGCCACCCAAGCTTCCACCAACTACACCACTGCCAGTTGGCGACAAGATGTGGGCACCCAAAGCGTCATCGGAGCCATGACCACCAACGCCATCACTGCCGATCGTTGGCACAGCACCACTGGCATCAACGGCCGCTTCAGCACCTCCCGCTTTTTGGGCAATAAAAACCTAGACCTCGGCGGCGCCATCCTCCAAACCTACAATACCGACGATGGCTATGACCCCCGTGCCACCGCTTTCCGCTTTTTTGTGAGCTACCCCAACGACAAACTGCAGCTTTTTGCCTCTGCCCAGCGGGGCGACGATGCCTTTGAACCCGAAGTGGGCCTCATGCTCCGCCGCAGTTTTAGGGAGCAATTTGCCGACATCAGCTTCAAACCCCGCCCCAAAAAGCGCCTGACTTGGATACGGCAATACGAGTTCAAACCCGTCCAAATCACCAACACCCAATACGACGATAACGGCCAAATTCAGTCGTTCAACTACAACTTCCAATACCTCGGCTTCGACACCAAAAGCGGCGAAAGTTTTACCATCAACCATGCGTTGGTGGCCGAAGGACTGCGCGCGCCCTTCACCATTGCCCGCGATGTAACCCTGCCCGCCGGTACCTACTGGTGGCGCCAATCAAATGCCCGCCTCCGCACCTTCAAAGGCCGCAAACTATCGGTCGACAGCCGCATCAGCTGGGGCGAGTTTTACGACGGCCGCGGTCTCCAAACCCAAACCGAGCTCCTGTGGCGCAGCAGTCGCTACCTCAACCTCGGCCTCCGCTACGAGCGCAACGATGTACAACTGTCGGCCGGCAGCTTCCAAACCGACCTCGTTGGCGCGCGCCTGGCCTATGCCATCAACCCCAACCTCTTTGGCTCGCTCCTCAGCCAGTGGAACTCGGCCCAAAACGAATTCAACCTCAACTTCCGGCTGCAGTTCATCCCCAAAATCGGCACCGACTTCTTCCTCATCGTCAACCAGGTGTACGATACCCAAACCGGCGCCCTCGACCCCAAACGCGGCACCGTGCTCGGCAAACTTATTTGGCGTTTTGTGGTTTAAGGGGATAGAAAAACACGTATAAATTGCCGATCGCCGGCCCTTTGCAGCCCAAAATTTTCATTTATCTTTACCCCATGCGCGATACTATTATTTTCGACCTGATTGAACAGGAAAAAGCCCGTCAACAGCACGGCATCGAACTCATTGCTTCAGAAAATTTTGTGAGTCCACAAGTCATGGAAGCCGCCGGCTCTGTGCTCACCAATAAATATGCAGAAGGCCTCCCTGGCAAGCGCTATTATGGCGGATGTGAGGTGGTTGACCAAATCGAACAACTGGCCATTGACCGTGCCAAGCAGCTTTTTGGTGCTGAATGGGCCAATGTGCAGCCCCATTCGGGTGCCCAAGCCAATGCCGCGGTGATGCTGGCGGTGCTCAATCCCGGCGATCGCATCCTGGGCTTCGACCTCAGTCATGGCGGTCACCTCACCCACGGCTCACCCGTAAACTTCAGCGGCAAACTCTACGAGCCGCATTTTTATGGGGTAGAAAAAGAAACGGGCTTGATCGATTTCGCCAAAGTGGTCGAAAAAGCGCGGGAAGTAAAACCCAAGCTCATCATTTGTGGAGCCTCGGCTTATAGTCGCGATTGGGACTACGCCACCTTGCGTGCCGTAGCCGACGAAGTAGGCGCCCTCTTGCTCGCCGATATTTCGCATCCATCGGGCCTCATTGCTACCGGATTTCTCAACAATCCCGTGCCGCATTGTCACATCATCACCACCACCACTCACAAAACCTTGCGCGGTCCACGTGGCGGTTTGATTTTGATGGGCAAAGATTTCCCGAATCCTTTCGGCCAAAAAACGCCTAAGGGAGAAATTAAGATGATGTCGAATTTGCTCGACATGGCCGTGTTTCCAGGCACCCAAGGCGGCCCTTTGGAGCACATCATTGCTGCCAAAGCCATTGCTTTTGGAGAAGCTTTGAGTCCTGCCTACAAAGCCTACTGCGGCCAAGTGGTTAAAAACGCCCAAGCCATGGCCAAGGCCTTTACCGACCGCGGCTACAACATCATCAGCGGCGGCACCAACAACCATTTGATGCTCATCGACCTGCGCAATAAAAACGTAAACGGCAAGCAAGCCGAAAACGCCCTTGTAAAAGCCGACATCACCGTCAACAAAAACATGGTGCCTTTCGACGATAAGTCGCCCTTCACCACAAGCGGTTTCCGCGTAGGCACCGCCGCCATCACCACCCGCGGCATGCGCGAAGAGCATATGGAAACCATTGTGGCACTCATCGACCGGGTGTTGAGCAATTTTGAAGACGAAACTACGCTCGCTGCCGTCCGCAAAGAAGTGAATGCGCTGATGGCTGGATTTCCTCTTTACCAATCTTAAACCCCGGTCCCTGAGTTCATCGAAGGGCACTTCGTTCGCTTTTCAGACCGTTCGCTCCGCTCTCTGTTCAGACATCAGACCGGTCGCGTTGCTCCGTTTTCAGATAGACTTGGCCCTAGCGTGGATGATTTCTGATTTATGAAACCATTGAAATGTGTCAACCTATTTCAGGCAAGGACACCTTTTGAACCCCGCCTTGCGGGATTTCGCTTCGCTCAACATTCAACTTTGAATTTTGAACAACGTGCTGCGCCTACCGCAGCACGTTAACCACTCCCTTCTCCACCCTTGGATTCCGCCCCTCGGGCGTATAGCGGATGATGAAAGGATAGCTGCCATTCGGCAGGTCCTGCCCTTGGAAAGTGCCATCCCAGCCTCGGTTGAGGTTATTGCTGGTGAAGATTTGTCGACCCCAGCGGTCATAGACTTCCATTTGGAAGCTGCTGAGTGGACAACGGGTTTTGATGATTAGCTCATCGTTTAAACCATCGCCATTGGGCGAGAAGGCTGTAGGCAAGTATAAATGACATTCGCAATCGGCCAAACCCAGGTAAAACGCATCTGTGGCTGTGCCGCAGGGGTTACTTACTTCAACATTGTACCAACCGCTGTCGGTGAGGATGCGGATGCGCTCGCTACTGCCGTCGGTCCACTGGTAGCTCCCCTGCCACACTTCGGGCAGCTCGATGCGGTAAAACTGCCCTTCGCAGCGGCTTGTATCGTTGAGACTGAACTCTGGCGCTTGCTGGTAATCGACCCGCACTTCATGCACAAAAGTGCCACAGGCGTTGGTCATGAGCAAGGCAAAGGTGCCCGCCTCGGTAACTGTGAGCGGCTGGGTGCTGCCATCTTGCCATTGCCAAGTGTAATCGCCGGGCTGGGGTGTTAGGGTGAAGCTGATGCCCTCGCAAATATTGGTATCGGCAACCAGACCGCTTTGCGGCGGCTCGTGCAGCGTGATGTAAAAGCTGTCGCGGGTGCTGAAGCAGGCATTGCTGAGCTCGGCCCACTGCCAGCCGCCCGTGTTAAAGCTGGTGCTCCAGAGGCTGTCGTCGTTGCTCCAGCGGATGCTAAGCACCGAATCGGACGCCAAAGCAACGGGCAAGCTGCTGCCCGCGCACAAAACCGTATCGGGGAGATTGGGTGATTCAGGATAGCCCCAAACGCGGATGGTTTTGGTAAGGGTATCTAATTTATTGCAATAATCGGCGATAGCAGTAATGGTGTAGATACCCGGCTGACTATAAAAATGCACGGGAGCAAACACTGTATCGGTATTGTTGGGCGAGCTAGGGTCGCCAAAATCCCAGCGCACACTGTTTAAATTGTCGTAATCATAGAGCCGCATGCGCGCCGTATCGCCCAAGCATACATCGTTGGCTACTACTGAAAAGCGGCCGGGGTAGAAGTAGCGCATGGGGAAGCGGGGCATATGTTGTAGAAATGCCTGGGGTGGCAAAGATGCAGGTAAAAAAACAACAGTGTCCTGAAATCCAATTAATGGATAGGTAAGATCAGGTTCGTTTATTCGTGAAAAGTTTAGCCTGAATGGCGCCGCATTTGTGATTCCGTAAATATAAATTTTGCCGTCAACAGCCAAAGTCAAACTTGCAAATAGAGATACCGGATTTAAAATGTGTTGAGATGAAGAACGAATGGCCGTTGAATCCCAGATAGTGACATCATACTGAAAAATAGGGGTACTAGGCATCCATACATAAAGCTTTGTTCCGTTTGGAGAAAAGCAAAAATAAGGGTTGGAAAGTTGTTGTAATCCATTCAATATCATTGGCAGAATTACCAAAGAATCTAACATCCCAGTGGCAGGGTTAAATTTTAAAAACTCGATTTGACTATTTCTCAAATTACAAGTAACCAATTTTGTTCCATCTGGACTAGCATATATACGTTCATTATTGGCTTGATTGTGATTACAACGGGCATCTGTGAACGTACTGTGGGGCGTGAGGTTCGCTGAAGTGTCAATTAAATACACATGGTAAGTATTTATCACCCTGTTCACAAAAATAAGCCATTTATCGAAGCCGTTTGAATGAGGAACAACAGTAAACCCTCCTGTAATTGGGTCTGGTAATGCAGTCCTTGTAGTAACCATATATTCATTATTTGTTTGCGATTTTTCAATTTTTGTGCAAAAAAGTGTGGCAAGAGAAGTGCCACCACTAAGTGTGCCCGCACTGTCAGCAAACATTAAATATAGATCTTCGTTCAATGAAATTTTTTCAATTGCTGCAGGCTTGCTATTACTTCCAATACTCAAGTTTCCATTAAGCAATCTACTTCCAGCACTGTCAATCAAGGACCTACTTAGAGCAGAATCAGATTCGAAAAAAAGAATTTTTCCATCACAACTGTTTACTACAGGTAAAGGGTTTTGCTGTATCCCTAAAAACCCAGTTTTTACATTTTTAGGTAAGGCGGAATATTGAAGCATACCATTAGCATCAAACCTAAAGGTACCAACGTTAGTGACCCAATTAGCTGCCTCCCCCTGCCCAAACAAGCAGGCAGGAAGAAGCATTAACACATAAAATAGCCAGAAACGCTTTTTCATTATCTCGCAATCACTATGCGCTTGTATGCTGGCGCAGCGTTTTGGTAATGAACACTAAGGGTGTAAACACCATTGGGCAAATGATTCAAATCTAATTGGGAGGTGGATGTTGTAGCTTTCATGTCATTAGAAAGCAAGATTTCTCCACGTGCTCCTACAAGTTGGATATTGGCAATTCCATAAGGGGCTTTTATTTCAAAAAGGCCCTCGCTCGGATTTGGATAAACACTTAGCTCTTTTACAGATTGATTTACCATTTCGGCCTCCACATTTGGCCTTGAGGTTCTAACTGCAGCTGTTGAGTTTTGAAACGACCGTTTATAAAAAATCCTGCCGCTGTTAGGTCCAACAAATGCATAATAACTCCAATCGAGAGTGCCATCCATGCTGAGCAGCGTTTGGGGTTCAGGCGTAGTTAATCCATCACCAACTACAAAATAATCATTGGTAGTGGGCGCAGGAATTACAAAATGATATAAAGTGTTATTAAAAGGAGGTGTGGCGCCAAGTTGGCTATTACCATCAGAAGTAAGTATTAGGCGTCTCGAAAGCACTTCTTCGAGACCAATACTTCGAATAGGAACACTTAGGTTCGTCCAGTTCCAGCCTGTATAAGTAATAAAATCACCTGCCATGGCAATCACAGGGCCGGAGTTGAAATCACCAAATGAATTGTGTGCAGCTGACATCAATTGAGTAGTTGGCCCAGGAGAAACAATTGAAGTCACAAAGTTGCTCATCACATCAGATATCCACTCATGGGTAGCCCAAGCAGGTTGGCTATAGGTTTGAGCGAAAACTATATTCGCAAAAGGATTTGGCGGTTGTGGAACAGGAAAATACGTATCTGATAAATCCATCCATTGACTACTCCCCACGTAACTGTCAGTACCATCATACATCTCATAAACCACCCCACAAGCATGTGGATTTTGAAACGTCCAATAGGAATTAAAGTAGGTATTCATATCGATGCGCGGCTTAGCCACCCGTGTTGGAGCAAAGCCAGGAAAAACACTCGCATGCTGCACAATATGAGAAGCACAATTATTTGCAAAACCTGACTGTACAATGGTAAACGACTCGAATACCACTACAATATCACCCGCTGCTGTTCCTTGGTCAACCATTACAAAATTCACATAATTATTGCCCCCAAAAGAACGAATGGCTACATCGGGCTCGGCAGCTCTGTTATGGCCACAAGCACCATCGTTTACCCAATAAGTATTACCTGAAGGCGTTAAACTCCCAAAATCAACGGTCATGGCTTCAATGTCGCTCCCGTTTTTCCACACCACCACCGCATTGCCGTCAATATCTGCATCCACATTTGGGTGGGTTGCACCTGCACTAAACAAATAAAATCCAGAACCTGCGTAACTCGTTACTGGAACCGGCGAACCACCGTTCCAATCCCACATCTCCGACCACACCCCGCTTGGACCCAAGTCTGATTCGTATACTACCAAAGCCAAACCAGTACCACTATAATCCCAAACAACATCAGGATCTTCTACCCTTCCACCAATGGCAGCGGCTTGCAAGAGAAAACACACTTCGGTTGGTGGGGAGGTAGTGTGATCGATAAATACGATACTTGGGTCAGAGCCATCCACTACAACCACCTGCAAATCGCCAAAGGCAGAGGTCCCTGTATTGGCTACCGAACTTGAAGTGCACGAAGCAAACTCATCGGGCGTTGTAGGATTGATGAACTGAGCCATGGCAGGAAAGCTAAAAAGTGATAAAACTGCTAACGAGCGGGCAAATACCCCCCCCCAACTTGTGTTTAGGCTGTTTTTAAACAGCGATGGAGAATTTTTCATACGATCAAGATTTTAATATGGATAAATTTAATTGTTGTTTTTGGTATGTCCAAATTAATTTGACATTAAAAAGATCGCCCTTCGACAGGGCTCAGGTACCATCGATGCGCTCGCTTTACAGACCGGTCGCTGCGCTCTCTTTTCGGACATCAGACCGGTCGCTGCGCTCCCTTTTCAGATAGATTGGGCCATGGCGTTGTATGATTTCTGATTTATGAATTTGATTTCTGATTTCTGATTTGGTACCATGGGTCATTCCCTGAATAGCATTGACCGTTTGATTTTGAACCTCAAACGCGTTCACCCCCCGAATCCACGTGTTCAACCTCAAAAAATATAAGCTGACAAAAATCTAACAAATGTCCGGCACTTTCTGATCCCCGTCCCCGTTTAGGATGTATGTAAACGAGAGACGCTCGGTTCATACAACAGGTTTTAGTTAAAGCCCTCTTCGCGGAGGGCTTTTTTTTTGAGCTCACTGTCAACAGCCCTAGCATTCCTGTATGGCTGTTCAAAAAAAAGAACAGCTGCCCCAAAAAAGCTCACAAAAACACAAAATCCCCATCTAACATAACACATTGCGCCGCTAATTTTACATCATGCGTCAAATGATATCTATCACCCGGTTTTGGCACAGCCTTTGAAAATGGTAGGGAAATCTAAATAAAACCCAAAACCATGATCAAAAATTTCTTTGTTGTCCTCAGCCTCTGCGCTACCACCGCAACTGTCAACGCCCAAAACCCAACCCCCCTCTTCCAACACACCCCCAAGCATCCGCTCCTGCAGCAAATCAAACCCATCCTCCAAAGCCAGCTGCAAAATAATGTACAACTTCGGGCCATCGATGCTCGTCCCGACTCGGTGCATTATTCAAGCTGGGACACCCTCACCAATGCTTGGCAAATTGAAGAAGTAAATGCCCTTAGCTATGATGCCAATTCCCGCATCACCCGCGTAGTCAATTACAGCGGTCCAGGCATTGGCAGCTTCCCCATCAGCGATATGCGCTACAGCTATACCCCAGCCGGTAAGCTCGCCAGCTATTCATTCAATTTGTTGTTAGGAGGACAAGTGCAAGAGCAAATGCGCCTCGAATTCAACTACGATGCCAATGGCCGCAAAGCCTCTGGGGTATTTTCTGTGGTTGACCCCCTTACCAACAGCTTGATGCCGCTCTTTGGCGACTCCATTGCCTATGTGCGCAACCAAAACAACGAGGTCATTGAAGCTACCCACTATCTGTATGACAACCTTTTTGCAGGCCTCGGCTGGGTGCCTATTCAGCGCGTAACTGATGTTCAATCCGCCCCAAATGGCAGTCCAAAAGCCTATCTGCATTGGAGCTGGGATGATCAAATGCAAGACTGGAGTTTGCCAACCCGCATGCAAGATGTGGTTTGGGGATTTGGCTGGAAAGGCTGGGAAACTGCTTTTGGCACCATCCAATTAGACGAAACCTTCAATGTGTATGAGCCTTCAGACTTTAGTTACACCGAGCCAACCGACTACCTTTCGTACCTCTACATTCAAAACCAATGGGAACCCAGCACTTTGGCAAAATCAGCGAGCAATTCAGCTGGAGAAATTTTGAGCATTCAAACCATGCGCTTCGATGCCCTTACGCGAGTATGGGAAGACATGAACTTGAGCACATTTGGCTATGCCAATGGCGAAATGGAAGATATGACTACCTTTTATTTTGATTTCTTGACCATGAATTACGAGCCAATTTCAAGACTTCAATACCGCTTTGACAACCAATTTGGCTTCATGAATGCGCGTAGAGAAAGCTGGTATGACGGCACAACCTGGATACCCACCCTTCAAAATCGCTTTGCCTACCAGCACAACAATGATGGCAAGCCTACCCTTTGCATCGGCACTGAAGCTGTTGGAGCTGGAGCTCCTTTCGTGAATGTTTTTAAAAAGGATTTCTTCTACAAAACGCCAGTTGCAGCTTCTGTAAAACCCAATACTTATGATCGCATTGCCATGCGCATCTACCCCAATCCTGCTCAAAACGAATTGCACATCCAAACCGCTGAAGCCGATGTGCAGCGCATCTTGATTCGCAATATGCAAGGACAAGTGGTAAAGCAGCAAAGCGTAAACCAGGAGCATGCCGAAGTACTGGTGATGAACATTTCAGAGTTAGCGGCCGGCATCTATGTGGTGGAAGCCATTGGCCGCAACAACAAGGGTGTAGAACGCCTGATTAAGCACTAAACAACCAACCCAACCTATGACAAAGGCCGTCTCTAGTACAGAGGCGGCCTTTTTGTATTGAGGATGCGTAAAGAAGACGGCATGACCATTTCCAAGCTGTAGCAAGCTTGGTCTAAATCCTGGCTTTCAACCAAAAAACTCTTTCGCCGCTTCAGCATCTGCCGCCACGGCCAAAATGCCTTCGAGCTGCGAAATTTCAATGAGCTTGGCAATCGACTGGTTAACATGCGTGAGCACAAAACGGCCTTCCACGGCATTGCAGAGGCGGTTGCCTACCAAAATGGCGCTGAGGCCCGAGCTGTCGACGTATTTCACCGACGATAAATCGAAGATGATGTTTTTAACGCCCTCGGAATTGAGGAATACGAGTTCTGACTTCAATTGCGGCGCAATCAAAGAATCTAATTTGTCTTCTTCCAGCTTTACCAGGGTAAAAGCGGCTTGTTTATCGAGTAAAAGTTTCATAGCAATGTAAGTTGGTGCCTGGTTTGGCAGCTTTCAAAAATACAGAATGAAGCTGTGCTTGCGCCCATGGCTCCATTTTTAACGGGCTACAATTACGAGAGCTCGTTTAAGGCCTTGGTTACGTTGGCCAACACCCGCGCCTGCATATCGCTGATGTCGGCTTTTACAAAGGCTTGGCCAGTGATGCCCTCATACAACTCAATGTAGCGCGCGCTGATGGTTTCGAGCCAGGCATCGCTCATTTCGGGGATTTGCTGCCCCTCCAGGCCTTGAAAACCGTTTTCAATGAGCCATTGGCGCACAAATTCCTTCGAAAGCTGCTTCTGGGTTTCACCTGCCGCCTGCCGCTCGGCATAACCTTGGGCGTAAAAATAGCGGCTCGAATCGGGGGTATGCACCTCGTCGATGAGCACCACTTTATCGCCAATCAAACCAAATTCGTACTTGGTATCTACCAAAATGAGGCCTTTGGCCGCCGCCATTTCGGTGCCGCGCTGGAATAATTTGCGGGTATAATCCTCCAATTGCACATAATGTGCCTCCGAAACGATGCCTTGGGCTAAGATTTCTTCCCTGCTGATGTCTAAATCGTGCCCCTCCTGCGCCTTGGTGCTGGGGGTAATGATGGGTGCCGGCAAGCGGTCGTTTTCTTTTAATCCGTCAGGCAAAGCCACGCCGCACAACAGGCGCTTTCCGGCTTTGTATTCGCGCCAGGCATGTCCCGCCAAATAGCCCCGTATCACCATCTCCACCGCAAAAGGCTCGGCCCGGTAACCGATGGCCACATTGGGGTCGGGGGTGCTGAGCAGCCAATTGGGCACGATGTCGGCCGTGGCCTTTAAAAAATGTGCCGCCGTTTGGTTGAGCACCTGGCCTTTGTAGGGAATGGGGCGCGGTAAAATCACGTCGAAGGCTGAAATGCGGTCGCTGGCCACCATCACCAAATATTGGCTGCCAATGGTATATACGTCGCGTACTTTGCCGTGGTACACGGCGGTTTGTCCGGGAAACTGAAAAGAAGTGCTTGCTAAAGCCATGTTATGCGGGGTTTTGTTGGGATTTTTGGGTTTCGTCGTGCTTGTCGTAGGCCTTGATGATGTCTTTCACCAAGCGGTGACGCACCACATCGTTGGCGGTGAGGTACACCATGCCAATGCCTTCTACCTCTTTGAGCAGCCGCAAGGCCTGGGGCAAGCCTGAGCGCTGCTGCCGCGGCAAGTCGATTTGGGTGAGGTCACCGGTGATGATGAATTTGGCGGTGGGCCCCATGCGGGTGAGAAACATTTTGATCTGCATCTCGGTGGTATTTTGGGCCTCGTCGAGGATCACAAAGGCTTTGTCGAGGGTACGACCCCGCATAAAAGCCAAAGGTGCTATTTCAATGATGTTGTCTTCGAGGTATTTTTCGAGCTTCGAGGCCGGGAGCATGTCTTCCAAGGCATCGTACAACGGCCGCAGATAAGGGTCGATTTTCTCTTTTAAATCGCCAGGCAAAAAGCCGAGGTTTTCGCCTGCTTCTACAGCAGGGCGGGTCAGGATGATTTTTTTGACCTCCCGATTGCGCAAGGCACGTACAGCCAAGGCCACCGCGGTATAGGTTTTGCCCGAACCGGCGGGACCTACCGCAAACAAAATATCGTTTTTGCCAATGAGCTCCACCATTTGCCGCTGGTTGTGCGAGCGGGCTTTTACCACGAGGCCGTTGGGACCAAATACAATCGGTTCTTCGCTGTTCAAATGCGAGAAGGCGCGCACACCCTCGTCGAGCAGCAGCAGGGCGAAGTCCTCGTCAGACAAGCGGTCGTGCTTCGCATAATGACTAATGATCCGCTCAAACTTCAGCTGGAAGCCATCGAGCGCTACCGCCTCGCCCCCCACCTGCAGCTGGTCGCCCCGTGCCGTAAATTTCAAATCCGGAAAAGCCGATTTGAGCGTCTTCAACCGCAGATTGTTGACGCCAAAAAACTCGAGTGGACTTACACCGTCCAACTTAAAACTAAATTCTACCAATACCTTTTCGTTTTAGCTAAATTTGCGCTTATCGAAAGCCCTTGCCTGTGATTCAACACATCACCCTTACGACCGATTACGGACTGAGTGACGCTTATGTTGCAGCATTGAAGGGGCAATTGCTTCGCCAGCACCCGGCGGCGCAGCTCGTCGATATCTCGCACAATATTAGCAAATATAACCTCCAACAGGCGGCATACGTTTTAAAAAATGCGTATCATTTTTTTCCGGATGGGAGTCTGCACCTGCTCGACGTATCGAATTTCAACCTCGACCCCGCCGAGTACATGCTTTTTGCCTTTGATGGGCACTTTTTTGTGATGCCCGACAATGGCTTGGCCTCTTTGCTCACCCAAAATGCCAATCTGCGCACTTACTTGGTGCCTGCCAATGGTCGCACTGCCCTGCATTCGTTTAGCATGTTAAACGACGTTTTACCCGCCTTGCAGCCCTTCCTAACAGGCGCTTCCCTGGAGGAGGTGTACGGTCCGGCCAACGAGCATTACCACATGCTCATGCCCTTTCTACCGGCCATCAGCGGCAACAACCTCAATGGGGTAGTGCTGCACATCGACGGTTATGAAAACCTTATTACCAACATCGACCGCGCCTACTTTAACAACTTCATGAAAGGCAGCGGTGCTTTCACCATCCACCTCAAGCGCAAAATCAACCATGAAAATCGGGTCAACCAACTCGTAAACAGCTACGAAGAGGTGGCACCTGGCAACATCGCCTGCTTTTTTGGCCACAACAACCTGCTGCAAATTGCCATCCGCGGTGGGAATGCCGCCAGTTTGCTCGGACTGCGCATGGGTGACCCCATCTTTATCGAAAAATCATGATTGTACGTCTCGTTAAAATGACCTTCCGTGCCGAAGCAACGGCCGAATTCGACGCCCTCTTTGAAAAGCACCACCAGCAAATCCGCCATTTCCCAGGCTGCACGCATTTGCAATTGCTGAAGTCGGGCAACGTGTATTTTACTTACAGTCATTGGGAGCGAGCCAGTGATTTAGAGGCCTACCGCAATTCTGTGCTTTTTCAAGAAGTGTGGCCCGCCACCAAGCGCCTTTTTGCCGCCCCGGCAGAGGCCTGGAGCACCGAGCAGCAATACCAGCTTTAAACGGCTCACAACACAACCCAATGCGCCAATTCCGGTTCCTTAACTCAGCAAAACCCTAGCAGTAGCAGAAGTGGAATGGTCTTTGTATCTTGCTGCATAAACCGCATCATGATGAAACGATATTTCCCTTACCTCCTACTGCTGTTGGGCATGGCCATTTTAATTGGCCTGAGCAGCTGCAACAGCCAAAAGCGGGCCGCCGCCGCCGAAGCCAAGATGCTAGAACAAAAACGGGAACAGGGCGATCGCGATAAAGCCAGGTTTGAGCAAGCCCTGCCTGCTACGGCTACAGAATAAATCAACCTCAGCAAGTGTCGACCAAAAAGCCAGGTCGCCCTCAAAATCGCTCGGCAAAAAATACAGCTAAAAACAAAAGGCATCCAATTGGATGCCTTTTATTGTTAAACACAGTTTGGATTAAAGTACCTCGTGCGTTACGAATTCTTTGATGTACGGATGCTTTGTAGGCACCAAAGAGGCTTTGGTTAAGCTGCGTGTGAACACGAAGGTAAACAAGCCGAGGAAGCCCAGGAACATGCCGATTTCTACAAATCCAATGTGGGCATGAGAACCTACAGTACCCGGCATGATGCCGATGTACAAATCGATCCACTTACCAATGATCAACAGTACACCCACCAAAATCATCATGCTTTCGTTGCGCTTAGAGCCACGGGTCATGAATAACAAGAAAGGTACTACGAAGTTGATCACCAAATTGATCCAGAAAAGCAACTTAAAGTGCTCAAAACGCTCCTGATAATAAATTGATTCTTCAGGGATGTTGGCGTAGAAAATGAGGAGGAACTGCGACAACCAGATGTAGGTCCAGAAAATACTGAAGGCAAACATGAACTTACCAAGGTCGTGCATGTGGTGCTCGCTCACAATCGACAAATAACCAGCGCGGCGTAAATAAATCACCGTTAAGGCAATGATCGAAATGGCCGTTACCCAAGCAGCAGCGAAATGATACACCCAGAAAATGGTAGAATACCAGTGGGTGTCAATGCTCATGATAAAGTCCCAACAAGCCATCGCCCAGCTCACTGCAAACACAGGGAGGAAAATGGCAGAAATGGTTTTGTTGCGCTTCAACATCTTAAAGCCACCTTGGAGATCTTCGGCCAAAGAGTTACGGCGCATTACCCGGCTGAATAAATACCAGAGGGTGAAGATCACTACCACACGACCAATCATAAACGGTAAATTCAAGTAAGCCACCTTCTCCGCAATGATTTCATCGAAATCAGGTGAAGTTGGATCGGCAATGCCTTCGTGCGTCCAGTGGTAGGTGTGGTTCCAGTGCATCAATACGCTGAGGATGATGATGGCGAAACCTGCAAAAGCATACGGCAAATAGGTGGCCATGGCTTCAGGAATGCGCTTAAAACCAGCTGACCAACCGGCGTTACTTACAGATTGCGTGGCCAAAAAGAGCGTACCCATGAGGGCTACTCCTAAAAAATACCAGTTGTTGAGGAGGAAATTCGCCCAAAAACGGTGACTATCCGTCATCAATCCAACCACAATGGCCACCAAACCGATGCCCATTAAGCCGAAGGTGATGTTTCTTAAACGTGCCGGTACAACAAATTTCTCTTCATGTACCGCTACTTCGTGATGATGTCCCATGATGCTTATTCTCCTGTATAACCTCTTAACTTGTTCACATACATTACAATCTGCCAGCGCTCTTCAGGGCGGATTTGTGTGCCGTGGGCCCACATACGTCCTTTACCCTTGGTAATTACGTGGTAGATGTGGCCAGATGGCTGGTTCACGATGTAGCTCGCCTGGTAATTAGGCACACCACCGTAAATCTGTCCTACTGAACCGTCGCCTTTGCCTTCGGCACCGTGACAAGGAGTGCAATATTTTCCGTAGAAATATTGTCCCTTTTCAAGATTGGCTGGTGTAGCTTCCAAAGGATTCTTCAACATACGTGCAGCCATTTCCAGGCTGTCCTTGTGAATCGGATAGTTGTACATCAAAGCCAATTTGGTATTGTCGTAGCCAATGCCAGAACGGGCAATGGTGCCTTCTACTGGCGCACGCATATTTTTACCATCGGCATTGATGGCATTGTCTTCCACCTGCGTATAAGGCTCGTAAGGATGCGACACATACATTTGCGGCGCATATTCCCAACCTGGATCTTTTTTATCGGCAATCAAAGCACAGCTGCTGAGCAAACTCATGCTCGCAAGACCAATTATGAGGATGTTTTTCATAGTTCAATCTCCCTTTCTTCCACCTCGTCGGCACCGTGGCGCATCAACAACGCATGGATTTTGTCATAATCTGCGGTGTTGCTAGGAATAGCAATGCAGAAAACGTGGCTGGTGCAACGAATGTCCGGCATTTTTGCCTCGTTGCCAGGCAAGAAGCCTGAAGCCACCAAATAAGTACCCACCATGCCCAAGGCGGTAATGAGTACAGTTAATTCAAAAGTTACTGGCACAAAGTCGGGCCAAGCCAAGGCTGGCTTACCACCAATGTTCATTGGCCAATCGTAACCCAACATCCAAGCTTGCATAAATAAAGCCAAGCTGAAACCAAGTACGCCAAACATAAAGGCGGCACGGGGCAAGCGGCTGCGGCGATAGCCCAAGGCCTCGTCGAGTCCGTGTACCGGAAAGGGGGTGTAACACTCGTGGATCGGGGTGCCAGCAGCACGTACCTCTTTCACCGCTTCGAGCAAAGGCTCTTCGTCGTTGAAAGTTCCAATGATATATTTCTGACTACTCATATGCTTAGGCGATTTGAGGATTCACTTCTTTGATGTCGATGCCTTCTTTTTCGGCGGTCTTTTTGATGTGCTCTTCCGCAGAAGTCTTCACAATTGATTTCACCTCAGCAATCGCAATTACTGGCAAGAACTTGGCGAATAGGAAGAACAAAGTGAAGAACAAGCCCAATGAACCTACGAACATGCCGATTTCTACCCAGGTAGGCGAATACATGGCCCAGCTTGATGGGAGGTAGTCACGGTGCAAAGAAGTTACAATGATTACGAAACGCTCGAACCACATACCGATGTTCACGAAAATTGAGATGATGAATACAGCGGTAATGTTGCGACGCAATTTCTGTGACCAGAACAATTGCGGGGTGATTACGTTACAGGTCATCATGGCCCAGTAAGCCCACCAATACGGACCAAAAGCGCGGTTTACGAAGGCGTAACGCTCAAAAGGAACGGCAGAATACCAAGCGATGAAGAATTCGGTGATGTAAGCCGAACCTACAATCGAACCCGTTACGAGGATGATCTTGTTCATCACATCGATGTGGTTGAGGGTAATGTAGGCCTCGAGGCGCATTACCTTACGCATGATGATTAAGAGGGTCAATACCATCGCAAAACCCGAGAACACCGCTCCCGCTACGAAATACGGAGGGAAGATGGTGGTGTGCCAACCAGGAATTACCGAGGTAGCAAAGTCCATCGATACAATGGTATGCACTGAAAGTACGAGTGGGGTTGCCAAACCGGCCAAGATGAGCGATACGCTCTCAAAACGCTGCCATGCTTTGGCAGAACCGTTCCAGCCAAAGGCGAGCAATCCGTAAATCTTTTTACGAACGCCTTCCGCACGGTCGCGGATGGTAGCCAAATCGGGAATCAAACCTACATACCAGAACACCAAGGATACGGTGAAGTAGGTAGAGATGGCAAATACGTCCCACAACAAAGGTGAGTTAAAGTTGGCCCACAACGAGCCGTAGGTGTTTGGTAAAGGGAATACCCAGTAGATTACCCAAGGACGACCTGCGTGCAAAAGCGGATAAGTACCCGCACAAATTACCGCAAAGATGGTCATGGCTTCTGCCGAGCGGTTCACCGCCGTCCGCCACTTCTGACGGAACAACAAGAGGATGGCCGAGATGAGGGTACCGGCGTGACCAATACCTACCCACCATACGAAGTTGGTGATGTCCCAACCCCAGTCTACCGTTTTGTTCAAGCCCCACACACCTACACCGGTTACCAGGAGATAGGTTACAGTAAGCAACCACAAGCCCAAACCGGCCAGGGATACGATGAAACCGATGTACCACCACTTGGTTGGTTTTGCTTCTACCGCTGTGGCGATATCATCCGTGATTTGGGCGTAGGAAGTTTTTCCTGTGATTAACGGACGCCGTATTGGAGATTCGTACATATCGTTCTGTTCGATTTACTTTTAAGCCTGAGTTGAATTGGTGTTGCGCACCTTGGTGAGGTAATTCACCGATGGCAATACGTTGAGTTCTTCGATGATGCCGTACGCACGCTCGTTGAGGAACAATTGCGATACCTCGCTGTTCGGGTCGTTCAAGTCACCAAAAATGATGGCACCTGATGGGCACGACTGCTGACAAGCGGTTTTGATTTCGCCATCGTTCACCCCGCGGCTCTGACGCTTGGCGTCGAGTTTGCCGGCTTGGATGCGCTGTACGCAGAAAGTACACTTCTCCATCACACCACGGGCACGAACGGTTACATCAGGATTGAGTACCATTTTGCCGAGATCGCTCTGCGATGGGTTGGTGTAAAACTTCGGATTGTCGGTATAGCTGAACCAGTTGAAGCGACGTACTTTGTATGGACAGTTGTTGGCGCAGTAACGGGTACCTACACAACGGTTGTACACCATTTGATTCAAACCTTCGTCGGAGTGTACGGTGGCCAAAACTGGACAAACGGTTTCGCATGGTGCATTGTCGCACTGCATACACATCACCGGCTGGAAAGCCACTTGTACGTTATCACCGTTTTGGATCATGCCGTATTCCTTCTCCTGATCGATCTTCATGCCGTCTTCGTTGAAGGCATAATAGCGGTCGATGCGGATCCAGTGCATTTCACGACGGTTGATTACTTCTTGCTTACCTACTACAGGGACGTTGTTTTCGACCTGACAGCTCACGATACAAGCACCACAACCGGTACAAGCATTGAGGTCAACGGCCATGGCCCAGTGGTGGCCTTCGTAATCGCGCTTGTCCCAAAGGGTAATCGCATCGCGGTTAATGCCTGGGTAGATTTTTTTGAATGTACCATCCGCTTGCTTCTGCTGCACATACGGACGCACGTTGCCGTCGGCCGGATTCACAGTATACTTGTCAAGCGTGGTTTCTTTTACGATGTTACGACCTTCGATGGTGTGGTGGGTTTGGGTTTGCGCCAAGGCCGTTTTCATGCCTGTTTTGCTCACCGTTACCGCGCCAGCCAAATGCGAGCGGCTGCCATTGAAGCTCATGAATGGATAGGCGTTGGCACCGATACCGAGACCCGCCTTGCTCACATTCAAACGACCATAACCCAAAGCAAGGGCTACCGTGCCAGGATACGTGCCAGCCTGAATCAACACAGGTACTTCTACTTCGTAACCATTGGCGGCTACTTTTACGATGTCGCCATCGTTCAAGCCATTTTCACGGGCATATTTAATGCTCACGGCCAAATAGTTGTCCCAAGTAGTTTTTGAAATCGGATCTGGCATCTCCTGCAACCATGGGTTACCAGCGAGGGAGCCATTACCAAGACCAAGCTTTTCATATACTACCAACTCTACCTCAGCACCTTCGGCTTTGATGGCCCCAGCAGCTGCACTCACATTGCCATTGAAGGCAGGCTGTGAAGCTATTACTGCGGTTTCATACACACCATTGTGGAGGGTTGTACGCCAGAAACTGCTGAAATCGGTAGCATCTGCACTGCTGAAAATACCTTTCCAAGTCTCTTTAAAAGCATCGTAAGCCGAAGCCTCGCTGCCCGTCAACGCTAACAACACCTCATCGAGTGAACGGGTATCGTATAATTTGCTGATGGTAGGCTGAGAAATGCTGTATTTGCCGGCGACTGGCATGGCATCACCCCAATTTTCGAGGTAGTTGTTGGCCGCTGCTACAAACTTGGCTTTTTGTACAGTTTCATCGTTTTGCTCCGATACGGCTACCGTTACTTCCACCTTGCCCATGGCTTTGGTGAAGGCGGCGCCTTTGTAATAGTCGTAAGCTGGATTTACACCACTGGTGATCACGGCACCGATTTTACCTGCTTCCATATCGGTAAGCAAGGTTTCCATATCGCTGTCGATGCCCTGACGGGTATACACTGGTGCTGCCATGTCGATGCTGCTGCCGTAGCTGCCCAACAACTGGTTGATGCCGTTTACAAGCATTTGTACGTTGGCATCGTTGGAACCACATACTACCAAGGCTTTGCCTTTGGCTGCCCATAACTCGGCGGCACTAGCAGCAATGGCGTTACCTGCCAAATCGTGTGCAGTAGCGTTTACCGTAGCTGCTCCCGCCAATTTGGCGATGGCATTGTATAAGTTGGCTACTACCAAACCTTCTTTCGAAGCCTGGTGCGTAACACGAAGGTCGGCGTTGGAGCCAGTAACGGTCAAAATAGACTCGAACTGGATGTGGCGCGACATTTTAGGATTGCTCTTGTTAACCTTGCGGTTTTTGCTGTAGTCGCGGGTAAATTCTACTGGCGAAATCCAGTTGCCCAAGAAATCTGCTCCTACGCCTAAAATCACATCGGCTTTGTCGAAGTGATACGTTGGCAAAGCAGCTACACCAAAGCTGTTTTTGTTGGCTTCCAACATGCCCGAAGCTGAAATCGCATCGTAGGTAACGTGGCGTGTGCTTGGGTATTTGGCTTTGAAATTGGTGAGAATGCGGCGGGTGGTAGGACTGATGATGCTGTTGGTTAACAACACAATCGGCTTGCCACCGAGGCCGTCTAACTTTGCAGTTAATTGTGCATCAAACTCGCTCCAGCTCACCCCTTTGCCAGCAATCATTGGCTGCTGCAAACGGTTGGCGTCGTACAAACTCAAAACCGACGCATGCACACGGGCGTTAACACCGCCTTGTGATACACCAGAAAGGGTGTTGCCTTCGATTTTGATCGGACGACCTTCGCGGGTTTTCACCATTACACTGGCGTAATCATAACCATCACTAAAAGTGGTAGCATACCAGGTGGCAATAGAAGGAGACATCTCTTCTGGATGGGCTACAAACGGAACCGCTTTTTTCACTGGCGCTTTGTTACAAGCAGCCAGGGTTGCAGCCGTTAAACTGAAGCCGAATATTTTGAGGAAGTCGCGGCGATTGGCCTCTAAGCCTAAACTGTCGGAACTCAACAGCTCGTCTACCGGAATCTCTTCTGCAAATTCTTTGGAGGCCTCGGCCGTGAACTCAGGGGTTTGGTTGAGCTCGTCGAGACTTCTCCAATACTTTTTTTGTGCAATATCCATGTATAAGGTGGTTATTGATAAAGATTAATAGTGACACTTTGAACACTCGAGACCGCCCAGATTGGCAATGGTCAAGCCTTTTTCTTTGAGCGCAACTTGGAATGACTCCTTGTTGCCATGTACTGCCTGGTAGTAACCATTGTCGAGGTCTACCTTGGTTTCGCGGTGACAGTTAATACACCAGCCCATGGTGAGGGTGCTGTGCTGGGCAACTTCTACCATTTCCTGGATTTCACCATGACAAGTTTGACACTCGATGCCAGCAATTTTGTAGTGCTGCAAGTGGTTGAAATAGGCAAAGTCTGGCAAGTTGTGAATGCGAATCCACTCAATAGGCTGGTTATTTTCCCAAGCCGCTGCGATTTTTTTGATTTCTGGCGCGTCCTTTTTGATTTGGTTGTGACAGTTCATACAGATGTTCACTGCAGGAATGGTAGCACTTTTACCGCGCTCTACACCTACGTGGCAATAGCTACAAGCAATTTCATGCGTGCCAGCATGCAATTCGTGGCTAAAGGCAATGGGCTGTGAAGGCTGATACCCCTGCTGAATGCCTACGTGGTTAGCTACGTCAACCCCCCAGCCGATGGCTGCGAGCAAAAACACCGTTAATCCACCACCAATGGCATGTATAGGCTTTACTTTAAAAGAAGGCTTGATTTCTTTGAGCTTGCTAGGATCGATGTTGCCGCTGGCTACTTCGTCTTCAAACTGACCTTCCAACTTCTTGCGCTGTTGCACAAAGAAATAGATGACAGCAGCAATCAAGAAAATCACCACCCAAAGGATCTGTGAAATAGGGAAGCTGTCGTCGGCAGCGGTAGCGGCTTCACCACCTGCAGCAGGAGCTGCAGCGGCTGTAGCAGCAGCGGCTGACTGTTCCTTGACATAAGCGAGCACCGATTTGATCTCCTCGTCGGTCCAATCGTAAGCCGGCATGGCCACTTTGTTCCACTTGTTGTACAAATCCACAGCATACTGATCGCCAGAGGCAATCACCGCTTGGGAATTCCGGATCCATTTAATCAGATATGCCTCTTCTAAACGTTCGGTAACGCCTCCAAGTGCTGGGCCAACCAAGTCTTGGTCGATGCGGTGACAGGCTGAGCAATTGTTGTTATACAACGCCGCGCCGTCAGGCTGGGCCTGCAGTTTGTTGAAGGGACTACTGAGCGTTAGGAGAGTGGCAGCAGTTAAAAGGATCCTGCTAAGGTTAAATCCTCGATTTTGGTTCATTTGCGCTATTTTTTTAGGGCTGGAATGCCTTAAATTTTCCAGTCACAAAATTAGTCGTTAAGACGAATAGCGCACCATATGTCACAAAAAATTCAAAATGCAGGGGTAATTTAAAATCGGTCTAAATAAGAAAAGACCTCCTTGCGCATGCCAGACTAGCATATGGGCCCCAGCACTACCCTTGTTTCCCAAAAAATGTGAAATTGAAAGATTGCGGGCAGATGAACTAACGAACTAATAATCACATAGTTCATGGCGCTGCCAATTTTAAAGTCTATGACCCAAAATCAACATCAACGCTCCGATTCCAACAAATCGTGCTGCAGCAGCTTGAGGTTGCGGTAAAGGCCCCCTTCTACCTGCATCAGTTCCTCGTGGGTACCAAACTCCACCGCCGCTCCTTTATCGAGCACCAAAATTTTGTCGGCATCGCGGATGGTACTCAATCGGTGGGCAATGACGATGCTCGTTCGGCCTACCATGAGGGCATTGAGGGCTTCTTGCACCAAACGCTCCGATTCGCTGTCGAGTGAGCTCGTGGCCTCGTCTAAAATGAGGATGGCAGGATTCCGCAACACGGCCCGGGCAATGGCAATGCGCTGTCGCTGTCCGCCGCTGAGCTTCACCCCGCGCTCGCCTACCAAGGTTTGTAATTTTTCGGGGAAGTCGCTGATGAACGACCAGGCGTTCGCTTTTTCGGCTGCCGCCTGCACCTCTGCTTCGCTTGCCCCGGGCTTGCCATAGGCGATGTTTTCGTAGATACTTCCCCCAAAAAGCACCACATCTTGCGGCACCACCGCCAAATTGGCCCGGTAGGCGCTCAAATCATAGCTGTTTAACGGCTGGCCATCTACCAAAAGCTCCCCGGCTTCGGCCTGGTAAAAGGCTTGCACCAAACTCACCAGGGTAGATTTTCCTGCACCTGAAGGTCCCACCACGGCCATCTTCTCGCCCGGTAAAATATGGAACGAAAGGTCGCGGAGCACGGTAATTTCGGGCCGACTGGCGTAGCGGAACTGCACCGACTTAAATTCAATGTCGCCTTTCAATGCCAAAGGCGCCTTCAGCTGCTCCATGGCCACGTCCTCTGTGGTTTCGTTGAGTATTTCAAACACCCGCTCGGTAGCCCCCAAGGCCTTCTGCACCTGTGCATACAACTCGGCAAAGCTGCCCATGGCCGCGCCCACAAAGGTGCTGTAGAGGATGAAGCTGGTGAGCGCGCCGATGGTGAGTTCGCCCTCACTAACCAAGGTAGAGCCATACCAAATCACCGCCACAATGCTTCCCAACAAGGCAAAAATGATAAAACTGGCAAAGGCGCCGCGGTAAACGGCTCCTTTTAAGGCCAATTTCACCACGCCACCGATGCGTTCTTTGTAACGTTGCGCCTCGTACCATTCGTTGGTATAGGCCTTTACGCTGGCAATGGCCTGCAGGGTTTCTTCCACCACGGTGTTCGACTCGGCGAGCTCGTCTTGCGCATCGCGCGCTACTTTGCGGATGGCCTTGCCAAAAATCACAGCCAGCACCACCAATACGGGGAATACCGACAGCATCATCACCGTGAGCTTGCCCGAAGTGAAGGCCAAAAGCGCAATGCCTCCCACCAAAGTCACTACCTGCCTAATGAGCTCGGCCAGCGTGGTGGTCATGGTATCTTGAATTTGCGAAAGGTCAGCGGCAATGCGGCTATTGAGCTCCCCCACCCTGCGGCGGGCAAAAAACTCCATGGGCATGCGCACAATGCGACCAAAACTATCCTTGCGCAAATCGGCCAGCGAGCGCTCGCCCACCTGCACAAAAGTATAAATACGGAAAAAACTGATGGTGGCTTGCACCAGCAAAATGGCCAGCAGCGAGCCGGCAATGTAATTGATATTGGCCCAAAAGCCGGTTAAATCGGTGCGCAGCGAGGCATCAATGAGCTTACCCATTAAAAAAGGGAAGGCCAGCGACAGCAAACTCCCGAGCACCAACAACACCATGCCGGTGATGAAAATGGCACGGTAAGGCCGCAGGTAGCTGAGTAAAAAACTTGCTTTTTGGAGGGTTTCGCGGTTGAATTTCGCTTTCGGCAGATCGTTGGCGTCGGCCTTGTTGTTGGAGTTAAATCTGGGTCTGGCCATTTAGGCGTTGAGTCGTTTAGTAATCAAACCATCGATGATGGCAAAAAGTTGCCTCGGGTGATATTTGCGCCAGTGGAGCTCGTCGAGCTCGCCGCCGAAATTCACATAATAATCGAGGTTGGCGGTGCGCATTTCCTCCAGCACATGCTCGCGGAAGTTCACCGCGGCAATCCAGCCGGCTTCAATCTCCGAAAACCATTCTTCGTAATAGCAATCGTCGGAGGTGTGGAAATTGAGGATGTTTTCGCCAATGAGCACAAATTTATCGATGCCGTTGCTCAGGAGGATGTCGATGACCTCGGTTTTGAGCGTCATCACATCGTTGCTGATGGCGTCGTTCCATTCGCCGATGAACTCGAGGATAGCGCACTGCCGGTGATAATCGACGTACAACAGCTTGGTGAACAGCGTTTCGGAGCCAAAAAACTCCCACTGGGGATGAATAAGATGGTCGTAAATGCTGTGCTCGTACTTAAACTGCGAATGTTCTTGTCCGTAAAAAGGCGATCGCTCGTCTTCCTCGGCGTTGTAATCGTCTTGCCACAAATAAAAAGGCTCAATGTTATGCATCGGGGTGTTGCTTTCGGTAGGCCTCGGCGGCGGCTTTTACTTGTTTGTGTTCGGCTAGCAGCGCAGCGGCGGTCTCGTAATTTAGCTGTAACTCTTCCATGAGCATGCGGGTTCCCCGATCTACCAATTTATGATTGCTGAGTTGCATTTGTACCATTTTGCTGCCTTTTACATAGCCCAGCTTCACCATTACCGAGGTGCTGAGCATGTTGAGCACGAGTTTTTGGGCAGTGCCACTTTTCATGCGGGTGGAGCCGGTGACGACTTCGGGCCCTACGGCCACTTCCACCGGAAAATTGGCGGCAAGGGCAATGGGTGCACCGGGATTGCATACAATGCAGCCGGTGGCGATGCCCTGAGCTTTACAAGCCTCTAAAGCGCCCAATACATAAGGTGTGGTGCCGGAGGCGGCAATGCCTACAACCACGTCCTGCGCAGTCACCTGCCAAGCCTGCAAATCTTTCCAGCCTTGTGCGGTATCGTCCTCCGCAAATTCCACCGCCTTGCGAATGGCGGCATCTCCCCCGGCAATGAGGCCTATTACTTTGTCGAAAGGCACGCCGTAGGTAGGAGGACACTCGCTCGCATCCACAATGCCCAACCGGCCGCTGGTGCCGGCACCGAGGTAAAAAAGTCTGCCCCCCTGCTGCATCCGCTCCACCACCACCGCTACCAAGGCTTCTATTTGGGGGATGGCTTGAGCCACGGCCTGAGGCACGGTTTGATCGGCCTGGTTAATGGCTTCGAGCAATTGACGGATGCTGTAACTGTCGAGCTGCTCATGCGCCGACGGCTGCTCAGTGATGCGGGTGAATTGTTGCGACAAGCGGATATGTTTAGGATGCGTTCGAAATTACTTGCAAATTTGCACAGCTTCTCGCAAGCATTCAAACTTATTTGGCCTCGCATCAGTTAAATCTCCATGAATTCAGACTTCGAACCCGCTAAAAAGCGCCTCAGTATTTGGTTGCCCCTCCTTTTCGCCTTGGTTTTGGCGCTCGGCATGTTTTTGGGCAGCAAATTCCAATCCGTAGAAGTGGGCGGTCCGAACATTGTTTTGCGCAACAGCGGCGGCAAAATCGACCAGATTTTAAAGCTCGTGCAGAACCGCTATGTAGACACGGTAAATACCGAGGATTTGACCGACAAAACCATCTCCCAGCTATTAACCCAGCTAGACCCCTACTCGGCCTACATTCCCGCTGCCAGCTATGAAGAAGTAAACCAGCCGCTGGAAGGCAATTTTGAAGGCATCGGCATTGAATTTTACAAGCTAAACGACACCATTTTGGTGGTGAGCGCGCTTTCGGGGGGACCGTCGGAGCAGGTGGGCATCCGGGGAGGCGATAAGATTGTGACGGTAGACAGCGTGCCGGTAGCGGGACAAAACCTCAGCAACGAAGACATCATCAAAAAACTGCGGGGCAAAAAAGGCAGCAAAGTGGTGGTGGGCATCAAGCGCAACGGACAAAAAGAGCTCCTGAGCTTCACCATTACCCGCGACCGCATTCCGATTTACAGCGTAGATATTGCTTATATGGTAGCGCCAGAAGTGGGCTACATCAAAATCAACAAATTCAGCGCTACTACGGCCGAGGAATTCCGCCAGGCTTTTGCCAAGCTGCGCAGCAGCTCGCCTATCAAAGGCCTAGTGCTCGATTTGCGGGGCAATCCGGGCGGCTACCTCGATGCCGCCATCCGCCTCGCCGACGAGTTTTTGCCCAACGGCAAGCTCATTACCTATACCGAAGGGCGCACGCAGCCGCGGCGCGACTTCAGTTCGAGCAGCAGCGGCTTGTTTGAAACAGGTAAATTGGTGGTCTTGATAGACGAAGGCTCGGCTTCGGCCAGTGAAATTGTAAGTGGGGCCATTCAAGATTGGGACCGGGGCGAAGTGATTGGCCGCCGTTCGTTTGGTAAAGGCCTGGTGCAAGAGCAATTCGACATGCGTGATGGTTCGGCGGTGCGGCTCACGGTATCGCGTTACTACACGCCATCGGGCCGCTCCATCCAAAAGCCGTACGAAGGCGGAAAGAGCAGCGACGATTTTTTACAACGCTTAGAGCGTGGCGAACTGTTTAGCGCCGACAGCATTCAGCAAAACGACAGTTTGCAGTTCCGAACCGCCAGTGGCCGCATTGTGTTCGGCGGCGGTGGCATCATGCCCGACATTTTCGTGCCAGCCGACAGTAATAAATTCTCCGACTTTTTCAACGCCCTCAACAATACCGGCACGCTCATTCAATTTAGCTATGTGTATGCCGACCAGCAGCGCAGCAAGCTGGAGCGCTTCAAAACCGCAGATGCTTTTGTGAAAGGCTTTCAGGTAGACGCCCCCCTGGTGCAAGCCCTGCTCGATTTTGCGAAAAGCGAAGGCATTGAGGTCAAAGGCGATGCTTATAAAAAAGACCTCGATACCATTCGTTTATACCTCAAAGCGAATATTGGCCGGCAGTTGTTTAGCAACGAAGCCTTTTTTCCAGTGATGCAGCAGCGCGACAAAACCTTGAAGAAGGCTTTGGAGGTATTGCAGGCAGGTTAAAACTCCAATTCTAGAAAGAAATTGAGGGGCCACAAGCCCTTTTACGGCTTTCTTCTCTTAAAAGAAAGGACAAAAAAAAGCCCCGAAAATCGGGGCTTTGCTTTTTGACTGAGCTGTTCAGATTACTGAGCAACTTCTTCAGTAGCAGTTGAATCAGCAACAACTTCTTCAGTTACTACTTCTTCTTCAGCTACAACTTCTTCAGTGGTTGTTTCTTCAACAGCAGCTTCTTCAGTTGCGTTGTTACAAGCTACTACAAACAAGGTAGCGCTTACCATCAGGAGTGCGAATAATTTTTTCATGAGATAGTGTTTTTTAACGATGCAAAGGTAAGCAGCTTTTTGATTCCTGCAAATTTTATTTTCAATCTTGAAAAATAATTTTAGGCCCTCATTAATAAAGCTTTACAAACGAAAAAGCAACACTGTGCTGCTCATCCAAGCATTGTTCCCTCCAAAGAGGCACCTTTATTTACTTCTCCCTAAAGAACAAATTGAATGGCACCCCTGTGAAATTGAATTTCTCACGAATTTGGTTTTCGAGGTAGCGCTTGTACGATTCGCGGATGTACTGCGGCAGATTGCAGAAAAATACGAATGTTGGGGGTACCTGTTTGAGCTGTGTAACGTATTTGATGCGGATGTATTTGCCCTTCCAAGCCGGTGGCGGGTAATTTTCGATGATTTCGAGCATTACTTCATTGAGCTTGTTGGTTTTAATGTGCTGCTGGCGCGCCTGGTATACGTCCATGGCAGTTTCAACGGCCTTTAAAATACGTTGTTTGTCGATGGCCGAGATAAATACGATGGGCACATCGGTAAAAGGCGCAATGCGCTCCTTGATGGCCGCTTCGAACTTTTTGGTGCTGGTATGGTCTTTTTCAATCAAATCCCATTTGTTCACCAAAATCACGAGGCCTTTTTTATTCTTTTCGGCCAAATGGAAGATGCTCAGGTCTTGGGCCTGAATGCCTTCCTGGGCGTCGATCATGAGCATCACCACGTCACAATCTTCAATGGTACGCACGGTACGGAGCACCGAGTAAAACTCAATGTCTTCGTGCACCTTGGCCTTGCGGCGCAAACCTGCGGTATCAATGAGCGTAAAATGGTGACCATAGCCTTTGTATTCGGTATGGATGGTGTCGCGGGTGGTGCCTGCGATAGGTGTTACGATGGTACGCTCATAGCCGAGCAGGGCATTGAGGAGGGTAGACTTGCCAACGTTAGGGCGACCTACGAGGGTTACCTTCGGCAGGCTGTCTTCAGCTTGCTGCTCTTGCTCCGGTAGGGCTTTCACCAATACATCGAGCAATTCTCCGGTACCGGTGCCCGTTTGAGAAGAGATGCTGTACACTTCGCCCAGACCAAAGCTGTAAAACTCGGCGGAAGCTGGTTCACGATCGCCGTAATCTACTTTGTTAGAAACCACAAGCACTGGCTTTTTGGTACGACGGAGTACGTCGGCCAGGGTAGCGTCGAGGTCGGTGATGCCGGTGGTTACATCCACCATAAACAGCAGCACGTCGGCTTCTTCCACGGCAATGTGCACTTGGCGGCGGATGGCTTCTTCGAAGATGTCTTCCGAGCCCGACACATAGCCGCCCGTATCAATCACGGTGAACTCCTCGCCCACCCATTCGGCTTTGCCGTAGTGACGGTCGCGGGTTACGCCCGAAAAGTCGTCGACAATGGCCTTGCGACTCTCGGTGAGTCTGTTAAATAATGTCGATTTGCCCACATTGGGGCGGCCTACGATGGCAACAATCCGGCTCATGATCCTAATTTATATCCAAAATATTTGAGGAGACGGTCATCGTTCCTCCAGTTGTCTTTCACTTTCACGAAGAGGCCGAGGTAGACTTTTTTGTCCCAGAACTTCTCCATATCTAAACGGGCAGCGGTGCCCACTTTTTTCAATTCTTTGCCTTGGTGGCCAATGAGGATGCCTTTTTGCGTGGCGCGCTCCACATAAATGGTGGCCTCGATGCGCAAAAGCTTGCCTTCATCTTTAAAAGCATCCACCCCTACTTCACTGGCGTAAGGAATTTCCTGCTTGTAGTTGAGGAAGATTTTTTCGCGGATGATTTCGGCGGCGAGGAAGCGTTCTGTTTTGTCGGTGAGCTCATCCGGACCGTAATACGCCTCTCCTTCGGGCAAAAGGGCCACGATGCGCTCCATTAAGAGGGAGGTGTTGAGGCCGTCTTCGGCGGAGATGGGAATGACTTCGGACTTTGGCGCCAGCACCTTCCAGCTTTCGATGAGGGCGGGCAACGACTCGTCGGTGAGTTGATCTACCTTATTAAGCACCACAATCAGCTTGCTTTCGGCTTGTAGGATTTCGGTGCGGTAGCTTTCCACGTCGGATGGGTCGGTAACGTCGATCATGTACAAGATCACGTCGGCATCTTCGATGGCCATTTCCACGAAGCGCATCATGGCTTTGTGCAGGCCATATTTGGCTTCGAGGTAGCCGGGGGTATCGCTAAAAACGATTTGGTATTGGTCGGGCTCGGTTACGATGCCCAAAATGCGGTGGCGCGTGGTTTGCGCCTTGGGCGTAACAATCGAAAGTTTCTCGCCCACCAAGCGGTTCATCAAAGTGGACTTACCGGCATTGGGTTTACCGAGTATGTTTACGAATCCGGCTTTGTGTGACATGCTTGCAATAAAATTTGAAGCTGCAAAGAACGGAACTAATGCATTGCCATCCAATTAATAAGCCATTGTTAGGGCAACTAAAGTGGCTGAATGGAAGCCGACATGCTGGCTTTAGGATGGGTTTCGGGCAATTATTACCCCCGTAAGCCTTTAAAAAGGGCATTTTTGATGTTTTTGAAGCTTTTTGCTTTTTCCAGAAAATTTATTTGGCATTTCTCACTTTTTATCTATCTTTGCAGTCCGATAACGATGCGGGGTAGAGCAGTTGGTAGCTCGTTGGGCTCATAACCCAAAGGTCACTGGTTCGAGTCCAGTCCCCGCTACAAGAGAAGCCTGAACGAAAGTTCAGGCTTTTTCATTTTTGCACCGGAGCCAAGCTCGCTTGAGCGACGGGGCGAAAATGAAAAAGCCCAGACTGCACAGCAGGCTGAAGGCTTCCTTGTACAAGCTCCCCCATGTGGACGGGCGAGCGCAGCGAGCCAGTCCAGCCCCAGCGCTACGCTCGCTTGAGCGACGGGGCGAAAATGAAAAAGCCCAGCACGCGCAGCGGAAAAGATTTATGATTTGCGATTTTGATTTGCGATTACCGATTTGGCGAGCGGATTGCCATTTTCTGATTCCCGATTTAACTTACCTCCAGTATCCCAAAATCATAAATCATACTCAGAAATCAGAAATCTAAAATCATCCGGCGGCCTTGTACCAGCAACCCCCATGTGGACGGGCGAGCGCAGCGAGCCAGTCCAGTCCCCGCCTGAAGCTCGCTCGTAAGCGCCTGGAAAATGAAAAAAACCCAGACTGCGCAGCGGAAAAGATTTTTGATTTGCGATTTCGATTTGCGATTTCAGATTTGGATAGCGGATAAAAAATTTAAGAGTACTGATTTAATTAGCCTTCGATCAAGCTAAATCATAAATCAAACTCATAAATCCCAAATCCTGCCGCGGCCTTATTTCAGGCTTCGAACCTCGTCCTTCTCTACCTTCCTCTACCATTCCCTCTTCCCCTACCCCTACCATCTCTATGGTCGTGACGACGATGCGGTGCCGGTCTGCGATACTCTTGACGATAACGCGGTCTCGGACGGGGCTTGTACCAACCGTAGTGGTGGCCGCGATTCGACCGGAACTCGCGATCGTGACCACGGCGGTCGAGCACCAAGCAAGAACTGCTGCCTAAGAGTAAGAAAATACAAATAAGCCAGAGCGATAAATGTCGCCAGTGGCTGTAGAAAAATGATTTCATGGGATGGTGGTGTTAAATGTCTTCCAACGCAATGCGCATGCGGTAGGCCTTCATTTGTTTGAAATAACTTGGCGTTAACCCGGTTACATCTTTGAATTGCCGCGACAAATGCCCAACACTGCTGTAGCGCAACATGCGGGCAATTTCCGACAAATTCATCTCGTCGTACAAAAGGTATTCTTTGGCCATTTCAATTTTTTGGGCGATGATGTATTGTCCTATGGTGATCCCCATAATGCGGGAAAAATTATTCGATAAATAGTTGTATTCATAATCGAGGGCCTGACTGAGGGCATCTGAGAAATTAAGATTACCCACGTCTTCTTTATTCCGTATGCTATCGATAACCGCAGTTTTTATTTTCTCAATGAGGATGGCCTTTTTATCGTCCATGAGTTCGAGTCCTGAGTTAAGTAAACTGCTAGTCAGCGACAAGCGATCAGCAGCGCTAAGGGGCTTACACAGCTTTACCATGCCTAATTCAATGGTTTCGTAGTCCAAATGCCGCTTATCCAATTCCTCCTTTACGCGCAATTTGCAGCGGAGACTCACCATATATTTGATGTATAACACCATTGTTCTCTTCCTTTCTTTGGATAAAACCAGCGTTCAGCTGGCTGGGGATGAAATCGAAACCCAGTTAGGCTTCCATTTGAGTTATGCGCTTTTGTCTTGCTTGGGCAAGTCTAGGATGTGCTGCCTTTGGAGCCAGTCATTTTCCAAAGCTTCTGCAAGAGTGCTTTACCCATTTTAAAGGCCGCAAAGCGCAACGTAGAGGTAAAAAGCAGCTGTTGTAAAGGCTGAAACTGTACCAAGGCGCTTACTGAGTGGGTCAGGATGTTCTTCCATTGTAAACTCTGCAGGGCCGATTGACACAAAGCACCAAGCTCCAATTTTTGTGCATCCAAGGCTGTTTCTTGCTCCTGTATACGCTGTCTTAATTGTTGTTCTGGAGTCATAGGGCTAGCTTTCGTGTAAACTTATTTTGATAAAAACGTTGCGCATTCGGCGCTTGAAGGCTCCTTTGAAAAAAAACAAAAACACGATCAAAAGCACCAAATAACAGCCTGCCAGTGCCATAAAACCCAGGTAAGTAGCGCCCAACAAAGCTCCAAGCCAAATGGCTCCGCCGATGTTTAACAGCATGAATACCAGGCTGAGCATCAAAAAAACAAAAATGCTCGTAATGAAGATCGAAAATAACTCCGATAACTTCAAAACGAGCTTTAAACGTTGTAATTCTACCAAGGCACTAAGCTGCTTCAAAGCTGCTAGGCCTAGCTTCTCTAAGATGTTTACAACATTTTCCATGGGCAAATCAGGCTTTAGTTTTGTCAGCTACAAAATCAGCAGCCTTTTCTTTTTGTGCCTGAAAGGTTGATTTTACCTCTTCAAACATATCCTCAAACTTATCCTTAATGGCATGTGCCAGGTCATCAGATGAATTTGCAATGTTCTTGCGTGTTTTGCTGCCTTTGTGGGGTGCAAAGAGGATGCCCAATACGCTACCGATGGCTGCGCCAACGAGCAAGGCACCAATTACTTTTCCTGTGGTGTGTGAATTTTCCATTGTTCTAAATTTTTAAGCGTGTACTAATAAACTTTTCTGCCTTGAATGATGCGAAGCAGGATCGCGATGATTGCCAGAATAAGCAATACGTGTATGATTGACCCAGCATTGTAACCCAGATAGCCAATGGCCCAAAGGATGATTAACACTACTGCAATCAGATAAATTAATCTGCCCATGATTGCTTAGCTAGATTTAGAGCTTGAAGCCCAGGGTGAGCTGCAACCACTGATTTTTGTAGCGCGGAGTAGATGATGTGCCATCTCCATGGTTATTCATAAAATCCCAGCCAGCGCGGCCCGAAATCACCACGTGATCGGCATTAAAATCAGCGCCAATTACGAAGCCTAAGGTGTTTTTACGAATGTTGTCGTTATCAAATTGCTCTTGCAAAACGGTATTGTTGCCGCCAAAAGAATAGGTATTGCGCTCGCTTAACAGATAGGCGTATTGAGGACCAAAGACCACCGTAAACATCTCCAAAGGTTTAATTTGGATGAGTAAAGGCACATCTAAATAGGTGGTGGTTCTTGAAAAACTGTATGGTATGGTCAGTATGGTTCCTGAACCCTGAAATCCCTTTTGCGAAAGCAAAATCTCTGGCTGAAAGCCTAAATAGGTTGTGATCGGGAAGCTCAAAAAAGCACCCCCTACAAACCCAATCTTGGCATCCGCTTGGAAATCTTGTCCTTGCTCATCCCATACATTCGATTTGTTGATACCTGCTTTCACACCAAAACTTGGGCGGTTGCGTGCATCTACATTGTTACGATTGCGATCACGATTAGAACCAAACATTTGTGCGCTTGCTTCCGTGACGTTGAGGACCGAAAAGCCCACCAATCCCAATACCACCAACATGGCTCTCATGCTGCGTGGGGCCTGACCAAAATATTTAAGCCTTGTATTCATATCCAATAATTTAACAGCAGATTTATTTCCACTAAAACAAAGGTAAGGCTGGTTTGAGGGCCATTCGTTACACAATTTTGGATATAAGTTGCATCCATCATACAAAAAAACCCGCTGCCATTACGACAGCGGGTTACCTAAAAAACCTAACCTTATTGAATCGAAACTAACTTGCCTGACTGAATGAGTTGGCCGTTCGACACCACGCGATAGTGGTAGATGCCGGCGGGTAAATTCATTTGCTCGCGCATGCCTTGTTCGGTAGTGAGGCTAGACTGCATTACCAGTACACCCAAACTGTTGTACAGCTGCACATCGGCCTCGGTGAGACTGCTGCTGCTTTGGATCATGGCATTTAACTCGGTGTTGAACGGATTGGGGTAGAAAACCACGGGGGTCTCTTTCGCCAGCCATTCTTCAACACTCAAGGGTTGGGTAACCAAGAGCGCTACATTGATGGAGCGTACATCGGCCGCGCAAGGACCTGAAATTACCACATTGTAATTCATGCCGTTGTCGGCAACGGTAGCAGGACTGAACTGGAGCGTGGCACTCTGACTGCCGCTGATGTTTCCGCCTTCAACCACATTGGTGCTGCCTCTGCGCCACTGGTAGGTGAGGCCCTGGCCGTTGTCTACCACCGTAAAGCTGGCACTGCCACCGATATTGGTAATGGTATCAGAAGGCTGGGTCACAATCTCGTGTGGCAAACCAACTGAAAGTCCTACTAAATTAGAACTTACCGCTGGCAAACAGCTGCCTGTTACCACCAATTGGTAGTTCGTAGCGATGTCGGCTATAGTCACCGGATTGATCACCAAAGTATTGGTATTGCTTCCTGAGATATTGCCTGCATTGCTCAAGGCTACGCCACCTTTGAACCACTGATAGCTGAGCGCCGTGCCCACCGACACGCTGCTGAAGCTCACCATATCGCCTTCGCAGGCGGTCATGTTCATGGGTTGGGTTGTGATGGCTGTGAGCGCATTTACTACAAGCGCAGCATTGGCTGAGATTTGTTGTGGGGCGCAAGTACCTACAATGACCACATTGTAGTTCGTTGCGGCATCGCCTGCAACCACTGGGTTGAGGGTAAGCACTGCTGAAGTGGCACCGGTTACATTACCCGTATTGGTAAGGTTGGTGGTGCCCCTGCGCCACTGGTAGGTTAGCCCTGTGCCTGTAGCTACTACCGCAAACGATACGCTGCTGCCAGCACAAACGGTTTGGGTAGCCAGAGGTGCTGTGGTAATGGCCACCAGGCTGTTTACCTGCAAGGCCACGTTGGCACTGGCAAGCGCTGGCGTACAAGTTCCACTGATCAATACATTGTAGTCTGCAGCTGCATCCGTTAAACTTACCCCTGTAAGGGTCAAAGTAGCAGTGTTAGCACCTGAGATGTTACCGGTATTGGTGAGATTAACCAAACCCTTGCGCCATTGGTAGGTCAAGGCAGTGCCTGTGGCTACTACCGTAAATGTGGCGTTGGCACCCACACAAAGTGTTTGGGCAAGGGGTTGGGTGGTGATGGCGGGACTGCTGTTTACCACTACGGCTACTGAAACCGAGGTATCAGGACTGCCGCAGCTGCCGCTTACAATCACATTGTAATTGCTGGCTGCGTTGGCAAGTGTAGCCGCGCTGATGGTCAGCGTAGCAGTGGTAGCGCCCGAAATCAAACCACCATTGGTTAAATTCGTGCTGCCTATGCGCCACTGATAAGTAAGGCCTGCGCCCTGAGCTATTACCGACAGGTTCACCATCTGGCCAGCACAAACGGTTTGTGCAATGGGTTCGGTGGTGATTTCATTCAAAGTATTCACCACTAAAATTGCAAAATCGGAAGTATCCGGAGCACCACAAATGCTGTTCACAATCACATTGTAATTGGTAGCTATGTCAGCTAAATTAACCGCCGAAATAGTCAAAGTAGAACTTGTAGCACCACTAATGGAGCCGCCGTTTACCAATACCACATTTCCTTTGCGCCATTGATAGGTCAGACTGTTGCCCAAGGCTACCACTGAAAACGAGGTTGGCTGACCAATACAAACATTCTGAGAAAGTGGCTGGGTAGTAATATCCGTACCAGTATTTACTTGAACACTCGCTAATGCGGAGGTATCCTTGCCACAAGTTCCGGTTACCACTACGTAATAATTAGCAGCTGCAGCTAAAGTAACAGCAGTAATTGATAAACTGGCTGTTGTTACTCCACTGATACCAGCGGCATTGGCCATTGCAACATTCCCTTTATACCATTGGTAAGTTAAACTGGTGCCAGCAGCAACGACTGATAAATTCAAGGTTTGTCCTTCGCACAAAGTTGCGCTCACTGGCTCGGTAGTAATGTTGGTAAGGGGATTGATTGTTAAAGCAGCCAAATTACTGGTGTCAGAAACACCACAAACTCCGCTTACAATGGCATAATAATTTGTGGCCGCATCGCCAGCATTGAGCGCAAAAAGGCTGAGTACCGTCGAGTCGGCTCCTACCACATTTGCACCATTGCTCAGCAAGGTGTTGCCTTTGTACCAGCGAATATTCGCGGGGATGGTGGTGGTAATACTAAAGCGTACCGTATCACCTATACACTTTGTTTGACTTTGGGGTTCAGTTAACACCAAGGGTACTGCATTCAAACGTAAGCTCACCCTATTCGAGGTGTCAGCAACGCCACAAAGTCCTGTTACCACCACATAATAATTTGAATCAACATTGCCTTGAGCAGGCGATAAAAACGTAATGCTAGAAGAATCTGCGCCTGTAATGAAAAAGGAATTAATCAATGCCGTATTGCCGCGGTACCAACGATAAGTTAGGCCGCTACCTTGAGCAATTACAGTAAAAACTGCTGAATCACCAGCACAAACCGTTTTTGAACTGGGCTCAGTGGTTATTTGGGTAGCCGTGGTTACTGTTAACATCGCAACCTGCGAGGTATCAGCTGCAGCTGTACCACTCACAATAACCGTATAACTTCCTGCATTGGCTAGCGTGGCCGGTATGATGTAGAGCGAATCTTTATTGGCACCACTTATGGCGCCGCCATTAATGAGTGCTACATTATTACGATACCACTGGTAACTGAGATTTGATCCCGTAGCTTTTACTACAAACAGTGCAGTATCACCAGCGCAACGCTGTAGCGACAATGGTTCGGTAATAATGGTCACACCCGGTGTGCTGGCTAAACATGTAATGGGAGAAACCACGTTCACTGCAGCGGTATTGATAGCGCCAACAGTGGTCATTAATCGTCCCTGCACTTGTACACCAATTTTAGCATCCACTGCGCCATTGTTAGCAATCACTGTTCCTTTAAACTGTGAATAATCGTTTATCTCAACAGCGCCATTTACCACCCAGTACACGTTTTTAGAACGTGCCTGATTGATTAGAATCACCTTCGAATAGGTGCTGGTACTGAGTGCTCCATTGATTTTAATCACAAATACGGCATTCGAGTCACCCATCGCATTTAAATACAAGGAATCGGTAAACACCGTCATGGCATTCAACAAATAGGTATGTGGCGTGAGTACCAAACCATTACCAAAAGCCGCTGGGGCCATGAGTTGAATGTCGTGGGTAATGGTGTTCAATCCTGTGTAGGCATTTCCTAAAGCTGCGGCTGCTGCTGCAGTGGTAGTATCTTGCACCAGGTGAATTTTTCCCGTTACGTTTAAACTATCAAATCCAGTAACCGAACCAACTTGTGTACCTACATCACCAGTGATAAAACTAACACCCGCGTTGATCACTTGTCCATTCGCTGAAAACACACCAAAACAACCAGCAGTACCTAAAGCAGGAACGTTGGGTCCGGTTAAAACGGGACTTCCACAACCAATCGGCGTGTAGGCCATGATGTTATCTACAGTCAAACCGCCTGTAGTGGTGAGCAAACGTCCCTCTATGGTGTCGTTCGTACTCATGGTGATGGCTGCGTTATTTACAATAAAAGTACCGCGCAAGACGGTGCCCGAGGCAATCGACAAAAGCCCTTCAATCTGCCAATACACATTACAGGCTTGAGCTCCATTGATGAGGTTGACTTTGGTGTTGGCCGCTGACGACAAACTTCCCATGACCCGGATAATGAAAACCGCGGTATCGATATTTTGAGCATCCAAAGTAAGCATACCGTTTAAGGTAGAGGCAGCTCCCAATGAATAAACACCCGCTGTTAGGGTATCGCCATTGCCGAGTGGACTGGCCACAAAGTAATTAGCCGTTACTGCTGCAATTTGGTTATAAGCCGTCAATAAATCCGTAGCCGCTTGTGCGCTTGCGGGGTTCTGATCGTGCATATTGCCATTTACATTCCCAAAATTGGTGCTGGAACCGCTGTTGGTGCCAACATTGCCTGTGATTTGGGACAGGCCGGTGTGGCTAACCGCACCATTACTCGAAAAGAGCACAAAATTAGCAGCCGTCCCGAGGGTCGGCGCCTGTGCAAAATTCGACTGAGATATCAACAACATAACAGCTGCAGAAATCAGGAATTTTAGAAGTGTTTTCATCCTTATAATTAAGTGGGTTGAAGAATTTTAACCCGATATAAAGGTAGCTAGGCTGTTGCCGTAAGCCTTATAAGATAGACTTGATGAATTGCATATTTTATTGATTTTAAAATTTTTATATTTTTCAAATATTCATATACTAAAAAGACCGCCCGAAGGCAGTCTTTTATTATGAACATTATTTTGTTACTTTTTAGCTGGCAGAATGTCGATTAAAACCGTGCGGTTATAAAAGCGTTCTTCCGGGTACTTATTATCGAATGGCATGGCGCCGCTTTCTTCTCCATGGCCTTCCACCACAAAGGTTACATCATTTCGGCCTTCAGCCTTGAGGGCCTTTTTCATGATGCGTTCTACATCCTTGGCTCGCTCCAGCGATAACTGTCGGTTATACTCCGCATCGCCAATATTATCTGAGTAGCCATTGATGAATACCCGTCCGTTGGTCGGGATTTTTTTCACCACCACATTGCTCAAATAATCGTCGTAAGCTTTGATGGCTTCGCTGGTGTTGAACTCGTAAATCACACTGTAGCGGATCACTTGCTCGTTCACATCAGGCGTCCATTGTACCATCTGCACACTGGTATCGGCTTTCACATCTGCACCAACCTTGCGAACACCGGTCATGGTGATCAAAAAGCGGCCAGCTGGACGGGCACCCATCAGCGTTTTTCCAGGAACAGTTACGGTTGTTTGGGTATATGGACCGTATTTCTGCACCGCACCTTTGTCGTCTTTCACTTCAAACGACCAAGTGTTCAATTGCTTGTCGGGGTCGGTTACCACAAAACTCACAAAGCTCTCAGCTGGTGCCTGTTGCACCACATTCATTACCACTGGCTTCAAAGGAGCATCTCCCCCGCTGCGGAATTCCATCAACAATTCAGGTGAATTGGTTTCGATGGTTACCCGGCGGTCGCCTTCTCGCAAGCGTACCAATTCTGAGGTGCCACCAGCTTGTTCAGAAGCTACCACTGGCTTGGTGCGTCCTTCAGTGGCAATGCGGTCGGCCTTAATGCCCCACACCTCCACCAAATAAGTCTTAATTGACTCCGCCATCAGCTTACCATCGGCAGCGCCTTTTTCAGACGAACCTACGAGGCGCACATTCGTCTTTGGATTTTCCTGCATGCGGTCACCCAAAATATTCAGGATGTTGTAGTACACATCCAGTTGACGATTTGAGCGGCCAGCTTCACGCTTGGGCTCCATCACTTCTAAACGCTCGGTTTTGAAGGTTTTTACCTCGTTTTTCTTCAGCAATACATAACGCTCAGGAATTTCGGTAGAAGCCAGGTCAAAAAACACATAGTTGCGCAAAGGGAAGGTCTCGTTGGCACGACGCTCCACCGGGATATTCGCCGGGGCATTTACCGCCAAACGAATGTTGTTCGGCACCACCATCGGCAACAGCTCCTTTTCAACTTCCTTCGCTTGCTCTTCTTTTACCTTTTCGATTTTAGAACTGCCCACACCAAACTTCAGCGCAGCACCTACCCTAACGGTGGTGATGTTCCATGTTTCAATGTTCCGTGGATTTTGTCCAAAATAAGGATGCACCGATACGAAAGGTGCCAACACCAATTGCGTGCGCTTTTCAGCAGCTGTCAAAGGGATGTCGATGCCCGCACCAAACTGCATGCTGATTAAAGAAGCAGCCACATCACTAAAGTCGCCTTCTACCAAAGCCGTAGGTGCTTGGGCCGGGAAAGCCGGATTAACCTCGAGCTGGTATTTAAAGGAATGGTTCCAGTTAAAGGCAAAGCGTGGACCTGCAAACAGGTAAAAACTGGACCTAAAGGGTGCCAAACGAAGGCTCGGCTCAATAACCAAGTAGTTTAACTTGGTGGAGAGGTTGGCAGGACAATCACAATCGGTGAGTTGCTCTGCAAAAGTACCCTTGCGGCTATCGTAGCCAAACTCAAAAATAAATCCAAACAAGCTATTTGGCTTGTAATAAGATACCGATGGTGCGGCATACAAACCCAATCCCAAACCATCCTTGAACACCACAGGTGGCGTAAGCGAATTATTGAGCTTGTAGGTGGAGCCTCGGTAGAAATTGATGTTGCCACCAACTGCGCCACCGAACCACCACGAAGGAGTGGTGTATTCATCTACCTGCGCTTGTGCCTGATTAATAGACACGCCTGTAAGGAGCAACAGCAGCAGTAGGCTAGTGAAAGAGCGGGTGAAGCCTGACATACGGCCAGTGCGACTACCCTGATTTATTGATTGTTTCATACGAATGGTTATGGTTTGTTGATGGTATTGCCGCTGGTCATTACTACAGCGCTGTTACGCGCGAGCATGCGGCCTGTGGCTACAGCACCTGAATTCATGGTGATAGATTCGAGGGCAAGCACATTGCCATAAAAGATGGTAAAGTCGCCAATGGTAGCCGAACTGCCTGTTTGCCAAAAAATGTTTTTAGCTTGTGCACCACCCGAGAGGATGACGTTGCCACCTGCACCACCCACGGTTGTGAAAGTAGAGCCGATTTGGAAAATCCAAACCGCGTTCTGGTCGCCTTGGGCATCCAAGGTAAGATCACCCGATTGAATAAGTAAAGAAGAAGCCGTCTTGTAAATGCCTGGCGCGAGGGTTGTGCCGCCTAAGTCACCCGAAACGATTTGGGGTGCCGGGGTGCTGGCCGCTGCCGCAAAGTTGTAGGCAGCTACCAAATCGAGCTTCGCTTGTTGCAACATGGCATTGGTACCCACCGGTATCAAATCATCAGCACAATAAATCGCACCGTTGTTGATAATAGCCGGCGGAAAGCCTACCACCGAGCTGCGAACCCCTGGGTAAATGCCTACATCAAGGTTATTGATCACGCTAAAGCCCGCCTGGTTGCTAACACCAACACCAGCTATGATACCAAAGCGCCCTACAGTACCGAGGTCTACTACACCTGGACCAAGTGGATTCAGGGTGGTGAACTCCCACTCATAATCTACATCTAATGGGATACCGCTCAAATCCATAGCACCTGTGGTGATGGTTGCGGTATAAGTAGTTCCGGTTAGCAATAAGCTATCAGGCGTAAAACTGGCGGTATTGCCGCTGTAGCTGATTTGTCCGCTTAGCATATTGGTGCCATTACTCAACAAAAAGGTAGTCGGCAGAATGGTAAGGGGGTCCATTTGGCGACTGAAGGTGGCGGTAATGATTTGATTGCGAGCAACACCGGTAGCCAAGTTGGCAGGCACGGTTGACTGTACAATGGGGGCTAAAGTTGAAGTAGTTGTGAAACTCCAGCTGTAGTCAAACTGCAAAGGATAACCGCTGATGCTCATCACCCCCGCCCGAATGGTGGCGGTATAAACGGTGCTGTTCAAAAGCTGGAAATCCGGCGTGAAAAACGCGATTTGGTTATCATAACTCACCGTGCCCTCCACGAAGTTAGTGCCGTCATGCAACACAAAACTGTTCGGTCCAAACGAAGAAGCTTCCATGGGCATGCTGAAACATACCTTCACAATTTTAGTAACCACTACATTGGTGGCGTCATAGATGGGATCGGAGCAGGTAATCATGGGCGACAACACATCACCTGTGCTGAAGGTCCACACATAATCCTCCTGCATCAAATTGCCTTTCACATCTTTGATGCTGCGGCTGATGGTGCCTTTGTAGGTGGTGTTTTCGGCCAAAAGACTGTCAGGAATAAACTGCATCGTTTTGGTATTGGCATTGTACGAAAAGCTGCCATTCACCACGGCGCCTGCTTCTAGCTTGAAGGCACTGGCTACGATGGTCGCTGGATCGAGGGTAGTATTAAAGGTGGCCTGAATCACTTGGTCGAGTGGAATGGCGGTGGCACCGTTAAAAGGGATGGTAGAAACCACTTCAGGACAAACGCCTGTGGTTTCATTGAATGTGTCTTTTTTGCAGGCAGTCATTACGCCCACGGCCAATACGACCACACTCAAAAAAAGTAATTTTATTTTCATAACGGGGATTTAAGATCCACTGCACACAAAGTGGGCACAGTTTCAATGGCAAAGGTCCGTACTCCCTTTGCCTCCGCTGTTACATATTAAATGTTTTTATTTACACAAAAGGCTTGAATTTAAATATATAAGGAGGCATCTATTATGCCATTTGCGCTGCAGGTATCAAAAGGTTGTTTTTTGTGATTGAGGTCATCAGATGGCAACAATCTGCAATCATTATTGTACTTTTGCACTTTCAAGCGGTCTCGTAGTACAATGGATAGTATATGGGTTTCCGGAGCCTAGGATGCAGGTTCGATTCCTGCCGAGACCACCCCAAGCCTTAAGGAGCAATAGCCCCTTGAGGCTTTTTACTTTTCAAGTCCTCCCGTGTTTCACAAAAAAATTAAGATTGGCCGTTAACCCGCTAACATCTTGTCCAACTGCTTATATTTAAATTCTTTTTATACTACCCAGATGATTACATCCCTTGTCACGCTGTTATTCATCGCTCTGCTCCGGAGTAATGCCGGCCCCTTGCCCAGCTCCCATTTCGCCTGCGAAGGAATGGTGGTGTCGGCGCATCCACTCGCTTCAGAAGTAGGTTTACAAGTATTACAATCCGGTGGCAATGCTTTTGATGCTGGTATCAGCGTTGAATTTGCCTTGGCAGTGGTATTCCCCATTGCGGGTAATATTGGCGGTGGTGGCTTTGCTTTGCTGCACACAGCCGAAGGGGAGATTCAGAGCCTCAATTACCGCGAACAAGCCCCTGCGGGTATCAGCGCGCAACTCTATGTAGATGATAGTGGCCAACCGCTAGGAAAAAAAAGCACAGAAGGCCCACTGGCCGCGGGCATCCCCGGCACCGTGGCAGGCATGTATGCCTTACATCAACAATATGGACAATTGCCATGGAGCAGCTTGGTACAACCAGCCATCGAACTAGCACGCAAGGGCTGGGTACTCACTTTTAAAGAAGTGGAACAAATAAAAAAATACCAAGCCGATTTGCAGCGTTTGAATCCTGAGGACTGCTACTTATGCGCCACCAAAAGCTTTCGGGCTGGCGATACGCTTTACAACGAAGCCCTTGCCGCTACCCTCGAACGCATTCGTGATCATGGTGCAGCTGGCTTTTATAGAGGCCCTACCGCCGAGCAACTGGTGGCCTTTATGCAAGCAAAAGGCGGTATCATGACCGCAAGTGATCTCGAAAACTACCAAGCCATTTGGCGTGCCCCCCTGCAGGGGCAGTACAAAGGTTATGATGTTTACAGCATGGGACCACCCTCCAGCGGAGGTGTTTTATTACTGCAAATGCTCGGCATGCTCGAAACTCAGCCATTGAGCTCTTGGGGCATGGGCAGTACGCAATACTTACACCATACTTCCGAAGTAGCACGGCGGGCCTATGCCGATAGGGCTTTGTATTTGGGAGATCCCGATTTTGTGGAGGTGCCTCTGAATGCCCTGTTAGATGAAAGCTATTTGAAAAGACGCGCCAGCAGCATTCAAGCCAAAAAAGCCACCCCTTCTAGCCGAATTAGCGGCGGCCTCCCTGCCCTTCCCGAATCCGACGAAACCACCCACTACATCGTTGCCGACGGTAAAGGCAACATCATTACCGCCACCACGAGCTTGAATGGCGCTTATGGCAGCAAGAGCATCGCTACAGGACTCGGATTTTTGCTAAACAACACCATCGATGACTTCAGTCTGGCCCCCGGCCTACCCAATAGTTATGGTTTGGTGGGAAGCACAGCCAATGCCATTGCACCTGGCAAGCGCATGCTCAGCTCTATGACGCCAACCTTGGTTTTAAAAGAGGGCAAGCCTGTTTTAGCCATCGGCAGTCCGGGTGGATCCACCATTCCCACCACCGTGCTACAGGTATTTTTAAATCAACTCGAATTTGGACTCCCGGCGCAGTGGGCGGTTGATTTTCCGCGTTTTCATCACCAGTGGTTACCAGACCACATTCGCTATGAAAACGGGAGACTCGATAAAAAAAACCAGCGCCAATTAAAGCAGTGGGGGCATACTTTGCAAGAAAGTGCGCCCTATGGGCGGGCCGAAACCATTCGCTTTCACCCCGACGGTACGCTAGAGGGCGGGGCTGATAGGCGTGGGGATGACGCCGTGCGCTCCTACTGATGATTTTTAAAACACGAAGGACACAGAGCGTGGTACCTGCTTCCACAACTTGACGCTGCCGTTCGGGCCTCTGCGCTGCTAAAGCTGCGCGAGTTCAACGTTCAAAATTCAACGTTCAAAAGAAATGTATACACTGCCAAATTCTTGTGATTTGATTACTACTCATCAACGCTAGGGCCTGCCCTATCTCTCAGCGAGCCGCAGGCGATGGACCCTGAGCCTCGTCGAAGGGCGGTCTGAAAGTGCGCCGAAGGGGAACGGTCTGTCAGCGAGCAACCGGCGAGCGCTCTATGCAGCAACAACCTCTTTTACCTCCGGCAACATGCGCTTCAGCAGATTTTCAATGCCTGCTTTGAGGGTAATCATGCTCGAAGGACAACCACTGCATGAGCCGCGCAATTCTACCGTAACTTGGCCCGAAGCCTCATCGAATGCTTTGTAGCTGATCGCGCCACCATCTTGCTCAACCGCGGGCTGGATATAGTCTTTGAGGATTTGTTTGATGCGTTTTACCGTCTCGCGCTCGTCTTCCACCTCAGCTTCTCCGTCTTGCACAGGCTGGTAAATGGGAAAACCAGCTTCTAGGTAGCTTTGAATGAAATCTTTGAGCATAGGGTTGATCTCCGCCCAGTCCTCCCCCGCCTTTCGGGTAATGGTTACAAAATTTTGCGAGATGAAAACGCCTGCTACAAAAGGAAACTCGAACAACTTCTCCGCCATGGGCGCCCCTTTGGTTTGCTCTACACTGGTGTAATCAAGGGTTTCATCGGGTAAAATGTAGCGATTCGACACAAACTTCATGGTGTCGGGATTTGGGGTAGACTCTGTATATAAAGTGATGAGGTTTTGCATGAGGTGGTTTTGAACTGCAAAGGTAACAGCATCTTAGCAAAATGGTTCACAAAATGCAGCAAGATTGCCTTCAAAGCAACGACCCAGCGCGGGCATCACAATCCTTTTCAAGATCTAAAGGCATAAAAAAACCGGACACAAAGGCCCGGTTCTTTTGAACAGCAACGCTGCTTAATCTTCCATGCTCCAATTATTCAAATACTGCGTATTGAAGTTTCCTGCGCGGAAATTCTCATCTTTCAGCATTTTCATATGGAATGGAATGGTGGTTTTGATGCCTTCTACCACAAATTCGCTCAAGGCGCGCTCCATGGTGGCAATGGCCTCTTCCCGGGTTTGGGCCGTGGCAATCACTTTGGCAATCATGCTGTCGTAATAAGGCGGGATGGTGTAACCCGAATAAATGTGGGTATCGATGCGTACACCATGGCCGCCTGGCACGTGCAAGGTGGTGATTTTGCCCGGTGAAGGACGGAAATCGTTATACACATCTTCCGCATTGATGCGACACTCAATGGCGTGCATCTTAGGGATGTAGTTTTTACCTGAAATTGGGATGCCGGCAGCCACTTTGATTTGCTCTTTGATCAAATCGTAGTCGATTACCTCTTCGGTTACCGGGTGCTCCACCTGAATCCGCGTATTCATCTCCATAAAATAGAAGTTGCGGTGTTTGTCGACCAAAAACTCAATCGTACCGGCGCCTTCGTAATTCACGGCCATGGCGCCACGTACCGCCGCTTCACCCATGCGCTCGCGCAATTCGTCGGTCATAAAGGGTGATGGCGACTCCTCAATCAACTTCTGGTGGCGACGCTGGATAGAGCAATCGCGCTCGCTCAAGTGACAAGCCTTGCCATACTGGTCGCCCACAATCTGAATTTCGATGTGACGCGGCTCTTCGATGAATTTCTCCATGTACATGCCGTCGTTGCCAAAAGCGGCACCTGATTCACGCTTGGCCGAATCGATGCTGGCTTCGAGCTCTTCCTCTTTCCAGATTACGCGCATGCCACGTCCGCCACCACCTGCGGTGGCTTTGATAATGACTGGATAGCCGATTTCGGCAGCCACCTTTTTGGCTTCGTCTAAACTTTCTAACAAACCTTCTGAACCGGGCACCACAGGTACACCAGCTTTTTTCATGGTGTCTTTGGCAGTAGCTTTATCACCCATGGCGTTGATGGCCTCGGGTGGCGGTCCAATAAATTTGATGCCATACTCACGGCAAATCTCAGAGAATTTAGCGTTCTCCGACAAAAAGCCATAGCCTGGGTGAATGGCATCGGCATTGGTAATTTCGGCCGCAGCTAAAATATTGGGGATGTTGAGGTAAGAGTCGGCGCTTTTAGGCGGACCGATACATACGGCTTCGTCGGCAAAACGCACGTGCAAACTTTCGCGGTCGGCGGTAGAATATACGGCCACCGTTTTGATGCCCATTTCGCGGCAAGTGCGAATGACCCGCAGGGCGATTTCCCCCCTGTTGGCAATTAGAATTTTCTTAAACACAGTGTTCGCTTTGGGTTAAAAAAAGGCAATTACGAAGGATCAACCAAGAACAATGGCTGATCGTACTCTACTGGGGATGCATTTTCAACCATCACCTTGGTAATGGTGCCTGAAACTTCTGATTCAATTTCGTTGAACAGCTTCATGGCTTCGATGATGCATACCACCTGACCTTTTTCAACTTTGTCGCCTACTTTTACGAAAGGCTCTTTATCTGGACCACCTGAACGGTAGAACGTACCAATCATCGGCGACTTAATGCCCACACCACCATCAGCGGCTGGCGCAGCTGCTGGAGCTGCTGCAGGTGCCGGAGCTGGTGCCGGTGCAGCCATTTGCGGCTGCGGCTGCATCATCATAGGCTGCTGCATTACAGCATGATATTCTGTGGTTGGCTTCTCAGCCTTGATTACGATCTTGAAGCCATCTCTTTCGAGTTCTACTTCGGTTACGCCCGATTTCGACACGAAACGAATGAGGTCTTGTATTTCTTTTAAGTCCATTTTGCTAAGGTTAAGGATTTACTTTACGCGTTCAATATAATCGCCAGTGCGGGTATCGATGCGGATACGATCGCCTTGGTTTACAAATAAGGGTACGTTTACAATCGGACCGTTGTCGACTGTTGCCTGCTTCAAGGCATTGCCGCTGGCGGTATCGCCTCGCAAGCCTGGTTCGGTGTAAGTTACTTCCATTTCCACAGAGTTGGGCAATTCCAATGCTAAAATACTGTCGTCTTCGGCATTTACTGAGGTCAAGCACACAGCGCCTTCTTGCAAAAACTGCGGGGCGTTTATTTTGTGCTCTTCTACGCTAAACTGCTCAAAAGATTCGCTATCCATAAAATTATAGCCCATATCGTCTTTGTACAAGAACTGATATTCGCGGGTTTCTACACGAACGGTATCGATTTTGGCACCGGCAGGAAAGGTGTTTTCAAGCACGCGACCGTTGGTCATGCTGCGCAACTTGGTCCGCACAAAAGCAGCGCCTTTGCCTGGTTTTACGTGTAAAAACTCAACAACTTGATAAATATCGTTGTTGAATTTGATGCAGAGTCCATTTCTGAATTCAGAGGTACTGGCCATATAGATTGCAATTTAATAGTTCAAAAATAAGGTGGCAAAAATAACCGCAATTATTTAGGGTCGTATGCCCATTTTAAATAAAGTGCGCCCCAAGTGAAGCCGCCGCCAAAGGCTGCCCAAATGATGTTGTCGCCTTTTTTAAGCTGCGACTCCCATTCGTGCAAACAAAGCGGGATGGTGCCGTTGGTGGTATTGCCGTAGCGTTGGATGTTGACCATGGTTTTGGCTTCGTCGAGCCCCATGCGCTCCCGGGTGGCATCAATGATGCGTTTGTTGGCTTGGTGCGGCACCAACCAGGCGATGTCGTCGGCTACCAAGTGATTACGCTCCATGATTTCGGCCGCGGTATTGGCCATATTGGTAACGGCAAACTTAAATACGGTTTTGCCCTCTTGATACACATAGTGCTCCTTATTGGTCACCGTTTCGATGCTGGCCGGCTTGGCTGAGCCGCCTGCCTTTTGGTGCAAGAAATGACGACCGGCACCATCGCTATGCATGATGCTGTCGATCACCCCGAGGCCATCGTGGTTCGGCTCGAGCAACACCGCTCCGCCACCATCTCCAAAAATGATGGAAGTAGCCCGGTCTTCGATGTCGAGAATAGAGGTCATTTTATCGGCACCTACAATCACCACCTTTTTATACATGCCAGCTTCTATGAACTTGGCCCCGGTGGTTACACCGAACAAAAAGCCCGAGCAAGCCGCAGAGATGTCGTAACCTGCTGCGTTTTTTGCGCCAATTTTATCGGTGATGATGTTGGCCGTGGCTGGAAAAGCCATGTCGGGCGTGGCGGTACAGCAAATGAGCAGCTCAATCTCTTCAGGCTTGAGGCCTGTTTTTTTCATCAAGCCGTTCACTGCTTCTACGCCAATATCGGAAGTAGCACTGCCCGGCTCCACCATCCAACGGCGCTCTTTGATACCGGTGCGGGTGGTGATCCATTCGTCGTTGGTGTCCATGACCTTTTCGAGGTCAAAATTGGTGACCACATTGTCGGGCGCCCATGCAAATATGCCGGTGATGGCTGCAGTTGTTTTATTCATTACAGGTCATTATGTACAAAGCCCGCTGTGCGCTTGCATACAACGGGCTTGCAAATTAGTACTTTTTAGCTTTCTAAACCTAATTAAAGGCTTCGCTGATTTTCTCGGTTAAATCGTGCCGCGCCAATTCGCTGGCATGCACAATCATGTTCATGATGGCTTTGTCGTTGGATATGCCGTGGCCAATCACCACCGGCTTGTTGAGGCCCAAAATCGGACTTCCACCATAGTTTTCGTAGTTGAAGCGGTCAAAAAACTCATCCTTGATGCCACGGTGCACAATCAGTTCGTAAAAACTCTCGGCCAACTTAATCATCACATTGCCTGTGAAGCCGTCGCACACAATCACATCGGCCTTGTCGTTAAACAAGTCGCGGCCTTCGAGATTGCCAATGAAGTTAAATTGCTCATTCCCCTTGAGCATTTTATTAGCTGCTTGCGCCAATAAATTGCCCTTTTCCTCTTCTTCCCCAATGTTCATGAGGCCCACACGCGGCTCGGCAATGCCTAGAATGTGCTTGGCGTAGAGGTTGCCGAGGATGCCGAATTGGTACAGGCTATCAGGCCTGCAATCGGCATTGGCGCCCACATCCACAATCAATCCCATGCCGCCCGTTTGTTTGGGCACCAGGGAAGCGATGGCAGGACGCACCACACCAGGAATGGTTTTGACGGTGTACATTCCGCCCACCAACATGGCGCCGGTATTGCCCGCACCAGCAAAGGCTGCGATTTGGCCTTGGCGCAAATGCTGAAACCCGACCACAATGCTGGAGTCGGGATTCTTTGGAATGGCTTTGGTAGGGTGCTCCCCCATGTCGATCACCTGGGTGGTCGGCACGAGCTGAATGCGCTTGCCTAACTCGGGATGCTGGCCAAATGCTGCTTCCAGCACCTCGCCGTTTCCAAACAAGCTCAACGACACATCAGCTGGCAGTTTGGCCAAAGCTAAATGTACGCCTGCAATGGCAGCCTCCGGGGCGAAATCGCCCCCCATGATGTCGACGCCGATGCGCATCGATTGCAAATTAAGCCGTAGCGTCGATTACTACCTTGCCTTTGTAGTACATCTTGCCCTCAAACCAATGAGCGCGGTGGTACAGGTGTGGCTGACCGGTAGTAGGACAAGTGGCAACGGTAGGGGCTTCAGCCTTGTAGTGCGTTCTTCTCTTGTCTCTTCTGCTCCGCGAGTGGCGGTGTTTTGGATTTGGCATTTCAGTTTAACTTTAAATTCTTCAATTTTTCCCATCGAGGATCCACATCGCTGCTTTCCTCGCTATCTGCGTTGCTGCCATCGTACTTTTGCATTAGAGTTTCAAAGTCGCTTTGACAGTGCCCGCTTTCGCCCACTTCGCACGATACCCGCAAAGGCATCAACAAACTGAGCGTTTCGTACAAATATTGTCCCACATTGATTTCCCATGCCGTTGTTGGCAGGTACCAAATGCTGTCGGTGCTTTCGGCTGGATTGGCTGAAAACTTAACCAAAAGCTCTGATTCATCACTCACCGGCACATTTACTGCTTGTAGGCAGCGGTCGCATGGCAAGGTCAAAAAACCCGTGGTTTTGAAGTGCAGATCTAGTCCGTTCGTCTTACGTTCTAGCGTTAAAGCCACCTTTAAATCGGCTTCTTGAATCAAACTTCCGTCAAAGGCCTTGAAAAAGTCTCCCTTGATTTCATAGTCGAAATCATGAAAACCATTCTTTAAACCCGTAAACCGGATGTTATATAGTTTCAATGCCTCCATCGGTAGCCCCGCAATTCAGGACGGCAAAGGTAATATCTTTTTCTGACATTGAAAAAGGATATTGAAAAAACTGCCGCCTTACAGCTTGCTGCTATTCATTCTTCGGTTTGCCATACAGCGGTTTTATTTTACCGCGGGGGCGGGGAGTTTTTACCTAGCAAGTTTGACAGGCCAATTAGTAACCGATTGCTTCCTGCCTTCGAATGGCATTTCTTCCACTTTAACAAACTGCACTCAAGCCTTGAGGCCGCGGCGGCACAAGGCTCCTTTGCTAAAGCAAATCGCCAGAGGGCGCTGTTTTGGGAGACCGCATTGATAATAGCCACAAAATGCTACAGGGCACTACCAATATCTTCTTTAAGTCTTATAGATAGGTAATGAAATTTCTTTTTTCACCTATGAAAACAAAAATCTCTTAAATGGCCTCTTAGATGTCAAGTAACCAAACCTGGATCTTAATATCCATAGATTTTGACTTTGGTTTCGTCAAGTTGTTTTCTAAAAAGCCGATTTCGAATCCCTCTTTCTTCAAGCAAATCAACTTGTCTTTTCAGTATCTCCTCTAGTCTTGTTTTTAAGCCAAAATAAAGGTCTGTGTATTTGAAAGGGTCGTTTTCGTCAAAATCTACTACCAAGTCAATATCAGATGATTCATTAAAATCATCTCTTGTGACTGACCCAAAAGCAAAAAGAGACTTTACCTTGCTCGTTTTGCAAAGCTCTTGTATCAATTCTATTTGAGACCTGTCGATTTTCATACTCAAATGTAGGTTTTTACTGCTATTTCGCCAAATTGGCATTGGCCTACAGCGAAACGAAGGCTATCTGTTATTGAATAGCGCTTTTGCCGTTCTTGCGCTTCGCGTAGTCGGTCACAATAGTTATTGGGACTTCAAGAAATCTGAAATTGTTAATATGGTTGTTGATCCAAAATTGTTTAACGCTAACAAATCTTTATCGCCTGTCAATAAATAATCTGCTTGTCCTTCTTGCGATAATGAAAGGAGAAAGTTGTCTTTAGGGTCCCGGCAGACGTTTATTTCTGTTTTGACATCTATAAATTCCGCGTATTCCTCAATCGTCTCAATAATTTCTTCAATGTCGTTTTGGGAAAAGAAGCGTCTGAATTTCGGTCTTTTTGCTACCGTTAAAATTCTTGAAGTAATTCTTCACTGAATATGAAGGTGCATTTTTTGCTGAAAATTAGGTCGTCTAGTTTTGTAAAGTCTTTACTTATCAAAAAACTAATCCAAAGGTTAGTATCTAATACAATTCTGCTAACCTTATTTTTCATAACGTTTGCTTCTCACTAGCTCAACCTCTTTGGTAATCTCTTCCAGTGAAGGCGCAGATTTCGATTTTGCACGTAATTTTTTCAGAATGCCTTCAAAACCGTTTTTTGATGTGTCCTGGATGGCAATGAGGTTGAGATCTGCTAAGTCTTTTAACAACTTTGCCGCTTTTGGATTCAATATGTCAATTCTCATCGTATTCATCATTCAAATTTAATGAAAAGAAAGCGAATTTGTTTTTTAGGGGATACCGTTATTTTAATGCAGCATGACACAACTCCTAAACAGGCAGCAGTGAGGCCTTGAAGCCACCATTCGACTATGCTCACAGCAACGCGGCGGCACAAGGCACTTTTGCTAAAGCAAATCGCCAGCGTTCGCTGTTGAACAAAAAGGATATCAAAGGGACAAATGTAATCGCCCTTTGATATTCCCTGTACTTAATTCCGTTCGCGCTCCAGCTTCACTTGCCCGCCTTTGATGGCGCCTGCTTCCAAAGCCGTTTGCTCGCTGCGCTGCTTAAAAATATCTACCGCGGCATACAAGGCATGCCGGAAAGAAGCCGGATCTGCCTCGTTTTTGCCTGCAATGTCGTAGCCGGTGCCGTGATCGGGCGAGGTGCGCACAATGGGCAAGGCGGCGGTAAAGTTCACCCCGTTTTCGAAAGCGAGGGTTTTGAAGGGCGTGAGCACTTGGTCGTGGTACATGCCCAACACCGCATCAAACTTGCTGAAGAGGGCGGAGCCGAAGAAGCCGTCGGCGCCATAAGGACCGTACACCTGCATGCCTGCCGCCACTGCTTGCTCAATGGCTGGCTGGATGATGGTTTTTTCTTCGTCGCCCAGCAGCCCGTTATCGCCGGCATGGGGGTTCAGCGAAAGCACGGCAATACGCGGCTTCGCCACCCCAAAATCGAGTTGCAAGGAGCGGTGCATGTGCTTGATTTTGCTTAGAATGTCTTTGGTGTGCAGCTTTTTGGCCACTTCTTTTAAAGGAATGTGGCCGGTAACCACCCCCACCCGCAGTTTGTCGCTCACCAAAAACATGAGCACATCGTCGGTTCCAAAGGCCTGCTGCAGGTATTCGGTATGACCCGGAAACTTGAAGCTCTCGCTCTGAATCGTGTCTTTATTAATAGGCGCGGTAAGCAGGGCGTCGATTTTGCCAGCTTTCAGGTCGGCCACGGCGGCCTCGAGCGAAGTAAGGGCGTACTTACCCACCTCTGGGTCGGCTACGCCGAGCTGTATGTTCACCTCATCTTGCCACACATTGAGCAAATTGGCGCGTTTGGGATTGGCAGCCTCGGCATCGTTGATGATGTTGAAGCTCCAGTCGTTTACCCCAAGCGCCTTGCGGTGGTAAGAGGCGGTGCGCGACGAACCATACACAATGGGCGTGCAAATGTTGGTGATGCGCGGTTCCATGAGGGTTTTGATGATCACCTCCATGCCAATGCCATTGAGGTCGCCTACGGTAATACCGAGTCTAACCTTATGCTCCATGCTGGTAATTTTTGAAGAAGTTGTACAACAGGCGCACCCCTACCCCTGTGCCGTGCTTGCTGCGGTAGCTGCTTTCGGCGTCGAGGAAAGCGGGACCAGCAATGTCGACGTGGATCCAAGGATAATCCACAAAATGCTCGAGGAATTTGCCTGCGGTGATGCTGCCTGCTTCACGACCGCCGATGTTTTTAAGGTCGGCAATGTGGCTCTTGATCATATCGCCATACTCTTCCCAAAAAGGAAAATGCACCAAACGCTCGTAAGTGGCCTCGCCGCTGTTTTGCAGGGCTTTGAAGGTTTCATCGGCGGCAGTACCCATGATCACGCTGCCCACGCTGCCGATGGCCAAAACGGCTGAACCAGTGAGGGTGGCCATGTCGATAACCAACTCGGGCTTGTATTTTTTGGCGTAGTGGAGGGCGTCGGCTAGGATGAGGCGGCCTTCGGCATCGGTATTGAGCACTTCCACGGTCATGCCGTTGTACATCGTAATGACGTCGCCGGGCACGTAGGCATCTTCACCGGGACGGTTGTCGGTAGCCGGCACCAGCGCCACCACGTGAATCGGTAGTTTGTTTTTGGCGATGGCATACATCGTAGCGCCCATGGCAGCTCCTCCGGCCATATCGCACTTCATGCTGTCCATGCTGCCTGCGGTTGGCTTCAAGCTCAAACCGCCGGTATCGTACACCACAGCCTTGCCCACCAGCACAATCGGTTTTTTGTTGAGGGCGTTGGCGGGCTTGTATTCGAGGATGTTGAAGGTAGGCGGACGTTGCGAACCGCGGTTCACGGCCAGAAGTCCCCCCATTTTCAAACTTTCAATTTGTTTTTTATTAAAGACCTCCACGCTGAAGCCGGCTTCGGCACCGAGGCGACGGAATTCGGCACTCAGTTGTTCGGCGGTGAGGAAGCTGAGGGGCTCGTTCACCAAATCGCGGGCCTCAAAAACAGCGCTCAGGAGGTTGCTTAGCTCGGTAACTTCGGCTTCGGTGAGGTTGGCGCTGTGTAGACCGATGCTTTGGAGACTGTATTTAGGCGCACGTTCGCCCGTTTTGTAGCGGTTAAATTGGTAGGCCGACAGTGCCAATCCTTCAGCAAAAGCCAAAAAAGCGTCTTTATCAGCTTCGTTTTGGAGGATGACTTCGGCCACTTCCAAAGCTTTGAGCTGCTGGTAGAGGGTGTGACCGGCTTTGCGAGCGGCCTCTAGGGCTGCTGTGCCTGTTTTTTTGTCGGACAGCTGCACCACCCAGCGCAATTGCGGGTGTTGGTGGATGGCCACCACGCTGGCTTTTTTGTCGATGCGGGCGCTTGCATAAGCAACTTCCGCCTCGTTTAAACTCAATTTGCTAAGGGCACTGCCAGGGGCAGTAAAAAACACCTGCGCTTTGCCGGCGGCGGGTGTGGCGATATGCATATTTATTTTCATGATGTGTTTTTGATGAGGCGTAAAGTTACATTTTTTTTAGACCGCTCGCCTAAAAGACCGTTCGCCTTCGGCTCACTTTACAGACCGGTCGCCTTCGCTCCCTTACAGACCGCTGCGCTAACAGACCACTCGCTTCGCTCGCTCAGAGACAGCGCAGGCTCTGGCGTTGGACTCCGCGGGGCAGGTTGAGCATTTTTAGATGGCTTGATGATCGTTGTTCGCATCAAATCGAAATCGCTAATCGAAATCGCAATTCGCTAATCACACGTATGGATGCAAGCAAATTTAATCTCAGAATAATAAGAAAAACGCCAATCTCCGCTCAATCACTGCAATACCCATAATTTGTTGGCCTTATAATCTCTAATCGCGATAATTCCTTTTCCTTTTGCTAAGTAATAATCGGCGTCGCTACTTGACCTAGCTTTGACAACCTTTCTTTTAACAAAATAAACATTGTTAAACACCTTATTGTCAATCTGGAATGTAGGATAAAAAGCGCTCAATTTACTGTAGCCTACACTTCCGCCATTCGGGAGTGAATCGCCTACCGTCAGCGGAAAGCGAAGAAAAATGTCGGATCCACTTTCCGTGATGTCAAAATATTCTCGCCCATCTTTGAAAAGGAGTAATCTTGACTTATAGTAGAAGTCTTTTCGGTGAAATGTATGATAATAAGTTTGAGATATGGCTTCTTCCTCAAAAAGCACGTGACCATCATAAGTTGATTTTATAAGCTGATAGCCTCCACGGATGCAAAAAGCCGTGTCATATACTCCTGAAATGCTGTCCTTGTAAATAAGTGTATCGCCAGCATTGCTAAAAAATAGCTGTTTGGCTTCAGTGGGAAGGTAGTGGGTCTCGAAGGTGGTGGGTAAAGGTGTTTCTTCTTGACAAGAAACCATGACCAGCAAAATCAAGCCTAACAGCGGTATTTTGAAGTTTTTGGATTGCATTGGTGCCTTTTGATTTCGCTTTAACTTATGCAATATACAAAAATCACTCTATATGGACCGAAGGACAGCAAATTAGTTTATCGTCTAGATTGCGCATGGAGAACGAACAACACCTGGCTGCAAGCTGCTTAACCTTAAGCTATTCAATCAAAAATTGCCAAACTAGGAAGTGAAAACACGCCAAACTCGGAAGTAAAATCGCGCCAAACTCAGAAGTTGTCCTATCTTTAGGATACAGAACCCTCAAAAAAGAGCTTAAAACGTATTTTTTGAACAGATGCTAGCCCCATACCTCCACCCCTACCACCAAAGTCTTGCCCCTGAGCAGCAAGCCATTTGCGAGCGCTTGGCCGAGCTCATTAATGCGGCGCTGCCCGAGGCAGCAGGCAAAATCTGGCACGCACATCCGGTTTGGTTTTTGGACGACAATCCGATTGTGGGTTACAGTTTGCAGAAAAAGGGCATCAGACTGATGTTTTGGAGCGGAGCCGATTTTGAGGAGCCCCTGCTGGCTGTTCGCGGCCAGAAATTCAAGGATGCTTCGGTTTTTTACAATGCCGTTGAAGAAATCCAGTCTGAGGCCCTGCAGCGCTGCTTGCAAAAGGCCCGCAGTATTCAGTGGGACTACAAAAACCTCATCAAACGTAAAGGCAAACTCGAAAAAATCAACCCATGATTCCTAGTCCCGAACACAACGCGCGGATGGCCAGCATGACCTTCGCCTCGGTCTACCCCCATTACGTAACCAAAATAACACGTAAAGGCCGCACCGTAGCCGAACTGCAGGAAGTAATCAGCTGGCTAACGGGCTTCAACGAGGCCCAGCTGGCGCAACTCATCGAAACCAAGGCCACCTTTGAGCAGTTTTTTGCGCAGGCCCAACTGCACCCCAACGCCCCCATGATTACCGGCAGCATTTGCGGTTATAAAATCGAGGAAATCGACAATGAACTCACGCGGCAAGTGCGCTACCTCGACAAATTGGTGGATGAGCTCGCCAAAGGCCGGCCGATGGCCAAAATCTTGCGGGGCAGTCAACCTAAAGCTTAAAAGCCGGCCGGCTATCTCACCGACTTAACGCCGGTTCATGCCCGGTCGACCATCTTGACGCATGCTGCGCAGGACTTCGCGCTGAAACTGCCGCTCGGCTTGAAACAGCTTGGCCACCTTTTCGGCTGGCAACACCTTTTTTACCGAAGCATAAAAGCGTTTTTCGAGCTCCACCTCCTCCTGACGCAGTTGCAGGTATTGCTCCACCACCGCTTCAGCTTCCTTTTCTGACAAAGTTTCCGTGGTTTCTTTATTGAGCCGTAGTCCCATCATCTTCTTACGATGCGCCTCCCGCTCTTCTTCGTATTTGTTGTAGACCGGCCAAAATTTCTGCGCCTCCTCTTCGGTTAAAGCCAAAAAACGGGTGAAAAAGCCAATTTTGGCGGCTTGCATCTCGGCACGACGAGGACCGGCACCCGGACCAGGACCAGGCTGGGCTTGCACCCAAGCAAGCGGTGCCAGCAGAATCAACAGCAGTAGGAACTTCTTCATAATTCAGACATTAAAGTTTCAAGGGTTTCGGCTTCGAGCCATTGTAAAGCTTCATCGGCTTCGAGCTCCGGCAGCCAGTGGTCGGCCGCGGCGGCTTCAAAATCGGCTAATTGGTAGAAGGCATCCGGATTGCCTTGGTTGAGCAGGTAATCGGCCTTGGCCTCGTGGTCGATTTGGCTGAGCAGCTGCTCCCAATCGTTGGTGCCAGTTTGTTGCGACTGCCAGCCGGCATAAGTAGCCACCAACAGCAGCAGGGCAATGCCCGCATAGGCCAAATAGCCTTGCCAAAGCGGCTTGGGGACTGGCTGGGCCTGCAGTTTGCCCAAGGTTCGCGCCTCTAACGATTCAAAATAACCGTATGGCGCCTGGTAGGGCAATTGTTTGGAGCTATGTTTTAGTGGATTTTGCACAACGAATATAGGACTAAGGGGTTGGACATAAGTTTAACGGTTTTTCAAAAAATCTTCCACCTTTTTGGCGGCATGGTGGTAGGAGGCTTTGAGGGCGCCCACCGAGGTGCCCAGCACCTGTGACATTTCCTCGTAGGGCATTTCGTCGTAATAGCGCATGTTAAACACCATGCGTTGTTTGTCGGGAAGGCGCAAAATAGCCTGCTGCAGCTTAAATTCGATGCTTTCGGCCGCTTCGCTGGGGGTGGCGGCGCTAAGCTTTTCTTGCAGCTCGGGCGTAATGTCGTGGATGGGCAAAAAAAAGCGCTCGCGTTTTTTCTTGAGATGGGTGAGGCAGTTGTTGGTGGCGATGCGGTACAGCCAGGTGTAGAGCGCGGCTTCATCGCGGAAATTCGCCAGTCCTTTCCAAGCTTTGATGAAGGTTTCTTGCAGCAGATCGTCGGTTTCGTCGTGGTCGATCACCATTTTGCGGATGTGCCAGTAGAGCCGTTTCGAATAGTGCTGCATCAACAGCCGCAGGGCCGAATCGCGGGTTTGCTCGCTGGCAAACAGCTGCAAAATCTCGCGGTCAACGGCGAGGGGCGGCTTGGGTTGGGGCGAATCGGCTGACATCTAACGAGCTTCTGACCTCAAGATAGGCAAAGGGTTTAATGCCTTCCCCAAAAATTAAAAACGCACCGTGACAATGCCGCCGCTGGTAACAGTGAACTCCTTTTCGATGCTAAACACGGCGCGGGAGCTGTTTTTGGAGCGGTACACGGCTTTATAAGTGCCTGGCTGCAGCACCACCGTTTCGGTAGTACTGCTTTCGCTGATGTCGTGCACCTTTTCGAGCTTGGGCCCTGCCGTGCTAAAAATGGCCCCGTAACCGTTGGCATTGCTCACCAAATTGACCATGCCGGGCTGGGGAATTTGAATGCGGCTTACCTTGCCCTGCTCAATTTTTACCTGATTGAAGCGCATGATGGGGGTGGTGAGCACCTCAATGTCGTAGCTACCCGTAAGGTAGCGGCGGGTGGTGTTGAATTCGTGGATGCCCACAAACTCGCCGGTTTGACTGTTGCGGATGGTGGCGCGGAGGTTGCGATAGCCCGAAACGCCCGACACCAGCAACTCGAGGCCGCCTTGGGGACTGTTCAAGGTAATAACGTTGTGCTTACCAGGATTCAGACGGATGTTCTTTTTAACGATTTCGGGATTGGTGTGAATCACCAGGTCGTAGCGGTTGGCAGGATCGAGCAGCAGCGTATCCGAACGTTTTTTGCTGTTGAAGGTGTGCAAAAAGTTGTAGCGGTCGATGCCCAAATCAGCATCGTAAAAGGTCATGGCCACATTGGTTTCGGTAGGCAGCAGAAACTGATCGAGCAAATCGACCTGCACCGTGGTGGAGTTGAGGGCCTGCGACACCACCATGTTGAGGGCCTGCGAAAAGGCTGCTTCCTGCTCGGCGTCGTAATAGGTTCCCACGCAGTTAAAGGCATCTTTCATGCCCACATCTAGCCCCAAACCAATTACAAAAGGCTTTAAAAAGATGTGTTGCTTTTGTAGCTGGAAGGAGACTTGACAGGGGTCACCGTTGCAGTTTTCGAGGCCGTCGGTAATGAGGATGAGGATGTTGCGACTGAGGGGGTCGGTGGGGAAGTCGGTGGCGGCCTGGCTCAGACTGTAGGCGATGGGGGTGTTGCCCAGGGGCTTGAGACTTTGGAGGCGTGCTTTGATGCGTTTGCCGCTTTCGGGACCAAAGGGCACCTCGAGTTTGGTGTCTTTGCAGTCGCCGCCATTGCGACTGGTTTGGTGGCCGTATACCCGCAGGGCTACCTCCACCCGCGACTTATTTTCAAGGCTGTCCATGATGTTGGTGAGCAGTCGCGTGGCCACTTCCCAGCGCGAAAATTGCTGCCAGCGCGCGCTCATGCTGCCCGAGGCATCGAGCACAAAGAGGATGCGGGTGGTGATTACGGCTTCTTCCTCGTTGATTTTGGCCGGTGCTTGGGCAAAAATTTGGCTCGCACAGGCAAAAAACAGGAGTATGGCGAGGATTTTTTTCATGCTTGAGGCTTAGGCTGGAGGGGCAAACGGGGGTCTGGCACCAGCAATTGATCGGCAAAAAGTCCACGTTCGTATTGCAAATGGGCGGTCATGGCAATCATGCCGGCATTGTCGGTACAATACTGAAAATCGGGGATAAACAGCTCCCAACCTTGCGCGCTGGCCAGCTGCTGCAGTGCCTGGCGCAAGCCGCTGTTGGCCGATACGCCTCCAGCAATGGCGATGCGCGTGATGCCCAAATCGAGGGCGGCAGCTTGGAGTTTATGCAACAAAATTTGAACGATGGTATGCTGAATCGACGCACAAAGGTCGTTGAGATGGGTAACGGCAAATTGCGGGTCGTGTTGCTGTTGCTTCTGTAAAAAGTACAAAATGGCGGTCTTTAAACCACTGAAGCTGAAGTCGTAGCCCGGCATTTTGGAAATGGGAAAAGCAAAGGCCTTGGGATTGCCGAGGGCGGCGTATTTATCCACCAGCGGTCCACCCGGATACGGTAGTCCGAGCAACTTCGCGCTCTTATCAAACGCCTCCCCCGCCGCATCGTCGATGGTTTGGCCGAGGATCTCAAAATCGAAATAATCGCGCAGCAGCACCAATTGGGTGTGACCCCCCGATACCGTGAGGCACAAAAAGGGAAAAGCGGGGCGCGGGGCATCGATAAAATGCGCCAAAATATGCGCCTGCATGTGATTAACGGCCAAAAGCGGCTTGTTTAAACTCAAAGCCAAACCCTTGATAAAGCTGGTGCCTACGAGCAGGGAGCCCATCAAACCGGGACCAGCCGTCACTGCAAAAGCATCGATTTGTGCCAGCGTTAAGCCCGCTTCATCGAGCACCGCTTGCACCACCGGCACCAGGGCTTCCTGGTGGGCGCGACTCGCCAGCTCGGGCACCACCCCGCCATACCGTGCGTGCACTTCTTGCGTGGCAACACGATTGGCACGGATTTCTCCGTTAATAGCAATGGCGGCGGAGGTATCGTCGCAGCTCGATTCTACGGCAAGAATAATGGCCATGGGGGACAAATATTGCGGTTTTCACCCCAAATGTCGCTATTTTGCAGCAGATTCTCTTGATTGAGGAAGATTTGAAAACACTAGGCCGGTACATCAGCTACATTTTACGCTTTCAATTTCGGTTGTTATCGGGATTGGTACTGGCCCTTTTTACTGGTCTTTTATTGCTTTTAAACCCCAGCGTGCAAGATTTTGCGGGGGAACAAGTGGCGCAGTTTTTAAGTGTGCAGTGGCGCACCAAAGTAGAGCTCACGGGCTTTAAATACAAGCTTTTGCGCAGCTTCAGCATGGAGCAATTGTACATTGAAGACCACAATGGGGATACGCTTTTGCTGATCAATGACCTGGAATTGCAGCTCGGTAACATCCGCATTTTACGACAGCAAATCGACATCAACCATTTGCGCCTAGGGAGTGTGGATGCGCGCTTGCTGCGAAAAGAATACGAGGAAGACTTCAACTTTAAGTTCTTGGTGGATTATTTCTGGAGCGATGCCGTGGATAGTCTGGAGCAGCCCGTGAGTCCGATCCGCTTTCGGCTTGGCGCGCTCAGTTTAGGCAAAAGCCAGCTGCGTTTCGAAAACGGCAATCGCCAGCAGTCAGCCGACCGTTTCGATCCGCGGCATTTTACCTTGACCGACTTGCAGCTTGTACTGAGCGATATTTATGCCTCGAGCGATAGTTCATCAGTGCGCTTAAGTGAGCTCCAATTTGTCGAAAAAACAGGATTCAGCGTTAAAAAAGCAAACTTTTTATTAGTAAGCTTACCCGACCAACTGCGGCTTGATGAGCTCGATTTGCGTACTTTCCAGAGCAATTTAGCCGGTGCGCTGGCCATGAATTTTGGTAGTTACGAAGACTTCAACGATTTCAATAATCGGGTGCGTATGCAATTGCAATTGGAGCGCTTGGCGCTTACCCCCGGCGATATGCGCTATTTTTTAGGAGATGCGGCCCCCCTGCTTCCGGTCCGCGCTAGTGGTACAGTATCTGGTCGCCTGGCCAATTTGCGCAGTCGCGATTTGCAAGTGGAACTCGGCAACAGCAGCTACCTCAACGGCCAAATCAACATTACAGGCTTGCCTGCCTACGAAAATGCCCTGTACGACATCCGATTGCGCACCGCTTACCTCGACAAAAACGAGGTGGGCGCTGCCTTTCCAGTGATTCAATTCCCGGAACAAATAAAGGGTCTACAGTTTTTACAAATCAGTGGTGAGGTGTTTGGCTACCCCGAAGATTTTGTAGCTAAAGGCAGTTTTAGCACCAATTTGGGTAGTGCACAGTCGGACCTCAACATCAAACTCAAGGGCCCGCAAAGCAGCTATAGCGGTCAACTTGCCCTCACTCGGGTAGATTTACGCAGTCTCACTGGCGACACCACCCTCGGCCTGGTTACCCTTAACACCAGCATCAAAGGCCAAGGCGACCGTTGGGAAAACTTCGAAGCGCAACTCAAAGGCGACATCCAGCAAATCGACTACCGCAACTACCGCTATCAAAACACCTCGATTGACGGCTACCTCGATCGGCAGACCTTTACAGGGCGGCTTTCATCCCTCGACAGCAACGCCAATTTCAGCTTTTACGGCTTGGCCGATTTGGGAGCTACTCCCCCCTTCTTCAACTTTGTGGCCGAGGTCAATGCCTTGCATTTACACAACCTTCATCTTACCAGCGACTCCTTCAGCATCCAAGGTTTTATGGAGATTTGTGCCGAAGGACTCGATATTGACAGCATTGTGGGCGAGCTCAACTTCAGGCACCTCGCGCTGCAATTGAATGGCCGTCCGCTCGACATCGAAGAAATGAATGTGATATCAGCCATCGACCAGGACCAGCAGCGGCGTTTGAATTTTCAATCGCCCATAGGCAATGCCTATCTCACAGGTGATTTTAGTGTAAAAGGTTTGCCGGCCACGCTCGACCATTATCTGCATCATTACGTACAGCGATCGGTGCAGCGGCCTTATCCCGAGGGTGACCAAAACTTTGAGCTCAATCTCGACATACAGCAGGCACAGGTATTGGCCGATTTTATAGCACCCGGCCGTTTCGACATTGGCGGCATGCGCGGTCATGCTTATTTCAACACCGTTAACAACAGCGCCGATCTCGATTTCCAGCTGGGAAATTTCCGCGCGGGCAGCACCCGTATCAGCAACATCAACGCCTTTGGCAACTCTAACGACGACAGCTTATTTCTCGACTTATATGCCGACAGTTTATGGAGTGGGCAGGTGCTTTTAGCGCAGCAATTGGTATTTGAAAATAGTTTGAGTCGCGACACCCTGCTTTTCGGCCTGCGTGCCATGGGTGAAGGGCCTTCGAACGAACTGCAGCTTGATGGCTATGTTGATTTTGCCACCGACACCATTGGTTTGGTGTTTCTGCCTTCGTATGTGCAGGTATTCGACAACCGTTGGACCTTGGAGCAGGCGGGCGCCATCCGGGTAATCGACAGTACCGTACGGGTGCCTGCATTTGGCTTTCGGCAGGGTGGGCAATCGGTATTACTTGCCGGAAACATCAGTCCACGCCGCACCGACACCTTATCACTCCTCATGACCGATGTAGATCTTGAGCAGCTCAATCCGTTACTTGCCGTGGCCGAGCTCAGTGTAGAAGGTTATGCCAATGTGCGACTCGAAGCCAATTCGGTGCTGCGCAAAGCTGCGGTGTTTGGGGGCATCGACATTGAAGGTTTTGTTTTAGATGGCCAGCCTTTGGGCGATTTAACCGTACGGTCAGAATACAGCGTAACGCGTCAGGTAGCCGATGTACATGCGGAGTTGGTAAATGAGGGGGACACCCTGATTTACATTTTTGGTACATTGGGAAATTTAGAAGGCGACCAGTCGATGGATTTGCAGGCGCAGCTGCGGCACTCGCCCATACACCCGCTTGAGCACCTGTTAAAGCCTATTTTTGATGATGTGAGCGGGCGGGCCACGGCCGATTTATCGCTCAAGGGCGATTTTTGGGCCCCGGAGCTCCGTGGTCAGGTAGATTTAGAAAACGCCCGTTTGCGGGTTGATTTTCTCAACCAATACTTCAATGTAAACAAGCGTGTAACCTTTGAACCCACGAGTATCAATTTCCAACAGGCCGAAATTACCGATGATGGGACCGGCACCGGGCGCTTGAGTGGTCGCATTACCCACGAGAAATTCCGCAAAACAAAACTCGATTTGCATCTAACGGCTAAGGAGCTCATGGTGCTCAATACCGAACCTAACTTTAAAGATGCCTACTTTGGTACGGGCAGGCTTACCGGCACAGCCAGTTTTGTAGGGCCTGTTAGTTTGGTAGATATTCAGGTGCGGGGCAGTACCGACAAAGGAACCAGCTTCAGCATTCCTTTAGACGCTGAGGCCAATCGCCAGGATGTAGATTTCATCACTTTCATTAATAAAAACTCAACGGAGGAAGTGGAAGTAGAGGCGCCTGTTTTTAATCCCATTGGCATTAATTTTGGCATGGCGCTGCAAGTAACACCTGAAGCAGAAATCAGTATTTTATTGGACCGGGTTGCGGGCGACATTATCCGTGGTCGAGGTGCTGCAGCGATTGAGTTTCGGGTAAATCCACAGGGGGAAATCAGGATGGTAGGCGACTATCGATTTAGCAGTGGAGATTACACCTTTACTTTAGCCAACATTCCAAGCAAACGTTTCCGTATTAGTGATGGCAGTACCATACAATGGACTGGCGACCCGTATGATGCCAATATTAATCTGGTGGCCGTATACAGGCAGCGCGCCTCGGTAGCCGCACTGCTCACCAACGAACAGCTGAGTAGTCGTCCCCGAACGCAACTCAATGTAGATACCTACCTCAAGCTAACTGGTTCGCTGCTAAAGCCCACGGTAAGCTTCGAAATCAAGCTGCCTACCATCAATGAAAATGAAGGCAGCGACCCTTTGGTTGCCCGCATTCAGAACATCAACAACAACGAGCAGGAACTCAACAATCAGGTACTTGCCCTGCTCATTGCCGGCCAATTTTTTCCATCCGACCAAATAGCTGCTACCAATTTTTTAGGAAGTACTGGAGCCAATTCTTTAACCGAAGTACTCAGCAACCAGCTGAATGCTTTGCTATCGCAAATGTTCGATAATGTAAACATTGGTATCAATTACCGCAGCTCTAACTTGGGTAACCTAGCGGATGCCTCTCGCAACGATATTAGTGTTGCCCTCAACACCACCTTATTCAATAATCGGGTTGTGATTGATGGCAATGTAGGCAACAACGTGAACAATTTGAATACCCCTAATGCTGGGGCACAGGCCATTGCCGGGGAGGTGGTGGTGGAGTATTTGATGACGCCCGATGGCAGCATTCGTTTGAAGGCTTTCAACAAGCTCGACGACCGGGTGTTGGTGAACCGGGAATCGAGTTACCGGCAAGGGGTGGGCATTTCGTACACCGAAAACTACAACACCTTTGATGAGTTGTTGGTAAAGCCTACGCGTTTTATTCAAGATCGGTTGATTAGGAGGATACCGTGGGCGCCGGATCGTTGGAAAGGCGATTTCTGAGACCGCTCGCCTTCGACTCGCTTTACAGACCGCTCGTCTTCGACTCGCTAACAGACCGGTCGCTGGCGCTCCCTAACAGACCGCTCCCTTTGGTCGCTCAGAGACAGAGCAGGCTCTTGCGTTCGTGTAGTTGCACAGCATTATCATTTTTAGCCTACACGTGGATTGCGCTTGCCGCCAAATCAGAAATCGCTAATCGAAATCGCCAATCAAAAATCCCAACCGGTCGCTCGTTAAGAATTAGGACTTGTAAAACCTTCAATAGCCCAGCGGTTCTCTGCTTGTATGCCGAATTCTTAAAATCCTAATTTCAGATTGTGCCTGACAGATTTGATAAGCGATGCGATAACTATAAACCACAAATGACCTGAAGTTTGAGTCGAGTGGTCTTTTTAATTTGTCAGCTTCACAAATGGAAGGCTCAATTCGAATTCGCTCAATTTTCACTAAAATAGCCTCCTTGACAATCATTGGCGCCTTAACACTTCTTAAGCTGAGATACCTTAAAATCTTACGTAGTTGGTTTAGCGCTTCCCTATCCCAAACAACTCGAAAGTCTTTCACTACAAATTCAATTGCTGTAATGCTTCCTCATGCGAAACAAAAACACCTGCTTCGATGCGTGCAACTGCTTCATCGAGCTCTTGATTGTAAGACTCAATTGTTAAGCGTTCCGCATTTATCTGCTCAGGAACCATATTTTTAATCATCTCCAGCACCAACAACTGTTGTTTTGGTGACAACAAAGCAAGATGCTCGGTGAGCTGTTTTTGAATACGGGCAGTGGTCATGAAAAACGAATATTTGTAAAAATACGAAAATCCTATTTCTTCACAAAATGGCTTTGAGACCGCTCGTCTTCGACTCGCTTTACAGACCGTTCGCCTTCGGCTCACTTTTCAGACATCAGACCGCTGCGCTTTTCAGATTTTGGGTTCCTCCTTCTCGCGTTGAGCTGTGCACACGATCTACAATCTGGTACTAACGATGATATTGATTTTGCCACAAATACTATCCGCCAGGACAGTATATTTTACCAACAGCCCCGTTCAGCCCATCCGCCAGCCCCTGCTCCATCTGAAAAGCGAGCGCAGCTCGCGGTCTGATGTCTGAAAAGCCGGCGCAGCCGGCGGTCTGTAAAACGAGCGAAGCGAGTGGTCTATTAGCTCGCGCTCTGTAGAAAAAAACATATCTTGTGGTCTCAAACCATCACCATGAAAGGCATCATCCTCGCCGGCGGTTCCGGCACCCGTTTGCACCCCCTCACCTTGGCCATGAGCAAGCAGCTTATGCCGGTGTACGACAAGCCCATGATTTACTACCCGCTATCGGTTTTGATGATGGCGGGCATGCGCGACATCCTGATCATTAGCACCCCGCACGACCTCCCCAATTTCCGCAAATTGCTGGGCGATGGCAGTGCTTTGGGCTGTAATTTTAGTTACCAGGTGCAGGAAGTGCCGAACGGACTCGCACAAGCTTTTGTGCTGGGTGAAAACTTTATTGGCAACGACAAAGCAGCTTTGGTGCTCGGCGACAACATTTTTTATGGCTCGCGCATGGGCAGGCTGTTGCAAGAAAACAACGATCCTGAAGGCGCGGTGGTGTTTGCTTACCACGTATCTGACCCTGAGCGCTACGGCGTGGTGGAGTTCGACGAAAATATGCGGGCGTTGAGCATCGAAGAAAAGCCTTTGAAGCCAAAATCGAATTACGCTGTGCCTGGTCTCTATTTCTACGACAACGATGTGGTACAAATCGCCAAAGACCTCAAGCCATCACCTCGAGGCGAATATGAAATTACCGACGTAAACAAGCATTATTTAGAAGCTGGCAAGCTCAAAGTAGGCGTACTCGACCGTGGTACAGCTTGGTTAGATACCGGCACCTTTGCGTCTTTGATGCAGGCTGGACAGTTTGTGCAAGTAATTGAAGAGCGCCAAGGCCTCAAAATTGGTTGCATCGAAGAAATTGCTTGGAACATGGGCTTCATCAACGACGAAGAGTTGGAGCGCGTGGCAACCCCTTTGGTGAAAAGCGGTTACGGTCAGTACCTGTTGAATTTAATGAAATGAGCAAAATATTGGTGACTGGCGGCTGCGGTTACATTGGTTCTCACACCATTGTGGAGCTGCAGCAGGCAGGTTTTGAGGTAGTGAGCATCGACGACAACTCCTATTCGGAGCCGTGGATCATGGACCGCGTGCAAAACATCACCGGCATTGCCTGCGTCAATCACCAAATTAATTTATGCGATATGCCGTCGTTGCAGGCATTTTTCGAAGCCCATACCGACATCAGCGGCGTGATTCACTTTGCGGCCTATAAATCGGTGGGCCAATCCTCCAAAGACCCGCTCAAGTATTTCCACAACAACCTCCTCGGTCAAATCAATTTGATGCAGTGCGTGCAGGATTTTAAAATTCCGCACTTCGTATTCTCCTCCAGTTGCACCGTGTACGGCAATCCCGAGCAGCTGCCGGTGACCGAGGAAAGCCCCATGCAAGAGCCCGAATCGCCTTACGGGCGCACCAAAGTAATTGGCGAGGCCATGCTGCGCGACCTGGTGAAGGTGGCACCCGTGCAAGTGATTGCCCTCCGCTATTTTAACCCTGTTGGCGCCCATCCCAGCAACCACATTGGCGAGTACATTTTAGGTGTGCCTAGCTACCTCTTACCCTACATCACCCAAACCGCCATCGGCAAGCGCCAAAAGCTCACGGTTTTTGGCGGCGACTACCCTACCCGCGACGGCACCTGCATCCGCGATTACATCCATGTATGCGACATTGCTAGGGCGCATGTAAACGCCATTCAGTACCTGCAGCGGGGAGCAGCGCCACAAGCTTTTGAGGTGTTTAACCTCGGCAGCGGCATCGGCCAAACGGTGTTAGAGATGATTGCCTCGTTTGAAAAGGTAACAGGCCTCAAGCTCAACTACCAGGTGGGCGACCGCCGTGCTGGCGATGTGGTGGCGGTGTATGCCAACAACCGCAAAGCCCGCGAGGTACTGGGCTGGGAGCTTAAATTCGATTTAGATGCCATGATGGCCACGAGTTGGGCTTGGGAGCAGCGGTTGGCGCGGGAAAATGCAGGAAATTAACCTCCATACTTGGCTCTCTCTGCGAGGTGGCTACCCCCTTTTTCAATTTGATTTATAAAACACCTCCAACACCTGGGTACGCACATTTAGTTCGGCGAGGCGGTTGGGGGTGACGCTGGGGTGCACCCGGTTGGAGAGAAATACAAAAATCAAATCGGTTTGGGGGTCTACCCACACCATGGTGCCGGTGAAGCCAGTATGGCCGTAGCTGATTTTGGAGGGTGCTTGGCCTACGGGACCAGCAACATTGCGGTCGCTCACCTGGCGGTCCCAGAGCAAGCCGCGGCGGTTGCCGGCGTATTGGGGACTGCTGAACAAATCTACCGTATAGGCTTGCAGACTTGGAGCTTTGCTGGTGGCCGCAGTTCCTGGTCGTGCCAAAGGCTGCAGCACCCGCACAATGTCGGCGGCATTGCTAAACAGCCCGGCATGGCCCGCTACGCCCCCTAACAAAGCAGCTGTTTGGTCGTGTACGTGACCATGCACCATTTGCTGCCTAAACTCTTGGTCGTTTTCGGTGGGCGCAATCAAGGCCAGCGGCAAGCGTGCGCGTGGCTGGAAGCCCAGGGTCACCGTGCCAAGGGGTTCGTACCAGTTGCGGTCGAGCCAGCGCTCCGGCGCTTCTCCCCAAGCCCTTTCGAGCACCCGCCAAAGCACATGCAAACCCAAATCGCTATACACATATTTGCCAGCTGCCTGCAAAGGGGTGGTTTTGATCCAGGCCCACACCGAATCGCGGGTAGCAGGCTGCGCATACAAGGCTTCGGCTACTTGCAATAGGGGCAATTGAAGCGAATCGTTGGCAGCGGCTATGGTGATGTAAAAAGTAGGATCGGGCTTTTTGTTTTTGAAGGTGCGTTTCCAATAAGGCACAAAAGCCGGTAAACCCGCTTGGTGGGTCATGAGTTGGCGGAGCGTGCGGCGGCCGAGCTCAGACCCCTGCAGCTCGGGTAAAAAAAAACCGAGCGAGGAATCGATCGGTAATTGGTTTTGGTCGTAGCGCTGCATGAGCCCGATGCCGGTGGCCAATACCTTGGTGAGGGAGGCAAGGTCGTAGACCGTGGCCTGACTTACAGGCAAAGTCTTTGTCTGATTCGTATGACCGTAACTCCCTATAAAAAACACCTCGTTGCCACGGGCGGCTAAAATTTGTGCCCCCGGTGTGGCGCCCATGCGCAAAGCCATCCCCATAATGCTATCGATGCGTTGCAATTGCGCCCGTGAATAGCCAAATTTGGAAGGGTCTACCAAGCGCAGGTTCCAGTTGACCGAACTGCTGAGGCCAGTACCCGCCTTGAGCGTTTCGCTTACCGATACTGGCAATTTGCCCTTGAAGGCCATCGCCCCAAACAACAATTGCGCAGCGTTTTTGTAGGCCCAAGGATGCTCTTCGAAGCCACAAACCAGGGCTGTACCAAAGTCGAACTGTGGCAGGGCGTAAGCATTGCCGAAGACTACCTGAACCGATTTTTTATCCTGCAGCAGCCCTTTGATGGCCGCTACGGTGGCAGGGTGAATGCCGAATTTTTGTCCCGCCCGCTGCGTGCTCAAATGCCAGCTCACAATAATTTCATCGTAATTCACCAATTCAGCCGCCAGGGTTTGGAGTAACAAAGTGTCGGCTTTCATAGGCAAATAGCGGTGTTCCATGCTGCCGTAAATGCCCAGCGCATTGTAAAACTCGCTGGCGGTGGGCTCACCTATGCCGAGGTGGAGTCTACGGGCGGTGCTGCGGCCGCGCAAAGGCAAGAATTTGTCATTGTTGCGCACCAAGGTAATGGCCTGTTCAAAGATCCGCTGGTTGAGGGCGCCCGCTGCGGCGGGATTGAGGTCGTTATACAAATTGTCGAGCGCCACCGGGGCATAGGCATTCAATCCCACCCAATATTTCACTGCCAAGATGCGCTTCACCCGCTTTTCTATGTCGCGCCACTTGAGGCGATCCTCATTCAAAGCCAAAAAAATGCGTTGGATGGCCGTGGGCACGTCCATGCTGTATAGCAAAACGTCGTTGCCTGCGAGCAAAGCTTGGGCATCTACTTCTCCGGGGGGATAAAAATCGGCCACGCCTTTCATGTTGAGGGCATCGGTAAATACGAGGCCTTCAAAATCGAGCTCGTCTTTGAGCAATTTGTTCACCACCTTAGGACTCAAGGTAGAGGCTTGGTTTTTGGTATCGTCCAAGCTTGGAATGGCCAGGTGCGCCACCATCACGCTGCCTACCCCCTCGCGGATGAGGCGCTTGAAGGGCATCAGTTCGAGGGTATCGAGTTGCTTTTTGCTGGCTTTCACCACGGGCAAGCCGTAGTGCGAATCTACATCGGTATCGCCGTGACCAGGAAAATGCTTGGCGCAGGCCAGCACGCCATGGTCTTGCAAGCCTCGCATATACGCCACGCCTTTGGTCGCCACGTCCTGCTTGTCTTCGCCAAAAGCCCGGAAGCCAATCACTGGGTTGTTCGGATTGTTGTTCACATCTACCACAGGCGAAAAGCTCACGTGCACCCCCAGGCGGCGGCATTGCTGGGCGATTTGTTTGCCCATTTCGTAGATGAGTTTATCGTCTTCAATGGCCCCGAGGGTCATTTGGTAAGGGTATTTTACTGTGCTGTCGAGGCGCATATTGAGGCCCCACTCCGCATCCATGGCCACCAGCAGCGGCACTTTGGCAGCGGCTTGGTAGGTGTTGGTGAGTTGGGCTTGGCGCAGTGGACTGCCTTTCATGAAAATGAGGCCACCCAGGTGGTATTGCTGGATGAGCTGCAGCAGCTTGGCATCGGGCTTGTCGCCGGTGGAAAAGGCTGCCACCATGAACAACTGTCCGAGTCGGGCCGTGTCGCTCATGCTTTCGTACACCGAATCCACCCAGTCGTTGACCACAAAAGGTGGCTTTTTCTTAGGCGGCATTTTTTCGGCCAAGATGGCGGCGGTTGGTTCTTCAAAAATAAGGGGTGCCCGTTCGGCATCGCCGGCGGAGGTGCTCAGCATGCTCAGTACCGTGGTAAACAACAGAAAAGCGAGTAGCGTTAAACGGGGCATGGACATATAACGCAAAAATAGGCGAAATACGTTAAGGCGGAAGTTTTTTGGCGCATTTGGTTAGCGAATCGCCGAAATAAAGATGGTATAAAAAAGTCCCCCGCTGCACAACGGGGGACCACAAGCTGCTGCTGGCCTCGGCAGGACTAAGCCGAAGCGCGCCAACAGCTACCTAAACCTCTGCGTTCAACCTTTCTACTTGCCGATAAAAAACTGAACAGGGAGATATACGAGGGATTGGGGAGGATGGATTGGGGAGGTGTGTATTTTCTGATGTAACCTCCTGCCTGAAAAAGGCATGAAGTCAAAAATCTTCTAAAATAACGAATTTCAGGTGCTTGATTTAACAGCAGGATCGTCGTGAATGAGCAGCCCGATATCGGTTTGGTAGCGGTAAATCTTGTTTTCGAAAGCGGGTGAGGTCGCCAGCGCCAACCAGTCTTTTTCCCACATACTCGCACACCACCAGCGGTGCCGCTCAAAATCGTTGGTAATGATGATCATACGGGTTGGAAGCCGGCCACGATCGTCTCGTACCAGTTCACGGATATCAACCAGTGGAATAGCTTTCTCCCAACCTTTGATAAGTGGATGTCGGATAAGCAGGTCCGTGCGGCTGAGCGCAGGGTAAAAGGCAACATAATTGGCCAAAAAAAGCATGAGGGCTGCCAACACCCAAAAAATGGGGATACCGTTGGCCCATCTCAAAAACATCCCCGCTAAAAAAAGCAGTCCGAATATGGATACACTGCTGAATGGATGGTGGCGGTAAGCGGTGATTTCAGAGGGGCGTAGGTGATGGGGAACTGGGGCCAGCGTGATTTTGGCAGCAGGCACCATGGGTTCTTGCAGCAGGCGGGCCAGTTGCCTTTTTAGTTGGGGCAAGTCGCAGAGGTACTCGTCGTACAACAGGTAGTCTTCCCCTGCCTTGGTCCTCCAAAGCAAAGCTTCGGCCAAGCTGCCAAACAGCAGTGGGAAGCTGCCATTGTATTGGAGCTCGGCCAATTCGCTGATGGGAAGCCATTGATTTCCGCCGTACCAGAGTCCACGCTCATAGAGCACCGCTGTTTTAATTTTTTGGGGCAGTTGCCGGAACATCCTGTAGCCCATCCCGCCAGTAAAAAGACTGAAGCCAATCAGTAAAAATCCCAACCAAAGGTTGCTTTCTGGCACTGGATCGAACATGAGCCAACCAATCAGTCCAAAGCCTATGGTCAAGACCAGCAGTGCCAGTCCTGCCAAGCCGAACTGCACATAAACCGCCCAGCTCAGCGGGCAGCGTTGCAGCAAGGTACCAGTTTGGGAAATGGGCGGCGGTTGGTGCATGGGGAGCGAAATATCGGGAGAAGGATTGACTTTTAAAACAGGCGGTTTTTATGGATGGGGATGTGGCTTTAAGGGGATGTGAGCGCATTTTATTTACTGATTGCTTATCTTCGGTCATGGCAATTAACAAAGAAAAGGCATTGGCAGTATTGCATGATGCCTTCTATCAGCGGCGCAAACTGCGTTTAAACGACATTGAAGGCTTGATGGATTTTCATCAAATCAACTATTCAGAACGCAGCTTGAGTCGGTGGATCCAGACCTTGCGCGAGGAGTACGATTTGCCGGTGCAGTTCAACCGCCGGGAGGGCTATTTTGAAGTGCTGGAGGCGGATCGACCGGCGAGTCCTACCGGTTTGCTCAAATACACCCTCGACAGTCAGTTTTTGCGCGATTTGCTGCTGCGCAACAAAAAGGCTGCGGCGGTGATTCATCCCGACAACCGGGCGCCGGCCCTCAACCACCACCACTTCACCCAGCTGGTGAATGCCTGTTTGGAGCACCGTTTGGTGGAAGTGCGACACCAAAAGTTTGATGCTCCGGCGCCCAAAAATTATGTACTCAAGCCTTTCTTTTTGAAGGAATACCTGTACCGCTGGTACCTCATTGCCGCCGATACCGGCGATGGAGAAGCCATCAAAGCTTTTGGCTTGGAGCGACTGCAGGAGGTGCAACTGCGTGAGGAGCGGTTCAACAACCAACAAAGCGAGGCGGCAGCCGACCAATTTTTGGGCTTGATGGGCATCACCGGCTCGGAGATCAAGCCGGTGGATATAGTGTTGCGCACCAATGGCCTGCAAAAGCGTTTTTTCGAGACCCTGCCCTTGCATCCTCGGCAGCAGCTGAAACAAATTGGCGAAGATTGGTGGGAGATTCGTTTTGTGGGCAAGCCCAACCTGGAGCTCACCCAGCAATTGGTGGGACAGCTCGAGCCCATTGAGGTGGTGGAGCCGGAGTCATACAAGGCGTATGTAATTGCGTATTTGAAGCGGAATTTGGGGGTTTATGGAGCGGCTGCGGGAAAATAAGCGACAAAAGCGCATTGAAAACAATGAGCGATTGTGAAGAAGGCGTGTTCTTTTTACCGCAGAGAAAGGGAGGATTTTGTGCGGTTGAACAGCACCAATTTAAAGATTAGGCTTTTTTAGCCTAGAAAGGCTAATTTTCTTGCTATTAGAAACTGTACCCTTGCCGCGAGTTAACGGAGCCTTTTAGACTGCGCTGCAAAAGCAGCTTGTCCCGAGTACGCAGAGCGCTAAAGCCTTTCGCTTATTGATGGCGTTGAGGTAAGCACCATGACCTTCAAGGAAGAAAAGTTCTGCGGGTCAGAATAATGTCCATTTGCTAAAACCATCGCAACTCCCTAACTTTGATATAAATGGAATTTATGACGCTCGAAGACCGCAAAATTCGATTCATCCAGCAATTTTTGAAAATCGAGAATGAGGTTGTAATACGTCAATTTGAGAAACTGCTTTCTGCCGAAACCACTGAGTTTTCTCCAATGACCATAGAGGAGTTACATCGCAGGATTAACCAAGCATCGGCTGATATTGCTGCAGGAAACCATGTAAGCAGTGAAGAGTTACTTGATAAATATGTTTCAGAACCTTTCAATGAAGAAACTACTTTGCAAACGAAAATCACCTGCAGCACATCCTAAGGACTGACAAAAAACTGCTAGAAAAACTGGCCAAATAGCCGATTTCACCTGAAATTAACTATTATCTGTAAATTGATTTTTGTATTTTTGTAATAATAGTACCTGCCTGGCTTCCCATCAGAACAGCACACTTAGGCAGGTTTTCGCTTTTAGCTTCGAGCGCCTCAGCCACCGGTGGCGTCGCAGGCAGTTTGCTTAGGAAGCCGCACTGTCCCCCTTTTGAATTTTCAATTTTAAACTTTGAACTTTTTTGGCTGCACGCCAAAAAATGGCGGGAACTGGCGGTTGCTTTGCCTGCATGAAAACATTCAACCCCCTTCCGAAAGCCGAAATGGCCCGCCGCAACCAGCTGTTGCAGCAAGCCAGCACCGCACTCAAAAGTCATTTTGTGGGCATCGATGCCCAAATCGACCAACTCATTGAACACATCCGGCCCTGGTACCTGCTGCCGGGACAGCAAGACCGTCCTCGCATTGTAAACCTGTGGGGCATGACGGGGGTGGGCAAGACCGCGCTGGTGCTACAGCTGGTACACTACCTTGAGCTTGAAAGGCGCTACTACCCCATCGACTTTGGCAACAGCCAATGGAACGCCAATGGACTCATTGATGCCATCGAAAATGCACACCGCGACGAACCAGCGCCAGCCATTTTTATGCTCGACGAATTCCAAAAAGCGCGCACCCTCGACAAAGAGGGCGAAGAAGTGGAAACATCCAACCGCTACCTCTGGAACCTGCTCGACAGCGGCCAGATTTTGTATGCGGAGCGCGACAGCGACTTGCGCTATTTGCGCGATTACTACAAAGACCTGGAACTTTGCCTCGCTTTGGGTGTGGTAGTTGAAAAGGGGAAGGTGACCGAAGGAGAAAACATTTACCGGGAGGTGTTTGAAATCAACGAAAACCGCCGCCGCCATGCCTTCCTGATGGAAGATAACGATGATTTCTTTTTCTTTTTAAAAGAACGGGTGATTGACGTCATGTGCGAGCATGCGCAAAGCATTTTTGAGTCCAGACTGGCCCTGCGTCAACGGTTACTCCAGCTGGACGGCCCAGGAAGTCTCCACTTAATTGAAAAAGTGATCGAGCTCATGATGTTGCCCAAAATTTTTGATTGCAGCCAAGACCTCATCTTTGTGGCCGGCAACCTAGACAGCGCTTACAACTTCACCCATCACACCGATCCGGAGATCGAAGCCGACACCGTCAAAAGTTTAAATGCAGAAGTCGGCCTCACCTCCATCAAACGCGCCCTGCTCGAACGCTTTCGACCTGAGCAGGTGGCCAGACTGGGCAACAACCATGTGATTTACCCAGCCTTTTCAAACGAAGCCTTCACCGAAATCATCCGCCGGGGATTAGCGCGTTTGTCGGAGCGATTTGAAGCCAATACCGGCGTGGAACTGCTTTTTGAGCCTTCTGTGCATAAATTGGTTTACAAAGAAGGCGTTTTTCCTTCGCAGGGTACCCGTCCCCTCTTTAGCACCCTCGAAAACCTGGCAGGAAGCCGCTTGGCCAACTGGCAATTGGCATTGCACGAGCTCGAAACACCCTGCCAGCAAATACATGTAGCGCAAATTGGCGACAAACTGGTGGCTCGCTTCTTGGCCAAACAAGGAGGATGCCTCTGTGAAAAAAGTCACGAGCTGCACCTGCCACTCAAAAAAGCCCGCAAACCAAAACGCGATGATAAGCAAGCCCTGGTGGCTGTACATGAAGCGGGACATGCGGTGCTCAGTTGCGCCCTCCTGGGCAGGGTACCCGCCAAAATTGTGAGTCAAAGCACCGACGACAGCACGGATGGATTTGTGGTCACTGATCAACGGCACGACATTGTAAGCAAACACTACCTCCTGCGTATGACCGCCGTGTTTTTGGGAGGATTGGCGGCTGAAACCCTCTTGTTTGGTGAGGAACACATTACTTTGGGCAGTGCCTCCGACCTGCGCGAAGCTACCCGCTGGTTGAGCAAGGCATACCGCAAATCGGGCTTTACGGGTGTATGGGCAGCTTATGGTCCCGACGGTTTGAATAAGCCACTGCTGACCCTCCATGAACCTCAGCTCGAACAAGCCATTCACGACACCCTCGCTGAAGCGCGTCAACTGGCCTTTGACACCCTGCAATTTGAAAAAGGCTTTTTGATTGCCTTGGCTGGCGAGCTCGCCAATCAACAACAAATGAGGCGTCCCCAAATCGAGCGCCTGCGCAAAGTGCATATGCTCGGCAGCATGCAAAGTCCTTTGCTGAATTACCGCAGCCATTTGTTGCAAATGCGGCAGCAACAGCACCTTGGTCAAGTGCAAGAAGCTGGAACAAAATTGGTGTTGCTGTAGCAGCACCAATTTTTTCACGCTTACCTATCTTTATTAACCATTAAACTAACCACATGCAATCCGAAAACCTCTTAACAAGCCTTGAGCATTTGATGCGCCACCACCAACCCGTGCAAATAAATGCCTATCAACAGCGGCATACCACCCCAGATAACCACACTTTTGTACTCGAATTCAGCTTTGGGAAACCATTGGTATTGGCTGTATGCTGCCACATTCCGCTTGATCTCGATGCACTGAAAGCGCAGCTGACCAGCATAGCCTCACATTTGGTTCCTTTTGTAACCGAAGAAGACCTTTGCCTTTTCTTGAGCAAGAGCAACACAAATGTATTCCCCTATCTGAAAAGCCATAACCAGCAAGAAACCGATTATGCCGGCTTGGCCGAATTGTACCGCAACTACCGCGGTCTTATTCAGTCCCAAAGATTCGGCTTCTAAAGAAGCGCTGCAAATGTAGGGCGCGGATGTTCGCAATGGCCTTAAAAATCCTCCTCCTCCAGGTTGTAAAACATATCCTTCATTTCAATCATCTCGGTTAGCAGCTTTTTGAAATGTTCTTTGCTTTCGTGCTCCTCAGGCCAAAAAGCATGTACATACTGCCAATTCAGTTCCAACACTTCCTCATTAGTTAATGAAACCGAATCGATGAGGTAGCGGACTTGGTCGTTGGTGTAATCTTCTAAGTTGGCAGGCAGCTCGAAGGGCCATGAAAGGTTAGCGTGAAGTTGATGCTGCAAGATGTACTCGGCTATCAGCTCAAGGGCTTGCTTTTCATGAATTTCGGCTTCCCAATCTTCGGCGGATTTGTGGCTTTGGGCAAGCTCTAAGATGATTGACATGACGTTTTCCATGTTACGGAGAATTTAATAGCCTGGGAAATTTCTTGAAACACCATCCTTTTTGAAAAGGTAGTTAACTATATCTTTACAATTAAAGTCAATTAATAAACTCCCGAAACATTCACTCTTTGTTAAAAAATCAAACTTTTTGTGCTTGCCAATTGTTTTTCCTTTCAATGAATAAAAAATATATGTTTCTAGATATTCGTAACTCAAGAAACTACATTCGATGTTTGCATATGTGAAGAACATGTAATTCTCATTGTAAAACTTATTTGAATCCTGTGCTTTTTTAATATCATCTGGCCTAGATTTCAATGCGTTTATGAGTTTTTCAAAGGTATAATCACCTTCCGTAGATTTCAAGGCAAAAGGGCCTCCGTCATTTAAATCGTAAATACTATCTAAAATCGGTTTTGATTTATAATAAACTATGCGACTTTTAAAATAATCTTCATGATTTATAAACCACTCCCTCGAAGAAGTCTCTGGGCCATCTAAATGCTCCGGAAAGCAGAAATCATTGAAAAAACTCTTTAAATAATTTGGTTCAAGCTGTAAATATCTTTTGCTAGCTGAACTTTTGTGGTCCTTAAGCCGAACAGCTATGTTTGTTTCGCTTTTTCCTACGTAATAGGGTACAAAAACATGATCTTCCATGTTAAAATCAAAGACTTCGGTATGGCTCATCGGGATTCCAAAAGGCTCTTCTTTATCGAATACAAATCCCCAAATGTAAACCCCTCCGGTTTTCAGTTGATTTTTGAGCTTTTCAATGTCTGCGAATGACTGTATATCGCTAAAATTAAGAGTAATTGAAAGCGGCTGATTGATCATGATCTCTGGTTTAGTTTAGTACCCGCAATATAAATAACCGAAAACGAAATCAAGAAAATAGACTGGCACCATAAACCTTACCGCAAACCCCAGTGGTGAGCAATGATTACCATGGCCATGGTATCGAGCTTGCAGTATTCGAGCAGTTGGCGTTTGATTTCATCGCGCTGCGCGGGGCTGAGTGACGTATCAAACCGGATGCGGTAATACGCCCGCATGGCAGCCGTGCCGCCGCTTACCACCGCTTCTTCATTCGCATCCGACTCGCTTCTTCCACTGCTTAAAGTATCGTAAGGGTCGAGCACCATGCCATCTACCAGGTTTTTGGCGGCATAGCGACTGAAGTGAGGCACCTCATGCAAATAATCGTGGTGGTTCCAAATGGCAGGCAGCACCTTTTTGATGGAAGTCCGACCTTTCATGTATGGATGGAAATAGTGGTCGAGGGTAAGCTTGTTCATGTCTACAAAGCGGCCAGCGCGGCCTTCCGCTTTGTCTTTGGTGATACCCAGTAACCACTGTTCCAATGCCTCATCTTTTACCTCAAAATCTTTCATTTGGTTTAAAATGGTACGCAGCACCGTATTTTCATGGGTTGCCCACATAAGCGGCGTACCCGTATAGCCAATGTGCCGCATCAAGGCACGGGCAAATTCAAAATTGGGGAAATCATCGCTGGTATGGATCCACTCGGCATGCGTGGGACTGGCCCCAGGCCGCTGAATGGTATGGCAACTCCATTGAAATGCGATTAGTTCATAAGGCCGCATGCCCTTGAAAAAAGGAAGTGCGCCGGTGTAGGTTTCAAAATCGATGAAGTGCAAAGGATAAGCGAGTCCGTTGAGCACCCCTGCCAGCTCGGGCGACTTCCAGGCTTCGTTCGCCTTGGTTTTGGACAATTGCAAAAGCTGCCGTTGCGCCCGCACGCTTACAGCCCCATTTTTCTGAAGACGTTCGGGGTCCATTTCAAAGAGGCCTACTTTCTTGGCAGCAATCAATTCATCGAGGTAAAAACCCTCTTTTTTGCTTCCGATGGCACCTCCGTAGTAGAGGTCGAAAATGTGGTGCTCGCGGTAGGCCAAGTCGCCCCAGCATTCGACATAGCCATTTTTGGCGGCGGCTGGGGTATTGAATTCGCAACTCTTACAGCCTTTACAGATTTGGTAATCGCTGGGGGCAATGCCCTCATTGAGGATGCGTAAAAAATTTTGGGCACGGGCCCGGATATCGGGCTGCATCTCTTTGACCACCGCTGTAACCTCTTGGTAACCCAAAATACCTTCTTTGGCCAATACATCAACATAATGGGCACGGCTCGGGTCGTTTTCATACTTAAAAACCACCTCCGGTTTATTAAAACTTGGCCTTTGCTGCGCCGGCAGTTCCTCTACCTCTGATTCAAAAGCCTTTTTGGCCTTTGCGATGCTGAACCAACCCGCCAAATGCTCAATGCTGGTGCGTTTCGATTTGTCGGGCATGAGCAACGAACAACGTATGCTGTGATTGGGGTACAGCTCCGATACTACCGCATATTGGTAAGCCACATCCTCGATGTACTTTTTGAGTTTTTGCGGGGCATCGGGCTCGTCCGAATCAAACGACTTGGCCTTCACCTCTATGATGTGCAGCTGATTTCCCTTTTTCTCCAAGATATCGACCCTTACCAATTTCTGACTGGACTGAAAAGCCGACTCAAAAAGCACCACTTCCTCTTGCGCCATCAGCGTTTGGGTTTGTTGGAGGCAAGCATGGGTAGGGCCTTCGATTTCTACACCGTTTGGAAACAGCATGGTCGCCATCCGCCCCACCACATAACCCCCTTGTGCCAACATTTCCATGTACTCATTGGTATCGTTGGCCGTAGGGTAGTAGGCTTTTTTGTATACCAACTTTTTGGCGCAGGAGGAGGCCAGCTGGAAATCGGTTTTGGAGAGGGTGGGAAGCATAGGATGGGTTTGGTTTGAGTTTGGTCGCTTTCTTAGCGCAGCGCGAGCACCTAAATTACCAGTCAAGCCTGAATCAAACAAATGTTTCCCGACAATTCGTATCTTTGTGTTAATAGTACCTGCCAAGCCTCTCCACGATGCACACTTTGGTAGGTTTTCGCTTTTTTGTTCATCGGACATTCCAATTTATAACCATCTGTGTTAATTACGGCAGTGCCACAGGTATTAGTTTAGTACCTCTAACTACAAGGTTATGTGCATCCAATTAAGCCTTGGTCATATTAAGATTTCAGTAAACTTCTAGGTTTCGTCTATCTAGTCTTCGTCATCCAACTCTATTTGACGTAGAAGCGCTATGAGGCGTTCAGTTCGAGGGAGTTCAATTGGATACTGCTTTTCCATTTCAGCTGTTGCATATTTGTGTGATAATCCGCTAATATGACCTGTTTTGTGATTACAAATTGCTAAACAACTACATTTGAAGCACTTTGTAGGAATTATATCATCAGGACCAAATAACATTGTTTTGTCAACTAGGAATTCTTGAAAGTTTGTTAGAGCTCGCAAGACTACAAGCTTATTGCTATCCGCTTTCGGCAATTGATGAATAGTATATTTCCTGTCCAAACTGCGTTTGGACTCAGCATCAAGTCCCCATGTGATAATATCAACTTCGTGGCAATTAAAATGATCGAGTAAATACAATTGCGTTAACGCCTCGATACTATAATATCGCTCAGGCCATTCGGGCAAATTCTCCTCTGGATACATCTTTTCTAAAACCAGTTTCCGAATCCCGGATTTTGTCTGAAGAACCAATTGAGGCCTACAATGTAAAAAATTAGTATTGAAATTTTTGGGGTCGGCATGAATGTCATAGCCATTGTAGATTAGTTTGGCATCAAAGTATGACTCGAAATCCATTTTTTGGAGGGTGTAAATTAAACTGTGTCAAGTTTAAATTTTCGTAAACTTGATTATCAGTTAAAAAATGGACACAACAGAGAAGTTTGACTTTGAAGCTTTCAAAAAACAAGCTATCAAAGAGATGTATGAAGGCAAGACCTTCGG
>JAUXNJ010000007.1 GCA_030682795.1 Sphingobacteriaceae bacterium
CCGAAGGTCTTGCCTTCATACATCTCTTTGATAGCTTGTTTTTTGAAAGCTTCAAAGTCAAACTTCTCTGTTGTGTCCATTTTTTAACTGATAATCAAGTTTACGAAAATTTAAACTTGACACAGTTTAATTTACACCCTCTTGAAAAGGAATTATCGCAGCTGGAACATTATTCTAAGGAAATTGGCACGGCACAAACTGCTGCTTCTTCTGTTGTGTCTGCTTCTTCAGCGTTTTTGAAGAAAATTCAGATTCAACTCGAGCAAATAAATATGTCCATGACGGAAGCGACGGATGATTTTCAGTCAACCGTTAAAGAAACTTCCAGGGATTTTGAATCACAACTTGTCAAGGTTTCGAATCGTTTTGATAAGGAGGTTAATTCGGTCGTGACTAGCTTTGACAACGCCTCTAAAAAGTTCAATGAAGAAATATCGAAAACTAAAGAGCAATTAACAGCGCTGTCAAAAAATCTGGAGGCTGCTGCCAACAGAGTAGATCAACTCAATACTAAGCTAGACTCATTAGAAATTCCTAAACACTTTGAAGAGATACATGCTGAGCAGCACCAAACTTTATTAAACCAACGATTAATCAAACGCAGACAATCTGCCCAAATGGTTTTGCAAGTAATAGCTGTCGTGCTGCTTGGTTTTTTGATTGTGTTAAGAATCTTTCCTAAACTTATTTAAGTGGGATTGGATGGCAGGTTGAAAGTGACCTCCTCTCAAAAAATCAGAATGTCCTAAAATAGAGTTTCAGGCAATAATTTTCTCCAAATTAGAGCAAAAAATGTAAAGACATAACTATCAAAAAGTCAAAATTCTCAAAATCAAGTACAGCATCATACGCCTAATACCAAGATTAGAATGAGACTAGTTAAGACTATAAAAATAAAAATGCTCAAGCCAGCAATAATTTTGTTTTTAGAGTCTAATGCTGAGCTAATTTTCTCTAGGTCTGGTATCTTACTCGTTGCCCGGTTCATTTCGTCAAACTTTTTTGTAAGATCATTTTGCCATCCTTTTAACGAATTATCTATTTCTGTAAATCTTGCATTAATACCGCCCCTCTGGGATTGTTTGAAAGCATCTAATTGGGTATTTATCATATTTTCGAGACTCGAAGATATTCTCGATTCCAAGAGTTCGTCCTGAAAGGTGGCACTCTGTGTATTTCCCTTCATGGAAATCTGGTCGAGTTGTTCACTCAATTGCTTTTTTAGCTTTGTAATTTCTTCAACAAGGGTTTTGAGCTTCATAAGCTCTGCACTCATTTCTTGTTCCAGTTCTTCCTGCATTTTCATGGTTTAATTTTTTAATGCAAATTCTAACATTTCTTTTATTGATGAAATTTCATTGTTAATGTTTTTAATGAATTTCAAAGTTTGATGGCTGCCCCCTGTTTCATCACCACGAGCTACGCCAAGTTCCGGCAACTCAAACACACGAACCTGTGCATCAAACTTTTGCGGGGTTAGTGGCTTTGTGGCAAATTGAACACTTCGTGAGATGGAAATGATTTTTTCTGGTTCGGTGTCAGACCAAGACACTTCTTTATTTTTAGCAATTGCGAATATTTTGTCAATCCAATCCCGCAAACTACCATTGCTAAACCTTGGCTTTCTTACTGAGCCAATGTAGCCCAAATAGTCGCGCCAGGCATTCAGATGAGCGTCATCCTTCTTTGAAATAAGCGTTGATCTTAATTGAGGATAAGAGGTTACCGCCTTAGATATGCGTGCCACCAATTCCTGGTGATGATAAACAGAGCATTTAAAAACAAAGGTTGCTTTATCGTTGTCAAGATCCAAATTTTCCCAAATGAGCAAGTATTCGGTCTCAATAGGTAGCGTAAAAAGCCCCGAAAGTTGGTAGCTATCGACTCCAGATTCAGCATCAAGTTTACGGTAAAAATTCTTTGGCTCGTGAAGCTTAATGATTTCGCAACCTTCAATTTGTTTTTCATTCAGAAAAGTAATGGCTGCTTTCCTGAGTTCAAGATTTTCGGCATATGCGAAGGTCTGGGTTTTATACTTGCTTTCTTTACCAAATTTGGATAGTGAGGCGGCTATTTGGTTCCGGATAATGGTATCTAAGAGCGCATCCAAGCCCTCCAATTTTGAAACTTTTGAATCAGGTGCTGGTGTGATTTGAATGGTTAGTTTGATTTGATTCAACGAAGAATCCATATTGAGCCTATTAAATCCCGCTGATAGCCCTTTGTAATTAAAATATGCGCTATGGCTGCCATTCTCTAAGCAAATACAAAATTGGTCTTTTTTGAAATGGCAATTTCCTATAGAAGCTGTGTAAACTAGGTTCCCATTTTCTAATATCTCAGGTTTTTGACAAGGAAGAAGGCTATTGGATTCTACCTGTCCAATGTAATTATTAGCATGTATTTCCGCCTTCCTTTTGAAATCCGTTTTTTCTTCCTTGCTAAGGAGTTTATATGGACTTTTGAAGTTTTGGTATTCAAATAAATCCTCGTTTACAAAGCCTTTAAGCCAAATCCTCACCCGATAAACATCTTGTTCGGGAAGGGTGTTGTAAAGAAAGAGTGCTATGGTAGAAAAGTTGGTCCACTTTTCCATTTGGTAAAGTTTATAGAGTTCATCCAGCAATCCCCAACCCTCATCGCTGTCTCCTCCTTGAGTAGTAGGCTTAAAGAGTTCATCCCATGAGTAAGATGATATCAATTTATAAATCTCTTCCTCAAAAGCTCCTTGATCATCATCGAATAGTGATAAAGCTGAGAGTTTAAGTTTGTTCGCTAGAATTACTTTTTCAAAAAGTGTTAAATTAGCTAAGGCTAAGTTCGTTTCATCAAGTTCTGGTGTTACTTGTGCCAGGTCGTGAATGAATAAAAGTAACTTTTGATATGGGTTAAATTGATGGAATGACTTAGTTAGCCATTTTCTCAATAGTACTGGTTGATCTTTTTGAATCGCTCTGAAATACATCATTGTTTTAGTATTCCATTTTTCAGTGCTATCTTGAATAAATACTGTGTTGAACCTATGGCTTTGCTCTTCTTCACTAAGTAAATCCCAATCTATATTGTCGTAATCGGTGTTGGAGATTATGTCTTGTTCGTTCCTTAGTTTCGTGAGAATAATTGAGTCGGTGGGTAACAGTTTTTTATCGACTAAATCTTGAATTTGCTCTGCCGAAAGTTCAGCGATTATTTGGTCTTTCCTTTGCTCAAATAAAGCGACAAAACTCTCCTTTTTAGATCCGTAAGTCAATTCCAGAAAAATCCGAACATTCAAAATGCTCTTGAATAATCGATTTCTGATGGCGTATTCAAAATAGTCAATAAGTAATTTATGTGCTTTGCTTTTTAATCTGGCAATGATTTCCCTTTTGGTAGTAATGTTGGCGCCCGTGAAATATTTGAGCAAGAGGCTGTCGCTAATATCTTCTGTTTCGCCAGTTTCCCAACGGTATAAAAGTTCTTTTTCATCATAAACTTGGCTGAAATAATGAGGGTTAATTTTGGTCCCCATCTTAGCATATTTTTCTAGTACGGCTTTCCTTGTTAGTTCCTCAGAATGGTCGGCGTTCCATTCATCTTGAAGCATTATTTGTAGCAAATTTTGATTTTCTGCAGTCTTTGAAGCTTGATTGATTTGAGAAAGTATTGCACTTGACCTAAAATCCTTTGAGTGTAGTTGAAGTAATCTTGATAGGTTTCTTTCATTAGTTAATTTGTAGGCGAATAGAGCAAAGTACTCATCTGATCTTTTACTTGATTTTACCGGAGAGAATATAAGAAAATCGCCATGAGCATAGGTTTCTTTATGCTCTAATGACCTGTTGATAAAGAATAGTGTAGGTTTTTCGAGATTTGAGCATTGTATTTGACAAAATTTCGGTGTTATTCTGGTAATATTTCCGACATATAAGTCAAAGTTGTCAATGTCTTGTTTTGAAACCACACATACGTTAATAGCCTGTTTTTTTCCAGCATGCGGCCCTTCTTCAATCAATACAAGTTGAAATTGGGCTTTTGCCAGGAGTTTTGGAAAATAAGGACTGTCTTTTGCTATGGATGAACGATGAAAGAAGTAGTTGTTATCATCTTCACATTGAATGAAGCCATATGCCTTGTTGAAAAAGCAAATCCATCCTGTTTTAAAGTCATTCGAATCCATCTCTTGCTAAGGTTAGGTTTTGGCAAGTTAATACATTAAATATTTCATTGACAAAAGGATGCCGTTTAGAATCAATTTTTTCTGCCCAATTGCGAGTACATTCAAAAAGGAGTAGTTGACCTCCCCCCAAAAAATCGGACTGTTCTAAAATAGAGTTTCGGGTAACAATTTTCTCAAAAACAGAGGAAAAAATGTAAAATTGTTACGATGAAAAAGTCAAAATTCACAGAATCACAAATTGCGTTTGCGATTAAGCAGGCGGAGGCAGGAACCAAAGTAGAAGAGGTTTGTCGTCAGATGGGAATATCAAGTGCCACATTTTTCAATTGGAAGAAAAAGTATGGTGGTTTAGGTATCAGTGAGCTCAGGCGGCTGCGACAGCTAGAAGAGGAAAATCAACAGTTGAAAAAG
>JAUXNJ010000040.1 GCA_030682795.1 Sphingobacteriaceae bacterium
TGCCCTACGCCTGTTCCATCGGGTCCCAATGAAGGCGTTACTCCCTGTGGTAATGCTTGTTGTGCAAAATTCAATCGCTCCAAAACTCGAGTTCTTGCCCAATATATTTCCGCATCGTCATTAAAAATGACGAAGATGAAACTCATGCCGAACATAGATGCGCCCCGAATGGCTTTTACATTTGGAATGCCTTGTAAATTCGAAATCAAAGGATAGGTAATTTGGTCTTCCATGATTTGCGGATTACGCCCCATCCATTCGGTATAAACAATTACCTGATTTTCGGAAAGATCGGGAATGGCATCAACGGGAGTTGTCATTACAGACCAAACGCCTCCCACCACAATAAGCAAAATGCCAATCCAAACAAAGAACCGGTTATGCGTTGACCATGAAATGATTTTTTCTATCATGAGTTACAATTATTAGAACGACTTAATGATTTGTGTGTGTGCTGTCGTGGTTATGTTGCTCATCCATTTCTTCAACTTTTTGCAAATCCATGTTGCACTTGGGGCATTGACCGGGTTTGTCATATGTTTTTTCTCCCTCACATTTCATGGGGCATTGGTATCTGGTATTTTCGGTTTGTTCCGTAGCAGTTTTTTCTGTTTTGCTTTCAGATGTTTTGTTTCCGCAGGAAGCAAAAAACATTATTACGATAAATGATAATGTTGTGATGATGGTATTGTTTTTCATTTTGATTTGAATTATGAGTTTGAAATAAATGCTTAAAGTATTGCACTGATAAAAGCACAACAAGCCGATACACTAAAAAAGTGTCGGCTTAAAAAAACATAAAAAGTAAAATCAAATACGAAAAACGCAATAACGGATGTAAAGCGGATGCTTTAAGTCATCGGGCGGGTGTGTGCTGTGGTCAAACTCGGCTGAAAGAAGCGGAGTTTTGTAATCAAAAGTCAGGTTAGTTGAAATGGCAGGTTGAAAGTCTGTAACCTTTACAATTTTATAGGAAACCAGTTGCGTCTTTTGCTGTTTGTCATCTAATTTAATGGTAGTGGTTTCGTCTTTGCAACAATCCTTTTTCATTTTCTTGCTGCCACAAGGACACGTATGTTTAGTGTCAAAGGGGTTGAAGGAAACTGATGTTACTTTGCCACCACAATAATGAGCCGATGCCGTTATCCCGATAGCGGGTATCAGGTAAAGGAACATTAAGAGTATGACAGTTATTCTTTTCATTCAGTCGCTTAAACGTAAGGACAAAGATAACATTTTTTTATGATTGAAGGTTTATCCACACCCTAAAAGTTTAATCGTGGCATTGCACTAAACAGAGCGTTGGCGGTTTGGCTCTTTTGACTTTGCCTTCGGGTTGGCTCGTGCGCAGGCAGGCAAAGGCAAATGTGCCAAACGCGGGCGGCATAGAATTTCAAAAATTTTTGTGCGGTGGAAAAAAAATTAAAACACAGAAGGGTCGGCAATGAGTGTCGGTTTACTCGTTGTCCATTTGTTGTATCATTTCTATGTCTTTGGTCGCCTGTCAAAATGGTTTACTTTTTTCTCGCTTATGTTCGTGTCTGTCTGTCGGGTGGTGTCGTTCTCTACACTTGCTGCCAACGGTTTGCGGCTTTGCGTTCGGGCGGGATTTTTAGCACTAAACTCGATACGAAGAACCGAATTTCAAATATAGCAAAAAGCGTCAAACAGAGCACTGAACCCCGCCTGACGCAAAACCGCTGTTAGGTGCTGGCGTTCTCAAATTGTCAATTGTCCTTGAGTTCATTTTCTGTCTCTGTTTTTGTTGTGAATTTTCGGAATAGTTCATAATAAAAACCTATTACAAGAAAGTCTCGCCCTGTTTCATCATTTATCTTGTAGTCGAACTGATGTAAATATCCAATTTGCAAAGTTGTTGCCTTTGATGGTTTATAACTAATCGTATATTGTAATCTGTTTCGTTCAAAGTAAGGTTCATTGTTGGTAAAAAACAATTCGTTACTAATACTTGACTGAAAAGGTTTGTAGCCATTTCGTTCTTTGCCAAATGGATAAGATGCACCAAGTCTATAACGAAAACGGTTTCGGTAACCATTACTCGTCCATCGCAATTCTGCTCTGTATCGTTGTTCTATTTTAAATTTACCAATTGATTGAAAAAGAATTATCTGAGGCCAAACTCTAAATTCATCATTGTTTTTAGGCAAAACAAAGTTGCCTCCTTCTTTATAAGTTTGGTAACTTCCTGCTCCTAAAGTCAATTTTACATTTTTATGCACTTTGTAGTTAATACCGCCCTTATATTCGTAGTAGTGAAAGTTGTTGTAAAACCTTAATGACCGCAATTGGGCTTCGCCAAATAAACTTAGTTTGTCATTGTAGTTGTATTTAATGTTCAATATATTCCAAGAGCCTAAAACTATTTGTTGTGAATATGATATTACAGGATGAAGTGCTAAAAAGAAAAATAATAGTATCGTTCGTTTTTTATTCATTAATTTCATTTTCTTTTGCTTTTTCAACTACCAAAAAGGAGCTTTTAAGTAGTAAAGCATTAGGTATTGTTAGTATGCCTCTATTTAGTGTTTTAATAAATACAAAAAAGTAGGTAATATCAATTAACTCGCCTTCTGTTTCTTTACCTTCAAATGTAATTGCAATGGTATCCCCAACTTTTATGGGGTGTTGAAAGAAGAGAATTAAACTTGCAGTAATGTTTGCTAGTATGGACATTTCGGCAAAAAGAGCAACGCCAAAAACGGTAATCAATGAACTTGCAAAAATTAAAATATTTTCTTGTTTTACACTCCATATAGCTACTATAATAATGCTAAGAACAACAATTAATATGAGTCTGATTACTTTCAAAACATCTTTTTGTTCTGCATTCTTGAAGGAAGAATTTTTTATTGTTAGTTTAACGAAATACCTTGAAATTATTTTTACAAAAAAAAAGCTAATTACGGCTATAATTGTTTCAATAATTTGAATTTTGTATGTTTCCATTTTTATTGTAGTGTTAGTAGGTTTTCTCTATTTAAACCAGTTTGGTTAATACTCTCAAAAAGCAACTTGGCATTGTATAATAATCGGTCAAGTTCTTGTTCAAAAAATTGTGAAGTGTCATTGTTCCATTTGTCTGGTTGTTTCATAAGTTCTTTGAAGCTATTACTCAAGGTGTTTATGTATTCCCTTTTTTGTGAAGCATCATTTATAAATATAGGAGGGAATAAGTCATACATCAACATCCAGTTTTTTGCAATTCTTGTTACACGTCCGTTTCCATCTACAAAAGGGTGTATTCTTATTAACTCGTGATGAAAGTAGATTGCTCTGATAATTGGATTTGAAATTGTTTGCATTTTATAAAATAGTTCAGAAACTAATTGTGGAACTATCGTTGGCTCGGGACAAATGTGTGCTCCAACTTGAACAAGAGTTTGCCTGTATCGGTTAGGGTGAATGGAATTAGTTTCAGGAGAAACTAAACGCAATAGCTGAAATAATTGAACCTCTTTTTCAAAATTGTTTTGTAAAATTATTTCTTCAACAACAAAATCTAGCGATAATTTTAAATTCAGTAAATACTCCTTGGCCTCATCTTCGTTTTGTGCCTCCATTTGAGCATTTTTAATTCCAACAAGTTCTTTTAGATTATGAAAACCTGTTAAATAAATGTCTAAAAGGTCATCGTCTAGGTGGTGTCTGCTATAAATAATTAGGCGATAAATTGACTTTATGATTTTTTCAATTTCATCTATTTTATTTTGATTTATTTGTATGATTTCTACGGGTAGTAATTTCATTTTGTATATTCTTTATTTGGCATTGTATTAGTTTTTACTTGTATAAAATTTACGACAAAGGAGAATGCCATTGAAAAATAGATATAACCTTTAGGTATTTCAAAATGCAACCCTTCGCCTAACAAAGCAACACCTATCATAATTAAAAAAGATAGTGCTAAAATTTTGAATGAAGGATGTTTTTGTATAAATTCACTTATTGGTTTTGACGCAATAAGCATTATAACCACACTAACTATTACTGCTACATACATTATCCACAGTTCTTTTACCATACCTACTGCGGTAATAATGCTATCTACAGAAAAAACTAAATCCAAGATTATAATTTCTATCAGTAGCTTTCTAAAATTACCATTTATAGTTTTTGCCTTTTCAGGATTATTAGCCAATTCTGTTTTGTGGTAGATTTCTTTAGTGCTTTTCCAAATCAAAAATATACCTCCTAATATTAATATTACTCCTTTCCCTGAAATGTCTATATTAAGTAACGTAAAAAGTGTTTGGTCTAATTTTAATATCCAAGTGATACCTGCTAATAATATAAGTCTAAAAACCACAGCCAAGCCAAGCCCCATATATCGAAGTTTGTTTCTTTGTTCGGGCGGTAATTTGTCAGTAAGTATTGAGATAAAAATGATATTGTCAATACCCAAAATTAATTCTAAAGATATAAGGGTAAGAAGTGGTAGTATGAATTCGCTCATTGGTTTTTATTAATTATTGTATTGTTTTTTTACTCAAGTCTATATTGAAGTTTGCGTTTAAAATAAGTCCGTTATTGTATTGAAATACATTTCTACTGTTCACTTCTCTGCCTAATTGAACTATTTGATTTAGGTACCCTGCTTCAATACGGACAGAAGAATTAAAGCGATAGCCCAAAAGAATACCTAACCTGTTTTGGTCAAAAATATTTTCATTTACGTTTTTTCCAAAACCAATAAATATTTCGTCATAAATAGCAACATAAGGCGTTTTGTCTTTTACCTCCGTTCCTTTTAACGGAACTTGACAACGAAACATATACCTAAAACGGTTTAACAACGGAAACTCATCTTCTTTGTTCAAATTGGTTGTAGAGTATCTGCCAACCCAACGTTGCTCAAGCATAAATCGGTGTGATAAATCTGGAATACCTACTTTGTCGGTTATTGTTGCCATTTGAAAAAGGCGATGTTCGGTAAAATCTTTACCCATTCCATTTATTGGGATTTCACCATAAGGAAAAGTTTCTATCCAAGCATAGCCAACTCGAAGCTGTATTTTTGGATTCAGTTGATAATTTAACCCAACACGTAATAAACTTTGTTGCCATTCAGTAATTATATCGTTTCTACGAAATTGATATTCGGTATGTAACCCGAATTTATTGTTTAACTTAAAAGTTCCAAAATAATTATACCAACCAATAGAATTATGGTTTGTAATTCTTGTGTTTTGAGCGAATGTAATATTACTCAATAGTATAAAAGATATTAAAGTTATTTTTCGGAGTATCATAAATTGAAAAGAGAAATAGGGGTGAGCCTTGCTCACCCCTATTAGGAAATTATTTTGTTGCTGGTGCAAATGGAAGCGAAGATTTATGTACAATAATTCTAAGTTTTCCGTCTTTGCCTTTTTTGAAAACCCAAGTTTTGTCTACCATAACTTCCTTCCCGTCTTTGCCTGTTACCCATACATTACCCATTGTTATGGCTACTGAACCATAAATTTGTATCCCTTCATTTTTTTCTCCTGAGTTGTCATATCTTGCTTTTACCCAAGGTGTCAATGCAAAGCCTTTGTCGTTAGGATAGTCGGGGTCGCCACCAATAAAATAAGCTAATGCACCCTTTTTGTCGTTTCTAAAAGTTTGGTCGCCATAGGCTAATGTTGGTTTGAAAAACACTTTACCGCTGTCATAATTGTAGGCAGAAGAAAGTACTTCACTTGCAAATGCTTTGTAATCACCACCTTCTTCTTTCAGTTTGCCGATTTTTACCAAGGCATCGCACCAAGCCTGTTGTGCAGCATTTACTTCTTCGTACGTAATAATCGTTTGTGCACCTTCTTCAACGTAAACAAGTCCTAAATCGTTAATTGTTTTTTGTACGCTCTGGTTTGTTTGAGCAATTACCTTGTTTGCCTCATCTTTTACTTTTTCTGTTGCTTGGTTGCAAGATGTTACTAAACTCGTTGTTACAAGTAAACCGAAAATCCATTTTTTTTTCATTGTCATTTTATTTATTTTTTCTTTTGCCTACTTCTTAAAACGGTGTTCGGCTTTTCCGTGTGCAAAGATAACTTATTTTTAGTGGCTGGGTTTTCAGTTTTAGTACGAGGCAGTCTTACGCTTGCACCTAACGTTTTGCGGCTTTGCGAAGAAGCGGATTTCGGAGTACTAAACTGTCAATACATCACAAAAGTTGATGCGAGGTAGAATGTTCAATTAACCACTGAACCCGCTTTTTTGCAAAACCGCTGTTATGCCTTCGTTGTTCTTTCATCCGTCTGTCAGTGCGTTAGGGAAGGCACACTCTTTGGCAAGTTTTGGTCAAGGGTTGGGATTGTGCGACTTGCCAATGTGTGTGACTTTGAAGCGTTGGCTTTTGTCTTGTTAAATATGTCGTTGTTTTCAATTAGGTCTGTGATTACTGCCTCAATTACTGGAACAGAAACAGCATTGCCCATTTGCTTATAAACCGCATTGTCGTTGTCTAGTAGTTTATATGTATCCGGGAAACCTTGAAGTCTTGCACATTCTCTCGGTGTCAATTTTCTTGCTCTGCCATTTTGAACAATTCCAAGTCTATTTGTGTCGGAAGCGGTCAGCGTAATTGAAATACTTTCGGGGTCAAGGAATTTGAAAACTTCAAATGACATATTTCCTGCTACTGGATTATACTTGTCTTCATAAGCACTCAAATAACCTTTGTTTACTAATGAATTCAAAATGGTTTCAAGGTCGTTCTTTTTGTAAAATGTTTTAATTTGCTCAATTGTCAATGACTTTCCGTCTTGATGAGTGCCGAAAGTTTTCTTTCTTCGGTTTCCGATTAGAAGATTTAAAAATTCAATTTCTGCTTTTGTACACTTTCCTTTTATTCCTAATTCCCACGAGTGAATTGCTTGTCCACCTCTGTAATCAATAAGTCTATAGCCGTGAAGTTTGGATAAATCTTCACCAACTACATTTTTTAACTTATTTACAAAGTCTTTTGTACACTCATATTTTTCTGGAAATTCTTTTTCAAGAATATCCTTTACTACTCGAATTGTTTTCGGTTCTGAAAAAAGTGAGGTTTGTCCGTTTTGTTCTTTAAATTTATGTGAGTCAGAAGCACCAACGTCAGATTGAAGTTTCATTTTTATTGGTTCTTCTAATGTGCCAAGTATGTATATTCTTACTCTGTTTTGAGGAACACCAAAGTTGCTGCTGTTCAATAAAAGATAATTGACACTGTACCCAAGGTTTTTTAAACTATGGATGATCGTTTCAAAAGTCCGCCCTTCATCGTGTGTTGTAAGCCCTCGAACATTTTCTAACAAAAAGCCTTTAGGCTTGTATTTAGCAAGTAGTCTTTCCACTTCAAAAAATAGAGTTCCTCTTGTTTCGCCAAATCCTCTGCGTTTTCCTGCGTAGGAAAACGATTGGCAAGGAAACCCTGCTAACATAAAATCAAAAGGAGGCAATTCCTCTACTTTAGTAACGTCTGAATATGGGTTGTGTCCAAAGTTCAATTCATAAGAAGCACAAGCATTCTTATCAATTTCTGATGAAAACACACATTCAGTTTTTAAATTAAACTTTTTACAAGCCTGTTCAAAACCTAAACGAATGCCTCCCGTTCCAGCGAATAAATCAATGAATTTTATCATAGCACACTTTTTATCCAGTTAGACAATACTTTAAATTCTGCAAGAGTGTAGGCTACTGTGCAATCGCTGTGATTACAAATTGTAGAAATTGCAGATGAGCGTTGGAAATTTCCTGCACCGTCAAGAACATAAGCAATGTGGTAACCGCTTTTGTGAACTAATGCCTGACGGTCGGCTGCTTGTCCTGCTTTTCTTTCTATGGTACTATTTGTAGTAACCTGGAAGCTAACTTCTATTCCAACTTTTTTCTTTCCTTTTTCAACAACTAAGTCGAAAGGCATTCCACCTTTTTTATCATAACCTTCAATGGTAATGTAACCATTGCGAATAATTTTGTATTTGTCTCCAAGCTCTTTAGTAAGGAAACTTACTATTTCTGTTTGGGCTAATTGACCCAAACTATTTGCAATTGCACCGCTTGTCTGTTTACTGACGACTATATATCTCTGTTTTACGAATTTTGTTAACACATCCTCATCGCCAAGCATAGTGCCAATTTCACAAGCAGTTAAGCCAGCGTGTTCAGCATAATCAGAAGTTGAAGCAAACAATAAAAGTGCAATCATATCGCACGTTAAATCGTCTAATTCCTTTTCTATAATTAATCCAGAACCATCTATGAACAGCTTTTTGCTGTTTAATCCATTAACAGGTAAAGCTTTAAACTCGTATCTATATGATTTTTCTTTCCAAATGAAATCGAAATAGTATTTTCCATTTGCACCTTTTCCTTTTGGGAAAATGTCTTTGAAAGAACGACCTAAACGTTGAATTGGTTCACCTCCATAATCTGACAAAACGGCTAAATGTTTTAGAAAAAGATTAGCTGGGTATTTAGCAACCTTTATTAAATCAAAAAGCTGAAATGGGTCATTTTTACTTAAAACGATAAGATGCAAAAAGTCATCTTGCGTTTTGAGAAGCAAAGGAAGAACATTAGCTAAAGCATTTTTTGTTTTTAATTCTTCGGGCCACCACATTGCAGCCTTTGTTTTAAGTTCCGTTATATTTCTGTTGTATTTAGCCATTATGAGTTTTTAGATATTTAATTTTGCTTTCAGCGACCTTCAAAATGTTTAAATCCATTTCTTCGTTCAAGATTTTATAAACGATTTGGTCGCTAAGAAATTCATCAACCAATTCTTTTTCATCTACTTTAAAAAAGTCCGCAAGTTGTTTTATTAGTTGTCGAGTTGGCTGTCTTTCATTGCGTTCAATTTTTGCAAGGAGAGAAGTGTCAAGAGATAAACTTGTAGCAACTTCACGTAATGTCAAGCCATTTATTTCTCTCAGTGTCCTGAGATGTTCTCCGAAAGTTGTATATTTTTTCACGACTGTCATTTGGTCAATTTGTGTCCAAAAGTAGGTATTATTTTTCTTTTGGTCAAAAACAGTCCACAAAATTTTATTCACATTGTCGAGGGTGGGAAATTTTAGCTCTTTTGGTTGCGAAGCGGTCGGCTATGTGTCGGGCAACCAAATGTGCTAAAATGTGCGGTTGGCTATTTCGTTTTCTTGTCGAAGTCTGTCGGTTTACACGGGTCGTCCTACAATGAGGCATAACGTTCCCACGCTTGGCGCAGTGGCGGACATTGAAAAACTTCACTTTAAATTTTGCACAAATGAACAATAGAAATACAGAACTTGAACTTAGCACATCACCCGCCATTGAGCCAAACGTGTGTTGTGCGCCCGTGCTTTCTAAACGTCCGTGGAATTACGGGAAAAGAAAGCCTGTTGAAGAAGATGGTGAACTGTGGTGTAATTGCACCAAACCTAAATTAACGTCAAATGCTGGTGGTCGTGGGCAGGCTTTCTGTCTGCTGTGCGGAACTCCGTGGTATCATTAGCATGGCGCACAACGTTTGGCGGCTTGGCGAAGGTGGCGATTTAACCACAAATGTTCATACGAAGCACACACTTCAAATTTACGAAAAACTGTCATACGAAGCACTGAACCGCCACTTTTGCCAAACCGCTGTTAGTGGCTGGGCTTCTTTGTTTTCCGTCTGTCAGCAACATTTTTTGTCCTGCTGAATTGGTGGACAAGCAACACTTCCGTAGCTACAATAAACACAGCAGTCGCCTTGTTTTGGTTTTAGAACTTGTTTGCATTTTTCACATTCGTAAAAATATTGGCAAGCGTCTGTCGGCATTGTTTCTTCTTTCTTATGTCCGCAGTTGGGGCAAGTTATTGTTGATTGTAATTTGATTTCCATTTTAATTTTCTTTTTTGTCGGTTACAGAATATCCTGTTGAGTTTATTGCTTTTTCGATTTCAGAAATATTTGTTTTTGAGTTGTCAAATTCTATGATTGCATTTCCATTTTCATATGAAGCGTTTGAACTTATTATTCCTGTCAATTTATTTACTTCGTGATTTACGTGTTCTTCGCAACTCGCACAAGTCATTCCGCTAATCGTAAATTTTACTTTTTGAATATTGGATTTGTCCACTACTATGATTTGCTTTTCTTTCTTTGGGTAGAAAATGCTTGAATAGTATGGAAAGGCAAGCATAACGATTGCAAATGCTGTTACAATTCCTAAAAACATTTTTGACTGAATGAATTTTGGTTTTTCTTCTGTTTCACAATTGCAGTCAATTTGCTTTTTAGGTTTTAACTTTTGATACCAAGCAAAACCAAGAACTAAAATTGTCAAACCGATAAAATAAGGTCGAAAAGGTTCAAGCCAAGAAAAAGTTGAAGCAAGTCCGCTTGTCCCTGCGATTAAAGCCAAGACAGGTGTAATACAACACAATGAAGCTGCAATTGCTGTTAAAAGTCCTGCTCCGATTAGTTTTTTGTCTGCTTTCATAATGTTTCTAATATTTTGTTTTCGTCAAGTATTTTGAAAAACGGTTTCAGCATTTTTTCATACTCTTTTGTCAATGAGTAAAAAATGGTTTGAGCTTCTCGTTCGGTTTCAATTAGTTTTCGGTCTTTGAGTTTTCGCAAGTGTTGAGAAACTGCTGAAATTGTCATACCGAGAATGTCGCTTATATCACAAACACAAAGTCGTTTTTCTTCATATAGTAAAAAGAGAATTTTCAGCCTTACGTTGTTTCCTGCTAATTCAAGTCCGTTCGATAAATAGTCAAACGAGTCGTTGAGTTCTGAAACTCTGTCTTTACAGCGATTTATTTGTTTAATGTCTGCTTGTTGTCGTATGCAAGAATTGTTGTCCATAATGCGAAGATAGTCAAATTGCTTATTTAAGCAACTACTAAAATACAAAATGTCAAAAAGAACCCGATTTGTCTGTCGGGTTGTGTCGTCATAGCCTTGCCACTAACGTTCTCGCGCTTGGCGCAGTGGGGGACAAGGAGCACCACACTTGATTTCTAGCACGATGTACTAAAGTACGAAAATGTTTCTTTTTAGCACTAAACCCCCATTGCAGCCAAACGCGTGTTATAGGGTGTTTCACTTTAATTCATTTTCCATCAAGTTCTTCAATAGTTTTTTGGCTTCTTGCTTTTTTATGCTGTAAAATTTGAGGCCATTATTCGGATTCGTACGAGATTCTTTATTTTCAAGTTCCAATATTACTCGTTCTAATTCTGGTTTTGTTAAACCAACCAAGTCATCATATTTGTCAATCTTCTTTTCAGAGTAAAGTTTACTGTTTTCTATGTCAATAAACTTTGATTTATCTGTAGGTTGAATATCAACAACTGTATATTTCTTTGGGTCGAGCATTTGTAAGCCTGCAACAGTTAGATATTCGTCAATTGCTTTTTTGTCAATTTGGATTCCCCCTTTTCCCAACCAATGCCTGTCCTCTCCATTTTTTTTAATTCCTGAAATCCAATAAATATCTCTTGATACTATGTCCGAGCATATCCCATGTCCATTTCCATGTAGTGCCATTCCATTAAAATAAATTGTCTTTCCGGATTTTGAAAACTCCACATACGCAATCCAGGCAGGACCATTATGTTCATATCCAGTCTTCAACTCAATATATTTCAATTGTGGTTTTTTCATTTTTGATTATCATTTCTTGAAATACCCTATAACGGTTTCGGGCTTTGCGTTCGGGCGGGTTTCGGAGCACAAAACTGTCAACCAGCACTGAACTTGAATAGAAGCACAAAGCTCCAAGTTTGCACGTCACCCCGCCTGACGCAAAACCCGTGTTAGCAGTAGTGGCTTTATTTCTCGTCCGTCTCATTGTCAAACAGTTCTTGTAGTTTTTGTTGTAAAAGTTTTTTATCGGGTAGTTGTGTTTTATACTCTGATACCATTGTAGGTGAGAGGCTTCTACTTAAAGCATACTCTACAACTTCACTGTCTTTGTCCTTGCAGAGTAAAACCCCAATGCTCGGATTTTCGTTCGGCTTCTTAACGTCTCTGTCTAATGCTTCTAAGTAAAAGTTAAGCTGTCCCAAGTGGTCGGGTTTGAATTTGTCTGCTTTAAGTTCAAATGCCACTAAACATTGAAGTCCGCGGTGGAAAAACAGCAAGTCAATGAAAAAGTCGCTGTTGCCAACTTGCAACTTATATTCTTCTCCTATGAACAAGAAGTCTTTCCCGAGTTCGAGAATGAAATTTTTCATTTGTTTTACAAGTCCACGCTTCAAATCGCTTTCACTATGTGGGTCAGGTAAGTTTAAAAACTCAAATACATAACTGTCTTTGAAGGTATTTGAAAGGCCTTTATTATTTTCTCTCACAGATGGTGAGAGTTTTGAGTTTCCAATCATTGTCCGCTCGAAAAAACTTGCCGATATTTGTCGGTCAAGTTCACGTTTACTATAATTTTCTTGTTTTACGAGTTTGAGGTAAAATTCTATTTCTTCTATGGTTTTACACCTTGAAAAAATCAGCAGATTATTTGTCCAGCTAATTTCTCTCACCAGTGGTGAGAGTTTTGGAAAGTCTCTGTAAGTCTCGTAAAACTGTTTCATTCTCCAAATATTTTTATCGGAGAAGCCTTTTATTTCTGGTTCTTGTGTCTGTAGGAAATTGGCTAATTCTGTTACCACAGAGTCGCCCCATTCTGATATTTCAATTTTCTTGCTGATATATTCTCCAATGTTCCAATAGAGTTTAATTAGTTCAGCGTTTACGGCTTTTATGGCATTGGTCCGAGATTGTTTTATTAGCTGAATTATGTCCGTAAAGCGATTGTCCATTATTTATTGCTATATGCTACAAATTTATGTTTTTTCAGTCGTGTTTCTCTTTTGGAACCGGTTTTCTGCCATTACTGCTAACGTTTTGCAGCTACCCGAAGGTGGCGATTTCGAAGCACTTCACTGTCAACAAAGCACAAACTTTGATAGAAGCAAAAAGCTTGATTTAACCACTGAACCGCCACTTTTGGGTAGGTGCTGTTATAGGGCGTTTTGATTGTCAGAATAAGGTCAGAGTTTCTTCTTCGTATTTTATTATCTTTTTAATTTTCCCTGGTTGTGCCCAATTCATTGTCCCTTCCATTTTTAAGGAAAGCAAATAATTTTCTATTTGTTTATCAGACAACTCTGTCTTTATCCTTATTGCTTCAGTTAACGTCTTAATCGGGATAAAGGCTTGCAATGATTGGTTTGCTTGCCAATTGCCTTCAAAAACTGTTGGATTGAAACTGGTCTTGCCGTATGCTTCCCATACTACTTTGTAAGGAAAGAAGTTGTATTCACCTACACCTAACATAGCCCACCACTGCCCACGCTTAAGTATGGCATTTAACATTACCCCTTTTCTGCCTTGTAATATCTCCTTGTTTGCTTCAAGATAGTGCTTAAGCTCAGGAAACATTTGAATTTGCTTCCATTCAAGCGGCTTACCGTTGGAATTGTAGGGCAAAAGAACCCATTTGGAAGGTGTGGTTGTTTCTGATTTGAATTCCTTTGAAGTGATAAGCGGAAAGACGAATTTCTTCGGGAGAACGATATTGTCTTTATTCTTATTAGAGACGCTCACTAAGTCTTCGTTGACTTCGTTAAGGGTGTCGAAGAAATAAACATCATTTGCACCACATGTATTTATTCCTTGTCTTGGACTTGACTCCTTTTTTATTAAAACAGGTTTAATATCGTCAAAGTCACCACCTTCTTCCTTAGAGAGTATACTTAATGGGTCGGTTTCGTGAAACATAGGTTTAGCCAAGAACTCATTCCATAAGCCATTTTCTATACGGAAATAAGGAATTGGAAAATCAGGTTTTTTGTCTCTAATGAAATGGCTCAATCCATAGCGTGTAGCAATCCCGCCAAAAACATCTTCGTCATTGAAGTCGAAAACGGAACTAACACAATACTTTACTTCACCTATACTATACGTTCTAAAATTCCTATTAGCCCCGTCATTTAAAAATAATGAGAGAGGCATAAATATTATTGCTTCACCATTTTTCCTTAAGAAGTCTTTAAGTGCTATCTGAATTATAAGGGCTGCTATATCAATTCTACTTCCCCCTAACAATAGGTTTTGGCTGTTGCCAATTAAATCAAACTTGAAGAAGTAGCTTTTTATCTGCTCTTTATAGCTCTCTGGTAAATCAACAAAATTTTGCCATGGGGGGTTTCCAAAAACAATGTCGTATTTTTCAGGAGTAAGTCTAAGAAAATCTTCGTTGGTAAAGTTTTCGGACATATCCAAGCCATACTTTTCTGAAAACTTACTTATTGCTTTATTGAAATAAACTGTGTTTAATTCATTGCCAAAAAGTCTATTGGTTGGCAGTTCATGAATTGATAATCCTTTGGATAATCCATATGTTATCAAGGCTTCAAGTAAATTTCCTTCCCCCATTGTCGGGTCAAACACGGAAGCTCCGTTGATCCATTTTGAAAAAATATCAAATTTAGCAATAGCAAATTCACCCCATTTTAGAGGAGTGAAGACATCACCAATTTGTAAGTCCTTATCTGATAAATCGAAAGTTTTGATATCCGCCATCTTTAAATTGTTCAATTGATTTAATTCGTTTTTCCGCATCTGCTTTTACTCTCTTATAGTGAGTTATTGCAAGGTCGCAAAAAATATCGAAGAAGTCACTGTAAGACCTGTTCCAGTCAATTTCATCCCAAACCTGATTTACCGTGTAATTAAGCCTTACTTGTCCTGTCCCCAAATTTTCAATACGATATGTATTCTCAGGTAGGCAATGAAATGGAGCAACTCGAATGTATTCAATGTCCCGACTACTATTCTTTGTTGTTGATTTGTCGTGTCCAAATTCCACAATCATAAAAACACCTTTGTCATTCGCAAGGAATTTAAGAAGATTGCCAACTGCACATACCCCACCGTCTGAATATCTTGTTGAGTCAAGATCTTTGGTTTTAACATCAAAGCCAAATAGTTTATTTTCAATATTACAAGCGAAGTCAAATATTGTCCTTCTGCCCGGTATATCAATGGCTTGATAACCTAAGTTGGAACAGACATTGCCCCAATTTTCCGTGATTCGTTTTTCAATCATCGCACCAAATGCTCGGCTATCTTCCCTTGCCGAAATTCCTGACCTGAGTTCTTCAAAAAGTGTTTCTATCTGAAGTTCAATATTTTCTGATATTTTCTCGTAATTCATATTCTGTTTTGTTTGTTACTGTGTCTTTTAAAAATGCCCTATAACGTTTTGGCGCTTGGCGCAGTGGCGGATTTCGGAGCACAAAACTGTCAATACACCACAAAAGTTGATGCGAGGTAGAATGTTCAATTAACCACGACACCCGCCATTGAGCCAAACGCCTGTTACCAGCTGGGCTTTCTTGTCTGTATATGTTCAGTCTTTCCATTTTTTAGCCATTTCGGTTAATTGGTTCTCGGTTGAATATTTATGCAAGTCTTGTCTTTTTGCGTATTTGTAGCCGTGAAGAATGATTTGACTGTCAATATCCATTCCGTAGCCATTATCGTATTTTGCTGATGGCACAAACATAAATTTTTCGTCTGTCGGCTGATATTTAAAAAAGTCACGCATATGTTTGTCGTCAGTATATTTTATTGTATGCCAGTAAGCCATCTGCATTACTAATCCTTCTTGAACTTTTCCGTCTTTTCTTTTTTCTATGAAGTTGTCCGCAGCAACAGCTTTGAACATTTTGTCAAGATTTTTACGATAAGGGCTGGCATAAATATAAAATGTAAATGCTCCATTAGGTTCTTCAACAATTGAAAGAATTATGTTTCTGTCTTTGTCCACAGAATTGTCGAAGTTCCAAGACTTGATATACTTGAAGAACTTTTTGCCGTATTCAATGTCTTTGTATACAAAACCTACTACGTTTACATTCTTTTTGTGGTCTGGTTGAGAAACGGTCATAACGTTATACCATTGACTGTAGTCAATTTCAAAGTCAGGAAATGGTTGAACAACAAATGTTGTGTATTTAACGATTGCCCTGTCAAAAATGAACGATAAAAGAAAAAGTCCGAGCCCAATCGAAACACTTACGACATAGTCGTCAAGTGCCAAAAAAATTGTAATAAAACTTATGATGGCAATTGACCTTACAATCCATTTTAAGGGTTTTTCAAATTTCTCGTGAACATAAAGTCTTGGTAACTTTCCGTCTTTTCGGATGTCAATCAATGTCCTTATGTCAACTTTAAAGTTTCCTACTTTTATTTTCACGGTGTCGTCTGTTTAGCCTTGCTGGTAACGTTTTCGGGCTTGGCGAAGGTGGCGATTTTCACCACAAATGTTGATGCGGAGAACCAAACTTTGATTAACCACAAATGTGTCTGCGGAGAACTGAACCGCCACTTTTGCCAAACCCGTGTTATGCGTTCGGCTTTCTTGTCTGCCCGTCATACCACCATATTTTTAAGCTGTGTTTTTAATAGTTCCTTTCGTTTAATTACAAAGTTCTTGAAGTCCACAATGTCAAGGCTTTCATTCGGAATTAGTTGATTTACTTTGTCAATATTATTTGTTGTAACCCAGTCTTTTAGTGGTGATGCAAGTTTGGATTGATTTAAAGTTCCATTAAGCAATTGTAGATTTCCAATTCCGTTCCAGTTTGTTGGGTCTTTGTAAAAGTTAAAATCATCTTCTGTTTGGAAGTCTGCTTTTTTAATTCCGTTAAAATAACTTGCAGGATGCAAATGGTCTTTGTGGTAGTCTTGATTACCAAAGTTTAGATGCGAATAAATTAATGATAGAATTGCAAAACAGTCTGGTGCATCTTTTTGGGTTGTAAGTAAACCCTCAATTAGTTCATCGTCAAAAGAAAGATTTTTAGCTGGATTGGCTTTAAACTCATCTTTAATTCTGTCTAATGGAAATGTAGGTTGTTTTGTAGTGTCTGCTAACTCTGCTTTTATTGCCTTACGTAAACCACCTAAAACAGTATCAGATTGACTGCCAAATACACCTTTAAGTAAAGAAGCACAAAGCCATTTTCTAATTAATTGTTTGTCGTCTTTGTGTTTGATTGGACTATTAATGTCGTTTTCAATTCCACGATGATAAATGTAATAGATGATTGGAATTACAGCGTTTTTAGCTCTTAGGTTTTGGTTGTTGAAACCAAGATTTGCAAGTAAAGTGAATGCTTCCGTTATGCTCTTTTTTATTCTGTCCCAGTTTTTTTCAAATATGATAACATTGCTTTGGTCAAAGTTTTTTACTTGAAATTTGATGTTATCATTGAATAATACAAGGCAAGTTTTTAAAACAAAATCTTTGTTGATTAGAAAGCCAGGGTTTCCAATTTCAAAAACCTTATTTACAACGTCTGGTATTTCTTTTCTTGCATCGGATTTCCAATGTGCAGTTGTTATTGACATTAGTAAATCAGAAAAACTTAATGGTTCACCACCGCTATTGGTTCTTATGAAAATATCTAATACAGTATCAATTTCCTGTGTTTTTTCAAGATAATAATTTATCAAAGGCTCTTTGAAAATTACCTCAAACAATTTTCTGATTGTCTGTTTTGTAAAATCCTTGTTTAGCCAGCCTTTGCTATCTATGTAATTGTCTATTTCGTCTTTGGTCTTAAATGTTAGAATGTCATTGATTTTATACCAAATTGAATATAGGTCTTCGGATTTTTTTTCAAACTCTTGCTTTGTTAGAAACTGAAAGTCATAAATCATTTGTCTTTCGTTTTCATCAGGTAATGCTTGTGATAAATTCAAATAAAGGTGTCGTGTTGGTAAATTTTCTTCATTATTATACCACCATTTTCTTGGCAATTTATAAGCGTAAGAACCTTTTAAACCAATGTATAAACTCGTTAGTCTTTGTTGTCCGTCAATTACAGCTAAAAAATCTTTGTAGCCTTTGGTGTCAATATCTGGATTGTCCTCTTTGAAAAACTGTCTGTATTCAGTTAGGAACTGATAAAACTTAAATTCATTTTTTACTTTATCTTCCTTGACTTCCCAAAACATAAATGAGTTTATGGGGTATCCTCTCATTATACTGTCAAAAAGAATTTCAATTTGGTCGCTACTCCAAACAAACTTTCTTTGAATGGCAGGTAATAAATAGGTTCTGTCAACAATTTTATCAATTGCTTCCTTTATTGTTATTGGGTTTACAAATCCGCTGGACATAATTTTTTTTTGAGATTTAAAAAATGTGGGGCGAAGCCCCACATTCATTTAGATTGTTCTTATGAGTGTGCCACTTTCTTTTCTTACTTCAGTCTTACCTTTTGATGTTGTTACAAGAATGTCGCTACCGCTAAATTTTGCGTTAGTTGCATCTCCGTTACCAATTGACCTTATCAAAGTCCCGCTTTCTTTGCGTAACTCAACTTTACCCTTTATTGTTGTCACCAAAATAAGTGAGCCGTCATTGTTGATGTCTGCATTAACTGCATCACCGTTCCCAATTGTCCTGATTAGAGAACCGCTGTCTTTACGAAGTTCTACTTTGCCGTTGTTGATTTTTAGAATGTTCATTTTGTTTGTTTTTTACGTTATTTAGTTTTGTCCCCGGTCAGGTCGGTAAACTGTCACCCTGCGTTTTTAAGCTGACGCATAACGTTTCGCAGCTACCCGAAGGGCGGGACTTTTACCACAAAACTTGATTTGAAAAACGAATGTTTCATTAACCACTAAACTGTCTTTGGAGCACGAAACCCCGCCTTTTGGGTAGGTGCTGTTAGTGGCTGCCCTTATTTTAGTCAAAGTTATAAACATAAGTCTCAATTTCGTTTTCTAAAAGTGATTTGTTTATCAAAGGTTCAATTTTGTCCCAAGTTCCACCGGCAAGTCCGCAACCAATTCTTGGCATATGTACTGTGGCTTTTTTGTCAATGGCGAATTGTCCCACTTTTTCAAGACCTAACAAAATTGCTTCATATCTAATTGGCGCGTTACCATTTTCGTCTTTATTGATTTTATGTTGTCCTATTAAATTTGCAACCCAGAGTTTTTCTTCAACTTGCACAAATTGAACTTGTCCAAGGCTAAAATTGTCATTTGATTTAAACCATTGTCTATATTGATGTTCAGGTTCTTTCCAACGTTTAGAAATTGCCATTACAAAACCCTTGCCCCAACCACCAATGTCATTGCAAACGTGAACAATGATTCTGTTTCCATTTGTCTGCGGATTTGTAGCGTCACCAGTTATGTAATTCACTTTTGCCATTGATGTTCAAAGTCAGTTTTATTTATTGCAAAGTTTTCAAAATCGGAAAGGACAAGAGGTTGGTCGGCAAGAAATCCAAATTCATCTTTGATAAATTGTTCGCCATATTTTAATGTTTTTCCATTTTCATAAACTTCAATTTGTCGAAGTACTTCTCCGTTCTGATTTGTTTCAAAGTAATAGTCACAAGTTCCCCAAACTTCGGATTGTTCTGTCCGAGGTTCGTCAAAATGTCGTTTATAATACCGTGTCGTCATAGGGTTGCCACTAACGTTTTGCAGCTACCCGAAGGTGGCGATTTCGAAGCACTTCACTGTCAACTAAGCACAAACTTTGATAGAAGCACAAAGCTTGATTTAACCACTGAACCGCCACTTTTGGGTAGGTGCTGTTATGCCTTCGTTGTTTTTCTTGCGTCACGTTTCTTTAGTTTATAAATTGAAATTTTCAGTCCTAATATAGCTCCAATTGTTGCTGTAAAAATGAAATTAAATTTTGTCGGAAATGGGTGATAACCATCGCTTGAAGTCAATTCGTAAAATATGTCAAACACTTTGTTAGTGTCGTGAGTATGGTAGTAACAAGGATCAGGAATTAGAATTTTGTCGAGAATTAGGAAGTTGAACACAAATGTCAAAACTATACCGCCTAATGCAGAAAGAATAACAATTGCTATTTGTTTTGCTGTCATCATTGTTTTGCCCCATTTGAATACATCACTAATTCGGCAACTCTTAAAGCTGTCATTGAGTAACCTACTTTCTTTTCCATACTTTTCTTCAATGTGTTAAATTCCTGTTGCTTGGTCAAATAGTCGCAAAAAGCTAAGTAGTCCAAATATGTGTTACAGTTACCAATTCTATTGTCATAAGGTTCTTTATTTGTCAAGTAGCGATAAACTCTACTGTCCCAAATAGCAAAATTGTCGGGGTTGATAAAATGTAAAAGTTTAGTTGTGCCAACTAACGAGTTATTTAGAAGTCCTTTCAATAAAACTAAATTATCTATTGTCGGCTTGCTACCAGTTTTAGCCTTATTCAAAATGTCAAGAGTTTCGTCAAAATTGTCTGAACGGAAGTCGAAAATTGTAGGCATCCATCCATAAGTAAAGTTTATTCCGATTGTTAAGTTGTGTCGAGTAATTGTCTTTAGGTCGTTGAAGTATTTTAAAAATTCGGGATAAGATAAATAGTCCGATTTTCTTTGAATTTCAAAGTTGTAACCGTCTTTAAAGAACTTGTCAAGTGGAATATTTTGTTTAAAAGTGTCTATCATTTTTCTGTTTACGGTGTCGTCCTACAATGAGGCATAACGGTTTGCCGCTTTGCGAAGGCGGGGATTTTCAGCACTAAACTTCATTAGAAGCACAAAGCTTGAATTTAACACTTCACTGTCATAGAAGCACGAAACCCCCGCTTTTGCAAAACGGCTGTTAGCAAACGTTTTATACTTACAATGCTTTAAGTATTTCGCAAAATGTTGAATTGTCATAACCGTCAGGCTTATCTAATTCCATATCTTCTAATCGTTTAATCAAGTTTCTTTTCAGAGAGAAGCTAAAAGGTCTTTGAATTCTCTGAAGTTGATTATTTGTCTTCTTGTATATAAAAGTATTACCCTTACAATCACATAATTCAACATTGTCAATACAGACTAAGTATAAGTCTTTTGTTTCTTTAAGAATTTTAAACGCTCTTATCCTTGATTTTTGACTTTTTCTAGTTATAAAAAATTTGTCATCTTTAAAGTCAACAATTAGATATGGTGCGTTGTCAACTGACAATTCCAAGCCCTCCTTCTCTAACATATCTTTTATTGTCTCTATTTTATCGTGAGGTATCATTAAATTGTACCAAACAGGGTCAATTTGTGCAGAAGCAGAAATCCCTTTAATCAATCCGATTAATAATAAAATTACTTTCATTTTCATATTTACTGTCTTTAAATGTTTAAATGTTTGCTAACGTTTTGGCGCTTGGCGCAGTGGCGGATTTCGGAGCACAAAACTGTCAATACACCACAAAAGATGATGCGAGGTAGAATGTTCAATTAACCACGTCACCCGCCATTGAGCCAAACGCCTGTTACCAGTAGTGCTTCCTTCTGTCGTCATACAAATTTCGCTTCTCTTGTTAATTTACTTTTGTCTAAGTATAAGTCGTTACTGAACCAGTCAGTCAATACTTTTTCAATTTCGTTTTTATTAAATGTCTTTGGGTTTCGTCTTGATTTTATATAATTTTCATTTTTCATTTTTTCGGCAACTTGTCCGACCGTTTGCAAGTCAAGTTCGTTACCAATTTTATTTGCTAGCCAAAGTCCAGGGTTAGAAAACACAATTCCTATAAGTCCGATTTGCCAATTAAAGAAAAGTCCAACGAGAGAGGCGAGAAGTAAAATTGCAAGTGTCCCCGTCACCCAATGTGGTGGTCGCAAAATATTTAGTTTAAAACCTAAATGCCTTTCCAATTTCTTTGTTATTGAACGTCTGCGTTGTCTTGGTAAAAGGTCGGCAAGTGGAAAGTCGGTCGAGATTGTTTTATTGTCGATTTGAAGTGTCGATGAAATTGCGTCTCTTAGTTTGTAAAATGCTTGTTGGCTTGTGCAGTCGTCTGAATTGTCGAGCTGTATTTTGTTTGAGATGTGGTCGCAAAGTTGTCCAAAGGTCGTGATATGAACTAACTCGTCACCAACAAACTTGATGTCAAACGAAGTCTCAACTTTTACGAGTAAGTCTTCGATGTCTTCTGGGTCGATATTTTTAAGTTCGTAGTCTGTCATAGCATTACTGGTAACGGTTTGGCGCTTGGCGCAGTGGCGGATTTCGGAGCACAAAACTGTCAAAACACCACAAATGTTGATGCGAGGTAGAATGTTCAATTAACCACGTCACCCGCCATTGAGCCAAACGCCTGTTACCGCCTAGTGCTTCTTCCTTAGAATCCAATTCCTATTCCCATTTTTAGTCCCACAAGTGCTAAGTCAAAAACATTGCCTTTTGTGTCAAATTCTGCTAAATCAATATTAGCAAATGGACCAATTGTAAATTTGACATTATTGAAAGTTCTTGAATAATGGGGAGAAAACATCATCGAAAGTCTTGAATTGGCTTTCGGAAATTCGGAGTTACCAATACTGTTAAAGTTTTGTCTGGTAAGCACCCAATAGGTAAATAAAATCTCTAAATCTAAATGGTCAAGGAAATTATTTTTTTCCTTTAACGAACCTGTGAATCCACTTGAGATTAATAAATAGTTCTCGTTTGCAACAAAATTCTCTTTTATGCCTTGGTTGTCTATCCATCCGTTGTAACCGATTGTCGTGCTGCCAAAACCAATATTTGCAAGAATTGAACCTTTTTTATTATTCAAAACTTGTCTTTGATACATTGTCCCATAGTAGAAGCCGCTTCCAAAAATGTAATCTTTGTCTGATTTGAAATTTGCTTCATTCACAAATAGTCCAAAGTCAAACTTGAAATAGTTTTTCTTGGTATGGTCATTGTTTTCTTGGTAACTCTCTTGACCAAATGCCATAAATGACGATAGTAACAAAGTCATTGTCATCAGTTGAAATTTATTTTTTTTCATAAGATATAAATTTATTTGGTTGTCAAATTTATGTTTTTGTTTTGTCGGTTCGTTTTTTAGCATTGGCGGTAACTTACTTATAGGCGAATAAAAATCATTCTATGCGGGATAACGTTGGAAGCTAGGTATGTTTTTATGCGCTCCTGCAAGATAGGAGATTTATAGTAATTTGAACAATGGCCGTTATTATAATCACAATGGTCATTCGAGGACCGCATTAGTTGGCTTGACGCGGTAGGGGCCAATGAACGCCCTGTTTGGGTACCCGCATGAGTAAAGTTCTCGCGTTTGGCGCAGTGGCCCCGATGGCCATCGGGATAAGGAGCACTACCCTTGATTGCCTGCACGATGGACTAAAGTACGAAATGGTTTCAGTTTAGTACTAAAACCCCCATTGCAGCCAAACGCGTGTTGTATCCCGTTGTCACATGTCTTTTGATATTAGTCCTTTGAAATTTTTGATACTATTGTCAACATGGTTTAGTTCATTCACCCATTCAACAAGGTCTTTGCTTAGCCATTCAATACCTTCAATAATTCCATTTTTATATGAATGAAGGGCATTTAAATCCCAACTGATGGCTTCGTGGTGAAATATTCTATTGCGTAATTTTCTAATTCCATTGAATTTGGAACTCATTGTCTTTCGCTTTCTGATTTGTTTCGGACAATTTGGAAAGGCCAGCCTTAAGTTCTTCCAAAGTGACATTTCAAATTTTGCATCAAAAAGGGAGGTCCAAAATCCAAATGACAGTTCTGAGATGATTCTTCCAGGTGTAACTTCCTTTTTTTCGGACTGAATCTTTGTTCTAGCTTCAGATATCTTATCTATTTGAAATCTAGTGGCTATTTTGATAAAGTCTTTATGATCGTACCATTCTTTATCGTCAAATTTTTTTGTCAGTTGGATAGCTATTGCATTTCTTAAACCAATCTCAAGAATTGAAAGTAGGGGATAAATGATTCTGAAATGAGTATGTTGCTTTTGTAATGATCAAGCGCTTTTGAAATGTCACGTTTGTTGTGGTTCAAATATGGCTCAAGCCTTTCGGATGAAATGATCCTGTCAACTATTGCCTGTTTATCCATAAACTTTGTACCTTTGTGTTCTAGTCCCGGTAATTCCTCTCCCAGTTTTTATGCTGGTGATGAAGCCGGGTTCTTTGTTTTATATCGTTGAATCTACTTTATTCCGATTCAAATCCCTTTTTTCTACATTTTCAGTTTTGAGGCAGGCTTATTTTGACTATAGGCGAAATCTCCTATTATAAGGACAATTTTCTGATTTCTACTGGAGCCCCATCACAGTCAAACACGAGTCACGAGCACTACCACTTACCATCATAATTGCAAAGTCAACTTTAAATGCCCACCAAATCCTTTTTGAATAATTTTCATGAGTGTTGAAAGCTTGAGTTCGCCAGCATTGTTTTCAAGGCTAGAAATGAGGGATTTACTGGTTCCACACTTTGCTGCCAACTCTTTTTTCGACATGCCTAGTTTCAAACGCGCTTCTTGAAGCAAAAAGCCAAGTCGAAATGCCTCAAATCCTTGTTCCCACTGGTCGCGCTTTTCAGTTCCTGGTTTTCCATATTGCTCGTCGAGTAATTCATCGAGCGTCGTTATGTGCTTGTTTTTTAGCTGTGTCATTATGGTAGTCCTCCATTTTATTTAGAAATGCTAAGCCTATTGGCGCTAACTACTTAAAACCGAATATCGATTTGGACTTTGCCACCAAGCCCAATCTCAACAATGTCAAACAGTGTTTTTAAGGTCATATTGCTGCCGTCGTTTTCTAAGCGCGAAATGTAAGTGCGTTTTTTATCTACGAGTTGAGCGAGTTGTTCTTGGGTGAGCTGCCGCTCCTCCCGGGCTTTTTTGAGCAGAAGTCCGATTTTGAAACTTTCAAACGAGCTTTCCAGCTTGTCTCTTCGCGGGGCGCCCTTGGTGCCATAAACGGCATCTTTGATTTCCGACCATGTTTTTAGATCATTGGCTAATGGTTTTGTCTTCATAATAACGCGTCATTAATTGAATCGCTCTGTTTATTTCGTTTTTGGGGGTTTGCTGTGATTTTTTGGTGAAGCCGTTCAACAGAATTACCAAGCTGTCATCATCAAAAAAGCAGAAAACACGTCAGCTATCCGAACCTAATTGAATCCGTGCTTCATACAAGCCTTTTTGCCATAGCACTAATGTAAGTTAAAAGTTACAATTTTAAAAATGCCGATGCAGCATTTTTGGTCAAAAAACACTGACGCATAAGGGTCTAGTAACTGGGCGGTTTTATAAATCGAGTTGCTCAATAGGACTCACCAGCCGGTCAAAGGCGGGCTTGGTTACCCAGGTGTAGAGCTCCGTGGTTTTGCTGCTTTTGTGACCGAGTAGCACCTGAATGTAGCGCAAATCGGTACCGGCCTCAAGCAAGTGAGTAGCGTAGGAGTGCCTTAGCCAATGCAAAGTCGCTTCTTTTTGCACCCCAGCTCGGGCACAAGCTTGCTTGAATACCGATTGCAAACTGCGTTCGTCGTAGGCTTCCCCAGCCTTTTGCCCTTCAAATAGCCAATTGGTGGTGGGATAGAGCTCCTGGTATTCGCGTACCAAGCTCATGAGTTTAGCAGCCAGCGGCACCATGCGGTCTTTTTGGCCTTTGCCACCGCGAACCCACAGCACTTTACGGTTAAAATCGAGGTCGGTGGCGCGCAATTTGAGCAGCTCGCCACGGCGTAATCCGCAGCCATAAATGAGCTGCAGCATGCAACGGTGCTTTAAATTACGGGGAGCTTTGAGGATACGCGTGATCTCCTCGGCCGACAAAACGTGCGGTAAACGATGCGCGCGCCGCGGCCGTTGTATTTCCTCCACTTCCATGCTGCTGTGCGAAAACTGTCGGTAGTAGAGTTTGATGGCATTGATCACTTGGTTTTGGTAAGAAGCCGAATATTTGTGCTTGAGGATGTAGTCGTGGTTGAATTGTACGAGGTCTTCGGTGCTTAAATTATCAAGCGGGCGCTCGACAAAGTAGCGGAAAAATACATTCAAGGCATCCACATAGGTGCGGATGGTGTTTTCAGAATAGCGCTTTTGCCGCAACCAGCGTTCGTAACGACTCAGACATCGTAGGTGCTCCTCGGTAGCGTCGGGGAGTAGCTGACCGCCAACAGCACGGCCATCAAGTTGCCGCTCAAAAATGGCTACACCTGCAAATTGAGCGCTAAGGCTTTCAAAATCATAGTTGTCATAACGCACTAACCAGGCTTGGCGATCCACGCTCCACATCCTGTCGCCATAGGGCAAGTTTTTGAGCGTATTCACAATCACTTGGTGGTATTTAAACTTCAATTCCCACCAAAGAATATGCCGGTGCTGCACGATTTTGAGTTTGATGTTTTCCATGCCAACAGCTTTGAAACCTTAATTTCGGTTGCTGTTTTGGGATGTACAAGCGGCTAACTTCAAAATGCGCAATTCGTGATAATCTTTGCGCAGAAACAATGGATTGCGTCCATATTTTTCTGCTGCTACCTAAATCTTCCCGGCAAAATCACCAATTGAATGAAGTTGACCTCGAGCTGATCAACCCGCTGGCTGCTGCCGTTGGGCAGGTTGAGGCGCTGGAGAGGGAAGTAGCGGAGACTCGTACGCAGGTACCAGCGCTGCAGGCGGTCGGGACGGATGTCCCAGCCGGCACTGAGGCCGGGTTGGAGGCTTTGGTGGCTGCCTTCCTGCGGCAAACCGCCGTCGAAGCTGCTGCGCGATTGCCAGTTTTCGTAGCTCAACGCGGCACCTACATAGGGCACAAAGCCGTGGTAATCGGCAAAAAAGTGGTAGGCTTCGAGGGTTACCGCGCGGCGTTGCAATTGCTGCGCACTGCCATAAGCCGCAATTTCGCTGTTCATGCCGCGATAGAGGAGGCTCAGCTGGAGGTCGGACTGGTGCCAATAATAACCCGCCATTAGTTCAAGCATCATTCCGCTGCGGTGCTGCCCTAACCAAGGCGCCGCCGCCGTTAAATTTTGGGAAGGGGTAAGGAAAAAGCCAACCGAAGGGCCCACGCCAAAGGTAAAGCCATCCAGCCGGTCGAGCTTGGCCAAGGTATCGGTTAAGTAAGCAGTACGGCCGCTTTGCCAGCCCTTTTCGGCGCTTACGGTAGTGTCAAACATCCATTTATAACCCAGCGAAAAGGCCATGGCTGGCATTTGCACCCGCGCTAGTTGCTGGCGACTGAAGTAATAGTCGCGCTCGTGCGCCCCGAAATAGGTGGCGCCCAACTCCCAGAGATGCGCACCGTGTAAGTAGTACAAACCTGCACTAAAAGGCACCCGATGGCCGCCAATCGAGGCCCCAGCACCCTTGCGGTAGGCCGTTACTTGGTGCGAAAAGCCAACGTAGGGCCGAATTTTCCCGCTTTCAACCCGCCAAGGCATGTAACGAAAGCTGGTTTCGATGCGTTCAGTAAAGCCGGTTTGACTTTGGAGGATGGGAAAGGACACCAAAAAATCGGCATGTCCCCAAAAATGCGTGCCGCCAAGCACCAGGCGGCTGCTTTGGTGTGGGGCAAAGACTTCAGCTTGCAGGGCAGCAGCGGGATTGGTCGCATCCACCTGCCATTGCCTGCCGCCGCCGGGGTAAAAACGATGACTCGCACCCAAAGTGATCTGCGCAAAACGGTGGCGGGTGTTGCCGCCTTCAACATACACCTGTGCCGAAAGCAACTGGGGAGCGGCCAAAATCAGCAGCACGAGTAGCAAGGTGGCGGAGGCTTTTGCCGGCACTTTGGCTTTGCGATACACCGTGTTTTTAGCAACGCGCACATTCCAATAAATCATTACAGGCATAAAAGCCGCGGTGGGACCCAGCCAAATCCAGAGCTGCCCCTGACTGTTTACCACCAAAAAGGCTGTAAAAATGGCGATGTAGGTGCCAATCATCATGCCCAAATGCCGCCGCATCCAGCTGTTTTTGCGAAGAGGTTTACTTTGAGCGAGCTGCCAATACATCCACAAATCTTGCAAAACCAAAAAGCTGTTGATGCCGCCAAAAACCATCAGCACAATGTTGCCGCTGGCCAACATGAAACCGCCATTAATGAGTCCCAACCCTGCCAAGCCCCAGTCGAGCCAAGCTGGCCGCAGCGTTTTAATGCGCACCGACCGCATGCCTGCCAAATTTTGGTAGAGGGTGAACAGGCCGATGTGCATGAGGAAGGGTTTGTTGCTGTAGATGGCCATAAAAAGGGCGGTGAGGGCTACCGCCAAAGTGCTGTAATAAAAAGTGTAGCCGGTTTTAGCGTGACCGCTGCCGCCTTTGCGGAAAATCATGGCGAAAAAACCGGCCAGTAGTGCAATGCCGCCGCCGGCGATGTGGGTGAAAAGGGCAATGTTGTAAATGGCTTCCATAGTGTGGTTGTTTGTTGGATGCAAACATGGGAAGCAGCCCGAGTTTAGGCAAGCAGATAGGGGGCAGCGGTAAAAAGCGGGACGAACGGGAAGCCCTAGGGGAGAAAAGCAAAAGGCCAGGGGTGAACGGGAAGGTGCTTCAGCCGAACAATTCCTTCAAATCGGCATTCAAACTGCGCGAAACAGGGATGAGCACCTCCACGCCATCGAGCTTTAATTTGTAGCCCTGGGCGTTGCCGCTGATGTGTTGGATGTGCTGTCGGTTCACCAAAAAACTCTTGTGGCAGCGGAAAAAGCTGGGTTGCGAAGCCAATTGCGCGGCAAAGGCACGCATGCTGCCACGCAGAAGGGCTTTTTGCAAACCATCGGTCGCCATCCAGTAAACCTCCACATAATTATCGGCCGCCTGAAGGTAGCGCAACTCATGCGCATGCACCCGCAATTGTTCGTTTTGATTTTCGCCTTCGAGCAGCAAGGGTGTGCTTACTGTAGCTTGTGTGGGTTTTTGAGGAAGCAATTTCTGCTGCTCCATTTGGGCATTGAGGTTGCCCGAACCTTGTTGGTAGCGGCGTTCGAGCAAGAGCTGGTTGAGCACATAACTCACCGCCACAGGAAGAATGCCGATGCCCAACGTGATGGCCTCGAAATACAGTAAACTACTCAAGCGAAAAGGCTGGTTGAAGGCAAACATGGTATACAACGCATTGGCCAAGCCGATGAGTCCAATGTTCAACATCGTCATGGCAATTTGACGGCCCGTGGTCCAGCTTTGCTCTTTAAAAAAATGCGGGAACAGGGGAACGGCCACCACATTGATCAAAAGCATGGTGCAGCTACAAACCAGGCCATAGCCCAAGGCATGCCACATTTTATTTTCGGGGATTTCGTTGAAACCAACGGGTTCAAACAGCCAAAGGAATAAAAACACGAATAAGCCAAAAAGCAAACTCATGCGCCAGCGGGCACGCTTCGATTCGTAGAGGGGATAGGGTTGTTGGAGGATACGAAACACGGACCTAAAATAGGGAATCGGAGCGAATGCAACACATAAATCCTGCAAAGCGGTTCGGGAATTGCCGGGGCTTCCTTATCTTGGTCGAAAATTTGAATATGATCGGTTGGATAATTTTTGCAGTTTTGGTGTTGGGTACCTTCGTTTATGTATTAACGAAGTACACCAAAGAGCCTGAGCACTAAACAAAACAAGGGCATCTTTTGAGGATGCCCTTGCTTTTTGACTGGCTGTCTTAGGGTTTGACAACCAGCTGCAGTGAAAAGCGCTCACCAGTGAGCAGCTCGTTTGCTTGTACACGCATGTTTTTAAAGCTGCGTTCGAGTTGTTTGCTGAGTAGGGGACTGTCGCTGCGGGTTTCAAGCAGGGTGATTTGGCCCAGACTATCCACCGTAAACAACAAGCCCACCAGTTCGCCCTCATACATTTGAAGCAGTTTTGCCGGCAAGCGCAGGTTTTGCTCGATATCGCTGTGAAGCGATTTTACGATGCTGCTTTCTGCGCTCAGTTTTTCAGCTTTTTTGAGGCCGCTGTTTTCCTTGCCAGTACCATTGCCAGCCTGCACCAGGGTAGTGCCAAGCACGAGCAAACAAAAAATCAGGGTGGAGGTAAAGTTTTTCATGCCTTTTGCTTTGAGTTGGGTGATGTTTGGGTGTTGGGTTTGGGTTGCTTTTGGTTGGGTTGAGAACCATTCACAGTTACAAGACGTGGGGCATTGTGGCGAGGTTGCATCTGTCTAGAAAGATTTTCAGACCGCCCTTGATAGACCGCTCGCCTGCGGCTCGCTTTACAGACCGGTCGCCTTCGGCACCCTAACAGACCGCTGCGCTGACAGACCGCTCGCGTTGCTCGCTCAGAGATGGAGCAGGCTCTGGCGTTGGTGTGTCAGTCTTATTTGATCATTTTTGCTAGGTATCATGGAGATGCTTGCCGCCAAATCCAAAATCACAAACCTCCGTGAGCTCCGTGGTCTCAGTGTTTAACACAAAAAAAACACCTCTAGCACCTCGCCGCCCATCCGCCAGCGCCTGATCTGTCTCTGAACTAACGAAGTGAGTGGTCTATCAGGGAGCGCCAGCGACCGGATGGGATTTCTGATTTACGATTTCGATTGGCGATTTCCGATTTGGCAGCAAACGCAAATGATGTATCTGTTAAAAATGATTATGCTGTGCAATTAGATCAACGCCAGCGCCAAAGCTATCTGAAAAGCGCAGCGGTCTGATGTCTGAAAAGGGAGCGCCAGCGACTGGTCTGTTAAGCGAACCAAAGGTGAGCAGTCTATTGCATTTTTCCCCATTTTTACCCGCCAATCTCTAATATGAAAGTCCCGCACACCTACGTCCTCCTCTTCGGCATCATTTGCCTGGCCGCACTCCTCAGCTGGCTCGTACCTACGGGTGAATTTCAGCGGGCTCCGCAAGAGGTAAATGGCTCCGTCCGTGAACTCATTGTAGCTGATTCATATGCGCCAGTGCCCGCCGAGCCGCAGTCGTGGCAAATCCTCACGGCCTTCTTCAAAGGCTTCGAGCGCCAAGCTGGCATCATCGTCTTTATATTTATGGTAGGAGGCGTGTTTTTCATCCTGCAACAAAGCCGCGCCATCGACCTCGGCATCTTGGCTTTGGTGGCTCGCGTACGCCAACTCGAAAACCGCCCCTGGGCCGCCCGCCTCGGTGCCGGCAACCTCATAATCACCCTCTGCATGCTGCTTTTTGCAGTTTTTGGCGCCGTTTTTGGCATGAGCGAAGAAACCATTCCCTTCGTACTCATTTTTGTGCCCTTGGCTCTGTCGCTCGGCTACGATGCCATTGTGGGTGTGGCCATGTGTTTTGTGGGTGCCGCACTGGGCTTTGCAGGGGCGCTGCTCAATCCTTTTACCATTGGCGTAGCGCAGGGCATTGCGGGGGTGCAGCCGTTTAGCGGACTCGAATACCGACTTTTTTGCTTCTTCATGATCAATTTGGTGGGCATTGCCTATGTATTGCGCTATGCCGCCCGGGTGAAGCGCCAAGCGAGCAGCAGTTTGTGCACCGACGCCAATACCTGGTGGCAGCAACAACAATCCCAGCAACTCGAGCTGCCCAGCCATCAAAAAGGAGGGAAAGGCGCCTGGTGGGCTTATGGCTTGGTACTATTGGGGATGCTGCTGTTCAGCGTCCAAACGCCCATCAGCAGCATCACCTTCGGAAGTAAAGCGTTCCATTGGCCGGTTTTGCCGGTGCTAACGGTACTTTTTGGCCTTCTCTCTCCCTTGGTCTTGCGGTTTTCGGCCCATTATTTTGTGTTACTGCAGCTGGGATTCAGTATTCTGGGCATCATTGTAGGCGTTTTGGGCCACCATTGGTACATGGAAGAAATAGCGGCCCTCTTTCTGGCGCTCGGCATCAGCAGCGCCATGAGCTTGGGCTTGAGTGCCGATGCTTTTGTGAAGCAGTTCCTCGACGGCGCCCGCGACATTGCGGGGGCAGCGCTGGTGGTAGGACTCGCCGCCGGTATTTTGGTGGTGCTCGAACAAGGCAAGGTGATCGACGCCATGCTGTACCACACCGCCCAAGCCTTTCAGGGCATTCCCAAGGCCTGGGCCGTGGAACTCATGCTGGTGGTACAAACGGGGATCAATATTTTGGTGCCCTCGGGCTCCGGGCAAGCCGCCCTCACCATGCCTGTGATGGCGCCACTGGCCGATTTGCTCGGTATCTCGCGCCAAACGGCTGTGCTGGCCTTTCAATTTGGAGATGGCTTTACCAACCTCATTACCCCCACCTCGGGCGTGCTCATTGGGGTGCTCGGCATGGCCCGCATCGATTATGTGCGCTGGTTTAAATTTATGCTGCCACTGCAATTTATCTTGATGTTGTTGGGGATGTTGCTCCTGCTTGGCCCCGTTTTCTGGCAGCTCCCCGGCTTCTAGACTGCTCGCCTGCGGCTCGCTTTACAGACCGGTCGCCTTTGGCTCCCTAACAGACCGCCTCGCTGACAGACCGCTCGCGTTGCTCGCTGAGATAAGGAGTAGGCGCTGGCGTAGGTGTGTCGGTATTGTTTATGATCATTTTTACTAGATATCATGAAGGTGCTTGCCGCCAAATCCAAAATCACAAACCTCCGTGAGCTCCGTGACCTTCGTGTTTAAATCAAAAAGCACCTCCAGCCCCTCAGCGCCCATCCGATAGTACCCACGCTATCTGAAAAGCGCAGCGATCTGATGTCTGAAAAGTGAGCGCCAGCGAACGGTCTGTAAAGCGAGCCGTAGGCGAGCGATCTTCTCCGTGCGCTCCGTGACCTCCGTGTTTTAAATAATTAATTGTAAAAAGCCCACGTCAACCCAAACCTAAACGCCCGCTCATACATCGGGTACAGCGGCACCATGTAAAAATTATTCACAGGAAAGCCCTGGTTGGCATGCTCAAACTTCACAAAAATGCGGGTGCGCTTTACTTTGATGGCTGCAAAGAGGTCGAAAATGGGGGCGCCGCCGGCTTGCAGACTGTCTTGCACCACAAACTGACCGATCTCAGGACGGAAACCAGGCGCAAAATAAGTGCTCTGAAACCTGAACTCGGCGCCTAACTGCAGCTCCCAGCCCGCCTTAAACTTATGCCCAATACTCAGTAAATCGCGGTTGTAAAAACGAGGCGCCCGCACCGGACCTTCCATGCCCCACTGCCAGCCATGTTGAATGTCGAGCGTGAATTTCCAAAACTTCAACTTCGAAGCATAGCCCAATTGCAGCACATCCACTGCGGGAGCATACTGCTGTGCGGCGCCCAAAGCATCAAAATACACAAAATTGCGGAAGCTGCGGCTGCTGGCGGTAAGCTGCAGCAGGGGCAAGTCGACGGAGAGCTGCAGGGCGCGCTCTGCAACCGGACTAAAATTGTTGAACTGCTGCTGGTGGTTGCCACCAAAACGTTGCGATACCCAGCCGGGGTTCTGACTTTGGTCTAAAACCGACAAACGCAGCCCTAAATTTTTACGCACCTCATAACCAAAGCCGGCCTCTAAACGATGGGTATTGCTTTGCAAGGCATTGGCAAAAACGTAGTCGACCTGTACCTCCACATAAAGCGGTGCGGTGATTTTGTACTTACTCTCGGCCGAAATCCAAGCCAAATTCTGGTTCTGCGTGGCAATGTTGTCGGTGCGGAGCCTTGCTGTTTGCTGGTGCAAGGCCACTTCCCACTGCCAAGGCCCTAACAAATCGAGCGAGCGCAAACCTATGCTGTTGTGCAAGCTCCTACTGGCGGTAGAGTCGAAAGTAGCCAACGAATCGTTGAAAATGGCAGGGTAGTACGCATTGCTGGGCGTGCCATGTCGGTAGTTGTAATACTGCCGCTGGTAATGAAAGCGGTGAAATACAGCCACCCCCGTAAACGAACTATCGGCACCACTCAGTCGAAACTGCTGCTCGGCATACAAATTCCGCTCGTTGAAGCGCGACTGGGCACCGAGTAGGTTCACGGGCACGCCAAGTGGATTAAAAAACAGACTTGAATCGAATAATCGACCAGGCTGAATGCCGCCGTTTTGTTCGTTGAGGTTGTTGTTGGTGGTGAAATTGGCGTGTAAGGCGTAACGTTTGCGTGGCGATACCATGGAGCCAAAAAGCGCCAAGTTTTTATTGTTCATGGTCTCTTCCTGATAAAAACCGTCGGTGCTCATGAGCCGGTATTCGGCGCCAATGTTCACACTTTTGCCAATATTTTGGGTATGAAACAGCCTGAAAAACTGCTGGTTGTTGCCGCCGCCTGAAATAAATTCAAAGTCGGTTAGCGGCGCACTTACGTTCCAATATTCGCGCTTGGTAGGATCAAATTTGTACGCATCATATTGGTCAAAGCCCAAGTCAAAAGGCCTAAATGCACCCGTGTGCAGCTGCAAAGGCCTGGCAGCGCTCCCCAACACCCCTAAATAAGCGTATTGCTGGTCGCGCAAGGCAGGGTCGTACATCCAAACCCGGTACAAAGCAGTATCGGGTTTGTGGTAAAGGATGGTATCGAAGCTGAAATCGCGGCTATTGTAACGCCGCAAACTCAAACTTTTTTCGAAGAGCGCAGAGCTATCAACCTGTGCCAACGCCTCGCTTCCCCCCAAGCCTACCCAGGCCAGCAGCAGCACCCAAACCGATTGCAACAAACGCCGCATCTTTGCTTAAAGACTGGCTACCAATGCTCCCATGATGTGGGTCATGTGCGGCTCGGCTTTATGCGCCGCTTCTACAATGCTTTCGATGGTCACCGACTCGGGCGACTCCGGAAAGCCCTCATCTGTAATGACCGAGATGGCGAAACAAGGCATGCCCATTTGGCGGGCCACAATCACCTCTGGAACCGTGCTCATGCCTACTGCATCCCCGCCTATTCGACGTAAATATTCGTATTCGGCTGGCGTTTCGAGCGTTGGTCCGGGCACGGCAGCATAAACCCCCGTATGCACTTTCAAGCCACGTTCCGCTGCAATTTCGAGGGCTTTGGCAACCATTTTTTTGTCGTACGGCTCGTTCATTTGCGGGAAACGGGGACCAAACTCAGGGATATGCAGGCCTCTCAAAGGGTTTTCGGGCATCAAGTTGATGTGGTCTGTCAGGATCATCAAATCCGACACCTTCATCGCCGGGTTTAAACCACCCGAGGCATTCGATACCAGCAAGTTTTTCACGCCCAAATAATGCATCACCCGCACTGGAAAGGTCACCTGCTGCATGTTGTAGCCTTCGTAATAATGAAAACGACCCTGCATTACCACCACATCCTTGCCTTTGAGCTTGCCAAAAATGAGGCGGCCGCGGTGACTTTCAGTGGTACTGATGGGGAAATGGGGGATTTGAGAATAGATGAATTGGTGTACAATCTCCACATCATTCACCAACGAGCCTAAGCCTGTGCCTAAAATGATACCAGTTTCGGGAATGGTTTGGATGCGTTCGCGGAGGAACTCAGCGGTTTCTTTGATATTGCTTAACATATGCTTCTATAATCGATATAAATATGGCCCGGTCTTGCTCATCAAAGCCTATTTCAATGGGGAGATAGGCCAGCGGAATTTGGTTTTCCTCAAACCAGGCGCTGTGTTCACGGAGTTTTACGAAATCTTTTTCGGTGCAAATCACCACTTTGTTGTCGCCCTCCAACTCGGCATAAGCCTTGGCAATTTGCTTGAGCTGTTTGGCGCCGTAGCGCTGGTGGTCGCGGTAGGCAAGCTGGCTGTAGCGCACACTTTTTTGCTCCAGCATTTCGGTGATGGGCTGGGCATTGACGATGCCGGTTACCAATAAAACCTGCAGTTGCTTACCGAGTTTTTGGTCGGCAAAGGGCTCCATAAACACCGGGTCGCCGTAGCGGATGTGCGAAAAAATGACTTGTTGACTGGCGGTGGGCTTGACTTTGGTGTACACAAATTTTTTGTCGTATACATTCACCCGCCGCGGGGCTTTGGTAAAGATAATGAGGTCGGCACGCATATAAGCCGAGCGCTGCTCACGCAAACGGCCGGCTGGCAGCAATTGGTCGCTGTAAAAAGGCTCGTTGTAATCGCTCAGAAGGATGTTAAGACCGGCCTTTACCTTGCGGTGTTGAAAGCCATCGTCGAGCACCACGGCGCTCAACAGGGGATTGTAGGCCAGCAGCTGGTCGATGCCCGATTTGCGGTCTTCACAAACGGCCACCTGCACATCTGGCAACTTGAGGTGCATTTGAAAGGGTTCGTCGCCGAGGGTGTCGGCATTGTCGGTTTCGCCGGCCATCCGAAAGCCTTTGGTGCGGCGTTTGTAGCCCCTGCTTAAAATGGCCACCGCTGGAAAAGCTTCTGCCAACATGGCGGCCACCAACTCGGTATGCGGGGTTTTGCCCGTGCCACCCACGCTCAAATTGCCGATTTTAACCACCGCCAAATCAAAGCTGTGCGATTTCAACAGATTCAAATCGTAGAGTGCGTTACGCATACTCACCACGGCCCCATAGAGCCAGGATAACGGAAGAAGCCAGTACTTTTTCACACTTACAATTAGCCCTCGAAACTAAAGAATTATTTCAACTTGAGCGAATGTTTGGGCAAGAAGGCCAGTATATTTGGGGATGCAACAAGGTTTTGACCAAAAAACGATAACGCTAGGCGCGCTCTGCCAGGCTCTGGAAGCTTGGGCACCGCCGGCTTTGCAAGAAGACTACGACAACAGTGGTTTGTTAGTGGGCGATCGCCAGCAGGCAGTAACCGGCGTGCTGGTGAGTCTCGATCTCACCGAAGCCGTCATCGAGGAAGCCCTCGCCAAAGGCTGCAATGTGGTGGTGAGTCACCATCCCGTGATATTCGGCAAGCTCAAGCGACTTACGGGTGCCGACTGGGTACAGCGCTGTGTGATCAAAGCCATCAAAGCTGATGTGGCGCTTTATGCCATTCATACCAACCTCGATCACATCCAAACCGGTGTAAGCGCCAAAATGGCGGCGTTGCTCCAGCTCCAAAACACGCGCATCCTCCAGCCAAAGCAAAAAATATTGCTCAAACTTGTCACTTTTGTTCCCCAAGCACAAGCAGAAGCTGTTCGCGAAGCGCTTTTTGCAGCAGGTGCCGGACAAATAGGCAAGTATCACCGCGCCAGCTTCAACCTCGAAGGCATGGGCACCTACGAGCCCATGGCCGGGGCAAAGCCCTTTTCCGGCGAAGTGGGTAAGTTGCAGCAGGAGGCTGAGGTGCGTATCGAAGTGCATTTGGAGCATTGGAAAAAAGCGGCGGTGCTCAAAGCCCTGCTGGCTGCCCATCCGTATGAAGAAGTGGCTTATGATTTGATTGCCTTAGAGAATGTCACCGCCGATTATGGGGCCGGCATGCTGGGCGAATTGCCTGCAGCCATGAGTGAAATCGACTTCCTGCAACTGGCTAAAAAATGCTTTGGCGGCACGGTGCGGTACAGTCCTTTAACCGGACAGCCCATCCACAAAGTTGCCCTTTGCGGAGGCTCAGGCTCGTTTTTATTGCCTGATGCTTTGCAGGCAGGGGCGCAGGTGCTGCTCACGGCCGACCACAAATACCACCAGTTTTTTGAGGCCGACGGACGCATCTTGCTGGCCGATTTTGGGCATTACGAAACCGAACAGTTCACAAAGGATTTAATAGCGAACTATTTAAGCGAAAATTTCACTAACTTTGCGGTCTTAATTTCGGAAACGAATACGAATCCAGTTAACTACTTATAAGCAGCATGGAAAGTACCATCGAACAAAAACTTCGCGCGCTATATCTGCTCCAGCAGATCGACACTAAAATTGACCAACTACGTACCCTTCGCGGCGAATTGCCCATGGAAGTGAATGATTTGGAAGATGAAATCATCGGCTTAGAAACCCGCTTAGAAAAATACAACGAGGACCTCGGTGGTTTGAAGAAGTTGATTGCCGAAAAGCAAGCCTTCATCAAAGACGCCAATGCCCTCAAGGCCAAATATGAGCAGCAGCTCATGGGTGTTAAAAACAGCCGCGAATACGATGCCCTTTCTAAAGAAGTAGAAATTCAAGGCCTCGAAATTCAAATTGCAGAGAAAAAAATCCGCGAATTCAACCTCCAAATCGAACAGCGCAGCGGCGAATTGCAGCGCCTGAGCGACGAATTGGCTGGTCGTAAGAAGGATTTGGACAATAAAAAAACCGAGCTCAACGGCATCATCGCCGAAACCGAAAAGGAAGAGCAGGATTTGATCACCAATTCTAAAAAGGCAGAAAAAAGCATTGAGGAGCGTTTGCTCACAGCCTATCACCGCATCCGCAGCAGCTCACGCAATGGCCTGGCAGTGGTAACGGTTCAGCGCGATGCTTGTGGTGGTTGCTTCAACCAAATCCCGCCACAGCGCCAAATGGACATCCGTACCCGTAAAAAAATCGCTATTTGCGAGCACTGCGGTCGTATTTTGGTCGATTCCGAAATCAATACCGTAGAAGCTTAATGCTGATTAAAAAGTTATACTTAGGTATTTACGCTGGCTTTCTACTGCTCCTTTCAACAGGGCAGTCGAAAGCCAGTTTTGTTTTTAGTGCGCCTGTCCAAAAAGGACTTGAAGCCGCGGTAGCCCTCCACAAAACAGAGGTCAACAAGCAACTGCAAGTTGAAAAAGCGGCCAGGCCCGACAACAGCCTCATTTTATTGGTAGAAGATTATCAGGACTTCTACCAATTGGTGTTTGCGGCCAATCCCAATGCCTTTAAAGCTGCAGAAAAAAGTCTGGATGCACGCCTATCGGCCTTGGAGCGCGACAAAAGCACAGGTCCTTGGCAGTTGTTTGCCAAAGGCCGCATGCACATCCACCGGGCATTGCTGCATGGCATGCAAAAAAACTACCTCACGGCGGCCATACAGCTCAGTAAGGCCAACAGTGCCATTGGCGAATTGCGCAAGGCACATCCCGATTTCCTGCCCGGACAACGCGAAAAGGCCCTGTTGGACGTGATTTTTGGCGGCGTTCCCGATCAGTATAAGTGGGCAGCCTCAGCGGTGGGCTGGAAAGGCAACGAAAAACAGGGCATGTTGGTGCTTAAGGGCATGGTAGCCAAAATGGAAAACAGTCCGTACAAAGCCCTCACCGACGAAAGTCGCATCTTCATTGCCTACATACTGGGGTTTAGTAAAGAAGAAGAAAAAGCTGCCTGGAACATCCTTCGGGCAGATCCCGAACTAGCCAAAACCAATTTAACCGGTATGTACCTCATGGCCAAGTTAGGTGGCAAGGTGGGCCGCAACGATGAGGCCATTCGTTTGTTGCTCAATCGCCCCAAGGCACCCGATTATCATCAGTTTCCTTTGCTTGAGTATTACTTGGCCACCGCCTTTTTGTACCAGAACGATCCCCGTGCCTTGAGCCATTATGAAATTTATTTGGCTAGCAAAGAGCCCCGTATTTATAAAAAAATGGCCGTATTGCGCATGGCCTATTACTACATGCTCAATGACGATCGCGCCGGGGTGAATGCCACCCTCGCCCGGCCCGAAATGAGCGGTCCTGATTTAGATGAAGGCGATGCGCAAGCTGCGCAAGAAGCACAAGACATTTTAAAGGCGTGGCCACAAGCTGATTTGTTGCGTGCGCGCTTAAGCTATGATGGTGGGTATTATGAAGCGGCCTGGAAAACGCTCGAGCAGCTGCAGCCGCAACGCTTGCAGCCTGCCGAGCAGCTCGAATACCACTATCGTCGGGCACAGGTGCTCAACGACTGGGGCAAAATAGATCAGGCCATTGCGCCCTACCAACAGGCCATAGCCATGGGTAAAAACGATGGTAATTATTTGCCGGCCAATGCCTGTTATCGCTTGGGCATCATCTACGAAAAGCAAGGCCAAAACGCCTCTGCCATACAGTATTTTGAGCAGTGCCTCAAGTTCAATAAGCACCCCTACACTTCCAGCATGAGCATCAAAGCAAAAGCGGGTATCAACCGTTTAAAAGGCTAATACCCGCTTTTCACATCTTGTTAATGCCTATTTAAAGCGATATCTAATCGAAAGGCCCACGGAGCTATACGCCCAGCCTGAACCACCTACCAGATTGATAGCTGGTTTCCAGTCGAGCGCCAGGTTCAAAGGAGCCGATGGGAAATTGTATTGCATGCCCAAAGCAAAGTCAACGCCAAAACCCGTACGGGTTCCGCTTTCATACCAACCTGGTAAGTAACGCGAATCTCTGCGGTAAGCCCAAATGTGGCCACCTAAACCGGCATACCAATCTAATCCCCGCAAATCAGCCGTAATGGGCTGGTGGAAGAAGTGATACAAGCCGGTGAAGCCCGTGAACCAGTTGCTCACGTGTAAAATACCTTCGAGGGCAGCGCTACCAGTGTGGTGTTTGAGGGTGATGCCGGCATCGGGACCAAGGCGTAAGCCAATGCTGGTACCGCCCGATGAGGAGTAGCCGCGGGTTTGTGCAAAAGCAGTTGAACTCAGGAGTCCAATGGCTAAGGCCATTAAAAGCGTGATTTTTTTCATTTTGGATGGTTTTGTGGTAAAGGTTGTCATGTGCAACAACCGTATATCACCATAAATATACCAATTTATTGGGATGTATACGATGTTTAGTTCCAAAAGTGGGAATGTTGTAACTTTTAAATTTAAAGTGTAAGCCAATGGATTTAGCGGTGGGGAGTTAATTTCAATTTTTTGTTGAAGTGCTACAAATTAAGATAGCCCTTCGCACATCTTGCTTTATATCTGCTGCACCTGCGCCAGCATTTCGGCATGAACGCCGCGGGTGGCTGCCAAAATTTCGCGACCAAAGAGGAAGTTGTTGCCGCCTTTAAAATCGGTAACAACGCCACCAGCCTCTTGTACCAACAAGGCCCCAGCCGCCACATCGTAGCTGTTGAGGTTGTATTCGAAATAGCCTTCAAAGCGCCCACAAGCCACATAGGCCAAGTCAAGGGCTGCTGAGCCAATGCGGCGCATGCCCTGACTGTGCTGCATGAAATAGCCCAGTACGTTGAGGTATTCAGGCATCTTTTCAAAGGCATAATAGGGGAAGCCCGTGGCCAGCAACGATTCGTTTAAGGTTTGCACCGCCGAAATGTGCATGGGTACACCGTTGAGCCAGGCGCCGGCCCCGCGCACTGCCGAAAAACACTCTTCCCGGTTGCTTTCATACACCACACCCAGTACCAACTCATGGGCATGCAACAAAGCAATGCTGATAGAGAAAAAGGGGAGACCGTGCGTAAAATTGGTGGTGCCATCCAGCGGGTCGATGATCCAAATATAGGGCCGCTGTTCTTGCGCTACCGTGCCTTCTTCGGTGATGAAGCCGGAGCCGGGGAGCAGCTGCTGCAAACGGGCCACAATCATTTCCTCCGATTGGCGGTCTACATAACTCACCAAATCGTGTAAGCCTTTGTGTTCAATGGCGCTGCGACTAAAAACGGCTAATTCCTGGCGCTGAAAAGCGGCTACTTCGGCAGCGAGCTGGTTTACTTCGGGAAGGAGGTCGAGCAGTTGTGCTTGGGTCATGCTTTGAGTCTTTTGGCGGAACGCGATTTGGTAAAGGCCACGAGGTAAATCAGAATGCCTAAAAAGGCGGCAGTGCGGCCCAGGTAATCGCCGTATTTGCTGTAAAAAGTGAGGCTTTCGTTCAAATGCACGGTGCCAGTGAGCGAAGTTTGTACCCACCACCCGGTTTGTGATACCACATCGCCGCGCTGGTTGATGAAACAACTGATGCCGGTATTGGCCGAGCGCACCACATCGCGGCGGTTTTCGATGGCCCGCAGTCGGGCAAAGGCCATGTGCTGGCGGTAGCCGTCGGTATCGCCCCACCAGCCGTCGTTGGTGACCACCGCCAGTAAATTGGCGCCTTTTTCACGAACATATCCGGTTACAAAGCCGCCGAAGATGCTTTCGTAGCAAATTACAGGTGCGGCTTTTACACCTCCAAGTTCAAAGACTGCCCGCTCTTTTTGCTTGCCCAAGCTGCCGGTCATGCCGCCTAAATCCTGCGACAGAAAATTCAAAAAGCCCATCACCTTGGGGTAAGGCATTTTTTCGACCCCAATCACCAGCTTCGATTTGTGGTAAATTTCCATGGGCTGGAAATTTTGCATGAACAGGGCGGAGTTGTGCGACACATAACGTTCGCCATTGTTCAGCACCCGCACTTCGTCGGGCGCAATGCTGTTTTCGGGATAAATTTGCAGCACACTGGCCCCGGCTACAATGCCTACCCCTTCGTAATTGCTCAAAAAGCTTTGGATTTGGTTGACCTGCCAATTGCGCGTTTGCTCGCCTCGCAGCCAAATGTAGTCAGGAACCGAGGTCTCGGGCCAAAATACCAGTTTGGTATTGGGGGTGATGGCCCGGTCGGTTAAAAACAACAGGGTATCGAGTTGATTTTGGTAGAGGTCGGGATTGAACTTGGTGCCATAAGGGTCGTAGTTGGGCTGCACCACAGCCACTTCAGCTGCTGCCCCTTGGGCCTGGTAACTTTGGTAGCTGTACAGGGAGCCCAGTGTGGGAATGAGCAGCAATACAATCCCTCTAAAAAGACCTCTAAAGGACTTCCAGCCATAATATTTGCGCTCCTCAGCCTCACTTTGTTTGGCGCGTAAGAGCAGGTATTTGATGCCTTGGTAGAGGAGGATGTTGACCAGGAGCACCCAAAGACTTCCCCCAAAAACCCCCGTAATGCTGTACCACTGCACCAGCCAAGGGGTATTGGCGAAGGCATTGCCCAGAATCAGCCAAGGGAAGTCGAGGTCCCAGTTGAGGTTCAAAAACTCCATGCCAATCCACAAACTCACCAAACCCATGAGGGCCATGCGCTCGCCTGAGCGTTTTTTGATGGTGTGGAAGAGGTAAAAGGCAGTGGTCATGAGCAGCGTATTGGCGATGATGCCAGCCACAGCGCCAACCAAGGCAGCATTTTTAACCCACCAGGTAGCCAGGGTATTGAATACCAGAAAGGCCGCACTGCTCCACAGCCACACCTTGCGCGAACGGGTGCTGCTGTCGCTGTAAAAGAGGTCGTCTTCGATGAGCAGCAGCGGCACAAAGGCCACAAAAAGCAGGTACACCTGGTCGTAGGGCGGAAAGGCGAGCCAAAAGCAAAGGCCGCTGAGTACTACGTAAAAGAGCCGGGCCGACCTATTTGAGGCCAGCCAAAACGATAACGAATTCACCTTTGGGAGCATGGGCTTTAAAATGAGCGGCCACTTCTGCAAGCGTGCCGTTGATGGTTTCTTCGAATTTTTTGGTGATTTCTCGGGAAACGCTCACCTGGCGGTCTGCACCACAATATTGCGCCAATTCCTCTAAGGTTTTGAGCACGCGGTAGGGCGATTCGTAAAATACCATGGTGCGACTTTCGAGCGCCAAGGCCTTAAAACGGGTTTGGCGGCCTTTTTTCTGGGGCAAGAAGCCTTCGAAACAAAAGCGGTCGCTCGGCAAGCCCGATTTTACGAGGGCGGGAATGAGGGCCGTGGCACCTGGAGGAGCATCTATGTTTACACCAGCTTCGGCGGCCGCCCGCGCCAACAAAAAGCCGGGATCGGAAATGCCAGGGGTACCAGCGTCGCTGATCAAGGCGATGTTTTTGCCCGCCTGCACCTGCGCCACAATGCGCTCGGTGAGCTGGTGCTCGTTGAATTTGTGGTACGACTGCAAGGGCTGCTTGATGTCGTAATGCTTCAACAAAACGCCGCTCGTTCGCGTGTCTTCGCACAAAATGAGGTCGGCTTCGCGCAGCAGGCGGAGGGTACGCAGACTGATGTCTTCGAGGTTGCCAATGGGCGTGGCTAAAAGGTAAAGGGTGCCGGTGCTCATGGTTGAATGCGGTTAGGCCAATGCTGGATGAAACGCTGCAGCAACTCAAATACTGCTGGATAATGTTGCAACTGCAATTTTTCTGCCCGGTCGTTGGGGTCGTGGTAGGCGGTTACATCGCCCATGGTGTATAAAAATACAGCAGGCACACCTTTTTGGGAGAAGGGATAGTGGTCGCTGTTGGCGGCATTGTCGCGCTTCTGGATGCTGGAGAGTAGGCTGTGGGCCTTATTCAAACTGTCGAGCGCTTGATAGGCTGCAGGGTTTTTCAGTGCATTTACCATCATCAGGCCTTGGGAGCCGCCGGCCATGAGGTCGAGGTTGAGCACCAGACTGATGCGATTGAGCGGTAAAATAGGGTTGTTTACATAGTAAGTAGAGCCCACTAAACCCGCTTCTTCGGCCCCAAAGGCAATAAAAAGCAAGGAATAAGCGGGGGTATTTTCGGGGCGACTATAATGCCGGGCCAGGTCTAAAAGCAAGGCCGTGCCGCTGGCGTTGTCGTTGGCGCCGGGAAAGAGGGTGCTGCCCATGCGACCGAGGTGGTCGTAATGCGCGCAAATCACCAAAACGGAGTCGGGATTCGAGCTTCCCTCCAAATAACCAATCACGTTGGCTGCTTGGTGAGCTCTAAAATTGCCGCGCACCACATAGCTTATGGTTTTGATTTTTTGGGGGGTGGCAGCACCACTCAGTTGAAAATAGGGCAAAGGCCAGGTTTCGCGACCTACCGACCAGGTCAATTTGGGATGGCCTGTTTCGAGCAATACTTCCCACGAAGGCTTGCCGCTTTTGGGGGGATTTTGGTAATTGAAAATGGCTGTTTTATTGCCCGATTTTAGCTTTTTTGCCTCGCCATAGCCAGATTTGGGGTACAGCAGATAGTCGATACCCGGCACCAAAGTCCGGCCATTTATTCGCAGCAATACACTGTCGAAGCTGTTTACTTCAAGCGAAAAAGGTTGCAGGTAATTGTCGCTAAGGGGTTGCAGCCCGAGCCGCTGAAACTCGCGCAGCAAATATTCTGCAGCAAGTTGCTGTCCCCGTGCCACGTAACCTCTCCCGTGAAAAGCCTCACTGGCAAGTGTGTCGAGCTGTTGGCGGGCGTATACAAGGTCTTGTCCCGATGCCACAACCGTGCAGCTCAGGGCCAATGCCAGCGATAAGGCTACCTTATACAGCCGCGATTTCAAAGTGATAGCGCTCCACAATGAGGTTGGCCAATAACTTCTTACAAGCCTCATCTACAGCAGCTTTGGCGGCGGCTTCTGAATCGGCCTCGAGGCTAATGCTGATGTGTTTACCCACACGCACTTGGTCTACACCGCTGAGGCCTAAGTTTTGGAGTCCGGCTTGAACGGCTTTACCCTGGGGATCTAACAGGGCGTCGTGGGGCATGATGTCGATTTCGGCTTTAAATTTCATGAGTTGCGTTTTGGGAGCAGCAGTCGGAGTACCGACCAGCTAACGTAGGCCAAAATTACAAAAGCCAAGCCGAGGTACACATGCCAAAGGAGCAGAAAGAGTGAAAAAATCAAAAAAAGATAACGTTCCTGGTTTTCCTTCCAGCCAAAATTTTTGAATTTGAAGGCCATCATGGGGATGGGCGACAGCAATAAGTAGGAAACGATTGCGGCAAAGAGGGTGATGTGCCATTTTTCAAGCAAGGGCATCCAACTGCTCCCTTTGCCGCCTAACCAAATCAGCAGCGAGGCAATGAGCATGGCATTGGCGGGGGTGGGCAGGCCGATAAATCCATCGGTTTGGCGACTGTCGTTGTTAAAGCGTGCCAAACGCAAGACCGAAGCCAAGGCAACGGCATAAACGAGGTATTCGGTGTAGGGAATGCCAGGGAGGGAGGCAGACAGCTGGAAGAGAATAAAGGCAGGCAACACCCCAAAACTCACGGCATCGGCCAGCGAATCTAGGTCTTTGCCAATTACTGAATACGCTTTTAACAGTCTCGCGGCAAAGCCATCAAAAAAATCGAGCACCGCTGCACCATAAATACAAAAGCCAGCGGCGGGAAAATCACCCCAGGCAGCAAAACTGAGTCCAATGCAACCTAACAACAGGTTGCCCAAGGTGATGGCATTTGGAATGGCTGCGCGCATATGGATTTGTGCTTAGAAATGGCTAATTTAAGGGACTCAAATGATAACTATGCGCATCCTTTTAATATTCTTGCTTTTCGCAAGCCCTCTTTTTGTTGCCGCACAGACGGCTCCCATCGCTATGGCCATTCACGGCGGAGCGGGATTTGTTGACAGCACCAAGCTAACGCCCGAGTTACGAGCGCGTTACCAGGCCAAGCTTACCGAGGCCGTGATGCGGGGCTACACCATCTTAAAAGAGGGAGGCACCAGCTTGGCCGCCGTAGAAGCCGCCATTTTGATTCTCGAAGATTCGCCGCTCTTTAATGCCGGCCGCGGCGCCGTGGTCAATGCCGAAGGTTTTTGCGAGCTCGACGCCAGTATTATGGACGGGCGCACCCGGGCTGCGGGAGCGGTGGCCGGTCTCAGCACGGTGAAAAATCCCATTTCGCTGGCGCGTTTGGTGAAGGACAGCACCTCCCATGTTTTATTGATAGGCGATGGGGCCGAGGTTTTTGCCAAAAAAATGGGGGTTACGCAGGTAGATAGGGCCTACTTTCTCGATAAAGGAGAGGGCGGCAAAAAAAGCGGACAGTTGATTGATCAGCTGCACGATAGCAAATTTGGCACCGTGGGAGCCGTTGCTTTGGATAAAAACGGAAACTTAGCCGCGGGAACGTCTACGGGGGGCATGCGCAACAAAAAGTATGGCCGGGTTGGCGATGTGCCCATCATTGGCGCTGGTACCTATGCTCACAACGCCAGCGCGGCAGTAAGCTGTACCGGTCATGGTGAGTTTTTTATCCGCACCGTGGCTGCCTACGAGGTGGCTGCCCTTATGAAGTACAAGGGTTTATCGCTGAAAGCAGCTACCGAAGAAGTTATTTTTACCCAGCTGCAACCCATAGGCGGCAGCGGCGGTCTCATTGCGGTAGATGCGCAAGGCAACATCAGCATGCCCTTTAACTCAGGCAGCATGTTCCGCGCTTCTGTGGATGTAAACGGCAAAATCACCGTGGCTATTTTTTAAACAGTAGACAAAGTGTATCTTGTGTATTGCTGCGATATATGTACTAAAAAAATATCAAAGTCCTGATTTTTAGTGAGCTGCTGATTTGAATGGGAATTACGTATTACGTTAACTTGTATTTTAGACCTTTAGGTCAAATTTTTTCAACAGCTTGCTGTTTTAATCTGAATTGTCCGTACTTTTGTACTTAAGGTGTGAAAAATAGCTCATGCCGAGTATTTAAAAATATTTATGATTGTACCTTCAATTCGCTTTTCTCGCCGTGATGAGAAAGGCTTCTTTCCAGAACTTCGTAAAAGGGTAGATGAGTATTTTGCTCAAAACAACCTGCACAAAACAGGCGGAAGTCGTATGATTTGGAAAGCCATTGGCATGTTGGCGTTTTATCTCACGCCACTTGGTTTGATTTTATCTGGCATGTTTACCGGATGGGCGATGTTGCCGCTGGTTTTGTGGATGGGTATTGGTTTAGCTGGTGTAGGCATGAGTGTAATGCACGATGCTTGTCACAATGCTTTTTCAGACAAACAGTGGGTAAACCGCATTTTTGCAGCCAGCATGTATTTGGTGGGTGGCAATGTGTACAACTGGAAAATCCAGCACAATACCCTGCACCATACTTTCACCAACATCCACCATGCCGACGAAGACATAGGTGGTAAGGGTTTGATGCGTCTCGACAAGCACGATGCACACAAGCCAATGCACAAATGGCAGCACATTTATGCGCCAATGTTGTACACCATGATGACCATCAGCTTCCATGTGAAAGATTTTCGTCAGGTATTGCAGTGGGCACCTCAGCAAGGTAAAAAGGTTTTTTACAAGCAGTTTGTGAATTTGATCATCGGTAAGTTGGTGTTCATTTCCTTGATGTTGTTGCCTTATTTCGTTTTGCCGATTTCTTTTGGGACTTGGGTATTGGGCTTTTTAATTGTGAACCTCACTGCAGGATTTATTTTGGCAGGCATTTTCCAATTGGCGCACATTGTTGAAGAAACCGACCAGCCCCTTCCGAACGAAGAAGGCGTGATGGAAAACACCTGGGCCATCCACCAATTACATACCACCTCAGATTTTGCCCGTGAAAACTGGTTTTTGCGTTGGTACACAGGCGGATTGAATTTCCAGGTAGAGCACCATCTGTTCCCCAATATTTGCCATTTGCATTATCCAAAATTGTCGGAGATTGTAGAAAACACGGCAAGAGAGTTTGGTATACCTTACCATGCGCATCAAACCTTGGCCGAAGCAGGCGCATCGCACATCAAAGCTTTATACAAGCTGGGACACGAAGCTTAAACGCAAAGCAAGTAAACAAGAACCCTCGAATAGAAATTTCGGGGGTTTTTTGTTTTAGTGCAAAATTCAAATTGAGCGGAGCGAAATCCCGCAAGGCGGGGGTTCAAAGTTCAGAGCGTGTCCTTGCTGGCAGTGCGGGACGTTTCTGTTATGACTTGGCGCTGGCGTTCGGGCTTCCTACCCTGTTAGGGCGAATTCAAAGCTCAAAGTGGGGTAGGTGCAACCATCATGATTTGTTTTCTAAACATCAGGCTAGGGCCTGCACGATCTCTCAGCGAACCGCAGCTGAGCGGTCTGTAAGTGAGCGCCAGCGGCGACCGGTCTGGTGGCGCAGCGGTCTGTCAGCTTTTTCAAATACTACTGCTAATTTAATAGCGAGCCACAGGCGATTGGGCATCTTGCCCTGCTAGAGCGAGTTCAAAATTCAAAGTTCAGGGTTAGAAGGAGGAGATACTGGCAGCATGATTTGTATTCTAAACATCAACGCCAGGGTCTGTACTATCTCTCAGCGAACCGCAGCTGAGCGGTCTGTTAGGGAGCAACGCGACCGGTCTGTTAGCGCAGCGGTCTGTTAGGGAGCCGTAGGCGACCGATCTCATTCCAGCCAGTCGCTAATCGCTTTTAAAGCCGCTGCATCCACATTGTTCTGCTTTTGGTAAGCTTTGGTAGGTGATATCGAATCAGTAGCGGGCATAAGTAGGTGGTTGAGCTGGGGCAAGGTGCTGAAACGAACCTTGCTGCGGCCGAGCAATCGCATTTCCCACAGCTCCAGGTCGCCGGTCTGCGATTGGTAGTCGTTGCCGCCCCGCACAAACCACAACGCGGCATCGGTGTGCCAATAGCCTGCCAAGGGGTCAAATTTTTGAAGCCGTTGCCAGTAGGGTGCCGGGAGCTGGAGGGGCAAACTGTCGGCGGGCAAGTCGGCACTCAGCTTGAAGCTTTTGGCAAGCTGGGTTTGGCGTTCGAGTTGTTGCACCGCCGCTTGCATAGCCGCAAAGCCCATTTCAGCGCTCAACAACTGTATGTACTGGTCGAGGAGCTGGTCGGGGAGCGGCCGGGGACTGCTACCTACAGCCAAAACGTGGCGAATGGGCAGGGGCGAGCGACTGGCAACGTGGCCGGCCAACATACCGCCGAAACCTAAGCCGATCAAACTTATGCGCTGGGTATCGATTTCACTTACGGTGCGCAACAGCTGTATAGCTGCCAGCGCATCTTCTATCACCTCGTTCTCAAAGTTTAGCACACGCAAATCGGCCATCAATTCTGGACCATAGCGGAAGGTACGTTTGTCGTAGCGCAGGCTGGCGATACCTTCCGCTGCCAAGCCTACCGCCAGGTCACGAAACATTTTGGTAGGACCAATGCTGTGGTCTTTGTCTTGCGGCCCCATATCATGCAGCAGCAGCACCACTGCACAAGCTTTGCAGTCTTTAGGAAGGGTAAGAATGGCAGGCAGTACAATGCTGTCGTGCCGCACCCGCATGCTGTATTCCTGGTATTTTTCGGGATGGTCGTAAGCGGGTGGGAGGTACAGTTGTTCGTCGGAAAGGGGCTGAAGTCGCAACGAAGTGATTTCCCAGCGGGCGTTAAATTGCAATTCGAGGCGCACCGAACTTTTTACAAAATCGAGTTGGCGGTAGTAGTACTGCTGTTTATTACGTTCGCGCATCACCAGCTCTCCTACTTTTTGTAAGTCTCCTTGCGCCACCTGCAAGCCTTGCCAAATCACCTCTAGCTGGGCGGCATCTATTTTTTTGGCCAAATCGGGACTCAGCAAGGCATTGGCAGCGGGCCAAGCAGCTGATTGGAGTAACTCCAAAAGCTTTTGGGAACGCTCGGCAGCCTGACCAGGCAGTTGTGCCGAACTACCGGTAAAATACAGCAGCAAAATGAGGGTCCACCAAAAGCGCATCTTCAAAGAACGTAAAAAGCGCTGGTTGTTGTGGATGGGGCTTCGCCAAAGCACAGAATTTATCATAGCAGCAAAGCCCGTACCTCCCGGCACAGGCTTCATACATGAAGAATGGGTTGAAAATGTTGGGTAGTTAGTCGATTTGTTCCACCACTCCTGCGCCGCTGATGCGTTTACGCAAGACTTTAGGCTCGCCTTTGTACTCCACTGATCCGACCCCGCTGATGTTTACATCAAGCATTTCGCTCACGTTAACTTCGGCGGCGGCGGCCCCAGCCAATATCAGGGTCATGTTTTTTACCAGATAATTTTCGGCCTCAAAACCAGCGGCACCGCTGAGGTTGATGACTACCGTTTCGGCACTGCCTTCCATTTCAATGCCTGCGGCACCACTCACATCAAGCTTCACCACTTTCACATGGATGTTCAGGGCGCAGCTTCCGGCACCAGAAACATTTACAAACAGCGTTTCGTTATCAAACCCCTTGGCCGATACCTCAGCGGCACCAGAAAGCTTTAAACTTTCGAGGCTGGGGAGTTTGATAATAACTTTTTCAACACTACTGGTGCTCATTCCAAATTTGCCTTTGGCGCCACTGAGCTGCAAAACGCCATCTTCAATGGTAATATCCAGGGTTTTGAGACTTTGGGCATCTCCAAAAAGTTGCAGTTCACCTGCGCCTTTTTCAATTTGTACGGTAATGGCACCCTTTACTACAACGCTGTTTACGCCTTGCAGAGGCAGGCTGGTTTGCGCAATGGCAATGGTAGCCAAGCATAATAGCAGACTACAAATCACAAGAATGATGGGGAGTATGGGCTTTTTCATAAGTCGGAATTTGTAGGGAAGACGATGGCATGGCACCTCGGGTTGCATGCGGTCCCTAAATTTCTGAAAAATTATTCAGAGCGGGACTTTAAAAAATCGATGTTGCGCTGTAAACCTTTGAACCCTGTACGTTTGACGGCGCTTTTGCGGAAGAGCTGGCCAAAAACTTCTTGCGTAAGTTCATGCCAATCGCCTGCCTCAAGTTGCAGTAAGTCGGGGTGCGGGTTAAACCGCGGTTCTTGGTGTGGCTTGCTGAAGCGGTTCCAAGGGCATACTTCTTGGCAGATGTCGCAGCCAAACATCCAGTTGTCGAATTTGCCGCGCATATCGGTGGGGATGGCCTCTTTTAACTCGATGGTGAAGTAGCTGATGCAGCGGCTGCCATCGACTTGGTAGGGGGTGATGGCGTCGGTAGGACAAGCATCGATGCAGCGCGTGCAGGTGCCGCAGTAGTCTTTGATTGGGCCATCGGGCTCGAGTTCGAGGTCGGTGATGAGCTCCGCCAAGAAAAAATAGCTGCCTTGTTGTTTGTTGATGAGGTTGGTGTGCTTGCCTACCCAACCTGTGCCACTTTGAGCGGCCCAGGCTTTTTCGAGCACAGGGGCCGAGTCTACAAATACGCGGCCGTCGATTTCTCCAATTTCAGCCCGCAACAGCTCGAGCAGCTCACGGAGCTTGTCGCGCACTACAAAGTGGTAGTCTTCGCCATAGGCATACTGCGAAATTTTTGGCGCGCCGCTGGCCTGGGGCTGGGGATTGTGGTAATTGTACAGCAAACTCACCACGGAGCGTGCTCCCGGCACCAGCAAACGGGGGTCGAGCCGCTTGTCGAAGTGGTTTTCCATATAGCCCATCTGCCCATGCTGGCCGTTCTTCAGCCAATTTTCGAGTCGCGGGGCCTCTTGCTCCAAAAATTCCGCCGCGCTTACCCCACAAAACTGGAAGCCCAGGCGGGCAGCTTGTTGTTTGAGGAAGGCGGTATGGACCCGGGCTTGGTTCATTTTTGCAGCAATGGACCTTTAAAATGGAGGCGCAGGCGTTCTACGGGTTGGTTGTTTACCAAATGGCTTTCGATCACTTCTTCTACATCCGCCAAGGTTAAAGCGCCATACCAAACGGCTTCGGGGTACACTACCAGGGCGGGACCATGCACACAGGCGTCTAAGCAGCCAGTTTGTTGTGCTCGGATGTCGATTTGCAAGCCACGGGCTTTGATGCCTTCTTTAAAAGCCGCTACCAAGGCGCTGCCGTGTTCTTTGCCGCAGCTTTTTTTAGCAGGGTCGGGACGTTCGTTGTTACAGATGAAGAGGTGTTTTTGATATTTCATGCTGCAAAATACGACCTTATCGAGTTCAAGGTTCGAAATTCAAGGTTCAAAGTTTCAAATTCAAAGTTGAGCGAAGCGAAATCCCGCAAGGCGGGGTTCAAAGTTTGTCCTTTGTCCTTGCCTGATTTAGGTTGACCGTTTTGAATGAAGTTAGTTTTTTATCACAGAGGTTATTTTTGGTCTTTCGGTCAGTTCAGTAATTGGGAGATGGGTGCTCGTGGATGGGTCGAGCGGGTGCAGATTGGAGGCTTACTACAGAGATATTGCCTTTCCTGTAACGGGCTGGGCGCGAAGGTACACAGACGGCTGCGCTTGCAGCCTTGTGGTTTCAAAAGGGCGAGCTGGGCCAGCTTTAAATGCGGGCTAAAATTTGAAGGTTGTAAAATCATTCTGAAAAGGCCGGCTTTATTGCAGTCGTGAGTCCTGCTGACACTGAAATTTTCCACATCCCGCGGCAAATGCCTGCTTTTAGCGTTTTGTTTAGCAGTTTTACATTGTGAGCACTACCCTGCCCTTCGCCGAAATTTTGTTGCCTTTGCACATCCCTACCACCTACACCTATGCGGTGCCGGCAGAGTTGGGTACAGCGTTGCAAGTAGGACAAAGGGTCGTGGTGCAATTTGGCAAAACCCGCTTGTACACGGGCATGGTGTGGGAATTGCACGATCGCCAACCCACGGCGCATCAGCCCAAACCCATTGTGGATGTGCTCGATGACGCTGCTTTTTTGCCGCCTTTGTTGCGCCATTTTTGGCAATGGCTGGCCAGCTATTACCTCTGCTACCAAGGCGATGTGATGCAAGCGGCCTTGCCGGCAGTGTTTCGAATCAGCAGCGAGACCATCGTATTGGCGCATCCCGATTTAACGGCAGGCGAATGGCCAGAGCAACTCGATATGCAGTCGGATGCCGGCTTGGTGCTACAATTGCTCGAGCACAAAAAGGAACTCAAGTTGAGCGATGTACAGCAGCTGTTGGCCCGCAAAAATGTGTTGCCCTTGCTGCGTGATATGATGCGGATGCAGTGGCTCGTAACCCGCGAATCGCTGGTGGGGGGCTACCGCGAAAAACGGGAATCGTTTTACCGCTTGAGTGCCGATTTTCATGCGGAAGAAGCCTTGCAGCTCCTTTGCGACCAACTCGAACGCAAGGCTGTGAAGCAGTTGGATGTGCTGATGAATTACCTTTTTCTGGCCCAAAAATACGGCTGGATTGAAAGGAGTCAGTTGCTTGCCCGTGCCGGCATGAGTGCTCCCGCTTTGGGGGCTTTGGTGGAGAAGGGCGTGCTGGAACATGCCAAGCTGCGGGTCGATCGATTGCCACCGAGTAGGGGAAGGGAAGAAGATTATGCCCTTTCTGAGGCGCAAAACAAAAGCTTGCTAGCCTGTCAGCAGCTCTTGGCCGCACAGAAGCCGGTCCTGTTGCACGGCATCACCGGCAGTGGTAAAACGCTGGTGTACATTGAGCTTATTAAGGAGGCAGTGGCTTCGGGCAAGCAAGTGCTATATATGGTACCCGAAATTACGCTCACTGCCCAGCTCATTGAGCGCTTGCGGCGGTACTTGGGAGCTGCGGTGGGCGTGTACCACAGTCGCTTTACCGACGACGAGCGCGCTGAACTCTGGCAGCAGCTGGTCGACAAGCGCATCCAAGTGGTGCTCGGCGCTCGTTCGGCCATCTTTTTGCCTTTCAGCGATTTGGGATTGGTAGTGGTAGATGAGGAGCACGACGCCTCCTACAAACAAACCGACCCCGCACCCCGCTATCATGCCCGAGATGCTGCCCTTTGGCTGGCCCGCGAACATGGAGCGGCCGTGGTGCTTGGTTCAGCCACGCCTTCTGTGGAGAGTTGGCAGCTGGCGCATCAGGGAAAATATGGCTTGGTGCCTTTATATGAGCGATTTGGAGGTGTGCAGCTGCCCGACATCCAGCTCGCCGACATCCGCACCGAAACCCGGCAAAAACTCATGAAAGCCGATTTAACAGGTAGTTTGTACGAGGCGATTGTGGCTACACTGGCGAAAAAGGAGCAGGTCATCCTCTTCCAAAACCGCCGGGGCTATGTGCCGTATACCGAGTGCGCCGACTGCGGTTGGTCGCCCGAATGCGTCAGTTGCGACATCACCCTCACCTACCACAAGCTGCAGCACGAAATGCGGTGTCACTATTGTGGCTACCGCGAAAGACCCGTGCCAGCCTGCAAGGCTTGTGGCAGCACCAAGCTGGTAACGCGTGGCTTTGGTACTGAAAAAATTGAAGAAGAGATTGCCATTTTGTTCCCCGAAGCAGCCATTGCGCGGCTCGATTTAGACGCTACTCGTAAGAAAAACGCTTTTGCCAACATCATCCGTGATTTTGAGCAGGGAAAAATTGATATTTTGATAGGTACGCAGATGGTGACCAAAGGGCTCGACTTCGACAAAGTGACCCTCGTAGGCGTGCTAAATGCCGACCAGAGTTTGCGCATGCCCGATTTCAGAGCCAACGAACGCACTTTCCAGCTGCTCGAGCAAGTGAGTGGCAGGGCCGGCCGCCGCGACATCAAAGGCCGGGTAATCATTCAAACCAGGGAGCCCAAGCGGGCCATTTTTAAGCTGGTGCAAGAGCACGACTACGAAAAATTTGCCGAGCTCGAGCTCATTGAGCGCTCCATGCACGAGTATCCGCCCTTTGTGCGCCTCATCCACATCAATTTGCGGCACCGCGACTTGCCCGTGGTAGAGCTGGCGGCCCGTAAACTCGCCGAAATGCTGCACAGCCGCCTCGGCGACCGCCTCAAAGGCCCCAGCATTCCCGCCATCAGCCGCCTCCGCGACGAGTACCACCGCGAAATGCTCCTCAAAATGGAGCGCGGCAAACTCGACCCCGCCAAAGTCAAGGAGTTTGTAGGCCTCTGCCTGTTCCGCCTCGAAACTGACCCCCAACTCAAGGGCTTGAAGGTGTATTTGGATGTGGATCCGTATTAACGAAGATGATGGGTTGAGTTCTTTGAAAGCATCTAGAGCCGCTTAGCATGCATTTCTAAGTCCATTCCGGCTTATTTGATTCGACCGAATTCGATTAAAACTGCACGCACTTCTATCGCATTGCGTTGGGTTATTTTAACTATCAAGTCGATGTCGATGCCGTTGTCAAAGGCTTGTAGCGTTGTTTTAATAAAGCTTTTTTCTTCCCCCTCCAAAGCGCCGTTTTCGTAAGCAGTCTCAATCATCGACTCGGTGATGTTGGTGCCTTTGATGAGTTCGTGCAGTTTGGCTTTGTTTTCGGGTGAGATCATGGCTTAACGATTCGGTTGTTTTCAACTAAGATGGTACGCACTTCGTCCACTGTGTGCTGCGTAATGTCGGATATAAACGCGATATCGGACCCTTTATCAAAGGCACGCAAAACGGTTGTGATAAGTTGCCGTTGTTCCCCATTTACCATTCCCTTCTCTTCCCCCTCCAAAGCGCCGTTTTCGTAAGCAGTTTCAATCATCGACTCGGTGAGGTTGGTGCCTTTGATGAGTTCGAGGTATTTGGCTTTGGTTTCGGGTGACATGGAGAATTACTTGATCCGCTGGTGTTCTTTCAAAATGCTTTCAACATATGCCACTGTACATTCGTTAATACTCGCGATTAAAAGTATTTCAAGGCCTTTGTCGAAAGCATTGAGGATTGTCTTTTGGAGTTGATCGTGTTGCCCTTGCTCCCTTCCTTTTGCCATTCCCTTCTCTTCCCCCTCCAAAGCGCCGTTTTCATAAGCAGTCTCAATCATCGACTCGGTGAGGTTGGTGCCTTTGATGAGTTCGTGTAGTTTGGCTTTGGTTTCGGGTGAGATCATGGCTTAACGATTCGGTTGTTTTCAACTAAGATGGTACGCACTTCGTCCACTGTGTGCTGCGTAATTTCGGATATAAACCCGATATCGGACCCTTTATCAAAGGCACGCAAAACGGTTGTGATAAGTTGCTGTTGTTCCCCTTTTACCATTCCCCTTTCTTCCCCCTCCAAGGCGCCGTTTTCATAAGCAGTCTCAATCATCGACTCGGTGATGTTGGTGCCTTTGATGAGTTCGAGGTATTTGGCTTTGGTTTCGGGTGACATATCGTCGATTTTTAACTGTTCAGCAACTTCGGCAAGGCCCTTAGCCTGGTAGGTTTTGGGCAAGGTGCTCGTTTTGAGGTAGTAAATCCACTCGTCGAGCGTATTGCGCGCTACTTCATCAAAGTTATTGATTTTTAGTAAATAATACTCCGGAAACAGCTCTCCCGCGAGCATTTTTCCATATTTTTTGCGCTGTAACTTGCTCAAGGCGAGCACGTCATGCTTGTGCTGGCCTCTAAAGGCGAGCTGACCATGATATACGTAGTCGCTGCCTTGTCCCAGGTCAAAGTAAAGGATATGCACCGAATATACCTTGCGCACTTCCCCATATTTGGCACCCCTTTCGAGGTAGTCGGTGATGAGCTTGGAGGCGCCAAATAAGATGCGCTGAAAGTAGTCAACCTCGTCGTGGTACTGTACCTCAATAATCACAAGCTCTTGCAAGTGGTTTAAGCACAACAGGTCAACACGATTTATTTTCAGTTCTTCGGCATCCGCATTGCCTTCCGACTCCAACAGATTTACAATCTGAATGTCTTGATGTAACAATTCGGTTAAAAAGCCTTCCAGAATCACAAAATTGGCTTTGTTCCGAAGCAAACGCTTCAACGCCCAGTCAAAACTGATGAGGGTGCGTTCAGATGGATGGGGGTGTGCCATCCCACAATACTCCACATAGATGCGCCAAAGAGTCGGGAGTAAAACGTTTGAAAACGTTTGTTTACGTATGCTAAACGTTTGTTACCGGCTTTTGACTTGGAAAGCGACAATGCCTCTACGTATAATGCCTTTGCACTACATAGAATGCTTTGCTGGCTTTTCGTTCTCGAACTGCTCTTTGAATATTGAAATGACGATGGCAGGCAAAGTGACATAAGTAACAAAGTGTGGCAATTTAATTACAGACCTTTGTGTCTAAATATTAAAAACAATCCCATGCACAACTATCATGTACAATTGAAATGGCAAGAAGGCCGCATTGGCAGCCTACAATCGGCTGAGTTAAATGATAAAATCACGGTGGCAACGCCTCCAGAGTTTGAAGGCGGGGTTCCTGGTATTTGGTCGCCCGAGCACCTCTTCACTGCTTCGGTACTGAGCTGCTTCATGACCACTTTCCTGGCCATTGCTGGCTTTTCGAAGCTCGAATTTGAAAGTTTTGACTGTGATGCCACAGGGGTGTTGAGCAAGGTGGAGGGTAAGTTTATGATGACAGAGGTAGTGCTTCGTCCACGACTTATCATTATGGACGAAAGCAAAGTGGAACGGGCACAAAGGATACTTGAAAAGGCTGAAACAAACTGTTTGATCACCAACAGCATTCTTACAAAAGTAAACTTGATATCGGATGTGACGATTTCGCAGTCGATAGTTACCCCTTAGGGTCAGGGCATGGTTGGCGCGGTAAGGCTAAAGACTTTCTGATTTTCCTTGGAAGCCGCCACAAGAGGCTGTTTTATTTTTTTAGAAATGCCACTTTTCTCATGTTTCAGTGTTATCTATTTCTTAGCTTAGCACACACATGAATATTGGAATTGTATGTTATCCCACCTATGGGGGTAGTGGCGTGGTGGCCACTGAATTGGGTAAAGGACTGGCGGCTAGAGGTCATAAGGTGCATTTTATCAGCTACACCCAGCCAGCGCGACTCGATATTTTCATGGAGAACATCTTTTACCACGAGGTGGCCATGGTACATTACCCACTTTTTGAGCATTCGCCGTATGTGTTGGCGCTTACTGGAAAATTGGTAGATGTGGTGAAGTATGAAAAACTCGATGTTTTACATGTGCACTACGCCATTCCCCATGCTACCGCGGCCAATTTGGCACAGCAGATTTTGGCATCGCAAGGCATCCGAGTAGCAGTAGTAACCACTTTACATGGTACCGATGTTACCTTGGTAGGTAAAGATCCTACCTATGAGCCAGTGGTGAGCTTCGCCATCAACCAGAGTGATGCAGTGACAGCAGTATCTGAGTTTCTAAAGGCCGATACCTACAAACACTTCCACGTAAACCGCGAAATAGAGGTCATTCCTAATTTTATCGACCTCAATCGCTTTTTTCATAAGTCAAAAAGCCATTTTAAAATGGCCATTGCTCCCAATGGTGAGCGCATCGTAACGCACGTTTCGAATTTCCGCAAAGTAAAGCGGGTAGACCATGTGATTGAGATATTCAAAGGCATTCAAGAGCGACTTCCTGCAAAATTGTTGTTGGTGGGAGATGGCCCTGAGCGGCAAAAAGCAGAGCAACAGTGCCGCGAACTTGGATTATGTGACGAAATTCGTTTTCTGGGGAAGCAAGAAGCGATAGAAGAGATATTATCGATTTCCGACTTATTTTTAATGCCTTCTGAAACCGAAAGTTTTGGTTTGGCAGCTTTGGAGGCTTTTGCTTGTCAGGTACCTGTAGTAAGTAGCAATGCAGGTGGTTTGCCAGAGGTTAACCTACATGGCGAGACTGGTTATTTGGCAAATTTCGGAGATATCCAAGCCATGATTGATTACAGTGTCGAAATTCTGGGAAGCGACGACCGGTTGGCTTTCTTCCGTAAAAATGCCTTGCAGCAAGCCAAGCAGTTTGAGCTTCATAACATCCTTCCACTATATGAGGCCTTGTACGAACGTACTTTGGCGTCACAGCCGGCTTAAAGCGGCAAAGACTTTAAATAGTACCGCATACATTCTATAATATCTGCAAGAAAGTTCGATAATTTTGTAATACAAGTCGGTCTTGTTTTCTTTAGGAAACAGAAATCAGTGTTTAAAGCTCAAAAAGCGTGAAAATTTGATTTCGTGTTACCTACACATGGATATACTGCAGCGCTTTAGGCCATATGCCTATTTGATAATTGGGAGCTTGTTGTTTAGCGCTTGTGTAAGCACTAAGCCTAAAGCCGTTGAATTTGAAGTGATACCAACGCAGTTTCAGTTTGCGTACCAAGAATACGGCCCCAAAATTTTTATCCTTAAAAATGAGGATGACCTAAAAAAGGCCATGACGTTTTTAAAGATGGAGGCGCCAGAAGGCCTGCCAGACCTTAGCTTTTATTTTCCACAGCATACCGTGGTGTTGTTGTATGCGGGCATGCAACGAAGCAGTGGTTTTATGTTTGGGGCAGAGGCCGTGCAGGTTAAAAAACAGTCGGTGACCATCACCGCACGCTTGTTACAACCTGCGTCTGATTGTATGGTCTCGGCGGTGATTACCTACCCCATGCAACTCATCGCCATTGAACATGTAGGCGGCACCGATTTTAATCTTGATTTGGTAAATGCCATCCGCCCTTGTCGCTGAGTGACTTAAAAACGGCCTTGGTGGTCTGAGTATTTTTACGCATTTTCGTTTAGCAACCGTTGTTGCGTTTAAATCCTCATGTATGAAACATTTTCTTAAATTTTTTTCAGCCTTGCTGTTTGCAACGGCTTTACTCATGGGCTGTGCCTCTAACAAGCCCAAGCTACTCACCTTTGAGTACCTGCCTTCCGATTTTCAGTCTATGTACAATGAAAAAGGCGCTAACATTTATGTGATTAACAATGATAACGAGATGCAGGAGGTATTGAAGGAATTGCAGATGCAGCCCATCAACGAGGTAGATTACAGCTTTTTTTATCAAAACAACAGTCTTGTTTTGATCTACGGAGGGATGCAGCGCACCACGGGATACAAGGTCGATTTGCAATCGGTAACGCTAACCAAGGGCAAATTACAAGTGCTTGCGGAACTACATACCCCCGGGGAAGGCTGTCTGATGGGGGATATGATCACGTACCCCGTTCAACTCATTGCTATTGAAAAAATAGCTGGTAAAGACGTAAGTCTTGACATGCCAGTAGTTGCGAAACCCTGCCGTTAGGATGTTTTTTTCTCTTAGTATGTAGCGGGAACTTATTAATTTACTACATTTACAGCGTGAAAAACTTCGTCTTCTTGATTTTGATTGTTTTTACCTCCTTGGGATGTGCTTCCCAAAAGGGGCAAATGATCATTTTTGAGAACATCCAAGTGCGTTACGATGGGGCTCACCCGAAGCAAGGACCTAATGCTTATTTGATTAATTCTGAGGAGCGATTACGGAAGGTGCTCGAAGATTTGCAGTTAACCCCACGCATCGGAAATCCCGATTTAACTCCTTATTTGGCTGAATATACGTTGATTGTTGTATATGGTGGTATTCGCAAGACAGGCGGGCACCGTTTACACGTTACCAAAGTAATTCAAAATAAGCGCGAGTTGGTGGTGCGTGCGCGTATGCTGCAACCAGGTCCCAATTGTAATACCACTTCCGTTATTACTCATCCTGTACAAATTGTGGCTGTTCCCAAAAATACGATGAAGCGCTTGACACTCGATTTTTTAGAGTCGATTCAAGATTGCAAATAAGGTCTTTAGCCAGCACAACCTGCTGAGGCTTTAGGTATTTTCAACTTTACTACTTACTTTCGTGATGTGAAAAAGACGCTCCGTGTGTTTCCTTTGCTTTTGTCGCTGCTGCTGCTGCTCGGCCACCAATTGGTGCCCCATCTGCACGAGGCACCAGTGGAAGAAGTGAGCATTGGGGAGCCTCAAAGTACACAATTAGGTTGGCTGAGCTTGGTTTTTAGTCTCGACCAAGGTGCTGAGCACCTCGAGCACTACCGCCAACTGTCGGGCAATGAACTCCAGCCCGATTTGCAACAATTGGCCTTGCCGCCTTTTATGGCACTGGTATTACCAGCGGTGCCAGCGGTGGAATTAACTCGTCCTTTTTTACCGGTCAGGCTCCATACCGCCTGCGACTTTATTGCGCGCGCACACCAGTTGCGCGGTCCACCCAGCTGTTAAGCGCCTCCGGGCCTCCTGGCTGCTCGCCAGCCTTTCCAGCTCTTTTGGATTTTATGCGTAATAAAGCTTATGATCGATTCAATCATCAAATTTAGCATCCACAACAAATTTGTAGTGGGACTTTTGGTGGCCTTGCTAGCCGCCTGGGGGGTGTACTCCGCCGCCCATTTGCCGCTCGATGCGGTGCCCGACATCACCAACAACCAAGTGCAGGTGGTAACGGTATCGCCCGCCCTTGCCCCGCAGGAGGTAGAGCGCTTCATTACCTATCCCGTTGAAATTGCCATGGCCAATTTGCCGGGCGTGAGCAAGGTGCGCAGCATTTCGCGCTATGGCTTGAGTGTGGTGACCATCATTTTTGAAGAAAACGTTCCTACCCTCGAAACCCGGCAGTTGGTGGGCGAGAAGTTGGCCATCTTGCAAGGGGAGATGGATGCCAAAGTAGGCTTGCCCTACATGATGCCCATTACCACTGGATTGGGTGAAATTTACCAATACACCCTCGAAGTACAACCCGGCTATGAAGGCAAATACGACCCCATGGCGCTGCGTTCCATACAAGATTGGCAGGTTAAACGCCGCATGGCTGGGGTACCCGGCGTGGTGGATGTGAGCAGCTTTGGCGGCTATCTTAAACAATACGAAGTGGCGGTGGATGCCGAGCAATTGCGCAGCTTTAATCTCACCGTGCAGGATGTGTTCGTGGCGGTGCAGCAAAGCAATGCCAATGCAGGTGGTAGCTACATTGAAAAAGGACCAAGTGCGTATTACATCCGCTCCGAAGGCTTGCTCAAACATCCTGACGAACTGAAGGAAGTGGTGGTGGGTTTCCGGGAGGGACTGCCAATTAAGCTGCGGCAGGTGGCTGAGGTGGGCTTTGGACAAGCCATCCGTTATGGGGCCATGACCAAAGATGGCAAAGGCGAGGCCGTAGGTGGTATTGTGTTGATGCTGAAAGGCGCCAACGCCAGCGAAACCATGAAGGCTGTGCATGCACGGGTGGTTGAAATCCAGCAGTCGTTGCCCGAAGGCGTTACCCTGGTGCCGTTTTTAGACCGCTCCGACCTCGTGGGCAAGGTCATTGGCACGGTAAGCACCAACCTCATTGAAGGCGGACTGATTGTGATTTTTATCCTGATCCTGTTAATGGGTAATCTGCGCGCGGGTTTGGTAGTGGCCTCGGTGATTCCCCTGGCCATGCTGTTTGCCTTGAGCATGATGCGCGTATTTGGAGTATCGGCCAATTTAATGAGCCTAGGCGCCATCGATTTTGGGTTGATTGTAGATGGAGCGGTGATCATTGTAGAGAGCATTGTGCATCGCCTGCACTTGCGCCACAGCGACCGCAAACTCACGCGGCAGGAGATGGACGGCTTGGTGCTCGATGCTTCGGTCAAAATCCGCAGCTCAGCGGCCTTTGGCGAAATCATCATCTTGATTGTGTATCTGCCAATCCTTGCTTTGGTGGGGGTAGAAGGCAAGATGTTTAAGCCCATGGCCATGACCGTGAGCTTTGCCATTCTGGGGGCCTTGATTTTGTCGCTGACCTATGTGCCCATGATGAGTGCGCTGTTTTTGAGCCGCTCGCGCCAAGACAAGCCCAATTTTAGCGACAAGCTCATGGCAATTTTCCAGCGTTGGTATGCACCGGTGAACCGACTCGCCTTGGCACATCCACGCAGGGTAGTGGCCAGTGCTGTGCTGGTATTTATGGGCAGCTTATTGCTCTTTACACGTTTGGGCGCCGTATTTATTCCTAACCTCGAGGAAGGCGATTTGGCCATGCAGATGGCCGTAACGCCAGGCAGTTCCCTCGAAGAAAGCAAGGCCATGAGCACCCGTGCCGAGACCATTTTGCTGGCCAATTTCCCCGAAGTGAAGTCGGTAGTGAGTAAAATAGGCACCGCCGAAATTCCCACCGACCCCATGGCTGTGGAGGATGCCGACATCATGATTTTGCTTAAACCCAAAAATGAGTGGGTATCGGCCAACAACCGCGACGAGCTCGCTTCGCTCATGAAAGAAGCGCTCGAAGTGTTGCCCGGGGTGAGTTTCGAGTTTACCCAACCTATCCAACTGCGGTTTAACGAATTGCTCACGGGGGTAAAAAGTGATATTGCCGTGCAGATTTATGGGGAAGATTTGGAAGTGCTGGCCAATCAGGCCGAGCGTGTGGCCGCGGTGGTGCAGCAGGTACCGGGCGCAGGCGATGTACTGGTGCAGGCAACCGAGGGCTTGCCGCAGCTGATGGTGCGCTGGGACCGGGCCAAAATGGCCAGCTACGGCTTGAGCATTGAGCAGCTGAACCAACAATTGCAAATTGCCTATGCAGGTGGCATGGCGGGAACCGTTTACGAAGGCGACGCCCGATACGATTTGGTGGTTCGACTGCAACAAGCCAAGCGCAACGAGCTCGACCGCATCGGTAATTTACCGGTTCGTACCGCCAATGGCAGTCTGGTGCCCATTCGTGCCGTGGCCAACATCAGCATGGAAGAAGGGCCGATGCTCATCAACCGCGAAAGCACCAAACGCTATGTGAACGTGCTTATCAATGTGCGTAACCGCGATATGCAAAGCGTGGTCGACGATATTCGGGCAAGACTCGAGGCCGAAGTGCGGCTGCCCGAAGGCTACTTTTACCATTACGGCGGTCAGTTCGAGAACCTCCAAGCCGCCAGCGCCCGCCTCAGCATTGCCGTGCCGGTGGCGCTTTTCCTCATTTTAGTACTGCTGTACTTTACCTTCGGCAGCTGGGTGCAGGCTTTGCTCATATTCAGCGCCATTCCGATGTCGGCCATCGGCGGCATTTTGGCCCTTTGGCTCCGCGATTTGCCCTTTAGCATCAGTGCAGGCGTAGGCTTCATTGCGCTTTTTGGGGTAGCGGTGCTCAATGGCATTGTGCTCATTGCCCAGTTTAACGCATTAAAAAAAGAAGGTATGTTGGATGTTAGAGCACGCATCAGAGAAGGCACCAAGGTGCGACTGCGTCCGGTGTTGATGACCGCGGCAGTAGCTTCGCTCGGCTTTTTGCCGATGGCCCTCAGCAGTTCGGCAGGGGGAGAGGTGCAGCGCCCCTTGGCTACGGTGGTGATTGGCGGCTTGATTACAGCCACTTTTCTTACCCTACTCGTATTACCTGCCTTGTATTTGTTGATAGAAGAAGGCTTTTTTAAGAAGATGAAGCCGAAGGGATTGGTTGGCTTGCTGTTTTTAGTGGGATTTTGGCCGGCTTTGGCATCGGCACAAGCCCCCCTCAGTCTGGAAGATGCCATGGGTCGCGCCCTCCAAAAACATCCCGAGCTGCAACAAGCACAATTACAGCTAGAGGCTGCTCGTGCCCAAGTGGCAGGTGCTTTTGTTTTGGGTGAAACGGAGCTGAGCTATCAACGCGGACAAATCAACTACTTGCTTATTGACGGCAATTTTAACGTAGTGCAGCCTTTGGGGGCGCCTTTGGAAATGCTGAGCAATTACAAATACCGCAAAATGGCGGTCGATTTGGAGCGCAATCGCCTCGCAGCCCGTCAAAACCAAGTGCTGCGCGAAGTGCGGGACGCCTGGTTGCAAGCAGCTTTTTTGGAAGAACGCGAGCGCTTGTTAACCGAGCAATTGGCGCACTATGCCCGTTTCGACACCATTTTACAAAGCCGTTACCGAACTGGCAACATCAATTTATTGGCCAAGGCCTTGGGAGAGCAGCGTTACGACAACCTGCGTTGGCAATTGCGCCAGTTGGGCATAGAAAAAGCTGCTGCTTTGCGGGTTTTGGCGGCTTTGCTGCAACTCGACAGTCTGCCTACGCTGGCCCTTTGGCCTGGTGGTAGCAGCGATTTACCCCAACTTCCCAGCAAAAAACACCCTAGCCTGCGCTTGCTCGAAGCACAGGCAGGTTTGGCACGTCAGCAACAGCGGGTGGCGGCAGCGGCATATGGACCGAGCTTAGGACTGGGTTATTTCAACCAGTCGCTTGAGCAGGTGGCCGGCTTTCAAGGCTACCAGCTAACAGTGGGGTTGCCACTGGCTTTTTTCGACAGGCGGGCGGCGCATAAAGCCAGTCGCTTTCAAGCCCAAGGCGCACAAATTGCCAATGAAGCGGGCATGCTGAGGTTTCAATACGACCAAAGTCAGGCCGAGATAGAGTTGCAACTGCAGCAAGAGCGCCTCAGCTTCTACCAGGAGGTAGCTTTACCGCGTGCCACCACCATTTTATCGCAGGCCAATCGCCTGTTTGAACAGGGGGAGATCGAATATTTTGAATATCTGCAAGGCTTAGATGCGGTTTTGAACGTCCGCCTCGAGCGCCTGCAACACGAATTTAGTTTTCAACTGGCCGCTAACAAATGGGCCGAAATGAACAATGCTTATGGCTACTAAAATGTATAAAGGGTTATGCTTGCTACTGCTGTTGACCGCTTGTGGTCCGGCTGCCGACCCTGATCACGAAACAGAGAAGTCTGACTTACCCGAAAACCAAGTACAACTCAGCGAGGCGCAGCTCGAACAGTTTGAGCTGCAACTCGACAGCGCGCAGCTGCGGAAAATAGGAGGCAGCATCGAGGTCAACGGCATCATCGATGTTCCGCCGCAAAACCGCTCGCTGATGCATCCACCTGTGGCAGCCTATGTACAAGATTTGCGGGTAAAAGTGGGACAAGTGGTGCGTAAAGGCCAGGTGCTGGCCGTGCTCGAACATCCCGAAATACTCGAAATCCAGCGCCGTTACCTCGATGCCAAGGCCCAGCTGAGCTTTTTAGAGCGCGATTTTGCCAGGCAAGAAGAGCTGGCACGCGACCAGGCCACGGCAGCCAAGCAACTCGACAAGTCAAGAGCCGATTTGTCCTCCGCCCAAGCCCTTACAGCTTCGCTCAAAGCCCAGGTGCAGCGCCTCGGCATTGCCCCCGCCCAGCTGCAAGCCACCAATTTGCAGTCTAGTTTGCAGCTGCTAGCCCCTTACGATGGCTACATTACTTCGGTAGAGGCGCAGCTCGGACAATTTGTGGGCGCCGACAAGCCGCTCATTGGACTGCTCAATAAAGAGCACCTCCATGTAGAGCTCGAATTGTACGAGCGCGATTTGGGCGCTGTGAAAAACGGACAAAAACTGCAATTTCAGCTCACCAATGTGCCTGGCAAAGTGTATACCGGCGATGTGTTTTTGATTGCGCAAACCCTTGATCCCGACAAACGCACCATCAATGTGCATGGTCATATCGATCAGGAAGACGACCCCTTGCTGCGCCCCGGTTTGTTTGTCACCGCCCAACTTTTGCTCGGTGGCGAAGCGGTTTTGTCGCTGCCCGAAGCGGCCCTCATCCGCATTGGTGCTGGTTTTGTAGCCTTCCGTTACTTGGCGCCCGGCTTGTTTGAGCGTGTGCCGATGGCCACAGCAGGCAGTCAAAAAGGCTATGTAGCGCTACAACAGGAAGTATCGGCAGGAAGTCTTTGGGCCACCACTGGTGCCTACCGCCTCGAAGCGGCCTGGCAGGCGCGTTTTGCAGAAGAAGGCGCCGAGCACTAATCCGATAACCAGTCGCAACTCCTATATTTGCAACAATCTCTACACATGGCCAAGCATCACGAACATAAATTACATGAGCAAGACAAAGGCTTTCTTACCAAATTCAGCGATTACCTCGGCGAGTTTGTGTACGGCGGCATCGACGGCAGCGTGACCACTTTTGCGGTGGTGGCGGGTGCAGCGGGAGCGGGCTTGAATTCCACTGTGGTGATTATTTTGGGCTTTGCCAACCTGCTGGCCGATGGTTTTGCCATGGCGGTGGGCGCCTATCTCAGTAAACAAACCGAGCAACAGAACTACGACAAACACAAAAAGGTGGAATACTGGGAGGTAGAGCATCTTCCCGAGAAGGAAAAGGAAGAAATCCGGGAGATTTACCGCGGCAAAGGCTTCGAAGGAGAGCTGCTCGAGCAGGTAGTGGCCACCATCACCGCCGATAAAGACCGCTGGGTAGATGTGATGATGAAGGAAGAACTGGAAATGATGGAGGAGTCGCGCTCTCCCTTGGCCATGGGCGCCGTTACCTTTTTGTCGTTCATCACCGTCGGCCTGATTCCGCTGCTGGTATATGTTTACGACTATTTCAGTCCAATTAGCTACGATTTATTTTCCGTTTCATCCATCATGACTGGCATCGCCTTTCTTTTTGTTGGCTGGATGAAGACCTTCATTACCCAAACCAGCAAGTGGAAGGGCATGTTAGAAACCCTCGCCTTAGGTGCCGCAGCAGCCATTGTGAGCTATGCCGTAGGCAATTGGTTGGAAAAATTGTTTTGAGCAGGAAGGTGGTAGGCGAAGTTGAGCCTTAAGTCTCCATGAATAAGGCTTGAAAATTCTGTTTACGCCAAAAGTAAAAACACCCATAGCTCCAATGGGTAGATTGGGTCAAATATTTTTACATAACTAATGTTGAAGTGGTATAAAGGCCGAATCCGACTTTGGGAATAATCAGCCCAAAAATTTACTTGCTAACTTGCGGGTGAGTATGTGAAACCCGAGAAAAACTTTTCTAGCTCCATTAAAGCTTTTAAATGATTTGAAACATGGATAACCGTTTTTTTGAAATTGTTTCGCTTATCCGTTCGGCATAAGCTTCCGCTTATCGGGCTGTAAACAAAGAGCTGATTAACCTTTATTGGAATGTGGGATACTACATTGCACTTCAAGTAAATGCAGCACAATGGGGCGATAAAACCGTGGATGAATTGGCGAATTTCATTCAAAAAGAGCATCCTGAACTAAAAGGTTTCAATAGAAGAGGCTTATATCGCATGCGCCAATTTTTCGAATCCTACAAAGATGCCGAAATTGTGTCATCGACTCGGACACAATTGCAAGGAGCTGAAAATGAAATAGATATAACTGTGTCATTGGCAATGACACAATTTGCAGTGTGGGATATACGGAACTCTGTACTTACTGAAATTGGTTGGACCCAACATCTTACTTTGCTGAGCCGTTGCAAATCAGAGGAAGAGCGTTTCTTTTATTTGTACCTAACTAAAAAGGAGAATTACACAGTAAAAGAACTCGACCGACAAATTTCAGCAGCTGTTTTTGAAAGGACCTTGTTATCTCAAAAAAATGAACTTCCGAAAAGTTTATCGCCTTTGGACAACATAAAGCCCCATTTCAAAGACGTATATATTTTTGAATTTTTGAACTTGCCTGATTCCTTTACCGAAAATGAATTGCAAAAAGGGCTCATCCAAAAGTTGAAATCCTTTTTGCTCGAATTAGGCAAAGATTTCCTTTTTGTAGGTCAAGAGTACCGCTTGCAAGTTGGCAACAAGGATTTTTTCATTGACTTGCTGTTTTACCACAGACAGTTGCAATGCTTGGTTGCATTTGAACTCAAAACTGTTGATTTTGCACCTGAGCACTTGGGCCAATTGAATTTTTATCTCGAAGCACTCGATAGGGATGTAAAGAAAGCACATGAAAATCCCAGCATCGGTATTTTACTTTGCAAGGGCAAAGACAGTGAAGTGGTTGAATATGCTCTCAGCCGAAACCTTTCGCCGGCATTGGTGAGTCAATACCAAATGGCCATGCCCGATAAAAAGCTATTGCAAGCAAAATTACATGAATTGGTGGAGTTGTGGGAGAATCAGAAAAGAGAGGAGGCATGAATCTCTCGGGCTATTTTGAAAATTGCACACAATTTTTTTGGCTGCCAGAATCAGCTGAGGTATTTGCGAGCGCATTTTTTTTGAAAAAAGAACTGATATTGCAGACGAGACATTTATGCGGAAAACAGTTTCACTTCATTTTTCTTTGGGTAAGCATCTTGTTGTTTTAAGTTTGCATGGAGTATTGGTTTGGTCTAGAGTGAATGGCTGATAAGATTATAATGAATGGGATGCTAACAATCCATTAAATGGATGGACGCTTGTTTTGAGAAGACTAATTGTTTACATAGTTGTTGCCCTCATCTTGTTACCGCTGGCCTTTTTGGCAGCGGTGTACGGGGGATTATTTGGTGCGCTACCATCACAAGAGGAGTTGGCCAACATTCGGCAACAGCAAGCCAGTTTGGTGTACAGTACGGATGCGCGCTTGATTGGCAAGTTTTTCGCTCAAAATCGCACCAATATTGCTTTTGAAGACTTCCCAGAGGTGTTGGTGCAGGCCCTGGTAGCTACCGAAGATGCCCGTTTTTTTGAACATGAGGGGGTAGATGTGCGGGCTACTTTGCGGGTGCTTTTTAAATCGGTTTTACTTGGTGATAAGTCGGCTGGGGGTGGCAGCACGCTCTCGCAGCAGCTGGCTAAAAATTTATACGGCCGCAAAAGTTACGGTCGTTTGTCGATGCCTGTGGCCAAAATCCGCGAAATCATCATTGCGCGGCGACTTGAGGAAGTGTATAGCAAGGAAGCTTTGCTGGAACTCTACCTCAATACCGTGCCTTTTGGAGAAGATGTATATGGTGTGGAAGCCGCGGCCATGCGGTTTTTTGGTCAGGGTGCCAGCAAACTTAACGTGGTGCAAGCCGCCACCTTGGTTGGTTTACTCAAGGCCAATACGGCATACAATCCCCGTTTATATCCCGAAAAAGCCCTTGATAGGCGCAATGTAGTATTGCGGCAAATGGAAAAGGCGGGCTACTTGACGGCCGAGGCGCGCATGAAAGCGAGTGAGCAGCCTATAGGTTTGAGCTATACCCACCCCGAAACCGATGGTCCTGCCGCGTATTTTTTGGTGTTGGTAAAACAAGAGGCCAATCGGCTCTTAGATTCGATCAATGCCGCCACGGGCAGCGATTGGCAGCTGGAGCGGGATGGACTTCGCATCCGCACGAGTCTACATGCAGGCTTGCAGCAAGCCGCTTTGGTAGCCCAGAAAAAGCACCTCCAGCGCATGCAGGAGCTGTTGAATCAGCAATACCGCAGTGGAGCATCGGCTCGAAATCTGCATAAATATGCAGTTCAGGAGCTGAAAAGAGCAGGTGTTACAGGAGACCAGAAGGCGCCGCGCACCATTTTTACTTGGGAGGGGGTGAAAAGTCCGGAAATCACAGCCCTCGACAGTGCCAAGCACAGTCTGCAGCTGCTGCATGCAGGCATGCTGGCCTTGGATCCACGCACGGGTGCTATTCGGTTGTGGTCGGGGGGCATCGATTTTCGCACCCAGCCTTTCGATCAGGTGTTGGCGCGGCGACAACTCGCCTCTACTTTTAAGCCGATTTTGTTTGCAGCCGCGCTCGAAAACGGCTTTGAGCCCTGCCACTGGCTGAGTAACAATGCGGCCGATTTGAAGTCGTACGAAGACTGGAAGCCTGCCAATTACGACGGCCAATCGGGCGGCGAATACAGCTTTGCGGCGGTATTGCGCAAATCGTTGAACTTGCCCAGCGTGCAATTGTATCAGCAGTTGGGTTATGGGGCTTTGAATCAAGTTTGGAAATCGTTTGGCTTTGCGCGCGACCTGCCCGACGGTCCTGCCGTAGCCCTGGGCGCCGGCGAAGGCAGCGTATACGAACTGGCGCAGTTTTATGCAGCGCTGGCCAATGGTGGACAAAAAATCACGCCTTACACCATCGAAAGCATTGAAAGCGCGCAAGGCGAGGAGCTGTATCGCCACCGGGGCCATATGGGAGAGCGCGTTTTATCGCTTCAAACCACCGACTACCTCAATGCCATGCTGCAACAGGTGGTAGATTCGGGTACAGCTGCTTCGTTGCGGGGCAAATTTGGCATCCGACAAGCCTTAGCTGGCAAAACAGGCAGCTCGCAGGATTATGCAGATGCTTGGTTTGCGGGTTATTCGCCTGCCTTGGTGCTGGTAAGTAGAGTTGGTGCAGCCAAGCCCACCATCCATTTTAACAGCGGTGCTTATGGCACGGGCAGTGCCCTCGCGCTCCCGCTTTTTGGCCATACCATGGCGGTGGTGCAAGCCAACAGCAGCATGCGGAGTCAGTTTTTTGCGCCTTTTGCCAACAGTTATGCCTTGCCGCTGTGTAAAGATTACCGCGAGCCCACTTTGGTAGATGAGTTCTTAGACATCTTCAAGCCTAAGCCTGGAAGAAAAACTGAGAAAGCCGCTGAAAAGGAGCAGAAAAAGGCCGAACGCAAAGAAAAGCGCAAGAATTTATTCAAGAAGTTGTTCGGAGAATGAGTGGGAGGGTTTGGTAAGTGATCATTCGTTAGAATGAGTAGCGTTGCAGATTTCTTTCTGGATAAAGCACTCTAAAATTGTGAGACTAAGCGCCAAAAGCCTTAAATTCGCAACGCTAATCACCTTACCCCACCACCTATGGCCAATGCAACATTTTGGGAAGGCTTTGAACCGCAGTCGCTAAGCGATTGGGAGCAAGTCGTAAGCAAAGAATTGAAAGGGGCGCCGCTCGACAAACTCCGGCACCGCACCTCAGACGGGTTGGAACTGGCTCCCTTCAGCACCGCCGCCGAATTGCCTGCTAACAGCACGACTTATTTACCTGGCGAATTTCCGTACCGCAGGGGGTTGCGTATTTTAAACAACGCTTGGAGCAGCGCTGCCTTGATTAGCTTTTCGGAGGTAAAAGGGGGCAATCGACAAGCCCTGCATGCCCTCAATCACGGGGCTGATGCCTTGATTTTTGATGGTCCTGTGCCTAACGAAGCAGCTTTTAATCTCCTGGTGGCTGATATTTTGCCGCAATATGTAGCCTTGGTGTTTCGCAACTTACCGGCTTTGGAAGTGGGACAATGGCTCCTACACTGGGCCAAAAGCTTGGGCATTAGTCCGTTCGCCCTCAAAGCCGGCCTGGCCTACAACCCCGACCAACTTCCCGAAAGCACAGCCTTCCGCAGCATCGCCGATTTTTATCGCCAACAACTGCCTGCTGTATCGCCCTTTATTATTCGTTTGGCACCCGCACGTGTGCAAGGAGCAGGCTTAGTAGAGGAAACGGCTTTGGCCTTGGCGGCTGGACATGAGGTTTTGCATGCCTTGGTGGCGGCCGGACTCCAAGTAGACGAGGCAGCCCCTTTGCTGCAGTTCGAATTGGGTTTAGATACCGATTATTTTGGGGAAATGGCCCGCATCCGCGCCTTTCGACAGGCTTGGGCGCAGGTAGTGAAGCCCTATGCGCCCAAACACAGCTGTTCGAGTGCTACCACTTTGCACCTCACTGGAGGCAGTCAGGTCTTGTACAGTCTCGATAAACATACCAACCTCCTGCGCCTCACCACCATGGGCATGTCGGCGGTCATTGCAGGCGTGCAATCGCTTTGCTTGCCTTCCTTCGACCAATCCTTGGGCAGTCAGGACGATTTTTCACTTGAATTATCCCTCCAGATACAATTGCTGCTGAAGCACGAAGCACATCTCGATGAGGTGGTAGATCCTGCTGCGGGCTCCTACTTCCTCGAGCAGCTCACCGATCAAATCGGCAGCAAAAGCTGGCAGCTTTTCCAGTCCATTGAAGCCGCCGGAGGCTGGACGACCTGGCAACAAAGCGGCGCCCTCGACCAATTGCTGCAAAACGGCACCGCCCAACGCGCACAGGCCCTAGCCAACCGCAAGCAGGTGCGGGTTGGGGTAAATCAATATCCCAATGCGCAAGACAATTTAGCCGATTGGTCGCCACAAGCCGTGCACAACGACTTCGATGCGCTCCGTTTTGCTGTGGCGCAAGCCGCGCACAAGCCGCGCATATTTTTATTGCCGGTTGGGGATGTGGCCATGCGCATGGCCCGACTCAATTTCAGCATCAACTTTTTGGGTTGTGCAGGCTACGAGCTACTTACGAACAACGGTTTTGACGATTTGTCTGCCGCCATCAAAGCCGCCCAAGCCGCCCAAGCCGATGCCATTGTGCTTTGCAGCGACGATGCCAGCTGGCCAGAAGCCGTTCAAGCACTCGGAAAAGCCTTTGGAGGCCGTACCCAGCTCATTTTAGCAGGCGCTCCAGGCGAAGCAGAAGCCGATTTTCAAGCTGCTGGATTCCATCATTTTATTCATTTACGGGCCCCTTTACTCGCTACTTTGCAAGCCCTTCACGCACAATTGCTGCCGTTATGAAAAGACCCGATTACAGTCAACTAAGCTTTGCCGCGGAAGCGCGCAACGAGTTTTTTGAAGAAGCCAAGCAGGGCAGCTGGACCACCTCAGAGCAGTTGGAGTTGAAGTCGGTGTACACCGCTGCCGACCTCGCCGAGCTCCCGCACATGGGCTTTGGTGCAGGAAAAGCGCCTTTTTTACGCGGTCCCTACGCCAGCATGTACACCCAGCGGCCCTGGACCATCCGCCAGTACGCGGGCTTTAGTACCGCCGAAGAGTCGAACGCCTTTTACCGCCGCAACCTCGCAGCAGGACAAAAAGGCTTGTCGGTGGCCTTCGATTTGGCGACCCACCGCGGCTACGACTCCGATCATCCCCGTGTGGAAGGCGATGTGGGCAAGGCTGGCGTGGCCATCGATTCGGTAGAGGACATGAAAATCCTCTTCGACCAAATTCCCCTCCAAGAAATGAGTGTGAGCATGACCATGAACGGGGCCGTTTTGCCCGTCATGGCCTTCTACATTGCCGCCGGTCTCGAGCAAGGCGTGTCTGTGGAGCAGCTTAGTGGCACCATCCAAAACGACATCCTCAAGGAGTTCATGGTGCGCAACACCTACATTTATCCGCCGGCGCACAGCATGCGCATCATTGCCGATATTTTCGCTTACACTTCCCGCAAAATGCCCCGCTTCAACAGCATCAGCATCAGTGGTTACCACATGCACGAAGCAGGTGCTCCCGCCGATTTGGAGCTCGCCTACACCCTCAGCGACGGACTCGAATACATCCGCACTGGTCTAGCTGCCGGCCTTAAAATCGATGAATTTGCACCCCGATTGAGCTTTTTCTGGGCCATCGGCATGAATCATTTTATGGAAATTGCCAAGTTACGTGCGGGTAGACTGCTGTGGGCCAAGCTCGTACAGCAGTTTGAGCCGCAATTGGCCAAATCGATGGCGCTGCGCACCCATTGCCAAACTTCGGGCTGGAGTTTAACCGAGCAAGATCCTTTTAACAACGTGGCCCGAACCTGCGTGGAGGCCCTGGCTGCTGCTTTGGGACATACCCAGAGCTTGCACACCAACGCCCTCGACGAAGCCATTGCCCTGCCTACCGATTTTTCGGCCCGCATTGCCCGCAACACCCAGTTGTATTTGCAGGACGAAACCAACATCACCAAGGTGGTTGATCCGTGGGGAGGCTCTTATTATGTAGAAAAACTCACTGCTGAGCTGGTCGACAAAGCCTGGGCGCACATTCAGGAAGTGGAGCAGCTGGGGGGGATGGCCAAGGCCATTGAAACCGGTTTGCCCAAGATGCGCATTGAGGAAGCCGCCGCCCGCAAGCAGGCCCGCATTGATGCCGCCAAAGACATCATTGTAGGCGTAAACCGCTTCAACACAGGGCGCCCGGCCAACATCGAGCTCCGCGACATCGACAACACCAAAGTACGGGCCTCGCAGCTCGAACGATTAGCAGCCGTGAAAGCCGGCCGCGATCAAGCCGCCGTTACTGCCTCCCTCGACGCGCTCACCCGCTGTGCAGCGGGAGAAGCTGGTAATTTGCTCGAGTTGGCGGTGGTGGCAGCCCAAAATCGTGCTACCTTAGGGGAGATTTCCGACGCTTTGGAAAAGGTGTACGGACGCTACCAAGCCACCATTCGCTCCATCAGTGGGGTGTATGCCAAAGAAATTATGCAAGACGAAGATTTTAAATCGGCCCGAGAGGCGGTAGAAGCTTTTGCAGCTGCGGAAGGCCGTCGCCCACGCATCATGGTGGCCAAAATGGGCCAGGATGGGCACGATCGTGGCGCCAAGGTAATTGCCACCAGCTTTGCCGACCTGGGTTTTGACGTCGACATCGGTCCGCTTTTCCAAACCCCAGCTGAAACCGCCCGTCAGGCCATCGAAAACGATGTACACGTGGTGGGGGCTTCTTCGCTGGCAGCCGGCCACAAAACCCTGGTGCCGCAACTCATCGCTGAGCTCGCCAAGCAAGGCCGCCCCGATATTTTGGTGGTGGCCGGCGGGGTGATTCCGCAACCCGACTACGACTTTTTGTACCAGGCGGGGGTAGCTGGCATTTTTGGCCCCGGCACCGTCATTGCCAAAGCTGCCCTCGATATTTTAAACAAGCTCAGCCGCTAATTGCGACCGCTTCCCGACATAGCGCAACTTACAGCTGGCATTTTGGCCGGCGATCGTGCTGCCTTGGCGCGCGCCATTACCTTGGTAGAAAGTCAGGCAGAGGCACACCAGCCTTTGGCGGCTGCCCTGCTCGATGCCGTGCTGCCGCATACTGGTCAGGCCTTGCGCATTGGCATTACCGGTGTACCGGGTGTGGGTAAGAGTACTTTTATAGATGCTTTGGGCACCCTGCTTACCTCGGCCGGGCACAAAGTAGCGGTGTTGGCCGTTGACCCCAGCAGTGCCCGCACCGGCGGCAGCATTTTGGGCGACAAAACCCGCATGGAAAGGCTGGCGTATGACCCGCAGGCCTTTATTCGTCCCACCGCGGCCGGCACCGCCCTCGGCGGCGTGGCTCGTGCCACCTGGGAAGCCATGGTGCTGTGCGAAGCCGCGGGCTACAACATCATCCTCATAGAAACCGTGGGGGTGGGGCAAAGCGAAATTGCCGTAGCTGGCTTGGTTGATTTTTTCATGCTCCTCATGCTCAGCGGGGCGGGAGACGAATTACAGGGCATCAAGCGCGGCATCATGGAGATGGCCGATTTGTTGGTGATAAACAAAGCCGAGGGCGACAACCTGCAGGCTGCCAAACGCGCAGCTGTGAATTACCGCAATGCACTGCATCTCTTTCCGCCGCATCCCGGTCAGTGGACGCCCTTGGTGCAATTGTGCTCAGCGCTTGAAGGCAGCGGGATTGAAGAAATCTGGAAAAGTGTGACTTCCTACTTTGATTTATGCGTTCCTAACGGTTACCGCGACCATAAAAGAGCCGAGCAGCGCCTGCAGCATTTCCACGAATACACCCGACAGCGGCTCGAGCAGCAATTGTTGGGTCGCCCCGAGCAGCAAAAGCAGCTTCGTGCGCTCGAAAAATCGGTTACAGCAGGACTAATTAGTCCGTACGCCGCCGCCCGCCAATTATTGGCCGGATTGTAAACTGTACGAAAAAAGGGAATTTCCGTTCAATTGAAACGGAGCCGAAAGCCTACTTCACCAAGCTCAACAGACTTTCTAAAATGCGCAAACCGTCGGTATTGCTCAGGATGTCTTCAGCAGCTCGCTCCGGATGCGGCATCATGCCAAATACATTGCGGCCTTTGTTGGTAACGCCGGCAATGTTGTCGAGCGCCCCATTCGGATTACTTTCGGCGGTGATGTTGCCAGCAGCATCGCAATAACGAAACAGCACTTGGTCGTTGTCGTTAAGCGCCTTCAAGCCATCGGCATCGATGTAATAATTACCTTCTCCATGCGCAATGGGCACTTGCAGCACGTCGCTCGTACTCAGGCCCTGGGTAAGCAAGGTATTGGTAGTTTGCGGCTTCAAAAACACGTTTTTACAAATGAATTTGCGGCTTTCGTTGTGCAAAAGCGTGCCGGGCACCAATTTGGCCTCCGTTAAAATCTGAAATCCATTACAAATGCCCATCAAATAACCCCCACGGTTGGCGTGGGCAATAACTTGTTCCATGATAGGCGAAAAGCGGGCAATGGCGCCTGAGCGCAGGTAGTCGCCATACGAAAATCCACCAGGCAAAACCACCATATCTACCCCTTGCATATCGGTTTCTTTGTGAAAAAGTGGCACCACTTGCTGGCCCAAAACTTCACCAAAAACATGCAGGGTATCGCGATCGCAATTAGAACCAGGGAAAATGACAACTCCGATTTTCATATGATTTCTTTAGAAGCTGCAAAGTTCGGAAAAATTGCGGCAATTTTTAGAAAATACCGCTGCTCCACAAGAGCAAGCCCAACCAGCTTAGGATTAATAAATTGAACAGCCAATTTTTTTGGATGGCTTCCAAAAACCTACCCATGTAAAAGGCCGCTACCGGAATGTAGATGCTTGCATTTTGCCAGCCATCGCCTGGTAAAAAAAAGACACTTAAAATCCCACAAATCAACAAAATGAAAAATATCCGTTGGGCATTGCGCAGGGCGTTGGTTTTGAGATTTCCTCCTGTAAAGCTGATGGCCACTCCCATCGCAAAAATAGTCATCCCAAACGCAAGCAAAGTTTTATCGCCAGTACTTAAAAAATGAACAGAGGCGAAGTCTATGGTATCCACGTAAAAAAGCGGTGCAAGCAGGTCGGTTTGATTGCTTAAATAGGCCAAGGCTGCCAGTAAATACAAAGGGGTGATGTATCCAAAGAACCAAAGAATCAAGGCTTTAAATCTGAAGATGCCTCCTAAGGCAATGCTCAATAAACTTACTGGTAACAGCACCCAGGCTGGTTGGTAAAGTAAAAACGAGAGCCCCCCCAGCCAGCCTGCATCAAACACTAGGCTCAACTGTTTGCGAGAGTTGCCTGCAATCATCATGTTGCGGATGATGAATAAAAAAAGAAAGGAAGTGTAAAGGGCAGGTTGTATTTCGGTCCAAGGCCAATAGCTGAAGGCCGCAAGCAAGTAGGCGAAAAAAAAGAGGCTGTTGTATTCGCGACTCACTTTTTCGCCAATGATTAATTGGTTGAAAACAACGGCAGAACCCATGATGCTGATGAGATTAAGGATATAAAGTGCCCATAACGGTAATTGCAACAGGAGTTCCATGAGCCATTGCGAGCCAAGAGGAGGCGTCAAGGGGCTTATCCCTAAAAAATGCATGGCCAATATGGCTAAAGTGAGTGCCAGACCTGCAGCATAGGCCAAGAGCAGGCGGTTAGACTGAAAAAGTGCAGCAATCATCAGTCGGCAAAGGTAAGTCGAAAAACACCTTTCTTTTTACGTTTGTTGGCGGGAATTAAGATGGTTGTCGGAGAAATGATGCGCGCATCCGCTGGTACAATCATAGCATCGGAGGCATCGGCATTGAGAAGTGTCCTGGGATTTACCATGCCGGTATGACTTATGCTGTACATCATAACGTTGGTTTTGCTGCGCCCTTCTTCATTAAAAATGATGTGCACATTGGGCCCTGCAGCAAAGGTTACATACGAAAAATAGGGGCTAGGAGTAACGCTGGTTTGTTTTTTAGGAATAATTTGCCGCCAATCAATGCTGCCATTGGGATTGATAGAGACCATGACGATTTCATCGTAGTGGTAGTAGATGATTTCTCGATAAATAGGGAAACCCTGACTGTATTGTACATAGGTTTGATTGGTTTGATAATTTGATTCGCCCATCAAAACCACACCACCATCATCCCTCATTACCAAATCGCCTAAAAAATAGTCGGTAAGCTCTTTTTCCTTTTTGCTCGACTTGTAACCTTGCACTTTAGCTGCAAATTCAAGGTCAAACTTGCTGAAACCAATGGTATCGAAGTAAAAGCTATCGGGTTGAATACTGGCCAATACCACACCGCTGAGGGGTGGACGTGATTTGTCTGAGTAAAAGCCTGCCATTTTGATACGTTTGTTCAGGCGATCAAAACCAAGCTGCATGCTGTTCAAAAAATAAATACTTGAACCCAGTTTGAGCTCATCCGCTTGCAGACTAAAACGGTCGATTTTGATAAGTTTATAAGCAATGCGTTCGGGGTCGCTCAATTTTTTGTCTTTCTGCAGACTTTGCATCATGATGTATAGATTGTAGCGGTCATCATGAGTAAGTCGACTGATTTCATATCGTTCGCCAGTCATGGGAAGCAGCAAGCGGGTATTGCTAACAGGTTGAATCAATGCGTCGTAAAAAGCGATTTCAAGGATTGTTTCGTCGGGACGGTGTTGGTTTTCATGCATGGCGCTAAAACCGCTCAAGTCATCATTGGGAAGGATCCTAAAAAAGGAGCGCGCCCTGTTATTAACCTGATCCATATCCATTAAAATAACGGGTTTGCTGGGCTCTCCTTGGTGTGGTAAAATCATGTAAAAAAGCCCATGCTTTCTTAAACTCCCATTGAAGATGGAGAAAAATACAATTACATCATTCCTTCGCACGAGCAGTTCTTCAATCTCAATACTGCGGTCGTCCAGCGGTATTTTATGTGCGTATGCTAAAGTATTATTGTAATTGTATTTTTCAATCACACGCTCTCTGCCAGACGACTGATATACATAATAACCTTGCAAATCTGCCCCTAATACTTTGTGTTGATAGGCGCCTTTTATGGTATTGTTGCTGATGTTAAACCAGCCTTCGTCGGGAGCTTGGGCCCGTCCATGCTGCCAAAACAAAAGGAATACCACTAAAAATGACCAGCGACTACACTTCATGCCTTAAAAATACCAAGCTTTACGCAGCTCTAACGTTTTTTTGGTGTATTTAATGTCAAAAATTTTAGAAACGGGGTAGCTTTTCAAAAGAAGGGTGTATTTTTACCACCTATAAATTGCGCAATAACCAAACGTCACCGCATGTCTTCTCCAATTTTAGCTCAAATGCAACAAGCTGCCCAACTCGGAAGAAAGCAGCTGGCGGTGCTCATTGACCCCGACAAGGCTAATGAACAGCATTTATTGCATTTGGTAAGAAAGGCAGAACAAATGGGGGCAGATTATTTTTTTGTTGGGGGAAGTTTGTTGAGTTCCGATCAACTGGCACAAACCATCGCTTACATCAAGCAATATGTCGAAATTCCCGTTGTGATTTTTCCAGGAGGAGCTACGCAGGTAACAGACAATGCGGATGGGATTTTATTGCTTTCTTTGATTTCTGGCCGCAATCCTGAATTTTTAATTGGCGCACACGTGGTTGCAGCACCAGCCTTGCGACGTTCAGGCATTCAGGTGCTGCCAACAGGTTATATGCTCATAGATGGCGGTGCCCCAACCACAGTTTCGTACATTTCGAATACCACGCCAATCCCTTCCAATAAGCCGGATATTGCTGCTTGTACCGCCATGGCTGGAGAAATGCTTGGGCTTCAATTGATTTATATGGATGCAGGCTCAGGAGCGCCGCAACCCATTCCTGCTGCCATGATCAAAGCTGTAAAACGCTCAGTTAAACTGCCCCTCATTGTAGGTGGAGGCATGCGCAGTGCAGATGCTGCTCAAGCTGCCTGGCAAGCGGGCGCGGATGTAGTTGTGATTGGAAATGCATTGGAAGAGCAACCTAGCTTTATCGAGGAACTGGCTGTAGCCCTGCGCGGAGCCAACCATCAATACTAAGTCAATACTGCTTTGGCTTCGGCTAGATCGGTAATAGGCAATTGACATTCACGATTTTCACAAATGTAAATGAGGGTGCTATTGGGCTTCAAGCGCTGCAGTAGTAAAGGATGGTTTTCGATACTTCCAAAAGCCCAAACCGTTTGAGGTTGATAATTTTGGCGCAGTGACCGGGCCATTTCACTGGCCTTTTCTCCCACAATGGCTACTTCCCGCATAGGAACATTTAAGAGCAAGGCCGCTTGTCCCCAACCACCAAAATACAACCAACCACTGCTTCCTGTTTCTGGAAGGATGCGCAAAACCATGTCTTGGGCGCGCTGCCGGAGCTCGTTACGGCCGCTGTGGGCCGATAAACGCAGCATCAACCGGGCATAAACACTGCTGGCGGCAGGAATTACATTATCGCTTTTTTCGTATTGGCGACTGATAAAATCCGCTTCTTGTAGGGGCGTCATGCTGAGCAAACATTGGGCTGGATCGTAAAACTGTTCGCTCAACAGGGCTTCAAGGGCTAATGACTGCTCATAATAGCTAATAATGCCTGTTGCTTCATATAAATCGAGTAGGGCAGTGGCCGTAAAGCTGAGGTCTTCGGCTTGCGCCAATACCTTTTCGTGCTCGGTATAAAGTCTGTACCACTGACTTTCTAAGTAAAATTGCTTGTGTATTGCAGTAAATAAAGCGGTTGCTTGCTCCAATAGGGCGGCATCTTCTAAGGCAGTAGCAGCAGCAATGAGGCCCGAAAGGAACATGGCATTCCATCCTAAAAGCGCTTTATTGTCTTGGGCTGGAGCTATGCGCTTTCCCCGCCAGGCAAGCATTTTGGCTTGGGCGCTGGCCAAGAGCGTTTCAAGCTGCACAAGCGCCTGGTAGTTGGCGAGGGCTATTTGCTCAAGCGACTCAAATACCATCAATACCTGGTTGCCGTGCTCCCAATGACCTTTGCCACCTAGGTCGTAATGCTGCTGCACCACAGCATATTCTTCAGCGGTTAAGAGCTGCTGTAGCTCGGAAAGCGTCCATACATAATATTTACCTTCTTCCCCTTCTCTGTCAGCATCCAAGGCACAAGCAAATAAACCATTGGGGAGCAACAACTCGCGTGTAGCCCAGCCAATGGTTTGGCGCATTACCTTTTCATAAAGTGGTTTTGGATTTTGCTGGAAGGCGTGTGCGTACAATTGTAACAATTGCCCATTGTCGTACAGCATTTTTTCGAAATGAGGCACGTGCCAAAAGCCATCTACCGAATAGCGGGCAAAGCCGCCTCCAATTTGATCGTAAATGCCGCCTAAAGCCAGTTTTTCGAGCGTAAAGTGGGTTTGTTCAAGCATTTCAGGCTGTTTTTGCACGCTGCCGTAGTGCAAGCCAAATTCCCAAAGTTGAGGCATGGGGAATTTAGGCGCCTGTCCATACCCACCCCAACGCCGGTCGAAGTGCAGCCGCATGCTATCGGCACGATCGCTGATATCGGTACTGCGGAAGGCCTCGCGGATGTTGTCGGGTAGCAGGTTTACCGCTTGTAAGCCTTCCCGCAATTTTGTAGCGTATTGCATGACCTTTTCGGGGTCGGTTTCCCAAAGCTGCTGCAGCTGCGCGAGCACGCCCAGCCAATCTTCTCGCTTGAAATAGGTGCCGCCGTAAATGGGCCGGCCGTCTGGCAAAGTAATTACATTCAATGGCCAGCCGCCTCGGCCGCTCATTATTTGTACTGCTTGCATGTATAAGGCATCCAAATCGGGACGTGCTTCCCGGTCGATTTTGATGCTTATAAAGTGTTGATTCATCACCGCCGCCACCTCCTCGTTTTCAAACGATTCACGTTCCATCACATGGCACCAATGGCAAGCGCTGTAGCCGATGCTCACAATCATCAAGCGCTGCGAATGCCGGGCTTCGAGCAGGGCTTCGTCGCTCCAGGGGTACCAGTTAACAGGATTGTGGGCGTGTTGGCGTAAATAAGGACTGGCGCTGTTTTGCAGACGGTTGGGCATAAAAAGAGGCTTTTCGACAGCCCACTAACGCAGTCCTGCCGGATTTAGTTGCGTTTTTTCAGCACTTGACTCAAACGAATTTTCGATGGTTACAAATACAGGGTCGTTGGGTCGCACCAAAAAGAGTGCCGTGAAAGTCATAAAAAAGCTGATGCCTGCCTGGGTGCCAAACGTAGAGTCGCTCCACATGCTCACAAAAATGAGGATGCTGAATAAATAGCCTAGCTTTCGGAAGCCGGGGTTAAACGAACGAATGGTCAGGGTCCAGATGGTTAAGAACAGTAGCAGTCCTGCCAATCCAAACTTAATGGCCGTTTCGTAAAATTGGTTGTGTGGCTTTTGAAAGGGGATGTGAAAAGGATTGTCTTCAAACAATGGCTTCCCTTCGAGTACTAAGTCGCCAGTGCCAACGCCGAATACCGGATTTTCTAGAAAAAGCGGCCAAAATTCTTGGTAAAACGCTACCCTTTGTCCGATAGATGAATAGGTTGGTTCGCTGGTTGGGTAGCCGGTTTGGCTTTCGATGAGCTCGTCTACCGCCTCGTTAAAAGGTTGCCGCACTCCTTCAAAGCCAAAGTACATGGTGGTGGCAAGTAATAAGCTCAGTCCACCCGCCCACAGCCAGCGCAGCGTACTGCGTTTGGTAAACTGCAGGTAATGCACCACAAATGCGGGGGTGAGCACCACAAAACCCAGTTGTCCGATCCTGCCTTTCATCAAAATCAAGCCACCTAACAACATCCCTGAAAAAATAAAAAGCGTGGTTTTGGCCTCATTGCTCAGCTCGTGCCATTTGCTGATGAGGTATTCTCCAAAGATAAAAATACTGAAGCAGAGAAACAGGCTGGCCCGGGGCCGCTGTTCAAAGGCGCTGGGGATGTGAGGCGAGCCATGGAGCAAGTTGTTACCGGTGGCGGTGATGTAAAAAACACTTACGGCTACTATTACATTGGCGATGGCGAAGCTCAGAAAGGCCCAACGCAGCTGGTCGCGACTCATTTTAAGTGTGCCTACCAAAAGCGGCAAACTAAAAAAGTAGTGCTTCATATTGAGCTCCTTGAGCCCTTCGGCCATATCAGTTGTGTACAGGAGTCCGAGCGGATAAATCAAATAAAAAGCCGGAAATAGCAGTAAATAAGGGGCTGTTTTGAGTGTGTGAAAGCGACGGGTACGGATGTTGGGATCTGAAAAGCCGATGATCCAGCTAATGGCCAGCAGTACCTCGGCAATGCTTGCAACAGCTTTAGATAGCGGAATAGCAGCCAGCAGTATGGCTAAGAAGCCAAAGGAAACAAGTTCCGAATTAAATTTGAAGGTTGCGCTGGTTGTTGGTTTTAGGCTCATCCGCTCAGGTCGATAGCTATAAACGTAAGTTCGTTGGCTAAATTATACTTTTTAAAAGTAAATGAGAAGCACATATTAAATATCAAAACTTGTTGAAAGGTGTACGAGCATGCTTTTGGGCTGGGTAGATTGAACCAAAGGTCGTTCGGATTTGATTTAATGGTGCAGGGGTGAACATTCGGTTAGGCCAGTGGTTCTTATTCTTGTAAGGACTTAAAGCTTAGGCGAAGTATCCGTATCTTTGCAGCAATTTTTTAAACATGCAGGACAAAATCAAGCTCGACAGCATTGAATCGGCCATTGAGGACATCAAAAATGGCAAAATCATCATTGTGGTGGACGATGAAGATCGCGAAAACGAAGGCGATTTTTTAGCTGCCGCCGATTGTGTGACGCCCGAAATGGTGAATTTTATGGCAACGCATGGTCGCGGTTTGATTTGTGCACCCATCATTGAAGACCGATGCGAGGCCTTAGGGCTCGATTTGATGGTGGGTAAAAACACCACCCTGCACGAAACTCCTTTTACCATTTCTATTGATTACCTCGGCAAAGGCTGTACCACTGGTATTTCGGCACACGACCGTGCGGTAACCATTAAAGCCCTGGTTGACCCCGACACCAAGCCCGAAGATTTCGGCAAGCCTGGCCATATTTTTCCATTGAAAGCCCGAAAAGGCGGCGTGTTGCGCCGTGCTGGTCACACCGAAGCGGCCATCGATTTTGCACGCTTAGCTGGCTTGTCGGCGGTAGGAATCATCTGCGAAATCATGAACGAAGATGGCTCTATGGCCCGTTTGCCCGATCTTAAGGTAGTGGCCGACAAATTCAACATGAAATTGGTGAGCATTAAAGACCTCATCGAATACCGATTACAAAAGGAAAGTTTAATCAAGCGAGAAATTGCGGTAGAAATGCCAACGGCTTGGGGCGACTTTAACCTGGTTGCTTTTCGTCAGATAAACAACGATCAGGAGCATTTGGCCTTGATAAAGGGCGAGTGGACGGAGGATGAGCCTGTGTTGGTGCGCGTACATTCAAGCTGTTTGACGGGCGATATTTTTGGTTCTTGTAGATGCGATTGCGGAGAGCAGTTGCATGCAGCCATGCAGATGGTAGAAGCAGCTGGCAAAGGGGTGATTGTGTACATGAACCAGGAGGGCCGTGGCATTGGCTTGCTCAACAAGCTCAAGGCCTACAAACTGCAAGAGCAGGGTATGGATACAGTGCAGGCCAATTTGGCCTTGGGCTTTAAAATGGATGAGCGAGATTATGGCATCGGTGCGCAAATTTTGCGCAATTTAGGCGTGCGTAAAATGCGTTTGATGTCGAACAATCCCACCAAACGAGCTGGTCTGATTGGCTACGGTTTGGAAGTGGTTGACCACGTAGCCATTGAAATGGCAGCCAATAAGCATAACGAAAGTTATTTGTTGACCAAACGCGACAAAATGGGTCATGAGATTTTGAAAGGCCATTGAATCTGAGCGCTTAAGCGATTGATTTTCTGAAACACCACTTTCAAAATTTGGTTTTTTGCTTTAGGATAAGGTAATTGAGGCCTTGGGACGCAGCAAGACTGCGTAATATTTGCTAATTTGTGGACCCAAAACCCGCGTAATGGTAGTATTAGGAAGTTTGTTCAAACGGGGTTTGCAGCTGCGCATTAAGTTATCGCTGCAACAGTTTGAACCCGCCAAGCAGCAGGAAATTGTGTTGCGAAAGTTGCTCAGTAAAGCTAAAGACACCGAAATTGGTCGGTACTATGGCTTCGCCTCCATGCTTAAAAAGCAGGATATTTTTACAGAATTTGCTCACCGGGTCGATCTCAACGATTACAATTCGATGTACAACCGTTGGTGGTCGAAAGCGCGCGATGGTCAAGCCAACGTAGCCTGGCCTGGTCACATCAAGTACTTTGCTTTGAGTTCAGGCACTTCTGAGGCTTCAAGTAAGTTTATCCCGGTTAGCAGCGATATGATTTTGGCCATGCGCAAGGCCAGTATGAAGCAGATTTATACGCTGGCGCAGTACAACTTTCCCTCGGACTATTACGAGAAGGGCATGTTGATGTTGGGGGGCAGCACGCACCTTAATTTCACGGGTCGTTATTACTACGGCGATTTAAGCGGCATTAATACTGGCAAGATTCCCTTCTGGTTCCAGCGGTTTTACAAGCCAGGCAAAGAGATTTCGCGGATCAGCGACTGGAATGCTAAGATTGATGACATTGTTAAAAACGCTCGTAGCTGGGACATCTGGGTAATTGCCGGAGTGCCGGCTTGGTTGCAGATCATGATGGAGCGCATCATTGCCCACTATGGGGTAAAAAATATCCATGAAATATGGCCCAATTTAACGGTTTATGCCTTCGGAGGCGTGGCCTTCGAGCCATACCGAAAGAGTTTTGAGAAGTTGTTAGCCAAGCCGCTCATTTATTTTGAGACCTATTTGGCTTCTGAAGGCTTTATTGCTTACGATGCTAGGCCACATACCCAGCGAATAGGTATGCGCTTAGTATTGAACAATGGTATTTATTATGAATTTGTGCCTTTCACCCCTGAAAATTTCGATGACGAGGGTGCCATGAAGCCAGGAGTAAAGGCGCTTAACCTCACACAAGTAGAGGAGGGGGTAGATTATGCCATCCTGCTGAGTACTTGTGCTGGTGCCTGGCGATACCTTATTGGCGATACCATTCGCTTTACTTCTTTAGAGCACATGGAAATCCGTATTACGGGCCGCACGAAACACTTTTTGAGCTTGGTAGGCGAGCACTTGTCGGTTGACAATATGAACACCGCCATCCGCCGATTGAGCGAAAATACAGGACTTGAGATCAAAGAATTTACCGTGCATGGTCAACCGCACGGCAGTCTTTTTGCCCATCAGTGGTATGTGGGTTGCGACGAAGCGGTAGATCCTGCCTTGGTACGGCAACACATCGATCAGGTGCTGTGTGAGATCAACGACGACTATGCCGTGGAACGCAAACACGCCTTAAAAGAGGTGTTTGTAAAAGTGGTGCCAACTGCCTGGTTTACGGGTTGGATGGCCGAACAAGGCAAATTGGGTGGACAGCATAAGTTTCCACGGGTACTCAAGGGCAAGGCCTTAGAAAGCTGGCAAGCCTACCTGCAAGCGCAAGAAAAGGCTGGTGACGGTGTTTGATTTACCGATCATAAAGGGTATCGGATTCGGACTGCTGATTGCAGTGCTGCTGGGTCCGGTATTTTTTGCCCTTATCCAAACCAGTATTACCAAAGGATTTAGGGCCGGGGCTGGCATGGCAATTGGCATTGTATTGAGTGATGCCTTTTGCGTGGCAATCAGTTTTTTAGGCTTGATGCAGGTAGTGCAAGGACCGGTGGCGCTGCGTTGGATCGGGATTTTTGGTGGCTTGTTTATGCTGATTTATGGCTTGGTGCTACTGCTTAGTCGTAAAGTGCAAAACGAAGCGGTGCATCTGCCCGAGGTCAATACAGGCTTGGTGGTGGGCGGTAGTATTGCTAAAGGCTTTTTACTCAATATTTTAAATCCTTTCGTAATTGTGTATTGGCTTGGGGTATCGAGTTTTGTGTCTTCGATGCCAGAACTCGATCGCACCGATAAGCTTTGGTTTTTTGCAGGTACTTTGGGGACCATTTTGGCCACCGATTTGCTCAAAAGCTGGGGTGCTAAAAAGCTTCGGCGCTACGTAACACGCAAGGTAATTATGTGGTTGAATCGCATTTCGGGCAGTGCGCTGCTGCTCTTTGGCATCAAAATACTGTACGACGTATTGGTGCTCAATAAGAGTTTTCTCGCATCATAGCACATGGTACATGCTTCTTTTTCAAGGGGATGCATGGATGGGTGCATGTTAAACGTCTGTCAAAAGGTTTAGCTAAAGAGCAACTAGACCAAGGTTGTAGGTTTGTTGATTGCTTTACAAGTTTTAATTAGCCAGAAGTCGCATCACCAAAGGCTCGTTTTCTGGCGTTTTAAACGACTGGCCATCATCTAACTTTAGTTGAATAGACAAGCGCAAGCTGCTAGACAGGGCCAATGCTGCGTTCCAGCGCATTCGCAAAGGCACAAACGGCGTTTGGAAATGAGGTTTTTGAGCTAAAAAATTAGAAATGCCCTGACTGCGTGGGTATTCGGAATATTCCCAGAGTACATCGAAGAACGCATTTACATTGCTTTGTGGCAGCAGCCAGTCACCATTTTGCAACTGCAGACTGTCGAGTAGGGTAATGTTGAATTGCGTTATAAACTGTTTGCTTTGTGGGTCGGCCGGTTCATAAGCTAAACTGGTTGGGATGGGCGTCCACAAGGCGGCTCGTTCTAGGTAGTAAATACGCCGTAGCCGCGTGTTGATTACCAGGCTATCGCGGTGATAAGAACGATTGGGTACCAATGAATCGGCTCGCAAGGGCCCCACGGTCCAATCCAAATCTTCAATTACAAAACGTATTGGATCGCCTCCACCAAAAGGTGGACCGCATCTCTGCAAGAGTGCGCCTCCTCCTAAATAGAGGAGACAAATTAGGCCTAGTGAAAAGGGCTTTTTCATTGCCTAAAAATAAGGCATAGTTTTGAAAATCAATGCTTTTACTCGCGAGTATGTGTCGAATTAAAATCGGTTTTTACGCAAGCTAAATCCAAACGATGGTATGCGATGGTTGAATTTCGTTTTCCTGAATTGATGCTGCGAGAAAAGTAATTGTCCGGCTACTTTCAAGCGGATGCTTAGTTACCTGCCCAAGGACTTCCAAACAAGCCCACCGCCAATTCCCCCCAAATGAGTAAAAAAAGCAGGATAACGGCTGCCATGATTGCCGTTTTGAAGGTTTTGGAAGACTGGAGTCCGTTAGCCACTCTTAATAAAAGGCCTGTTGCAAGGAGCAGCGCGCCCATGATCACAAAGTCGGAGGCCGACCAGTTAACAGCTGTGGTGAATTGCATGGCAAGGAGTGGTATGAGCAGCAAAAGGCCAATGCCAACGAAAAGGTAAGGGGTTTGTAGGTATTTCATAAGCTGGGTTTTAGGAAAGACATTCTTTAACGTAAATAAATTAAGAATATTTTAATAAGACCGTTTTTCTTCCTGGTTGTGCTGCCGCTTTTTTGCGGCTTGCACTTTAGGAGTTGCCATTTCGCGCAGAGATATACCAGGGCTCAAAGTCGCAAGGGAAAGCTTCTTGTTGGTTTCGCTAAGCTGCTTTTGAGTGTTAGATGGCTTCGTAAATAGCGTAAAGTCTGGTGTGAACGTTCAAACCTCAGTGCCGGTCGTTGGATGTAAAACGGACAATCGAGCAGGGGATGGGCGTTTTTAGCTTGCTTTTTTGCTGGGAAGCGCTTTGATTTTCCAGCTCACACCGCCTGAAACGAACCAGTAGTTTTCGCGCAGGGCGGGACCGTATACGAAGGGGCCGGGGCCGAGATTGGGTAGCAGTTGGTGGGTTTGAACCCAGCCGCCGAACAGGTCGAATTGGAAATTGGGGGCGAGCAGCCAAGTAAAACCACCGTCGAACAGGGCTGCATGGCCGCCATCACCTTGGAAGAATTGGTTGTTTTTGGTTTCGACGAAAAAGCCCACGTTTTTGCCGAGGTCGAAAGCAAAGTTGACCAAATAATAGAGCTCGGGAAGCTGGTTGTTCAGACTCCAGTTGGTGCCTATGTTGCCCAAGGCAGCGATGCGGTTGCTGATGCTTTTGCCGGCTAGGAGGCCGATTTGCAGGTTGTTGCCGCCACCGAAACGGGTAGTGGTTGGGGCACTGTTGAGGCTTAGGCTGCTGATTAGGGCGAGATCGAAGGCTTTGCTGCGGGCGCTGCTGAGCAGGTTGTGGCGCAGGCCGAGTTCGAGGTTGTTGGCGCTGAGGCTGGGGATTTGGTTGTAGGCGTCCAAAAATTCGTTGGATCCAGGCGGGAGCAGGCCGAGGTAGATGTTGCTGGCAGAAAAACGGTCGAGGGTGCTGGCGAGGTGGATTTCGGTGCGTTGGCTGAGGCCGAAGCGCAGGAAGAGGTTGGTTTGTTGTACTTGTCCTGCGGCGCTGAGTTGGACGGCATATTGGGCGGCGTTGAGGGCGCCAAATTCGTGGCCGAGCTGTATTTGCAGGTAGTGTTTGCCCACGGTGATGGGCGTTTGGCCTTGTCCTGGCCTATCGGAGCTGATTTTTGAGCGTTGTGCCGAGGCCAATACAGGGAAAAGCAGCAGGAGAAATAGGGTTTTGCGCAGCATACTAAGAGTCATGCATTAAAAATAAGGAAAGAAATTTTCCCGTGTGGCATTCGGGCTGCTTTTTTGCGTGAGGGATAGCAGCGGAAAGCCCACAGCCCCGACGCAGGAGGGAGCGAGGACTTGTAGCGAATAGCCCGACCCTGCGCAGCAGGGGCACGCCCAAAGTCAATGGTACTATGCTTAGTCGAACCTCTTAAGAAAAGCAACTGTTTATTTACTCTTCTAGCAACATGATAAAACCTTTGCTTGGCAACACACAACTGTTTTTTACAACAGTGCTGTTGTTTGACTGGTACAAGATTTTAGTTTTAGCCGCAAGGCTTTGTAAACGAACCTCTTGTTGCTGTGCGCTGTTGTTGAATACCACGACAATACCTTTGTGCTTGCCGTTTTCATGCCGGCGGAAGGCGTATATTTCCTTTTCGTCGGCGGTCAGCAGGGTGGTAAATGCACCCGTTTGGAGCAGCGGCTGACTGTTGCGCAGCTGAATGAGCTTTTGGTAATGGGCCAGCATATCACCGTTGGGAGCCACCAGCTGGGGCTCGGGGTAGGTGCTGCCATCGGCTTTGTATTGCTCGGGGGCGTAGCGCAACTCGCGCCACACCATGGGCTTGCGGCAGTCGGGGTCGTTGGCGCCCCACATGCCCACTTCATCGCCGTAATACACCATGGGCGCGCCCAAATAGGTCATTTGAAACACAGCAAATAGCTGCTGGATGGCGTACTCTTCGGCGGTTGGCTTGCGGGTGTTGTAGGCGGGGTTTTCGGATTTCGACTTGCCGAAGTACTCGCCCCAGTCGCCGTAGCGTGCAAAATCGCGGTTTACGATGTGGGAGGCGAGGCGGTTGGCGTCGTGGCTGCCGAACAAATTTTGCTGTACATAGGCCACTTCCAAGCCGTAGGCCTGCCGTAAATCGGCCAGCCGCCGGTCGAATTCGCTGGTGCGGATGCGCTTTTTTTCGTTCACAAACCAGTCGGCGCTGATGAACGCAAAGTTGTAGTTCATGATGGCGTCGAATTCATCGCCTTGCAAATAGGGCTTCACTTTTTCAATTTCGTCGATTACTTCGGCGGTGAGGTAGGCTTCCGGGTTGATGTTTTTGACGAATTTGCGCCAATCTTTCCAAAAGGGATGCGCTACGCAAAAGGCCACATCGAGCCGCCAGCCGTCGATGCCTTTGCTGAGGTCGCCGGTGCCGCTGGGATCCATCCAGCGCCGGGTGCTGGCAAAAATGTATTCCTTGGGACCAGCCACAATGCCGTTGCTGTCTTCCTTGATTTCGGGCAGCGATTTTACCCCAAACCAGCCTTTGTAGTCGAATTTGGTGCCTTTTTCGGCATCGTCCCAGCTGTCAATCTCAAACCAATTGGCATACACCGAGGCTTGTTGCTTGGCCAGCACATCTTGAAAAGGGATGCTGCCGGAGCCTAAATGGTTGAACACCCCGTCGAAAATGAGGCGGATGCCGCGGCGGTGGCACTCAGCAATGAGTTGCAGGGCCAGCTTGTCGGCAGCGGTCCATTGCCAGCTGGCGGGGTCGTGGAACACTTCTTTTTCAATGAGGGCAATGTCGCCAGCGGGGTCGGGACCCAAGTACGGATCCACATGGTGGTACATAAAGCCGTCGTATTTGTGGTGCGAGGGCGACCAAAAAATGGGGTTGAGGTAGAGGGCCGTAATGCCGAGGCCTTGTAAATAGTCGAGTTTGTCGAGGATGCCCTGCAAATCGCCCCCATACCTGCGGCGGGTGAGGTTGTGCGAGAGGCCCTTGCCGTTGGCCTGCTCCCAAGGCTGTAGCTCGTACCAATCGCTGGTCCAGGGGTGGATTTGCCATGCATTCACCGTATCGTGCGGCCAGGCGTGGTACTGACTGCCCAACGGTGGGTCGTTGCTGGGGTCGCCGTTGTGAAACCGGTCGGGAAAAATCTGGTACCACACCACAGTTTTGGCCCAGGGGGGAAGAGAGGGTTGGGCGTAAAGTTGGCTAGGTGCCAGCAAAAGGCTTATATAAAGTGAAACGAAACCTAGTGGAATGGCCCATGAACGTGACTGACCGTGGGTACGTTTAAATGCGTTCATGGCTAATTTTTTAGAGTTGAGTTGGCCGGAGAAGTCTTGCGGTGTGGTGTACCGTTAGGATGAATATGGTGTTTTCCTCGTGAATTTCGTGAATGATCCTGAATTCACCTTCCAAAAGTTCTCGCAGATTGGGATTTTGCAGTTCGGGCACCATTCTGCCAGAAAGCGGGAAGGTTTTGAGTATTTCAGTTTTTTTGAATAATTGTTGAACCACCATTTTGGCGTAGCGAATGGAGTCCAACGCAATGTAGTCGGCTATTGCTTCAATGTCGCTCAGTGCTCGGTCAGTCCAAATTATTCGAGCCATTTGTTAAGCTGCTTTTTGGCCTCTTCTTCAGATTTTACCCTGCCTGCTGCCACATCTTGCTGGCCCATTTCAATTTTTTGAAGCAAAATCAGTTTGTCGAGCATCTCATCGATCGAAAACTCATTGGGCATTTCATTGACCATCGAAAGCACGGCTTGTTTTTTCACGGACGTTTTCATGTTTATAAAAATACGAAAATTTTATTTTGACTCGTTGTTTTTGTTTGAACATTGACCCAGCCGGTTGCTTTGGCAAATCGTTTTATCTGACTTGTGACTTCAACTTAATCCCCCCAACGTAATCTTGTATTTCACAGCCAAAAACCGAATGCTGGCGATGCAGCAAACCGAGGCAATCAGGTTGAATTCGCGGGGAAAGCCAAATTCCCGAAGCAGCAGGTAAATGATGGCGCCCATGAGGCAGGCGCTGGCGTAAATTTCTTTGCGGAAGAGCACCGGGATTTCGTTGGTGAGCGTATCGCGGATGACGCCGCCCATAACGGCCGAAAACATGCCCATGATGGCCGCGATTTCTTCTTGAACGCCGAGTGAAAGGGCCTTTTCAGTGCCAAGAATGGTGAACAAACTGAGCCCAAGGGTGTCGAAAAAGAAGAGGGTGCGGCGTAATTGCAGCAGGTATTTGAGGCCGAAGTAGGTTACGGCCACGCCCGCAATGATGGCGTAAAGCAGATTTACGTTGTTTACCCAGGCCAGCGGGTAGCTGCCAAGCAGAACATCGCGCAGCGAGCCGCCGCCGATGGCCGTGATGAAGCCGGTAAAGCCCGCTCCAAACCAGTCGTGCTCCTTGTCTTTGACCGCCAAAGCGCCGGAAATAGCAAAAAAGAAGGTGCCGGTAAGTTCAAAAGCGCTGAGGATGGTCATTCGGATAAGCTTTGATGTATGTTGTGGCTTGCGACACAAAATACGGTTAAACTTAGATTTTAGGCCGATTTGCCTCGAAATTTGACCTTAAAAGCAACCACTGCCTCACCTCCTGCTCAAAATTGATGCTTCCTGGAGTAGTACGGTAGGTTTTGACCAAACTAAAGCCTGCTTTGGCTAAAAGGGCGTTCGGGGCAGGATTGAACGCATAAGGCTCACAAATAATTTGTTGCAATTGCAACAAATTGAAAAATACTGGCAAGCTTAGTTTTAACAGGGGAAGCCCCAAGCCCATTCGACGGTGCTCAGCTTGCCAGAGGTGTAGGTGCATGTGGCCCGTTTCTCCAAAAACAAAAGGGTTGAGGTTGCAATGACCAATAGCTGTTCCATTGAGCCGCCATGCCAAAGCAAACGACCTCCTTTCTGCTGGTAACAAAGCCAATTGTTGACCGATTTGTGCCAAAAAACCGGCGCGATCAGGCAGTTTTCGCACATCCACGCCCATTCCTTCCAAATACAATTTGGGCGAATCAAACCAATAGGCTGCTAAGGCGGGTAAATCCTCATGCTGCAATTCACTTACGCTGATATTGTTCATTTTCTTGTTTGCGAAATAGGATGATGGCTTCAATCAAGGTCCAAGGCATGTCTTCATGCAGCGGAAACTGCACCGATCCCTTGCCTTGTTTGTAAGCAGCAAGCTCGTTAGCGAAGGCAGCATGCCCAGTGGGCGTGGTATAAAAGCCGATGTGCTTGGCAAATGCTGCAAAATAAACCAACGGTTTGCCGTGCAGCTTATAGGCGGGCATGCCGTAAGCCATGCTTTCTTCAGCATCAGGCACCAAGCTTTGGATGCGTTCTCGGAAAGCGCTCAAGCGCGCTTGCACCTCAGCAGGAAACTGTAGGATGTAAGTATCAACGGCGGGGTCAGCAAGGGGCATGCACGCAGGGCTTTAGGAATCAAGCTACCAAGGTCCTACAAGATCAGTCTTTTTGCTGAAAATTCACCCCGTTTGGAAGGGATTTAAGTAGCAAGGTTGTATCTTGGTTTTGATTTAGCAAATGAAATTGTACCGTCTTCGCATTGTATTGCCGGTCTTTGTAGGACTATTGCTTTTGGGATGTACCAAAGAAATTCCCCAAGGATTGCTTGGTCAATGGCATTGGGAGGGGTATATCTATACGGTGAGCTCAGGTTCCTATCAATCAAATGCTCCATTCAAGGCCAGTGGGGTCATTGTATTTGAACCAAACAATGTGGTACACGCCACCTCTAATCTTTGTTTGCTTTTTCCGTTAGGAGAGCCAACAGGAGGGACCTATTTTTTGGAAGACAGCAGCATGGTGGTGAGTTGTGCCAATGGGGGGTTGCGTGCCGATACCCTCTATTTTTCGATCTCTAATCAAAAATTGCTCATACACCACCCTAATCAATCAGGTACGGCGGCTGTTTATGTTCGGAAGCCCTGATGGATTTGGGGTTCTGGACCTGGGGTGCTGCCTTAGGGGCTGACTCGGTTAATTTAAAGCTGGCTTATTAATAAAATAAAGCGGAACTTACATCCTTAAACATATTGCCATGGCAAAGGGAAAAGACATTAAGAAAGGCTCTGATAAGACGGCAGCAGCCAAAACGCCAAAGGAAAAAAAGGCTGACAAAGCTGCTAAAAAGAACGAAAAATTAAGTTCGAGCAAACTCGGATCTTAAAACGAAGCCAGGCCATGCCTGGTTTTTTTATGCCCTTACCATGCTGTGGTTGCCTTCACGCCTATTTCTGGCAAAGGTGTGCTCAAGTCAAACAAACAAGCTGTGAATCAGCGACTCTAACATTGAAATATGCATATATTTCTTTCAATCATGTAACATTAAAGGACATTTAAGCTGGAGTTTTGTGATACAGAAATCCTTCTGTTTCAAATACTACCCCGATGAAAAAATCAATGCAAACACTTGCCATTTTAGTAGCCTTTTCAGGCCTGTTATTGGCTTGCAGCACGCCTGCCGAGAAAGTAACCAAAGCCGAAAATGACGTGATAGAGGCGGAAGCTGCCTTGGAGCTTAGCCAGGAGCAATATCTTCAAGACATGGAAGACTTTAAGCGCTTAAACAACGAAAAAATTGCTGCCAATGAAAAAACCATTGCTGAGTTTAATGCACGGGTAGCCAGTCAAAAGAAAGAGGCGAAAGAAGATTACCGCAAAAAAGTAGCTGCTTTAGAGGCTAAAAATGCGGATCTGAAAAGCCGTATGTCGGACTTTAAAGCCGAAAGTCAGGATGGCTGGGCACGTTTCAAAGCCGATTTTAATGCTGAAATGGATGCATTAGCAGCATCATTTAAAGCCATGGGCGAATAAGCAGCTACAAAGCTGGTGCACAGAAATAGTGCTTTTTAACAGACGCACGCTTCAACTTTGCCTTTGGGTAGGGTTGGAGCGTTTTGTTTAGTAGCTTCTAGATTAGTTGAAAGCATGAAAAATGGCTCTGTTTGAACGATAAAGGATTTAAGCTTTTCTGAATAATTGGTTGTACTTTGGCTGAACAATGGCAACCAGTTTGCCAGCCTGAACCATGCACTACATTATCGACCAAGATTTTACCAAAGCACAGCTGCTCGAAGCACCACTTCATCAAGGCGAATACGAAAACTGCAACTTTAATGAGCTAGATCTCAGTGAGACAGATTTTTCGCAGTTTAAGTTTATCAATTGCAGCTTTAACGACTGCAACCTGAGCTTGAGTCGCCTTTCGAAAACCGCTTTTCAAGATGTACGGTTTAAAGGCTGCAAAATGGTGGGCTGGCGCATGGACCAGTGCAGCGACTTTGGTTTGCAAGTGGGTTTTGAAAATTGCATCCTCAAAAACGCTTCCTTTTACAAGAAAAAACTGGCTCGCACTCGCTTCGAAAATTGCCAGCTGCAAGAGGCCGACTTTTCGGAATGCGATTTGAGTCATGCCGAATTTGTGAACTGCGACCTTGATTTGGCGGTTTTTATGGGGACTAATCTGGAGAAAGCCGATCTACGTAGCGCCAGTCGCTACACCATCGACCCCGAGCTAAACCGCCTCAAGCGTGCTAAGTTCAGTTGGCCAGCCTTGTCCGGTTTGCTAAGCAAGTATGACATAGACCTAAGTGAGGATGATGAGGCTTTTTAGGGCCTCCTTCAATTCAATCGCACAAACAGGCTTCACATGCTGACTGAGTGGCAAAACCATAGGCTCCACACCCACTATAAGCAATCATTTCACACTTATTGGTGCCTGCATCGTAAAACCAGCGTTCAAAGTAGGCAGCGCAAGCTTCGTTGTTGGGTGGACGCTCGCTGCAAGGAGCGGGTTTGTTGTCGCAGTTTTTTTGGCAGGCGCCTAGCAGTAAGCTCGTGCTTAGCAAAAAGCACATGGAGAAAATTTTCATAGGTTTAATTAACTAAGAAACTTAGACTTTCTTGTCAATCCAAGCTAGAATTTTTTGCCTTGCGAGATGGTTTTGAACAAACCAAGGTGGAAACCTGGTCCAAAACTCGGATTCGCTTGTAAAATTGATGGCGAAACAAGCACGTTCACCTCTCCCCGAAAAGTCCATTGAGGAGCCAATTGGTACTCAAAGCCGGCACCTAAATGGGGTGTGATGTTGAGGCCTAGGCCACGTGAATAACCCGATGCTGATTGCACAGTTTGTCCTTCATAGTTAATCCTACGTGTTCGATATCGGACCAGACTGCCACCAGCCGCCAGTATTTGGACATTGGCAGTAAATCGCCATTTTTCACCTCCACTGCGGTAGCGAACCCCTACTGGAATCAGTAAAGCATGTGTGGTATTATTCCTGAATTCTCCAGCAATGCCATTATAATTTATTCTACTGTAGGTGGTCGCTCCTTGGCTATTAAAATAGGTCAATCCGGACTCAAGGTAGAAGGAGCGATTGAGCCGAAAGCCATAAATAAAATCGAGCTGCATATTCATTTCTCGTGGTCCTGAGTACAACACTCCATTGTATAACCGATACGAAGTAGGAGTAAATCCTTGGCGGATGCCCCAATAATTTCTGCCAAGCGTTGTTTCCATGCTTTGCGCTGAAGCGGTCATGCTGGCGGTGATGACCAAAATAAATAGGACTAATTTCTTCATCTTGCTTAGGCTTTAGGTGCTATTTGTTGAAGACGGATTGTAAGGCTTTTGGGTTGCTTTCAATGGCATTTTGCCTTATTTGTATAGGAACTGCTATCGCGACTTTTTGAGTTTTGAGGGAGGTAAATAGAACAGCAGTTTGGCGTAGGGTAATAAAAATAAGCTCGGCACCCCCAATACACCCAGTTGCAAGCCATATTTTTTATGGCCGTTGCTGGTGTAGCTCAGACCTGTTCCCAACCGAGGCAGGGGAGCAGCCAAAAACGTGCTACTCCTGGTTTGGAATGGCTCGCTACTTGAAAAACCCGGTTGATCAATGCTGAAAAAGGAGACATGGCCATTTTCAATGCGATGTTGTAGGAAAAAGAATTGCACACCACCTTCTGCTTCATAGCGCCACTTTTTTTGACCAAAGGTCCATTTAGCTAGGATAGGAGCAGATAGCAGCAAAACCCGCTCATCAAATCCGAAAATTTTAACCTGCTGCTCCACAGACCTTACTGTGCTTTGGCCGAACTCGCGTACGTAAAACATTTCTAGGCCCGCTTCCCAACTGAACCGCTGGTATTTTTTGCCTAAATGAAGCGCTAAGCTGGGTTTAAAAATCTGGAGATAGTCGGTAAAGGCGTATGGTGCCGGGTACATTTGCGGTTGCGTTTCTCCAAAGGGAGCCGTGCCAATGCCTATATATACGTAATAGGGAGATTGTTTATTGGGAAAATAAGTTGTCGAATCCTGCGCATGGCTATTAAAAAACAGGCAAGGCATGCACACGAAGCATAAAATGGCGTTGCTCCTTGGCCGCAACTGTTTTAGAATTTTTTTCATAAACGATAACCTATGTTGGTTTCAAAGGCATACACCATACGGGGTACGCTACCAGGAAATATGAGTACGCCCGATTTTACTCCCAACACCATTTGCCTGGGTAATTGGTAGTACAGTCCTATTCCAGCCCTGCTGATGTAATCGATGCCCACAAAATGTTGCTGCTCACTGGCGAGCAGACTGCTTGGTCCTTGATTGGGAGGGGAATAAAAGTCATGACGAAAACTGCTAGCAACAAGTATGTTAAAGCCTGCCTCGGCTTCAATGCGGAGGTTTCGAAAGGGAAGTCCTATTTTGGCAAGCAGTGGAATCATGTACAACTGTGCTTGTATCTGCATTGGCAGTTCTGGTTCACTACCGTCATTGAGTTTAATTCGGCCTAAACCCTGACCCTCAAGCTGCATATAAGTTAGACCAGTTTCCCACCCTGTGAATTTGGTGCTGCGCCCATAACTTACACCCATTTGGTAACTGGCATTGAGCGGCCAATAACTATTGATATTGCTTGCTCTCCCGTTCGATGACCAAGCAGCGTTATCAACCAATTTGCTGGCATGCAAACCTACCCTGCTTTCTGACAAGCTTGGTGGCTGTGCCCAGCCCACAGGCACGAACCACAATAGCAGCCAACTGGTTATGATTATTTTCATTAGAATTAAAAACACTAATCTAATCAATCATTTGAAAGCAAACAAATCGAAATGCTTGGCAATCAATGTGAGGGTAAGATGGATAAGAATAGGGGGGAGTATTGCGACTACATTAATTTTCAGTTGGTTAGTTGGTAGGGTCATAAATTTTTATCAATTTTAAAAGCGAATGCCTTTTATGAAGAACAGACTTGGTTTGGTTGTAAGCATGCTCGTTGTGGTGGCCTTGTTGGGGTGTCGCAAAACCACCCAGGTGGTGGTGCCCGACAATGTAGCGCCTTGGTACGATGGCATTCCTACGGTTTTGATAGAGAATTACGTCAATCGCCTATTCATCGACTTACAAGGCCGCGAGCCCATTGATTCGGAGATGGTGATTCATGTGGATTTTCTGCGCAGCAACAAACTCAGTTTGAGCAGTCGTGCTGCGCTCATTGAGCAACTGCAGTTCGATACCATTCCTGCCGCCGGTGATTCATCATACCAAAGCATTTACTTTAAGCGCTTATATGAGCAAATGAAGGTGCGGCTCATAGAGGGCGCCAGTGATGCTTATTTGCAAGGCGAGATGGGTGTAATTCGTTTCAATGCCATCTTAGATTCACTCAACGGCGATACGACTGGCTATAACAGAAATATGGCTGAAATTGCAAAATTTCAGCGGGTGCTCGACAGCCAATGGCATTACCGGGCGGGTACTTATAACCTCGACAGCATGTGCGCTTATTTGGTGAATAATCCAGTCTACGATTTCATCAACATGAACTCCTTCAACTTTATCAATGCCACTTTTGATAATTTGTACTTCCGTTTTCCTACCCAAAGTGAATTTGAACGAGCTTATAGAATGGTGGATGCTGAAGTGCCAGCCAGTTTATTTGGACGCAGCGGCACCAACAAATCTGATTACATCAACATCATTGTATCACAAAATGAGTTTTGGCAGGGGCTGATTATTTGGGCCTACAAAACGCTGCTGGCGCGAGATCCGAACACTACCGAGTTGTATTTGGCCATGCAAGAGCTCAAAAGCACGGGCGATTTTCACAGCATCCAACGAAAAATTTTAATGACCGATGAATATGCCAACTTCCGTTAAACAGCTACTAGCGCCAATCTTACTGCTGCTGGTGCTGGCCACTGGCTGCCGGCGCGATGAATACCTTATTTACGAGGTAGATCCGGTGAAAGTACAAGGGGTGAACTATGGTAAAAACAAGCAAAAAACTACCGAACAGTACATTGCCATTTTGCATGCCAATTTGTTTCAGAAGGCTTTATCGGCCAACCAGCAAGTCGAAATTAGTAATTTGATTGAGTCGATTGGCGACAAGCAAATAGGCTTTGAGATGGTGGTTAGCAACTTTATGAACCGTCCCGATGTGGTGCTACCGAGTATGCAGGAGATGCGGGGGGATGTAGATGCCTTTATTGTAAATACATACCGACGGTTTTTAATCAGACTGCCCACCGAAGCGGAAAAGGCTTGGTTTAGAAATTTTATTACGACCAACACCTTTGTAACGCCGGAGATTGTGTATTTGAGTTTTGCTTTGTGTGATGAATACCAGTATTATTAAAAACACGGAGGACACGGAGAGCACGGAGATTTATGATTTTAGATTTCAGATTTGGATTTATGATTTGATTTTGAATGCTTTGAACATGCTCAACACTCCGCGACTTCAATGTTTGATCCGTTATCTCACTCCGTGTCCACCGTGACCTCAGTGTTTTGACTAGTAACCACTCCGTGTCCACCGTGACCTCAGTGTTTTGCCCTAATAACCACTCCGTGTCCTCCGTGACCTCAGTGTTTTACCCTAATAACCACTCCGTGTCCTCCGTGACCTCAGTGTTTTGCCCAGTAACCACTCCGTGTCCTCCGTGACCTCAGTGTTTTAAAAGAATAAAATGAAGAGACGTACATTTCTGAAAAAGCTAGGAGTTGCCACGGCAGGAGCGGTAGTAGTACCCTACATCTTGCCAAGTGGCAGGTTGTTTGCTGCAACGGGCATGCAATTGGCACAGCACGTGGTATATGTGATGTTTGCAGGAGGTGTGCGACAGCAGGAGTCAGTCTTGCAACGCTATCTGAGTGATTCGCAGCAATTCCCTGTAGCGGGTAATATCATGCTCAACATGCTCAATGGCGCCCAACCTATTACCAAGCGGGTATACGGCACCGATCCAGTGGGTGAACCTCGTGGAAGCGCACCTATCCCTGCCATCTTGCAAAATACTTTGCAGTCGCAGGGAACCCTTTTCCCCGAAATGCGCACCACCACGGCTGGGCATTTTTCGGGACTGAATACCTTGTTGACTGGCAACACTGGGGTTACCCAAGGCCTGCGCCAGAAGCCGGTGTTTCCTACCATTTTTGAATACCTGCGTCGCCATCTGAACACCCCTGCTAGCAAGGTTTGGTTTATTGGCAACCGCATTGGCAACAGCATTCCGCTATTGAATCACAGTGAACACCCGAACTATGGGATGCAATACGGAGCCAACTTTTTGGCGCCCAACGTTACTTTTTCGCAAGCCGGCTACACGCATCTGAGCAACGCTAAAATTTACCATCCCGAAGAGGAGCTGGCGCCGATGTTACAGATGAAGTATTTCCTCAATAACACCTACAACAGTAACGGCGGCATCGCCTTGCCAGAAATTGGCAATACGGAAGAGGAAAAACTGGCCATCCGCGAGTTTATACGGCAGATGTATCAGAAACAGCTGTTAGGACAAGTGAGCATGCCGCCAGTGGCCGATAATGGCGATTTGCGTAACGTAGGTTATGCTTGCGAGGTAATGAAGACTTTCAAACCAGCGCTCACCGTTGTAAATATGGATGCCGTTGATGGCTGTCACAGTAATTTTACGGGTTATTTGCGGGCGCTGCACCGGGCCGACCATGCGGTGGGTTATTTGTGGAATTACATTCAAACGCAAATTCCTGAAATGGCAGGCAATACCATCCTCATGGTGTCGCCAGAGCACGGCCGCAACCTGAATCCAAATCCTATTCAGGATGAAAACGACTGGTATGCCTATGACCATAGCGATCAAAACTCTTTGCGCACCTTCAGCTTGATGGCTGGACCTAATGTGCCCAGCAATTTGAGTGTGGGCACGCCTACCAATCCAGTGGGGTTGGCCATGGACCATGTGCTCACCATTGCCGAGATTTTGGGCTGCAAAAACGAAGTGGCTTCCAGTGGCTTGTTGGCGGGCGGGGTACAATCTTTATTTGACAGGATATGAGGCAGTTGTTGATTTTTACGCTTTTAGGTATGTTGGCGTTGGGGGCTTGTAAAAAGAGCAATCGGCCCGACAATCCGTTTGACGACCCTAAAAACAAACCGCCTGTGAATACAGGGCCAACCGACCCCTTGAGTTTGGCGAATTTTGCAGGCTTGCATCGGCAAATTTTTAAGCCCACATGTTCTAATAGCGGTTGTCACGATGGCACCTTTGAGCCCGATTTCCGCACCATTGAGAGTTCTTACAATACCATGGTGTATCAGCCGGTAATCAAAAACAATGCTGCTGGCAGCTTTTTGTACCGGGTGCTGCCAGGCAATGCCAATGGCTCGGTACTGCATGAGCGTGTGGTGGTAGATATTGACGGCATTTCGGGCATCATGCCGCTGTTGGTTGACCCGCAAAGCGACTGGCCAGCGAAGAAAGCCGAGTACATAGCCGCCATTGTAGCTTGGATCAACGGCGGTGCGCGCGATATGTTCGGTAACCCACCGGTAAACGGCCCTGCCAATCCACGTTTACAAGGCTTGATGACTTTAGGAACAGGTTATGCTTTGAGTTTTGAACAAGGTGAAGTGTCTGAGTACGTATTGCTAACCGATAAAGTGAGCAGGAAAGTTATTCGTAGACCGATTCAGCCACTGTCACAGCCAGTGCAAGGGAGCAATGTATTCGACGAGCCCAGCAGCTTCACACATTTTTTAAGTTCAGAAGGTTTGCAGGCAGGGAAATACCAGCTGGTAGTGCCTGGTAGGGAAGCACCAGTTTTTGAAAGTTTACAGGATGAATTGTGTATTGAAGTGCGTTAGTTTTTGGGGCTGGCTACTGCTGCTGTCAAGCTGTAAGCCTAATCCCATTGTAAAACTCGATGAAGCCCCGCTGATTCGTATTGAATCGGTTACACCAACGACCATTAGAGAATTTGCAGGACGAGTTACAGTGGTGCTTCAATACGAAGATGGCGACGGGGATATGGGTAGTGTACATCCCGACAGTTTGTTGTTGGAAGTGCAAGATGACCGTTTAACTGCTCCAGATTACTATTTTGTTCCACCTTTGAGTCCAGTGGGTAGTAATGTGCCCATCCGTGGGAAACTCAATTTTACATTAAACGGCACTTTTATATTTGGGAATGGTAGTTTTGAAGAGACTATCTACAGTATTCGGCTACGCGATCGTTCGGGTAAATGGAGTAATAAAGTTAATACTCCAGCCATCCTCATAAACAGGAATTAATGCACAGGTTAGGTTTGGTTTTGCTGTTGCTACTCACTGCACTGATGGGTGCGGCGCAGCCTACCTATGTGATGAGTAATCGCACAGTGACCGATTGTAGGGCTTTTTTTGAAGATTCAGGGGCCAATACGATAGCCGCTGGCAATTATAATAATAATGAAAATTTCACTTTCGTTATTCTCAATCCCACGGCCACGCAGATCATCATGACTTTTCAGAGCTTTTGCACCGAGCCATTTGGCGCGGGTTTTGGCGATAGGCTCCGCATTTTCGATGGCCCCGATACCAACGGGGTACTTTTGGGTAGTTTTTCAGGGCCAAATGTGGTTTTCCCGCCGCTGGTGGCTACAAGCGGGGCCATGACCATCCATTTTCAGAGCGATTTGAGTGTGACTTGTACGGGTTGGAATGCCTATTGGTACAGCATTGTGCCACCACCAATTCCCCCAAACATCAATCAAATTACCGCCAGCTGTCTCACCAATACCATCGATGTGGTACTCGACAGCAGCGTGCATTGCGATTCGGTGTACGCTTCAGCCTTTGTGCTAAGCGGAGCGCCTGCCCGTACCATAGTTGGGGCGCAGGCTTTGAACTGCGTTAATAATCGCACCAATACCCTGCGCTTAACGGTGAATACGGCATTTTCCGACTGCGCAACTTATGGTCTTGCCTGGAATTTAAACCTGCTAGATGTCTGCGACAGCTTGTACACCTTTTTAATCAACAGCAGTTTTGTGATTAATAACTGCCCACTTTCGGGTACTTTGACGGCCAGCGATGATTCGATTTGTATCGGCGAGTGCATATTACTCACAGCTGCAGGGGTGGGGGGCGATTGCAATTACAATTACATTTGGAACAACGGCTTGCCGCCTACTGCCGGTCCGCACTTGGTTTGTCCTCCGCCAGGAACCACCACCTATACTGTGATAATCAATGATGGGGCGGGCAACGGACCGGATACGTTGAGCATCAACATTTTGGTGACTACACCGCCCGAGGCTGGCAACGATACCTTGGTGTGTTTGTCGTCCGCTCCTTTTAACCTGGCAAGCCGGGCATCACCACCCGGTGGCGTGTTCTTTGGCCCCGGTATTACCGCGGCGGCGGCGGGCACCTTCAACCCAGCCCTCGCCAACCAAACCCAAGTCCGCATTTTTTACTCCGTTAACGGCTGCGCCGACTCGCTCACGATCAACATCGCCAACGTCACCGCCGGACCAACGGCAGGCAGTTGTCCAGGAGGCCCGCCCGTTCCGCTCGGCGGGGCAAGCCCGCCTGGAGGTTACTGGACTGGCCCGAATACCGATTCCGCGGGCAACTATACGCCGCCGCCTACCCCGCGCATCGATACCGTTTTCTACCACTTTGCCGGCTGCTCCGCCCAAAAATTGGTGTACATCGATACCATTGCGATGAACAAAATCGACACCATCTGCCAAAGTTCTCCGCCCTACCAATTGGTGTTTAGTCCGCCCGGGGGCAGCTGGACCGGCGTAGCCCTGGTAAATCCGCTCACCGGCATCATCGACCCGCAACTCACCCTGCCCGGAAATCACCAGCTCATTTACAACCTCAATGGCTGCACCGATACACTCAACCTGCACATCAAAGCCATTCAAGCGGGGGCCAATTTTATTACCTGTCCGCTCAACGCCCCCTTTAACTTACCTGCCGGCACGCCCGCTGGTGGCTACTGGACCGGCCCCGGCATTACCGACAGTCTGCTCGGCACCTTCAACCCCGGCGTAAATGGCACTGGCAACAGCCAAATCATGCTCGCCTACAACCTCGATGGTTGCGTAGATTCGCTGCAAATAAATTTGGTGCGTACCAATGTGCCCGCCGACACCCTGCGCCGCTGTATCACTGGCGCCGTGTGGGCGCTCAATTTTGCGAATACGGGGCGTGGACCAGCAGGAGGCACTTGGAGCGGTCCGGGCGTGAACCCAGCAGGACAAGGCAGTTTTAATCCAGCTGCAGCTGGCGTGGGCTGGCACCGACTGTACTACACGGCCAACAACTGCACCGACAGCCTTTGGATGGAAGTGCAGCCTGTTCCGCAGCTCCAGGCCGACACCGTGGTTTGTTTGTCTACCCCAGCTTTTGCCATCCAAAGCAGTTATGCAGGCGGCCGCTGGTCTGGAACTGGCATCACCGACACCCTCCTCGGCATCTTCAATCCCGCAACGGCTGGTACAGGCAATCACCGCATTTATCAATTTTTATTTGGCGGCTGCATCGATTCAATTTTGATCACCGTTCAGCCTATCCCCATTATTAGTTTTGGCGGTTTCGACACCAGTTATTGCTTTGTAAATACGAATTATCCCGTACCGGTAACGCCAGCAGGGGGTACACTCACGGGCGCAGGCATAACAGGTCTCACTTTCAATCCCCGACAAGCTGGCGTTGGCACGCACTGGCTACGCTATACTGCGGGCACGGGCGACTGCGAACGCAGCGACAGCCTGCGTATTACCGTTGGCGACAGCCTCAGACTGCAGCTCTTTGCTTCGGCCGACACCCTTTGCTACGGCGACAGCGTACGCCTGCGAGCGCGACTTACAGGTGGTCGCCCAGGCGCGACGCTAAACTGGCAACCCGTTGGCAGCAGCGACACCGTACTTACACTTTTCCCTACCACGCCTACCTGGTACGTGGTTACGGCTACCGATGGCTGCTCCGACCCCATCATCGACTCCATTCGAGTGTTTGTGCACCCCGATTTTGTGTACCAGCGCACGCAAATCAACATCAATTGCTACGATAGCCTGGGCACCATGCGCATTGATTATGCGGTTGCAGCTCCTTACCAGGTGTTGTGGCTTACCAATCCGCCGGTAACCGGACCGGTGCTACAAGCCCGGCAAGGCAATTACCGCGTGCAAATTACCGATACCAGCACGGGTTGCGTCCGCATCGATACTGTTACCATCATTGCCCACGATCCTATATCAGCCAATTTTACCCCCAATCCCAACCGCAACAGCTGCTACGACCTTTCCGAAGCCTTTATCACCCTAATAGATTTGAGTTTGGGTGCACAATCGGGTTACTGGGATTTTGGCGACGGTACCATCGAGCCTTACATTTTTGGGCAGTACCCCAGTCACCAATACACCGATACAGGTAGGTTTGAACTTCGGCTTTATGTAGAAAATACTGCCGGTTGCAGCGATTTGGCATTCCGCAGTATTTGTGTGGTGGTTTTGCCGCGCATTTATGTGCCTACTGCCTTCACCCCAAATTTCGACCTTACCAACGACCGATTCAAAGTAGCCACGGTTGGCATTACCAGTCTTGAAATTACTGTTTTCGATCGATGGGGCATGGAGGTATACCGCGGCTCAGGCATCGATTTTGAATGGGATGGCACCAAGAATGGGGCTGAACTTCCTCCGGGAGCTTATCCTTATGTGATTTATTACACCGATTTTACCAACCTTGGTAGGCGCATCCAAAGTGGTGTGGTGCGGCTCATCAAGTAAGATCGTTGCTACGTCTGCTTTTAAAACTTCTTCAAAAAATAAGCCCGACCACCATTTGGCAGCCGGGCATTCCCATGAACAAACCCTGTTTGCATCTCAAACAGGATTGGTACATTTAGTCTCTAGCAAAAGGACTCACTACCAAATAAGTGGTTAAATCGGTGGTGCTAATGGCCTGCAGCGGGTCGTGTACCACCAAAAAGCCTTGGTAATTGCTTGTGAGATATTCAAAAGTGCGGTTTACTTCTTGTCCGCCTTTGGCTGTGATGTGCGATACGCGGTGACCGTGTCCGCCGCCATGACCGTGGTCGTGCCCGCGGCTGGTGAGGGCCAGGGTTAACACTTCGCTATTAGGTGTTTCAATGTAAGGCGTGCCGTTGGGTGTGGTTGCGGGATCTGCAGCATCATGTGCATGAACCATGTACACCGCGCCTTCAACGGTATTGTGCAATTCAACCTGCACCAGGCACCGGTTAGCGGCAAGCTCCGTGATGATCATGGTGCCCGTCATATTCGTTGGATGATTGCCATTGTAAGCAGTGCCATCGCCCAGCTGGCCAATATTGAAGTTGTACGAATAGGTCATACTACGGCCCTCAGCTGGAGTAGGTTCAGGCGTCATGGGCTCGGTTTGACAAGCAGTAAAAGCAAAGGCGCCAGTCAAGATGAAAGCGCTTAAGGAAAGGGATTTGAGTATTTTCATTTTGTGTGTTTTTGGTTTGTTGAAGAGATATACGGCGGCTGTGAGAGGTTGGATTGGGTAGGAAGAAAAAAAGATTGAAGCTTGTAAATGCCTCACCGCAGGCTGCTGTGGTCTCAAAAAAAATCCCGATTGCCTTAATGACAATCGGGATACCCAAATACAAACCCTGCTGCAGCTAGCGCAACAGGGTTTGAGCTTGAATTAGTTGCGGGCAAACACGCCAACCACCAAATAAGTAGTGAGGTCGGTAGTGCTGATGGCCTGCATTGGATCATGCACCACAAAAAACGCATTGTAGCTGTTCACAATGTTGTCGAACGAGCGGTTGGCTTCTTGCATGCCCATTACACTGCTGCCAGTAGCGTTGAGCGCAAGCGTCAACACATTGGTGTTTGGCGTTTCGTTGTAAGGCGTGCCATTTGGCGTAGTCGCTGGATCTGCGGCGTCGTGGGCATGTACCATGTAGGTTTGACCGGCTACCGCGTTGTTCAAGGTTACATCGATTCGCGATTTGTTGGCGTCGATCTCTGTTACCTTCAAAGTGGCGGTGAGGGTGCTGGGGTGCATACCGTCATAGGCAGTGCCCGCGCCAACCTGGCCCGTGTTGAAGGCGTAAGTGAAAGTCGCCGTGCGTGGCTCCGGGGTTGGCTCCGGCATTGCTTCCTTTTTGCAAGAGCTGAAAGACATGGCACCAGCGATGAGCAGTGCAGAGATCGAAAGGATTTTGAAATTTTTCATTTTGTATAAAATTTTTGGTTTGTGACATCATTTACGAGGCCTGCTGCCGCTTGGATTTAGCTAGATGAAAAAAAATAGAATTAAATTTGAGGATGAGCCTACAAACCCGTTATCGCTTGCTGTTTATTGTGCTGTATCTGGCAGCAGCTTATCTCTTAGATGTTGTATTTGGCTGGGGGTTATTGGCCCGCTATCCATTCTTTTTTGGCATGCTTCCCGTTTTATTGGGGATGTATACAGCCAATTATGTGTTAAAAAGGAAGTCTAAAAAAGCTTAATCAACCTTCAAATTGCGCTACATGCGCTTCTAACTCGGGGAAAAAGCGATTAAATTCTGCTTCAAAGGCACCATAGGCTTGTTCCAACAACGCTGGGGCTTCATGCATGCGTGATTCAAACTTGCTGCGGCGGCTCATGCCGCCCATCACCCTTTGGATACCTTCCATATGGGCATAACCGCTCAGCCAGTCGTGCTGCCGCATAAAAGGCAACATGTGCTGAGCACCTGCGGGGAGCTCTTCAAACCGACTTTGCAGCAGGTCATAAGTCTGTTGCGCATAAGCAGGAAGCAGCATGGCATGGTAACGTTCCCAGTTAGCAGCTAAAAAATGGTCATAAAATACATCTACAATCACCGGGGCATATTTCCCAAAAGAGCTACGCACACGCATCTTACTTTCCGTTACCACTAAATGGCCATCTGTGAAGGCATCGATGCTGCGGTGCAGGGCAATGCCTCGTTTTATTGATTCGGGATAGAGGCGTTTGCGATCTTCGCCCTTGAGGTGGTCGGCAATAAAATTACCCAGCAGCAAATCGGTGTCGTTGCCCGATAAATACAAATGTGCTAGGTAATTCATATCCTTAAAAGTAGGCATTATCTCAATAAGTTCCGGACCCCGTTTTTGGCAAAAAACATTTTCTTAACTCTTAAAAACCCTTTAGGGCTGTTCCTGTTGTTTTTTTGTTCTTAGCATGCAAAAGCAAGCTTTTTATCTCCTAAATTAGACCCTCTTTAGATGTATAGCCGGCTTCTGATATCGAGCGTTTTGCTGTTGCTTTTAGGGCTATCTAGGAGTCATGCTGGCGTTTTGCCCACCGATACTACAAAAAAAGAAGGCTTCACGGTCATCCCCTTATTTTACTACACACCCGATACCCGTTTTGCATTGGGTGCCGCGGGCGTGTATTACTTCCGTACCAAAAGTACCCGCGACAGTGTGCCCGAGCCGCGTTTGTCGTACATCCAGGCTTTGGGCGATTATACGCAAAACAACCAGCTCGATTTGTGGTCGGTTTGGTCGGTTTTTACCAACAATGAAGATTATCTCTTGCGCGGTGAAATGCGCTATCGCAATTTTCCAGACCGTTACTACGGGGTAGGTAACAACAGCAGCGAAGCCGATATGGAGCGCTATTATTACGATTTGATGAGCTTCAAGGCCTTATTTATGAAGCGTTTTGGCAAGCATTTGTTTGCTGGCTTCGATTACAATTTGCGACGAGAGTATAATTTTGAGTACTACGATGATAAAAACCTGGTGCTAGGCAATGTGCCAGGCTATGCTGGCGGCATAGGATCGGCATTTGGTGGGGTGGTGTCGTTCGACAGTCGCGACAATGTGATTAACGCCTTTAAAGGCCGTTTTTTTGAATTTTCTTCTTACTTCTACAACAAGGCATTTGGCGGATCTTTCAATTTTGTGGCCCTCAATGGTATTTACAATTCGTACACCGAAGTGCGACCAGGTTGGATTTTGGCCACCAATTCACGTTTAAACCTCAATTTTGGCGAGGTGCCCTTTTTAGACATGGCCAAAGCCGGTGGGGAGGAGATGTTGCGGGGGTATGCCGCCAACCGCTACCGCGATCATCACTTTATTGGGAGTCAAGCCGAATTGCGCCTGCCCCTCTACAAGCGTTTTGGTGCCGTGGCCTTTGTGGGCTTGGGAGAGGTGTTCCGCGAACCGGCAGACTTGCGGCTCGATTTACTGAAGTATAGTTTTGGAGGTGGCTTGCGGTATGCCATGAATAAATCGGAGCGCCTCAACATCCGGCTCGATTACGGCATTGGTCGCGGTTCAAGCAGCTTTTACTTTTCTGTTACCGAGGCATTTTAAGGGGACTTAAACGCTGCATTCGCTCGAAGCTCATGCTTTAGGTTTGCTACCGTGCTTTTAGTTTTTTCATTGGGCGGCTTTCATCACCATATTGTCATCAATAAAAAATAGCTTGTCAGGAAGATGGCTGGGGTATGACTAATACCTAAAAATCCATCGATGAAACAAAAACTTGCCACACTGCTAATGATGAGTTTGTTATTAGCCTGCCAAAAATCTGAAGAGGTAATGCCACAACCTCAACCGCTTCCTACTATTGGGGAAAGTTTTACATTGCTTAGTAGAACAAGCTTTTCTTCTCGCAATGGTTATACCGTTTCCGGAACGCTGGAAGTGTGGCGCGATAGTACGCAATATGAATTTAGATTTATTGATTTCCAATCTTCCAACGGTCCGGATTTAGACATCCTCGTGGCCAACGGGACTTCCGCCAATCCTTCAATCCATTTGGGTGCTATCCAAGGACTTCAAGGCAATTATGTGTACACTTATACCGATGTTGATAACCGCATCAAAGACTTTTCGAGCGTGGTAGTATGGTGCAGTAGATTTTCAGTGGCCTTTGGATTGGCCAGTTTTGAGCCTTAAACTCTGATTAGTACTTAGGATACAAAAGGATTGGGCTTTAAGGTGCCTTTGAAGGTGATCTGTGAATGGTGAAAGGCTTTTTGACTTTGAGATCAAAAGCTCCCTTTCAGATAACTAGTTATGATGCACAATTTAAATAGTCAGAAATTTTGGCAATAATAGGCTAAACGGCAGCATATTGAACTAAATCAATTTTGGCCTAGGCCAAATGAATTGGTTATTTGATACAAACAAGGGAGGGTTGAAAATTAGGTAGTGCTATATAAAACCAAAGCCCGAGCAATGCCCGGGCTTTGGTTTTACAGCTGTAATGAGCAGTTGTCTTAGCGCAAACTCACCACTAAAGGTAGGTGCAAGTGGCGGCCAGCATTCGACCAGTTTACCACGTACATACCAGCAGCGAGAAAGTCGAGGGCAAAACGGTGATCAATCGCGCTTAAACCAGCAGCGATGCTTTCGTTGTATACCAGCCTTCCCTGCAAATCACGCACTTCTAAGGTGCTTGGAGCCGTGGCATCCAAACCATTTAACCGCAACTCGAAAATGCCCTTTCCAGGATTCGGGAAAAGAACGGCTTTGAACTCAGCGAGTGATTGCACCGCAGTTGCAAAGGCAATGACTGTTTGACTTATTGTATCGTTTTCGCAGCCATTAATAGCTACGTGTTCTACTTGATAAACATTAGAGGATGCATAGTTATGGGTTGGATTGGCATCGGTGGAAGTGCTGCCATCCCCAAAATTCCAAAAATAGCTCGTGGCGTTGGTGGAGGTGGTGCTGAAGTTTACAGTAGCACCCGTTGCGCTGAAACTGAAGCCAGCATTTGCTGGAGAGCTTATATTGAATGTTTGGCTGGCGTTGCTGCTTCCTGCCGGGCCAGTGATGGTTAAACTAGCAGTTTTTAGTCCAGTTGAGGCATACCGTACCAGGTGTGGGCCCGCTGTATTTGCAGTTGCAGGTGTGGCGCCTACACCAAAATCCCAACTATAACTATTGATGTTGCCCGCACTGCTATTGGTAAAGGTGAGGTCGGTATTGACGCAATAATCGCCGTTTAAAGCAAAACCTACTGACATACCGCTGCTGGTGTTCACCGCAATATTGCTCAGATAGAGGTTGTTGCCATAACCACAAATGCCTACAAATTTGATTCGAATTCGGCTGCCTAAATAAGGGGTCAAATCTACCGAATCACGGCGCCATTGCGAAGCAAGGTTAGGTGTGAAGGTTGAAGTAAGCGTGCCAACCGTGGCCAAATTAAGCCCTTCCTTGAAATAGCTACTTGGCTGGTAAGTTTGACCGCAATCGTTCGATACCTCAATACGTAAACCATCAAATAAGGTGGCGCTAAATTGCGCATAAGAAACGTCAAAGTACAAATATGGTGCAACAACACCCCCGGTGAGGTCGATAACAGGACTCACCAGCGCATCTATTTGGCCTGCCGCGTTGTAGCTAAAAAAGTTGATCCAGGCCATGCCGGTATTGGAGGCACCGCTCGCACCTACTCCTGTTCGGAATTGCCAAGTAGCGGCATTGTCGGGATTTTCAATGCGCCAATTTGCAGGGAGACTGGCCGTGGCAAAAGTTTCGGTAACGGGAATTGCCATGCCATTGCCCACACTAATGTAATTAGAGCGAATGGATGTGTCTGCACCATACTGGTTACTGGCGATGAGCTGCACGGTATAAGCCCCATTGGCGGTGAAGGCTACAACAGGACTTTGACTGCTGTCGTTGGTGCCATTCATATAAGTAAAACTGCTCGGTGTGATGCTCCAACGCCAGCTGGTGGCGCCATTGAGGCTTTGGTCGGTGAGAATGATTTCTTGGTTCGGACAAGTCGCTGTGCTGCTAGCTACAAAATTGGCCGCAGGGGCAGCCTGACAGCCAAAAGTGGTATTAAGTGGCTTGATTACTGCCAAGGAGCGACGGCCTTTGATGCCATTTGCGCCTATTGGCGCCACTGCAAACCAAGTGGTATCGCTTGGTGTAATGCCCGTAACGGTAAAGTTTGTGGTAGCAGTAACACCAATTGAATCCATGTAGCGCTGACCCAAACGATATATAATGTACCCCTCTGCATTGGTTACAGGATTCCAACTCAAACCAAGTTCGGTTGGACAAATAAAGGAATAGATGATGTTGCTTACTAGCGGAATAATCGTAAAGTTTTGAGCCGATTCTGAACTAATGCTGCCAGCTACTACTCGAATTCTAGCGCGTCCCGTGATGGTATTGGGTACGGTCCAGCTTACATGGCGCACATTGTTCGCCAAATTGGTGGCTATATTCGTCCAAGTGCCGCCGTTATTGGTCGTAAACTGGACGGTAAATGTACCGGGTACCCCAACAGCATCCCAACGAATCAATTCAGTTTCACCTGGCACAAAGCCTTCACCACCCATGGGATAGGCTACGGTTATTTCTTCGGTATACCATTCGTATACAATCCAGTAGCGTTGCGGACCAAAAGGCACGGCAGTACCGTGCACACGGATGCTATAATTGCCCTCAGTAGGATCGGTGATGGTTACCTGTTCTGCATTGTTGAGGGTGTCTACACCACGCACAGCAGGACTATTCAAGGCAGCTACCGTTGGAGTAGGATTCAGTACCCAAGGCAACACCACACTTCCGCCGGGAGCATGCACCCGCAAGTCGAGGTTGTTTACCAAGGCCTTGGTGGTATTGGCTACCCCCGCTTTGTCGGCCCAATACACCATGATGCGAAGTTCTTTTACGTTGGCAGGTACTTGCAAGGCATGTACGGCACTATCGCCTGTGCTGATGTTACCAGTAAAGAAGCGGTTGTTTTCTATGGTTTGAACGGCGCGTAAGGCGTTAATGCGGCCCCAGCCGAAGCGGAAATCTGGACCAGGATTGCCTAAATCCTGTGCCGTATTTAACATGGCGGCCTTTAAAAAGGCTGATGGGGGAACCGAATCGTTGTTGTTAGCGCGGTAAGCATGGCTTAACTGCGCAAAAATGCCTGCGATGCCGGGAGAAGCGGCTGAAGTGCCTCCACCAACCAAATAGGTATTATTGGGGCCAGTAGATAGTTGATTAAAGCCGTTTGCTGCAATATCTGGCTTTATACGGCCATCTTGTGCGGGCCCCCTGCTACTGCTGTTTTCTAATGAATCGGTATTGCGCAAATTGGCAACGGCCATTACGTTTTTAGCAGCCTTATAACCGCCTGTAATATTGCCCCAACCGGCACCTGCACCGTAGTTGTGGTTAGCCGTGCCCGCATTTCCTGCTGAAAATACATGCATGAGCATGGTATTGTTGCGGATTTGGTCGTCGATGGTGGCTGCATCTGCTGTATAAACGCCTCCATTGCCTTGACTGTAGGAAGTAGAAGTGATGGTGGTGCCCAGATTAGCATAATTGGCTACAGCAGGAACAACATGTGGATAGTTGCTAATGGCATACAAATGCAAGTAAGCACCTGGAGCCATGCCCTTTTTGGTAGGGTCGAGGTTAGCAGCACCTACAGCAATGCCCGATACCATATCTCCATGGGTGTTGTTTAAGGCAAAATTGGTGGTGTACTGCGTGAGACGGCCAGTGAAGTCGATGTGTGGACCAATAGCCCCGTCGTCGGCAATGCCCATCACCACGCCCGTGCCGTCGTAGCGGCGGCCGCCTTGCATTTGGTTATCGATGCTGTGCGAGCGGTGCAAGGAGCGACCTTCGCGGTCTTCTGGCTCGCTAAAAGGCGCAGCGGGTTCCACAAATTGTATGGCAGGATGGGCAGTGAGTGTTTTTAAATCGCGCGGATGTACATAGCCGCTCACCAAATGCTCGCTGTAGCGGTTTTTGGTAGGACTAAAGCTCGAGGTGCTCCATATAAAGTGGTTTAGCTTTCCCAGATCAACCGTTTCGAAGGCTTGAATGCTTACCAAAATGCGGTCACCATTGCGTTCCAACGGACGGTGCTCCAAGGGCTTTACCAAGGCCGGGTCGAGTTTGATATTGGCTGGGATGGCTGCTATAGAAATTACATTTGCTGCCTGTAGTGAGCGCAAATCATAATTAGTTTTAGCAGAAGCAAAGTAAGAGGCTTTTCCAGCATAACCTTCAAAATACAAGCCTGAGGCCTGTAACTGGTCAAAAGTTTTTTGGTTAGGTAGCTTCTCGAAACTCAATAAAAAGTATTTTTTTGATTCGAAAGCAGCTAGTTTCTCCCAAGCCAATTGCATTTGCTCCATGGTTTGCGGGACGATGCGTACTTGGCCATTTTGAAAGGAAAGCACCGTACTGGCAGGTTGCAATTGTGAAACAGCTGGGCCGCTCCATAAGCTAAAAGCAAGCAGTACTGAAAACAGGATAGAAGTTCTTTTCATCTTACAGGTTGAAGGTAATCAATTGGCTAACTTACTGCTTTCTTGGGATTTTGTCAAGTCGTTTACTCTGTTAGTTGTTCTAAAATCGCTGCCACACTACTTCGATGACGGTAGTCTTGGTCAAAATGGCGCCAAAGCACTACGCCTTCCCGACTAATTAAATAAGTAGCCGGTACAGGTAGTTGCTCACTATCGTCCCCAGAGGCGGTAGCCAAACGCGCACGCAAGAGGGTATTGTATTTTTTGCGTGTTCCAGCCTCTGGTTGATGCGATACATCGAAGGCTTTACCGATTTTATGGCCTTCATCCCACAAAAAGGTAAAGCTGGCTTTTGTTTTTTCTTGCATCTGCAACAAAAATTCCGGCTTTTCAGGGGATATGGCGTATACACGAATACCCTTTGCTTCGAGCAGCTCCAAGCTGTCTTGCAAATTATTGAGGTGGCGATTGCAATAAGGGCACCATTGCCCGCGGTAAAAAACCAACAATACGGGTCCATCCGCTAATGCTTCGGTTAATGAAACTTTGTCACCCAGCTGATTGAGCGCCGTAAAAGGCGTTACTTGCGATCCCACCGCCAAACCAGCGGTTTGTGATTCGGTTTTGTATTGCGCTTGCGTAAAAGTGCTTAAGCAAAGTAGCATTATAAATAGGAAGGATTTGGTCATTTTTGAATGGTTAGTGTTTTGGAAAGATTTAATAATTGCGAAGCGCTAATGAAGCCTATGTGTTGTTTCGCAAGACTACCATCGGCTTGCACCCAATACAAACTCGGGTAGGCACGCAAGCCAAATTTTTGCACCAGGCCTGGACCTTCGCCTTTTTCGCCATCCACAGCAATGGCTATAAAGTGCTCTTTAAAGTACGCGCCCAGTTCGGGGTCACGAAAGGTAGTGGCTTTGAGCCGTTTGCAAGGACCACACCAACTGGCATAAATGTCTACAAATAAGTGTTTGTTTTCTGCTTTCGCTTTTGCCAAGGCTTCCGCATAACTGCCTTCAAAAAACTGGATACCCAGCTCGTCGGGGGTATTGGCGTAATTTTTAGCTTCTAACGCACGCATGCCGAACCAGCCCAGCACAAATAAAGAGAGGAAGAGAATGGTTAATTTTTTCATAATGCATTTTGCTAAGTTGGTCTTTGCAAACTTGGCATCCTGACAAATTAATCTGCTTTTTCTGAGAGGCGGGCTTTTATTTTATTTCTGGAAGCCTCATCTAATTTGTAAAGCAAGGGGGCGTCTGGTTTTTGCAGGGCTTTGTCGATGAGCAGACTTTGGTTTTCGTAGTATTTACAATACACACACATTTTTTGGTGCAGGTGAAGCTTGAGGTGTTCCCACCAGCCGAGGCCACGCAGTAGTTTGAGCTCGCTGAGCCGCGTGGATTCGCGGCATGAGATCATTAACCAACTCAACACAAAAGGGACTATTTTCATTGAAACCAATTCGACTGCAGACATTGTTGCATGGCTAATTTAGCTCTGCGATTGATCTGCCAATAATTAGTCTGCGTGAGTTTGAGTTCCTGACAAAGTAATTGTGTTTCTTTCTCGAGTAAATATTTGCTTTCAAGTACCGATTTCCAGAGCAGCGGTAGTTTGTCGAGGCAAGCATAAAGCACCCTTAAAAATTCAGGTTGATCCAGCAAGGAGCCATGGGTATCGGGTACGTCGGTTTTGGGCGCGTTTTTCCAACTGCCGTCGGCATTAAAGTAAGTGTCCAAATCAGCTTCGCCCTCTAGCGCATCCTCTAAGTCTTTACGCTTGTATTTGGTTTTGTAGTAATCCATGATTTTATGACGCAAGATGCCAAAGAGCCAAGTCCGACCTTGACTGTCGCCTCTAAATTTATCAAAGCCCTTGATGGCAGCTTCAAAAGTATCTTGCACCAAATCAGCGGCAACGGCGGTGTCGTTTACTTTTATACGCGCATAATTATAAAGGGCATCACCATGTGCTTCGAGTAAAGTTTGTAATTGTTGGCGTTTAGAAGGATTCATCGGCGCTAAAACTAAGGGATTTAGGAATGAAAAAAAAATCTGGAATTTTGTCAGGATGGGCAGCCAATTCCTACCAACCTACAAAACCATTTAACTTTTAAGTATGAAAAAGATTGTATTGTTAGGCTTGGTCCTTGGTATGGCAGTCCCGGCTGCAAAGGCGCAAAACGTAAAGCCACACTGGGTAGCAAATGCTCAGTTATCCTTTGCACCTGCTGAATTCAGTGGTGCAGTGGGAATGGGGCGACAGCATCAGTTGGGCAAAAAAGACCGATTGCTGTTGGGGTATGGCTTGCGCTACAATGGATATCGAGGTAACGGCATCGATTTTATTACTGCGCCTGCAGCACTCACCTTAGATGATAAACTCGATACTTTTACCATGGCCAGTGCCGCAACCCATGCTTTCAATGTTTATTTGGCGTTAGGTTATCAAATTACTAGTAAATTGAGCTTTATGTTCGACATCGATTTAATAGGCGCCACTTTAGGTGCGGAGCGTTCTGGACTGTTCACTTCCACCGATCAACTGGGCTTTAATGGCAATTATCAAGCGACTCCAACAGCTTTAAATGCCTTGTTGGTGGGTGATAACGACCGCGGGACTTTGGGCTCCAACTTCAGTATTCATTACCAATTAAAAGAGCAATGGGGCTTAAAACTCGGTATGGCTTATCTTTTTACAGAGTACACCACACAGCAAACATTGGCCTTTGCGAATGATCGTTTTCGTCGTAAAAGTGCGCAAGCCATGCTCGGAATTACATACAAATGGTAAAGTTGTTTAAGATAGTAGTGTTTGCCATAGCGTTTTTGAGCGCTTCAAACACCCTGGCCCAGCAAAAAAACTGGACAGCCGTTAAAACCGACATCCGATTTTACATCCGAAATGCAGGCTTGGAAGTAGAAGGCAAATTTGACCAAGTGCAAGGTACTTTTGTGACCGATGAACGCAACCTCCCGGTTTTGGTAGTAGGTACTGCTAAAGTCAAAAGCATCGACACGGGCATAGGCCTGCGCGACAGTCATTTGCAAGGCAAGGATTATTTCAATGCCGCTGCCTTCCCAGAGCTACGCATGCAATTGCTTAGCGTAACTGAAAAGACCATCAAGTTCAACGTTACCATCAAAGGCAAATCCAAAACCTATGAAATGCCGTATGTATGGAAGGTCGTGAAAGAGCAAGGGCAGTTTTCGGTGAGTTTTAAGCTCAACCGCCGTGATTTTGGAGTGGGTGGAAGCAGTCTGATGCTGAGCGACGATTTATTTGTTAAAATTGACCTGATGCTCCAACCATGAGTACCCTGATTCACCAAACCCAGCAATGTTTCGAATTGTTGACGCAATTTTTGCAACAACTGCCAGAAGCCCGGTACCAACAGGCATATCCTCAGTTTTTCGGCGGTACCATAGGCAAACATGTTCGTCACATTTTAGAGTTTTATCAGCAGCTTTTAGCGGCAGAAGCGGCTGAAAGTGTAAATTACGATGCCCGTGAGCGACAACTTGCGCTTGAAAATAAGCCGCAACAAGCCTTGGATGTAATCGACCAATTGTCGCGCTTACTCGCAGCACCGATACACGACCGCGCCTTAGCGGTTGAGGGCGCAGTGCTGGTGGACGTTGGGCCGGTTGGCAGCACTTTTCGCCGGGAATTGTACTATGCTTACGAGCATATGGTGCATCACATGGCGCTGATCAAAGTGGGGTGTTTTGGCTTGGAGGACTTTCAATTTCCTGAAACCTTTGGTTTGGCTTATGCCACTGCAAAACACCGCGAAGTAGCATGTGCACAGTGAGTTTTTTGCCGGTAACGACGGCAGGGTTGGGCTTCATTTTCACTTCTAACCGCGATGAAACGTCGCTACGACCAGCCGCTCTGCCCTCCTGGCAAGTGTTGCCAGCCGGGAGATGGTTTGGCCCAAGCGACCCCCTTTCTAAGGGCAGTTGGTTTGGTACCGATGGTGAGCGCTGGGCTTTGTGCGTGCTCAATGGCGCCTTTGTGAAACACCAGCATCAACCTCCTTACAGTCGCAGCAGGGGGCGGCTCATTCCAGATTTTTTGACCGCAGGAAGTACCGATAACTTTTTAAGCACCTATGATTTTGCCGGCATGGAGCCCTTTACTTTTTTGATTGTGCAGTTTGGTGAAAGTCCTTGCACCTTGCTTGAGTTGCGTTGGGATGCTCACCAATTGCACCAGCGCTATTTATCGGCAGATCAACCCCATCTTTGGTCCTCCGCCACCCTCTACAATGCCGAACAGGCGGCCATCAAAAAGCAGTGGTTTAATGTTTGGTTGGCGCAACAAGAAGGCGTTTTTACACAAGAGGCCATTTTTCGTTTCCACCAAGAAGCCGGCATAGGCGACCCTGGTCTTGATTTGGTGATGAACCGAGGAACTGTTCGTACTACCAGCATCAGTTCATTGGCACTGCAAAACAACACCTTACAGCTACGTTATTTACAAATCGACCCGCCGCAAGCCCATGCCTACTCCCTTTTTTGATCGCCGGCGCAGTTACCAAACCAAGGCAGCTGAGTTTTGGCCCGCCTGGGTATTACAAGCAGCCTTGTACATGCAAGGCATTCCTTTGGGGTGGTGGCGTGGGGGACTCACTTGGTTTGCTCGGGTAAATCCGGGCATGGACTGGGGTGGCATGTTGGCGTATTCGAAGTCTGATGCCATGTTGTCTTTGCCCAAGGTCAATAAAGCAGCAGCATTCACTTTTGATTGGCCCATAGCGCAAGCCGTATTGCAGGAGCAACGACTAGCTGTTGGTTTGAGCTGGCCGTTGGTACTCAAGCCCGATCAGGGCGAGCGCGGTCGTGATGTATACCAACTCCACAATGAATTGCAGCTTTCAATCACCTTACAGCAGTTGCCACCTGGGAAATACCTGCTCCAAGAGTTTCTGGAATTGCCGTTTGAATTTGGTGTTTTTGTTTCCAAATCGCTTCGAAACCAGCAATTTGAAGTTTTATCGCTTAGCTGGAAGGTGCCGTTGGGGGTAATGGGTGATGGGGTCTCAACCATTGGGGAGTTACTCGCGCAACATCCCCGTGCCCGGCATTACCCAGCGCTGTTGGCAGCCCTATCGGCCGAGGTCAAAAACACAGTACCTGCCGCAAACGTTTGGCGTCAGTTGCATTTTTCGGGCAACCACTGTCGCGGTGCTGCCTTTTTCGATGCCCAGGAGCTCATCGACCAGGCTTTAAACGACAGCATGCATCATGTTTTGAAGGAAATAGAGGGTTTTCGTTTTGGAAGATTGGATGTTTTGGTAGCCCAGCCGCAAGACCTTTGGCATCCCGAAGCTATTAAAGTGATTGAAATCAATGGCGCCAATGCGGAGCCAGCCCACATTTATGACCCCAAAATGCCCTTTTGGAGGATGTTGGCCGAGGTTTTGCGCTTCCAGCGTTTGATGTGGCACCAAGCCCGCTGGATGCAAAAGCAAGGTGCTTCGGCGCCACCGCTGCGCCAGCTTTGGCCTGTTTTGAAGGCGTACCGAAGTCAAATGCGTGCTGCAGCGGGAAGATGAAGGGCAACATTATTAAATTTACTGAGATATAACTATTTACTCGTGGAAGTGTTGTTAATTGGATTTTTTATGTGAAAATGATTTGGAAATCCCCTGCCTTCCGCCATTTGCGCTTGCCTTTTTCGTGGTTTTTGCTGCCCGCATTTTTGATGGGCATGTTGGCCGTGCCGGAGGTGGATTTCTCAAAAACTTTACTGCTTTTTGTGGTACTGCATTTTTTGGTGTATCCAAGCAGCAATGCTTTTAACAGCTTGCAAGACCAAGACGAAGGTCCCATAGGAGGGATGGAGCACCCTCCAAAAGCTCCAGCCAGTTTGCGGTACATTAGTCTCGGTTTCGATGCGCTGGCCCTCCTCTTTGGATTTTGGCAGCATTGGGCGCTTGGACTGGGCCTGCTGGCCTACATCTTGGCTTCTCGTGCGTACAGCTACCGTCCCATTCGACTCAAAAAACACCCTTGGACGGGGTTTTTTACCGTGCTGCTATTTCAAGGCCCTTGGGTGATGTTGCTGGCGGCACTTTTTACAACTCCGGTATTTGGTTGGGAAAATGCTACCACACCCGGATTGCTGTATGTAGCAGCAGCCTTGGTGTTGGGAGGAAGTTACCCCCTGACTCAAATCTATCAGCATGAGGCCGATCGCAACGATGGCGTGTTGAGCTTGAGCGCCTGGCTCGGCATTCAAGGCACTTTTAAATTTTGTGCTGTTGCCTTTGCCTTGGGTGGTCCCGCTTTGCTTTTTCCGCTCTGGCAAGCCGACAGAATAGCAGCTTTATTACTGTTGACTACCGCTTTGCTGCCGGTGCTGCTGTACTTTTTTTGGTGGTGGCAACAAACCACAAAAGATCCTGCTGCGGCCAATTTCAAAAATACCATGCGCATGAATTTATTGGCTTCTAGCAGTTTGAACCTGGCCCTTGGGCTTATTTTAGTATTGAATTTATGAGTTTTCTCACCGCCATACACAGTGCCGTACCCAGTTTTGAGATCAAAGCAGCCGATTTTGAAGCCTTTGTAGCTGCTCGCCATCCCAACGAGCCTGATACGCTGCGCAAACTACGTTTTTTGAGCAGTCGCACCGGTATAAACCAGCGTTTTGCTGTATTACCCGATTATGCCGACCGCCAAAAAGCGCGTTTGTATTGGAAACATGGCGAAATTGAACATGCCAGCATCCAAAAACGCATGGAAATTTACAGGGAAGAAGCCCTGCGGCTGTCATTAGCAGCCATCCGGCCCGTGCTCGCTGCCAATGCTTTGCCACCTACCCATTTGGTTTTTACCAGTTGTACAGGACTTTCAGCGCCAGGCATTGAAGTGCAGCTGGTTCGGGCACTCGGACTACCTGCCCACACTTTTCGCCACACCGTTAATTTTATGGGCTGTTATGCGGCGCTCCATGCCCTGCGCACAGCGCATTACATTTGCGAGGCGGAGTCTGAGGCCCGGGTGCTGGTGGTGTGTACCGAGTTGTGCTCGCTGCATTATCAGGAGGCCACGCACGACGATGCCATGCTGTCGAATTTGCTTTTTGGAGATGGTTCGGCGGCTTTGATGCTGTGCGGAGCCGCCCATGCGGCGGAGGCAGTTTTAGAAATAGATGGCTTTTTCGCCAGTTTGCTACCAGGCGGTGAAAGCGATATGAGCTGGGACCTCAGCGGCACCGGCTTCGAAATGAAACTAAGCAGTTATGTACCTGCGCTGCTGTCGGGGCACCTCGATCAAGCCTTAGCGGGTGCTTGGGAGGCGTGGGGACTGCAGCAAAGCGACATCCAGCATTGGGCCTTGCACCCAGGCGGCCGTAGCATTCTTGAAAAACTGCAGCAGGCGCTCAAACTACAACGCAGCGATTTGGCGGCTTCCTATGAGGTGCTCGAACGGCATGGCAATATGTCGTCGGCCACCGTGCTTTTTGTACTCCAGCAATTGCTCGCCAATGCCCCCAAAGCAGGTGAACGCGTAGTGCTAGCAGCTTTTGGTCCCGGCTTGAGCATGGAGCTCGGTACGGCTCGTTTTTTAACCCCTGCTTCCAACGCATGAAAATATGGCACTACCCAGCGCGTTCACCGCGTTTAGAGCTGCTCGATGCCGACGACCTACCGGTGGCAGCCCTGCACAGCAATTTGCGGGAGTTGGCCGTGATCAATCGCTGGCTGGGCGGGTACCGCATTTCTGAACTCGCTTTGAAGTCCATTCAACCACATTTTCAATACCATACATTTATAGACATAGGCTGCGGCGGCGGCGATACCTTGCACCGGTTGTTGCCCCTTATTCCGCAGGAGGTTCAGATAGAGGGCTGGGACCTCAAAGCCGACTGCCTGGTTTTTGCACGAAATAACTTTGATCACCGCCGCATACAGTGGCGCTTGGGCGATTTTAGGGAAGCGGTGCGGGAGCGACCCCCCGGGGTGCTGTTCCATGCAAGCTTGTTTTTTCATCATTTTAAAGACGATGAAATAGTGGCCTTTGTTCAAGAAATCACGGCGGCGGGCCATGGCCTGTTGATCAACGAGCTCGAGCGGCACCGTTTTGCACGACAGAGCATAGCCTTAATCACGCAATTATGGCCTGGGGCCTCGCATTTGGTGCGACACGATGCGCCCCTGAGTGTGGAACGGAGTTTTGTACGCCACGACTGGGAGCTGCTCTTGGCCCAAGTGCCAAATATTCGCTTCAGCATCGACTACCGCTGGGCATTTCGCCACCAAATTTGCATCTGGCCCAACCTTCCCACGGTATGAAAGCACAGTTAGCCATCATTGGAGGAGGATTGGCAGGTTTATCGCTGGCCATTTTGGAGGCAAAGGCCGGCCAACAGGTGCTGCTGTTTGAGAAAAAGAGCTACCCAGCCCACAAAGTCTGCGGCGAATACATCAGTCTTGAAAGCTGGCGTTTTTTAGAGGCCTTGGGTGTGCCCTTGGTGCAGTGGGACTTGCCCATCTTAAAGCGACTCCAACTCAGTTCACCAGCAAAAATGATTGATTTGGAGCTCGATTTAGGGGGATTTGGCGTAAGTCGCTATAAACTCGAAGCCGAAATGCTCCAGCTGACCAAGGCGGCAGGGGTGGAGGTGCATGCCGAATGTGAGGTGCGTGCGGTTAGCGCCCAAGCCAAGGGCTTTCTCCTTCAAACCGAAGCCGGGAATTTTGAAGTGGAGCGTGCCGCTGGCAGTTGGGGGAGGCGCTCGTTGCTCTACAAGCAGGCCCCGCAACCGCATAACTTTGTAGGCGTTAAATGGCATTTGAAGGGGGAGATGCCCAACGACCTCATTGCCTTACATAATTTCGAAGGGGGGTATGCTGGGATGTCGCGCATTGAAGATGACTTAAGCTGTTTTTGTTACCTCGTGAGCAGCGAACGTTTAAAAAAAGCCGGTAGTATTCCTGCGCTGGAGCAAGCCATGCGTCGCGAAAATCCTTTCCTGGAGGCACGTTTGAACACCCTTGAGCCTGTATGGAACGAGCCCTTAACCATTTCGCAGGTCAGTTTTAGTCCAAAAGCCACCTCCCACCAAGGTGTTTTTTTATTAGGTGATGCCGCTGGCAGCATTGCACCCCTTGCAGGCAATGGCATGAGCATGGCCCTGCATGCCGCCTATTTGCTGCACCTGCAGCTCGAAAAAGTGAGAAACGGTCAGCTCACCGAAAGTCAGTTGGTATCTGCCTACGACCAGGCCTGGAAAAAGCAATTCAAGCTGCGAACGGCGGTGAGTTACCGCATACAGGGACTTTTTGGTCGCAATGCGCTTACCACACCTTTGCTGTACAGTGTAGGCGCTTTGCCCTTTTTAGGCAAGCAGCTCATGAAACTCACCCATGGACGCGATTTTATGCCGCTTCAAACATAACTCACCCACCATTTACCCCGGTGCTTGCTTTTGAACTTGAGCCAGTAAATACACATCGGATACAACATCCATAATAGGCCCAGCCAAACCACATACACCATCCCGAGCGAAAAGCCATAACCTTTGAGTTGTGGCTCGTAGCTCACCCAGCCCTTGAGTAACATGCTTTGCCAGCCAAAACCGCTGAGCTCAGCAGCAACCAGGGCAAGCAAGTGAATTGCGAACAGATGCACCACATAATAAAAGAGGGGCACCCGGCCAATGGTAATGAAGGCTTGGTGCCACTTTTTGGGAGCACTTAGCTGTTCCCAGCGGGCAAGCAACAGCAGGGCAGGTCCCAGTGTCATCAATAAGTACAACAGCGATGGCGGGTACTTGGTGAGATTAAAGAAGGATAGCAGGGTATAAACAGGCTCTTGGTACTGTACCCACACAAATGGATCGCCGTAAAGCCCGGTGAAACGGAGCAACACAAATAACAAAACAGCGAAATAGCCCGTATTACTCAGCCAACGCTTGCGCAGGTCAGCCGGAAAACCCGGTGCAAACCAGCTGCCTATGGCATATCCTACCCACAATACCCCCGTCCAAGGGAGGATGGGGTAGGCGGCAAACAGACTCCCACCCTCGAAAACAAAATAATTAGTTTGATGCACAATGGCCCAAGCAATGCTAGTGAGGCCGTTGCCTCCAAGCTGGAAGGCATCTAGCAAGTTGTGACCAAAAATCATCAGCAGTCCGAGCCCAGCAATGTAACGCAGCGGCAACCAAATCACTGCTGCCAGCAGCATCATCGATACTCCAATCACCCAAATTACAATCAGTAATTGATGCTCGAAACTGGGATTGAAAAACCAGGCGAAGTTGATAACGGTGAGCTCGAGCACCACCAGCCACAAGCCGCGACTGAGCAGGTAACGGGCCAATTCGGGCTTGGTATGCTTTTTTCCGTAGAGATAGGCAGCTGCCCCGGCCAACAGTACAAATACAGGAGCGCAAAAATGGGTAATCCAGCGGGTAAAAAACAGCCAGGGCGATGCCTGGTCGAGGTCGTTGGGCTCAAATAAAAAGGCATCGGCGTGAAAATAGTCGCGTACATGGTCGAGGGCCATCACCACCATCACCAAGCCGCGCAGCAGGTCAATGGCAGGCAGGCGTTTTTGGGAGGGTGTTTCCATGCTTTTTATTTTGAAGTTGAATTCGTCATACTCGAAGTGAGCGCCTGCACCCATTTGGTATGGGTAAAAAAGGCCTTCACCACTACCCTAAAGAGGGTGTATACCGGGATGGCGGCCAACATGCCCACAATGCCAAACAAACTCCCGGCAACAAGTACCACTAGAAAAATTTCGAGCGGATGCGCCATCACACTTTTAGAGAAGATGAGCGGCTGTAGAATAAAGTTGTCGAGCATTTGGGTGATTACAAATACGCCCATGATTTTTAGTCCGTACGGCAGCAGCGGCAAGTCACTGCCCACAGCCAATTCGGCAGTGAGGGCAATTACTACGCCGAGGGTGCCGCCTATATAAGGACCAATATATGGAATGAGGTTAAATACACTGGCAATGATGCCCAGGGTTACGGCATATTTCACGCCTAAAAGCGAAAGTCCTGTGGCCACTAAAATGCCCACTACCAGCACCTGAATTAAAAGACCTGTGAAATAGCGGCTCAGCATCACCCTGCTTTCGGTAATGGCTTCGTTCATTTGCGCGAGCTGGGTGTCGGGTGTAAAGGCGCGAAGTACCCGACCCGCCATGCCATCTTCTTTGAGCATGTAAAAGCTTATGAAAAGGATGGAAACTACTGCAATGAGTATGTCGAGGGTGAAATTGATGGCGCCGCCAAAGTAAGCGCCCACATTTTCGGCCGAAAGCATGCCAAGGGCTTTTTCGTTGAGTTGCTGCCATTGCTCGGGACTCGGCCACAGCCCTTTGTCCTCGAGGCTGCTGGCGAGTGCACTGAACTGTAGTTCTAGGTTGTGGTACACTTCAATGGGATTGATTCTGCTGAGTACGGCTACCTGGGTTGAAATCATGGGCACGATGAGTGCGAAAATGCCTATAAAGCCAGCTAAGAGCAATGCGAGTGTGAGCAGGGCGGCAATCGAGCGTTGTGGGGTAAAGCCTTTGATGCGCTGTCCGCTAAGCCAATTTACGATGGGATTGCCGATGAAACTCAAAATAATGGAGGCAATGAGGTACATCCAAATATGACTCAAGTAGATAAAGCTGAAGAGCAAGAGTCCGATTGTGGCTATCCAGCTGATCCATTGTCGTGTCGAAGAAGTCATATGCGAATGTAGTTAATTCTTTGTCTTTCCCCTGCAAAAACTCTTTCGGCCTTAAAAAGCGTCATAAGGAAGTGCATTAGAGGTTTTAGCATTGTTTTCTCATAAATGGATGCCTTTGTATTTCTTTAGCCGATTTAAATCTTTTATTTAAAATGTTAATGAATGTTAAAAGTTTAAAAACCATAAGCCAATATTATTAGCTTAAAGAGGTATTTTTTTCCTATTTTAGATGATAGTAAAAGATAGTATAAAATACTATAAAATAGTTATGGTTTTTGGCATGATTTTATTTTACGTCTTTGTTCTACTTTTGGAATACAAAGCAACGCAGTCATGAAAAATCAAATCGCCCTCCGCCTCCAACTCGTCTCTTTCAAAGGACAAGTAGTAGCCGCCGTAAAAATTGGCGCTTTAGCAATGGCCATGTTAATGGTAGCTTCAGGTGCGGGTCATGGCAGCAACTTAAACGACGTACCCCAAGTACAGGACGTTATCGAGGAAGTGCAGCAACAAAACTTTGACGCTTATGCTTACGCCGCTTCTAAGGGTATGAAAATCGATCAGAATTTCGAACAAGATCTGAAGGTTGCTTTAAAAGCCAAGTTCCAAGTAAATGCTCCTGCAAAAGCGGTGGCCATCAAAATGAATTCATTCGATATGATTTATGCTTATTTCGGAATAATTGGCTTAGTTGCTTTATTTGGCATCAAAAAAGCATTCTTCCATTAACATATATAAACCTCTATTGAACAGGCTCCAATTCGGGGCCTTTTTTTTGCCATACATTTTGCAGTAGGGTCAATAAAAAAGCCGTGATGCTACAGGCATCATCACGGCGTAGGTTTTTAATGAATAGATGTCAGTCCAAGTCTATCAGTTCTTGATTAGCTTTTGCTGTTTCAATTGACCATTTTGCATAGCCCTGATGAGGTAGATGCCCGCAGGCAAAGCGCTGATGTCGAGTTGGTGCTCGGCACCAGCTTCTAAAAGCTCGTTGCGAAGCAAGCAGCCTTGCATATCGTAAAGCTGGAGGGTGGCGGGTCCTTTTTCACCTACGGCAACATTTAAATGACTGCTTGCAGGATTGGGATAGAAGCGCACATCGGCCGAAAGTGCTGGGGCTTTGGGTACGCTCACCGTACTCAAATCGAGACAGCTTGGGAAATTGCCTGCGGCATACCACTGCTTTATCAAAGGGGCATCTTGCGTGAGCAGCTTATTAAGAGAACCATGGGCCGTGCCGGTATTGCCCCTACTGAAGATGAAGGCGAGCGTAAATTCAGCTTGTTGCTCAGGCGCAAAGGTGAAGCTGCCAATGCCTGCCACACCTCTGCGGTCGGCAGGGGTGTTTATATTGCCCGTGCTGCTGGTGCTTAACTCCGACCAATTAAAAGGCGGTGGCACTGGGTTTTGGATGCTTCCACCGATGCCCCAACCATTGGGGTCGCTTGCGCCAGGAAACATAAAGCGCGAAGCCGTAGTAGTGCTTCCCATAGAGCCAGGATAGCCATTGCCGCCAAAAACCGTAGGCACACCATCTTTCCAGCGAGAACGGGAATAATTATAGAAATGTTGATCGGTGGTTGGATTGCCGTTGGGTTGGGCGTCGTTGTTAAAATAAATAAAGCTGCTCAGGGCAATGTCTTCACCCGCCTCGTCAATTACGCCATTGCGGTTGTTATCGATGCCATCGCCTGGCGTTGCAGCGGGACCTTTGAGCAAATAGATGCCTTGGGCTGGTGGATTTGAGCCGTAACCTAAAATTCCTTCGTCGTCGTCATCTCCATTATAAAAATAGAAGCCATTGCCAGCCACATCCATCCCCACATAATCATCGAAAGCGTGACCCAAATCGCCATCTATCCACACAGCCACAATGGTCGAATCAAAGGTGATTGCGCTACGGTTGGTGATTTTGTAATCTACGAAAGTGGTGTAATTGAGCACCGTATCAAGACCGTTGGCTTGGTCGCATACGAAAGCGTAGGCCATGCAGGCAATTTCCAAACCTAAGGCACTGCCCGTAGTCCGGTTAGGGGCACGGTCGTTAAAGATCCACCAAACCGCTTGGTCGCCTTTTATTAAAGGGTAATCACCATCCAAATAGTTGTACTGCCCGTCGTTGTTGAGGTCAACAAATGGAGCCAACAGTTGACTGGTATTGGGGCGTGTTCCAGGCCATTCTCGAATATCTTTTGGAGGCAAATAGCTGCCATTTTGCACCCTGCCTTGCTGCCAGGCCTGCTTGAAGGTTTCAATGTCAAAGCGATTGATCTTCCAAACCCGATCAAAAGCAGGAAGTAAGGAAATGGAATCGAGGTTGCCAGTGGCATCTAACGGACTGGAAATGTAGGCGTTACCACCCACAGAAGCTTGGCGGTAGGTTTGCGCACTTTGACGCAGCGTTCCAGTATTATCGAGCCCACCTATCCACAAAGAGCCTGCATACATGCTTGTTTTTTTGGGGTCTTGAGCAGATGCCCTCTTAGGTACTTCGTAGCCACCATCTGAATTGCTGGTGTTGTAAAATAAATCGCCTTTACTAATTAAAAAGGCACGCACCTGGTTAATGTCGAGGTGATTGCTGTTTAAAGAGTTTGCTCCGTTGTCGTAGTAAGCTTCATTTCCATAGCTAAGGATAAATGTATTGGTGATGATGTGAAGCATTCCTGTAGAATCTTCTGTAATGAGGCCGCGATTAGCGGTGACATGCGGCAGGTTTCGAAACCAGATTTCGCTATTTTTGAACGTGAAAAGCTTATTGTCTCGCAAAGCCAACACCCTATCGCCAGCCTCGCGGCTCACCCAGTCCTCTACGCTTCGCAGCGGAATAGAGAAGCTGGTGCCACTCGTGCCAACAAAAAAGGCCGAATCTGGTCTGCTTAGCAATATGCCACCTTGGTAAGGCATGATGCGGGTAAAACTTGCGGTGGATTGTGGATGAATGGCTTGAAATTGGCCTCCTACATAGCGAAAAGCACGGCCATTGCTAATGATGCCTAAGGCATTACCTACCCCTTTCAGTTGGGTGATGCGGTTGCTAGGCAAGGGACTGTTGCTGGAGTTGAAATTTTGCCAGCTTTGGCCGTTGAAAATGGATAATCCGCCGTTAGTACCCACGGCCATGCCTCCATCAAAAACAGTAAGGGCAAATACAGTATCGCCGGGGAGATTGTTGTTGGCTTGATTGAAGGGAACTACTGTGTTTCCTAAAGTGCGGAACAAACCCGCTTCTGTGCCTACCCACAAAAAGCCACGCCAATATTGAAGGCTTCGAATCCGGTTGTTGGGTAAGGTAAAGGCCGTATTTTGAACGCTGCTACCATTAAAAACCTTGACGCCATTGTTAGCAAAGCCAATATAAATAAGGCTGGGATGTACTGCGGCTATAGCTGTTTTGAGGTCTGGGGCAACAGGAATACTCCGTTGTGCGGTGGCCGGAAATATGAACAAAAAAGAGCTTAGATAAAGGAGATATCTTTTCATGGCAACTGATTTTCTGGCTAAAATAATTCCTGACTAAAATAATAACATCACAAAATTGTCAAATCTAGTTAGCTGCCTATAAAGGTTAGTGTTTTGACCGAGAAAGTTTAATGCAGGCGCTTGCGACTCTGGCTTCAGCTATTTCACCTCGGCCTCAAAGTTGCCATCGGCCACAAAGGTGCGGATAGTTTTTCCCGTCTGAACCTGTTTTACGCTTTGCACGCGCTCGCCATCAATGCTGGTGATGCTGAAGCCTCGTTGGAGCACCGAGCGGTAGTCGAGTGCCGACAAGCGCTCAGCCAAAGCCCCCAATTCTTGTTTGCGCAACCTGATTTGCTGCCGCAAGCCCATGCCGAGTTGCTGCTGCAATTCCGCCACATAGTTTTGGTAGTCGAGCAATTGTCCACGCAAGCCGCTCGCCAACACATCCGCCGTTTCATCGAGCATTTGCAGGAGTTCGAGCTGGTCGGGACTCGCCATTTCGGCTGCCGCGGTAGGCGTAGGGGCGCGCTTATCGGCCACAAAATCGGCCAGGGTAATGTCGGTTTCGTGCCCCACGGCCGAAATCACTGGTTTTTTGAGTTTGGCGATGCAGCGCACCAGGGCCTCATTGTTAAAGCACCACAAATCTTCGATGCTGCCCCCACCGCGCGCCAGTAAAATCAGCTCCACCCCAGGCTGTTTGTCGAGCGCTTCCAGTGCTGCCATGAGCTGGGGCACGGCATCTTCTCCCTGCACCTTGCTGGGCGCTAAAAGCACCTTGCTGGCTGGAAAGCGCCGTTCGAGGGTGTTGATGATGTCGCGGATCACTGCGCCCGTAGGCGAGGTAACCACCCCAATCACCTTAGGATAACGCGGAATGGCTTTTTTGCGGCTGGCGTCAAACAAACCCTCGCGCTCCAGCTTCAGTTTGAGCTCCAAATACCGCTGGTACAGACTGCCCATGCCTTCTTTTTCGAGCTTGTGCACTTGCAACTGGTAATTGCCCCGCGGCACATACACACTGATGTCGGCCGTGGCCGTTACCTGATCGCCGGCCATGGGTTCAAATAATAAACTGGTGGCGGCCTGCCGAAACATCACGCAGCTGAGCTGACTGCCTTCATCCTTTAGCGAAAAATAATAGTGCCCCGAGCTGTGCCGGGTAAGGTTGCTGATTTCGCCCTTTACCTCAATCTGCCGCAAAAAAGGCGCACTTTCGAGCAGGGCTTTCACCACTTGGTTGAGCTGACTAACAGTATAAGTTTGTGGCATGTGCTAAAGATACTTATCGCCGCGCAAAGCTGGGAAGCTTGTGGAGAAATGTTGCCTTGCCAGCTGCAGCGTTGAATTTTGCACCGGAATGGTTACTTTGGCAGTTCAATACATGGCATGCGCTTGTTTTTAGGTCTTTTGCTCGGATGGCTTTTGTGGGGAAGCGGCAGCAGTGCCCAAACGCCCATAGATTCAAGTCGCTGCGTGCGGGTGGTGCCCTTTTGGGGAATTCCGCTTTGTTTGCCTCCCATAGAGGGCAAGGTAGAATGCTATCAGCATCCCGCTGTGAAGGATTTGGCCGATTTATACGAGTTTGCAGGCAATTCAGTGCAGGCTTTTTATCTCAATGAAGCCACGCATGTGCGGGCCGATAGCATTGCCTGGCTGGTGTTCGACGATTATTTCAAGCTCTACACCACCAACAGTTTAAGCAACCAGCGGTTCGGAAGCCAAGCCTTTGAGCAAGTGGCCCAGGAGCTCGAAGGCTTTTTTCAGCGGGGCGACTGGAAAGCGGTCAAAAAGCAGTTGGAGCTGGCCCCCGACTCTTTCCGGCTCGAAAAACCCCTCTTGCTCGATGCCTACAAACCCATGGACGATGTGCGCTCGTTCAACATCTTGCTGCAAGAAATGCAAGGCGGGAAGCAGCAATTGGTGGTTTTTAACTTGAGTGTACTCCGCATTAAAGAGCGCCTTATTTGGCTGGCCTACTACCGCCATTATGCCAATGCCGAGACCCTGGCCGAAGCACGGGCTTACAGCGATTTGCTGGTGGCGAAGTTGGTAGCACTCAATCGTTAGCGCAAGTTGCTGAGGAGGGTTGGATTTTTGAATTTTGACAATGCTGTGATATATTGAATAACAAGCTTTTTTAAATTTGCTAAAAAGGCTGTCATATGAAAAAGCATTACTTACTTATTTTTTTAATTTGGACAACGGGATTTGCACAAGCCCAAATCATTCGCAGCATTCAAACTTCTGGAGCTCAATTGAATGCAACTTGTTATGTGAACGACAGTTTGATGTATTTTGCTTATCAAAGTATTGGGGTTCGAATGTTTGACGGCTCAACTGTAAGTGCAGCACCTTTTATGCCGTTGCATACTACAGTGATGCGGTCGTTGGCCTATTACGACAACAAACTTTGGGTAGGAACCAATGAAGGTTTGTGCGAAACCAGCGGAGGGCTTGCTACGGTGATTCGTGCAGCAGGAGGACAAATTCCAGGGGATACCATTTTATCGCTTGCTGTACTTGGCAACCAGCTTTTTGTAGGTACCGAAGCAGGTTTAGCCATTTACAATGGCAGTACTTGGCAAACTTTTACCGCGGCCAACAGTCTTTTACCGGCCAATCGCATCAACAACCTTAAAGTGAATCAGAACACCTTGGGAATTGCTGCTGCCAATTTTGCTGTTCGCTATCGAAATGCACAATTTGAAGTTTTGGGCGGGCCTTATTCCGAGCCAGTGAGTTTGGTGATGCCGTATGTTGCGAACTCAGCCCTAATTGGTTTTACAAATCGCAACAGTTTATTTAGGTCCACCAACGGTACGGTTTATACCCTTTCAGGATACGATTTCGTAGTGGATGCAGCAGCCAATAGTACGGGTGAAGTCCTTTATTTTCTTTCAAGAGGAAGGGTAGTTACCATGACTGATGGCGATATGTGGTGGTCAGCTTTTCCTGCCGCCAGGGTTTTTTTGGACCAGCAGGATAGGGTTTATTTGCATCAGGCACAATTAAATCTATATGCTTCTTTCAATATAAATACAGGGCAACAGACTTCCCGAAATACAGCTTTTTTAGATATCAATCAGGTAGAAGCGAAGTACATGGCGCAGGGCGATATGTTTTGGGACCGTCAAAGCACTAATAACCCCCATTACAAAGTGCCTAAACGCGCTGATACTACCAGCAGTTTGTTCGCCCATGCTTTGTGGATTGGCGGCTTAAATGACGGTATCAGGTATCAATCTTCCCAGACTTACCGGCAAGGCGCTGTAAACCTAAATAATTTTAATAGTGGATTGCTATTAACAAATGGTGCACTTGATACTGCCAATGCTTGGGCTTTCGACCGCATGTGGAAGGTGAATCGCTTTGATGTGGAAGCGGCCAAACAAGCATGGGGCAATGGAACCATCCAAAATGGTAGTTATCTGCCTAGCCGAGATATTCGTGACTGGCCCGGTAATCGCCCAGGAAGCACTGAGGTTTTGGCTCCTTTTTTTGATAGAAACAACGATGGCGTGTACAACTGGCAACAAGGTGATTACCCACTTATTAAGGGCGATCAGGCGTTGTGGTGGGTGTACCACGACCGAGATGCTAGCAGGCATCACACCGATCCTGCCATGGGGGTGGAAATACGTTGCATGGCCTATGCGTACACCTGCGATCAAGCTTCTGGCATCGATACCGTGCTTAATTATACTACCTTTTTAGATTACACTGTTAAGAATTACAGTCCGCGTACGTATGACAGTGCTTTTTTAGGTTTGTTCGTGGACGGAGAGATTGGTCATGCCAACGACGATTTTATGGGCAGCGATGTACAAGGCAACGGTGTTTATTTCTATAATGCTCAAGCCATCGACCCCGGACCGAGAGGCTATGGAGCCAATCCACCCGCCCAAGGAATGTACGTACTCAAAGGGCCACTGGCACCAGCCAACGATGGCATCGATAATAACCGCAATGGCCTTATCGACGAGCCGGGTGAGGACTTGGCTATTCATACTATAGCGGATGTTGCAGCCGCGATTGGCTCCTCAACTAGGATGCCCACAGTTGGTGATGATCATTACCACCGGGCAAGAGGCCGCTGGACTGATGGCTTGCCAATTATTTTTGGCGGCAATGGCGTGCCAGGTTCAATGGGTTCTATGCCTAATTTACCAAGTCGCTTTATTTACCAAGGCAATACCGACACCATAGGTTGGTCGATTGGTGGGAATACCCAAAATCAATTGAGTTTGCCTTTTAGCTGGACGGAGACCAATAATGGTGGCAATCCCAATCTTGGCAACGATAGAAGGGCGGCTGCTTACTTAGGCACCTTTAGCTTCGCACCACAAGCCACAGTTACAACCACCGTTGCCTTTGTGTACAGTCGCGGCACTAGTGGCCCGCTCAGCTCCGTCACCAAACTCCTCACCCAAGATGCTCCTCGCATCCGCCAATGGTATGCAGCGGGTAATTTTCCCAGCTGCTTAGATTTATCAACTGTGGGTGCGCGGCAGCTTGAGCAAGCCGCCGATGTACAGATTTACCCGAATCCTGCCCGCGAACAAGTTACTTTGGCAGTAGGCGAAGGTGCCCCAGCTCATTTGGTATTGATGGATGCACAAGGCCGGGTATTGTTGCGCGAGACTTTCGAAGCTGGACAAAAGCATGCACTCAATATTGCACAGTTTGCCCCAGGCGTATATCTACTCCACATTACCCAAGCTGAGCGCGTGAAACAGCACAAATTAGTAAAGCAGTAAAATTACAGCTACTAGTGCTACTAAGGCTGGCACTCAACACCTTTACAAACCCTGTTCGTGAAAACGAGCAGGGTTTTACTTTTGCGTATGCATCCAAAGTTGTATTTTTAAGGATGTCGAACATCCAACTCATCATTGAAGAGCGCGCGCGTAATATTGGCAACTTTCTAGTTGGCCGCCTGTTGCCTTTCAGCCAAAAGCGTATGATTGGTCCTTTTATTTACATCGACCACATGGGGCCGGTTGCCCTCGAGGCCGATGCTTCGTTTGATGTGCCGCCGCATCCTCACATTGGATTGTCAACCCTCACTTATTTGCTCGAAGGCAGCGTGATGCACCGCGACAGCATTGGCACCGAGCAGCTCATTGAGGCGGGAGCCGTGAATTGGATGACGGCAGGCAGTGGGGTAGTCCACTCAGAGCGTACTCCAGAGGCTTTGCGAGGAAAGCCGCAACGTATGCACGGACTTCAAATTTGGGTGGCATTGCCCGCCAAGGATGAAGAGGTAGTGCCTTATTTTACGCACATACCCGCCAGCGGCTTGCCAGCTTGGGAAGAAGCGGGTGTTCATTTTCGATTGATTGCTGGTGAATTCGGAAAGTACAAAGCTGGAGTGCCGGTGCACAGCCCGCTGTATCTATTAGAATTAACAGTCGAGAACGATTGCCTTGTAAATCCGGCCGATCGGCTTTTTGGAGAAACGGGTTTGTATGTTTTAGAGGGAGAAGTGGCCGTTGAAAATCAAACCTTTGGGGCACGGCAACTTTTGGTGGCCATGGAACCAAAACTTTGTCAGTTTAAGATGAAAGCCGGTAGCAAGGTGTATTTATTAGGAGGAGAAGCCTTTCCTGAACAACGCTATATCGACTGGAACTTTGTATCGTCGCGGCCCGAACGCATTGATGAAGCGCGTTTGGCCTGGTCGATGCAGCAGTTTCCTAAAATCGCTAACGAGTCGGGCAAAGGCATACCGATGCCGGAGCGGCCTAAAGGATTTAAGTGGACCTAGCATCATGGCCAGCTAAGCGTTGGCCAGTTACATACCAACCAATATTCAGAGCTCTTAGGGCGCCAGCGACATTTCCTTTTGGTTGGCTTGGAAACTCCATCCAAATACAATTTGATGAATACCAGGCAGGACGTGCGTTACCACATAATCACGTCCGCTGTTGAAATGAATGTATCGGTAGTTAATGTTCAAAGATGTTTGTAAGGCCTTGGGCTTGGATAGCAAGGTATTTAATCCCGCTTCGAAGCCAACAAACCTACGCCCAAAGAGGAATGGTCCCGGAAAACTTGGCAATTGTATCCAGAAGTCGTCTTCCACTCTAAAATCTTTTTCCCAACCATTTATTTGATATCCAGAATAAGCAACTAAAATTAAACTGCGTTTTCTTGATAGTGCTTGGTTGAACTGTGCTCCAAATAAAATTCTAGAAGTGTAGTTGTAATGTTTTTCATTGTTCAATTCTGAAATAGGATAAAAAGCTCCTCGCCAGGCCTTGTAACGGTAATCTTTCCAAAACACCTCGTATTGCATGATGCCTGCGCCTAAGCCATATAACAGCGACCATTTGGGCAGTATTTCTACGCTATGTTTATAATGAACATCGAACAAAAAGTGGGTACGCATTTTAAATCGCGACGCGTACTGTAGGTGCCGTTTGGCGCACCGGTTGGGACTTCCAATAGCGTATAAACAGGCCTTTGATTTTGATTCATAAGGCCTGTGCCAACAGCAAATTCCCACGAACTATTTTTGTCTTGTGCCCAGGCAACGAGCCGTTTTGGTAATTTATAACTCAGCTGTGCTTGTGCAATGTTGACGGTCATTAATAGCAAAAATAGAATCAAAACACCGACACTTATGCTTTTCATAGCATTTTCAATGATGGAGTTAATTGTTTTGCGAAAATGCTAGACCTTAGCCTTTAGTGTATGGTTGCCGTAACTATCCCTAAAAACACGCAATCTATAAATTGTAAGCCGATTTATCAGCCTTTGGATTTTGCCGCAAGCCCCATCCAAAAACCAGCTGGTGAATTCCGCGCAACGAATGGGTTGCTAAATGGGATTCTCCGCCAAAAAAGTGCATGTATCTATAGTGAATCGAACTATGTGACAGTAATAAACGTGTTTTATTGCTGTCTTTAATAAGTCCGATATCTGTTCCGCCGAATGATCTCAAATAGATGTCTGGGAAATTGAAGGAAAAAAGTCCTTGATTTTGAATGCGATAATCGTTTTCGAGACCGTTAGGTTGCACACCACCATAAATTTTTATTGCCAAACGATGTTTTTCACTCAGAGGGTAGTTGTATTGCATCCCTATGAGCGCTCTAACGCTAAAGTTTAGATTATTTTCAACCAGTGTGGTTTGGTAGTATTCATGAGCATTGGTGTTCCAATTGTAAGCAAAATCTTCCATTTTAACATCGTATTGCATGATGCCTGTGCCAAATCCAATGACAGCCGCCCATTGATCATTTAATCTGATACTGTTCTTAAAATCGAAGTCGACCAAATAGTCTGGTGTCATTGACAAACGCCTCCGATCGCTGATTGGGGAAGTGGTTTGGCCTAAGGTGGTTTGGTTTTCGGTAAATACTGTACGTTCCTGCCAACCGAGTAAACCTATGCCAGTACTAAACTCCCACTGACTTCTGGGATTTATGAATATATCCAATAAATTTTGAGCCTGTACCACAGGCGCCGCAAGCAGCATGAATATCAATGCGCACGCAGCAAACATTTTCCTTTTCATAAGTTGCTATTTATCAATAAATACGAAATTATAAAAAAGCATCATTCATGTCAATAACATAGCATCGGTATTTTTCCACGCCAAAACACAAGAATTATCACAAGCTTTCTATTTGGGTTAAAAGCAAACGCCCGATGCGCTGGTGAACACATCGGGCGATTCAAAAAAACATAGCTTATTTGCCTTGCCGTATTTGCATGGGGTTGGGCGTGCCCTGACTCGCATTTCGGCCTCCTTGCCGCATCTGAAACAGCTGCAAAGGCGTTGGTTGCCCATTGGCACCTTCCCGCGGCCACACATGATTGCTCTCGTCTATATCGGCGGTTTCGCGCCAAGGGTCAAGCACAATGCGCTGCACGGGCTTGTTTTTCATGAAGGTCTTCACCACCCTGTTTTCGTCCTTGCGCCAGATGTAGGCACTGATGCGCTCTTCTTCTGTGCTGCCGTCGGCATACTCCCAACGTAAAATGATGGGCATTACCAAGCCGCCTTTGTTGCTAAAGTGCAACTCGTAGAGGTATTTGGAGTCGAATCCGCCCTCCTTAAACTCATTGGCACTTAAACTGTCGAGTCCCCCCATGGCTGCCACGGGAGCCGCACTCGCTGCCAACTCGGCATCTTCCTGCCGCTGCTCTTTGGTGTAGTAGAAGTAGAAGTCGCGCAGGGTAGTGTCCACATCTACCAAAAACGTAAGACCGGCTTGCAGGTTGCGGTAGCGACTGATGTGGATGAACTCGTCTTCGGGGGCGGCGGCACGGTTGCGACGCGGGCGCGCTTGGTTGGTGTCGGAAACCAAGCGGCCGAGCTCGGGACGGCGCACAATAACGCTATCCAGACTGATCTCCACTGGCTCGATGTCGTAAAACCAGCCGCGCCAAAACCAGTCGAGGTCTACCCCCGACGCATCTTCCATGGTGCGGAAAAAGTCGGCCGGACTCGGGTGCCGGAACGCCCAGCGGGTGCTGTAGGTTTTGAAGGCATGGTCGAACAACTCGCGGCCCATGATGGTTTCGCGCAGGATGTTGAGCGCGGTGGCGGGCTTGCTGTAGGCGTTCGGACCAAATTGCACAATGTTTTCGCTGTTGGTCATGATGGGCTCGAGCTGGTCGACCGGCAGCTTCATATAGTCCACAATTTTGTGGGCTGGTCCCCGCCGCGATGGGTAGTTGTTGTCGAACTCCTGCTCTGCCAAAAACTGCACAAAAGTGTTCAGCCCTTCATCCATCCAGCTCCAATTGCGCTCGTCGCTGTTCACAATCATGGGAAAAAAGTTGTGCCCCACTTCATGGATAATCACCCCAATCATGCCGTATTTGGTTTGTTCGGTATAGGTGCCGTCGTCGTTGGTGCGTCCGTAATTGAAGCAAATCATAGGGTACTCCATGCCGTTGCTGGCCTCCACGCTAATGGCTACAGGATAGGGGTAGGGGATGGTGAATTTGCTGTAAACCTTCAAGGTATGTGCCACCACCTTGGTGCTGTACTTGCGATACAAACCGTAGGCTTCTTTGGGATAAGCACTCATAGCCATCACCTTTTTGCCCTCGATTTGCACTGGCATCACATCCCAAACGAATTTGCGCGAGCTGCCCCAGGCAAAATCGCGGACGTTTTTGGCGCTGTATTCCCATACTTTGCGGCCTTTGGCAGGGGCTTTTTCGCGTTGCTTGGCTTCCTCCAGGGTTACAATCTCCACCGGCTCGGTAGCGGTTTGGGCCGACTTCCAGCGTTGAAGCTGGGCCGTCGTAAGCACTTTGCTGTAATTGCTGCATTCGCCCGTGGCCACGATGAGGTGGTCCTCGGGTACGTCCATCCGCACTTTATAGTTGCCGAAGGGAAGGGAGAACTCGCCCCGACCCGTAAACTGCTTGTTGTTCCAGCCCTGGTAATCGCTGTACACGCACAGCCGCGGAAACCACTGGGTGATGGTGAAAACGGCATTGCCATCTTCAAAAAGCTCGTAACCACCCCGGCCACCAATGCGGTTGCGCTCGGGAATGCGGTAGCTCCATGCAATGCGGAAGCTGATTTTTTTGCCCGGTGCCAAAGCCTTGGGCAAATCGATGCGCATCATGGTTTGGTTGATGGTGTAGGGGAGGGCGCGACCTTTGTCGTCGGTGACCGATTTAATTTTTACGCCATGCCCCGCCAATTCGGCTTGCACATCTAGCCGCTCTAAATCGCGGGGAGAAATGCGCTTGCCCAGCTGATTTTCGTTGAAGAAGTTGGCCTCGTTGTTCGGGTCGTGCTGGTTTTCGTCGAGCTGCAGCCACAAATAGGCCAAAGCATCGGGCGAATGGTTGGTGTAGGTTACCCGCTCCTTGCCATTGAGCACCAAATTTACCTCGTCGAGCTGCGCATCGATCTCGTAATCGGCTTGCTGCTGCCAATATTGGTGCCCCGGCGCCCCAGATGCTGTACGGTAGGTATTGGCATCGGGCAAAATAGTGCCGAGCTGCTCAAATTTATTGCCGTGGTTAGAAGTGGGATTGTTGCGCAGATTTTGGGCCTGCACGGCCGTTTGTAGCGAAAAAAGAAAGCCTGCGAGCAAAAGTCCGCGCTGTAAGAGGTAGTTTTTTATCATAAAGGATATCTTTCAATAGTCATGAGCAAGGAAATGCCGAAAACGGCAGCAGAAAGGAAAAATCGCCAGTCGCGCTCTTTTATTTTGAGGAGCGTAGCCAGACTTCCCAACATCAAAATACCCAATAAAATAAGTATTTGGCCCGCTTCGAGTCCCACATTAAAGGCAAACAAAGGGAGCAGCAAATCGGTTTGGCGACCGAGCATCGATTTTAGCAAGTAGCTGAAGCCCAAGCCATGCACCAAACCAAACAGCAAGGCCATCAGATAGCGTATTTTGTCGCCCTGCACCTTGCGGTTGAGCTTGCTGAGGTTGTAAACGCTCGTAATCACAATGCTCAAGGGGATGGCGAATTCGATGTAGGCGGATTTGATTTTCACAACTTCGAGCACACTCAGGGCGAGGGTGAGGCTGTGCCCCAGCGTAAAGGCCGTTATGAGCACCAAAAGCGCTTTCCAGTCGCGCCACTGGTACATACAGCACAAGGCCAGCAGAAACAAAATGTGGTCGTAGCCCTGCCAATCGGCAATGTGCCACAGGCCAGTTTCGAACCAAAGCGAAAAATCGGTCAATTTGTAGGTTTTAGCAAACCGCCAAAATAGGGGTTTTTGGAGAATTTTAGCATTGAAATTTCGTAAGCCCAACTCGCTCGCTTTTTTTATTAGAAGGGTTTTGTGATAAAGAATCAAGCCTATCTTGCCTCCCAAAATCCACCCCATGTCCACCCCCTTTTTTACCCCCAACCACTACTTTATCGACGAAAAAGTAGGCTTCTTCAAATTCGAAAACCGCTATTTGTTGTATGATGGCGAAGGCCAGCGCGTCGGGGGCATTTATCAGAAGCTCACAGCCGGGCAAAAACTGCTGCGACTGCTGTTCAGCAAAGGCATGCTGCCTTTTATGCTCGAAATTCAGGATGAGGCGGGTGTGGTACAGGCCACGGTGAAGCGGGGTTGGACTTTCTTGATGTCGAGCATCGACATACTTGATCACCAAGGCCAGGCCATTGGCAAAATCAAGCAACAATTTCGGCTGCTGAAGTCACGCTTCCGCATTTACGATACCCAGGAGCAATTGGTGGCCGAGATCAATGGCGACTGGACCGCCTGGGATTTTGTGATCAGCGACGCCCAAGGGCAGGCCATTGGTGCCATCTCCAAAAAATGGGCTGGACTGGCCAAGGAAATGTTTACCACCGCCGATAAATACAATGTGGGCATCAATCCCGCCCTCACCAATCCCCAGCAAAAAGTAATTATTCTAGCGGCAGCCATCACCATCGACATGGTGCTGAAAGAAAGTAAATAGGGGAATTTCCGCTGACGAGCGCAATTAAAAAGCATGGCGCGGCTGTAGGGCCAAATGGCACCTGCAACCCGCCATTCTGTTCCTTATTCTGCTTCCTTTTCTTCTGAAGAGAGCTTAAAGCGGAAGGGTAAAACGTATTGCGCATTCACTGCCTTTCCGTTCAATTGACCGGGCGTCCATTTAGGCATGGCCCGCACAGCCCGCAGGGCTTCGAGGTCGATATCGGGGTGGATGCCACGCAAAATTTGGGCTCCTGCCACATCGCCCAAGCGGGTTACCACAAACTGTACGATCACGATGCCTTCTATGCTGTCTTTTTTAGCCGAAGCAGGGTATTTAACGGCCGTGCCCATATAATTAAGTAAGCCTTCCATTCCGCCTGGGTATTCGGGCATGATTTCAATGGCTTCGTGAACGGTTTCGGTTTTGAGGTCTACCGAGGTAGCGCTCAGTCCGTCGCCCTGCACCATGCTGTGTGCGCAACCAAGCAGTAAACTCATGGCTAAAATGCCCACCGCCAAGCGGCTGTTGTGAAGTGTTTTGTTGTTGATCATGGCAATTCTCGTTAAAAGTTGATGTTTAGATTTGAAAAGGGGATTGAATAAGAGTTGTGCCGGCACACCCAAGGCATAAGCGCTGAGTTCGGTGGCGTAGGTATGCGGATGAAGCTCTTTTACCGCATAGGCGTCGGCTTGCAATTCATGCAGCAGCTCGAGCTCACGCCGGAGCCAGTACACCCAGGGCACAAACCAAAAAACAGTGGCAACGAGCTGCAACAGCAGCTTATCGGCGCTGTGAACGAGCTTCACATGCCCTTCTTCATGCAATAAGAAGGCAGGCGAAAGGGTAGTACCGGCGGGTACAAACACCCAACGGGCAAAGGAACAGAGTCCGTGTGGCCGCCCCTGCGTATGCACCAAAGTAAACTGTGGCCGTTTTTCGAAGCGCCCACCAGCCAGCCAGCGGAGCAGTTGAAGCACACTGCCTAGGGCGGGCAAAAGCGACAGCAGTACACCAGCCAGGTATAACTTGCTCAGCCAGTCTATGCGGGAGGCTGTGCTGGTACTGCTTAGGTCGGCCGGTCCTGCAGTTACATCGAGCACAGGCAAACTGATGCGGACCGCGTTGGTTGGTTGCAGCTGCGGCAACTGTTGCCATACAAAAGGCAGTAAACTCAAGGCAAGACCAGCGAGCAGGTGCAGGCGTTGCAGAGCAAAAGTGCTTTTTCGGCGCAACAGCAGGTAGCCGAGACTAAAAACCAGCAGTATCATACTGCCTTGGAGCAGGGCGAGGGGGTAACTCATGGCGTTTGCTTTTTAAGTTGTTCGAGTTGCTGCAGCAGGGCGTCGAGCTCCTGCGTGCTGAAGGTTTGTTTTTGGGCGAGGTGCGATACCAGTTGCGGCAACGAGCCTTCGAAATACTTGCCCACGAGGTCGTTGGCGGCAAAAGAGCGGTATTTTTCTTTGCTCACGAGGGGGTAGTAGCGGTGCGACTTCCCAAAAGCTTCGTGCCCCACAAATCCCTTTTGCTCCAAAATCCGCACCATGGTCGATACTGTATTGTAGGCCGGTCGCGGCTCCGGAAAAGCCTCCAAAAGCTCGCGCACATAAGCTTTTTCTAGCTGCCAGAGGTATTGCATCACTTCTTCTTCGGCTTGGGTGAGATGTTTCATAAAACGAATATAACTAAAAATTTAGTTAATCAACTAAAGATTTAGTTTTCTCGCAAAAATGTGACAAAAGGTTAAAAGACAGGGAAGTGCATAGGCGCCGACAACCTTGGGTGCCAGCTCTTCGTCTACCTAGCAATCCTTCACCTAAAATCCTGCGTATGAAAATCAAATGGAAAAGACTCCTATTAACACTTTTGGTGTTTTTGGTTATGGCGCTCAGCAGTTGCGACAAAACCAATGCAGCCATGCTCTTTGAAGCTACTTTCGACGATGCCGCTGCGCTCGCAGTTTGGTCGGCCAGCGCCGGCGGAAGGGCAGAGGTGGTGCAAGGCCATTTGAAGCTGCAGTCCATCAGCGATTGTTTTGTGTTTGAAAGCTTGGAATCGTTTGAGGTGAAAGCCAACCGGGTGTATTATTTGTCTTACTTGGGCAAAATCGTCCCCTTTCAAATTGGCGACCCTACCTTTTGCACCTCCTTTTTAATACTGAAGGTGGTTCAAAACGGCCGAACCCTGGTGTCAGAAAGTTTTGGTGGGGCGCCTGATTGGGCAGCGAAGGGCTTCAGTTTTCAAGTCACGGATAGCGCCCCCATTCAAATTCGCTTCGAAGTTGGCAGCTACCGCGGTGTTTGGATCGACGATGTGCAATTGGTGCAGCAATAAAAGAGCGAAAAGCAGCTGCTTGACATGGATGATTTTTGCGTTTTAGTTAGCCACATGTCCATGACTGGCAAATGCTGTCAAATTACTGATTGCGCTAAGCTGCGAGCTCCGGTCAAGCTACAAAGTAGCGCCGACCAAACGCCTCCGCTGCCTCGAAATTTGCGTGCCGCTTTTTTCTGCACCAAAAACAGTCAATCCGAGCTACCAAGGCATGTATACGCACGAATTTTTTCAAACCATTTAAAAGCCTCAGCGCCGATGCGGTAAAAGAAACGCTTTTGACCCATCCTTACGGGAAACTCTTGACGCAACTACAGGGATTGATGATGGACATTAAAGATATGTTAAAATCGAAATTTTATATCCGCTAAACTGCTTTGTATACAGTTGTTTAAATAATCAAATATATTTTATGCTTTTATATTTGCAATAAAGTTGCAAACAAGTATTGGGTGATGCTGTTGTAAGTGCATCTAAATCCCAATAATATGACTAAATTTTTAAAATCACTCGCATTGATGATCGCCATGGGCATCGTCACCGCCACGGCCCAGACGGCGCGTGTGCAAGTAATACACAATTCCGCCGATGCGGCAGCCGACACCGTAGATGTATGGGTAAATGGCGCTAGAGCCTTGCCAAATGTGGCCTTCCGCACAGCCACGCCCTTTTTGTCGTTGCCAGCAGGCGTGCAGCTCAATATCCACGTAACGGCACCCGGCGCAGCCGACACCAACGCAGCGGTATTTGTAAAGCGTGTTACCTTGGCAGCTGACTCTACCTATATTGTAGTGGCGAATGGAATCGTTTCTGCAACAGGTTACACCCCAGCCACGCCATTCGATTTGTACGTGGCCAGTGGTAGAGAAACCGCTGCTACGGCAGGACAAGTAAGTGCCTTGGTTTTCCACGGCGCTACCGATGCGCCAGCGGTGGATGTAAATGAAATTTCAGTGCCTGTGCCAGGTTTGGTGCCGAATTTGAGCTACGGCAACTTTGCCGGTTATGTGAGCTTGGCTCCGGCCGACTACACTTTGGGCATTGCTCCCACAGGTGGTGCGAACATTGCAGCTTTTGCTGCGCCTTTGCAGACGTTGAACCTCGCTGACTCAGCTTTGGTAGTATTGGCTTCTGGATTTTTGGATCCTACTAATAACAGCAACGGACCAGCATTCGGCTTATTTGTAGCCTTACCACAGGGCGGCGCATTGATTCCTTTGCCAGCGGCTCCGTTGACCACGACTGCACGTGTGCAAGTAATCCACAACTCGGCTGATGCTGCCGCTGCCAACGTAGATGTTTGGGTAAATGGCGACCGTGCCATCCCTAATTTCGCCTTCCGCACGGCAACTCCTTTTGTGAATTTACCAGCAGGCGTGGAACTCGCCCTCCACATCACTGCCCCTGGTGCAGCCGATACCAATGCCGCTGTATTTGTGAAACGCGTTACCCTCGCTGCCGATTCAACTTACATTGTAGTAGCTAACGGCATTGTGTCGACAAGCGGTTACACCCCAGCCACGCCCTTCGATTTGTACGTGGCCAGCGGTCGCGAGGCAGCTGCTACCGCCGGTGAGGTAGACGTGCTCGTATTCCATGGTGCCACCGATGCTCCTGCGGTAGATGTAAACGAAACCACCGTGCCTGTACCTGGCTTGGTGCCCAACCTCAGCTATGGCAATTTTGCAGGCTATTTGGGCTTGGCGCCGCTCGACTATGGCATCGGCATTGCACCAGCAGGAGGTGCGAATATTGCCACTTTCTCGGCTCCTTTGCAGACACTAAATTTGGCTAATGCTGCCTTGGTGGTTCTTGCCTCAGGCTTTCTCGACCCAACCAATAACAGCAATGGTCCCGCCTTTGGTTTATTCGTAGCTACCCCTGCTGGTGGTCCGCTTTTACCGCTGCCTGCCCTGCCAAGTAGTGTTTCTGAAATCAAAGCCAATGAGTTCCGCGCTTTCCCTAATCCAGTGCGCGACTTTTTGAACCTCACTTATGAAGAGCGTTTAGCCGGTGCTCAGCTCGAAGTAATCGATGCCATCGGCCGGGTGGTATATCGCCAGCAATTACCGTTGTTCGACAACAGCATCCGCATCAATACCAGCGATTGGAACCAAGGCTTCTACTTTGGTCGCATCAGCACAGCCAACCGTGCTGCAGCTTTTAAAGTGGTTGTAAATAAGTAATTCTTTTTTCATGTAGGGTTTATTGGGAGGGTCGGCCGAATGGTCGGCCCTTTTGCGTTTTATGGCAGCTTGCCCAATTTAACCTTTCTTAGTACCCAGCTTTGCCCTTCCTTTAGTAGCTTTGAAGTTGCATCTAAAAACAAGCAGATGAAAAAACTACTACCTAGCATTGCGGCCGGCGCCTTTTTATTCGCCGCCTGCGATCAAAAACCAAAAGAAGAAGCACTCGTGTACCCAGAAACCAAAAAGATGGACCAGGTCGATGAATATTTCGGCACCTTGGTCAATGACCCTTATCGTTGGCTCGAAGACGATATGTCGGAAGAAACCAAAGCCTGGGTAGTGGCCCAAAATGAGGTGAGTTTTGGCTACCTCGACAAAATCCCCTTCCGCGATGCCATCAAAACCCGCCTCGAAGGCCTCTGGAACTACGAAAAATACAGCGCTCCTTTTGTAGAAGGTGCTTACACCTACTTCTATAAAAACGACGGCCTGCAAAACCAATACGTTATTTATCGCCAAAAAGAAGGCGGTGAACCCGAGGTTTTCCTCGATCCCAACAGCTTTTCGGCCGATGGCACTACCTCACTGGCGGGCATCAACTTCACCAAAGACGGCAGTCTGTGCGCCTACCAAATCAGCGAAGGCGGTAGCGACTGGCGCAAGGTAATTGTGTTGAATGCCGAAACCAAGGCGGTGATCGAAGACACGCTCATCGACGTCAAATTCAGTGGCATCAGCTGGAAAGGAAACGAAGGTTTTTACTACAGCAGCTACGAAAAGCCCAAAGAAGGCTCGCAGCTTTCGGGCAAAACCCAATATCACAAGCTCTTTTTCCACAAACTCGGCACCAAACAAAGCGAAGATGTGCTGGTGTTTGGGGGAGAAGCACAGCCACGCCGCTACATTGGCGGTGGGGTGACAGAAGACGGCCTCTTTTTGGTGATCTCTGCCGCCAATGCAACCTATGGCAACGAGCTGTATTTGCAAGACCTTAGCAAGCCAGGCAGCAAAATCCAAACCTTGGTAAGCGGTTTCGAAAACGAGCATGACGTAATTCACAGCGAAAACGGCCAGCTTTTTATCCAAACCAATTTAGATGCACCGAACCGCAGGGTAGTGGTGGCCCCAGCAACCAAGGCCACGCCTGATAATTGGACCACCCTCATTGCCGAAACCGAAAATCCTTTGAATGTTGGCAGCGCCGGCGGCAATCTCTTTTGCAACTACCTCAAAGATGCGGTGAGCATGGTGCAGCAGTACGACCTCGCTGGAAAGCTCATCCGAGAAATTGAGCTGCCTGGCATTGGCACGGCGGCTGGTTTTGGTGGCAAACGCAACGAAACGGAGCTGTATTATACCTTTACGTCTTATGTATATCCTCCTACCATCTTTAAATTTAACATGGTAGATGGCAGCAGCAGCGTGTACAAGCAAAGCGGCGTGCAATTCGACCCCACGCAGTACGAAAGCAAGCAGGTGTTTTATACTTCGAAAGATGGCACCCGCGTGCCAATGATCATCACCCACAAAAAAGGCATCGAGCTCAACGGAAAAAATCCGACCATGCTATACGGTTACGGTGGGTTTAATGTAAGCCTCACCCCAAGTTTCAGCACATCCAACATTGTGTTGATGGAGAATGGCGGAATTTATGCCGTGGCTAACCTCCGCGGCGGTGGTGAATACGGCGATGCCTGGCACGATGCGGGCACGCAAATGAAAAAGCAGAACGTATTCGACGATTTTATTGCCGCAGCCGAGTTTTTGATTGCCGAAAAATACACCAGCACCGATTATTTGGCCATCGCGGGGGGCTCGAACGGTGGTTTGCTCGTAGGCGCCTGCATGACCCAACGCCCGGAGCTCTTTAAAGTATGTTTTCCGGCAGTGGGCGTGCTCGACATGCTCCGCTACCACAAATTTACTGCTGGTGCCGGCTGGGCCTACGATTATGGCACCGCCGACGATAGTAAGGAGATGTTCGAATACCTCTACGGCTACTCACCCGTGCACAATGTGAAGGCAGGTACGGCTTATCCAGCTACGATGGTCACCACCGGCGACCACGATGACCGCGTGGTACCCGCGCACAGCTTTAAGTTTGCTGCGGCTTTGCAGGCAGGACACGCAGGTACCGCACCCGTCATCATTCGCATCGAAACCAAGGCGGGCCACGGCGCCGGCAAGCCTACCTCGATGATCATTGCTGAGCAGGCCGATAAATGGGCTTTCATGTTCCAAAACATGGGCTTGAGCATCAAGTATTGATTAGTCTAAAAGCGTTAGAAGCAAAAAACCGGCAAGCGATTGTCGGTTTTTTGTTTTTAAGGAAGATTGGCTCCCTACTCAGAATCAAAACAGCGCGCTAACAGCCTAGGAAGTGGTTGAAAAAGCGTTTTCGATTTGCCGCATGCTCATAAACATGCGCGAGCTGTCTACCAGCGGTATGAAGCCAAATTGCCGGTAAAAGGCCTTGGCAGCACCATCGATGGGGTCTACCACCACCGCAATGGCGCCGATGTGTTGCCGACTTACGTCCAAACTTTTTTTCAAAGCATCAGCCAGCAAGGTTTTACCCCAGCCTTCACCGTGCAAGGATCGGTCCACAGCCAGCCTGCCCAATAAAATCACTGGCAATTGCTCGTAGGAGGTTTTGGGTCGGTAAAAATCGGGTACCGACGATTGGGGTATTCCTTGGGTAGATAGGGTATAATAGGCCTTGATTTCAGCAGCCTGATCAATCAGTACAAAGCAGGTGCAGGCACCGATGGCCAGTTCTTTTTTTAGTGTGAGAAGCAAATAATTGTTGAGGGCAGGGTGTCCGCAATCAAAGTTAGTTTTGAGGTAACTTCGGTTAAAAGGTACAAGTTGCATGGTTTACTTCCCCAGTCGTTCGCGATGCAAGGCCACCGCTTCTTGCAGTTTAGCCTCGATGGGGGCAGGTTCTTGCATCAAAGTTTCGAAAAATACACGCTGATCCCGCTCCGAAAGCTCCATTGTTTGGTTGGTGGTGATGATGGCTTGAGCTTCTCGTTGCAAGGTGTAACGCGCAAATTCTGAAAACGACTTAAAACCCATCAAAGCGCAGGCTTTGTCGTACAGGTCTTTTTCGGCCTGACTCACCCTAAATTCAATTCTTTTTTCTTCGGATGGGATATTGGGAGTTGACATGGGACGCTTTTTACGTAAAAATAACGTATAAAATTTAGATATTGATATTTGTACGTAAAATTTACGTAATCCCTAAAACATCTAAAATTTGTGCTTAGTTTTTTTGACGGGCTTACAAAAGGCTGGTGTTGAAGCCTTCATCAAAACACCCAACTCGCCACCGCCTGTATGTTGCGACCCGGCTCGGGCAGGTTGAGCAGGCGGTAGCGACTCATGTGGTTGAGGTAACGCACATTGAGTAGGTTTTGGGCCATCAGCCGTACTTCGAGCTGCTGTTTGCCGGCTTTGAAGTTGCCGCCGACTTGCACATTGAGCAGTTGGTAGGCGGGTGTGGGCTCTTCGTTGCGATCTACCCGCGTTTGGGCCGCTACCCAGCGCCAGTCGAGGCCGATAAAGGGCTGCTGCACCCACTTAGGACTTCTTTCTAAGCTGTATTCCACTTCCCAAGTCACACTTCCGGGCGAAGTCCAGGGCAAGGGCACCCCCGTATCCAGGTTCTTCATCCACACATACTCGCCCAACAAAGCCAGGTGGAGGTTGTGCAGCAAGTGGTATTCGAGTTGGAGCTCGGTGCCGGTATGCACCACGCTGCCCTGACTGTACAAAAATATCTGTCCGCCTTCGGGCAAAAAGGTAAACTGCCCAGTGGGGCGGAGGTAGATGTAGTTGCTGAAGTAGTTGAAATACGGACTCAGCTTAAACTCCCAGCGCGATTTGCGGTAGTTGAGGGCTAAATCGAGTTGCCAGCCGCGCTCAGCATCGAGGGTGCTGTCGCCCACCTCGTGCCTAAAGCTGCCGTGGTGCACGCCATTGCTGGTGAGCTCGGGTACGGTAGGCAGCCTAAAGCTGCTCCCCAGGTTGACTTTGAGGTTGAAGTCGGGTTTCGGCATCCAGCTCAAGCCCACAGCCCCCGATCCGTTATGGAAGAAACGGTCGATTTGTGGGGCCCGCTGCCGGTCAATCCACTCGCCAGCCACAATCAAACTTTCCCAGTAACGCTCGCTTTGCAACCGACCAATGTCGTAACGCGCGCCGGCACTGGCAAACAAGCGCGGCCGCAGTTGCCATTGTAACAAGGCAAAAACACCCGATTGCAAGGCACTGTAATTGGGCACCAAAAACTCAAATCCCGAAATACGATTCTGCTGGTATTGTCCGCTCGCCCCCAAAATGAGGTTGCGCGCCGTGTCTATTTTGATGTGATAGCGGGCGTTGTAACTCCAGGTGCCGAGGTCCATGCCGTGCGCTACATTGTTGCTGCTGTCTAAAAAAGGCCGGCCGTGGGCGTGGGGCAGCGACAACTCCCGCCGCTCGTTGAGCTGGTAGCCGAGGTCGAGCTCTAGCCAATTGCTGCCCAAAATTACACTGCTGTTGCTCGATACTTTGTAGTGGCGAATCGACTGACTAGGCAAGGCGATGTTACGCCGGTTGCCATCGTTCACCACCCGGTAGCCCAGCGGACGCCCCATGGCGCCCGGGAAAAAGCCGATTTGTTGGTCGAACCTGCTGAAGTTCACATGGCTGTAGCCCCATTTTTTGTTCACGCCCACCGAGCCGCTGAGGTGCAACTCTTCGCCGGCGGTGTTTTCGAGGCGACCGTCGGGAATCGGGATCTTGAAGCGGTTGTAAGTAAAAGTATCGGCCGGCAAGGTGTAGTCGCCATAACTGTGCGCCGTGGCCCGCAGCCGGTACACCAAGCCGCTGCGGTTGTGGCCTTGCACCGCCGCCGAGCTGCCGATGTGCTGGTTCACGCTGCGCCCAAGCAGGGTCACGGTGCCTTCTACTTTGTCTTCGGCGGGAAAAAGTCGCGGTTTGATTTGCAACACCCCCGCCATGGCATCGGAGCCGTAGAGGAGGGAAGCGGGACCCTTCAAAATCTCTACCCTGCCCACGTTAAATTGGTCTATTTCGAGGCCGTGGTCAATGCCCCACTGCTGTCCTTCTTGTTTGATGCCGTTTTCGGTGACTGCCACGCGGTTGAAACTCAGTCCCCGAATCACGGGTTTCGACACTCCAATGCCGGTATTGATGGTTTGGATGCCCGGCAGCCGCTCTAAACTCTGCATCAGGGTTTGTCCCGCGTACTTGCGCAACTGCTCCTCGCTCACCACCACGGTGCTTTGTGTTTGCTGTTGCTCATTGGTTTTGGTGAGGTCGTTTTCTATCAAAACCTCCCGCAGCTCCAAGCTCGAGGCCTTTAAAACCACCCGCAGCACTTCGTTTTGGTGCAACCGCACGTTCACGCTCTGCGCTTCATAGCCTAAAAACTGGATGTGGAGGTGGTAATCGCCCTTTTTGAGTCCTTCAAAGCTAAATTTGCCTTGGGCATCGGTAATCCTGCCGCGCTGTATCTCATGCACCAATACACTGGCACCTACCACGGGCTGCTGCTGGGCGTCGAGCACTTGGCCGCGTAGACTAAACTGCGCCCAGGCCCCGAAAGGACTAAACACCAGTAGAAAGTAAAAAAGCAGGACGCGCATTTGCAACACAATTGCAAAACTACATTTTTTTCGTCGCGCTGGTTCCCTTTTTTAGCGCGTTAACCCGCTTTGTCCCGACCATTTGCTAAATATTTGTTAAAAACGGATGGTTTTTTGAATAGTACCTTGCATTGCATAATACCTTTTATACCTTTGTAGCTGTAATAACCAAGTACCATGTTATGAATGCAGAAAATACATCCGTCCAAATGCGCAAAGGCATCCTCGAATACGGGATCCTGCTCGTAATAGCGAGGGGAGAGGTGTACACCTCCGACCTCATCGAGGAACTCAAAGCCGCACGCATCATCGTGGTGGAAGGCACCCTCTACCCGCTGCTCAACCGCTTGCAGAAGGTGGGACTGCTCGCCTACACCTGGAAAGAGTCGCCCTCCGGCCCACCGCGCAAATATTACCGCCTTACCGACGAAGGCAGCGCCTTCCTCCAAAGTTTACACGCCACCTGGCAAGAGCTCACTGGCTCCATCAACAGCATCTTAAACAAAACCAATCAAACCAACAGTCATGAATAAAACGGTCACCTTTAACCTGAACGGTCTCGTTTTCACCATTGAAGAAGACGGATACGAAGCCTTGCGCATTTACCTCGAGGCCGTGCAACATTACCTCGATAAGCTCGAAGAAGGGCGTGAAATTTTGGTAGAAGTAGAAGCCCGCATCGCCGAAAAATTCAAAAACGCCCTGGGAAGCGAACGCTATGTGCTGCTACTCAGCGATGTGGAGCAGGTGAAGGCCGAAATGGGTAGTCCCGAGCAGTTTCAAGAGCTCGAAAGCGAGGAGGAAGCCGCCGAAGCCACCTTTGAGCAAGCCCCGCAACCCGAACCCCTCCAGCGCAACCTCTACCGCAGCAAGCAAAACAAAATGCTCGGTGGCGTGGCCTCCGGTTTGGCCGCCCATTTACAAGTAGATGTGGTGGTGGTGCGCCTGCTGTTCATCCTCTCGGTGTTTTTGTTCGCCGGTTACGGACTCATCATCTACCTCATTTTGTGGGTCACCGTGCCCATGAACGAGCAATTATTGCTCAGCCAAAAGGCTGGTGAAGCCGCACCCGAGAAATCGAAACGCCTGTACCGCAACCGCGACAATAAAGTGCTAGCGGGCGTGAGCTCCGGACTCGCCGCCTACCTGCGCATCGACCCCGTAATTGTGCGGGTGCTCTTCATCATCGCCTTGTTCTGGGGCGGCTTTGGACTGCTGGCTTATGTTGTGCTGTGGATAGCCACCCCCGAGGCCAAAACCCTGGCTCAGAAGGTAGAAATGGAAGGCGAAAAGCCCAACCTCGCCAACCTGAGCAAGGCTGGTCAGCGCAAAAACGACGACCCAAACGAGCAAGGCCTCCTCAACCGCCTCTTGCGCTTTCCCTTTGAAGTACTAAGAGTGCTGTTTGAAGCCCTCAAAAGCGTGTTCAAAGCCTTTTTTGGGGTAGCCCGCATTTTCATCGGCGCTTTTATCCTCTTTGTAGCGGCTGTGTTTTTATTCGGCTACGGCATCAGCATGGGCTCGGCCTTTGGCGTGTACTTTGGTGCCATCCCCGCCAAATTGCCCTTTCCCATCGACGCCCTCAGCGGCAGCGTGGGCAGTGACGTGGCCATCCTGTTTTTAGCCGCTGGCTTTTTGCTGATTCCCATTTTATTTGCCCTTTTTGCTGGCGTCCGCATCCTGTTTAACCGCAGTATTTTCAGTCGCCAGCTGCTCTTCATCGGCGCTGGTACTTGGCTCGTGCTGGCCCTGGCCCTCTTACTCATGGGCATCCGCACCGCTACTTTTTTCCAAGAAGAAGGCAACTTTATACATACCCACGAGCTGGTATTGGCCGAGAAGGGATTGTTACTGGTAGATAGGCAATCAGATGAAAACAATATGTTTCAGCCTGCCACCTTGCGCATCCTAGCGCATAAAGAAAAGGGTGTTCGGCTGCAGGAGTTCATCGAGTCGCGGGGCAAAGATGCCGAAGAAGCCAACGTATGGGCCAGCATGGCGCAGTATGGCTACAGTCAGCCCACCGACACCAGTTTGCTGCTCAACCGCAAGCTCAAGCTGTATCCAGGCGCGCGTTTCCGTGCCCAAGAAGGGCGCTTTGAGCTCTATGTACAAGAAGGCCGCCTCATTCGCCTGAGCCGGGAGGCCGCCCATATGCTCGATTATTACAAGCACTCACATGAAATGCTGCGCAGCAAGCAAGACTTCTTCACCGTAAAAGTCACGCAAGACGGACTCGAGTGTGTGGATTGTGTGTATGAAGAAGAAGGGAGTGATTTGTGATTGGCGATTGGCGAGGGCGATTGGCGATTTGGGATTAATTCCCAAATGCCCCGGTCCTTGAGCGCTGCGATACTTTACTTCCTTCGGTCCCTGAGCGCTGCGACAGCATCAGTCGAAGGGTGGTCCCTGAGGTTCTCGAAGCTGGTCCCTGAGGTTCGCGAAGGGAAGATGTGCGAATTGTCTTTGCCACGAATAGAACATTGCCGCCACGTTTTACAGTTACGTCGGCTGTTGCATAAGTTTCAATTGGTTCAAGGGTTGTTTTCTTGGCTTAACGGCTATTTACTGTGTAAGAATTGTATTCGATTCTAAAACTTTCTAGCCCTTTTAGTTGCCAAGTAGCCAGTTAAATACATTTAAATGTTTTACTCCACCTCTATTTTGAGTAAAGGAGTCGGTAGTCAGGAGAAATTTGGGATAATTATCAAGGATGTTTTCTAAAGCACTAAATTCGCGTTCCACGGTGCTTTCGCTGTTTAACTGCCAGGCAACTTGATAGTACTCCAATTCACCTCGATTGGTTTTGCAAATAAAGTCTATTTCAAAATTACGAGCGCATCCCGTCCATACTTTGTACCCTCTGCGAAGCAATTCGAGAAAAACTATATTTTCAAGTAAATGACCTCGGTCTGCTGTACGGTCTTTGTCCTTATAAGCCAGGAGCTTACTGAGATATCCCTCGCGTTGAATAAATGGACTCATAATGCTAAGTTCATTGTTAAATCATTAAAACTTGCAGTTTTTACAAGTTTTAATGATTTAACATTAGTCGTTTTTAGTTTTAGGGAAATTGTCCATCTTTCGAGCGAGTAAAATCGCTCACATCGCAACTACCACCGCCTAAACCAACCCTTCTTCCAAAACAGCCCTAATTGAAACAGTGCAATGAGCACCATCACTGTCACTACCGATACGTAACCGATAGGAGAGTAGAGCTCGGGCATGTTGAGCGGCATGGCTTCTCCATTATCGCTTTCGCGTACAAAATTCATCCCGTAAACGCCAGCAATAAAACTCAACGGGATAAAAATGGCCGATACCATGGTAAGCACTTTCATGATTTCGTTCATGTAATTGTTTACAGCCGTATTGTACAAATCGAGCAGGTTGGCGCTGATTTCGCGGTAGTTTTCGGCATGGTCCATGAGGCTCACCACGTGGTCGTAGAGGTCGCGGAGGTAGATTTTGATATCGTCCTGACTGTTGAGGTGGTCGTTGCGCAGCAAATTATTGGCCAGCTCGCGGGTAGGCCACACAATGCGGCGGATGGCGAGCAGGTCGTGCTTGAGGTGCATGATTTGGTCGCGGTGCTCGCGCCTCGGCTTGGTGAGCAGCAGGTTTTCGAGCTTTTCCATGCGCTCGCCCAGGTCGTTGAGCACCAAAAAATAGTGATCCACCACGGCATCGAGCAGGGCATAGGCCAGATACTCCGATTTGCGTTTGCGAATGGGCATCATTTCGTTGCGCAGGCGGTTGCGCACCGGTTCGAGCACGTCTTCATAGGTTTCCTGGATGGTGATGAGGGTGTTGCCGAGTACAAAAAACGACAGTTGGTCGTTTACCACCTGCTGCTGGCTATCCAAATACAACATCCGCGACACCATAAACAAATGCCCAAACTGCTCCTCCACCTTAGGTTGCTGGCGAGAGGCAATGTCTTCGAGCTCCAAGGGGTGGATGCCGAAATCGCGGTCGAGCCAGTCGAACAGCTCCGGGTTTTGTAGTCCCCGCACATCTATCCAACGGGTAAAAGCAGCCGCTGGTGCTGGTCTGCTGCGGGCTTCGGCTACGTCCACCGGCCCCAATTCCTCCAAAGCATCGGCATTAAAGTGATATTCGTAAACTTGAGTAGGTAAGGCATCTTGGGGAATAAAAATGCTGCCCGGTTTGGCCCCGAGTTTGGCTTTATTGTAGCGGAAATACTTGAGTTTGTTTTGAACGGCCGTTGCTTTCATGCACCAAAGTAACAAAAATGTTGTTATTAACGTTGTGACTTCTCAATCGTGTGCTCATCCCTTATCTTTGGAAAGATGAAAAAACTTTTGCTACTCGGTTTTTGCTTTTGGTCGCTGCAATTGCAGGCGGCGCGGATCCTCATTCCGATGGACAAAGCGCAGCGCGACCACCTCAAGTCGTACGGCATGGCCTATTTTGCCCTGCAACAAGGCATAGAAGTAAGTTGGTTACTCAATTACCGTGGCGGGAGCTTCAGCATGCCGCAATTGCCCACCCTCGAAAACGAATGCCGCATTCGTGGCGTGAGTTACGAGGTGCTGCCCGACATTCGCTATGAGCAAATTTTATTGGAGATTGCCGATCCGGAGGTGAACATGGATGTGGTGAAGCTGGAGGTAGCGCCGAAAATAGCGGTGTATACCCCGCCTACCAAGCAGCCTTGGGACGATGCCGTAACGATGGCGCTGGTTTATGCCGAAATTCCCTACGAAAAAGTGTACGACGATGAGGTGCTGCAAGGGAAACTGCCGCTATACGATTGGCTGCACTTGCACCACGAGGATTTTACAGGGCAGTTTGGGCGCTTTTATGCCGCTTACCGCGATGCCCCTTGGTACCAAGCCGAGGTGCGCGAAGCCAATGCCACCGCCGCCCGCCATGGCTTTAGCAAGGTGTCGCAGCTGAAACTGGCCGTGGTACATAAGATCCGAGATTTTGTAAGTGGTGGCGGCTTTTTGTTTGCCATGTGCTCGGCTACCGATACCTACGACATCGCCTTGGCCGCCGAGGGCATCGACATCTGCGAAAGCATGTACGACGGTGATCCTGCCGATCCCAATGCGCAGCAGAAGCTTGATTTCGACAAGACCTTCGCCTTCAAAAACTTTGTGCTCAAGCGCAATCCCCTCGAGTACGAGTTTTCCGACATCGACGCCACTAATACCCGCGGGTTTATAGGCGAGCAAAACGACTTTTTTACCCTTTTTGAGTTTTCGGCCAAATGGGATGTAATTCCCACCATGCTCAACCAAAACCACGAGCAGGTAATCAAGGGATTTATGGGACAAACCACCGCCTTTCGCAAAGAAACCATCAAAAGTGATGTGTTGATTTTGGGGGAAACGCGCAGTTTGAACGAAACCCGCTACATCCACGGCAGCTATGGCAAGGGCACCTGGACGTTTTACGGGGGGCACGACCCAGCCGACTACCAGCACATGGTAGGGGAGCCGCCCACCGACCTCAATCTTCACCCCAATTCGCCTGGCTATCGCCTCATTTTGAACAATATTTTGTTCCCGGCGGCGCGTAAGAAGAAGCAAAAAACTTAACAGATCGTTCGCCTGCGGCTCACTTTTCAGACCGCTCGCCTTCGGCTCGCTTTACAGACCGCTCACCTTTGGTTCGCTGACAGACCGCTCGCCGGTTGCTCGCTAACAGACCGCTCCCTATGGTCGCTGAGAGACAAAGCAGGCGCTGGCGTATAACAGCACGTTTTCAGCATGTGCATTTTCGTAGGCTTTTTAAGCGATTTTACCCACCAAATCGGAAATCGCCAATCAAAATCAGAAATCGCTAATCGAAATCGCCAATCGAAATCCCCGCCATTCGATTGCTGCTGTCGCAGCGCTCAGAGACCGGTGTTTTAAATCGAAAATCGCTAATCGAAATCGAAAATCGCTAATCGAAATCGGAAATCGCCAATCGAAATCAGAAATCGCCCATCATAAATCCTAAATCAAAAAAGCCGCCTCCCCTCAAGAAAACGGCTTTTTATATCAAAACTAAATCTAATCAATCGTTGATTAGCCCCACACTGCCCATCCGCCAGCGCCGAATCTCTCTGATAGCGAGCCGAAGGCGAGCGGTCTGTTAGGGAGTGAAACGACCGGTCTGTTAGCGAGCCCGCCGGCGAGCGGTCTGTAAAGCGAGTCGAAGACGAGCGTTCTATGCGAGCATGCGCACCGGCTCCTCCAGCAACTGCTTAAACGTCTGCAGGAACTCCGCTCCCGACGCCCCATCCACCACCCGGTGGTCGCAGCTAAGGGTTACTTTCATGCGGTTGCCCGGCACCACTTGACCGTTTTTCACCACGGGCTCCTGACGAATCGCGCCCACCGCCATGATGCACGCATCAGGTGGATTGATGATAGCCGTGAACTCCTCGATGCCAAACATGCCCAGGTTGCTGATGGTAAAGGTGTTGCCTTCCCAATCGCTTGGCTGCAATTTCTTTTCTTTGGCTTTGCCAGCAAATACTTTCACCTCTGTGGCAATCTGTGACAAAGGCTTGCCATCGGCAAAACGCACCACAGGCACCAATAAACCTTCTTCCACTGCCATGGCCACGCCAATGTTTACATGCTCGTTGAAACGAATTTTGTCGCCCAACCAGCTGCTGTTGATTTTTGGATGTTTGCGCAGGGCCAAAGCCGAGGCCTTGATCACCATGTCGTTAAACGATACCTTGGCGCTGGCCACCTCGTTGATTTGGGTGCGGGCCGCCATGGCTTTATCCATGTCGATGTCGATGGTTAAGTAGAAATGCGGCGCGCTGAACTTGCTCTCGGCCAAACGGCGGGCAATGGTTTTGCGCATCTGCGATACCGCCACTTCGGTGTATTTTTCTTGTCCCATCACCGGCGCAAAGCTTGGCGCACTGGCCGCTGCTGGGGTGTAGTTGTCGAGGTCGCGCTTTACAATGCGGCCGCCATCACCGCTGCCGCTGAGGGCACGCAGGTCGATGCCTTTGTCTTCGGCGATTTTGCGGGCAAGGGGACTGGCCTTCAAGCGGTCGTCGTCGCTGCTCGCTCCTACTGGCGCTGGAGCTGCTGCAGGTGCCGCTACCGGCGCTGCTTCAGCTTTGGCTGCGGGTGCTGGCGCTGCTTCCTTGGCTGGTGCTGCCTCGGCCTTGGCTTCGGTCTTGGCTTCATCTGGCGCACTTTCGCTGGCAATCAATGCCTTGATGTCTTCACCTTCTTTTCCTATGATGGCGATGATGGCATTCACCGGAACGGCTTCGCCTTTTTTAACGCCTATGTATAATAAAGTGCCAGACTCAAAATTTTCGAGCTCCATGGTGGCCTTGTCGGTCTCCACATCGGCCAAAATATCGCCTGGTTTAACTTTATCGCCTTCTTTTTTGTGCCACTCTGCAATCACCCCTTCGGTCATGGTGTCGCTCATCTTGGGCATTCTGATTACTTCTGCCATAAATTTTATGCTTATTTCGTATTCAAAAACGGCTGCTAAATTAGCCTAAAAAGCGGGATAAACCATTGATTTTGTCGCAAAAATGAAGGCTCCTTTTTAGATTTTCCTTAAAAAACCGCTGAATGCAGGAGGGAGGCTGGTTTGGCGAACAGTTTTTTGGGGAGATGGGCCAGCAGCCGTGCAAAAATCCGATATTCGTAGCATGAACGCCCTTGCTGCCGAACTGCTTACCGCCTTGCGCCAATTGCTGGGGGAAGCCTATGTACTTACCCACGATCTCGAGGCTTTTGGTCGCGATGAAACCGAAGACCTGCTGTACTTGCCCCAGCTGGTGGTGCAGCCAGGAACGGCGGAGGAGGTGGCGGCGGTGTTGGCCATCTGCAACCAATTTGAGGTGCCCGTGACCACCCGGGGCGCAGGCACAGGCTTGAGTGGCGGGGCACTGCCGGTACAAGGAGGCGTGGTGCTCACCACTGCGCGCCTTAACCGCATTTTGGACATCGATACGCAAAACCTGCAGGCCACCCTCGAGCCTGGGGTGGTGACGCAGGTGTTTCAGGAGGCAGTGCAGGCGCACGGACTCTTCTACCCACCCGATCCCTCAAGTCGCGGCAGCTGTTTCATCGGCGGCAATTTGGCGGAGTCGGCCGGAGGACCGCGAGCCGTGAAGTACGGCACCACCAAAGATTATGTGCTCAACCTGCAAATTGCTTTGCCGAGCGGCGAGCTGCTGTGGACCGGCGCCAATGTGCTGAAAAATGCCACTGGTTACAACCTCACCCAATTGCTGGTGGGCAGCGAAGGCACGCTGGGGGTCATTACCAAGGTGGTGTTCCGCCTGCTGCCATATCCCCAACAAAATGTGCTCATGCTGGTGCCTTTTCACTCGCTGGAAGGCGCTTGTGCGGCGGTTTCGGCGGTTTTTCGGGCTGGCATCACGCCATCGGCCATGGAATTTATGGAGCGAGAGGCCATTGTTTGGGCGGCCGAATATTTAAAAATCCCCCTCGATCTGCCCGCTGAGGTGCAGGCCCATTTGCTCATTGAGCTCGATGGACAGCAACTCGAACCGCTGTATGCCGAGGCCGAAAAGCTGTACGAGGTGCTGTCGACTTTTGATTTTGGGGAGATTTTGCTGGCCGATACCACGGAGCAAAAGGAACAACTGTGGAAACTGCGGCGCAATGTGGCCTATGCGGTGAAAGCCAATTCTGTTTATAAAGAAGAAGACACCGTGGTGCCGCGTGCTTACCTGCCGCAAATCATCGGCAAGGTTAAGGAGGTGGGGGTAAAATATGGCTTTCAGTCGGTGTGCTACGGCCACGCCGGCGACGGGAATGTGCATGTGAACATCATCCGCGGGGAGTTGTCGCTCGAAGCTTGGGAGCAAACGGTGCAGCTCGGCATCCGCGAAATATTCGAAGAAGTGCAGCGGCTTGGCGGCACCATCAGCGGCGAGCATGGCATTGGCTTGGTGCAGCAGCCGTATATGGACATTGTGATGCAGCCCGTTCATTTTGAGCTCATGCGGGGCATTAAGCGGGTGTTTGATCCGAAGGGGATTTTGAATCCGGGAAAGATTATTGATTTTTGATTTCGATTGGCGATTAGTGATTTGCGATTTCGATTAGCGATTTCCGATTTGGTGATAAAACACATAATAAGCCTAAAAAATGCATATTCTGGAACATTTTATTATACGCCAGAGCCTGTGCTGTCTGAAAAGTGAGCGCAGCGAACGCTCTGATGTCTGAAAAGCGAGCGCAGCGAGCGGTCTGAAAAGCGAAGCGGTCTATTCCGGTCACTGAGGTGCTCGAAGGGCCCCAATTCTAAAATGTGCACAATGAAAATCCTTAAATTTGCACAACAAAAAGCCTTAAATCTGCACAATGAAAAGTCTAAAATTTGCACAATGATATTTATTGTGTAGTTTTACAATCAGGTAATCAAGGTTTTATGTCGTATGTTTCTCGAATCTTAGAAGGTGATTTAGCGGATAAATTAGCTGCTTCAGGGGCTGTACTCATCAAAGGGCCAAAATCATGTGGGAAAACTGCCACCGCCAAACAATTTGCTAAAAGTGTTTTGGAGATGGACAGGAACCCTCAAGTGCCGATGATCATGGCTACCAATCCGCAGTTATTATTAGCAGGCGAAACACCCCGATTGATTGATGAATGGCAAGTGGAGCCTGGCATTTGGAACAATGTGCGTCATGAAGTAGATGACCGAAAGTTGAAAGGGCAGTTTATTTTGACTGGTTCTGCAAATCCGAATGATGATGTTAAAATGCATAGTGGGTCGGGCCGATTTACCGTGATTCACATGGATACCATGACTTGGCAGGAGCTTGGTTATGCTACGGGCTTGGTTAGGCTTTCCGACTTGCTCCATGGCCAAGTTGCCGATTTTTTTCAGGATGGAATCTCCCTGGATATTGTTATCGAGCGCATGATCATAGGCGGGTGGCCCACGCTTTTGGGAGAAAATGCCAAAAACGCCCTGAAATTAAATAGCGGGTATGTTGACCTATTATGTGAGGTAGACATGGGGAGGGTCTCGGGTGTGAAACGCGACCCTGTAAAAGTGAGAAGCTTGCTGAGGTCTTTGGCGAGAAATACAGCTACGCTGGTCGAGAATAAAACTTTGGAGCAGGATGTGAAAACTTTCGAGCGAAATGAATTATCCCGAAATACCATCACAGAATACCTCGATGCCTTATCTCGCTTAATGATTTTATACGAACAACCAGCCTTCAATCCGCACATACGGGCTGCGGCTTCTTTGCGGAAGGCACCCAAAAGGCATTTTTGCGATCCATCTCTGGCTGTGGCTGCTTTAGGTTTGGATCACGAAGCCTTACTTCAAGATTTACAATACACGGGATTTTTATTCGAGACTTTGGCTGTGCATGAATTAAGAGTTTATGCCAAAGCCAACGATGCAGACATTTTTTATTACCAAGACTCGTATGGCTTAGAAGTGGATGCCATTGTTCAAAAGCGGAATGGAGATTACGCTGCTTTTGAAATAAAGCTGGGCGTGGGTCACATCGAAGAAGCTGCCAAGCAGCTAAAAAAATTCGAAGACAACATTGATACGGCCAAAATGAAACCGCCTAAATCGCTTAACATCATTACTGGCACTGGAATGAGTTACCGCCGCAGCGATGGTATTAACGTCATCTCTTTGGCTGCGCTGGGCCATTGAGGGATGAGCGATTTCGATTAGCGATTTGCGATTTCGATTAGCGATTTGCGATTTCGATTTGCGATTTCTGATTTTTTACTCCGGTCCCTGAGCGCTGCGACAGCAGCAGTCGAAGGGCGGTCCCTGAGGTAGTCGAAGGGAAATAGAGAAAGAAAGACACTCATGCAAGCAGAAAAAATGGCATTTTAATACCGATTGAAAATCATAATTTAAATAGCAGTCAATAAGGTTCTGATTTTTTATTGATTTTTAGCAGATAATTCCGTATTTTTGCATGAATTTATCATGCATTTTATTGATTTCGTAATATTTGTTGTTTATATGTTGTTGATGCTGGGCGTGGGACTGTACTTCCACCGCAAGCACCAGGGAAACGACGATTATTACGTAGGTGGCCGTAACATGAACAGTCTGCACATCGGGCTTTCGGTAGTGGCCACCGATGTAGGGGGTGGCTTTAGCATAGGGCTCGGCGGACTCGGCTTTGTGATGGGCCTCTCGGGCAGCTGGATGTTGTTTACAGGTCTCATTGGCGCTTGGTTGTCGGCCGTGCTGCTCATTCCCCGCATCTGCCAACACCCTAAATTCCGCGAATGGCTCACCCTGCCGCAGTGGTTTGGTGCACGGTTTGGTCCCAAAGCCGCCCTCGTAGCCGGCCTCATTTCCGCCATCGGCTATACCGGTTTTACCAGCTCGCAACTGCTGGCCGGGGCCAAGTTGGCCAGCGCCGGTTTCCCCGACTTCAGCATCCAACAAGCGCTTTGGCTCATGGGCGGCATTGCCGTGGTGTATACGGTGATGGGCGGACTCAAAGCTGTGATATACACCGACACCATCCAATGGATCATCCTCTTGCTCGGCCTCGGCGGCATCGGCTTGCCCATCGCCTGGCAGGCAGTGGGCGGCTGGGCGGTCATTGAGCAAAGTCTGCCTGCCGACATGCTCAGCCTGCAAAACATCACTGCGGTGCAAATTTTCAACTGGGCCATCACCATCATTCCCATTTGGTTTGTGGGGATGACCTTGTTTCAGCGCATTTTGGCTTGCAAAGACGAGCGCACGGCACGCAGGGCGTGGTATTTGGCCGGACTGTTTGAATGGCCGATCATGGCCTTTATGGGCGTAGGCCTCGGTTTATTGGCGCGGGTAGCGGCCGAAAACGGGATGTTTGAAGCCCTGCATACGGGTGTAGACCCTGAACAAGGCCTGCCGCTTTTGCTGGTGAATTTGCTGCCGGCGGGCTTATTGGGTTTGTTGTTGTCGGCCTACTTCAGCGCCATTTTAAGCACAGCCGACTCTTGTCTCATGGCCGCTTCGGGCAACGTCATCACCGATTTGATCCAGCCTTTTCGTCCCCAATGGGCCAGCAAAGTGCGCAGTTCGTAAATCGTAACCCTGCTCATTGGCGTGCAATGGTAGGTTGTTTGAAGGATATATTTATTTGTTTAATGATTTGTTTATATCGAAGATGATTTTTATATTTGGTTTGTTGTACATAGATGGGCCAATGACATTTTGTACGATTCACATTTAAATCTTAGTACAATGGGAAACAAAACGATTTTAATAATTGCACTTTTTGTTGCTTTTATTTCCTGCAGCAAAGAAGACCGCAAAACGAGCGTTGAAGGCCGGGTAATTACTTTTGGTACCGAAACCAAAGCCACCAATGAACCTCTTCGCATGGGATTGTACCAAACTATTGTAGGCACAGGTTTAGGTACCGGAGAAAAACTGGTAGACGAAACGGTTACCGATACCAACGGATTTTATGAGTTTAGTTTTAAACCAGAGGGCAATTCATCTTATTACCTGAGGTTGATTACGCAGCCAATAGCCAAACACTTTAGTATAAGTTATTCTAATCAGGTACAGCTCGAAAGAGGCATCAAGCAAAAAAAGGACTATGTTTTACATCCCCATGCTTGGGTCAAACTTCGTTTAATTAATAATGGCCCGCATTTTCCGGGAGATATGATCAGATACACCATTGGCGTAGGTGGTATCAAACAGTTAAACGGGCCTGTTAATAATGAAAGCGACTATCTTGTTTATGGAAACAGACAAGTAACCATTTCTTACACTGTTTTTCGTGGGGATGAAAAGTTTGATGGGCAAAGCGTTGTTCCATTTGTGGCGGCTTTTGACACGGTTAACTATTCAATCGAGTATTAAGTCACTCGAATTTCTACAAACTTCCAATCTACTTTCTTATGAAAAATACAACTTTCAACTGCTTGGTGGCAATTATTATTTTTTGTTTAGTTTTAACAGGAAGCTCCAAGGCACAATTAAGCCTTTCAAGCTACACAGCGCGTTACGACAGTTTGAAACCTTTTTTAAATACAGGAATACTATTAGATAGAAGCCCACTTAAGTTTGGGCCGCCAATGCTGATTTTAATCCTCGTTATTTCCAACCAAACTTGGATTCAGTTTGTGATGCCCTTATGAATTGATAGTTATACCGCTTGCAAAAGCAGACCAGATGAATGAGTTAAAACCACTTAAATAATTGAAGTTTTAATCTTAACTAATTGCTTGAGTATTTATTTTTGATTTTTTAAAATTTATTCCGTATTTTTGCATGAATTTATCATGCATTTTATTGATTTCGTAATATTTGTTGTTTATATGTTGTTGATGCTGGGCGTGGGGCTGTACTTCCACCGCAGGCACCAGGGAAACGACGATTATTATGTAGGTGGCCGTAATATGAACAGTCTGCACATCGGACTTTCGGTAGTGGCCACCGATGTGGGGGGTGGCTTTAGCATCGGGCTGGGCGGACTTGGTTTTGTAATGGGCCTCTCGGGCAGCTGGATGCTGTTTACGGGTCTCATTGGCGCTTGGTTGTCGGCCGTGCTGCTCATTCCCCGCATCTGCCGGCACCCCAAATTCCGCGAATGGCTCACCCTGCCACAGTGGTTTGGCGCACGCTTTGGTCCCAAAGCCGCCCTCGTAGCCGGCCTCATCTCCGCCATCGGCTATACCGGCTTCACCAGTTCGCAATTGCTGGCGGGGGCCAAGTTGGCCAGCGCCGGTTTCCCCGACTTCAGCATCCAACAAGCCCTTTGGCTCATGGGCGGCATTGCCGTGGTGTATACGGTGATGGGCGGACTCAAAGCCGTCATTTACACCGACACCATCCAATGGATCATCCTCTTGCTCGGCCTCGGCGGCATCGGCTTGCCCATCGCCTGGCAGGCAGTGGGCGGCTGGGAGGTCATTGAGCAAAGTCTGCCTGCCAACATGCTCAGCCTGCAAAACATCACAGCGGTGCAAATTTTCAACTGGGCCATCACCATCATTCCCATTTGGTTTGTGGGGATGACCTTGTTTCAGCGCATTTTGGCTTGCAAAGACGAGCGTACGGCACGCCGGGCGTGGTATTTGGCCGGACTGTTTGAATGGCCGATCATGGCCTTTATGGGCGTAGGCCTCGGTTTATTGGCGCGGGTAGCAGCCGAAAACGGAATGTTCGAAGCCCTGCATACGGGCGTGGATCCTGAACAAGGCCTGCCGCTTTTGCTGGTGAATTTGCTGCCGGCGGGTTTATTGGGTTTGTTGCTGTCGGCCTACTTCAGTGCCATTTTAAGCACAGCCGACTCTTGCCTTATGGCCGCTTCGGGCAACGTCATCACCGACCTCATTCAGCCTTTTCGTCCCCAATGGGCCAACAAAGTACGCAGCTCGCAAATGGTTACCCTGCTCATTGGTGTATTGGCCATTGGCTTGGCCTGGAAAAGCACCCAAGTGCTCGAGCTCATGCTGAGTGCCTATGCCTTTTTGGTGTCGGGCTTGCTGGTGCCCATGCTTTTTGGTTTGTTTAGCAAACGAGGGGGACAAGCCGCAGCCATTGGCGCCATGCTCAGCGGCGGCAGCACCACTTTATTGCTCCAAACCCTTAACATCCCCTTACCCGGAGGCATCGACCCCAATATGGCGGGCATCAGCATCGCCTTTTTCACTTATCTATTCATTGCTGGCATTGGCCGGCCTAAAAACATAACGCATGCTTGACATCGCTACTTTTCATCCAGCACAATTGCCCGATTCGGCCCAACAAGCCGCCATTGCCCATTTTTTACATGCGGCTTTGGAGCAATATGGCGATCCACTTGACCAAATTACGGCTTGTTTAGACTACGCCCTCAGCAAGGCAGCAGGCAGAGGTGGGGCCGTGATTACCGCTACCGACAACTTTGGCAAATTAGTAGGCGCCACCATCATCAACCACACCAATATGGGCGGCTACATTCCCGAGCACATTTTGGTCTACATCGCCGTCGACCCCGCCACGCGTGGACAAGGCGTGGGTAAGCAGCTCATGCAAACGGCCATCGACTTTTTGCCTGGCGGCATTGCTTTGCACGTGGAGCCCGACAATCCCGCCCGCAAGCTTTACGAAGCCCTCGGCTTTACCAATAAGTATCTTGAAATGCGTTTAGCGAGGTAGATATGGCTATTTTAACGATGAGACGTAGTAAACTGCGGCTCAATTATGCTTTTTTAGAGCAGTTATTTGAAAATTCCGAGGCGGATTGGGGGGTGGTGACCAAGCTGCTTTGCGGCAACGAGCTTTTTATCAAAGAAGTGCTGGCCTTGGGCATCAAAGAAGTGCACGATTCGCGCGTGAGCAACCTGCGTATGATTAAAAAGCTGGCGCCTAAGGTCCAAACCTGCTACATCAAACCGGCACCCAAACGCAGCATTCCTGCCATTGTGCAGTATGCCGATGTGAGTCTGCAAACCGACCTCGAAACCATGAAAGCCCTATCTGCCGAGGCCAAGCGGCAGGGCAAAACCCATAAGGTAATCATCATGGTAGAGATGGGCGACCTGCGCGAAGGCGTGATGGGCGAGCAGCTGGTCGATTTTTACGAGTCGGTTTTTGAGCTGCAGCACATCGACATCATCGGTTTGGGCACCAACCTCAATTGTCTGCACGGGGTGATGCCTTCGCAAGACAAGCTCATCCAATTGAGTCTATACAAACAAATCATCGAGCTCAAATTCAACCGCAAAATTCCCTGGATCAGCGGCGGCACCTCGGTAACCGTGCCTTTGTTGCTGCAAAAGCGCATTCCTCCGGGCGTAAACCACTTCCGCATCGGCGAAACGCTGTATTTTGGGGCCGATTTGTTCGCCGACAAAGTCATCGACGGCATGCAGGAGGATGTGTTTTCGTTCCAAGCCGAAATCATTGAGTTGTCGGAGAAGCCGCTGCTACCTACCGGCGACCTGGGCTACAATCCCCAAGGCGAAATGCTTGAAATGAATGAAAATTTATACGGCCAAACCTCTTTCAGGGCCATTATAGATGTGGGCGTGCTCGACATTGACCCGAAATACCTGCTCATGCAGTTGCCCGGCATCAGCATCATTGGCTCGAGCAGCGATATGATTGTGCTCGATTTGGGTGAGAATCCCCATGGCCTCAAAGTAGGCGATACCATCCCCTTTGGACTCAAATACATGGGCGCTTTGAGTTTGATGAACTCTAATTATGTAGAGAAGGTGGTGGCAGGTTGATGCCTAGCGAGCAACCGGTTACTCCGACTCTTCCATTTCCCCAACCACCTCAGCAGCTTCTTCGGCTTTGGGTTTTGATACGAAGCTCATGAGCACCTTGCGGCCTTTCATCAACTGCAATTGTCCTTTTTTAATACGCCAGCGGTCGTGTTGATCCACTGCCTCCCAAAAAGCCTTGTCTGCCCCATGCGCACACGCCATTTTAGTGCTGGCAACTTGTTGAAAAGCCACACGGCCATCTACCTTGGCTTGGGCTTTAAATTGATTGCAACCGTCGCTGCCCTGCACTCGCATATTGGGCGAGATGCTGAAGCTGGGAACCTTGGTGGTACCGCTGATTTTAGTGGCTTCCCACTGGTGGTGGAGGATTTCGGCAACTTCGGGCAGGCGCTGACTTTGGCAGCTGAACACAAACAGAGAGAGGAGCAAGAGCAGGATTCGCATCTTACAAAGTTAGCTTTTCGCGGGAACAAGCTATATTCGTGCAGCGAAAATTTATGCACCCTTCTTTTCTAAACATGAAAAAGCTCCTTTGGATGTGGTTGCTGCTTTTGGGCAGTGCGGCCCAAGCGCAAAGCGATTATACTTTCTGGGCCAACAATGTGGGTTGGGATGGGGTAACACCTTGGGAGGAGTACATCATTCGTTCGCCGCTGCGGATGGGGCCGAATGCCTTGCCGCTGCCCATTCAGCGAGAGCCGCGGCTCGACAGCAATTGGCATTTTGAGCTGATAGGCGAGTTTCACAGCGCGCCGGGCGACCGCACGCAGAATCCTTTTGTATTTATACGTGTGCCCTTGGCGCCGGGCCGGGTGGCGCTCGACCTTACCTGGCGGCCGCTCGAGTGGTTTCAAACCAGCGAGCAAGTGCGTGATTTCCGCCGAGCGCGGGGCGAAAGCGGGGAGGGGAGCAGTCCGGGCGATGTATGGATCACCACCGTAGCCCAAATTGCCAAGCAAGAAAACAACAAAGCGGGGCTCAACCTTACGCTCAATGTGGCCGTAAAGACCACCGCCGGCAAAAACCTCGAAAACGCGCGACACACCAATACGCCGGGTTATATTTTTGATTTGCACGCAGGCCGCGCCTGGGAGCGCGAAGGCCGCTGGCTCAACCGCTGGTCGTTGTTCGGCAATGCCGGTCTTTGGGTGTGGCAAGAAGGCCTCGCCCAGCAAAACGACGCCTTTATATATGGAGTGCGCAGCGAGCTCGACCACGGTCCCTGGCGGCTCGGCTTAGGTGCCACCGGCTACATCGGCTGGATCAACAACGGCGACCGGCCCTACGCCGCCCGCGCCGACCTGCGCTACCAACGCGGGCAATGGCAAGGCCTGCTCGGCTACCAGCACGCGTTTCAAGACCTTACTACACATTTGTTGCGCGTGGGCGTTGGGCTGCAGCTCCGTTAGATCGCTCGCTGCGCTCGCTTTACAGACCGCTTGCCTTCGGCGCGCTTTTCAGACATCAGACCGCTCGCCTACGGCTCGCTATCAGACAGACTTGGCCCTAGCGTTGGTGATTGGATGGCTAAAGTTATTTTCAGGTTCCAGCCAAATCGGAAATCCGTCGTCATAAATCGCCAATCGAAATCGAAAATCGCGAATCACCAGTCGCTAGGGCCTGCTCTATCTGAAAAGGGAGCATCGCGACCGGTCTGATGTCTGAAAAGTGAGCGCAGCGAACGGTCTGTAAAGCGAGCGCAGCGAGCGGTCTAATTCGCAAATCGCCAATCGAAATCGCCAATCCTCCATCGCCAGGGCCTGCTCTATCTGAAAAGGGAGCATCGCGACCGGTCTGATGTCTGAAAAGTGAGCGCAGCGAACGGTCTGTAAAGCGAGCGCAGCGAGCGGTCTAATTCGCAAATCGCCAATCGAAATCGCAAATCACCAATCCAGCTTCTCCGTGTCCTCCGTGACCTTCGTGTTTCAAATTCACAAATCAATTCGCTTTTCAATTTGATAATTCAATCTAAAGAATTAGCTTTGCGCTCTCGTTGAAAGACGCAATAAACCAGCTTTTTTATGGCCAATCACGGTAAAATCGCTCAAATCATCGGCCCAGTTGTCGATGTAAACTTCGAAGGCGGTTCGAAACTTCCAAAAATTTACAACGCACTGTATGTGGATCGTCCAGACGGACAGCGCATCGTGCTTGAATGTCAACAGCACTTGGGTGAAGACAGTGTGCGCACCATTGCCATGGACGCTACCGACGGTTTGGTACGCGGCATGGAGGTGGTAGACACAGGTGACTCCATCCAAATGCCTATCGGTACCCAAATCAAGGGCCGCTTGTTTAACGTAGTTGGTGATGCCATTGATGGCCTCAAGCCGATGGATCGCAGCAAAGGCATGTCGATTCACCGCGCAGCTCCACGCTTCGAAGACCTGAGTACTTCTGCAGAAATCCTCTACACAGGTATCAAGGTAATCGACTTGATTGAGCCTTACGTTAAAGGTGGTAAAATCGGATTGTTCGGTGGTGCCGGTGTAGGTAAAACCGTATTGATCATGGAATTGATCAACAACATCGCCAAAGGCTACGACGGGATGTCGGTATTTGCCGGTGTAGGTGAGCGTACCCGCGAGGGGAACGACTTGCTCCGTGAAATGATTGAATCAGGCGTAGTGCGCTACGGCGATGAGTTCAAGCATGAGATGGAAGAAGGCAAGTGGTCGCTCGACAAAGTAGATTACAAGCAATTAGAAGAGTCACGCATTGCCTTGGTGTTCGGTCAGATGAACGAACCCCCTGGGGCCCGTGCCCGTGTAGCCCTTTCGGGTTTGACCATGGCCGAGCACTTGCGCGATGGCGATGAGAACGACACACAGGGTCGCGACATCCTTTTCTTTATCGATAACATCTTCCGTTTCACCCAAGCCGGTTCAGAGGTGTCAGCCCTTTTGGGACGTATGCCATCTGCGGTAGGTTACCAGCCAACCTTGGCCACCGAAATGGGTTTGATGCAAGAGCGCATTACCTCTACCAAGCGTGGTTCAATTACATCGGTACAAGCCGTTTACGTGCCTGCGGATGACTTGACCGACCCGGCGCCGGCTACCACCTTCGCCCACTTGGATGCTACTACCGTATTGAGCCGTAAGATTGCCGAATTGGGTATTTACCCAGCGGTAGATCCACTCGACTCTACTTCGCGCATCTTGAGCCGCGACGTAGTAGGCGATGCACACTACGATTGCGCCATGCGCGTGAAACTGACTTTGCAGCGCTACAAAGAGTTGCAAGACATCATCGCGATTTTGGGTATGGACGAATTGAGCGACGAAGACAAGTTGATCGTACACCGCGCCCGTCGCGTACAGCGCTTCTTGTCGCAGCCGTTCCACGTTGCCGAGCAGTTCACCGGTTTAAAGGGTGTTTTGGTTCCGATTGAAGAAACCATCCGTGGCTTCAACATGATCATGGACGGTGAAGTGGATGAGTTCCCAGAAGCAGCATTCAACCTCAAAGGCAGCATCGACGATGTGATTGCCGCGGGTAAGAAAATGCTCGAAGGTCAGGTTTAATAGGAGGGCGATAGATGTACCTCGAAATTTTAACACCCGACCGCAAGCTTTTCGAAGGCGATGTGACCTCGGTAAAAGTACCGGGCAGCAAAGGCCAATTTGAAGTGTTGAAGAACCACGCGCCCCTCATTTCTTCTTTGGAAGCCATGGGCCAGGTACGTGTAATCACCGCCGAAAACAAAACGGTGTATTTTGACATCAAAGGTGGGGTGATTGAAGTGTTGAAAGACAAAGTCATCATCCTCACAGAAGCATAATTATCCTGTAAGTATTTAATTGAGAAGCCATTCGCGCAAGCGGGTGGCTTTTTTTTATGTGTGCCGTGCATGGCAATCAACTAGGTGGTGCAAGTCCACTGTGGGGGTATGTAATCGCCAACCACTAGCTTAAGGCAAGGGTGTCCATCGTGAGATGGAATCTGAAGGAAGCCGGCGGCAAAATACTGCTCCGAGAAACACGAACCTTATCAGGCATATCCAACGGGATGAGACTGCATAACAAGTCGAAGTCCAAAGATTACACGGACATTGGAGTGTAAATAAGGCGGAGATATGGTATGAAAGTAGATTGTCTTACCACGGGAGGCCTCATGGACGTGTGGAGATGTATTTAGAAACAAGGAGTAAAGCTTGCCATGAGGAGTCAGCCGAGGCCATAGTACCCCAAAAAAAAACGACCAAAAGGGGAAGGGCTGAACTTTAAGGAGTGAAAAGTACATGAAAACCACCAATTAAGAGGAAGAATGCAGAAAATCTCGAACAACGAGACCTGGCCACAGAAGAATAGGACGGCATCTGAAGGTAATGTGGGAGGGCAGACTTTTATGTGGATGGTTGAAAGCAACTTCACGGATTTTAACCGATTAGCGTATGGAGTGCTAGAGTTTATACTCTCACCTAGCAACCTGAACGCTGCCTACCTTCAGGTAAGGCGGAACAAAGGAGCAGGTGGTGTAGACAAGATGGAGGTCGAGTCCTTGAAGGACTATCTTGTCAAGAACAAGGCTGAACTCTTAGCATCCATATTGCGGGGTTGTTACCGCCCCAATCCTGTTCGCAGGGTAGAGATACCCAAAGACAACGGGCAGAAGCGTCAGTTGGGCATCCCCACGGTAGTGGATAGGGTTATACAACAAGCGATTGCCCGAGTACTCAGTGGGCTTTATGAACCTCAATTTAGCGACCACAGCTATGGGTTCAGACCGAAGCGCAACGCCCATCAAGCCCTAGAGAAATGTAGGAAGTACATCACAGAAGGCTATGTATACGCAGTTGACTTGGACTTGGAAAAGTTCTTCGACAAGGTAAACCATAGCAAACTCATAGAGGTGCTCTCCCGCACGATCAAAGACGGCAGGGTAGTATCGTTGATACACAAATACCTGAATGCTGGGGTGCAAATTGGTGGCCAACTCGAAGCGAGCGAAGCAGGTGTTCCGCAGGGAGGGCCACTAAGTCCTTTGCTAAGCAACATCATGCTGAATGAGCTGGATAAAGAGTTGGAGCGCAGAGGCCACAAGTTTGTTCGTTATGCAGATGACTTGGTCATTTGGTGCAAGAGCAAACGAGGAGCAGAGCGGGTAATGGTTTCCATCATCCGCTTTATTGAGCAAAAGTTGTTCTTAAAAGTGAACAAGGAGAAGAGCCAAGTAGCCCGCCACAACAATGTAAAGTTCCTTGGCTACTCGTTTTACAAAACGAAGGGCGAGGGTCGGCTACGCATACACCCCAAAAGTGCAGCAAAGATGAAAGCGCGCATCAAAGTGCTTACATCGCGTAGCAATGGCTGGGGTAACGAACGCAGGAAGGAAGCGCTCCGCCAATACATTATTGGCTGGGTTAACTACTTCAAGTTGGCGGACATGGAGAAGCTGCTAAAGATGGTAGACGAGTGGTACAGACGAAGGCTCAGAATGGTCATTTGGAAACAATGGAAACGAATTAAGACCAGACTGACGAATCTAACCAAGCTTGGAGTAAAGAAGTCCAAAGCTTGGGAATGGGCGAACTCAAGGAAGGGCTACTGGCACTTGGCCAATAGCTTTATACTTGCTACGTCCATTACCACGGAGAAACTACATCAAGCAGGATATATATTCTTCTCCGACCAATACCAAAAGGTTAGAATCAAAACTTAAAGAACCGCCGTATACCGAACGGTACGTACGGTGGTGTGAGAGGACAGGTAGGGAATTAATCCCTACCTTCCTACTCGATTCAGTGGTTAATCAGGATTTATAATGTCGGTATTTGTACAATGCCCGCATCCTTATTTGTCTACTTTTGTGGCTGTTAATATTTTTTATGAGAGTATACACTTGTTTCGAACCGCAGTGCCAGTATTTGTCGCGCTGTATGATGGTTATGGATGGTTTAATTTTAAATGATAAGTCATGAAAAAGAGCATTGGAATTTTATTGCTGATGTTGGTTACTAGTAGTTTAAAACCCATTTCAGCACAAACCCAGAGCATCATTGGCGCAGGGTCTAATTCAGGGACTTCCTCTAATGGCGCTACTGGTGATGGCGGGCCTATGTACAATACTGGAGGCACAAGCACCTTTTTTTATTCCAGGCATCATATGCTGTATACGCAGTCAGAATTGAATGCAGCAGGTGTAATTCCAGGTCAGCTCATTCAGAAAATTTCTTGGCGCAAAGCAAATAATGCTGCAATTATTACGCCTGCAACCATTTTGTTTAATATACATTTGAAAAACTCCGGACTCACCAGCGTCCCCGCAGCTCCACAGGATTATGCGACCCTGATACAAGGTGCTACTTTGGTGTATAGCTCCACGAATCAAAATTTTTCAGCAGACACTGGCTGGGTTGAATTCACATTATCCAGTCCATTTGTTTACACTGGTGGTTCTTTAGAGTTGACCACCATGTGGGATATGTCTTTAGCAGGAACAGGTGTTTCTACTGCAAATTTCGCTTGGTATAAAGATCCTGGATCAATCATTTCCCATGTCAATTCAACGCAAAGCACTATACTGAATAATAACAGGACGGTAAGGGCTTAAATTCGCTTTACACACATCCCGAATGCTCCTTGTGTCGATCCGCCGACGCCAGGTAATGCAGTAACAAATACGCCTAACGTATGTGCTGGCCAGGTAGTTTCAGTGAGTTTGCAAGGCACTTCAACGGGTGCTGGATTGGCCTATCAATGGCAAAGCTCCACCGATAGCATCAACTGGCAGAATATGGTAGGCGAAACAAACGCCAATTTAAATACCACGCAGGCAGTGCCGTTGAGCTATTATCGCTGTCAAGTAACCTGCGGCGCAACCACTTTGCCAAGCGGAGGTGTTCGAGTAGATGCCCTGGTAAACGCATTGATTGGTGCTTATTCCGTCAATCCAAGCTTGCCAACAGGGGGGGCGAATTTTCAATCTCTCAACAATGCTTTGCAAGTAATTAATTGCGCAGGTATAAGCGGTGCAGTCATCCTGAATGTTGCTCCTGGCACCTATTCTGGAAACTTCACCATAGGTAATTTTGCAGGTGCGATAGCTGGACTTACCATTACCTCAGCCACTGGAAATCCTGCCGATGTGGTTTTTAGCAATGGTGGCGCTGGAAATACATTTGCCATTGATGGTGCAACTTCAGTTACCTTAACGGGAATTAGCATTATTAATAGCTTAGCCCCTACCGTTGCATCTGCTGGCGTGTTCATAAATAGCAGTTCAAATATTGCTGTTACCAATTGCATTATTAGCGGAAATAACGGCAGTACTGTAGTAAACAACAGGGCCATTTATGCCACCAATTCACAAAGTCTTTTGATAATTGGCAACGTTATAAGTAATGCTTATTACGGCATTTACCATGTAGGTGCTGCCAGCCCGAACTATTCCGTGGCCAATCAATACATTGCAAATACCATCACCAATTGCTTTTACTATGGCATTTATTTAACCAATCATGCACTTTCTCAGGTGGAAGCTAATAAGATCAGTGATTTTCAGCCAAATGTCTCCTCTCACGGGATTTATTTAGGCCGTTCACAGGATATGACCATTGGTAATAATGAAATTTATGGCAGCATTGGCATTTATGGTATTTACATGACCAATGTCAATGTATCAGCAACGGCAGGGGGTAAAAATCTGGTCTACAATAATGTGATTTCAGGAGATTTTTCTTCCACTACTCCCCGAGCTATCTATTTCTTGGCAAGTAGCACCGATGGACGAGACCAGGCCACTTTTGTGCACAACAGCATCGAACTCCGTACCGCAAGTACCTCAACAGCAGCGAATGGTGCAGTTTTCTTCACGGGAGGGTCTGCAACAGCGCCACTTTTTAGCAATTTAGAATTGTTGAATAACGCAATTAAAATTATTCGACCCGGTGCAGGTACCAACATGGCCAGTGTGTATATGCCTGGAGATTACATCAAAGATTCATTGGTAAGTAACAATAACCTGTTCTTTTTTGATGGCACTAATCCTGCTGGAGAATTTAGAATTGGAGCAATAAATTATGCGTTGGCTGCTTGGAGAACTTTCACTTCACAAGATGTAAATTCTGTGGTGGGTGATCCTTTATACATATCTGCAACCAATTTGGCGCCTTTAAGTGTGTCTCCTTTAAAGGATGCAGCGTCTGTACTGCCGTATGTTTTTGTTGATATTGTTGGGAATTCACGTGGTACCACCCCTGATATTGGAGCATATGAAATTCAAACCACCAACAATGATATTTTGATGGTTGATTTTATTTCGCCTGCTAGTACTAGTCCGGGCGCCACCCCGCTAACAGTAGCTGCACGCTTCAAGAACGTAGGTACAACGCCGCTAACTGGAGCTGTCTTTTCTTACCAATTTGCTAATGACCCAGTGGTAACGCAAGTCTTTACAGGGAATATTGTGCCCCAGGATACGGGAATTGTTACTTTTACGACTACACTTTCCATCCCACTTGGTATTTCTGGCGAGTTACGGGTTTGGTCAAGCGCGCCAAATGGGCAGCCAGATCCAACACCTTCAAATGACACGATCAGACAAGTGATGTGTCAGCCGCTTGGGGCAGGTACCTATACTGTAGGCAACCCAACAGCAGATTTTCCTGATTTTACTTTGCTTTCTGACGTTCTGAATTGTGGAGGCGTATCGGGGCCTGTTACCTTTCTGTTGGATGGACTTAATAACTTGATATCAGGTCAGCTGCAGTTGGGATTGGTGCCTGGCGCCAGTGCTATCAATACCATTACTTTTAACGGACAGGGAGATACGCTCAGTTCTTCGGGATCTGTTACTGCTCCTCATGTAGTTGTTCTCTCTGGTGCAAAACACATCCGCCTCCAGAATATGTTTATTCGCGCAGAAGGAACTACCTCTGGTGTATTGTTACAAGATGTTGAGGATATTCGCTTGGTCAACAATACCATTTTTATCAATTTATCGGTAACGGGTGCAACTACCGCGGGTATATTGGCATCTGGTTCATTAACATCTGCAACAATAGCAACTACTGCTAAGGATGTTGTTATTGATTCAAACAACATTATAGGTGGTTATTATGGCATCCGCTTTAACGGTGCTGCTGCAAGTAAGATTGAAAATGTTCAGATAACCAATTCACAAATCACAGATTTTTACTTCTATGGCATTTATACCTTGCAAGCAGAGCATTTTTTAATTGACAACAATGATATAAGTCGGCCAACACGACCAACCGTATCGACCTTTTACGGCATTTACAATGCAGCAGGTGCAAGGCGTGTTAATTTAAGCCGGAACCGTATTCATACCACGCACGGACCTGGTGCATCGAGTACTTCTTATGCAGCCTACGGTATTTATTACGTAGGAGCAACTGGCGATTCATTGGCTCCCAACGTGGTGTCAAATAATATGCTATATAATTTCAACAGTCTTACTGGTGCTATTTATGGCATCTATGTCACTGGCGGTGCATTTGTACATGTTTATCACAATACCTTGGTTTTTGATGATGCGGCATCAACCGCGGGATTAGTATACGCTAATTATTTCCTTGGTACAGGCACCAATCATGCCTTCAAGAATAACATTACTGTGGTAAGTCGGGCTGGTACAGGCGCTAAATATTGCCTTTACATCACCGGTACGAATAATATTCCCGTTTCAAATCGAAACGTTTTGGCGATGTTGAGTACGGGTGGCACCACTAACAGTGTAGGTTATTTTACCACCGGTTTTACCACATTGGCGAACTGGCAGACAGCCAATGGTGGCGCTTTCGATCAAAATTCAGTAAGTGTTGACCCACTGTTTGTAAATCAAGCGACTTTCAATTTTACGCCTTCGGCTTTTCAGGTTAACAATCTTGGAGAAAATTTAACGGCTGTAGTTGCTACTGATATTTTTGGTGTTTTTAGAACCACAACGCCAGACCCAGGCGCCATTGAATTCAATGCTGCTGGACAAGATGCTGGCATTGGTAACATTTCGATTTTGTTAAACGGTGTGCCTACGCCAATTCCGAATGGTTGTTTGGCTAGTTTAAGCAATCCGCTGAGTATTCAAGTAGCCAATGCTGGGGCTGATACCTTGCCAAACATCGCTGTTTCTTACCGATTGAATAATCAAGCAGTCGTTACTGAAACGGTAGTTGGTCCAATCGCACCGGGCACTATTGTTAATCATGTGTTTAGCGCGCCGCTCGTATTATCGAATGGTATCGACACAATCACTGCCTGGGTTTACATTGCTAATGATGGCAATAGGGCCAATGATACTGCCCAAGTAATTGCGAATAATTACCTTACTACCATTGCTCAAGTGCCTTTTTATGAAGATTACAACAGTGGAAGTTTGCCTATGAGCGCTTGTGTTGCACAGGGAGTGACTTCTAAAGTGGAAGTATTAGGCACAGTGGGCGCTAATAATTTAGCTATTAACGGCAGCCACAGTTTGGTGATGAGTGGATCAGCAGCAGGTGCTGGCTGGTTAACGGCTACGGCGACTAACTGGACTACGGTGAATCCTGGCTTTAATTCGAGCTTGACGTATTATGTAGATGCTTCAACGCTTTCACGTTTAGCTGTGAGCTTTAAATTGCGCCAGCTCTTCAGAGGTACTGCCTTGAGTGCTGGATTTCAGTTGTTGGTAAATGACCAGGCTGTGGCACCTATTGGATTTACATCCCCAGTTTTGAGAGCTGCTAATGCCGCCGCCAGCAACGATACCCTCAACTTGCGCTACGATTTAGATGCTTTTGTAGGCGATACTGTGAAAATTACACTTTTTTCTAGTGTGCGCTACGATTACACCGGCACCCCCATTCATGGCAACATTATCGATGAATTGAACATTTTCCAACCTACAGAGGTGGCTTTTGATTCGGTGACGGTAATCGGAAATACTTGTACGGCGGGCCCCAAGCCAGTAGCTGCTTTCATGCGCTCTGCCTCGCCAATAACCAGTGCAAGCCTCAAATATGGCTTTAATGCAGGGACCACCCAAACGGCAACCATGACTTTTAATGCTACCAATAATAGCTGGAATGCCACTTTGCCGGCAGCAGCGGCTGGTGACAGCGTGACCTATTGGATAGAGGCCACCAATGCTACTGGTGTAAGTGTTTCAAGTCTCAGTCGATTTAAAGAAGTGTTTCTTGCTTTTTCTTTAGGTAACGACACCACCATCCTCCCTGGAAGTAGTCTGACCTTATTTGCAAATGTTGGATCGGGTACTGCACCCGATAGCTTGTTCGGTGGCGTAGCCAATAATGGTTCTGGAGCAGTTATGTTTGAAGTGATGGCGAATAAAAATGTGCTTATTGATGCCATGGACTTTTACTTTTCAGGCACCAGTACTATCTCTATTTATGTGAAAACAGGCACTTTTGTAGGTTCAGAATCCAATGCTGCTGCTTGGACCTTATTAAATACCATCTCTGTGACGGGTGCAGGAACTACTATTCCAGTGCGGGCTAATTTACCTGTCCCCATTAATGTGCCAGCTAACCAAATGACTGGTATTTATATCTTCGGTTCTGGAGTTCGTTACATTGGTACATCGGCGCTACCAGCAACCGTTGGCCAGATTTGGCAAACCAATGGTACGCTCACTTTATACGGTGGTATTGGTGGTGGCACCCTGTTTTCGGGTGGTGCTAATTCGGGGCGCACATTCGCTGGACATTTATACTATTTGGGAGCCGATAGTTTGGCCTGGACCGATGGCGCCAATTTCCTCGGGAATGTCGATACTTTACTAGTTACACCAACAACAACCACTACCTATTATTGTACCCGTTTTGCTAATGGTTGTTCGTTCACCGATACCATTACCGTATTTGTAAATCCTTTGGTTACAGATGATATTGGCATTAGCGCTATCCTTTCACCAGTTTGTATCCCAAGTCTTGGTACACCCGTAACAGTTAAGGCCGTTATTCAAAACTTTGGCCAAACTCCTGTGACTGGTTTTGATGTGGCTTTCAGTGTGAATGGAGTTGAGCTAAACGCGAATGCCATCTCAAGAACGGTACTACCGGGTGATACCATTCACCATACCTTTTCGCAAAGCTGGACTCCTGCTGCTGGTCCACAGCCTTCGCTCTGTATTTACACCAAAGGCCTCAGTACCGATATCAATTCTTCGAATGATACCAGTTGTATGTTGGTGCCTACCTGTTTGAGCATAGAAAACCTCAGTACGCTCTTAAGCAAGGTTTACCCCAATCCTGCCAACGATGAAGTGTACTTTGAGCTGCAAAGCCCTGCCGACAACAACACCCGCCTGGTGCTGCTCGATCCTGTGGGCAAAGTGGTGCAGCGCATCAAGCTCGATGCCGATCAAAAGTTGGTACGCATAGCCCTCAACAGCTTGGCTCCGGGCATGTACAGCTACCGTCTAGAGCGCCAATCGGAAGTAGGCCATGGCAAGCTGATGATTGTGAAGTAGGTAGCTTTTCATTACGTTTTTGAAAGGGTCGGCCAGGTGGTCGGCCCTTTTTTTGCATTTTTTTAATTTAGCAAAAGAGTAAAGGGCCTTAGTAGTTGTCAAAGTCACCAAAAGTGGGGTTGACCAAGAAGTTGTTCATCTAAGGTAGCATGGTGGTAGTTGCTACGTTTTTAAGTCTTGCTTATTTGTTGATGTTGTAAGAAGTACTTAACTTGTAATTTCATTTTGCTGAAAAGGTGATTTTTAAACTTCTGTTTCATGACAAGAAGTCACCAATTGTAGGTAGGTGCATATATCCAAAGACCATGAAAAGTAGAGGCATACAATTTTTATTGCTAGTTGTTATCAGTCTTATTGTGGCTTGTTCTGGTCTTGAACCCGCCGAATACGAAACCATTGACCAGAAATTATTCGTAAAAGAATTTGGCAGTGGCGTTCCTATTGAAAATGCAACCATCACCCTGTATCAAAACAGGACTACCAAATACGACGGTTATCCCGATGGAAAACTAGTAAGCTTTGCCTCTCATCGTACCGATTCTACGGGTTTGGTTCATTTGCAGGGACGAATGCAAAAGATTTCGCTTATGGCTGTGAATGTGCCCACGCCTAAGCGATATTTTGATGTGGTGGTGTTTGGAGAGGGTTGGGGTCGTACCGATCATAACGCAGTAGCCACTTTGTCAGACGCCTTCATCGCCAATCCAGTTTTCGAATTATACCCCCATGCTTGGCTAAAGCTGTATTTTGGGCAATTCGAAGGAGTGTACGATGAGGTGCGCTTTGCTTCCAATCAAAGATTGAATGGTAAAATCCTAAAGTCTGGCACCACTGGGGCTTGGTTAACCAAAGGCAATACCTGGCATGTACTTAGCTTTGATGGCTTTAAAGGAGGCCGGAGGATCAAGTCTTGGGAGCAAGAGGTCTACATTCCCGGCCACGATACAACTACCCACCAAGTGGATGCTTACTTGATTCCAAATAGATGATACTAAAGTGCTTGGCCTTTTTTAAGCGTCGAGAAGTAGTTTGACTGCTTGGGCCCTTTTTCCTAAAACTTCTGTGAATTTTGCTGGTTAATAAAATGCAGCATTATTTTTCATGATACAAACCGAACATTTCGAGCAAGTTGAAGTCGCCTCTTCTGAGGAGTTACGCGCCTGGTTAGCAGCAAACCACCAGCAGCAAGCCAGTGTGTGGCTGGTGACTTACAAAAAAGCAGTCCTTGCCAAATACGTTTCCACAGGGGAGGTGCTCGACGAGCTGCTTTGTTTTGGCTGGATAGATGGCATCCGACGGAAGTTAGACGAAGAACGCACCATGCAACTCATTGCCCCGCGCCGGGTGGAGCATTGGGCCAAAAGCTACAAAGAGCGTGCGGCCAAGCTCATCGAACAAGGAAAAATGGAGGCGGCAGGCTATCAGTCTATTGAAGCCGCCAAAGCCAGCGGTCTGTGGGATTTTATGGACGATGTTGACCAGCTGTTGGTGCCCGCCGACCTCCAAGCCGAATTGCAGAAGTACCCAGGGGCTGCCGACTTCTTTTACGCCATCAACGATTCGAGCAAGCGATTTGTATTGCGTTGGTTGAAGCTCGCCAAGACCGACAAAACCAGACAAGCGCGCCTCCAAGAGCTGGCGCAGCTATCGGCACGTGGCGAAAAATTAAAGGGAAGCTGAGCATTGAGCTTTCATGCGTATTTTGATGTGGCGAATAGGCAAGCGAATTATATTTTACAGGTCAAAACCTGCTACCGCTTATCCCAAGTACCCATTGTAAGGCTGTCCGCAACCAATCCTCCAATGTAGTTGCAAGGTTCGCTGCTATGGTTTAGATTTGAACCCAATGTCTGAACTCAACAACCCCAAAACCATCAAAGCGTGGTGCATGTACGATTGGGCCAATTCGGCTTACAATTTGTGCATTACGTCGGCCATCTTTCCCATTTATTACAATGCGGTAAGTAAAAGTGCAGCATTGGCCAGAGGCGCAGACCCTGCGGGTGAAAATTTCCGGATTTCACTCTTTGGCTGGGAGGTGTCGAGCAGTGCCGCCTATTCTTACTCTTTATCGCTGGCCTATTTGCTGGTGGCCTTCAGCTCGCCTATTTTAAGCGGTATGGCCGATTTTGGAGGTTTGAAAAAGCGCATGCTGGCCTTTTTTGCCATTCTGGGATCGATGAGTTGCGCCATGCTTTTTTTCTTTACTTCTGCCAACATTGTTTACGGACTTGCTTTTTTCATGCTTGCTGCCATTGGTTGGGCCGGCAGTGTGATATTTTACAATTCGTTTTTGCCCGAAATTGCGTCTGAAGACCGCTTCGATGAGATCAGTGCCCGTGGCTTTTCGTATGGCTATGCAGGAAGTGTGTCCCTTTTGGTGATTAACCTCATCATCATCATGTTTCCCGGCTTGTTGTGGGATGTTCAGGGGATGTCGCAAGGGTTAATAGCGGCAGGTACGGAGGCAACAGCGGCCATGGAGCAGGCTACTGCTCATTACAAGGGTTTAAGTACACGCTTGTCGTTCATAACAGTTGGACTTTGGTGGTTCGGGTTTTCGCAGCTTACCCTCCGACGCTTGCCCAAAGAAAAGCCCATGGGTAAAATCAATGGCGATTTATTCAAAAAGGGCTACCGCGAGTTAACCAAGGTTTACCACGAAATTAAACTGTTGGCAGGCATACGGCGCTACCTCATTGCCTTTTTCTTCATCAGTGCGGGACTGCAAACCACCATGTACTTGGCCACCATTTTCGGGGCCGATGAACTGCAATTAAGCACCGACAAACTCATCATCACCATCCTCCTCATCCAGCTCATTGCCATCGCGGGGGCCTACACTTTTTCGAAACTCTCGGCCCGATATGGCAATATTTATACCTTGATGGGGGGTACGGTGATTTGGATAGGCATTTGTGTAGCGGCCTATACGGTAACCACCGAAAATCAATTTTTTGTGCTTGCGGGCGTCGTAGGTACGGTGATGGGCGGCATGCAGGCCCTCATGCGCAGCACCTATGCCAAATTAATTCCCGACGCCACCCTCAACCACGCTTCTTACTTCTCCTTTTACGACGTAACTGAAAAACTTGCCATCGTATTTGGTACTTTTGCATTCGGATACATCATCGTACTCACTGGCAGCATGCGCAACTCGGCTTTGGCCTTGGGCGTGTTTTTTATCGTGGGTTTACTGGTGCTGAGAGGAATCCGGAACTTTAAAATACACGTGGGGTAAGCTCCAATGCAGATAGATTTATTTGTGCCTTGTTTTGTGGATCAACTGTATCCCGAAACCGCCTTCAACGCCATCAAAGTGCTCGAGTTTTTGGGCTGCGAAGTGCATTACAATCCCGAACAAACTTGTTGTGGTCAACCGGCCTTCAACGCTGGTTATTGGGATGAAGCCAAGGAAGTGGGGGAGAAGTGCATCCGCGAACTCTCCAACAACCGGCCCGTGGTGGTGCTGTCGAGCTCCTGCACCGGCATGATGCGCAATTATTACGGCAAACTCTTCCACAATACCGCCTTGCACAATCAGTACAAGAGCTTGCAGAAGAACACCTTCGAATTTGCCGAATTTGTTTTCAAACATTTGCCCTACAGCAAGCTGCAAGCGCATTTTGAGCACAGCATTACCTACCACGATGCCTGCAGCGCCTTGCGTGAATGTGGCATTCGCGAAGAGCCACGGGCTTTGCTGCGGCAGGTGCAAGGCATCACCTTTATGCCGTTGCCCGAAAATGAAACTTGCTGCGGCTTTGGGGGCACCTTTGCGGCGAAATACGAAGGCATTAGCACCGGCATGGCCGATCAAAAGCTGCAAAATGCCTTAAAAACGGGGGCGGAGTACGTGGTATCTTCCGATTTGAGCTGCTTGATGCATTTGCAGACCTATGCTGACAAACAAAAAATGGACATCAAAACCATCCACCTGGCCGATTTATTGGCTGCGGGTTGGTAAGAAGCAATAAGCACATGGACAAAGCAACTAGCCGCATTTTTACCGAAAACCAACTTTGGAGCTTCATGAGCGAGGTATTCATCCGCATGGGTGCCAGTCAGGAAGACGCCTACCTCGCCACCGATGTGCTTTTGGAAGCCGATTTGCGGGGCATCGACTCCCACGGCATCGCCCGGTTGTCGGGTTACGTGCGTTTGTGGGAGGCGGGTCGCATCAATATGAAGCCGCAAATCAAAATCGTGCGCGAAACCGCTGCCGCGGCTACGGTAGATGGGGATGGGGGCCTCGGCCTGGTAGTGGCCGCCCACGCCATGAACATCGCCATCAAAAAAGCCTCGGCTACCGGCGTGGGCATGGTGAGCGTTTGCAATTCAAACCACTTTGGGGTGGCCTCGTACCACGCCATGAAAGCCATTCCCCACCACATGATTGGCATGAGCATGACCAATGCGAGTCCTTTGGTAACCCCCACCCTCGGCAAAGAGCGCATGTTGGGTACCAATCCGCATTGCTGGGTGTTCCCTGCCCGGGAATACGATCCGGTGGTGATCGACATGGCCTCGGCCGCAGCTGCCAATGGCAAACTCGAAATCGCCGAACGCAAAGGCACCGAGCTACCCAACGGCTGGGCCCTCGATGCCGACGGCGCGCCGAGCAACGACCCCAGCATCCTCAAAAAAGGCGGCAGTTTATTGCCCCTCGGCAGCACCTACGAAATGGGTTCGCACAAAGGCTATGGCATGGCCGCGGTGGCCGACATCCTCTCGGGCGTGCTTTCGGGCGGGAACTTCGGTCCTTGGGTGCCGCCCTTCGTGGCCTTCCTCCAGCCACCTGCCGATCCGGTGGGCAAGGGCATCGGCCATTTCCTCACCGCCATGCGCATCGATGCGTTTCGCGACCTCGATGAGTACTACCAAGGCATCGATACCTGGATCCGGCGCTTCAAAGCAACCACGCCCATCGATCCCGCCGAACCGGTACTCATCCACGGCGAGCTGGAGCAGCGCGAATACCGCGTGCGCAAGAAAAATGGCATTCCTATCAACGCTAAAGTAGTGGCCGATATGGAAGCCTTGGCAGAGAAGTTCAAAATCACCCTCTAACCATAAGGAGTTCGGTACAGCGGTAGCTGGGTTTTGTAGGAAGATGAAAGTCTTGCCAAAAAAAGCTAAACCGCACCAAAGCCAACAATATTTAGGTATTTTCGACCATTCATAAAGCAAAAGATAATTATGTTCGACTTATTCGGAATGATGGACAAAATCGGCAAACTCAAGGATGCCGTGGAAGATGTAAAAAACAAAACCGATCGCATGACCGTGAGCGCTTCTGGTCAGGAAGACGGGGTGCAAGTGGTAACAAGCGTGAGTAAAAAGTTACAAAGCATCAGCATCAGCGAAGATTTATTGAAGCCCGAAAACAAGGCCCTGCTTGAAGAGGCCATCCTCAATACGGTGAATAATGCCCTGCGCGAAGCACACCGTACGTATAAAGAAGAATTCAAAAAAGGTACCGACGGCCTTATTCCCAACATTCCGGGCGTAGACCTGTCGAAATTCATGGGATAAATGTTGCACACGCTTCATCCTGCGGTTGTTCATTTTCCAGTAGCCCTGCTGCTGTGCGCCCTGCTGGCCGAAACGGTTTGGCTGTGGCGCAAGGCGGAGTTTTGGCGCGACATGGCCTTTTGGTTGCTGCTAGGTGGCACCCTCGGGGCTTTTGTAGCGGCACTTACGGGTGGCTGGGCCGAAGATAGTCTTACGATGAGTGATACCCTTCACGAAGCAGTAGAACAACACGAAACCGTGGGCTACATCCTGGTTTGGCTTTATGCCTGCTTGCTGGTGTGGAAAATCCTCCGCCGCCAAGCCATGCAAACCGCCGAAAACCGCATGTTTTTAGGTGCCCTGCTGGTGGCCTCGGCCTTGCTGGTGTACAGCGGTTGGCTAGGCGGCGAGCTGGTATACGAATATGGTGCTGGCGTGAAAGGCGTCACCATCGACCTCCCTTTAAATCAACCCAATGCGCCACTGGCGCCCTAATTACCGATTATGAACTGGAAATTTTGGCAAAAGAAAAAGGCTAGCAAAAAGCCGAAGTCGAAGACCCGCGAATGGACCGAAGCCATCGTTTTTGCGGTCATCGCAGCCACCCTCATCCGCACCTTCGCCATCGAAGCCTATACCATTCCTACTCCTTCGATGGAAAAAAGTCTCATGGTAGGCGACTTTTTGTTTGTGAGCAAGCTGAGCTACGGACCACGCCTGCCCATGACCCCCCTCAGCTTTCCCTTCGCCCACAACACCATGCCGGTGCTGGGCACCAAAAGCTACCTCGAATGGATTCAGTGGGGCTACAGCCGCCTGCCAGGCTTCGGTAAAATCAAAAACAACGATGTGGTGGTGTTTAACTACCCCATGGAAGATTACCGGCCGGTAGACAAGCAAGACAATTATATCAAACGTTGTGTGGGGATTGGCGGTGATACCCTGCAAATCATCGACCGCGTGGTGCACATCAATGGTAAAGCCATCGAGCAACCGCCACGGGCGCAGTACAAATACCACGTTAAAACCGACGGCTCGGGATTTAATCCCATGACGCTGCTCAAAATGGACATCACCGAAGGCGGTCCTATTTCGGTAGAAGGCGATTTCCTCTACAACCTCACCGTGGAAAATGCCGACAAAATGAAGCAGTTCAGCAATGTGCGCGGCATTGAGCCTTACAACGCACCTCCTGGTTATTACACCGAGGATGTATTTCCGTATACCGAAGCCTATCCTTGGAACCTCGACAACTATGGCCCCATCATCCTCCCCAAAAAGGGCATGGAAATGCCTTTGGATGCCAACAACATCAACATCTACCGCCGTGCCATCAACATCTACGAAGGCAATACGCTGGAAGAACGAGATGGCAAAATTTTCATCAACGGCAATGAAGCCAGCAGCTATACCTTTAAGATGGATTATTACTGGATGATGGGCGACAACCGCCATAATTCATTGGATTCGCGCTACTGGGGCTTTGTGCCTGAGGATCACATTGTGGGCAAGGCCGTTTTTGTGTGGCTGAGCCTCGACTACAACGCCAACCTGCTCAACAAAATCCGCTGGAGTCGGGTGTTCCGCAGCATTAAATAGGTTGATTCAGACAAGAAAAAATCCCATCGCAATTGATGGGATTTTTTTTGGCCTCAAGCGCATGAATGCTTTATGAAGGCCTTCTATCACAAAGGTCGCTCAAGGTTTTACATATTTTTCTAACCAGCGGTCCATCTCCCAAAGCATGTGCAGTACACTTTCGGAAGCGCGGTAACCGTGGCTTTCGTGCGGCAGTACAACGTAGCGTACGGTGCCACCATGGCCTTTCACCGCCTGGTACAGCCGTTCGCTCTGGATGGGGAAGGTGCCGGGATTGTTGTCAGCCTCACCATGAATCAGCAGCAAAGGTGTTTTGATGCGGTCGGCGAAGCTGAAGGGCGACATATCGAAATACACCTCGGGCGCCTGCCAATAGGTGCGCTCCTCAGCTTGGAAGCCAAAAGGCGTGAGGGTGCGGTTGTAGGCGCCGCTTCGGGCAATGCCAGCTTTGAACAGCTTAGAATGCGCCAGCAAATTGGCCGTCATGAAGGCCCCGTAGCTGTGACCGCCTACAGCCACCCGGGTGCTGTCGACCACCCCCAAGGAGCTGCCGTGCCGCACTATGGCCTCGGCATTGGCCACCAGCTGTTTGATATACGTATCGTTGGGTTCGGCCTCGCCTTCTCCCACAATGGGCATGCTGGCATTGTCGAGTACGGCATAGCCGCGGAGCACCCAAAAAACGGGGCTCCCCCAGCCAATGCGGGTAAATCGGTAAGGCGAACCTTTGACCTGAGAAGCCGCGGCCTGTGATTTGAACTCGCGGGGATAGGCCCAAACGAGGGTGGGCAAGGGGCCCTGACTTTTGTTGTAGCCCGCAGGGAGATAAAGATCGGCAGTCATTTCTACGCCATCGGCCCGCTGGTAGCGCAACAAACTTTTTTGTACTTGCGCCAATTGCGGGTAAGGATGCGCAAAACGGGTGATGGGCGTGCTGTTTTTTTGTCCCACCGTGCGCAAATAATAATTCGGGTTTTCGGTGGGCGATTCACGAGAAGTGATGAAGCGCATTTTAACCGGGTCGAGCAGGGCCACCACGCTTTCGTAATAGGGTGCGGCCGATTGCCACAGGCGTTTGCTCTTGCCAGTGGCCAGGTCATACTGGTCTAAAAAGGGCCGGTCGCCTTCGGGTGAAGCCCCTTGTCCGCTCATAAACAATTTGCCGCCCTGCACCCACATCACGCTACGACCAGCAGCGTTGCGGGTCATAAGCGGTCTGCCTGGATCGGTATAGGCATCTTCATAACTGCGGTCTTTAATTTTACGAGCACTGCTATTGCTGCCAAAACGCACTTCATAATATTGTTCCCGGCGCGTGCGGGTCCAGCTGGCACGCACCCAAGCCAGGTTATCGGCCCACATCACCCCGCCATAACGGAGTTCGGTGCGGAGCCATTCGCTGGCATCTCCCTCAAAAGGGGCTGGGAGCTCTAACAGCCGGTCGCGGTGCTGCACCTCGCGCTGCGGGTCGCCTTCGTCGAGGGCTTCGGCCCAGTACAACACAGCGGCTTGGTCGGGGCGCCAGGCGTGGCCGCGTGGACCTTTTTCTACCGCATTGAAGGTGCTAGGAATGTACTCACCCATGGGTTTATCAGCCAGTTCGCGCAACAAAGTGCCTTGCATATCGCGCAGCTGCACCACCGAGGCAAAGCGGTAGTAGGGCACTAAATAGGAGTAGGGCCGCACAATTTCTTCACACAAAAGGAATTGGTCGTTGGGCGAAACATCAAAACTGCTCCACAATCCGCTGCCCGCCAAAGCGCGTGATTCACCTTTTAGGTCTACCAGCACCAATTCAGACTGGGCATAATATTCAAAGCTCTTTTCATCGTCTGGGTTTTTGAGGAGGTCTTGGTAAGTGCGGGAAGGCGCCTTTTTGCCGAGGTTTTCTTCTACAATGGGACCAGCAGGCACACGGTTGGGCTGAGGTGGATTGCCTGCTTGCTGTAAACGGGCGCTAAGCACCAGCTCCCTGCTGTTGGCCAACCAGCTGAAGGTGTTGCCCAGTACGGCGTTCAGGCTGCGGTTGCTGAGGCGACGGGCTTGGCGGGTGGCTACTTCTACCACCCACAGACTGATTTCGGTGGGGTCGTTTTGTAGGAAGGCCAAGTATTTGCCATCGGGCGACCAACTCAAGCCGCTCAAAAGCAGGGGTTGGGGCAAACCACTGATGGATAAAACGGCTTCTTTGTCGAGCTGACGCAGCTGCAACTGATTGAAATAGCTGCTGCGGCTGGGACCAAAATTGTTGGGGTCGATGCGGAGTCCGGCTAAACGAAGTTCTGGTCGCGAAACCTCTTCAATACTCGGCAGCTCGGGCCGCTGCAAGAGTGCCATCCATTGCCGATCGGGAGAAAAGCTCACTGAGGGCGTGACGGGCGCTTCAAGCAAAGTGGCAATTTCAGCCACGGGCCGCTGGTAAGTGAGGGCATCTTGGGCGGTACTCAGCAAGGCTGAACCCAACAATAGCAGGAGGAAACAAGTTTTTTTCATCAGTATAAAAAGGGTAGAAGCAAGGTTCGTAGTCATGTGCAAAGGCATTGTGAAGAATGAAATTATTGTGGACTAAAAGTGAGCTGTAAGCCAAAAGTTCTGGGAGCGCCAATGTTGCCCGGCACAATCATATAGTCACGGTTGAGTGCGTTACGAATTAAAAAGGCCAGCCGTAAATCCGACCGCAGCTCGTAGCTCAGTCTAAAATCGGCTATAAAATCGCCAGCAGGCCGCTTTTGACGGAAGTTGACCACCCCGGGAATGAAGTTTTCGAAGGCTTGGTCGATACGCAGCATGAAGCTGTTGTAACGTAAGTTGGTGCCGATGCCCCAGCGGGCGCGCCTTAATTCTGCATCAAAACGCCACAAATGCCGGGTGCGGTATTTTAAGACGTCGGTGGTGGTAATGTCGGGACGGTCGGGGAGCGGCCGGCGTATTTCGATGGGGTCGATGAAGGTGTAGCCCAGCTGGGTTACCAACTGAAAACGGCCAATCTGACCACCACCTGCGCTGCTGAATTCTATACCTCGAATCACACTGGTTTGATCGGCCAAATTGAGGGCTTTAAAACCAGGGCCCTCGGGAAACAAATTGAAGGTGAACTCAATCATATTGTCGTAGCGGGTATAAAAGCCAGCCACATCCACAAAGCCTTTCATTTTACCGAGCTGCCAGCCTTGTTTAACCCCAATTTCGGTGCTCCAGCCGCTTTCAGAGCTCAGACTGGGGTTTGGAAAGATTAAAATGGCACCGGCAGCGGCATTCACATAGCGCTCGGCCACCGACGGGGTACGGAAACCTTGTCCCGCCGAGGCCCGCAGCCAAGTGGCTTTAAAAAGCTCGTAATTGAGTCCGAGCCGCGCCACCGGATACCGAATAGGCGCTTCGTTGTTGATCACAAATTGCTCGAAACGCAAGCCAAGCGAGTAGTTGAGCTTGCCAATACTTTGGTCGATTTGGGCGTAGGCGGCTACATTGCGACTGTCTTTGAGGCCGTACAAAGGACCGCTGTTTACATAATTGTAAGTGTGTGCGAGTCCTGCTGTGAACATGCTTTTCTTAGCAAAACCAAACCGTAGCGGCTGCTGAAACTGGTATTCGTTGAAGTACATTTGCCCGCGGGTGTTCCGACTGCTGTCGCCACGGTTTTCGGTATAGTACAGCCGATTTCTGAATACATGTTTGCGGTCGTTGCGGCCGTAATAAGTAAGCACTGGGTCGATGTTGAAGCGGGTGCTCAACTGGGCGTCGTTGGTACCTGGGGATGGGAAGAAGGCGGCGGTATCGCTTTGCCAGAAGAAAAAATTGCCCGTAGAATCCACCATGGCGTTGGTGTTGATGCTTAGGCTCAGCCGCTCCGTCACCCGATAGCGCCAGTTCACATTGCCGCGCACCCGTTTGCTGTACTCCCCAATGCGATAGCCTTGGTCCCAAACCGCAAAAACCCCCGCCGTGAGGTCGTGCTTGCCTATTTGCCGACTGTGAAGCGCACTTACTCCGCTCTGGTGCCGACCATCCCGCAAGCGATAAGGTGCGGTAAAAAAGTCGTTGGGCCGGTCGTACACATAACTAAAGGTCTGCACCTGGGTGCGGGGTTTGGCAGTGGGATAGGCCGTGCGCAAATTCACAATCCCGCCCAAGGCACTGCTGCCAAACAAAGCCGAGCTGGCACCTTTAATCACTTCTATCTGCGACACATTTTCAATCGGCAAATAAGCCCATTTTACATCGCCTGCATCGGCGCTGAGCAGCGGCATGTCATCTACCAACACCTGCACCCTGCTGCCAGCCCCATAACTGAAGCCGCTCGTGCCGCGGATGTTCAATTGACCATTCACCACGCTCACGCCCGGTACCCGTTCGAGCGCATCGTCAAAGCGCGTAATGTTGTTTTGCTGCAGCAATTCGGGCTTGACCACCTCCATCGACACCGTCACTTCACTGAGCCGCTGCTCAAAACGGCCGGCGGTTACTACCACTTGTTCGAGCATACCAGCAGCCACTTCGAGCTGCACCTCCAACTTTTGATCAGCTTGTAGTTGCACTTTGCGGCTCACCGGCTGGTAACCTACATAACTGAAACGAATTTGGTAGTTGCCTGGCGCCAGCAATAGACTGTAGTTTCCATCTACGTCGGTCACCGTGCCCCCGCCATGGCCTTCTACCAAAACATTCACCCCTAAGAGTGATATTTTGCTGCCTTGTTCGGTGACTTTTCCGCTGAGCTTTACTTGCTGCGCTTTCGCACTGAGCGCCAACAGCAGCAGAAACAGGAGATTGAACCAGGTCTTCATCTGATTAGCTTTAGAAGATGGATTGCATTTGAATCACAAAATTGCGCTGCTCGCCAATATTGCCTGGAATGGGCATCCAGCTGCGGTTGCCAGCGTTTCGCACAATGAAATTAAGGTTAAAATAGTCGTTGAGCGCTACTCCCACCCGTAAATCAGCCAATAAATCACCTTTGATGCTGCGCAAACGGTAGTCTATCAAACCTGGCATGAAGCGGTAAAAGTCTTCATCGATGTTTAAAATCACACTGTTGTAACGCACATTCGCGCCAAACATGAACTTATCGTATTTAAACTGTACATCGGTGCGCACCAAATGCAAATAGCGGTACTTTAAATATTGCATGAGGTCGGCAGGTATATTAAAATTACTGAGCGGCGGGTTTTTGTTGATGGGATTGGTATAGGTGTAGCCCAGCTGAAACTGCAGCCCCAATTTTTGCCACTCCGCAGTACCGCTAAAAATGGCCTCTATGCCGCTGATGCGTGACTCTACGATGTTCCCGGGTTTAAAACTGGCGTATTTACTGGCCAAGGCCCCTAGATTTCCTTCAGCAATCCAAACCGAATCCTGCGCATCATACACATTAGGCAAAAACACCGCAAAATTGTACTCAATCATATTGCTGTAGTCGGTGAGAAACCAGGCTACGTCGAGCTGACCGTTAAACCGCCCCATTTTGACATTTTTAATGAAGCCAACTTCGTAGGTGCGGCTCGACTCAGGTAAAAGCGTGGGGTCGCTGGCCAGGCGGATGCTGCCAATAAAGGTGTTCGAAAACATCTCGGCCACCGAAGGCGAGCGGAATCCTTGTCCGTACGAACTCCTTAAGTGAAAGCCGCGCGCCAATCTGAAATTCAGTCCTGCCCTTCCAACCGGGTTCTGCTCTTTGAGTCGGCCATTCACAAGAAATTGCTCGTGCCGCAAACCAATGCCATAGCCAAGTCTACCAATCTGCTGGTCGAATTGTACGTAGGCCGAACGGTTGTCGGTATTTTGGTCGCCAAACAGCCGGTCGCTGCGAATTACATTGTGTTGGTTTACCAATCCCGCCGTGAGCACGCTGCTGTTGGCCCATGGAATAGCAAAGCGGTGCTGGAATTGGTATTCGCTGTAATACATCTCGCCCAAACCAAAATCTTCGTTGTTGTAATTGGTGTAGGAGCGATAAAAACGATTGCGCAAACTGTGCTTGCTGCGCTTGCCCGCCCATTCAATATAGGGGTCAACCATGGTCCTAGTATTCAGCTGGGCATTGGTGCTGCCCAGTGCCGGCACAAAAGCATTGGTGTCGTTTTCCCAAAAGGTGTACAGGCGGGTAGAATCGATGAGGTGACTTGCGCTCAAGCCCACATGTAAGCCTTTGGCGAGTTCATAGCGAAAATGCACATTGCCCCGGAGGCGCTTGCTGGGCTCTCCCACACGATAACCTTCGTCGCTCACCAGGTTTACCGAGCCCACAAAGTCAAGCTTGCCGAAGCGCTGGCGATGCGACAAGCTCATGCCAAAGGCTACTGGTGGTTGCTCGCCTTCCCATGGATCGGTATGGAAGCCCGGGGGCCGGTCGTAAAAGGTGTTGAACCAGGTAAATTTGGTTTGCGGCGTGCTGCTAGGCATGGCCGTGCGAAAATGCACCACACCACCCAAGGCCGACGACCCGTACAATGCCGAGCCGGAGCCTTTGATTACTTCTATCTGCTCCACATTTTCAACGGGTAAAAAATTCCAGCGTATTTCGCTCGACTCCGCGGTGAGCAGCGGCAAGCCATCTAACAGCATCATTACCCGTGAACCTACGCCTAGGGTGTATCCGCTGCTGCCGCGGATGCTGATTTGGCCGCGCAGCACGTGGATGCCCGGACTGCGGTTGAGGATATCGTCGGCCGTTACCGAATTATTGGCGTTTACATCGCTGGGTTTGATGACCAGGGTGGAGATGGTGAGTTCTTCTCTCTTCTGCTCAAAACGCCCGGCCGTGACCACAATTTGATCTAATATTTGGCTGCTTTGTTTTAAGGAGATGTCGAGTCGTTGTGGGCCAGCCGCTTGGATAATTATCGTTTGGCTAACTTTTTCATAGCCGATGTAGCTAAAGCGGAGCTCGTAGCTGCCTGTTTTTTCGAAAACCAAGCGGTATTGCCCGCGTACATCACTCACAGTGCCACTGCCGTCGGTCAATTGTATATTCACGCCTAAAAGTGCTTCGCCTGTGCTGGCATCTGTGATTTTACCGGTCAAAACCGTTTGGGCTTTTGAAACCGTCGAGAAAAGCGCTAAACACAGAAAAAAACTTAGAAAATGCGGCATAAAAGGTCTTCTCAAAATCCTAAATTAGTGGGATGAGTCCTATGAACCAAACAGAAATTTTTTATACCCTCAGTCTGCTCCAAATCCCAGGCATCGGAAGTCTGCTCGCCCGCAAACTCATCGAGCGTTTGGGCAGTGCAGAAGCCGTGTTTAAAACGGGTCGCACGAAGCTGGCCACCACCCCAGGCATTGGCACCTTGCTGGCCGATGTGATTGTGAAAAGCAAGCCTTTTGATATCGCTGAAAAGGAGCTCAAGCTGGTCGATAAGCATGGCGTAAAGCTGTTGCATTACGAGTCGGAGGACTTCCCGATACGGCTACGGCAGTGCGCCGACCACCCGCTTATTTTGTTCGGAAAAGGGGCCTTGCCCTTAAATGCCAATCGCATTGTGGCCATTGTAGGTACCCGCTCGGCTACCGATTATGGGCGGCGTCTCACCGAAGAGCTGGTGCGGGGCCTCACAGCTTTGAACGTGATGGTGCTCAGTGGACTCGCCTACGGCATTGATGTACACGCCCACCGCATGGCTTTGCAAAACGGCTTGCCAACGGTAGGGGTGCTGGGGCACGGCTTGGGCCGCATTTATCCAGCCACCCACCGCCAAATTGCCGATAAAATGCTCGAACATGGGGGCTTACTTACCGAGTTTTTATATGAGGTGGGGCCCGATAAAGAAAATTTCCCCAAACGTAACCGCATAGTAGCCGGCATGACCGATGCAGTGGTCGTGATAGAAGCAGCTACCAATGGTGGGGCATTGATCACGGCTTCGCTGGCCAACGATTATAACCGCGATGTGTTTGCTTATCCCGGCAAGGTGCACGATACCTACAGCGCCGGCTGCCACAAATTGGTGCGGGCTAACAAGGCCGCACTCATCACTTCCGCAGAAGATTTTTGCGATGCCATGGGGTGGGGGGTGCCCATTACAGTGAGTAGCTCACGCCAAGGCCTGCTTTTTCCTGAGTTGGAGATGGAGGAGCAAGTGGTGTATGACCTACTCAAGGAACATCAACAATTGGGTATTGACATGCTGAGCATGCAAACTTCCTTGTCGATTTCAAAGCTGAGCAATGTGCTTTTAGGTTTAGAGTTTAAAAATATGATTCGGTCTTTGCCAGGCAAACAATACCAAGCGCTTTAGCCAATACCTGCGGTTGGGTGGGGTTGCTTATTCGAAATTTTGAGGACAAAAAAAGGGAACCTCCCGGTTCCCTCGATGTTAAAAAATACTACCTGATGATGTTTTGCCCTGATGGACAATTTCAATGCAGCTCTTATATCAAATAGCATTCCAAAAACAAAGTCAGGCCAAATAGCATCAAACAATGGATAATTGACCTGTTTATTGTACAGGCTCCTCACGCAACTGTCCATTATTCTGGAAAAGTATACGCTTTTTATGCCTTTTTGTATGCCGTCACTTCTATGTTTTGCGTGCAAAAGGCATATTCGTGGGGCTGATTGCTTGCCACTACAATGCTCTGACGCGTAGCCAAGGTGCCAATCATGGCTTGATACCACTGTATTCCTTGCTCATCTAAATTGGTTGTGGGCTCATCTAGCATGAGGAGCGGGACATCTGCGCCTAAAGCGAGTAGTAATTTTACTCGTTGCTTCATGCCAGAGCTAAAATATTGTAGTTTTTTGGTTAGATGAGGTTGCAGTCCAGCACTTTCGATCCAACTGTTCATATCAAAAGCTGTTTTTTTGGGCTTCAGACTAAAGTGAAACGAAAGCAATTCTTCTAAGCTGTAAGCTTCAGGCAGGTCGAGGTAGGGTGTGGCAATGCTGAGCTGCTTGTACAATTGGTCTTCACTCAACTGCGCCCCATTTACCAAATAGGTCCGGCTACCGCTCGAAAGCGATTGGTAACCTGCCATTACTTGTAAAAGGGTGCTTTTGCCAGATCCGTTCGATCCAGTGAGCGATAAGCGGCTACCTGGAACGAGTTCAAAACTCAGATTTTTGAAAATCCAGTCGCGGTTATAGCGTTTCCCCGCATCCGCCAAACGGATGTGGAGCTCGCTGCTCATTCGATCATGCCTTTGATCACGCCAAAATTAGAGGTTCTAATGAACTCCAAAATGCGATCGCGCTCTGGCGATGGATCTACTTCCGCCTCTACCATTTCTACCGCCTTCGACATATTGTAACCGCGTACATAAACGATGCGGTAAATGTCTTCAATTTGGCGAATGGCATGCTCCGTAAAGCCTCTGCGACGCAATCCAATTACATTAACGCCTGCAAACGACAAGGGTTCCTTGGCACATTTTACAAAGGGGGGCACATCTTTTCTAACCAACGAACCACCTCCGACAAATGCGTGCTCTGCTACCGTTATAAACTGTTGCACGGCCACCATTCCTTCTAAAATGGCCCAATCGTGTACGGTAATATGACCAGCCAAAGTGGCTAAATTGGCCAAAATTACGTGGTTACCTACTATACAATCGTGGGCAACATGACTGTAAGCCATCAATAAGCAGTGCTTGCCTACTTCGGTTTTAAAACGGTCGTTGGTGCCTCGGTTTACTGTAGCGCACTCCCGAATGGTGGTGCCTTCGCCAATGATGGCTAAAGTTTTTTCGCCTTTGTATTTGAGGTCTTGCGGTGGCGCACTGATCACTGCGCCAGGATAAATCTTCACATTCTTGCCGATTCGCGCTCCATCCATGATGGTTACGTTGGGTCCAATCCAACAACCTTCTGCTATTTCTACGTCACCCTCAATGGTAACGAAGGGAGAGATGTGCACATTTTCAGCGATTTTGGCATCCGGATGAATGCTTGCCAAGGGTTGCGTCATGCTTTATTTCTTAACTAATTGTGCCATCAACTCGGCTTCTACTACCAATTTGTTTCCTACAAAAGCCTGTCCCACCATCTGACAAATGCCACGGCGGATGGGCTCTTTCAAAACGAGTTTGAATATAAGTGTATCTCCCGGTAAAACCTTATCCTTAAAACGAACATTATCAATTCTTAAGAAATAGGTCCAGTACCCGCCCGGGTCATCCATCAAACTCAAGCATAAAATCCCCCCTGTTTGGGCCATGGCTTCGATGGTCAAAACACCCGGCATCACCGGATTTCCTGGGAAGTGGCCCTGGAAGAAGGGCTCGTTCATGGTTACGTTTTTTACCCCAATTACGTATTCCTTGGTGAGCTCGGTGATTTTGTCGACCAGTAAAAAGGGATAGCGATGCGGTAAGAAGTTCATGATGCCGTTTACATCGTACACCGGCGGCTGGCTAGGGTTGTAGGTTGGTATGTCGAGCTGCTTCTGCTGCTTTTTGAGGAAGGCCCGGAATTCCTTGCCGAAAGCTACATTGCTGCTGTGGCCTGGTTTGCTGGCTACTACATGAGCTTTGATCGGACGACCCAACAAAGCTAAATCGCCAATCACATCCAACAGTTTGTGCCTGGCCGGCTCGTTTACAAAACGTAATTCCACATTGTTGAGGATGCCTTCTTTGCTTACACCCATTTGTGGCTTATTGAATATCCCCGCAAGGCGATTTAATTCGCTGTCGGCCACCGCCTGGTCAACCACTACAATGGCATTGTTTATGTCGCCACCCTTGATGAGGTTGTTTGCCAATAATAGCTCAAGTTCGTGCAAGAAGCAAAAGGTGCGGCAAGACGCAATTTCGGTCTTAAAGTCACTGATTTCCTTTAAAACAGCATGTTGCGTACCTAAAACCGGAGAGTTGTAGTCGATTAAAACCGATACTTTGAAGCTGTCGGCTGGCATCAAGGTGATTTCTACATCCTTTTCGGCATCGTAAAAATGGAAGTTCTCTTTGATCTCGATGAACTTGCGTGCAGCCTCCTGTTCCACCAGGCCGGCAGATTCTAGCACCTCTATAAATTCTATAGAACTGCCGTCGGCAATGGGGGTTTCGGGACCGTCGAGTGTGATCAGTACATTGTCGATTTGCAAGCCCATGAGGGCTGCCAATACGTGTTCAACCGTGTGCACTTTGGCATTATTTACTGCCAAGGTGGTGCCGCGGGAGGTTTCTACTACGTTTTCAACCAAAGCGGGTACCAATGGAGCGCCAGCTAAGTCGGTGCGTTGAAATACAAAACCGTGGTCTATGGCCGCGGGATGAAAGGTCATGTTTACCGCTGCGCCTGTATGGATGCCAACTCCGGTAATAGAGACGGCTTTCGCAATGGTTCTTTGTGTATTATTCATGCTTAGGGTTTAACTGAGAAGGCTTCCAATTGCTTCTCAAGTTGAAGAATGCGTTTTTCGAAATCGGGTAAACGGCGAATGAGGTTGCTGGTGCGCTGGCTATCCATGTATTTCATCACGGGTGTGCCATTCCATTTTTTATAAGGCTCTTCAATGGAGCGGGTAACGCCGGTCTGGCCGCCAATTTGTGAGCCTGGCGCCACATATACATGTCCTGCAAAACCTACCTGGCCCGCAATCACACATTGTTTGTCGATGCGGGTACTGCCCGATACGCCCGTTTGTGCAGCTATTACCGTGTTTTCACCTATTTCTACATTGTGTGCAATGTGCACTAAATTGTCAAGTTTTACACCCTTACGGATAATGGTGGCACCCATGGTGGCGCGGTCAATAGCGCAATTGGCGCCAATTTCTACCTGGTCTTCTATGATGACTTGTCCGTTTTGGGCAATTTTTTCATAATGTCCATCTTTTTGCGGCGCAAAGCCAAATCCATCTGAACCCACAACCACATTGGCGTGAAGCATGCAATGCGCCCCCACTTCACAGCCCGCTAAGATGCGAACACCTGGGTGTAAAATGGTATGTGCACCAATCTTTGCGCCTTTACCGATGAATACCTGCTGCATGATTTTGACACCCTCTCCCAATACCACGTCTTCGCTGATGTAGCTGAAGGCCCCCACAAAGCTGTCGGCGGGAAGTGCCACATTGGCTGCCACGAAACTAGGTTGCTCTATCCCACAAGCCGAAAAAGTGCTTTTACTAAATAAATTGAGCAAAAGGGTGAAGGCTGAATAAGGATCTTCTACTTGAATAAGCGCTGGCACAGCATGCCCGTTGAGCTGCACTTCCTTGGAAACAATCAGTATGGAGGCTTGCGTACTGTTGAGGTGATGCAGGTATTTGGGATTGGCAATAAAACTGATGGAGCCGCTTACAGCTTCTTCAATTTTAGAGAGTTTGCTGCCAACAATGTCGGCGGCACCCTGAAGCTGACCACTTACGAGCTCAGCAATTTGCCGGGAGGTGAATTGCATTAATAAATCGATCTAATTTGACAAATATCTGAAATTACATTAAGATAATAAAAAATGCAGGGTGAAGAATTCAAAAGCCAGTTTATGAAACGAACCAAAAGGGCCTGACGTATAAGGTTATTTGCTCAGTCGCCTTTTGTCATGTATGGCTAATTCAGACCGCTGTCATTGTTTTCCGCCTAAGACCGGGCTACTGCGCTTGCCGTTGCGGCCAAGACTTAGGCTAAGAAAAAGGGGTGCGATTAAAATTGAATAGGCAGTTTAATTTCCTTGGGCAGACTGATGTAATGCTTTACAACGGTTTTCGATAGGGTTTTGAGGTTGAGATTGTCCGACAAATCGGTTACATCTTTTAAATCTCCATTTTTTCGGAGAATGAGAATTTTGTCGGTTGCCGGCACATAAGCATCGTTGGTAATGAAGCCAGTTTGCATCCAATAGTGCAGGTCTTCGGGCGAAATGTTTTGGCTGCGGCAAACTTGACCAGCCAAATCTGCCACCAGTTCAGCTGCTGGTTCTTGCTCGAAAAGATACACACGGTTGAGTCGCCGGTGCATTAATCCATCGCAAAGCTGACTAAGAATGGGGTCGGGATGGCCAGCCCAAACCTTTAGGGCGCTAAAAAGGTCGTTATCGTCGAGTTCGGCAAAACGGGCAATGACTTCGGGATGGCTTTCGAAATCGGCACGTCCAATTTTATTTTGGAAGAAGTAGAGCAAAGCAGGAGTGCCAAAAAGGGGCTCGCCTGCACGCGCCAAGGCCTGTGCGCGCTGCATGATTTTGCTGATCATAAATTCAGCCGCCAAAACCGTTTTGTGTAAGTACACTTGCCAGTACATCAAGCGCCGGGCAATGATAAACTTTTCGATGCTGTAAATGCCTTTTTCTTCAACCACTAACTGATCATCGCGCACGTCGAGCATATTGATGATGCGGTCCCAACTTACCACACCTTCCGAAACGCCAGTGAAAAAGCTGTCGCGGGTAAGGTAGTCGAGCCGGTCCATGTCGAGCTGCGAGCTCACCAGTTGGTGCAAGAAACGTTTGGGGTAGCTGCCTTTAAAAATTGAAATAGCCGTGTCAAGTTGTCCTTTAAACGCCACATTTATTTCTTCCATCATGCGCAACGAAATTTCTTCGTGCCGAACGCCGTCAATAAACAGATACTCAAGGGCATGCGAAAAAGGACCATGGCCTATATCGTGCAGTAAAATAGCAACATAGGCACCCAAGGCCTCCTCGTCGGTAATTTCTTGTCCCTTGCTCCGCAATATTTGGATTGCTTTTTGCATAAGGTACATGGCGCCGAGGGCATGGTTGTAGCGACTGTGCATGGCGCCAGGATAAACCAAGTAGGTCATGCCGACTTGCTTGATGCGTCTTAAGCGCTGAAAATAAGGGTGTTGAAGGAGGTCGTAGAGGAGCTCGTGTGGGATTTGTAAAAATCCGTACACCGGATCGTTGATGATTTTCTTTTTATTCACCTTCTTGAGGGCTTTGGCACGCTGAAGCGGCAAATTTCGTTCTAATTAAATGAATCTAAAAATAATGAGTAATACGCAGAAAATCCACATTCTTTGGGCCGACGACGAAATCGACCTCCTAAAACCCCATATCCTCTTTTTGAAGTCGAAAGGCTACGAAATTACCCCCGTAACCAATGGCGAAGACGCCGTGGAATTGGTCGAAAAGCAGGCTTTTGATCTCGTTTTTTTGGATGAAAACATGCCAGGCCTTCCGGGATTGGAGGCCTTAACGCGTATCAAAGCGCTGCGTCCTGCTTTGCCGGTGGTGATGATTACCAAAAGCGAAGAGGAATTTATCATGGAAGAGGCCATTGGCTCGCAAATCGCCGATTACCTGATCAAGCCGGTCAATCCCAATCAAATCCTCCTTTCTATCAAAAAAATAATCGATCACAAGCGATTGGTGAGCGAAAAAACCACGTCGGGCTACCAGCAAGACTTCCGCAATTTGGGCATGGCTTTTAATGAGGATTTATCGGCGCGCGAATGGACCGATACCTACCAAAAGCTGGTGCATTGGGAAATTGAGCTTGAAAAGAGTAAGGATGGTGGCATGAAGGAAGTGTTCATGATGCAGAAGTCGGAGGCCAACCGGCAGTTTGCGCGTTTTATCAGCGACAATTACCTCGATTGGCTGAACCATCCCGATGCAGACACGCCGATACTGTCACATACCCTGCTCAAAAAGAAGTTTTTCCCGATGCTCAAGCCTGGAAAGCCGCATTTTTTGGTGGTGATCGACAATTTGCGGCTCGATCAGCTGCGCGTGATAGAGCCTTATTTGAACGATTATTTCCACATCGACAAAATGGAGCCCTACTTCAGCATCCTGCCTACCAGTACGGAGTTCGCGCGCAACTCGCTGTTTGCGGGTATGCTGCCCATGGAGATCAAAAAACGCTATCCCGACAAATGGGTAGATGGGGATGATGAAGGCAGTCGCAATATGCACGAAGCCTTTTTCTTAGGCGAGGCCCTGAAGCGCAATGGCCTGGAGCTTAAAACGAATTACAACAAAATTACCACCTTGCAGCAAGGTAAAAATTTGGTTGAAAATGCCTCTAACCTCTTTAATAACGATTTGAATGTGGTGGTTTACAATTTTGTAGACATGCTCAGTCACGCCCGTTCCGAAATGAATGTGATTAAGGAGCTCGCGGATGATGAGGCAGCTTATCGTTCTATTACACGCTCTTGGTTTGAGCACTCACCTTTGTTTGAATTACTCAAGAAAATTGCCGAAAAAGGGGTGCCTGTGGTCATTACAACCGACCATGGTACTGTTAAAGTAGGGGAGCCGGTGCGCATTGTGGGCGACCGCACCACCACCACCAATCTGCGCTACAAAGAAGGCAAAAACCTGAGTTACGATAAAGGTGACTTGTTTGTGGTTGACAAGCCTGAGCAGGCCCATTTGGTGAAGCCGCATTTGAGTTCTACTTATGTATTTGCCAACAGCGACCAATATTTTTGCTATCCGAACAATTACAACCACTTTGTGAATTTGTACCGCAATACATTTCAGCACGGGGGCATTTCACTCGAAGAGGTCATCATTCCTTTTGTAGTGCTGCGTCCTAAAGGTTGATGTACGCAAAATTGCTAAATTTGACTATGCGCAGAGCAGTACGGGCGTGCCTAGTTGGCGTTTTGTTTGTGGTCCTTGTTGTTGGGCGTCCGGTCATGGCCCAAACTGGAGATGGCATTGGACTAGCCCTTACAAATGTATATTTGGAAGGCGATCGACTCGATTTTGACATTGATGCATTTGCTCTGGGTACAAATACGATGTACTTGGGTTTTTCCGATGTGGTATTGCGTTTTGAATCCAATAGCCTACGAGATACGGCTCGTTTGCGGCTATGGCCCGCAAGTTCGCAGCTGCTAAGCAGTGAACAGCAGCGAATCGACGGCTATGAATTGCGTTATATATTACGCATTGAGCAACGTCAGGGCTTCGATTATGTGTACATAGGGATTGATCCACCCCGTTTCAGGGATCTCCAACAGTTTGTGGCAACCGTGGCCCAGCTCGATCGGCGAGAGGGCTTTCACCGCATTGGTCGCTTTAGCCTTACGGGTCTAGTTCAACTCCCTGATACGCTTAATTTTTATCAGGCGGAGAAGGGCATGAAAACCCAAGTGTATCATTTTTTGCCCAGAGAAGATTTTAAAGCGGCCCTTGCGAGCATTCAGTGTAAAGGAGTTAATTTGATGGAGCAGGAGATTGAGTTTTTTGAGGCAGTTCGGCAAGATGATCAGGTACAGTTGGTGTGGAAACAAGGTGAAACCGGTCCTTGGCAAGCTTTATCGGTAGAACGTTCTTACGACGCAAGGCAGTGGGAGGAGCTTGCTTTTACTCCTGTGGGTATTACAAACCTCACAGATAGTCCTAATCCTCCTAAGTTATTAGAGGGTAAATCCTTAGTTTATTACCGCTTGCAAATTAGGTCGAGTACTGGCAAGAATATTTTTAGTAATGTTCGAATGCTGGAGTTCTGATACCCAATGCAGGAGGTTATTACTATGCATGCATACGAGCCTCTTTTTGGAGTCTAAACAATCTTTTTTAATGTCATCTCAATGTAATGCTTTTGTTAAATCACGTCAAAATGTTGGGCATGCCTTTTCATTCAAAGAAATTATATGTACTTTTGCAGTATGATTTAGGAAGAAAAAACGAAAGTTTTTGATTCAAAATCGAAAATAGGATCTTTCAGTATCTTGTAATCAGGAACTGTAGTTCATACAACAGGTTTTAGGAGACCGCTACCGGGAGGTAGCGGTCAATTTTTTTATAGGGCCTGGAGCAATGCCAAAACTTCGGGACTGATGCGAAGTACTTGTGCGGTCGTTGGATGTACCATACACCAGGTAGTTTGGGCCTTCGCCAAGATAGTACCTGCAACGGTTTCAATTTGTACATGTCGAATGGAGCGCAGGCGGTCGGTGGTCCCAACCCAAGTTCGAGCCAAAAGCTTGTCGTCTGGCTGAGCCGCTTTCAAATAATCGATTTCATGACGCAGCACTACCCACACGGCCTCTGAAACTGCAGCGTTTTTCGCCAACACAGACCAATGGGCAGCAGCTACTTCTTGCACCCAACGCAAATAAACTACGTTGTTCACATGCCCCAGGGCGTCAATATCCTCGGCTTGAATGCTTAGGGGCATGGTAAAAGGCGAGGTACGTGTCATGCTGCAATTTATGTATTCCACCCGTTTTCGCAGCAGAATAAATTCCGCCTTTCGCCTTTTTCCCGCTTGCTGGCAGTAGATAATCCTTATTTTTGGGCATGAATTATTGGTTGTTGAAGTCTGAGCCAGATGTTTACAGCATCGACGATTTGATACAGGAGGGTGAAGGTGTTTGGGATGGTGTGCGCAATTATCAGGCGCGCAACAATTTAAGGGCCATGCTGCCCGGCGATTTGGCCCTCTTTTACCATTCAAACATTGGTATGGAAGTAGTGGGCATGGTCGAAATCAGTACGGCTGCTTTTGCTGATCCTACCACCGAAGACGACCGCTGGTCGGCCGTTGGCGTAAAGCCTGTCAGGAAATTCAAAAAGCCTGTGCCGCTCAAGGTGCTTAAGTCGGATCCCTATTTTGAGGACCTCACTTTGGTGAAGCACAGCAGATTGTCGGTGATGCCGGTTACAAAAGCACATTTTGATGCTATCTTAGCGCTCTCGGAAGCATGAATACAGAACGTCGCCTCATAGTACCTGCCGCCCAGCTCCAAATTATTTTGGAACGCTTGTGTGAGGAATTGGTAGAGCAACACGGTCAATTCGAAAATACAGTACTTATTGGCCTTCAGCCGCGTGGCACCTTTTTAGCCAGCCGACTACATCAAATTCTTGAAAAGCGCATCAAAGCCCCTATTACGCTTGGGGTGCTCGACGTGACTTTTTACCGCGACGATTTTCGCCGTCGCGACGAACCTTTGATACCAAGTGCCACCCACATCGATTTTAGCATTGAAGGTAAAAAGGTAGTTTTGGTAGATGATGTGCTCTTTACCGGTCGCACCATCCGCGCAGGCTTGGATGCGCTGCTTGATTTTGGTCGCCCCGAAAGGGTGGAGTTGGTGGTTCTGGTGGAACGTTTATATACCCAGGAGTTTCCCATTCAACCCGACTATTGTGGTCGCCGGGTGAATACCCTCGAGGGCGAAAAAGTTGTGGTTTCGTGGAAAGAAACGGCAGAAGAAGATAACATTTGGATTTTCTCAAATTGATATGTCAGCAATAAGTACCAAACATCTGATCAGCATCAAGGAGCTCAGCACGGCTGACATTGAAACCATTTTTAATACAGCTGATAATTTTAAGGAGGTCATCAACCGCCCTATTAAAAAGGTGCCTTCCTTGCGCGATATCACCATTGCCAACATCTTTTTCGAAAATTCAACCCGCACCCGCTTGTCGTTTGAGCTCGCCGAAAAGCGCCTCTCAGCCGATGTGATCAATTTTTCGGCCTCAGGCAGCTCGGTTTCTAAAGGTGAAACGCTCATCGATACGGTTAAAAACATCTTGGCCATGAAAGTCGACATGGTGGTGATGCGCCATGCCAATGCCGGTGCTTGCGAGTTTTTATCACGCAACATCGACGCCAAGGTGATCAATGCCGGCGATGGTGCCCATGAACATCCTACGCAGGCCCTGCTCGACGCCTTTTCTATCCGCGAAAAATACGGCAAGGTAGAAGGCCTCAAAGTGGCCATCATTGGCGACATCCTGCACTCAAGAGTGGCGCTCTCCAATATTTTTTGCCTACAAAAGTTAGGCGCCGAGGTCATGGTTTGCGGACCAACTACCCTCATGCCCAAGTTTATTGGCGAACTCGGTGTAAAGGTGTCGCACAACGTCCGGGAAGCACTCGAATGGTGCGATGTTGCGAATGTTTTACGCATCCAGCTCGAGCGACAGGCCACCCGCTATTTCCCTTCCCTGCGCGAATACACCCTGCACTTTGGCATCAATCGCCAATTGCTTGAAGCAGTGGGGCGCGACATCACCATCATGCACCCAGGCCCCATCAACCGTGGGGTGGAATTAAATTCGGATGTTGCCGATTCGAGCCAATCCATCATCCTCAACCAGGTAGAAAACGGGGTGGCCATTCGCATGGCTGCGCTTTATTTACTGGCGAATTAGGGCTGGTTCTGTCGTTCAATGAATTATTTGAAACTGCTGTTCAAAGTAGGTGTTTCTTCTCCTACAAAGGCATTGTGCTCGACAATGGCTTGTTGTACCAATTGCCCGCCTTTAATGTAGTAGTAAAAGGGCAAGACACCCGTAACGGAGCTGAGCTGCATGACCAATAAGCCAGGGACGCTCGCACTGGCAAAGGGTAAGGCAACTGCAAACAGAGCCGTGCTTGCAATGGTGGTGACATTGCCTTTGCGAATCATTTGCCTGGCTTCGGCATAAGTGTTTTGGGCTTGTGCTCCTTCCAAATACGGCCCGATTCGCTTCATGGTAAAACCAAATTTGATATCGGTGGCGGTACCCTTACTGAACTTACGCCCTTTCATTTCTATCGGTTGCCCCTTATTTAGGTCAACATCTTGTGCCTGAACGTGCTGATTGCCTAAAAGCAACCAAACAACAATAAAGATGGTGTACTTCATGAGCTTTTTCTTTCAAAGTTAACTAGCAAAGAAATACAAGGCAAATGAAAATATCCACAGCTAAAATTGAAAGTTTTGGGCCAGGCTTAGTGACAAGCTGGCGCAGCAGCTTCCTCTTGATAAAAAGTGGCGGTATTCGGACTCAGGTAGGGGATACCCAATCCTAGGCCGCGGAGAATAAAAATGACCGCCAATACTACCACCAAGGCAGTGCTAAATTTCTTAAAGTAAGGTGTTAGGGCAGGTAAAACCTTGCGGTCGAGCAGGGCTACTGCCAATAAAGCGGGAATGGTACCCAAGCCAAAAGCAGCCATAAACAGGGCCGAACCCGTTGGGTCGCCTACCATCAATGCCGCCGCAATGGCCATATACACCATGCCGCATGGTAAAAGTCCATTTAAAATCCCTGTAAAAAACTGACTGGCCACCCGCGGTTTATAAAAGATATCGCCAAACCAATCCTTCAGCCATCCAAACGAAACTTTGGGCAGTTTTTGAAAGAAGGGCAATCGTGGCACCGCAATCCACAACAGCAAAAGCACGCCAGTAACCACTGAAACCACTTCTTGCAGTCCGCTCAATTGCAACCCCTTGCCGAAAATCCCCAGCAACAAGCCCATCCACGTATACGTAAATACGCGCCCGAGGTTGTAGCTGATTCGCAGGGTTAAAAACTTGCCAAAAGCGCCGCTTTTACCGGGGAGGGCGAGTACCAATGGACCGCACATGCCTACGCAATGCAGCGAACCCACAAATCCCAATGCCAAGCCTGCCAATAAGTAATTCATTCTACATTGATTCGATGCTCACTGAAATAGCCAGTGCCATTGTGGTAAGCCTTGAGGGTCACCACCCAGCGGCCGGTACCCAAACGCTCGTTGCCAATGCGGTAACCCGCTTGGGTAAATTCGGTCCAACTGATTTCAAAATCGCGTTTTTGGTCGTTGGGACGGTAAAAGTCAACCGAGCCACTGTCGGCCCGCTGCAGCAGCTCGGGCAAGCTAAAGCTCAACGCCCCGTTTTCTTGCGTAAGTACCACTTCTTCCGCCAAACCGAGTAGGTTTTCTTTTTGAGTAATCACCTCTTGGTAGCGCAATTCTTTGGCATAATAATCGGTATCCACCAATTCGTTTTTGTTTTGGGTGCTGTAGATGGTGAAGCCAATCATAAAGCTACAGAAGAGAATCATGGCAACGATGATGCCGCCGGGCCAAATTTTGAACATAATTAATTGGTTGAGGAGGTGTTAAAGCTTGTTTTGACGGTTTCTACTACTTCGCCATTGTGCACAATGTCGATGATGATGGGCACCTGAGGTGCGGTGAGTTGAGCAGCTTCGAGGATCACAAAAACGGCTCCTTCGCGGTAACCTTGTGGCGGTACGGTGAAGTTTTGTCCTACCAATTGCAGCCTACCTACAGGCTCCCGCAAAACGTACGACACCTCTAAAGCATCAAAACTTTTGTTGATGGTTTTTACCATGTAGAGGTTTTTCACCGAGCCGTCGGCTTGCAGCACCGACATCTGGCCACGCGCCCGCAAAATGCTGGTTTCGGTGATGGTGCGGGTGGTGAGCAAATAGCCGAATAGCACGAGTAAAATGCCTAACAAGGCGCTGTAAATAACGACCCGTGGGGTAAATACCTTGCGCACCTTGGCTACAATACTGTTCTCAGAGGCATATCGGATGAGGCCACGGGGCTTGCCCACTTTGTCCATTACCTCGTCGCAAGCATCAATACAAGCGGTGCAGTTTACACACTCTAGCTGGGTGCCGTTGCGGATGTCGATGCCGGTAGGACAAACCACCACGCACTGGTTACAGTCGATACAGTCGCCCAAACTTTCGTCGCGGTTGCGGCCGTGCTTGCCCCGGGGTTCGCCGCGCACAAAGTCGTAGGCCACGTTTAAGCTGTTGCGGTCGAGGAGCACGCCTTGCAAGCGGCCGTAAGGACACACAATGGTACACGCCTGCTCTCTAAACCACCAGTACACAAAAAAGAAAACGCCCGTAAACAGCACCAAAGCCACAAAGGAGCCGGCATGCTGTGATAAGGGCTCGCTGATCATCTTAAACAGCTCATCGCTGCCTACCAAATAGGCTAAAAAGATGTTGGCGATGAAAAAGGAGATGGCGAAGAATATGGCAAATTTGATACCCCGTTTCCTGATTTTTTCAGCGTTCCAGTCTGCGGCAGCCAGTTTTTTCTGAGCTACATAGTCGCCATCAATCCAATATTCAATGCGCCTAAAGAGCATTTCCATGAAGATGGTCTGGGGACAAATCCAGCCGCAAAACAAGCGCCCGAAAACGGCCGTAAAAAGCACAATGAACACCACCAGGGTGATGAAGCCAAGTACCAATATCTTAAAGTCCTGGGGCCAAAAAGCCACGCCGAACAGGATGAACTCCCGCTCCAGGAGGTTGAAAAGCATGAATGGATGTCCGTTTACACGGATAAAAGGCCCACTAAACATCAGCGCGAGCAATACATAGCTCACGATTTTACGCGCGTTCCAGTAACGGCCTTTTGGTTTTTTGGGATGAAAAAAAACGCGTTCGCCTTTGTCATCTACAGATGTAAGCGCGTCGCGGAAACTTTTATCGGTTTTGGTGATGAGTGGTTCTTGTGCTGCCATGAGCCCAATGCCTGTTTGAGGTATAATTTTTAAATCCAGCTACCGAAGCCTAAACTCCGGTAGCTGTATAACGCCAAGCTTTCGCTTATTGCTCGTAGAGGTCGCCCTGCGGCTCCTTCGCATTGGCAGGTTCGGTGCCGTACAAGCTTTGGATGTAGCTCGACACTTGGATGATCTGCTTCTTGCTTAAACTCTTTTCCCACGGAATCATGCCCTTTTCGGCTACACCATAGGTAATTACTTTCACGTAATCTTCAATCTTATTGCCGTGGATGTAATAGTTGTCGGTGAGGTTTGGACCAACACCGCCTTCGCCATTGGCACCGTGACAAGCCAAACAGTTGGCGTTGTAAATGCCTTTGCCTGCTTCTAAATCACTGGCCTCGGTAGAAAAGGCTACTACAAAGCTGCCCGCATTGGCTGCTTCGAAAGCTGCTTTTTGCCGCTCAGCTGCTGCCATCTCTAAACGATACTCCTCTTCCTGCGAAGGTGCCGTTTTAAATACATGGTAGTTGAGCAAGTAAATAATGCCAAATACAATGGTGAGATAAAAAAGGTATATCCACCAGGGAGGAAGGTCGTTGTCGAACTCCTGAATGCCGTCGTATTCGTGGTCGGTTAATTCGTCTTGTTTTTTAGCCATGACTTTTAGCTTTTAGATGGTTGATCGTCGTGTAACGGGAGGTTGCTGATTTCAGTGATGTCAGCCTTGCTTTGCCGGAACACCCAAACGAGCATTCCGGTAAAGAAGGTGAAGAATAGTACAAAGGAGATGATCGGGTAGATGCTTACTCCGGTGATGGCTTCTAGGCTTTCGCGTATCATATCCTGTTATTTATTGGTTTTAATATCGGTGCCCAAACGTTGCAAATACGCAATGAGGGCTACCATTTCGCTGTTTTCGCCTGCAGTGATGCCGTCTTTTTTGAGGTTGGCCACTACCTGCGCTGCCTGTTTTTGCAAGTCAGCATTGGCTTGGTCTTCGAAACCTTCGGCGTATGGCACGCCCAAAGTGCGCATGGCATTGATCATCTTAGGAGTGAGGCTGAGGTCAATGTCTTGTTTTGCTAACCAGCCGTAGGCAGGCATGATTGAACCTGGACTCATAGAAGTGGGTACCATCATGTGGTTGTAGTGCCAGCTGTCGGGGTATTTGCCACCTAAGCGGTGCAAATCGGGACCCGTACGCTTCGATCCCCATAAGAAGGGATGGTCGTACACAAACTCACCGGCCTTGCTGTACTCGCCATAACGCTCGGTTTCAGAGCGGAAAGGTCGCACCATCTGGGAGTGACAGCCCACACAACCTTCTTTGATATATACATCACGTCCGTGCAATTCCAAAGGAGTATAAGGTTTTACCGCGGCAATGGTTGGAATGTTGCTCTTGATTAAGAAGGCAGGCATAAATTCTACCACACCACCAATCAAAATGGCAATGGTTACGTAAATAGAGAAGGCGATAGGCTTGCCTTCCAATTTGCGGTGCCAGCTGGCGTCAGCCGCATGGTGATCCACTTCAGCTTCTTGCACCAAGGCAGGCTCGTTGGCAATCAATTTGCCGTTGGCTGCAGTTTTAAAGAGGTTGTAGGCCATGATGATGGCACCCACCAGGTAAATCAAGCCACCGAATGCACGAATCATATACATCGGCACGATGTTGATCACAGTTTCGAGGAAGTTTGGATATTGCAGGTTGCCTTCAGGGGTGAACTGTTTCCACATCAAACCTTGCGCAATACCAGCCCAATACATGGCAATTACCCAGAACAGCATGCCAATGGTGCTCAACCAAAAGTGCAGGTTGGCGAGTTTTACGCTATGCAATTTGGTATTGAAAATGCGGGGAATGATCCAATACATGATGGCGAAGGTCAACATGCCGTTCCATCCCAAAGTACCCACGTGTACGTGTGCAGGAATCCAGTCGGTAAAGTGGCTCAAGGCATTTACGGTTTTGAGCGAGTGCATCGGACCTTCGAAAGTGGCCATGCCATAACCTGTTACAGCTACCACCATCATTTTCAAAATAGGATCCTCACGCACTTTGTCCCACACACCCCGCAAGGTGAGTAAACCGTTGATCATACCACCCCACGATGGCGCGATGAGCATGATGGAGAATACCACGCCGAGCGACTGTGCCCAATCGGGTAAAGAGCTGTACAGCAAGTGGTGCGGACCCGCCCAGATGTAGATGAAAATCAACGACCAGAAGTGGATGATCGACAAACGGTAAGAGTAAACCGGACGGTTAGCCGCTTTGGGCATGAAGTAGTACATCAGGCCTAAATAAGGCGTAGTGAGGAAGAACGCAACCGCGTTGTGGCCATACCACCATTGTACCAAGGCATCTTGAACGCCGGCGTAATAGCTGTAGCTCTTGAAGAGGCTAATAGGAAGCTCAAAGCTGTTTACGATGTGCAAAACAGCCACGGTAATGAAGGTAGCGAGGTAGAACCAAATGGCCACATACATATGCTTTTCACGGCGTTTGATGATGGTCATGATCATGTTCACACCAAAAACTACCCACATGAGGGCAATGGCAATATCGATCGGCCACTCTAGCTCAGCATACTCTTTGCTGCTGGTCATGCCCAAAGGCAAGGTGATGGCTGCCGCTACAATGATAAGCTGCCAGCCCCAGAAGTTGATGTTACTGAGGGTGTCGCTCCACATGCGCGTTTTGAGCAAACGCTGTAAGGAGTAATACACGCCCATGAAGATGGCATTACCTACAAAAGCGAAGATCACTGCATTGGTGTGCAGCGGCCGAATACGCCCGTAGGTCGTGTACTGGTTCCCTAAGTTGGCGTCGGGCCAGAACAGTTGCGTGGCAATGAGCACGCCCACCAGCATGCCCACCAGCCCCCAAATAACAGACGCCCAGGCAAAATTCCGGACGATCTTGTTGTCGTAATGAATGGTAATTTGTCCCATAAGTTTTATTTGTGATTTTGTTTAGGTGTGGATTCAGTTGTTGAAGTGGTTGAGGCGGCCACCTGCTGGTCTTCGAATAACATGCGCACCGAAGGGGTGTAGGTATCGTCGTACTGACCGCTTTTTACACTCCAGATAAACGCCCAGAGGAAAAGGGAGGCTACAACTACGCTGACGCAAATAAGGACGACGATGATGGCCATATGTTAAATATATAAATTTGTTGAATTCGAAAAAAGAAAAGCTCGTTGCGCGCTTTTAAACCGTCTATCGTGATCAGCTAGGTTCCTCATTTCAACTGGTTTTTACGGGCGAAATAATTGGTAAGGACCGTGGCGCTCAGCACCACACTGATGCTGCTTACAGGCATCAAAATAGCGCTTACCACAGGGGTCAAGGCACCGGTAAGGGCAAAACTCAAACCTACTGTATTATATAGGAGCGATAAACTAAGGTTGGCGAAAATCACCTTCCGGCTATCTCGGGCAAAAGCAAGTATGTGGTGCATCGTGGGCACTACCTGGCCTTCCATAATTACGTCGCTGGCCGGGGTAAATTGGCCCGCTTGCTCGCTAACAGCCACTCCAATAGAGGCCTGCTGCAAGGCACCGGCGTCGTTCAAGCCGTCGCCCACCATCATCACCATTTGTGCACCCGCTTTTTGGCGCGCGCTGATGTAATCGAGTTTGTCGCTGGGCGACTGCCGGAAGTGCAAATCGGCTTTTTCGCCAAAAATGGGCTGCAGTACACTGGCTTCTTGGTCGCCATCGCCCGAAAGCAAGCTCAGGCGGTAGTGCTGCCCCATGCTTTGGATGCTATCAGCAATATGCGGCCGGTAGGCGTTTATGAAACGGATGTGGCCCAGGAGTACACCATCAATTTGTACGTATACCAAGCTGGCTTCGGTATTCAGCGCGCTTCCAGCTAAATCAAGCAAAGCGGCACTACCTACTTTTACAATGTGCTTCTCGATGATGGCTACAATGCCTTTGCCTTTTACCTCATCAAAAAGTTGCACTTCTTCAAAAGGGGCTTCGTCAAAAGCATTGGCAATTTGCCGACTCAAAGGGTGGGTGCTGTTGCGACAAGCGGTTTTGATTAAGCTGCGCTCATAAGCAGTAAGCGAAATGCCCGAAAAATCAAGTTTGTTATTTTCAGCAGTGGTTAGGGTGCCGGTTTTGTCGAATACAATTTCGTCGACCTGACTCAGCTTATCGACCACTACGCTGTTTTTGACGAAAAACTTGTTGCGACCGAGGATGCGGATGGCATTGCCGAAGGTGAAAGGGGCGGAAAGGGCCAAGGCGCAGGGACAAGCAATGATCAACACGGCTGCGAATACCTGGAAAGCAGTTTGTGGACTGCTGGGGAACCAATACACCAAGCCGCCAATGGCCAATGCAATCACTGCTGGTGTAAAATACTGGGCAATGCGGTCGGTAATGGTTTTAAAGCGGTCGTCGTGCTTTTTGCTGAAGCTCTCGTGATTCCAAAGTTTGGTGAGATAGCCTTGCGACACCTTTTTAATGACTTCCATTTGAACGGCAGCCCCCATGATTTTGCCGCCAGCATAAATCACATCCCCGCGAAAACGCTCTTGCGGGTGACTTTCGCCGGTTACAAAGCTGTAGTCGATGAGGCAGCGGTTGGCAATGAGGATGGCATCGGCGGGAATTACTTCCTCGTTGCGCACCAAGATGCGGTCGCCGGGCTCAAGCTTGTCAATCGCTACTTCCTCTTCCTGGCTGCCGCGCAAACGAGTGATGCCAAGGGGAAAAAACGATCTAAAATCGCGTTCAAAGCTAAATTCGTCGTAGGTTTTTTGCTGGAAGAAGCGGCCGAGCAATAAAAAGAAGATCAAGCCCGTGAGCGAATCGAGGTAGCCGTAGCCAATGCCCGTAATGATTTCAAAAACCGAGCGGCCAAAGAGCACCACCATGCCGAGGGCAATGGGAATGTCGATGTTGAGGATGCCTTTTTTGAGGCCAGTCCATGCCGATTGCAAGTAGCCCAAGCCGCTGTAAGCAAGCACAGGAATGGATAACAGTATGCTGAGGGTATGAATGGTGGCTTGCACCATGGGCTCGTCGAGACCACCCGTGCTGAGGTATTCGGGGAAGCTGAGCAGCATCACATTGCCAAAGGCAAAGCCTGCCACCGCCAATTTGCGAATGAGCTGCTTTTTCTCTGGGTCGATGGCTTGTTTGTGGCCGAGTTTGTGGTTGAGGTCGGGACCGTAACCCAATTCGTGCAACATAATCACCAAGCTTTTTAAGCTAATGCCTGGTTTGCGCACGGTAATGCTGATTTCTTTGCGGGAGAAGTCGATTTTGCTCTCCGAAATGCTGCTTTCAAAGCGATAAAGTTGCTCTAACAGATACACACAAGCGGTGCAATGGATTTGCGGCAGGCGGAAGCTTACGCGATATTGCTGTTCGTCTTCATAGTCTATCAAATTGCGTTGCAAATCGATGTCGTTGAGGTGATTAAAACGTGCCTCGTCGATGCTGCCCGGTTTGCTGATGCTGCCCTCCTGCATGCGATAGAAATCGCACATATTGTTTTCAGCCAGCAGCTGGTATACGCTTTCACAACCCTGACAGCAAAAAGCTTGTTTTTGAGCGTTCAGAATCGATCCGTCGCAGCTATCGCCGCAATGAGTACAGCTATGAACTGGTGCAGAGGTGTATGTAGTCTTGAATTGCATTGGAATAGATATGCAAAGAAAGAAAAGATATTTGAATATTAAGATAAGATTGTCCGAATATTTTTAACATTATTTTTCTGCTGAGCACATTATTTAATCTGCTAGCAGTAGGAAGCAAACTTTTATGTCATAACTTTGTCATATAGAAATTACAAAACGAAATGAACATGAATACGAACAAATGGATGTTGAGCCTGGCCTTATTGGCAGGTGTAAGTGTGATGGTAGCTTGTGGTGGCGGTGAAAAAGCCGAAGAAACAACAACGACTGAAGCTGCGCCAGTGGCCGAAGAGCCTATGGCTGAGGTTTGGGTAGCCCCTGCATCTGCAAAGGCCGTTGCGAATCCATTCAAAGCAGATGCCGCTTCAATTGAAAAAGGCAAGGGCATTTTTACACAGTACTGTGTAAGCTGTCATGGCGAAGACGGCAAGGCTGAAGTGCCAGCTGGTTTGGCGGTAAAAGCGGCTAACCTGGTTGACAAAACGCCTGCTCAAACCGATGGTGAAATTCACTGGAAACTCCTCAATGGCAAAGGCGCCATGTTGAAAATTTCAACTTATGGCATCAGCGACGAAGACGGCTGGCATTTGATTAACTACGTGCGCACTTTGGCGGCACAAGGTTAATCCTTTCTAACGCCTCTGATACATGCCCGGTTTGCAAATGCAAATCGGGCATTTTTCATTTCGTAAAAAGCAGTATTTTGCGAACTACTTGCCACTGCCCTGTGGTGGTCGAGCCATAACAATCAATTTTTTGTCCATGAAATATGTTTTTTTAGTTGCCAGCTTGCTGCTGAGCGGTATAGTACAGGCACAATCCTTTAGTGAGCTTTGGTACACCGAATTGAGTGTGGATAGTTTTTTTAATACCGAAGCGGCAAAAGCTACCATCGATGTTGAAAATCCAAACATTGCCTTATTAAACGCCGCCATTTTTTTTGCCACCAACGAAGCACGCATCAAAAAAAAGCTGGAGTCTTTTAAATACGATGCCATCTTAGAAAAAGCAGCAGAATTTCACAGCGACGAAATGCGGGCAAAGCGCTTTTTCAACCATATCAATAAAACCGATAAGGAAAATCGAACTCCTCAGCAACGTATTGCCAATAAAGGTGGGGAATTTGATGCCACCGGCGAAAACATCATCGAGCTACCTCCGTATAAAACAGGGCCAAAAGGCGAATATGATGTGTCCAAAAATACAGATGGCACCTTTTCGTTTTTGGCTTTGAATGGAAAGCCGCTAAAAGTACTCAGCTACGGTGATTTTGCCCGTGCCGCGGTCAAGTTGTGGATGCAGTCGCCCGAGCACAAAGCCAACATCCTGAATAAAAACTTCTCCCACCTGGGTTGCGGCGTTTCTATTGAGGAAGATCCTTTTAAGTTTAAGTCGCTGCCCATGGCCCTTGCTACCCAAAATTTCGGTGGATATAAAGAATAAAGCGCGGCTAGCAGGACTATTTATCGAGTTGAATTTCTGTGAATGTTGCAAATAATCACTGCAGGGATGTAAGGCTTGGGCAGGAGATTAGCTGCAATTTTGCTTATTCAATACGAAACCATGAAAAAGCAATTTGTTTACATCCTGGCCTTTGCCGCGGTCATGAGCATCACTCCAAACTTTTCACAGGCAGCACCGCCTGTAAAAGCACCTATGTCGCAAGCCGATGAGCAAGCCGCTAAGGCTTTGGTCGAGCGCCTCGAGCAAATCAAGGCCATGGACCGCAGCGAAATGAGCAGCGCCGAAAAGAAAGAATTGCGTCAAGAAACCAAGGCCATCAAAAAAGAGTTGAAAGCCCTCGGTGGTGGTATCTACATATCAGCTGGCGCCGTTATCATCATTTTGTTGCTCTTGATTTTATTCTTTTAAGAGGCAGTAGCTCCTTGCACGCCAGCAACGTTAACGGTTGAAAGGATGCTGCAGGTATAAAATATTTCTGTACAAAAAGAAAATGGTCGGTACGCAATGCCGGCCATTTTTGTGTTCCAACGGCATTAAAACCGACTTTTTAGACCGATTCTGCCTGACTTTTCAAATTTGGCTTGGCAAAGCCTGACGATATACTTTGTGAAACGATCTTAACTTATATCTTTGCCAAATCTTAAAAATAACGATAAGTCTAATGAGTTCAATTCTTTACATCATTCCCGTAATCGGTATCGTGGGCCTCGTGTTCACCTTTATCCGGTCGAGCTGGGTGTCGAAGCAAGATGCTGGCACCGACAAGATGAAAAAAATCGCTGGTCACATTGCTGAAGGCGCCATGGCCTTTTTAAAGGCAGAGTACCGTGTTTTGGCTGTTTTTGTTGTGGCAGTGGCCATTTTGTTGGCTTTTGCTAACAACAACGAGAATTCTTCACCGCTGGTGGGATTGTCGTTCATCATCGGCGCCCTTTGTTCAGGTTTGGCCGGTTATATCGGTATGAAAGTGGCTACCAAAGCCAACGTTCGCACCGCCAATGCCGCTCGTACGAGCTTGGGTAAGGCCCTCGAAATTGCTTTCACCGGTGGCTCAGTAATGGGTTTGGGCGTGGTAGGCTTAGGCGTACTCGGTTTGAGCACGCTGTTCATCATTTACAGCCATATGTTTGGTACCGATACGGCTGCCAATCTTAACCGCGTGATTACCATCATCACCGGCTTTTCTTTTGGTGCCTCTTCTATCGCCCTCTTTGCGCGCGTAGGTGGTGGTATTTACACCAAGGCGGCCGACGTGGGCGCCGACCTCGTAGGTAAGGTAGAAGCAGGTATTCCAGAAGACCACCCTTTGAATCCTGCTACCATCGCCGACAACGTAGGTGATAACGTAGGTGACGTGGCTGGTATGGGTGCCGACTTGTTTGAGTCGTATGTAGGCTCTATCATTGGTACCATGGTTTTGGGTGCTGCCTTCATGGCCCCTGGCTTTGTAGATCAGTTTAATGGTCTCTCAGGCGTATTGCTGCCCTTGGTTTTGGCTGCAGTAGGCATCATCATGTCGATCTTCGGTACTTTCTTTGTGAAAGTAAAAGAAGGTGGCGATCCACAAAGAGCCCTCAACACCGGTGAGTTTTTGTCGGCCGGTTTGATGATCGTAGCTTCTTACTTCATCATCAAGTGGATGTTGCCAGAGACTTGGGTATTCAACGATATGTTGTACGGCGTACAGCGTGAAATGACCTCAACCGGTATCTTTATCGCTACCATCATTGGTTTGGTGGCTGGATTGCTGGTAGGTTTGGTAACCGAATATTACACAGGTACAGGCAAAAAGCCGGTGATGTCGATTGTAAACCAGTCTTCAACCGGTGCCGCCACCAACATCATCGCTGGTTTGGGCGTGGGTATGATGAGTACCGCTATTCCTATCTTAATCATCGCTTCGAGCATCATCGGTGCGTTCCACTTTGGTGGTTTGTATGGCATTGCTATTGCAGCGGTGGGCATGCTTGCCAACACCGGCATTCAGTTGGCAGTAGACGCTTACGGTCCGATTTCTGACAATGCTGGTGGTATTGCTGAAATGAGCGAATTGCCGAAGGAAGTGCGTCAGCGTACCGACAAACTCGACGCTGTAGGTAACACTACTGCTGCCATTGGTAAAGGTTTTGCCATTGCATCGGCTGCTTTAACGGCTTTGGCTTTGTTTGGTGCCTTCATGACCTCTGCACAAATTTCAAGCATCGACTTATCGAAGGCCACTGTTATGGCTTGTTTATTCGTAGGTGCCATGTTGCCATTCGTATTCTCGGCCATGGCCATGGGTGCGGTAGGTCGTGCTGCAATGGCCATGATCACAGAAGTACGTCGCCAGTTTGCCGATATCCCACCTTTGAAAGCTGCTTTGGCAGTGATGCGTAAGAATGGCGATACCGAAATGAAGGACTGGAGTGCTGAAGATCAGAAGATTTTCCAGGATGCCGACGGTGTAGCCGAATATGGCAAGTGCGTAGAAATTTCTACCGCTGCCGCCATTCGTGAGATGGTGTTGCCAGGTGTATTGGCGGTAGTTTCTCCGGTAATCATTGGCTTTACCTTTGGTGCAGAAGCCTTGGGTGGTTTGTTGGCCGGTGTAACGGTTTCGGGCGTGTTGATGGCGATTTTCCAGTCGAATGCTGGTGGCGCTTGGGACAATGCCAAGAAGATGTTCGAAGAAGGTGTAACCATCAATGGCGAGAAGTTTTACAAGAAGTCGGAGCCGCACAAGGCAGCTGTAGTAGGTGATACCGTAGGTGATCCATTCAAAGATACTTCAGGACCATCTCTCAACATTTTGTTGAAGTTGATCTCTGTGGTAGCCTTGGTTATCGCCCCTATCATCATGGATGTAGATGGTAAAAACACTTTGCCAGTTGCTGAGCCTCAAGTAGAAATGCTGATGGAGAATGCTACTGAAGTGGCTCCAGCCAAAGGCGATGCTGCCGTTGCTGCCGAAATGGAAGCCATGGAAGCCGAAACTGCTGACGGCAATGGAGAGGCGAATGCCAATAGACAGCAATAAGCAACTTCATAATTATTTAACGACCCTGGTCCTTGTGGATCAGGGTTTTTTTGTGTTTATTGTTTTTTATGGCTTTGTTTTTGTGCAGCCTGAATGAACTTAAAAAACAATCATGAAGAAGCTTTTAATGTACAGTTTGTTGGTCGGACTTTTGAGCAGCATGCAGGTAGTAGCGCAACCTACGAGTGGACAGTATTATGGGACTTTGAGAAGTATCCATTTTAATCATCAATATATACTTCAACAGAACCCAAATACGCAGCTGCAGGATGTGCAGCGGTATGCAGACGTGAGTATTCATCTACAAGCCGGTAAAATGATTTCGGAACACACTTCAGTTGGTGTTGGACTGATTGTTGGCTATGATTTTCTAGAATATTTTAGCAGTTTTAGGAATGCTCCCCAACTTGGATTGAGTGTTTTAGGAAGGAGGTGGTTCCCACTTTACAAAAGTGTACTTGCCCATATAGATGTGCAGGCAAGCTACGCTTATCAATGGAGTTGGTCAGGTTTGGTAGATGAATCTCACAACATTAATTTAGGCCTGATGCCTGGACTGAGTTGGTTTTTTCATCCTAAATGGTCATTGGAGGGTCGTATAAGTGGTGTGCAAATGAATTACCGCAAATTTGAAGCTGTATTTGTACCTGCTAGAGATGGAAGGCAGTTTAATATGACCTACAATGTGAATCCGCTGGCTATGCAGTTCGCCATCAGCCGCTTTTTCTAAATATCCTGCAAGTTAAGGCTAGAATATTTCATAAGGACACCGAGCTACAGATATCTCCGTGAGCTCAGTGTCCTCCGTGTTTTACCTAATTCATCCAAGCCCCATACATCCATACCAGCTTCTCCTGCTCGCGGATGTAGTCGCTCATAAGCGCGTTGGTGCCTTCATCGCCGGCCTCTGCCGACATATCGAGCAACTCACGCTCCAGTACCAATATCTTTTGAAAGCTGTCTAAGATGGCGCCAATGGCTTCCCTGCCTGCAGTTACATCTTTGGCTTCTTTTACATTCGACAAACCGAGGTAATCGGTATAGGTGTGAATCGGGGTATGGCCAAGCGTAAGTACCCGCTCAGCTATTTCATCTATTTTAAGGATGAGGTTGTTATAAAGCTCTTCGAACTTCACATGCAATTCAAAGAATTTTTCGCCCTTGATGTTCCAATGAAAACCCCGGGTATTCATGTAAAATACCTGATAATTGGCTAATAGTGTATTGAGTTTGGCGGCGAGTTCGGCTGATTTGTTGGGGTCGAGCCCAATGCGATTAACTTGTTTCATATGCTTTCGTTTATGTATATATCAACGCAGCTACTGTAGAATCGTTCAGAAACAAAAAATCCCGCCGAAGCGGGATTTTGAAAGTGGTTTTGATTAAGGTATCCGCTCGAAGCTTTCGATCAAGGTGCCAGAAATCTGACCTGTTTGCTGGCCCTGCGAATTCACAATGGCCAAGGTGATGTTTGGAACCACACGGCGCAAGGAGGTAGAATCGATGAGTTGTAAATCCAGTCCGTTGCCACCTGCAGTTGGAGCAAGGCTCACAAAAGTGCTGTCGTTATTAAACGACCAACTAAAGGCAGGCGATGGGTTAGCTTGGGTAGCCATGAAGGTGCCTTCCGCTGTACCGGTACGGTTAGCAGCAAAAGTAAGCCTCCAATTGGTTGCGCCCACAATGTTGATATTCGACGTGTCTGTTCGGCCGTTTTCAATCATCCGATGCTGCTTTATCTTCCACGTTTTAGCAGTTAATTGTTGCGTGCGGGTAGGAGGAGCAGGTGTATTGGGCGTATTTGGTGTATTCGGTGTAGGATTGTCTTTCTTACAAGCCGTTACCGCTAAAATGCCGGCCACCAATACCAGCGCTAAGTTTCTGTTTAATTTCATGAGATGCTTGATTTTGATTGGCGAATATAAATTTCTTTTCGATTTGTTGCGCTATTTGCTTTTGATTTTCAAACGCTTGAGGATTGAAAATTAAAACAAGCCGTTTAATTCCGCCTCAATTTTATTGATGATGCTGCCCAAATCCTCAGGTTTATCTGCAAAGTTGAGGTTATCGACATCAATAATAAGCAGCTTGCCAATGGTGTAGGTATCAATCCAGGCTTCGTAACGCTCGTTCAGGCGGCGCAGGTAGTCGAGTCGGATGCTGTCTTCGTATTCCCGACCACGGCGTTGGATTTGCTTGACAAGGGTAGGCACTGAGGCACGCAGGTAAATGAGCAAGTCGGGCGGCTGCACCATGCTGCTCACCGCGTCAAAAAGCGAGCGGTAGTTTTCGTAATCACGGCCCGTCATCAGGCCCATGCTGTGCAAATTGGGCGCAAAAATATGGGCGTCTTCATAAATGGTGCGGTCTTGCACCACCGCCTTGGGCAACTGCCGAATTTCTTGCAGCTGCCGAAAGCGCGAGTTCAGGAAGTAGATCTGCAGGTTGAATGACCAACGTTGCATGTCTTCGTAAAAGTCGTTCAAATAAGGATTGTTGTCTACATCCTCGTAATGTGGCTCCCAATTGTAATGTTTGGCGAGCAGGTTGGTGAGGGTGGTTTTCCCTGAGCCAATGTTGCCGGCGATGGCGATGTGTTGTCCCATTTGTACTACTTAAAATCCCATGATTTGACGAACTTCCTTGAGTGTGGCAGCGGCGCTGATGCTGGCTTTTTCGGCACCTTCACGCATCACCTTTTGTATGTAGGCCTCATTGCTGTCGATTTCTTTGATGCGCGCTTGAATGGGCGCTAAAAACGACAGCACATCGGCCGATAATTGTTTTTTTAAATCCCCATACCGAATGCTGCAATCGGCATAAGCCGCTTCAAAATGCGCCAGGGTATCGGGGGTGGATACCAGCTTGAGTAAGCTGAATAGATTGGCAATGGGCTCCGAAACGGGACTGTTGGGTTCGGTTGGGCCTGTATCGGTAACCGCCCGCATGATTTTTTTATGGATGATCGCGGGGTCTTCACTCAGGTAAATGGCATTGCCACCGCCTTCCGACTTGCCCATCTTTCCGCTACCGTCTAAGCCGGGTACCTTCACCAAAGCTTCCCCAAAATTAAAGGGATAGGGCTCTGGAAAAACATCCACCTTGTAAAAGTGGTTGAAGCGGTTTACAAAATTGCGTGCCATTTCGAGGTGCTGCTCTTGGTCTTTGCCCACTGGCACTTTGGTAGCCTTGTGGATGAGTACATCGGCGGTCATAAGCACGGGATACGTGAGTAAACCAGCGTTCACATTGTTAGGCTGCTTGCGTACTTTGTCTTTAAACGACGCCACCTTCTCCAATTCCCCCAAATAGGCATGCATGTTTAGCAGCATGTAGAGTTCGGGGATTTCGCGGATATCGCTCTGCAAATAAACCGTGGCTTGCTCGGGATCGATGCCACAAGCCAGGTATTCGACCAGCACCTGCCGCACACTTGCCCGCAGTTGTTGCGGATCGGGGTGGGTGGTAAGGGCGTGGTAATTGGCAATGAAGAAATAGCACTGGTGCTCCTGCTGCATGCGCACAAAGTTTTTCACCGCACCAAAGTAGTTGCCCAGATGTAATTGACCAGTAGATCGGATTCCCGAAACGACGATTTCCATAGCTGCGCAAAATACGAAAAAGCAAGTAGCTTGGAGGGTTAAATTGGCGCGAAATTTATCTACAGCCGAGGGACGCTTTGTGCTCCTCAACAAATCCCGCTCCAGCACGGCGCTAACAGCATTCAAAAGCATTTACGGCTAATTAACGTCGATTTAGTAGCTTTGCAGCTGCATGAAAACCCTGAAAAAACGGCTTGGTCAACTTTGGACCTTTTGGTTCCTGTTGTTGTTTGTTGTGAGCTTTTTATTGCAGTACCCCTTATATGCTGTTTTACTGCGTATTCCAAGGGCGCATCCTTGGGCGCACCGTTTGCGGGTGGCCTGGGCTTGGTTTTTATTTGCGGGTATTGGACTGCGTTTGCGGGTGCAGCATGAAGCTAAGCTCAAGCGTCGTACACCTTATATATACTGCGCCAATCACACCAGCTACCTCGATATTCCCATTTTAGCGGCAGCGGTGCCGGGTACCTCGCATTTTATGGCCAAGCACGAATTGTCGAAAATACCCTTATTTGGATTGTTTTTTCGCACCATCGACATCGCTGTGCCTCGGGGACACCGGCGGGGTTCGCACCGGGCCTTTGAACAAGCCATGGACCGGGTGAAAAGGGGGGGCAACATCATGATTTTTCCAGAAGGCGGCATCCTGCCGGGAGCGCCAATGTTAAAAGCTTTTAAATCAGGTGCCTTTCGACTGGCCATTGCTAACAACATTCCGGTTGTTCCGGTATCTTTGGTCGACAACTGGCAAATATTGGCGGATGAAAAATGGCCGGCACTTTCCCCACGGTTATCACGGGTAGTGGTGCATGCCCCCATTTTTCCTGCCGATGTAAATTTTGATGAAGTATTGCTGCGGCAGCGCACGCATGAAATCATCGACAAAACTTTAAAATCCTATCATGAAAATTGATTTGAACACAGTAGATCGCCTGGCGCACCTCGCGCGTTTGGAGTTTGACGAGGCCACCAAAGGCAAGATGCTCGACGATATGAACCGCTTTTTGGAGTTTGCCGAAAAGCTCAACGAGCTCGACATTGCCGAGGTAGAACCGCTTATTTATATGAATAGCGACCACAACGTGCTGCGCAAGGACGAGGTGATGCAGGTAATCGACCATGAAGCTGCTTTGAAAAACGCCCCAAAGCGCGATAGCGACTTTTTCCGCGTTCCAAAGGTGATAGACAAATAGTGTTATGCAAGAAATTATCCGGCTTACCGACATCGGTCGACGATACATCATGGGCATGGAGGAAATTCACGCCATCAAATCGATCAGCGTAAACATCAATCGCAATGAATATGTGGCGCTGATGGGACCTTCGGGCTCGGGCAAATCCACCCTCATGAACATCATTGGTTGTTTAGATACGCCGAGCAAAGGCCAATACATCCTCAACAGCACCGATGTAAGCCGCATGAACGACGAACAATTAGCTGAGATCAGAAACAAAGAAATCGGCTTCGTTTTTCAAACCTTCAATCTTTTGCCGCGCTCTACTGCCCTCGAAAATGTGGCCTTGCCGTTGGTATATGCGGGGGTAAGCAAGAGCGACCGCCTCGATAGGGCCAATGAAATGTTGCGTTTGGTGGGCCTGCAAGATCGGGTGCACCACAAGCCCAATGAATTATCGGGCGGCCAGCGCCAGCGTGTGGCTGTAGCCCGGGCCTTGGTAAACAATCCCAGCATCATCCTCGCCGACGAACCCACCGGTAACCTCGATACCAAAACCTCTTACGAGATCATGGCGCTTTTTGAAGAAATTCATGAAAACGGAAACACCATCATTCTTGTTACTCACGAGGAAGACATTGCCCGGCATGCCCACCGCATCGTTCGTTTGCGGGATGGTTTGGTGGAAAGTGATGGCTTAAACAACAACGTCATACGTTTGAAAGACAAAGCATGAAAATTTATACCAAGACTGGCGATCAGGGCCAAACTTCGCTCATTGGCGGGGTGCGGGTGTCGAAAGCTCATATTCGCATTGAAAGTTATGGCACTGTAGATGAGCTCAATAGCTGGATGGGGATGCTCCGGGCCTACGGTCTCGAGCCAACCACCGATGCCTTGCTCAATAACATCCAAAACCAGCTTTTTGTGATGGGTTCGCACTTGGCAGCCGATCCAGAGAAGTCGCGCATGCAGCTGCCCGAGTTTGATCCTGCTTTTACAAAGGCCCTGGAAGATGGCATCGATCAATTACAAGCTACTTTGCCTGAGCTCAAGAACTTTGTGTTGCCTGGCGGCAATCATCCTGCCTCAGCTGCCCACCTGGCACGTTGCGTGTGCAGGAGAGCCGAACGTTTGGTGGTAGCCCTTTCGGAGCACGAAGCCGTAAATCAACATTTGTTGGAATATTTAAATCGATTATCCGACTATCTCTTCACCCTGGCCCGAAACCTATGCGTAACGGCTGGAAACGAAGAAATTCTTTGGCAACCGGCCCGGAAATAAGAAGTTATTCACTTCGGTTGAAAAAATAAACGTAACGTAATGAAGTTCTTAGGTGGAACTTTCAATGATAAATCTATATTTGCGAAAATATTAAAAGAAAAAGCTATGTACTGGACCTTAGAATTGGCTTCACATTTGGAAGATGCCCCGTGGCCCGCAACCAAGGAAGAACTCATTGATTTCGGCATTCGTTCTGGTGCACCCTTGGAGGTGATCGAAAACCTGCAAGAGCTCGAAGATGATGGAGAGCCTTACGAAACCATCGAAGAGATTTGGCCGGACTACCCGACGAAAGACGATTTCTTCTTTAATGAAGACGAATATTAAATGAAAATCCCGCAACAGCGGGATTTTTTTTGGCCTTGCGGAAGTTGTTTCGAGACCTCAGGCTACACAGCGGTTAGTCGGCACCGTTGCCCGTTTTTACTTCAGTTTTCTTACGCAATCGCATGTTCAGTACTTCTACCAGCATCGAAAAAAACACGGCGAAGTAGATGTAGCCCTTGGGCACATGTTGCTCAAAGGCTTCGATGGCCAGCATGAAGCCAATCAACATTAAAAACGACAAAGCCAGAATTTGCAAGCTTGGATGCTGGTTGATGAAGTTGCTGATGCGGTTGGCAAATACCATCATAATAATGATGGAGACAATTACCGCAGCAATCATGACCGGGATATTGGTGGTGAGGCCAATGGCGGTAAGGATCGAATCGAAGGAAAATACCAAATCGAGCAGTACAATTTGAAAGAGGATGCTACCCATGGATGCTTTTTTACCAGTTTCAATACCAGGCCTGTCTTCAATGCCTTCCACCTTGTGGTGAATTTCCATGGTGCTTTTGCCAAGAAGGAACAAGCCGCCTGCCAATAAGATCAAATCGCGTCCACTAAAAGGCATTTCCATCACCGTGAATAATGGCTGGTTAAAACCAATGAGCCAGCTGATACCGAGCAACAGTAGCACCCTGAACACCATGGCAAGACTTAAACCTATGAGTCGCGCGCGGGGTTGTTGCTCGGCGGGAAGTTTGTTGGTGACAATGGAGATGAAGATGATGTTGTCGATGCCTAAAATGACCTCTAAGAAGGTGAGTGTTAAAAAGGCGATGATGATTTCGGTGCTCATGGCAGCGCTGAATTAGGCAACAATATTAGCGTTTTTTTAGACGTTGCAACACGCATTTAAAAACTAATTCTTGGCAGCCAATGGCTCATAAATTACGTACAAACTGCGCCTCGGATGGGGCGGGGTTTAGGCAAAAAAAATCCCGCCGAAGCGGGATTTCAAATTGGGTTCGAGGCCTTCTTAGATGATCAACATCGCATCGCCATAGGTGAAGAATCGATATTTCTCTTTCATGGCCACTTTGTAGGCATTCATGAGATTGTCGTAGCCTGCAAAAGCACTGGCCATCATCAACAAAGTAGATTCTGGGAGGTGGAAATTGGTAATCATGCTGTTGGCAATGCTGAATTCGTAGGGAGGAAAGATAAACTTGTCTGTCCAGCCACTCACCGGCTTCATATGTCCATTCGCCGAAACAGCACTTTCTACGGCGCGCATGCTGGTAGTACCAACGGTGCAAATGCGTCGACGCGCGTCAATGGCCGCATTCACGGTGTCGCAAGCCAACTGATCAACTTCAAAATTTTCGCTTTCAGACTTATGCTTCGTTAAATCTTCTACTTCAACCGAACGAAAGGCACCCAAGCCTATATGCAAGGTGATCTCTGCAAAGTTTACACCGTTGATCTCCAAGCGCTTCATAAGTTCTCTGCTAAAGTGCAAACCTGCCGATGGAGCGGCAACAGCCCCTACATGCTTGGCGTAAATGGTTTGGAAACGCTCGCGGTCGTCGGCAATCACATCTCTTCCGAGAAGCTTAGGGATAGGTGTTTCTCCTAAAGAGTCGAGCACAGCGGTTAATTCCTCATCGCTGCCATCAAACAAAAAGCGGATGGTGCGACCACGAGAAGTAGTATTGTCGATGACCTCGGCTACCAAGGCGTCGTTTTCACCGAAATACAGTTTATTGCCAACTCGGATTTTACGGGCTGGATCAACCAATACATCCCACAAACGCATTTGTTTGTTGAGTTCGCGCAGTAAAAAGACTTCGATTTTGGCGCCTGTTTTTTCCTTATTGCCATACATACGGGCAGGGAAAACACGGGTGTTATTAAAAACCATTACGTCTCCGTCGGTAAAATACTGTAGAATATCGCGAAAATGCTTGTGCTCGATGCTGCCATCTTTGCGATTAAGCACCATTAAGCGAGAATCATCGCGGTTGGGAGTTGGATTGGCGGCTATTAAACTGCTGGGTAGGTCGAATTTAAACTCGGATAATTTCATGCGGTATATTATTCCTTACAAGCTGGCAAAGATACGCTTTTATAAAAATTAACACCAATGCTTTTATAGCTCTTTGCGATATCGGTGAAAGGGCCGTAAATTGCCCTTCTTTATATGATACTTAAACTCGTTCGAGAAGGCTTTTTGTTTGCTTTGTCCGCATTGTGGGGCAATCGCTTGCGTACTGTTTTATCGCTCTTAGGCATTACCATCGGCATTTTTGCTGTTATTTCAGTTTTTACTTTTGTGGATTCTTGGGAAATGCGCATCCGCAGTAGCCTTTCTTCGCTGGGCGATGATGTGGTGTATCTCGAAAAATGGCCATGGCAATTTGGCTCTAGCTACCCCTGGTGGAAGTACATGAACAGGCCAGTAGCCAGTTATAAGGAGTTTGAGATGCTGCAGGACCGTACGCAAACGGCGCGGGTTATGACCATGACTACCAATGTAAATGGCGGGGTAGCCAAGGCTGGTAATTTATCGCTAAATAGCGCTACGGTTAAGGCGGTTTCGCACGATTACCAGGTGCTGCGCGAGTTTGAGATTTCGAAAGGCCGCTATTTTAGTCCCAACGAATCCCAACTCGGAAGTCGCGTAGTGGTGCTCGGAGCCTCGGTAGCCGATGCGCTTTTTCCCAACATTGACCCTACCAACAAACAAGTGTTGGTGATGGGGCAAAAGCTTACCGTGATTGGGGTGCTGGCGCAAGAAGGCAACAATGCCATCAATATGAGCATTGACAATGAGTTTTTGGTGCCGATCAATATGGTGCGACGTGTGCGAGGGGGGGATTTCGGGAGGCTCTATCCCATCATCATGGTTCAGCCCAAATCGGGGATTCCTGTGGCTGAGTTGAAAGCCGAGTTAACGGGCCATATGCGTGCCATTCGGCGGATTCGGCCCACAGAGGAAGATAATTTTGCGCTGAATCAGATATCGTTTTTGGCCAACCAGCTTGGACAGCTTTTTAGTGCTTTGACCGTGATAGGCTGGTTGGTAGGCGGCTTCTCGATTTTAGTGGGGGGCTTTGGCATTGCCAACATCATGTTTGTATCGGTGTACGAACGCACCAGTCAAATCGGTATTCAAAAGGCCCTTGGTGCTAAAAATTACTTTATCCTCCTGCAGTTTTTAATAGAGTCGGTAGTGTTGAGTTTGATGGGTGGGGTGTTGGGTTTGCTTGTTGTATGGATCATGACCCTCATTGCCACTTACGGCTTCGATACAGAGCTCACGCTCACGTTGGGTAACATCCTATTGGCGGTGACGGTATCGGTGGTTATTGGCGTGATAGCGGGCTTGTTGCCGGCTTTACGGGCTTCGCGCATGGACCCGGTGGAGGCCATCCGTTTTAATTAACCCACCAGGATGTGCGCCTTGGGATAGCGGTAATTGGTGGAGTCTACGCGAGAAGCCAAGGCGAAGGCCAAGGTGAGCGTGCCTACGCGACCGATGTACATCGATGAAATCAGAATTAATTTGCTTGGCGTGCTTAAATCGGGTGTAATGCCGCGGGTAAGTCCCACGGTACAAAAGGCAGATACTTGCTCAAACACCAAGTCGAGCACCGACATTTTTGGCTCAAAATAAGCCAAGAAAAAGGTGCCCATGAGGATGTAGGTGGCCGAGAAGATGAAAATAGTAAAGGCTTTGTTGAGCAAGTCAAACGAGATAGAGCGTCCTCCGAGTTCTAAACTTTTTTTGCCACGAATGGTGGTGATTACAGATAGAAAAATGAGCACAAAGGTGCTGGTTTTGATACCTCCTCCGGTAGAACCGCTGGAAGCACCAATGAACATCAAAAAGATAAATAAAATGGCAGTGGGTGTGCTCAGCGCGCCAATGGCAACTGTATTAAAGCCGGCAGTACGGGTGGTAACGGATTGAAAAAAGGCAATGACAAAACGCTCAAAGCTACTTTTTCCAGCAAGTACGCCATTATACTCTAGCAAATAAAACACCACCATGCCAAAAATAATCAAAGCAAAACTGGCCCAAACGGCAATGCGAGTCGACAGCTTCCAGCGTTTCCAAGGCGCCGCCATACGCGCACGGATGTTTTTTATGCCAAAAATATCGCGCATGGCTGGAAAGCCCAAGCTGCCAAAAATGATCAGCACACCAATTACAATGTGGAGTATGTAGGCATTTTGTAAATAGTCTTGATTTAAACCATTGCTCATCAATGAAAAGCCAGCATTACAAAAGGCGCTAATGGCATGAAAAACTGATTGAAAAATCATCTCTCCTGTATCGTCGTAAAAAGGTGCATTCACATCCCACAGTAAATAAAGGAGGAAGGCGCCAATACTTTCAATCAATAAGGTGAACACTACGATTTGTCGCAACATGCCTTTGGCGTTGAACAGACTGTCTTCCGACATAAAATCGCGAATCATGGCTTGATGACTAATGCCCACGCCTTTTTTGAGGAAAAGGGCGAAAAAGGTGGCAAAGGTGAGGATGCCAATGCCTCCTAATTGAAACAGCAAAAGGATTACCAGGTGACCTTTGAAGGTAAAATAGGTAGCCGTATCTACCACGGCCAATCCAGTTACACAAGCCGCACTTACTGCCGTAAACAAGGCATCGATAAAGGGCATACTGCCTTTGGCGGTGGTCATTTCGGGGAGCATGAGCAACCCGGTACCTATCAATAAAAGCAGTAAAAATGAATATATAAAGGTAGTGGCTGGTTTGAGTTTGATGCTTGGTATGCTGGTGCTTACTTTGGTTACTTCTAATCCCACCAACAGCAATAAGTAACTTTGGATAAACAGGATGTAAAAGGGGGTAAAGTTTTCGATGTTTAAGCGTAAGAAGAGGTTTTCAAGGGCATTAAATCCAAATAAAAAAACACTGATGATGTCGAAAAGCAAGAGCACAATCAGGGCGGCCTCAAACAAGGAATTGCGGATGTATTGCCATGAATGAATGGCGAAAATAACCCGGATGACGTAGCTCAGTACAAAAAAGCCAAAGATTGATTTGGTAATGCCCACCAATAAATTTAGTCTTTCTGGGGGGTGTGGAAAGCCGTAATAATACAAGAACACCGTGAGCACCAATAAACTAGCAAGGGTACGCAGCCAACTGAGGGCGCGCAGCACTGGCTCTTTGTTTTGGTAAACAAATAGCAGTATTTTTTCCCGGGTAGCGAGCAGTCCCACTTAATGTTTTGCAATTAAAAGTGCTTCGTGCAGCAATTTATCTTTTTTTATCGGAACTACACCTAAGGACTCACAAACAAGTCCACCAGCTAAGTTCGATAAATCAGCCAGCATGGGTAGCGGCAGGTTGGCTGCTAAACAACAGCCTGCCACGGCTATAACCGTATCTCCTGCGCCCGAAACATCGGCGATGCTTCGCAGATGGGCGGGTAGGTGGCCATTGGCAAGGGCGCTGCGGTACATCACGCCGGCTTCCGACAAGGTGAGTAAGACCGCCTCTGCAGCAATGCGTGCTTGTAGCTCTGTGGCGGCTAAGGCCACTTGTTCGAGGTTGTGTTTCGAAAGACTGCGCCCCAGTCCTTCTGCCAACTCTTTGAGGTTAGGCTTGAACAAGGCCACGTTTTTATAGTCGAAAAAATGCTGTTTTTTGGGGTCTACGGCCACTGGCACCGCCGCTTGACGCGCCAATTGGAGGATCGCAGCGATGTTGCTGCTGCTCAAAACGCCTTTGTCGTAGTCTTGTAAAATCAACGCATCTGCCCCGTTCAAGGCTTTTTCAACCTGCTGAAGGAGTAGGGCGGAGGTGGCTGTGTCGAGTTCTTCTAAACTTTCATCATCAATGCGCAGCAGCTGTTGCTGTCCGCTCATGATGCGGGTTTTGAGTGTTGTAGGGCGCGCCTTGCTTTGAATGAGGCCGGTAGTTGGCAGCAGGGCTTGTTCCAAACAGCCAAATAAATGCTTGGCGGCAGCATCTTCCCCACAAACGCTGAGTAGCTCGGTTTGAACCCCCATGGCTTGTAAGTTTAGTGCCACATTGGCGGCCCCACCCAAGCGGTATTCAGTTTGGCGGATTTGCAGTACAGGCACTGGGGCCTCAGGCGACATGCGCTCGGTAAAACCCCAGGCGTAAGCATCTACCATTACGTCGCCAACTACCACCACCTTGAGCTTTGGTAATTGATTGAAAAAGTCTGCTAGAGCTGCCTTGGTCATTTTATTGAAGATTCCCGAGTGCTTTTTGCATGCGCTCCATGGCGGTTTCAAGCTTTTGGTCGCTGGTAGCGTACGATAAACGAATGCAATTAGGTGCGCCAAAAGCCTCGCCGGTTACTACAGCCACATGGCCTTCTACCAATAAATAGGTGGCCAGGTCATCGGCATTCTGAATGTTGTAGGTGCCGTATTTTTTGCCAAAAAAACCACTCACTTCTGGAAATACATAAAAAGCGCCTGTGGGTTGGTTGCAGCGTAGACCAGGGATTTTATTTAAACCATCCAGCACCAGTTTTCTGCGGCGGCGAAAAGCCTCCCGCATCTCAAAAGTAGGAGCGAGGTCGCCCGTAAGCGCCGCGATGGCTGCCCTTTGGGTGATGCTACTGGTAGCACTGGTAAATTGGCCTTGGAGCTTCACACAGGCCTTGGCAATTTCGAGTGGGGCGGCAATGTAGCCAAAACGCCAGCCGGTCATGGCAAAGCCCTTTGACAAGCCATTCACCACCACGGTGCGCTCAATCATATCCCCAATGGCAGCAATGCTGTGGTGTTGGCCGTCAAAATTAATGTATTCGTAGATTTCGTCGGAAATCACGGTGATGTGTGGGTAGCGGGAAAATACAGCGGCAAGTCCTTCCAGCTCCTCTTTGGTATACACCGATCCGGTGGGATTGCAAGGGGAGGAGAACAGGAAAGCCTTTGTTTTTGGAGTAATGGCCGCTTCGAGCTGAGCGGGGGTAATTTTAAAATCCTGCTCCACACCCGCTGGAACCAATATGGCTTTTCCTTCGGCCAATTGCACCATGCTCAAATAGCTTACCCAATAGGGAGTAGGAATGATGATTTCATCGCCAGGGTTTAGCAAGCAAAGCAATACGTTGATGATCGACTGTTTAGCACCAGTGCTGGTAACAATTTGGTCGGCGGTATACTGTAAACCATTGTCGCGCGCTAACTTTTGAACCACGGCTTCGCGGGTATCGGCATAACCTGCAACGGGCGTATAAAAAGAAAAACCTTGGTCGATGGCCAATTTAGCAGCCTCGCGCACATGCTCTGGCGTGAGGAAGTCGGGTTCCCCCAAACTTAAATTGATAACGTCGATGCCTTTGGCCGCTAATTCGCGACTGCGCGCCGCCATGGCTAGGGTTTGTGACTCAGTGAGTTCGGTAATTCTTTTCGACAGAAGATCCATGCGATAGCTTTCGGTAAAAGGCCGAATTTAGTTAATATTCCCTTTTCAAAGGTGTGTTTAGCTTTTTTTCGTTTTTGAAAACTCAAAAGCAGCTTGTAACCAGGCGGCCATCAGCAGTAAACCCCCTACGGGTGTGATGGGACCGAGCCACTGTACTGGCAGGCCGTGTAAGGAGGCCGTACTTAGTAAAAACAAGGAGCCTGAAAAAAGCAACAGACCGCCAATTAGTAAACGAGCGGCTACTTTCAAATGGCTTAACCATAAGAGTCCTATGGCCTGCGTAAGCAGGTAAAAAACGGCTGTTTCGTAAACCTCCATGGGCCGGGTTTCTAAAATAGGCCTCAAGCCATGTGCGCCAAAGGCACCCATGCCAATACCCAAGGCAATCAGTACTGCTGCGGTAGATTTCATCATTATTTAACAGGATAGCATACCCTGTTTAGGGTATTATTTCGATTTTTGTCATCTGATTTTTGGCTACTAACGCCTCAAATCGTATGTTTGAGTGCAAATCTACGCGAAACTAAGCTTATGAAATCAAATTATACTTCATTCTTGAAGACAAGCGCCATGCTTTTTCTTGGAGTGTTTGTCTTAAGTAGCTGTCTTAAAGACAAATACAACCCTAATAGGTTCATGAAGCCTGATTGGACACCGGGTTTTGGTTTGCCGATAGGTACCTTTAACATTACCTTGGCAAATTTGTTGAAAAACGACTCAACCCTAACCATTAATCCTGACAGCTCTATTAAAATCGTTTTTCGCAACGATAGTATAGCAGAGCAAAGTGTTGGAGAAATTCTAGAAATTCCTGCTCAGGCTCCTTCAACCCAACAGCTTAAGTTGGGAGCTATCAGTATCGATAATTTTGGAAGTTCCCAAACTGTTCAGTTACAGCAATTGGTGAATAATTTGAATCCAACTACCGCCAGTGCCATTAACCAAGGCATTGCTTTAGGCATTCCAACACCCTTTCCGCCGATCCCTGAACAAAGCGGTGGTACTTACAATTTACCACAGATAAATGATTTTTCTCAAGTTACATTTTCAAGAGGGGCGCTGAACATCACCCTCCAAAACGGCTATCCTACTACCCTTGACTCGGTGGTTTTGGAGTTGAGAAATACAGGTTCTACTACGCCCTTGGGTGTTGCACGCTTTGGTAATATCGGACCAAATACTTCGCAGGTGAGGTCGATTGTTTTGGCTGGAAGAACCATGCAAAACAACATCGACTTTGGTATTGTCAAAATTTCTTCGGCTGGTACTGCGCCGGCAACAGTGCTCATGAGTGGTACGCAGTCCCTCACCATCAGCATAGCAGGCGATACCTTGGAGGTAGTTAATGGCATTGTACGTATTCCTTCACAAGATTTCAGTGCCGACACCAACCGGGTGGACTTCGCTACCAGTGATAATGAGGAATTGTACCAGGTTGATTTGTCGACAGGTTCGGTGGATTTTTCTTTCGTTTCTTCTATTTCTGAAGCCATTCGCATTGACATCAACCTTCCTGCCATTCGTATTAACAATGTGCCTATTCAGCGAACCATCAATATTTTACCAAACTCCACCACCAATGAGTCGATCAGCTTGGCTGGTGCGGTGCTTGACTTAACCACAGATGCACAGCAGCCTTATAATATCCTGCCTGTGATAGTGCAAGCTGCGCTCGTAAGTTCAAATTCATTACAACCTATTGATTCTTCGAACCAATTAACGGTAAGTTATGGTATTAATAACATCGCTTTTGATTTGGTTCGAGGGTATTTTGGACAGAAGAACATCCAAATTAGTGAGAGCAGCTTAGATTTAAACCTGTCTTTTTTGAAAGAATTAGGCGGCAGTATTTTCTTAGCAAATCCGAATATCAATTTGAATGTGGTGAATTCGATTGGTGCACCTATTCAGTTGACCTTAGATATGGAAGGCAAAACGGTAGCTGGGCAAAGCGTTAGTTTAAATGCGCCTGCCCAAACCATGCCTTTTCCAACTGTTCCCGGCAATACGGCCTCGGGTTCATTGGTCTACAACAATATGAATTCACAATTGGCTCAGCTTTTAAGCTTGCCTCCAGATACCTTAACCACAGGTGGTTTAATTGTGCTTAATCCAAATGGTAACCAAGGGCCTAACTTTATTGCCAATACGAGTAGCATTAAAATAGGATTGGAGGCGGATTTGCCATTTGAGTTGAGTGCCAATGGCATTGGTTTTGGGGATACGTCTGATTTTAATGCAGCAGAAACCTTAAATGGTGTTTTAGAGGCCAAATTGCGGTTTAAAAGTGAAAATAGGTTCCCCTTTGACTTGGTGGTAGAATTAACATTTTTAGATTCTGCCGATGCGACAGTACATTCCTTGAGTGCTCCTTTAGTGCTTGCAGCTCCTGTAGATGCAAGTGGTAGGGTAACTGGGCCAAACAACAGCACCTCGGAGGTACTGCTATCCAGGGCGGCTATGCCAGACATCAAACGAGCAAAAAAAATGGTGTTACGCTTAGCAATGAGTACAGCGCAAATTCCAGGAGGCCGTCAAGTTGTTAAAATATACACCGATTACAACATTATTATGAAATTGGGTGTAGAGGCGACATTACGTATTGGGGATTTGCTCTAACCGAAACCGAACTTATTATGAAAACATACATACTTGGCATTTTATTAATGGCGGCATCATTTACCGCCAACGCTCAATTTAATTTAGGTATGCACCAGTTTACAGGTGTGCCTCAATCTACTTATACGAACCCCGGCTTGTTGCCGCAATCTCGTTTTTTTATTGCGCTGCCTAGCGTATACGTAAATTACTACAACCCTACTTTTGTGCTTGATGATATTATCAAGGAAGTTGGCGATAGCTCCATGTTAGATTTTAGTAAATTGTACAATGAGCGTGCGGGCGGTACTTTCGGGTTTAACATCGAACAGCAAGCCGAATTGTTCCATTTTGGTGTCCGCATCAAAAAGAAGAACTTCATTAGCATGGGGGTGTATCAGGGTTTACAAACAGGTATTCGCCTGCCAGTTGATTTGTTGAGATTGGCACAGGAAGGCACCACAAGCCCTTATTTCCAAAATAACCCAATCTCTTTAGATGGTATAGACATCAATATCCAAAGCTATGTGGCTTATCACCTTGGTTTTGGGCGGGAGATCAACGAAAAGTTAAGTGTTGGTGGACGTGTGAAATTCATTAATGGACTCATTGGTACGAGCACAGAGTATTCAAGAGGCAAGATTTATTGGGATCAGGACAGTGTACGTATTACCAGCGATTTGCGCTACAATACTGCAGGTTTTGCAAGGCTTGATCAGTCGTTGGGCATTTTTGGTGATGCTGCGGGTACAGGTTTTAATGTGAACGAATGGGCTCCAAGTAGTGGAAACACCGGACTTGCCTTTGATTTTGGCTTCACCTACAAGCCTGTGAAAAAGGTAATGATTTCATTCAGTGGCACTGATTTAGGTAGCATTAATTGGTCTAATTCGCTGCGGAGTTATGTGAGCGAGGAGCAGGATTTTACCTATCGAGGTGGTGAGGTAACTGTAGGTGGAGACGATGAAGGTGGTAGTCCTTTCGAAGGCATCACAGATTCTCTCCTAAGTGGTTTTAACATACAGGAAGTAGATGGCAAGGCCTTTACTACGCGCATGAATTCACGATATATCTTGAGTGCATCTTACGAGGTGTTACCAAACACTTTTATTGGTGGCATTTACTCTAGGAATTTATACTTCAACGAAAACTTCAATGCCTTTACGGCCTTTGCACAATTCAAAATCTGGAATATTTTATTTCTGCGTGGTAACTATACCATTGCCCAAGGCACTTTTGATAATTTAGGCGGTGCTTTGGCTGTTAAGCTGGGACCTTTGCAGGTGTATACAGTTGCTGATAACCTCCTGGCTTTGAATAACCAAGGAAATGTTTCCTCTTTTAACGTACGTGTAGGCGCTAATTTGGTATTCGGTATGCGTAAGCCAAAAGAAAAGAAGGACGCCTCTTCAGATTTGTAAGGTAACGTTACTTACCATAAAATGGCTGATTGACCTTGGTTGATCAGCCATTTGTTTGTTTGGGAGAAAGGTTTGCTGCCCCACCAGCCTTTGTAAGCCGAAAGCGGGGAAGGGTGCGGGGCCGTTAAAACCAGGTGTTTGTTCGAATCAATGATGCCTGCTTTTTGTATCGCAAAATTTCCCCAGAGTAAAAAAACCACCCGATTTTGTTGCTTACTAACTGCCGCTAAAACGGCATCTGTAAAAGGCTCCCAGCCCCAGCTTCGGTGCGAGCCAGCAGCCTGCGCCTGTACGCTGAGTATGCTATTAAGCAAAAGCACTCCTTGTGCTGCCCAGCGTTCCAAATTGCCAGAATTGGGTGCTGGAATGCCCAAATCACTTTCTAACTCTTTAAAGATGTTTCGCAGTGATGGCGGGAAAGGCAGGCCATCGGGGACTGAAAAGCTGAGGCCATGGGCTTGACCCGGGCCGTGGTAGGGGTCTTGGCCAAGGATAACCACTTTAACCTTATCTAAAGCGCAAAGTTCAAAGGCTTTGAATAGCTGGTTGGCCTCGGGATAAATACTTTCGCCTGCCGCATAAGCCGCTGCCAAGCGTTGTTGGAGTTGTATAAAGCTGGGCGCCGATAAAGCTGGTGCCAACGCGAGTCGCCAATCCGAAGGTAGCCGCTGGCTTAAGGATTGCATGTTCAGATTTAAAAAGGAGCTTCTTCGTTGCCGAAATTGTTCATTTTAGAAGGCATCACACGTACATTGGCTTGCTGATCGCTGCCGCTGCCTCCACCATAGCCGCCATAAGGTATGGCCGAAGGAGCCCCAAAGGCGCTGAAATCGGTTTCCAAATTCACAAATTTGGCGTATTTATCGATGAACTTCAGGTTCACTTCACCGGTTTGACCGTTTCTGTGCTTTGCAATGATGATTTGCGAAGAGCCAGGAATCTCTGGTTCTAATCCGTAATAGTCGCCACGGTAAATAAACATCACCATATCGGCGTCTTGTTCAATAGAGCCCGATTCACGTAAGTCGGAGAGCTGCGGTTTTTTGTCGCCACCCCGGGTTTCCACGGCGCGACTCAACTGTGAAAGTGCAATCACTGGCACGCTGAGTTCTTTTGAGAGGGCTTTGAGGCCGCGCGAAATGCTCGCAATTACCTGTTCGCGGTTGCCACCGGCATTTTCTGGACCGCCGCTCATGAGCTGCAGGTAGTCGATAATGATTAATTGAATGTCGTGTTGTGCTTTTAAACGCCGGCACTTCGCGCGCAATTCAAACAAGGTAAGCTGCGGGGTATCGTCAATAAAGAAAGGAGCCTCTGACAGCTTAGCCACTTTGGTGTTGAGTTGGGTCCATTCGTGACCTTCCAGTTTGCCTTTTTTGATTTTTTCCGCTTCAATCTCGGCTTCCCCCGAAATCAAACGATTCACCAATTCTATGGCGCCCATTTCGAGGGAGAAGAAGGCCACACCCTTCTTGAAATCTACGGCGGCGTTACGGGCCAGGCTCAATACAAAGGCGGTTTTACCCATGGCGGGACGGGCGGCGATGATGTTCAGCGTGCCGCGTTGCCAGCCGTTGGTCATGCGGTCCATATCGGTAAAGCCCGAAGGCACACCCGAAAGTCCTTCTTCCTGTTGACCAATGGCCTCAATTTGTTTGATGGCTTTGGCCACGAGGGTGCTCATGCCTTCACTGTTTCGGCGGATGTTTTGCTCAGCTACCGCAAACAAATCGGTTTCGGCCTTGTCGAGCAGCTCAAATACGTCGGTGGTTTCTTCAAAAGCCTGCTTGGTGATGTCGCTTGAGATGCGCACCAACTCGCGCAGGATGTATTTTTCTAAGAGGATACGGGCATGGAATTCGATGTTGGCCGCCGAAGCCACCCGGTTGGTGAGCTCTGCAATGTAAAAGGCCCCGCCCACTTTGTCGAGCAAGCCCAACTGCCGCAGCTCCTGGGTTACAGTGAGCAGGTCTACCGGCTTCGACTGTTCGAACAACTTTTGGATGGCGCGAAAAACATGCTGGTTCTTCTCTACATAAAAAACTGCCGGCTGGAGGATGTCGATTACTTGCGACAAAGCCTCTTTTTCGAGCATCAAAGCCCCTAGAACGGCCTCTTCCAGGTCAATGGCCTGCGGGGGCAGCTTGCCTGCACTCACTGAATGACTGTCGGGAATCCTTGTTTTTCTATTACCCACCGATGAGGTGACGGCCATCGGCATGTTGCGCTCTTCCATAACTGCAATATTACCGCCCTTTTGCCCCACGAACCAACAAAAAGCCAGTAAATATCTTCCCACCGTTTTCAATCAGCAAGCAAGCCTGTATCTTCGCTTTTGGTGGACTTATCTACAGCCCTGCCTTTTTGGTGGATAAGCTGTTTATAACCACCTCCTTATCAACATCATGGAGCAAAAAGAACTGGTACTTTCGCCCGAAGTGGCTTTTGATGAAGCCGCCTTGGCCGATTATCTCGCTAAAAACCCGCCTTTTGGTCCGCACCGCGGACATCGCTTGTACCGCCGCAGCATCGATGCACGCGGTCGTACGGTGAAAGTACGGGTATTGGTAGTGCCGGCTGAAGGCCCCGACCTTCCTTATGAGCAGCCCGCACAGCAAGTGGGCACGGCCGAAGAGGTACATATTATAGGTGCGGGTCCTGGTGGACTCTGGGCCGCCCTTGCCTGCATTGCCGAAGGCAAGAAGCCGGTGGTGCTCGAAAGGGGCAAGTCGGTGCGCGACCGTCGCCGCGACCTCGTGCGCATTACCCGCGAAGGCTTGGTGGACCCCGATTCGAATTATTGCTTTGGAGAAGGGGGCGCAGGCACCTATTCCGATGGCAAGCTCTATACCCGCGCTTCAAAACGGGGTGATGTCCGCAAGGTGCTGCAGCAGCTGGTGTGGTTTGGCGCGCCCGATACCATTTTGTTAGATGCGCATCCGCATGTGGGCACCAACAAGCTGCCCGGCATCATTGAAAAAATGCGGGAGTTTATAATAAGCTGCGGGGGGGAGATTCATTTCGGCACCCGGGTAACGGCTTTCGAACGCACCAACAACCGCATCAGCGCACTGCAGCTGCAGGGAGGCGCACGCATGCCTGTACAAACGGTTTTGCTAGCCACCGGCCACTCGGCCCGCGATGTATTTGAGATGCTCGCCGCTGCACATATATATATAGAGGCCAAACCGCTGGCCATAGGTGTGCGTGTGGAGCATCCGCAACAGCTCATCGACCAACTCCAGTATCATTGCGATGCGCGGGGTGATTATCTGCCACCTGCGAGTTACAGCATCGTGCAACAGGCGCAGGGCAGGGGCGTGTACAGCTTTTGCATGTGCCCCGGCGGCATCATCGCGCCTTGCGCCACCGGCAATGAGGAGATCGTTACCAACGGCTGGTCGCCGAGCAAACGCAACAACCCCTTTGCCAACTCCGGCTTTGTGGTCGAACTGCAATTGGCCGATGCCTTGCCTGGAGGGATCGACGCCTTTGGGATGCTACGACTGCAGCAGCAAATCGAACGCCGGGCCTGGGAACTAGGCGGAGGCTTGCAAATAGCACCGGCCCAGCGCATGCTTGATTTTGTGAAAGGCCGATTGTCGACCGATTTGCCCGATTGCTCTTACCGACCCGGGGTGAAGTCGGTTGAACTCAACCAGGTGTTTCCTCGTTTTATAGAGGTGCGCATGGCTGAAGCTTTGCGCGAAATCAGCAAACGCATGCCAAGCTATTATACGAACGATGCGATTTTGGTGGGGCCCGAAAGCCGGACCTCCTCGCCCGTGCGTATTCCCCGCGACCCTAGCAGTCGTGCCCATCCCCAAATTGAAAACCTTTTTCCCGTGGGGGAAGGCGCTGGTTATGCGGGAGGCATTGTGAGTGCTGCCATCGATGGCGAGTTGTCGGCCCTGGCTGCGGTAAAATATTTGAACGTATGACCACACTTATTATAGGAGCATCGGAGCAACCCCAGCGCTACAGCCACCTGGCGGCACTGCGTTTATTGGAAGCGGGCGAAGACATTTTGATGTTGGGCAAGCAAGAGGGGGAGGTAAATGGACAACCTATCTATAAGGAATTGCCAGCCGATCATCCCGAAGTGCACACCATTACCTTATATGTGAACCCGTCGCACCAAGAAAATTACAGGGATTTGATCTTTTCTTTGAAGCCAAAGCGGGTAATTTTCAATCCCGGTACCGAAAATTTAGCCCTCATGCAGGCGCTCGAAGCAGCGGGCGTGGAAGCTTTTCCTGCTTGTACCTTGGTGATGCTCTCGATTGGCCAATTTTAATGCTGCCGTAACCCATTTGGTTTTCAGCAGCATCGGCAGAAGTTGTGTTTTTTATGGCTTTTTTTAATGCCCAAGGCTTGCTTTTGAAGAAACTTGCCTTACCTTTGTAGTCCCTTAACGAAAGGGCGTTCTCACACATCAAGCAGCAAAAAGTTTTTAAAAAAATAGTTTGCTTATTAGAAATTAAAAGTTGTACCTTTGCAGCCGCTTCGAACGACAGATGGTCGGGAGTTGAGGAAAGCAGAGGGGAATTTTGGAGAGCGAAGAGATCTTTTAGAGAGATAAGTTCATTGACATACTGGATACCATTTATAAACAAG